>NZ_JAGPXL010000007.1 GCF_018070565.1 Streptomyces sp. B93
GCTCGGCGCCCTCCTCGGCACACCCCTGGGCACGGTCGCCGTCGACGCGGACAACAGGGTTCTCCTGAGCACCGGTTCCGCCTCCCGGGCCGCCGACGAGCTGGCCGCGCTCAGCCTGACCTCGCCGGCGGGCAGCGTCGTCACACTGGAGGGGGGCGACCTGAGCGCCGTACGCATTCCCAGCCCCGGCCTGAGCATCGACCGCGGACCCGGCCAGAACACGGTCGAACCGGCCGCCGTCATCCTCTCGATCGACACCTCGGTGGACGACGCGACCACGGCTACGCTGATCAAGCGTCAACTCGCCCTGGTTGGCGCCGCGTTACTGGCCCTGCTGGGCCTGTCCGTCGTCGTGCTGCGGCTCGGGATGCTCCCGCTGGTCCGCATGGCCCGCAGCGCCGACGCCATCGCCGCGGGCTCCCTGACCGAACGCCTTCCCACGCACCGCAACGGCAGCGAAGCCGACCTGCTCGCCAAGGCCGTGAACCGGGCCTTCGACGCCCAGGCCCGCGCGGAAGCGACCGTCCGCTCCCTGGCCGCCGACACCTCCCACGAACTGCGCACCCCCCTGTCCACGATCTCCGGCTGGCTCGACCTGCACCGCCAGGGCGGCCTCTCCGGCCCCGGCCTGGAGACCGCGCTCGAGCACATCGAGAACGAGGTGGGACGCATGCGCCTGCTCGTGGAGGACCTCGCGCTGCTCGCCCGCCTGGACGCGGGCCGCCCCGTCGAACAGGACAACGTCGACCTCACCACCCTGGCCACCAGCGTCGTCGAGGACGCCCAGATCATCTACCCCCAACGCGACATCACCCTGGCACCCGCACCCCCCGCCATCGTCACCGGGGACGCCAACCGCCTCCAACAGGTCCTGCGCAACCTCGTCGGCAACGCCGTCCAGCACACCCCCACCCAGACCTCCGTACGCGTCGAGGTCACCCTCGACCGTGAGCATGTGCAGCTGAGCGTCATCGACAACGGCCCCGGCATCTCCCCCGAAGACCTGCCCCGCGTCTTCGAACGGTTCTGGCGCGCCGAGGCCAGCCGCAGCCGCACCTACGGCGGCTCCGGCCTCGGCCTGGCCATCGTCGAGGCCATCGTCCACGCCCACCACGGGCAGGTGACCGTCCGGTCGGACCTGGGCGTCGGCACCACGGTCGTCATCCGGCTCCCCGTGGCGATCGCCCGCACTAGCCCGTACGGCGCTCAGTCACCGCCGGACTGATCCGCCGCCCCCTCACCACAACCCGTCGTGTGCCGCGGTCCCAGCGCGAGGGCCGCGGCCCTCACCCCTATCCGGAGGATGTCGTGTACGAGGATGTCATGTACGAGGTACGGAAACTGATCGAGAACCGTCCGCAGTCGGTCGCCCGTCTCTTCCTGGAACGCGTGGCGGGCACACCGGACGCCGAGGCCTACCGCTACCCGGTGCCCGCAGCGTCCGGCGAAGGCCCCGACGACTGGCGGTCGTTGACCTGGGCGGGGGCCGCCGAACGGGTCTTCGACATCGCGGCCGGTCTGATCGAGCTGGGGGTACGGCCCGAGGAACGGGTGGCGCTGGCGTCCTCGACGCGGATCGAGTGGATCCTCGCCGACCTCGGCATCATGTGCGCGGGCGCGGCGACCACCACGGTCTACCCGCAGACCAACGCGGACGAATCGGCGTACATCCTGTCGGACTCCGGGAGCCGGGTGCTCATCGCGGAGAACGCCGCACAGGTGGCCAAGGCGGTCGAGAAGCGCGCCGGGCTGCCCGAACTCGCCCGTGTCGTCGTCATCGACCCTGCGGGCTCCGGCACGGGCGAGGACTGGGTCATCGGCCTGACCGAACTGGAGGCCCTGGGCAGGGAACGCCGGAGGCGTGACCCGCGGCTGATCGACGACCGGGTCGGCGCGATCACCAAGGACCAGCTGGCGACCCTCATCTACACCTCCGGCACCACCGGCCGTCCCAAGGGTGTCCGGCTGCCGCACGACAACTGGTCGTACATCGCGAAGGCGACCGCCGCGACGGGGCTGATCCTCGCGACCGACGTGGAGTACCTGTGGCTGCCGCTCTCCCATGTCTTCGGCAAGGCGCTGACCTCCACCCACATCGAGGTCGGCCATGTCGTCGCCGTCGACGGCCGCGCCGAGAGGATCACCGAGAACCTTCCGGTCGTACGGCCGACGTACATGGCGGCCGTGCCGCGCGTCTTCGAGAAGGTCTACAACGGCGTCGCCGCCCGGGCGCGGGCCTCCGGCGCCGCGAAGTACGCGGTCTTCCGGTGGGCGGCCCGAGTGGGACGCGAGTACGCCCGGACCCGGCAGGACGGCCTCCGCCGCACCGGCACGGCATCCGTGCCGTTCTCCCTGTCCGCCGCACACCGGGTCGCGGACGCCCTGGTGTTCGCCAGGATCCGCGAGGCGTTCGGTGGCCGGTTGCGCATCTGTGTGTCCGGCTCCGCGGCGCTTGCCCCGGAGATCGGCTACTTCTTCTCCGGTGCGGGCATCCACATCCTGGAGGGCTACGGGCTCACCGAGTCCTCCGCCGCGTCCTTCGTCAACCCGGGCGAGGCGTACCGCACGGGGACGGTGGGCAAGCCGCTGCCCGGCACGGAGGTCCGGATCGCCGACGACGGCGAGATCCTGCTGCGCGGCCCCGGCATCATGGAGGGCTACCACAAGCTGCCCGAGAAGACCGCCGAGGTGCTGGAGCCGGACGGCTGGTTCCACACCGGCGACATCGGCGAGCTGTCGCCCGACGGCTACCTGCGCATCACCGACCGCAAGAAGGACCTCATCAAGACCTCCGGCGGCAAGTACATCGCGCCCGCCGAGGTCGAGGGACAGTTCAAGGCGGTGTGCCCCTACGTCTCCAACATCCTCGTGCACGGCGCCGACCGGAACTTCTGCACCGCCCTGATCGCGCTCGACGAACCGTCGATCCTCCAGTGGGCGGGCGAGAACGGCCTGGAGGGCAAGTCGTACGAGGAGGTCGTCGCCGCGCCCGCCACGGTCGAACTGATCGACGGGTACGTGCGGCAGCTCAACGCCGGGTTGCAGCGCTGGCAGACCATCAAGAAGTTCCGGCTGCTGCCCCGCGACCTGGACGTGGACCGTGGTGAGATCACGCCGAGCCTGAAGCTGAAGCGGTCGGTGATCGAGGGCGCGTACGGGCATCTGATCGAGGAGATGTACGCGGGGGCGCGGGAGGCGTAGGCACGGGGGTGGCGGGGGACTCGCGGCGGCCGGTCGCGCAGTTCCCCGCGCCCCTTGTGCGTCGGCCCGCGCCCCGTCCTTGAAAGGGCCTCAGGACGCTGTGCGCAGGGCGTTCGCGATGAAGCTGGTGTGGGTGATGCCGGGGACGACGAGTCCGCTCTCGTAGGCGAAGGCGATCAGGTGTCCGCGCTGGCGGATTCCCAGCTTGCTGAGCATGTGCGTGATGTGGGTCTTCACGGTGAGCGGGCTCAGGCCCAGGTCGCGGGCGATGGAGGCGCTGTCCTGACCGCTCGACAGCATGGTGAGTATCTCGCGTTCGCGGCGGGAGAGGTCCCGGGTGAGTTCGGGTGTGACCCGTGGCTGCGCCTTGCTGACGGCCGGGGCCGTTCCCAGGGCGACGACGAGTCCGCCCCGGCTCACGGTCTCCAGGGCCGCGATGAGCTGCGCCGCGCTGATGTCGGCGGCGACGATGCCGGTCGCGCCGGCGCGTACCTGGGCGTCGACCTCCTGCGCGTTGGGCGCGCCGAAGACGACGGTACGGGCCGCCGCGCGGACCTCGCGGATCAGGGCGGTGAACTCGTGCGGTTCCGCCGGGTGGAGGGAGTGGTCGAGCAGGACGATGTCGGCAGCCGCGCCGACGTCGAGGAGGTCCCTGAGGTCCTCGCTGTGCGCGACGGTGCCGGTGACCCTCATGGCGTCGCTCGAGTCGATCACCTTGGCGAGGGCGGCCCGTACCAGGGTCGGCCCACCAGCGACGATTACCTTCTTCACGGTCTCATCCTTCACACCGCACTTGACGGTCGGCCCGCGGTCAGCCTGAGCGTTTCTTGACGGTTGTGTGTTAACGCCGATAAGTTATCGCCACTAACCTGAATGGGGGGCAACCAGTGCTCACACTTGCGGCGGAAGACGTCTACGCGCTGGCGCCGTACGCCAAGACGCTCGGGGTCCAGTTCGACGAGATCACCGCCGACGGCGTGCGAGCCACGTTGGCGCACGACCACTCCCTCTCCACGGTGGGCGGTGGCCTGCACGGCGGAGCCCTGATGGGGCTCGCCGATGTGAGTGCCGCCGTGTGCGCCGCTCTGAACGGCCCGGACGGCGCCGCACCGGCCACCGTGGAGTCGACGACGCATTTCCTTCGCCCGGCACACACCGATGTCGTGGCGACGGCCCGGCCCTTGCGGGTGGGGCGCAACACCGTCATCGAGGTCGATGTGCACGACTCCCACGGGGGACTGTGCGCCCGGGTGACCCAGATGGTCACTGCCGTGAAGGCGCGGACGTCTTGACGGACGGCCTTCTGTGACCGGCCCCAGAGCCCGCGCCGCCAAGGGCCAGGGCGGGCTGCTTCGCGAGCAACTCCTCGACATCGCGGCCCAGTTGCTGGAGAACGACGGAGCCGAGGCGGTGACGATCCGCGCGGTGGCGACGCGTGCGGGAGTAAGCCCGCCAGCCGTCTACCTCCACTTCGCGTCGAAGAGGGAACTCGTCCACGCGACCTGCCTACGGGTATGGAGTTCCCTCTTCGTCGAGTTGGAGGCGGTGTCCCGGGAAGTCCCGGACCCGGTGACGGCGCTCCATGAGACCTGCGTCGCCTACATCTCGTTCGGGCTTCGGCATCCCTCCCAGTACCGCCTGGTGATGGACGGCGAGGCCAGCGAGGCCAGCCGCCAGAACGAAGACGCCTGCTTCCGCTACTTCCGCGACAAGGTCGACGCCTGCCGCGACGCTGGAGTACGGATCGAGAGCAGAACGGAAACCACCAGACTCCTGTGCGCCGGCGTGCACGGAGCGGTCTCCCTGCTGATCCACCAGGACCGTGAAGCCTGGCCCCCGGACCCCACCCGCTACGTCGAACAAGCGGCCTCCGCAGCCGTCCACGGCACCCTCCTCACGGCGTCTCGGGCACCCAAGCCGTCGATGACCTCCCTGACCCGGCCGCGCCGAACCTCAGCTGCCGGCAAGCGCCGGAACCCCTCCCCCGGGTAAGGCGTCCGCCCGCTTCACCGGGGCGGTGCGGCCGTGGAGCCCCGTTGCACCAGGGTGGTGCGCAGGAGTGTTCGTTTGCGGGTGCCACCGGCGATGCGGTCCAGGAGCATGGCGGCGGCCTGGCGGCCCTTCTCCACGATCGGCTGGTGGATCGTGGAGAGGTCGGCCAGGGCGGCCACGGGGGCGTCGTCGTAGCCGATCACCGAGAGGTCGTGCGGCACCGCCATGCCCCGTTCGCGCGCGACGCGCGTCGCCGCGGCGGCGTGCACGTCGGAGAGCGCGACGACCGCCGTCACGTCCGCGTGGTCGAAGAGGGTCATCGCCGCCTGGGCGCCCGCCGCGTCGTCGATGCCCGCCGCGTCCACGATCCGCAGGTCCGACAGTTGCAGACCGGCGTCGCGCCAGGCCTTGAAATGACCGGCCAGCCGTTCTCTCGCGTTGCGCTCGGTCGCCCTGCGCGCCTCGGCCAGGCTCACCAGGCCGCCCTCGCCGTGGACGAACAGCTTGTCCACGAGGATGCCCACCCTGCGGTGACCGAGCCCCAGCAGGTGCTCCATCTGGAGCCGGGCACCACGCCGGTCGTCGATGCCGACGTACGGCAGGCCACTGCCGCGCGGCGAGTCCACCGACACCGCCGGCATCCCCGAGGCGGCCAGCGCGTCGGCCAGCGGGTGCTCCTCGGGCATGTTGTGGAGCACGATCCCGTCGACCAAGCCGCGCAACGCCCTGGAGTTGCGCACGTCCTCACCCGCCGACAGCAGCGTCAGGGCCACGTCCTCGAGGTCGCCCACCTCCGCGATCCCCTTCATCAGCAGGATCGTCGACGGGTCCTCCAGCGCGTCGGCCACCGAGTCCATGACCACGACACCCACCGCGCCCACGCGCCCGGAGCGCAGACTGCTGCCCACGGCGTTGGGCCCGGCGTACCCGAGCTGGGCGGCCACGGCGTAGACATGCTCGCGCTGGGCCTGCGAGACCCGGCCCAGGTTGTTGTAGACGTACGACACGGTCGCCTGCGAGACCCCCGCCGCACGTGCCACGTCCTTCATGGTCACCAACGCGCTGCCCAGCCCTCCGACGATGCCGCGGGCCTCCGCTGCCCGGCCCGGCCCCATCCTAAATTCGCCCCCGTGGCGGGCGACCCCGTCACCTCAGGGCTTTGCCAGGTCGCGCCCGTGGTCGGCGGCGTACGCGGCGAAGACTTCCGTCGTCGTGCCGCCGGTGTGCAGGAAACGCTCGTCGAGCAGCTCGGCGAAGTCATTCAGCGCACCGGCGAGCAGGTCACCGGCCAATCGGACGTCCGGCCGCTGGGACGCCTGGCCCCGCCGGGCGAGGGTGACGGCGAAGCCGACGGTGGACGCCAGCGACGACCGGTCCTCACCGTCGTGGAAGTAGTAGGCCTCGGCGTACTGGGTGTAGTCGATCCGGACGCGTACGACCTCGGTGGCCAGACCGTCCAGCAGCAACGCCCCCGCCGTGCAGTCGATCTGCTCCGGTGCCGGGTCCGAGTCGCGCAGCAGGGCCAGCCGGATCGCCAGGACCCTTCTGCGGGTCAGCGCCGGGTACACCTCCAGCACCCAGGAGACGGTGGCCGTCAGGAGGACGAAGCCGACCAGGGCCTCCAGCGGCGAGACCACACGAAGCCAGCCGTCGCCGGGAGCGATGTCTCCCAGCCCCAGCGTGGCCACCGTGACGAGCGACAGGTACAGGGAGTCCAGCAGCGCGGGCTCCTGCGCCGCCTCGGAGCCGGGTGAGAAGGCGAACGCATCCGGCATGTGCGGCCAGTACACGATGGCCCAGCCGATGACGATCGTGAAGGCCCACATGCACACCACGGTGACCATGGCGAGCGGGCCGACGAGGCCGACCACCCGCCTGCGGCTGCGGGAACGCCGCGCCAGGCGCCACATCGCCGTCATGACGAGACGGCTCAGGCCGCCGTGGTGGGTGGGGTGCCAGAGGGTGTGGAAGAGGTCCCGCAGGGTGAGCATGACGAGCCCGGCACCGATCGACGAGACCAACCACTCCACCGATCTCTCCCACGCCTCGCCCTCCCGACCCGAACCCCCGCGACTGAGCCTATGGCCTGACCGGCGCATCCGGCCGCAGAGGCAGGGCGTGGACGACCGTGGCGTCCACGCCTCCTCACCGGCGGTGGGTGACGACCGAACCGGTCACGGCAGGACCTCGAGTACGTCGGAGGCGGGGCGGCGTGGTGTGCCGGGGCCCTCGGGGCCGTATCCCAGGCGCAGGATCAGCTGGACGTGGCCCGTGCCGGACACCGGGTCGCGCAGTGCCCAGCGCAGGTCCGTCCATTCGACGGGCTGGGTGGCGATGGAGCTGGACAGGCCCTCGAGGGTGGCCAGCAGCAGGACGCGTTCCACCGCCTGACCGGCGCGGAGCCAGTCCTCCGGGTGGTCGCGGGGGGTGCTGAGCAGAGCCAGCTGGGGGTTCTGCTCGAAGTCCGCGGCGTCGCGGCCCGCCACCTCGCGGAGGCCCGCGAGATCGCGCATGGGGGACTTTCCGCCGCGTTTGCGCGGCCCGAAGGCGTAGTACGGGACTCCGTCGTCGGCGGTGTCCGCCGACGCGGCGTCGAGACGGGTCCACCGGGCCAGGTCGGTGTCTCCGCCGGGGTCGGTCATGTTGCGTGCCTCGGACTCCCGGGCCAGTTCCAGCACCTCGTCCAGATGCCATGAGGCCGGGAAGGTCAGCGCCGCTCCCTCGGCGCGCGCGGCCTCGCCGAGGGCCTCCCGCAGGGGCTGCGGGATCTCCCTGTCGTCGAACGGGAAGCGGCTGCTGTGACGCTGCCGGATCGCCGGATACAGCGCGCCCAGGCCGCTGTCGTCGGCGGCGGCGCCGGTCAGCCGTACGCTCGCGACCAGCGCCCGGTCGGTGGGGTCCGGCAACAGCAGGGTCTCCGGGTGCAGGCCCTCGTGGACCGCGGCGACCCTCAGGTTCAGCAGGGCGGCCCCGCAGCCGATGTGCAGGCCACGGGCGTCGGGGTCGGCGTGGGGCATGGTGCGCCCGAGGTCGGCACGGATCTCGAAGGTGCGGCTGCCGCGGTGGTAGCGGAAGCGCCAGGGCTGCGCGTTGTGCATCGACGGAGCCGCCGCCGCGGCGTCGGCGAGAGCCGTCACCTGGGCGTCGGACGGTGCTGGTCGGCTCACCGGAGCCTCCCCTCGAAGTGGTGGCGGCGGGACGGGCCCTCCTCGGTGGCCCGCGGCCGTCTACTGGTCGGCCGGGACGATACGGCGGCCCGTGAGGCTCTCGGGCCGGATGGAGACCCACATCTCGCGGTCGCCGCCCGGCCAGGGCGTGGAGTGGGCACGCAGGGCGAGCGTGCGTACGGCGTCGGGGTCGGTGACGGCCTCGGCGAGGCCGACGGCGAGCACGCTCCAGCCCTGGCTCATCGCCTCGTCCACGTGGTCGACCTCGAAGGCGACCTCCGTTCCGACAGCCGCCGCGGGCACGTGGCCGGGCGCGGTCCTGAAGACGATCGCCTCGTCCACCACCTCGTAGTTGACCGGGACGACCGCGGGGCGGCCGTCGGACGCCGACACCGCGATGCGCCCCACACCGTAGGAGGACAGCAGGTGGCGGCACTCCTCCGGTCCCATGTCCCGCAGTCGAGGGCGCAACAACGCCTGGCCCTGGCCCGGCGGCAGGTCCGTGCCTCCGCCGCGCAGAACCGCGGCGGTGGTGCCCAGTACGTCGGCCAGTCTGATGAGCGTCGCCACGCTGGGGTCGGCGGGCTGCTCCTCCAGGTAGGCCAGGTAACCGAGCGACATACGGGCCCGGTGGGCGGTCTCCTCCCGGCTGAGCCCCCGCCTGGCGCGGGCGACGGCCACGCGTCGGCCGATGTCGCCGGGGTTGGACGTCCCGGTCGGCGGGGCAGCCGCGGGCACGGCTCCCGCCTCGCCGAGATCCGAGGCAGGAGCAGCGCGCCGGTGGTGCTCCACGGGGCGGATGCGCGCGTCGGGCCCGGGGAACACGAGCGTCACCTCGTCCGTGTCCGACCAGCGCACGTCGTAGGGCGGAGTGCCGTCCTCGTGGTGGAGCCCGACGATCTCGCCGTCGCGCCTGGTGGCACCGGTCGTCGTGCTCTCGATGACGAGTTGGTCCCCCAGGTGAGCTCGCATGGTCGCCGCCCTCTCCGCGGAATGGTGCTGTATCCAACGTGCCACGCGCGCCCTTCCACCGCACGGAATGCCTGACTGCAACCCCTACGGGTGAAGGAACTCGGACGAACGAGCCCGGGCACTGGATCGCCCGTAGATTGGGAAGTCCAGGCAGTCGCGCTCGCGGCGACGGAGAGCGCGTGATGACAGCAGACATCGATTTCACGGCGTTCTTCGACGCCGCACCAAGCCCGTACCTGGTGCTGGACGCGGACCTGGTGATCCGCTACGTCAACCCGGCGTGCCTGCGGACCGCGGGCCGGACCGAGGACGAGCTGATCGGGAAGTTCTTCTTCGACGCCCTGCCGGAGAACCCCGGCTGCCTCGACAACGCGGAACGAAACCTCGAAGCCTCCCTGCGTCGGATGCTGGACACCGGGAATCCGGGAACCGCGGTGCTCCAGCGATACGACGTTCCCGCCGCCGATCAGCAGGACAAGCTGGAGGAGCGATGGTGGTCCGTGAGCCACACCCCCCTCTGCGGACCTGACGGCGCGGTGAGCTGGATCATCCAACAGGTCACGGACGTCACCGCCTTCGTCCACTCACGCCGGGCACGTCAGCTCAGCGAGGAGTCGGCCGAGCGAGCCGAGAGCCTGACGGCCGAGCTGTACGCGCGCGCCCGCGAGCTGCACCGGCTGAACCAGGAACTGCGCCAGGCCCACGCCCGCGAGCAGCAGATCGCCGTGGCCCTGCAAGAAGCCATGCTCTCCGTCCCCGACCTGGACCGGCACAGCAACATCGCCGTGCGTTACCTGCCCGCGACCGCGTCACTGAACGTGTGCGGCGACTGGTACGACGTCGTCGACCTGCCACCCGACCGCTACGCCGTGGCGGTCGGAGACGTCGTCGGTCACGGCCTGCACGCCGCGGCCATCATGGGCATGCTCCGCAGCGCCCTGAGCGCCGTCATCCGCGCCATTCCCAGCCCCGCCCAGGCCCTGGAAGTCCTCGGCCTCTACGCCCGCTCCGTGGACGGCGCCATGGCCGCGACCGCGGTCAAGGTACTCATCGACACGCGCAGCAGACTGATCATCTACAGCAACGCCGGACATCCACCGCCGGTCCTGCTGCACCCCGACGGAACCTGCGACCTGCTGGACCAGGCCACCGACCCACCACTCGGCGCGCGCGAGCACCATGTCCCCCGCCCTCAGGCCGGGCTCTCCTACAACCGGGGCGACATCCTCGTGCTGTACACCGACGGCCTCATCGAGCGCCGCGGCGAGGACATCGACGTCGGCCTGGATCGCCTGACCACTGCCCTGGCCCAGGACCGAATCCTCGCCCCTGACCCGCTGGCCGACGCGCTGCTGACCCGGCTCGACGTCGCCGGGGGCGTCTCCGACGACATCGCTCTCGTCGTCATCCGCCTGTAGCCCCGCACTCAGCCGGCGGGAACCTCCTGCCAGGGTGACGGTGCCGTGCCCGTCACCCATGCGTGCAGCGCCTCCTCGTCGACGCACACGATGCCGCACTGCTCCGCGTACTCCAACGCGGGCAGGGTGAAGCCGCTGGTCGTGACGACAAGGGCGAGGTCGGCCCCATGGACCGCGAAGCAGGTACCGCCGAAACGCTGGAGGTCCTGGGAGCCGACCTTGTTCCCGTCGCCGTACCACTTGCACTGGACCACCAGCCGTCGTCCGTCGGGTGTGGAGGCCACCACGTCGGCGCCCAGGTCCCCGGCCCCGCCCACGACTTCGACGTCGGTGCAGCCGTCACGCCGGCACAGGGCGGCTATCTCCGCCTCGAACTCCGCGGGGTCCTCGGCCGGACACGGTTCCTCATCGACCGTCAGGCAGGGCTCCTCAGCGACACCGATCCCTCTTCCGTCCCGCACAGGCGGCGCGTCGAGGGCGTCCACGGTCGTCCGTGCCGCCCGCTCCAGCGTCTCGGTGGCCTCACGTGCGAGACGGGCGGCGGAGAGCCTGCGACGGCGGTGCGCCCAGCGCAGCAGGACGGCGACGCCCACGCCCGCGAGCGCGAGGATCCACTCGGGCCGGTGGTCGAAGGCCCTCGCCACCGCTCGCGCGACGGTTCCGGTCAGCACCACGAGGAGGGCGAGCAGCACGAAGAAGGCGGTCGTGACACGCAGACTGAATCGCCGTTCACGCTTGCGTCCCGTGGGATGGACGGGCGGGGTCATCGTGGTGGTACCTCCCGGGAGCCGCCGACACCTGCGACAACCCGTCTGCCCAAGATCGCAAACTTCAACGCGGCACGGCGAAAGGGCTGTTCGCGGCCCTCGGCGTACACCGGCGTCGCACGACCGGCTCCGCACGGTCAGCGCCCCCGGGCCCGAAGCTCGCGGCGTGACACATCCCTCACCCGCCGCACGCGGTCAGGGGCTGGACCCGGCCCCCGTCCGGAGCCGATCGTGGACGCCATGGAGGATCACGGCAGGTCACCCGTCGACCAGGCAGGCACCGCCCAGTCCGGTACTGAGGAGGCCGACGAGGTACGCCGCTTCTGGACCCGGCTCGGCCTGCCCGGACTGGTCGACGTGCACACGCACTTCATGCCGGAGCGCGTGCTGCGGAAGGTCTGGGACTACTTCGACGGGCTCGGCCCGCTCACCGGCGGCATCGAGTGGCCGATCACCTACCGGGCCGAGGAGGAACAACGGGCGGCCCTGCTGCGGGACTTCGGCGTCCGTGCCTTCACGGCGATGCTCTATCCGCACAAGCCGGGCATGGCCCGGTGGCTGAACGACTGGGCCGTCGACTTCGCCCGCCGCACCCCCGGCACGCTGCACACCGCCACCCTCTTCCCCGAGCCGGACGTACGGGCGTACGTCGGCGAGGCCGTCGAGGCGGGTGCCCATGTGTTCAAGGCGCACGTGCAGGTGGGGGCGTACGACCCGGCCGACGAGCGCCTCGACGGCGCGTGGGGCCTGCTGGCCGAGGCCGGGGTTCCCGTGGTCATCCACTGCGGCTCCGGGCCCGCCCCCGGCAAGCACACCGGCCCCGAGCCGATCGCCCGGGTGCTGGCACGCCACCCGCGGCTCCGGCTGATCGTGGCCCACATGGGGATGCCCGAGTACGAGGACTTCCTGGACCTGGCCGAACGGTACGAGGAGGTGCGGCTGGACACGACCATGGCGTTCACCGACTTCACCGAGCGGCTGGCGCCCTTCCCCCGCCGGTCCCTGCCCCGGCTCACCCACCTCGCCGACCGTGTCCTGCTGGGCTCGGACTTTCCCAACATCCCCTACCCGTACCTCCACCAACTCCGGGCCCTTGAGCGCCTGGGCCTGGGAGACGACTGGCTCCGCATGGTGTGTCACGACAACGGGGCGCGGCTGTTCGGAGTGTGAGGGCGCGGGAGCGGCCGGAGCGATGACCGGCGCGATGGTGTTGCGGGCGGTGGCTCACGTGAAGGGGTGTCCATCACCGTCGGTGTGGCCTGCCTGGCTGGAGAACTTGTTGAGGAAGACGTCATAGCGGCCGTCGGGGCGGTGGGTGATCGTGGCCCCGTCCTGCCAGATGCCGTTCTCCGGCCACCACTGGGAGCCCGCCGGGTCGCCCTGGTTCTGGTGGATGTTGTGCATGCCGATGTCTCCGTGGGCCCCCGGGCCGAAGGGCTCGCCGAAGACGAGGATGCGCTGTCCGGGGGCGAGGATGCCCTCCAGCGCGGTGGCGGCGTCGGTGTTGCTGCCCGCGTGCCACGGCCGGGAGCCGAACAGGTCGAGCAGCTCCTGGAGCCAGGACGGCGGGCGCCGCTCGAACAGGACGCCGGACCGGTCCACCAGCGCGGGATGACGCAGGTAGTCCAGGGCACCGGACATCGGCTGACGATCCAGCTCGTGGTAGCCGGGGGGCAGCGTCACGGCCGGTTCCAGGGCGGCGGCGTCCAGGGTGAACGTCTTCCACCGCACCCCCACGGTGGACTTGTGGCTGTCGACGTCGACAGCACAGTGGTAACGCCCGTCGGGCGCGTCCACCTCCAGGTTGACGTGGAACCAGCGGCCCTGGTCGTCCGGCTGGTCGCGATGGTGTCCGTGCAGGGTTCCCGAGAGCACGCCGTAGCGGTCGAAAGGCATGCCGTCAGTGAATCACCACGCACACGTCACGTCATTCTGTGGTGACGCTCCGTGCCGCACGAGCGCGGCGCCGGGCGGGGTGCCGTCGTGCCGTGGGACCGGCGGCGGCACCCCCGCCCCGTCACCGGTGGGTGCGCAGCTTGCTCATGAGCCGCTGGGCCTGGGCGCGGCGGCGCGGATCGGCCGCGCTGCGACGGGCCTGGCCCATCGCGCGCCGACCCTGCGGGCTCCTCGCGAACCGCTTGATCCGTTCGAGTATCGCGGACACGTCACTCCTCCCCTCAGGGTGCCCGGCCCCGCACCGGGCTGCATGGGTTCCCGGATACCCCGGGACGGGCGTTCCAGGCCGGGGCGGGCCCGTGCTTGGCCGCTCCCCGCCCCGGATGAGACACTGGCGCGCCGCGGAATCAGCGCGATCACAACGGGGGGCGGGATGAGCCGGGCGGGGACCGCGACCATGCTCGAGGTGGCGGACGTACACAAGTCGTACGGTCATGGCGCGAACGCCGTGCACGCGCTGCGGGGCGTCTCCTTCGAGGTCCCGCGGGGGGAACTCGTCGCCCTCAAGGGACGCTCGGGCTCCGGCAAGACCACCCTGCTCAACATCGTCGGCGGTCTGGACGAGCCGGACAGCGGACGCGTCACCGTCGACGGGCTGAACCTGCGGGACCAGGGCGAGGACGCCCTCCTCGCCCTGCGCCGGGAACGCATCGGCTTCGTGTTCCAGTCGTTCGGGCTGATCCCCATCCTCACGGCCGCCGAGAACGTGGGTGTGCCGCTGCGGTTGCGCAGGGCGGATCCGGACGAGCGGCGGGAGCGTGTCGAGCTGCTGCTGTCCCTGGTCGGGCTCACGGACCATGCCGCGCAGCGTCCGGGCGAGCTGTCAGGTGGACAGCGGCAACGCGTCGCCATCGCCCGCGCCCTGGCCAACAGCCCCTCGATCCTCATCGCCGACGAGCCGACCGGCCAGCTGGACGCGGAGACCGGCCACTCCGTGATGGAACTGCTGCGTGCGGTCGTCCGCAGCGAGAGCATCACCGCGCTCGTCGCCACCCACGACACGACCCTCCTCGACCTCGCAGACCGTGTGCTGGAGCTGAGGGACGGCGAGATCACCGAGTCCTAGGGCCGGCGGTCGCTCTCCGCGTCGTCCGGACGGACGGCGATGTGGTCGGGTTCCAGTTCCAGGGCGACGCGGTCGCGCATGCCGAGGGCGCGGGTGTACTCGGCGGGCAGCTGGAGGCGTCCGGCCCGGTCGAGCATGGCGTACTCGCGGGCGACCACGTTCTCCTGGCCGGTGGCCGAGTCGACCTCGCTGCGTCGCAGCACCTCCGTCGATGTACGGCCGTCGCGGATGGCAACCGTGCGGCGGACCTCACCGGCGACGGACTGGTCGTGGGTGACGATCACGATGGTGGTGCCGAGTTCCTCGTTGGCGGTGCGGAACGCGGCGAAGACCTGTTCGGCGGTGTGGGAGTCGAGTTCACCGGTGGGTTCGTCGGCGAGCAGGACCGCGGGGTCGTTGGCGAGTGCGACGGCAAGGGCGACACGCTGCTGCTGGCCGCCGGACATCTGGTGCGGGCGGCGGTCGCGGCAGTCGGCCACGTCCAGCAGGCCGAGGAGTTCCATGGCGCGCTCGGCGCGGGCCCGGCGTCCCCCGCGGGCGCGGGCGAGTTGCAGGGGCAGGGCGACGTTCTGCGCGGCGGTGAGGTACGGCAGGAGGTTGCGGGAGGTCTGCTGCCAGACGAAGCCGACGGTCCGGCGGCGGTAGGCGAGGCGTTCCCGGGCGGAGATGGTGAGCAGGTCGTGGCCCGCGACGCGGGCGGCTCCGGCGGTGGGCTTGTCCAGTCCGGCGAGGATGTTCATGAGGGTGGACTTGCCGCTGCCGGAGGCACCGACGAGGGCCATCAGTTCGCCCTCGCGCACCAGCAGGTCGAGGCCTTGCAGGGCCTGGACCTCCACGCCGTCGGCGGAGAAGATCCGTACCAGTCGGTCGCAGCTGATCAGGGCGTCGTGACCGTAGGCGGCGGCGTCGCGCGCGGCGAGGGCGCGGTCGGCCAGCTCGTGGAAGGTGGGGCTGCTGGTCATCGGCTGCTCCTGGGCTGACGGAGGGACTCGGGCCGGTGCGGTGTAGGGGTTTTGTGCACGGTCTAGCGGTCACCCAGCCTCAGTTCGCGCACCGAGCCACGTCGGCTGGTCCACCAGGCCTGCCCGGCGGGCACACCGAGGGACAGCAGCAGCACGGTGAGCGCCGGGACCGCCAGGGAGAGCGGGTCGGTGCGCAGCGCGGCCCCGTCGAGGGCGGACGGGGAGGCCAGGGCGAGGGTGGTGAGGTCGACGCCGGGCGCCAGCAGGTGGATGGCGGCCCAGCCGGTCAGCATGCCGCCCGCGGCGGCGAGGAGCGCCTGCGGGAGGGCCGTGAGGATCAGCAGTCGGCGGCCCTGGGAGCGGCTCATGCCCATCGTGCGCAGCCGGGCGAGCAGGGCCCTGCGTTCGGGTGCGGTGCGCAGCACCGTCAGTACCAGGGCGAGGACGGCGTAGCCGCCGCCCGCGACGACGGCGGCGCCGTACAGGCGTTCCGCGCCGGACTGCAGGGGTGAGTCGACGTGCCCGGCGCGTTCCTCGGCGCGCAGCCGGACGGTTCCCGCGCCGCCGTCCGCAACCGCGCGCAGTTCCCGGCCGTTCAGGGCGTCCCCTGTCAGCAGCAGGGCCGTCGGGCGGGCCGCTTCGCGGGGAAGTCCGGCGCGGTCGACGATCAGGAAGTCGTCGCCGATGACGGCCGGAGTGTGCCGCCGGACCTCGGCGATGCGTACGGTGACGGAGGTGCCGTCCGGGAACAGGACGGCGTAGGGGCCGGTGCCGTACTCCTCGGCGACCCGCGGCGAGGCCAGGGCGGGCAGCGGCCCGTCGGTGTCCCCCTGCCGCAGGCGCGCCGCGTCGAACGGGCCGAGGCCCGTGTGCCGCGCCAGGCGGGCGTACGCGTCGGGGTCCACCCCGGCCAGCGGCACCGGCTGGCTGCCCTGCTCCGGCCTCGCCTCGTAGGCGACGCTCGCTTGCGCCGTGTCGTGTACGCCGGGCAGTCGGCGGACGCGGTCGGGCAGGTCCGGGGGCAGCGCGCCGGTGGCGTTCTCGACGCGGGCGTCGGCGCCGACGGCGACGAGCGCGGCCTGGTCGCGGGCCTCCGTGACGCCCGCGAGGACGGAGCCGCCGAACGCGGCCGTGGTCAGGGCGCTGAGCAGGGCGAGCAGTGGCAGCACGGCGAAGCCGGAGGCGCGGGCCGCCTGCGCCAGCGACAGCGGGATGACCACGCCGCGCATCCGTGCCGTCGCCTTGCCCAGCGCGCGCAGGGGCAGGGGGTGGAGGCGGGCCAGCAGCAGCGCGGCGACGACGCCGGTCAGCAGCGGGGCGGCGGCCACCAGACCGGTGCCGCCGGAGCCCTGGCGGCGCAAGGCGACGACGGCGCCGCACGCGATCACCAGCACGGTGAGTTCCGCGACCGTTCGGCGCCGCGACGGGCGAGCGGTGGTGAGGTCGTCCCGGCCGTCGTGCATCCGGACCGTGCGGTGCGCCACGACCGCGCGCACGGGGAGCGCGACGCAGGCGAGCAGGGTGACGGCGAGGGCGGCGGCGACGGCGGGCGCGGTGCGGGCGCCGGGCAGCAGGAGCAGTGCGGCGGTCAGTCCGAGGGCACCGGCCGGTACGGCGACCACCGCCGTCTCCGCCAGCAGCCGGAGGGCGAGGCCGGGCAGCGCGGCGCCGCGGGCGCGCAGCAGGGCCAGCTCGGCGCGGCGGCGGTCGGCCGCCACGCCACCGGCCATGGCCAGGACGATCACGGCGAGGCTGCCGGTGCCGACGGCGGCGAGGAGCAGCAGGGGTTCGATCCCGGACCGTAGTCCGGAATGGTTGGTGAGGACCTCGTCGAGGGACGTCTGGGACTCCAGGCGCTCGTCGACGGCCTCCCGCAGGCGCTGCACTCCCGGGCCCGATTCCAGCGTGGCGACGGCGGCGGCCAGCCGATCGATGTCGTGGCCGCGCAGGGCGGTGACGTCGGGGGCCACCTGCCAGTAGCGGTGGGGGCGGCCGGGGGTGCCCAACAGGGCCGGGCCCGCGTCGGGGGCGAGGAGCAGACCGCCGAGCCAGTAGACCTCCGACGGCGCGCTGCCGGGGCGGCGGGCCAGCGCGGGGGCGCGCAGCACCGGCACGGTCGACCAGTAGGCGCCCGCCGGGGAGCGCGGGACGACGATGCCGGTGATCCGGACGGCGAGCGGGCCGCGGCCCGAGCCGGGTACGTGGATCACCGAGCCGACCCGGATGTTCAGCGTCCGGGCGGTGTCCTTGGTGACGGCGGCCTCGACCCGCGGGGTCGCTGCGGTGACGGGTCCGCCCGTGGTGCGCGGCAAGCGGCCCTCGCTGAGCCGGGCGTGGGCGGCCAGGTCCTGCTGGGCGGCGAGCACCAGTTGGGCGGGCATCCCGGCGGGCTGGGGCAGCCAGGGGTCCGGCACCTCCAGGTTGACGGTGGTGCGGACGCCGTACGACGACTGCGCGGGGTCGGCGACCAGCGGCGCCCGCACGGTGGCGAGGACCTCGGCGCGGGCCTCGGCGAGCGGACCGGGGCGCAGGACGGCCTCGGCCTCCTCGATCGTGTCCACCCAGGGCGGCGGGGCCTGCACCTGCACGCTCGTCCGGTCGGGCAGGGCCTGCTCGACCGCCCGGCGCAGTCCCGCGTCGCCGTACCGGTCGACGGCGAGCGGGTACGCGGCGGCGAGCGCGGCGGTCACGGCCACCAGCAGCGCGAGCGCCAGGGACGTACCGGCGAAGGCTCTGAGCCGGGACGGCAACCCGGCGTGTGCGTGCGGGGGCCGCGCGGTCACTGCGTCACCTCTTCCCTGAGCGTCACCACGGGTCTGGCCCGCCGCGGTGCGAGGGCGGCGGTCACCAGGGCCGGGCCCGCGGCGAGGGCCGCCAGCAGCGCGGCGAGGGGCGGCAGCGGGAGTTCCACCAGGACCGGCGGGAGCGGCCGGGTGGCCTGACCGGTCAGGACGACGAGGGGGACCAGCGCGTACGTCAGCACCGCGCCCAGGGCGGTGCCGACCAGCAGCGCCAGGGCCACCAGCACGCCGTGCTCCATGGCGACCAGCCGGGCCAGCCGGCGGCGGGGTGTCCCCAGGGCGCGCAGCACGGCGAACTCGCCGTCGCGGGCCCGCATCGCCCCCGCCGCGCTCACCGCGAAGCCGAGCGAGGCGAACAGCACGGTCACCGCCGCCGCCGCGAGCAGCGCGGTCTCGGGGGCCGCCCCGAACGGGTCGTCGCGCAGCTCCGCCGCTATCTCGTCGCGCACCACCACCTGCTCCGGTGCGATGTCGGGCAGTCCCCGCACGGCCGCCGCCGCGGCAGCGGGCGCCGTCGTGCGCAGCCACCACTCGGTGGGCTTCAGACCGGTTCCGTAGCGGGCTTGCAGCACCCGGTCGACGGACCGGAGATCGACGAGGAGGGCGCCGCCGTCCTGGGCGGTGGCCTGCGTCGTGGGCAGGGCACCGGCGGTGCGGGCGATGCGCACGGGTACGGCATGGCCGTCGAACCGCACCTCCACGCGCTGCCCTTCACGCGCCCCCGACGCGGTGAGGAACTGGTCGGTGGCGACCGCGGCGATCTCGGGAGCGGCGGGCTGGGCGACCTCCAGGCGGACCGTCAGCACCGAGGCGGGCCACGAGACGTCCGCGGGCAGATAGCCGGTGCCGTACGTCATGGTGACGGGCGCCGTCGAGGTGATGCGGGGGCGGGTCGGCCGGGCGTCGCCGTCGGGGGCGAAGGCGGCCGAGTCGGCCTCGATCGCGGTCGACCACCTCGTCGGCAGGGTCAGCCGCCGGACGTCGCCGTCGGCCGAGGTCGCCGTGAGCGCGTCGAGGACGAGGCGGTGCCGGTCGGCCCGGCCGGTCGGCTGCGACGTGCTCAGGCTGAGCCCGGTCAGGGCCAACGGGCCCCGGGCGCCGCCCAGTTCCGGGGCCAGGCGATGGGAGCGGCCGTCGGCGGCGAGGGTCCCGGACGGCAGTTCGTAGGTGGTGCCGTGCCGGTCCCGCACGGTCAGCGTGACGTCCGCGTCGGGTCCCGGCGCGGTGCCGTGCAGGGCGGCGGTCAGCGTGAGCCGGGTGGTGCCCGCCGGTATCTGGATGCCCGCGGGTGTGCCGCGCGGCGCGAGTCCGGCGAGCAGCGGACCGTCCGTCAGGTCGGGCCGCGCCAGCACTCCCCCGGCCGCCTCCTCCGTGTTCAGGGCCACGACGGTCGCGGTACGGCCGCCGGAGAGGGAGACCGTGCCCCGGGCCGCGGGGGCGGCCCCGTCGACGTGGGGGAGGCCGGCGTAGACGTCGGTGCGGCCCACACCGCCGCTCCCGGCGGCCAGGACGCGCACCTCGGCACCGGCGCGGAAGTCCGCCTGGTCGTCCTGGGAGCGCTGCCAGGACGCGCCCTGCCCGATCGCGACCACGCCCAGCGCCACGGAGATGACCAGCAGCAGCACCGGGCCCGCGCCCCGCATCGGCCGACGGCTGAACTGCCAGCCGACCATGGCCCCGGTCAGCCCGCGTCCCCGGACGAGGAGGCGCTCACCGATCCGCGCCAGCAACGGCAGCAGCCGTAGCACCAGGACCGTTCCGGCGAGCAGCACCAGAGCGGGCGCCACCACCAGCAGCGGGTCGACGCCGAGGGCCCCCTCGCGGTCGGCGGTGACGGCGCCGGAGTCCTGGCTGCCGAGCAGCCAGAAGGCGACACCGGCCACCGCGAGCAGCCCGATGTCCGCCCCGGCGCGCAGCGGTGCGGGCAGCGCCCCCGCCCGGACGCCGAGGGCGAGGGACGCCCGCAACGCCGGTACCGCCACCGCCAGCGCGCACAGCGCGGCCACGCCCGCGGCGACCGCCCACACCTCGGGCCGGCCCCAGCCCGGCACGTCGAGGCGCACCCCGGTCCGGCGCAGCGCCCCCTGTCCGGCCAGCAGCCGCGTCAACGGCCCGGCCAGCAGTGGCGCCACCAGCACCGCGGGGGCGGAGATCAGCAGGGCCTCCAGCGCGGCCAGGCCCGCCAGCCGGGTGCGGGTGGCGCCGCGTGCCCGCAGCAGGCGGGTCTCGGCCGCGCGTTCGGTGCTGAGCGTCCGCGCGACGAGCAACAGGGCGCAGGCCGCGAGCAGTCCGAGCTGACCGGCGACGATCAGCATGCTGGAACGGGTGACGAGCAGGGAACGTTCGACGCGGTCCAGCACCTCGGGCAGCCCGGTGGCCGCGACGGTCGTACCGCTGAGCGCGGGCTGCTCGCGCAGCGCCGCGCTCCCCGAGCGGGCGGCCTCGCGCAGTGCGTCGATCCGGTCCGTCGTCAGCGAGGAGTAGTCGGCCGACACCAGCCAGCCCGAGGCGCCGACGCTCACCCGTCCCGACGTCGGCTCGGCCGGGGCGGTGAGCAGGGGCCCGTACGTGGTGAAGCTGGACGCCTTCACTCCGCGTCCGCCCAGGTCGTCCAACTGCCAGTAGGGCGCCCGCACGTTCACCGGCCGGTACACGCCGGTGATCAGCACGCGTACCGGCGGGCCGTCCAGCCGGTCGGTGACGGTGAGCCGGTCACCGGGCGTCACCCCGAGGCGTCGGGCGGCACTCTGCGGCAGCGCCGCCTCGACGTCCCCGGTGGTCGCGGCCTCGCGCGGGAGTCGACCGGCGACGGCCCTCACCTGTGTGCGGTCCAGGGCCGCGAAGTAGGCGAGGTCGGGGTTCTCGTCGTCCCGCGCGGAGTCCGGCCGCAGGTCCGGGGGCAGGGCGTAGGGGCCGGACCGCAGCAGGGTGCGCACCCGTACAGGCAGGCCGTCGAAGACGGTGCGGGCCCCCGCCCGCACGGCGTCGTCGGCCGCCTGCCGGTCCTCCTCCGGCACGTTGGCCTTGACCACCAGGGCTGCCTCGGCGGCGGCGCGCTGTTCGGCGAGCGACCGGCGCAGTGCCGCGTCGCCGATCGCGCCCGAGTAGGCGGTGAGCGCGGCCAGCACGGACGTCGTCAGCAGGACGGTCAGCAGCGCGGCGCCGAGGAGCGTGCGGTACACCCACGCCCGCCGCACGGTGAACCGCCACACGCCCGCCGACACCGCTCGTTCCCCCACCAAGCCCCCCGTTTCCCGCCGCACGGAACCGGAACGCGTCGCGGCGTCACTGCCGTGCGGGTGCGAGAGGGCATTGTAGAACTGACGAGCGAGTTCCTGTGGGCTGCCCGAAAACAGCAAAGGCAAGGAGAACGATCTCCTTGCCACTCTCAACTTATAGCGCACCGGGGGGCTTGCGGCAAGGCCCGGGTCAGGGCGCAGAATCGGCGGCCGAAGCCACCACCTGCACGAACGCGGGGCAGGGGGTGGCGCACGGAAACTACGGGTGCCTCGGAAGGGTCGCGATGAGTGAGCGTTACGTGCTCGGTCTCCAGGAGATCGACGAGACCCAGGTCGCGGTCGTCGGCGGCAAGGGCGCGCAGTTGGGCGCGCTGACCAGGATCGAGGGCGTCCGCGTGCCGGACGGCTTCTGTGTGACGACGGACGCCTTCCGGCGGATCATGGCGCAGGCGCCGTCGATCGGCGACCGGCTCGACCGGTTGTCGTGTGTGGACCCGGACGACCGGGAGGCGATCCGCACGCTCAGCGCGGAGGTCCGCCGCGCCGTCGAGGAGGTTCCCGTCCCGGACGACCTCGCGACGGCGATCGGCCGCGCGCTCGCCCGGTTCGGTGAGCGGGCGGCCTACGCCGTCCGTTCCAGCGCGACGGCGGAGGACCTGCCGACGGCCTCCTTCGCGGGCCAGCAGGACACCTACCTGAACGTCATGGGGCTTACGGCGGTGCTGCGGCACATCAGCCGGTGCTGGGCCTCGCTGTTCACCGAACGGGCGGTGACGTACCGTCAGCGCCAGGGCATCGACCACCGTACGGTCCACATGGCCGTGGTCGTGCAGCGGATGGTCTTCCCGCGGGCGTCGGGGATCCTGTTCACCGCCGATCCCGTCACGGGCGATCGGAAGGCCGCCACCGTGGACGCCGGTTTCGGCCTCGGTGAGGCACTGGTCTCCGGTCTGGTGAACCCGGACGTCTTCAAGGTGCGGGACGGCGCAGTGGTCGCCAGGACGATCGCGGCCAAACAGCGGGCCGTCCACGCCCTGCCGGCCGGCGGCACCCGGGAGGTCGCGGTCGACGAACGGCGGCAGGATCAGCCGTCGCTGACGGATGCTCAGGTCGTGGGGCTCGTGGAGCTGGGTCGGCGGATCGAGGCGCGTTTCGGGCGACCGCAGGACATCGAGTGGTGCCTGGCCGACGACGGCTTCCAGATCGTCCAGAGTCGGCCGATCACGACGCTGTTCCCCGTCCCCGAGGCGGGCGACCAGGAGAACCACGTCTACGTCTCCGTCGGTCACGGGCAGATGATGACCGACGCCATGAAGCCCCTGGGGCTGTCCATGTGGCGGCTGACGGCGCTGGTGCCGATGCTGGAGGCCGGTGGGCGGCTGTTCGTCGACGTCACTCCCCGTCTGGCCTCGCCCACGACCCGCGCGGGCCTCCTGGAGGCCATGGGGAAGGGCGATCCGCTGATCAGGGACGCGCTGGAGACGGTCCTCGACCGCGGCGACTTCGTCCCGTCGCTGCCGGACACGGGCCCCGGCGGGCTGCCCGCCCATGCCGCGCCCGCCCCCGTCGAAACCGATCCGGCCGTCGTCACCGAGTTGATCGAACGCGGCCGGGCGTCCGTCGCCGCCCTGGAGCGCGACATCCGGACGAAGACCGGAGCGGAGCTGTTCGACTTCCTGCTGGAGGCCTTCGAGGACCACAAGCGAGAAGTCAGTGACCCGCTGCTCCATCAGGCGATCATGGCGGGCATGGAGGCCACCTGGTGGCTCAACGACAGGCTGGAGGAGTGGCTCGGCGAGAAGAACGCGGCCGACACGCTCACCCTGTCCGCCCCCGGCAACGTCACCTCGGAGATGGGGCTGGCGCTGCTCGACGTCGCCGACGTGATCCGCCCGTACCCCGAGGTGGTGGCGTTCCTCCAGGGCGTCGAGGACGACGACTTCCTGGAGGACCTGCCCAAGCTCCCCGGCGGGACGGAGGCGCGCGCCGCCATCGAGGCCTACCTCGACCGGTACGGCATGCGCTGCGTCGGCGAGATCGACATCACGAGACCGCGGTGGCGCGAGCGGCCCGGCACGGTCCTGCCCGCGATCCTCGACAACGTCCGGAACTTCGAACCGGGCGCCGCCGCACGGCGGTTCGAGCAGGGGCGGCAGACAGCGCTGAGGAAGGCCGAGGACGTGCTGGCGCGCCTGCGGGCCCTGCCGGACGGGGAGCGGCGAGCCGACGAGACCAAGCGGATGATCGACCGGGTCCGGACCTTCATCGGCTACCGGGAGTACCCCAAGTACCACATCGTCAGCCGGTACTTCCTCTACAAGCAGGCCCTCCTGGAGGAGGCCGAGCGCCTCGTACGGGCCGGGGTGCTCGCGGAGCGGGAGGACGTCTTCCACCTCACGTTCGAGGAGTTCCACGAGGCGGTGCGCTCGCACCGGGTGGACCACCGGCTCATCCAGCGGCGCAAGGAGGACTTCCGGTCGTACCAGGCGCTCACCCCGCCCAGGGTCCTCACCTCGGACGGAGAGGCCGTCACCGGCGCGTACCGGCGTGACGACGTGCCGGCCGGTGCCCTGGCCGGTCTCCCCGTCTCCGCCGGGACCGTCGAGGGCAGGGCCCGTGTCGTCCTCGACATGGCGGAGGCCGACCTCGAGGCGGGCGACATCCTCGTCACGGCCTACACCGACCCCAGCTGGTCCCCGCTGTTCCTCGGGATCACCGGCCTGGTGACCGAGGTGGGCGGCCTGATGACCCATGGCGCGGTGATCGCCCGCGAGTACGGCCTCCCTGCCGTCGTGGGCGTCGAGGGTGCGACCCGGCTGATCCATGACGGCCAGCGAATCCGTGTGCACGGGACCGACGGCTACGTCGAGATCCTGTCCTGAGCGACCGCACCGGACCGGCCGGTCACGCGAAGCCGCCGCTTGGCGTGACCGGCTGGTTCCCGGCGCCGCGACGTCAGTTGGGCAGTACGCGGTAACTCAGCGCGGGGAAGGGGAAGTCGCCCCCGTTGAACGTGCCGGTGAGGAAGTACCAGTCACCGGGGAACTCCGGAGTCCCCTTCTCGCAGCCCGGGTTGAAGAAGACCTCGGTGTTGTGGCTGGTGATCGCGGTGTACGACAGCGCAGGAGTGGTCAGCTCGTGGCAGACGCCGACGTCGTTCTCGTCGGCCAGGAGTTCCGTGCCGGTGCGGTCGGCCCCGGTGTAGAAGCGCAGCCCGGGGCCCGGGAAGTCCGCCGCACCCGCCGGGGTGGCGACGCCGATCGTCAGGAGCGCCGCACCCGCCGCCGAGGCCGCGAGCAGGGCGAGTCTGGATCGGGACGAGGACTGGGACACGCGAACCACCTCACAGGGTTGCCGAGTACGGACCTACCCAAGATTCTTGATGCTTCAACTAGAGGGAAGACGAAAACCGGCCGACGATAACGATGTCAACGCCTGATGCCTTCCGGGTATCACAGGCGCCACAAGATGTCGGCGGCGCGGGGCACACCGACGCTGACCGTCGGCTTCATGCCCGGCATCACCGTCACGCCCGCCACCGTCGCCTTCACCGCGCGGCACCCCGGTGTGACGGTGCGGCTGCCGCGCACCACGTGGTTCGACCAGGTGGAGGTGTTGCGGGACGGCAGGGCCGATCTGATCGGGCCGGGCGAGGTGGCCCTGGCCTGGGTGGCGACCCGCCGCTCCCGCCTCGTCCGGGACTTCGCGCGGGCGGCGCAGGACACGCTCGCCGACGCCCACGCGGTGAACCGCCCCAGGGAATTCCGCGAGCCGCGATGAGTTCCGCGGACTTTGGCAGTCTCATCTTCCAACCCGGTACGGAGGAGGTCTTCTGATGCGCAGCGTGACCTATTCGATGAGCGTCTCGCTCGACGGCTACATCGTCGGGCCGGACGGCGACTTCGGCTGGGGGGTGCCCGACGACGAGATCTTCCGCTTCTGGATCGACGACATCCGCCAGGTCGACGTCCACCTGATGGGGCGACGGCTGTACGAGACGATGCTGTACTGGGAGACCGCCGACGAGGATCCCTCACTCGACGAGGCCCAGCTCGAGTGGACCGCGCTCTGGAACCCGCTGCCGAAGGTGGTGTTCTCCCGCACGCTGTCGGCGGTGCGGGGCAACGCACGGCTGGCGTCCGGCAGCGTGGCGGAGGAGATCGAGCGGCTGCGGGCCGAGCCGGGTGAGGGTGAGATCGCGATCGGCGGCGCGACGCTCGCCGCGGAAGCCGCCGCGGCGGGGCTGATCGACGAGTACCGGACCATGGTCTATCCGGTGCTGGTCGGCGGTGGCATCCCGTTCTTCCCCCGGGACGAGCGCCGGGAGGATCTCGAACTCGTCGAGAGCCGCACCTTCGGCTCGAGAGTCGTCTACCTCGGCTACCGCGTGGCGCGCTCGCGGGGCGCGTCCGCCGAGTGATCCCGGTCTGACGGAAGGCCCCTTGGGAAGGGCCGACCGGCCCAAGCCTCGACACCGATCGGCTCTCGCGGCCCCGCCCGAGCCTGGAAATGATCAGTGACCGTCGTGTCCGGTCATGACCCGGTGATGAGGAGGGGACGGCAGAGTGATCGCTGTTGTGGGGCATCCCGATCTCAGCGCGTCGACGCTCGCGCTGCTGGAGGAGGAACTGTGTTCCCGGCTGGCCGACTTCGCCAAGGCGGGCCGGGCCGGACTGGTCCGCGCGGGCAAGGGGCTGCCGGTGGCGTTCGGGCGGGCGGCCCGCAGGGCGGGGCTGGCCCTGGTGACGGTACTGCCGTCGTACCACGGCGTGCCCGCGCCGCTGGCCGAGGCCGACCGGAAGGCGGCGGGCGAGCTGCTGCTGCTCTCCGAGCAGGTACGGCTGGTGGAGTACGAGCCCGGCGACCGCGACGCCTGCGTCAACGCGGACGAGAGCCTGCTGCGCGCGTGCGGCCGTCTGCTGGCCGTGTGGGACGGCTCCCCCTCCAACGGCCGGGACGCGACGGCCCACCTGGTGGCGTACGCCCGCAGCCACGGGATCGACGTCGAGGTGCTGTGGCCCTCGGGCGCCGGGCACGAGCCCTTCCGCAGGGAACCGTCCTGACCCCTCGGCCGCGCGCCCGGCCGCCGTCGCTACGACGGCGGCCTCACCTCGCCCTGCGCGGACTGGAGGTCGGCCAGCAGGTCGGCCTGCCCGGCGAGCACCCCGGACAGGATGCTCCGCGCGACCCGCAGCAGGTCCGCGACCTGCGGGCTGGTCAGTGAGTAGTACACGTTCGAGCCCTCCTTGCGGGTCCTGACCAGGTTCGCGCGGCGCAGCACGGCCAGTTGCTGGGACAGGTGCGCGGGCTCGATGCCCACCTCGGGCAGCATCTCCGCCACCGCGTGCTCGCGCTCGCTCAGCAGTTCCAGGACCCGGATGCGGGCCGGATGACCCAGCGTCTTGAAGAACTCGGCCTTCAGCTGGTACAGCGGCGTACTCATCGCACCCACCCACCCATCAAGAACATGTGGCCCATAAAAACACGTGACCCGTCTTCGCCTTCGACGAGGCCTGGCTCAGGCCTTCTTGACGACGCTGGACTTCAGCTGCATGGCACCGAACCCGTCCACCTTGCAGTCGATGTCGTGGCCGTCCGTGCCGTCGACCAGGCGGATGTTGCGCACCTTGGTGCCCGCCTTGATCCCGGTCGGGCTGCCCTTGACCTTCAGCGTCTTCACCACGGTCACGGTGTCGCCGTCGGCGAGCACGTTGCCCACGGCGTCCCGGACGACCTTGCCCCCGGAGGCACCGTCCGTGGACTCCTCGGACGGCGACCACTCGTGCCCGCACTCGGGGCACACCAGCAGCGCGCCCATCTCGTAGGCGTAGGAACCGGAGCAGGCGGGGCAGACGGGGAGGTTGTCACTCATGGCACAGGGGTCTTTCGGTAGGTGAGCGGATGCGCGGGTGGTGGGAGGGGTTCAGAGGGGCAGTGTGATCCAGATGCTCTTGCCCTGGCCGTCGGCGTCCGGCCGGACGACCGCGCTGCCGCCGAGGCCCAGGGTCAGCTCCATCACGGTGGCCAGACCGCCGGTCCCGCCGCCGTACGCGCCGTACAGCGGGGGCCGGTAGGGGTGCCGGTCGTGCACGGCGAAGACCAGGGAGTCCGGCCCCGCGGCGTAGATCACGGTCAGCTGCGGGGAGCGGACGGCGGCGTGCCGGACGCTGTTGGTCACCAGCTCGCCGAGGATCAGCAGGGCGGGGTCCACGGTGGGGTGCCGCAGGCCGATCCCCCATTCCGTCAGCGCCTGCTCGGCGGTCTCGCGGGCCAGGCGCACGGCGCCCGGCATCGTCGGCAGGGTGAGGACGTGCCGGTAGGGCAGGGTCTCCCGGTGCCGCAGCGCCTCCGCCGTGCCGGGGGCGGGCGAGGGCTGGTTCATCGCACGGACTCCTCACTCGTTTCGGGAGACCCGGCGGGGTTCGGCAGCGCCCGCTGCTTGTGCCGGTCGGCAGCCGCGGGCAGTACGCCCGCCGACTCCAGGTGGTCGTGGGCGGCCCTGATCGCCTCCGGTGTGGTGGCGTGGTCCCGGTCCTCGGGCCGCAGCGCCTCCAGGGCTCCGACGGAGTCCAGGACCTGGCGCTGTCCGGGGCGGATCCCGGACACCAGGACGAGGATGCCGCGCCGCGTCAGCTTCTCCACGGCGTCCTTCAGGACCAGCGCGCCGGTGGCGTCCAGGGTCGACACCCGGGACATGCGCAGGATGACCACCCGTACATCGGCGACCTCGGTCAGCTCCAGCAGGAAGCGGTGCGCGGCGGCGAAGAACAGCGGGCCGTCGATGCGGTAGGCGACGATGTGCTCCGCGAGCAGGGCGTGCTCCTCGGCGCTGTGGTCACCGCGGTCGAGGGGGACCTCCTCGAGGCGGGCCTGCTTGGCCACGGCACGCAGGGCGAGGGCGCCCGCGACGGCCAGGCCGATGATCACCGCGTAGACGAGGTCCAGGGCCAGCGTCGCCGCCGCGGTGAGGGCGAGGATCACGGCGTCCGAGCGGGTGGCCCTCGCCATCGCGCGGAGCGAGCCGACCTCGACCATGCGGACGGCGGTGGCCAGCAGCACACCGGCGAGGGCGGCGAGCGGGATCTTCGACACCAGGGGGGCCGCGGCGAAGACGATCCCGGCGAGGATCGCGGCGTGGGTGAGGGCGGCCAGCCGGGAACCGGCACCGGTACGCACGTTGACCGCCGTCCGGGCGATCGCGCCGGTCGCGGGCACGCCGCCGAACAGCGGGGCCGCGATGTTGGCCAGCCCCTGGCCGAACAGTTCCCGGTCGGGGTCGTGGCGCTGCCCCACCGTCATCCCGTCCGCCACCGACGCGGACAGCAGGGACTCCAGGGCCGCGAGCGCCGCCACCGCCACGGCCGGGGCCAGCAGGGTGCCGAGCGCACCGGGGTCCAGGAAGCCGAGCGAGGGAGGGGCCAGCCCGGACGGCAGGTCACCGATCGGCGTCGCCGCGTCCAGGCCCGCGACCTGGGCCACGACCGTGGCCGCGATCACCGCGAGGATGGAGAACGGCACGGCCGGCCGTCGGCGGGCCCCGATCAGCATGACCGCGGCCACCGCCCCCGCGCACCCGAGAGCCGTCCAGTTCGGCTGCCGCGCGAACTCCTCGACGGCCCGCCAGGTGACGACGAGCACGCGGTCGCCCTCCGGCTTGTCCACCCCGAGGGCGTTCGGGATCTGCTGGAGGCCGATCACACAGGCGATGCCGAGGGTGAACCCCTCGACCACCGGGGCGGGCACGTACCGCATGTACTTTCCCGCCCTGAGCAGGGCCAGCGCGACGAGCATCACGCCCGCCATCAGCCCGACGGTCAGTACCGCGCCCGGCCCGTACTCGCCGACGATGGGTACCAGTACGACGGCCATGGCGCCGGTGGGACCGGACACCTGGAGGTTGGACCCGCCGAACACGGCGGCCACCGCACCGGCGATCACGGCGGTGGCCAGGCCCGCCTCGGCGCCGAGCCCGGAGGACACGCCGAAACCGAGCGCCAGGGGCAGGGCCACGATCGCCACGGTCAGTCCGGCGAGCAGGTCCCGCCGGGGCGCGCGCCGCATCTCCGCGAGGTCGGCGCGGCCGGGCAGAAGCGCCGTGAGCAGCGCCGCCGCCCGGCTGATCCCCGATGTCCTCACGCGCCCGACCTCGACTTCCCTCACCACACCCCGCCCGTCCGGGCGGACACGACCGCGCTGCGCCCGCGGCTACCGGTGGAGCGGGCGCAGCTCCCCCAGCATGTATGGACTTGCGAAATTTTGCAATTCACACATTCATCAGAACCGCACAGGACCGCTGACGTCAGCCGCCGGGGCGCTAAGAGAGGGCGGCTGCCGCCTTCGGTGTGGCGGCCAGCCGCAGACCGACTTCCACGAGGGTCCAGCCGACACGAGTACGGAGGCCCTGGGGGCGTCGGGCCGCGGCGGCGAGGCGGTACTCGTCGGCTTCGGCACGGAGGTCGGCGGTACGGGTGCGGTGCGGGGCGAGGTGGGTCTCGGGGCGCATCGGGCTGTGGCCTCTCATTCCGTTCGTTCCGTGGTGAGGGGGAAGGCGTGGGTGTGGATGCGCACCTGGGCGGTGTCGGTGTCGTCCTCGTCGGCGGCGCGGTCGCGGTAGGTGTCGATGAGCGCGTGCATCTTCTCGACCAGTTCCCGGGTCAGGTCGGGCGTCAGCCGCAGCGTCGCGCTGCTCATGTCCCAGGTGCGGTTCCACTCCTCCGGCCATGCCTGGCGGTTGCCGAGCCAGTTCGACAGGTCGCGGGTCTGGGTGGTGGCGACCTCGTGGAGATACATGTCGGCGGCCCCGCGCACGTCCGGGTTGGCGTCGGTGAGCAGGGCGTCGTCGAAGCGCAGCCCCTTGTGGACCGCCTTCCACCACCGCTCGCGACCCTTGCCGCGCTCCGGGGCGTCCTCGATGAAGCCGTGCGCGGCGAGCTGCCGCAGGTGGTAGCTGGTCGCACCGCTCGACTCGCCCAGTCTTTCGGCGAGTTGGGACGCGGTGGCGGGGCCGCCGAAGCGCAGGGCGTCGAGCAGCCGCATGCGCAAGGGGTGCGCGAGCCCGCGCAGCGAGCGGGCATCGAGATCACGGACGGGCGAGTCCTGGGGCTCGTTCATGGTTACAAAGATAGCTATGCAAAGGAAAGCTTGCAACGAGTTCTTTGCAACTTGGACTTGAGGGCGGCCACCCCACCATCGGGGTGGCCGCCCTCTTCGCTCCGGTCAGCCTTCGGCTTCCCGATTTCGGCTCAGGAGAGGTACCCCTCCACCTGCGATGTCGGCCGCGCGTGCGCCTCCTCCGGGTCCTGACCCGCGGCGACGCGGGCCCGGCGCTGCCGCAGCAGGTCCCAGCACTGGTCCAGTTCGGCCTCCAGCCGCGCCAGGCGCCCGTGTTCGGCCGACTCGTCGATGCCCTGCTTGGCCAGGCGGTCACGCAGGTCCTTCTCCTGGTTGATCATTTCGGTGATGCGTCCCAGGATCTCCTTCTCGGCCTCGGCCTCGGATCCCGTCATGGTTGCCTCCCTGGACTACGTGGGCCTTCCCGGCGGCCGTGGCGCATCGGCCGGTGCCACCAGGAAGACTCTCGCGCACCAGGCCGCGCGCCGCATCAGTAGGAGTGTGACGACCGGTGGCTCAGGAGACGACGGCCTCCCGGTACGGCACCAGGCGCACCGGGCCGACCAGGCCGTGGTCCTGCCGGGCGACGGCGCCGAAGACCGCGGGCTGGGCGACCCGGAGGCGGTTGATGAGCGGGGTCGCCACCTCCACCTCGATGACGTTCGTGCCGCGCCGCAGGGCGGGGCCGAGGTCGACGACGGGGTGGATGCGGTCGACGGGAGGCATCGGGGTGCCGTTGACGGTCACCCGGCAGGTGTCGCTGACCTGGCCAAGCTCCAGCAGGGCGCCGTGGGAGGCGTCCCAGCCGCCGGGCAGGTGGACCGTGGTGCGGTACCGGCCGACGCCCGCGCTGTCGGCCAGCTCGGGTATGCGGGACCAGGGCAGCAGGGTGTCCAGGGTCAGGGTGCGCCGGGTCCGCTCGGTGCGGGTGGCCGTCGCGCCGGGCTGCCAGTCCTCGGCCTCCAGCTCCCAGCGGGTCGGGGTGATCGGCTCGGGCACCGCCGGGACGGTGGTGGTGACGGTACGCCCCTGGGAGAGCCGGGTGGTGTAGGTGCCCGCGGTGGTGGCCCGCAGGGTCAGGCCCCGGCTGGTGAACAGCAGCCGCTCGGCGTCGGTGGCGACGGCGTACGGCCGGTTGCCGTGCCGGTCCCCGAAGAGTCCTGGCCGGCCGAGGGCGACGATGGTCGCCTGGCCCGGCTGGAGCGCGACACGCACGGTGAAGTCGTCGCCGTCCCGGGTGTAGCGGGCGATCCGGACGGCCTCCCCCGTCCAGGGGTCGAGGAGGTACGGGACGGTCGCGCCGCCGTTGGTGCGGCGCAGGGTGACGTCGTGGTCGATGGCCGCGACCGGCGGCTTGACGGTCTCGGCGTGCTTGCCGTTGCAGAAGTAGTAGAAGTCCGCCTCGGGCGTGGCGCGGTGGGCGTTGAGGAGGGTGGACGCGGTGGCGTGCCGCACGTCCGGGACGATGCCGAGGCGGGCCAGCGCGTCGCCGACGGCGGTCTTGTCGGTGATGTGCTCGACGTGCGGAAGGGCGAGCAGGCGGGCGACGATCGCGCGCAGCCGGTCGGTGTCCCCCGCCGCGGGCACGCCCGGGGTGAGCGCCTCGTCGAACGCGCCCAGCACGACGACGGGCAGTCCGGCCCCGGCGAGGGCGAGGATCTTGCGGGCGTCGTCGATGGTGAGGGTGGGCGTGGAGCCGTAGAAGAAGTCGGTCTCGACGAACAGGGCCTTGTAGGCGGGGCCGTCGGGGGCCAGGCGGCCACCGGCGACGGTCGCGCTGGGCAGGTCGAGCAGCGGGCCGCTGAGGAACTGGTGGGTCCAGCCGAGCGGGATGCCGGTCGAGGTGAACCAGGACGCGCCGATGCCGGTCGCGCAGTAGCCGGTCTGCCGGAAGACGGCGACGTCGGCGCGGACGGTGCCGGTCTGGAGCACGCGGTGCACCCGGCCCAGGTAACCGGCGATGTCCGGCATGTGGTCCCAGGTCGGCTGGCGGGGCCCCCATGACTCGCCGTAGCCGGAGGCGCCGTTGTAAGGGCTGAAGGCGGCGAAGCCGGGCCAGGCGACGCCCGGGACGGTGGCGTACGAGAAGCCGTGTACGACGGTCTGGTTGACCCCGGCCGCGTACGCGCCGCCCATGGTGCGCAGGAAGCGGTCCCAAGTGGTGCTGTAGGCCGAGCCGTTGTAGGCGCCCGCCTCGCAGGACAGGACCGTGTTGCCCGCCATGTCCCGGCCGCCCGCCAGGCAGCGGTAGTCGTCGAGGTTCTTGAAGCCGAGGGACTCGCCCTCGGGGATGTCCAGGACGGCGGCCGAGGCGATGGCGTCGGTCTGGAGGCCGTAGGGCTGGGAGCGCAGGGACATGCCGAGGGAGTGCGACCAGTCCCGCAGGGCGCGCAGGTGGTGACGGTTGAACAGGTCGGAGACGGTGTCCCAGAAGTCCTTGCGGATCTGCCGGGTCAGCTGCGCCTCGAAGGCGAACACCTGGTTGCTGTTGTCCAGCACGAGGACCGGCAGGTACGGCAGCAGGGGGCGGCCGGTGCGCTTCTCGAACGCCTCGGGCAGCCCGGGCGTCCAGTTGAGGCCGTCGGTCTCCAGCTCGACGGAGTCCTCGAAGAAGGCGCCGCCCGCGGCCCGCAGCAGCTGCCGCAGGGCGGGGGTGAGCAGCTCGCGCTCCCAGTAGCGGGTCACGGCTTCGGTGCCGGTGGGGCTGAGGTGGTCGACGACGTAGGCGGCGGGCGCCGAGTGCGGACCGGACTCCGGCTGCTGGCCGGAACCGCGCTGCCAGTACGCGAGCAGGACCCAGTCGCCGTCCGGGGGCGCCGTCCAGGTCAGGCTGCCGTCCGTGACGGTGGCGGTGAGGTCGCGGACGCTGGCGGGGTCGAGTCCGGTCTCCTTGCGGGTGGAGTTGGCGGTGTCGACGCGGACGGCCTGGACGGCGAGGAGGCGCTGCCGGGTGACACCGGGGGCGGGCGCGTGGGCGGGCGGCGGGACCGGTCCCTCGTAGGCGGCACCGGGGGTCAGCGCCACCCGGCCGTACATCAGCTCCTGGGCCGCCTGCTCGTCGTCGGGGGTGACTCCGGGTACGGCGACGGGCCAGCTGGGGCCGAGGGTGAGGTCGACGGTGACGCCGCGTCTCGCGGCCCGGCGCAGGGCGGCCTCCACACCGTCCCGCCAGGGGCGGCTGCCCCAGCCGTGGCGCGCGGTGTCCAGCACGAACTTGTCCTTGACACTGTGGTGGACCGCGGCGATCTCCACGCCGCCGAACCCGGCGTCCGCGATCTGGTCGATCTCGCGGGTGATCTCGTCCGCGTCGACCAGACCGTCGGGCCACCACCAACGGAACCTGGGACGCACGGAGCGGGGCGGATGGGCGAACCAGTCGGCGCCCGGAAGCTGCCCGGCGGCGGTGGCCGCGGGGGACGCGAGGGCGCCGGGGGACGCGGAGAGGAGGACCGTGGCGGCGCCGACGGACAGTCCGGCGGCGAGGACGGTACGGCGGGTCGTCCCGCGACGCTGCGAGAGGTTTTCATGCATGGGTGTGCCCCAGGTGAGGTGTCGTGACGAGGCGATTGAATCGTTTCAATCAATGTCAAGCGACGGAACGCTAACCCCGGCGTCAGGGAGGGTCAAGATCCCTGCACGGTCTGCCGGGTGGCGACGGGGTGGGGCGGAGGGCTGCCGCGCGGCCAGGTGCGCCGACCGGAGGGCGGCTGTCCTGACGCGAAGCCGGGCGGGACGGGCCGGAGCCATGCCGGGATCCATTCGCTGTCTGGTTTATGGTGACTTGATGCCAGTTGTACCAAGATGGGCCCTGCTCACCTCAGGCTGCGCACCGGTTCTGCTCATCGCGGGCTGGTTGATCGCGGGGCGGCTCGAAGGGCCCGCCTACGATCCCGTCAGCCAGACCATCAGCGTGCTGGCCGCCTACGGGGCCGCCGGGTTCTGGGTGATGACCGGCGCGTTGTTCGCCCTGGGTGTCTGCCACCTCCTGACCGCCTGGGGGTTGCGCGCGGCCGCGACCGCCGGACGGGTGGCGCTCGGTGGGGGCGGAGTGGCGGCCCTCATGGTGGCCCTGCTTCCGACGCCGAGCAGCGGGGGATCGCTGCGCCATGGGTCGATCGCCGCGATCGGCTTCGCACTGCTCGCCATGTGGCCGGTCCTCGCCGCCCACCGCGGCCGGTCCGCGCCCTGGGCCCTGCGTCCGCTGCCGTCCCTGTGGGCGACGGCTCTCATGACGGCCGGTGCGATCTGGTTCCTGGTCGAGGCACACCAGCAGGGCGCCATGGGTATCGCCGAGCGTTTTGTGACGTTCGCCCAGTCGGTATGGCCCTTCGTGGTCGTGGCTTCCTGCCTGCGTCATCCGCGGCGCACGGAATGCCCGAGTCCCGCGGGGACGGAGACGTGACGTCGGACTGGCTTGCCTTGCCCTGACGGTCGGTCGCGTCGCCTTACCGGTCGGTTGCGGGGTCCGCTGCGGAGCACGGCGTTCCGGCCCTTGCCGGGCACGTCGGCAGCGGAGCTGGGTGGGCACGCTCGTACTCCCCGTGCCAGGCAGCCATCGCGAAGATCAGCGCCATGGCCGTGATGAGCAGTTGGACGACTCCGGCCCAGGGGTGGGCCGAACACAGGAAGAACACGGCGACCACGAGCGTGCCCAGCGCGAACCCGCCGAGCCAGAGGACCGGGACCCAGTCCATCGTGGGCGTCCCCGTCCGCTCCTCCGCGCGGCCCCATCCGCGGAGGGCCAACCCCAGCCCGAGCAGGACGGCGACCGGTATCTCGATGAGCAGCACGATCAGGCTGATGCAACCACCCGCGAACCCGTCGCCTCGCGAAACGGCGGACGCACCGGGCGGGGAATCGGTCGTCGGCAGGCGCGGCGGCTGCGGACCCGGCCCGAAGCTCACGGTCACACGCTCGTAGGTCACGCCGTGTGCCGCATTGAGGTTCACCAGCTCGCAATCGAGTCGTGTCCGAGGTGATCTGGCGCGACGGCGGAGCCAATCCGAGCACCCTCCCGGCTCAGGCCGTGCCCGTCAGGGCGGAGCGTGCCGCGGTCAGGATCTCCTCGGAGAGGGGGGAACCGTTGGTGGCCCGGGCCAGCACCAGGGCGCCGACCATGGTGGCCAGCCGGGTGAGGCCGTCGGTGTCGTCGGTGTCGAGCCAGCGGGCGAAGTCGCGCACGCCCTCGGTGTAGACGCGGCGCGCCTCGCCCTCGCCGGGCTCGCGGGCCATGTCGGAGGCGAGGGCTGCGGCCGGGCAGCCGTCCGCGGGGCTGTCGCGGTGCGCGGTGGAGAGGTAGACGTCGATCAGCGCCTTCTGGGCTGCCGCCCGCTCCCCGCCCGACTCGTCGAGCCGGGCGCCACGGCCCTCGGTGAGTTCGTCGAAGGCATGCGCGGTGGCCTCGCCGATGAGCGCCTCCTTGGAGGAGAACCGCTTGTAGAAGCCGCCATGGGTGAGACCGGCCGCCTTCATCAGGTCGGCGACGCTGACCTGGGTCCCCTGCTCCCGGAACAGCCGGGAGGCGCTCTCCACGACCCGCTTGCGGTTCTCCTCGGCCTGCGCCTGTGACACGCGCCCCATGGGCACCTCCCGATTGGATGTCGACTGGCATCTATCTTAGTCCGGTGCTTAGATTGTCACCGTAATCTAATCAGCACGGGGCGCCCTGGGCGCCCTCAATGCCGGGAGCGGACATGGAACTGAAGAACGCGGTCGCCGTGGTGACCGGAGCCAACCGGGGACTCGGCCGTCAGCTGGCCGCACAGCTCGTGGAGCGCGGCGCGAAGGTGTACGCCGCCGCCCGGCGCCCCGAGGCGGTGGACCTGGACGGTGTCGTCCCCCTGCGGCTGGACGTGACGGACGCGGAGTCGATCCGTGCCGCCGCCCGCATCGCCTCCGATGCGACGCTGCTGGTCAACAACGCGGGCGTCGCCACCGGCGCACCGCTGATCGCGGGCAGCACGGACGCGGTGCGGCTGGAGATGGAGACCAACTACTTCGGCACCCTCGCCATGACCCGAGCCTTCGCCCCGGTGATCGAGGGCAACGGCGGCGGCGCCGTGCTCAACGTGCTGTCCGTGCTGTCCTGGCTGCACCCGGCCCCCCTCGGCTCCTACGCGGCGACCAAGGCCGCCGCCTGGGCCCTGACCAGTGCGACCCGTGAGGAACTGGCGCCGCTGGGCATCACCGTCTCCGCGCTGCACGTCGCGTACATGGACACCGACATGGCCAGCGGCATCCCCGCCGACCAGAAGACCGACCCCGCCGTGGTCGCGGCCCAGGCCCTGGACGGCGTCGAGTCGGGTCTGCCGGAGATCCTCGCGGACGACATCACCCGTCAGGTCAAGCAGGCTCTGGCGGCTCCGCCGGCTTCCTGAGGGGTGGAGCGGCGGCTGGGACCGCCATGACCCCGGACCCCCGTACGGGGCCCTCTCCCCCGCCGTGTCGTCGGGCTCTCGGATCGCCCTTCGCCCAGGCGGGTTTGGGAGAGCGTCACGGCGGTACCCGGCATGACGCGGTTCAGCGCGAGCGCACCACCCGTCGTTCGGATGAACCGGTTTCCGCCGGCACCGCCGGGTCCCTTCGGCCCCGTACCGAGCACGGTTGATGGGGAGGGGCCTCGTGGGGGATGGTGGGAGCAACTGCTTTCTCATGAAGGGCGATCGAGTCCGCGCCATGCGGATATGAGCGGCATGACGACTTTCGACGGCTCTTCGCCCGGCACCCGACGTCTGCCCCCGCACGTGGGCGCCGCGTGGCTGCGCGCGCCCTGTCCGGCCCTGGTCGCCGGTGCCGACGGGTCCGTGATGGAGGTCAACACGGCGGCCGACGCCCTGTTTCCCGACGCTCGGTGCGGGGCCCCGCTGGCCGGGACGGTGCCCGACTGGCTGGTGGACGCGCACCTGCGGGTGACCGGCGGCACCGGCGTCGGGGCCCCCGGCGCGCGCGGCCCGCACCGTGAGCTGACGCTGGAAGCCCACCCGACCGTGACGGAGAACGGGGACGTGGTGTGGTGGCTGGTCGACGACACCGACCGGCTGCTGGCAAAGGCGGCGCTGCGCCGTGAGCGGGAGCGCACCGCGTTCCTCGCCGATGCGTCCTCCCGGCTGCTGGCCTCGCTCAACACCAGGCGGTGCATGGAGGTCACCGTCGAACTGGCCGCCCAGCACCTGGCGGACGCGGCCGTCCTGGTGGCGCCGCGTACGGGCCGTCGCCACGCCCTCGCCCTCTGCGCCGCTCAGATGCCCGTGACGCACGCGACGGCACAGGTCGACGCCGACGCCGTACCGGGGCTGGCCGAGGCGTTGCAGGGCTTTCCGCCCGTGCCGTCCCGCTGGATCGATCCGGCCGCGCTGCCGCAGTGGGCCGTGCCCGATGCCTTCGAGCGCCCGGTGGGTTCGGTGGTGGTGACTCCGCTGCCGGGACACGGTGTTCCGGCCGGAGCGCTGATCCTGTTGCGCCGCAGCGACCACGCCGCGTTCGACCCGTCCGAGGAGGTCTTCGCCCGCATCTTCTCCGCGCGCGCCGGGGCCGCCCTGTCGGCGGCTCGCCTCTACACGGAACAGGCCGGCATCACCGCGACCCTGATGGAGGAGTTGCTGCCGCCGACGCTACGTCAGGTGGACGGCGTGGAGTTCGCGGGCACCTACCGGGCGTCGCGGGACACCGAGCGCGTCGGGGGCGACTTCTACGACGTCCACCCGATGTCCGGCCCGGACGGCGAGACCCTCGCCGTGCTGGGCGACGTCTGCGGGAAGGGCCTGGACGCGGCCGTACTGACGGGCAAGATCCGCAACACGCTCCAGGCGCTGCTGCCCATGGCCGACGACCACGCGAACATGCTGCGGCTGCTCAACGGCGCGCTGCTCAACGGGCGGCACACCCGCTTCGCCTCGCTGGTGCTGGTCTCGGTACGGCGTGAGGGGCACCTCACCCGGCTGCGGGTGACCAGTGCGGGACATCCCAGACCGCTGATCGTGCGCAACACGGGCGTGGTGGAGGAGACGGCGACCTCGGGCACGATCGTCGGGGCGTTGCCCGACATCAAGGCGACCACCGTCGGCGTCGAACTCGCGCCGGGTGAGACCTGTCTGCTGTTCACCGACGGCATCACCGAGGCCAGGGGCGGCCCGCTGCGGAACGCCTTCTTCGGCGGGCGGCGGCTCGGCAGCGCCCTGGCCGAATGCGCCGGGATGCCCGCCGAGGCCGTCGTGGAGCACATCCGGATGCTCGCGAGCGAGTGGGTCGGCGACAACTCCCACGACGACATGGCCCTGATGGCCATCACCACACCCCGCAACACCCATCTGACAGCCGTGGACGGACACACTCCGGGCAGGTACACCGCGTGACACGCACCCCTTCCCCCGCCGCCCCCTCTCCCGCCTCCGACTATGACGTGGGCGCGGTGCTGGCCCGTGCCCGGGAGGAGCTGTGGCGGGCGGTCCTCGAACGCGACGACTACGCGGCGGGCCGGGTCGTCGACGCCGCGCTGGCGGCCGGTGCGAGCGGTGAGCAAGTCCTGCTGGAGGTCATCGCCCGGGTGCAGGGCAAGGTCGGTGCCGCGTGGGCGGCGGGCCGTATGACGGTGGCTCAGGAGCACGCGGCCACCGCCATCCACGAACGCGTCATCGCGGCCACGGTCCACCACCCTTCGGCCAGGCAGGCAGTGACGCCGGGAGCGGCGGGCACGGTGACCGTCGCCTGCGTGGACGGTGAGTGGCACGCGCTGCCCGCCCGGATCCTCGCCGAGGTGCTGCGGCTGCGCGGTCACCGGGTCGACTTCCTCGGGGCCCAGGTCCCCACTCCGCACCTGATCGCCCATCTGCACCAGACGGCGCCGGACACGGTCGCCCTGTCCTCCACGCTGCCCACCCGGCTGCCCACGGCACACACCGCGATCACGGCGATCCAGGCGATCGGCATCCCCGTGCTCGTCGGCGGTGCCGCGTTCGGCGCGGACGGGCACCGGGCCCGGTTGCTGGGCGCCGACGCCTGGGCTCCCGACGCCCGCGCGGCGGCGGACCTGCTGGCCGGTGGCATGCCCCGGCCCGGTCCCGGCAACGCCCGGCAGGCCATCGACGACCTGCCCCATCTGGGCGACCAGGAGTACACGATGGTCTCCCGGAGCAGGGGGCAGCTGGTGAAGAACACCCTCGCCGGACTGGAGCGACGGCTGCCCGCCATGCGTTCCTACACCGACGCGCAGCACGAGCGCACGGCCGAGGACGTGGCACACGTCGTCGACTTCCTCCGCGCGGCCCTCTACACCGACGACGTCGGCCTGTTCACCGGTTTCCTGGACTGGACCGGCGACATCCTGGAGGCACGCGGGGTGTCCGCCCGCGTCCTCGACCCGGCCCTCACCCTGCTGCGGGAGGAACTCAAGGACTTCCCCCGCGCCGTCACCCTGCTCACCGAGGGGAGCGGCGTCCTGCGCGGACGCGCCACTCCTCCCACGACGCCCGGTACGAAGTCATGACACTCCAGCTGCCCGACGGCTTCCGCCTCAAGACGGTCCCGACCGAGGCCGGTGACCTGTGCGTCCGCGTCATCGGCGACCTGGACTGGGACACCGCGGACGAACTGACCAAGGTGGCACGGGGACACCTGGAGTCCGGCACCCCCTCGCGCGCGCTGCGGCTGGACTTCACGGACCTGGCGACCTGCGACTCCACCGGCCTGGCCGCCCTCCTCATGATCCACCGGTGCGCGGTCGCCACCGGCCGACGGCTGTACCTGGACCACATGCCGGACCGTCTCGTACGCCTGCTGGAGCTGACCGGAACGCTGGCCCACCTCACCGGCGCGGAGGAGGGCGCGGGGCGCGGGACCGAGGAACGTTAGGCGACAGGCCGGGCCGAACTCCCGCTCAGCGCCCCTGCCCGACGGCGGCCCGCTGTTTTCGCCCGGTCCGCCGGGGCATTCGATGCGCGGAGGTGGACCGTGAACTCATCGACCATGTTGCTCCCCCGCGGACGGTCCGGGGCACGTAAGGCGGCCGACAGTCAGGTCGTCGAGGCGGCGGCGCGCTGGGGACTCGCCGCTCGTGGCGTCATCTACGTCCTGGTCGGCGTCATCGCCCTGCGGATCGCCCTCGACGGCTCCCGGGAACAGGCGGACCGAGGGGGTGCGCTGGCAGAGCTGTCCGAGCGCCCCTTCGGGTCGCTGCTGTTGTGGGCCGTCGGGGTCGGCCTGGCGGGCATGGCGCTCTGGCGGCTGAGCGAGGCCCTGTTCGGGGCGTCCGGGCCGGACGGGCACAAGACCGGCAAGCGGCTGCTGTCGGGGGCCCGCGCCCTGTTCTACGGCTTCATCGCGATCTCCGTGCTGGCCATGGCCAGCGGCTCCTCGTCGTCGGACGGCGGCTCCAGCGACCGGCAGTCCCGGGACGTGACCGCCCGGGCCCTGGAGATGCCCGCGGGCCGCTGGCTCGTCGGCGCGGCGGGCGTGGTGGCCGTCGGCGCGGGGCTGTGGATGGCGGGCCGGGCGGTCACCCGCCGCTACCGCAAGCACCTGCGCAGCGGGCAGACGCCCCGCTGGGCGCGGCGGTTCACGGACGTGTGCGGGGTCGGCGGGGGCGTGGCGAGGGGCATGGTGTTCGCCGCCGCCGGTGTCTTCCTCGTCCGGGCCGCGACCGAGGCGCGGCCGGGCGAGGCGAAGGGCTTCGACGACACGCTGCGCTCGTTCGCCACCACGCCCGCCGGGCCGTGGCTGCTGGTGGCGGTGGCCGTTGGTCTCGTGCTGTTCGGTCTGTTCTCCTTCGCCATGGCGCGCTGGCGCCGGGTGTGACCGGCGCCGTGGGCGGGCGGCCGGGGCCGTTCGCAGGGCTGGCATCGGCCCTGCGAACGGCCCCGGCCGGTCCGTCGCGGTGTCAGCCCCGGTACGTCTCCAGGAGCCGCAGCCACACCTCACCGATCGTCGGGAAGGCGGGCACCGCGTGCCAGAGCCGTTCCAGCGGGATCTCCCCCGCCACGGCGAAGGTCGCCGAGTGGACCAGCTCACCGACACCCGGGCCGGCGAAGGTGACACCGACCACGGTGCCGCGCTCCGGATCGACCAGCATCCGTGCCTTGCCGCGGTAGCCCTCGCCGTACTGGTGGGCTCCGGCGACGCGCGCGAGGTCGTAGTCGACGACGTCGACCCGTCGCCCGGTGCGCTCGGCCTCCTGTGTGGTGAGGCCGACCGACGCCACCTCCGGCACGGTGAAGACGACCTGCGGTACGGCCGCACTGTCGGCGGTCGCGGCATGCGCGCCCCACCGCGAGTCGTCGACGGGCTCGCCCTTGGCCCGGGCCCCGATGACCGCACCGGCGATGCGGGCCTGGTACTTGCCCTGGTGGGTGAGGAGAGCCCGCCCGTTGACGTCACCGACGGCGTAGAGCCAGCCGTCCGGGACTGCGGTCACCCGGAAGGTGTCGTCGACGCTGAGCCAGTCACCCGGCGTCAGACCGACCGTCTCCAGGCCGACGTCCCAGGTCGCCGGGGTGCGACCGGTGGCCAACAGGATCTCGTCCGCCGCCAGTTCCGCGCCGTCGGCGAGCGTGATCCGCACCTCACCGTCCTCGCGGCTCAGGGACGCCACCGAGGTGTCGTAGCGGATGTCCACCCCTGCCTCGCGCAGGCCGTCGGCGACCAGTTCGCCGGCGAACGGCTCCATGCCCCGAAGGAGGCGGTCCTCGCGGACCAGCAGGGTCACCTGGGACCCGAGCGCCTGCCAGGCCGTGGCCATCTCGACGGCGACCACACCGCCGCCGACCACGGCCAGCCGGCCGGGCGCGCGGTCGGCGCTGGTGGCCTCACGGCTGGTCCAGGGCCGTACGGCGTCGAGGCCGGGGATCGCGGGCAGGGCCGCGCCGGTGCCCGTGCTGACGACGACGGCGTGGCGGGCGGTCAGCCGGACGAGGTCGCCGTCCTGCGTGTGCACCGTCACCCGGCGCGGGCCGTCGAGTCGGCCGTGGCCGCGGATCAGGTCCACGTCGACCGAGTCCAGCCAGTCGACCTGGCTCTCGTCCTTCCAGTACGACGCCATCCTGTCGCGGTGCGCCAGGACCGCGTCGACGTCCAGCGGACCGGCCGCCGCCTCGCGCAGCCCGGGGACGCGGAGCGCGTCGGCCCGTGCCACCACGGGTCGTAGCAGCGCCTTGCTCGGCTCGCACGCCCAGAACGAGCACTCGCCGCCCAGCAGTTCGCGCTCGACGATCACCGCGGTGAGACCGGCGGCGCGTACGCGGTCGGCGACGTTCTCACCGACGGGGCCCGCGCCGATGACGACCACGTCGTAGTCACGGTCGCGGACGGCGGCTCCGGCCGCTGATGCGTTCATCACTGCTCCTGGGGTTCCGGGGTGGTCTCAGCGGCCGGGGAGCCGCTCGGTGATCTCCTGGAGGACCCAGCCGTTGCCGTCGGGGTCGCTGAAGGTGGCGTAGGAGGCGTAGGAGGTGCCCTCGGGGTGGCGGCCGGTGAGCCGTCCCTGACCCGGCAGGTCGTGGGTCACCTCGCCACCCTCGTGGCCGTGGAACAGCACCCCTCCGGCGTCGTGGAACACCTCGCTCACCTCGATGCCACGGCCGAGCAGCTCCTCGCGGGCGGCCTCGATGTCGGAGACGATCAGGTACAGGCCCTGTACGGAGCCGGGTGCGGCCGGGGTGAGGCCCTTGCCGAAGATGATCGACGCCTGGGAGCCGGGCGGCGTGAGGTGCACCGCGCGCCAGTCCCCGGTGGGGGCCTTGTCGACGTCGAGGCGGAAGCCCGCCTTCTCGTAGAAGGCCCTGGCCCGGTCGACGTCGGAGACGGGCAGAACGATGAGTTCGAGCTTCAGGTCCATCTTCTTCATTCGCTTTCCGTGCACGGGAGATCCGGGACGGCGAAACCGTCACCGGTTGAACTGGTGACGAGAATGCCACGCGACACATCACCTGCCAAGCAGGTGATGAAGTGATGGGAGAACGGACGCCGACGGGTGCGATCATGCGGTCATGACCTCCGCAAGTGACGGCCCACAGCCCGTCCCGCTGGGCACCTGGCCCACTCCCCTGGAGCCCCTGCCCCGGCTCGCCCGGCACCTCGGACTCGGCGCGGACGACCTCTGGATCAAGCGCGACGACCTCACCGGCACGGGCGGTGGCGGCAACAAGATCCGCAAGCTCGAGTGGCTGTGCGCGGCGGCGCTCGCCGAAGGGGCCACCCATCTCGTGACCACCGGCGCCCCGCAGAGCAACCACGCCCGGCTGACCGCCGCCGCGGGCGCCCGGCTGGGGCTGAGGACCGTGCTGGTCCTGGCGGGCACGCCCGGCGGCGCGGCACCTGGCAACCTCGCCCTGGACGCCCTGTTCGACGCCACCGTCGTATGGGCCGGCGACGTGCGCGCCGAGGCCCTCGCCGCGGCCGCCGCCGACGTCGCCGCGGGACTGCGGGCCGAGGGCGCCGTACCGGCCCTGATCCCCTTCGGCGGCTCCAGCGCGCTGGGCGCCCGCGGCTACACCGCCTGCGCCCAGGAACTGCTCACCCAGGCCCCCGACCTGGACACCGTCGTGGTGGCCGTCGGGTCAGGCGGCACGATGGCCGGTCTGGTCCACACGCTCGGCGCGGACCGGGTCCTGGGCGTCCACTGCGGCGCCGTGACCGATCCGGCGGGAGTGGTGACCGCGCTGCTGTCCGGCCTTTCCGGTACGGCTCCCGCACCGGAAAGGCTGAGGCTGCGGCTGGACCAGGTCGGCGAGGGCTACGGCGCCCTGACCGAACCGGTCGTGGCCGCCCTGAACCGGACGGCCCGCACCGAGGGCATCGTGCTCGACCCCGTCTACACGGGTCGGGCCATGGCCGGTCTGATCGCGGCGGTGGAGGACGGGCACATCACGCGCGGTCGCCGCACCGTCTTCCTCCACACCGGCGGTCTGCCCGGCCTCTTCGGCCACCGGGCCGCACTGGAGGAGGCCGCGTCGGACCTCGCCACGAGGAGCCGGAGCCTCTGAGACCGGAGAAGCACAGAGCGGGTCGACCCCGCCGCACCTCGAAGGCACGGCGGGGTCGACCCGCTCTCGCACGGCGCTTCCCCAGGGCCGTGGCGCTTCCTGGATCAGGGGCGGGCGCCCGGCCCGGCCCCTGTCATCCAGCGGTCAGGACGCCTGCCGCTGCGGCAGCCGCCAGCCGGGACGGGGGAAGTGGCAGGTGTATCCGTCCGGGTAGCGCTGGAGGTAGTCCTGGTGCTCGGGCTCGGCGTCCCAGAACGGCCCGGCGGGCACGACCTCGGTGACGACCGGTCCCGGCCACAGTCCCGACGCGTCCACGTCCGCAATCGTGTCCTCCGCGACGCGCCGCTGCTCGTCGTCGAGGTAGAAGATGGCGGACCGGTAGCTCGAGCCGATGTCGTTGCCCTGGCGGTTCCTGGTGGTCGGGTCGTGGATCTGGAAGAAGTACTCCAGGATCGTCCGGTAGTCGGTCACGCCCGGGTCGAAGACGATCTCGATGGACTCGGCGTGGCCCTCGTGGTTGCGGTACGTCGGGCGCTCGACGGCGCCGCCGCTGTACCCCACCCGCGTGGACAGGACGCCGGGGAGCGTCCGGATCAGCTCTTGCATCCCCCAGAAGCAGCCGCCCGCGAGCAGAGCCCTCTGCTGGGTGTCAGCCATGTTGTGTCACCTGTCCTCCGTGTCGACGCCGAAGCCGCCTGCTCACCATGGTGCCGCTACGGCACCGCAAGCACCGCCGGTTCGACCAGCGGGCACACGGCACCGGCCGTACGGCCCGGCAGTCACCAGTCTGACTGGTGACGACCCATCTGGCAAGATCACATCACCGCCTCGGACGGTGACGCTCGTCACCCTCTCCGCCCCCACGGCGCGGGGCCGCCGCCCTGCTCGGGGTGGCGGCCCGGTTGGCCTCCTCCTCCGGCCGGGCCGTCAGCACCCGGCCGTCAGAAGACCTGGAGGAAGCAGCCGCAGGCGATCACCACGGCGGCCGACACCGACACGACGGCGGTCAGGGTTCTCTGGATTCTCACTGTGACTCCCCGGGGAGGGTGGTTCACTCCTGGCCGCTCAGAGGCAGACACGCACGAGCCACTCGTCCGGGTTGAAGGCGTCCCTCGCCGGGTCGCGCGCCACCGCGGGCCGCTCCTCGACCATGTCCTCCGGGAGGATGCGCTCCGGCAGCTTGCCGAACCGCAGATGCCGGGCCTCCCTGGCGGCGGGGGTCTGTGTCCTGGCTTCGTGTCCCACTTCGACATCTCCTCCGTGCGATGAGGCACCACGGCGGGTGGCGGCCGTTGCCGCTCGATCGTCACACGGCACGCATCACCTGTCAAGGCGGTGACGCACGACAACTTCGGCCGCCTGGGGCCTGTTGGAGCGCACGCTCCATGGACGGCCTCGGCCGCCGCGCCGCGGCTCAGCGCAGCAGCACCCCGAAGACAACCGTGAAGAACGCCTCGAACGACCGGGCCGAACGGTCGGCGCGGGCACTGATCAGCGCCCCTTCCCACGCGCTCAGCACGAACCGCGCCAAGGTCGACGCGTCCAGCGTCTTCGCCACCTCGCCCGCCTCCTGAGCGTCCTTGACGGCGAAGGCGAGGGCGTCCGTCCAGGCCTGGAAACTGTCGTGCACCGTCGCGCGCACCGCGTCACTGTGGTCAGCGACCTCGACGGCGAGGTCCCCCACCAGGCAGCCGCGGTTGAACTCCGCCTTGATGTTCTCGTCACGCAGGAACTCGAAGTGCCGGCGCAAGCGGGTCAACGGCGCGACCGACCCGTCGCGCAGGGACTCCAGCCGCATGGTGGCGCCGTACCTGTCGAGCGCGACGACCGCCAGGGCCTCCTTGCTCGGGAAGTGGTTGTAGAAGGACCCCTTTGGCGCACCGGCGGCGTCGGTGATGTCCTTCACGCCCGTGGCCGCGTAGCCGTGGGCGTGGAACTTCTCGACCGCGGCGGCGATGAGGTTCTCACGCAGGCTGGCTCTGGGCATCGCTGGACCTCCGGGCTTCCGATGCAGCGCTCAAGACGATCGGTCACATTCAAAGTACCAGATTCGCTCGTCGGGGCACGCCCCTCTGCAAGCGGTTGCGGCTGTTCGTACGTTCAGAGCATGAGCCGCGACACAGCCGATCTCCGTTTGGAATTCTTAAGACGACCGGTCATTATCAGTAGGACAGTCACCATCACACAGACCAGAAGGACAGGGACATGACTGATCTAACGGCCAAGGTCATCGAGGCGCACGGCAGCCTGGACCGCTACGCCCGGTACGAGTCGGCCACCGTCGACTTCCGCTCGGGAGGTGCCCTGTGGGCGCTCAAGGGGCAGGAAGGCGTGTTCGAGCGGGCGGCCGTACGCGTGGACCTGCGCCGGCAGCACGCGAGCCACTTCCCCTTCACCGCGCCCGGCCTGCGCACCTCGTTCACCCCCGAGCGGGTGGCCGTGGAGAACGACCGCGGCGAGACGCAGTCGGAGCGCCGCGCGCCCCGGGACGCCTTCGCGGGCCACACCCTGGAGACCCCCTGGGACGACCTGCACGTCGCCTACTTCGCCGGTTACGCGATGTGGACGTATCTGACGTCCCCCTTCACCTTCGTCTCCCCCGGCTTCCGCACCGAGGAACTGCCGGCCGTCAGGGAGGGGGACGAGACGTGGAGCCGCCTGAAGGTCACCTTCCCCGAGAGGGTGGCCACGCACAGCCGGGAGCAGATCTTCTACTTCGACGAGAACGGGCTGCTCCGCAGGCACGACTACACGGCGGAGGTCATCAACGCCGGACCCGCGGCGCACTACTCCTACGACCACATCGAGTTCGGCGGGATCATGGTGCCCACCAGGCGCGTGGTCCACCCGCTCGGGGACGACGGCGCGGCGGTGCGCGACATCGAGCTGGTCACGATCGACATCATGGACGTCGAGTTCGTGTGAGCCACCCTGCGGCCAAGGGGCGTCGAGTTGGGCGGTGTTGTCGCAGAGCTTCGAGAACAGCACCTGCCCCGCTGCACTTCGGCGCGCCCGCCGTCCTGCCCGGCGCTGAGGCTCCTGGTCCTGGGCGACGGCGAGCGGCCTCCACGTCATGTGCGACAGCGCGGCGATGCGGCGGCGCGAGCGCCTGACAGCGGTGCCGTCTCGTTGAGATGGCCACGTTGTACGGGGCCGTGGCGAGCCTCGTGAGGCCAAGGCCTCCGTGGTCGCTCACTCAGCGCGTGCGGCCCGCGAGCGCCTTGCGTTCGGCGGCCCGCTTGCGGGCCCGGTAGGCGGCGGCCTTGACCTTGTTGCCGCACGGGTCCATGGCACACCATTCCCGTCGCCCGCCCTGGGAGCGGTCGAGGAAGATCTGCGAACACTCGGGGTTGCTGCACTCCTTGAACAGGGAAGCGTCCGAGCCGCTCAGCACCGTGACCGCGTCCTGTGCGACAGCCGCGAGCGCCTGCTCGGCGGTGGCCTCCACCTGGCGGCCCTCGGCGGTGAGCTGTGGCACCGGGGTCGGCTTGCGGGCGTACTCGTTCACCAGTGCCAGTGCGTCGCTGTCGTACGGCTCGTCCGCCATTCTGGCAAGGACGAGCCGGTAGACGGCCTCCCGCAGCCGCAGGGCCGCGTCGAGGTCCGCCGGCCCGAGCGGGATCTCGTCCTGGGTGACCCCGGCCTGCTGGAACCACTCGCTGAGCCGCTGCGGAGTACTGAGGTCCTCCCGGGGCTCTGAGCGGTGTCTGAAGCGCAGGGTGCCGGGGAAGTCGAGCGCCAGAGCGCCACCAGGGAATGGATGGAGCATGTCACCAGTCTAACCGGTGACGGCTGGCGGGGGCAAGTGCTCCCGCGGCACACCGCCCCGGCCCCCGGGGCGATCGTCGATGGGATCAGCCCGTGGTGAGCACCATACGGAAGCGCGCGCTGCCGTCCAGCATCTTCCGGTAGGCGGCGTCGGCCTCGTCCAGGGGCACGGTCTCCACCATGGGCCGGATGCCGTGCAGGGCACTGAACGCCATGGTTTCCTGCACGTCCTGTGCGGTGCCGGACGGGTGGCCGCGCACGGTCCTGCCCCGCATGATCAGCTGGAACGGGCTGATACCCATCGGCTCGGCGCTCGCGCCGACGACGATGAGTTCGCCCCGGTGCGTCATGCCGTCGACCGTCGCCGCGATGGCCTCGGAGTCACCGGCGGTGGCCAGGACGGCCCGCGCGCCGCCGAGGGAGAGCAGGGCCTCCGAGACCGGCGTCCCCGCCGTGCTGTCGACGTAGTGATGGGCGCCCAACTGCTTGGCGAACTCGGCCTTCTCCGCTCCCCGGGCGATGGCGACGGTCTCGAAGCCCATCGCCACGGCGTACTGCACGCCCAGGTGACCGAGGCCGCCGATGCCCAGCACGGCGACCAGATCGCCGGGCCGGGCGGAGCCGCGCCGCAGACCGTTGTACGTCGTGACGCCCGCGCAGGCCATGGGTCCGGCGTGGGCCGACGTCAGGGCGTCGGGAATCCGGGCCAGCGCGTCGATCGGCGCGATCATCGCGTCGGCGAAGCCTCCGTCGTAGGCGTAGCCGGGGATCTTGAGGCTGTCACAGACGATGAAGTCGCCCTGGCGGCAGGGGGTGCAGTGACCGCAGCTGCCCCCGAACCAGCCCACCGTCACGCGGTCCCCCACCTGCCAGCCGCTGTCCTGCGCCCCCTCGCCGAGTTCGTCGATGCGTCCGGCGACCTCATGACCGGGCACCAGGGGGAAGCGCACCCCGGGCATTCCGGCGCCGACGAAGAAGGCGTCGCTGTGGCAGATGCCGCAGGCCTCGACGGCGATCCGGACGTGACGCGGTCCCGGGCGGGGCAGCTCGCGCTCGACGACTTCGAAGGTCCCGTTCGCGGTGGCTACCTGGGCGACTCGACAGGTGTTCATACGCGGCTCTCCGGAGACGGGCGGCGACCCGGACGGGGTGCGCCCGGCGGTCATTTCCTCTCACGGTCGGGACGTGAGAGCACCTCCATCGCACCACTCACCGGTGGGGTCGGCAACACGTGCCCGCGGGCCGGGTCTCCTCAGACCGAGAGGGGTTCCAGCAGCCTCTTCGGCGTGAGCAGGGCGCGGCTCACCGGGTCCGTGGGGTTCGTGTCCAGCGCGGGTCCCGGCTCCATCAGCACGTCCTCGACCGGTACGACCACGCCGCAGGCCGGGCACTCCCCGTACGCCCCCAGTTCGGTACGGCAGTCGGCGTGCCGGAAGCTGCGCAGTTGGGCGCCGGTCACATGCGCGCGGCCCCAGAGCCCGAGCGAGCGCAGGGTGGGCCAGAGCGCGATGCCGCGTGCGGTGATGACGTACTCGTCGCGCGGGGGTGACTGCTGGTACCGGCGCTTCTCCAGGAGGCCCTGCTCCGTCAGCTTCTGTAGCCGGGCGGAGAGCACGGCGCGCGGGATGCCGAGGTGGACCAGGAAGTCGTTGTAGCGGCGCACGCCGAACAGCGCGTCCCGGACGACGAGCAGCGTCCACCGCTCGCCGACGATCTCCAGTGCGTCCGCGATGGAGCACTCCTGCGTCGCATAGTCCTTGCCAAGCGCCATGCCGTCCAGGCTACCAAGTCGGTTCAGTGATTGAACTCACAAGGGAAGCCGGGATCGATGACCTGACCCCTGGCGCTACTGTGACCAACCACGTCGGTTCAATGACCGAACCTTCTCGTACCGCTTCCGGAGGCCCCGACCCCATGTCCCTGGACACCCCAGCCACGACATCAGCGAGAAACGGCGTTCGGACACGCGCCGACCGGGCCCCGAGGCCCCGTGCCACCCTGGCGCTGACCAGCGCGGCGACGGCCGTGACGCTGATGACGTACACCACGCCGCTCGTCACGCTCCCCGACACGGCCGCCGCCCTCCACACCCCGCTCTCCGCGCAGGCATGGCTGATCAACGGCACACCCCTGGGCCTGGCCGCGCTCCTGCTGGTCGCGGGCAGCCTCGCCGACGACTACGGCCGCCGCCGGATCTTCCTCCTGGGCACCCTCACCCTGGGCATCACCACGGCACTCGGCGGTCTGGCCTCCTCGACCCTGCTGTTCACGCTGGCCCGCATCGCGCAGGGCGCGGCCAGCGCCGCGATCCTCGCCAGCAGCCTCGGCCTCCTCGTCCACGCCTTCCCGAGCCCACGCGGCCGACTGCACGCGACCGGAGTCTGGGGCGCCTTCGTCAGCGGCGGCATCGCCGTCGGCCCCCTGGTGGCGGGCGCGATACCGAACTGGCGGGTGGCGTACGGCGTCCTGGGCGCGGCGCTGCTGGTCGTGGCGGCCCTGTCGGCGCGTACGTTGTCGGAGTCCCGTTCCCCGAGGGACGGACGTCCTGACATCCTCGGCGCGCTGGCCTTCGGACTGGCGCTGGTCGCGCTGGTCGCCGCGCTCACCCTGGGCAGGGACGGCTGGCTGCGCGCACCGGTGGGCCTGCTGTTCCTCGCGGCCGTCGTGCTGCTCGGCCTGTTCGTGCTCGTGGAGCGCCGCGCCAAGAGCCCGATGATCGAGCTGGGCCTGCTGCGCCGCAGAGGCTTCCTCGCGTCCTCCGTCGGCGGCCTGTTCACGGGCCTGGCGGTGATCGGCCTGTTCAGCTTCCTGCCCTTCATCCTCCAGCAGACGCTCGGCCTGTCCCCCCTCGAGACGGCGTGGCTCTTCCTGCTCTGGTCGGGTCTCTCCTTCGGTGTGGCGCTCCAGGCGAAGCGGCTGGCGGGCCGGGTGCCACCGCGTCATCAGCTGGCCCTCGGTTTCGTCCTGCACGCCGCGGGCGCGCTGACGATGCTCGGTGCGATCAACGCCGACTCCTGGCAGCGGCTCCTTCCCGGTCTGGTCGTCAGCGGTGTCGGCAGCGGCCTGCTGAACGCCGCGCTGCCACTGCTCTCGGTGGAGTCGGTTCCGGCCGCGAGGGCGGCCATGGGCTCGGGTGCCCAGCAGACCCTGCGCTACATCGGCTCCTCGGCCGGGGTGGCGCTCGCGATCGCCGTGGTCACGTCGGCGGGCGGCGGCCTGGGCGACGGCACGAACATCGCGCTGCTCGGCGGGGCGGGGCTGTCGGTCCTGGCGGCCGGGGCGGTACTGGCGCTGCGGGACCGCTCCTGAGCGGAGGTGATTGGGACGGGGAGCGCCGTGGCCATGGCCCGGCTCACCCCGTGTTCACCGTCCCCTCGGCAAGCGTCATCGGCGTTCCTCAGGCACCGCTGGGCTGCGCACCGCGTACCGGAAGCCGTGGAAGACGGTCCGTTCCAAGTCGCCCTAGTCATCCTCCAGTACCGACGCGTACAGAGGACGGCGCCCACCGGTCGCGTCGACGGGGCCACGGCTCACCGGTGCGGGCCGTCGCGGCTATGCCCCGCCGTCGGCGTGCAGTACGGCGAACACCGCCCTGGCGCGGGTGCCGTTCGGCGTCTGCCAGCAGCCCGTGACATGGCCGACGGTGTCCTGCGGCGCGAGCAGCGGGGTGGTGTCCGCGGGTCGCAGGACGCGGTGCAGGCGGAGGGCGGGGCCGTGCGGCGTGGCCAGGACGGTGCCGTCCGGATCGTCGGTGACGGTGACTGGCTCCCGGAGGGGGCCCGCACCCGTGCAGGAGGCGGTGACCTCCCGGTCCGGTACGTCGCTCAGGTTCTGGTCCTGGGCCTGTGCCCGCCCCTCGATCAGGGCCAGCAACTGCGCCATGGCCACCCGGTCGTGGCAGGCGTCGTAGGCCCACCGCCGACCCAGCACGCCGTGGTCCATGGTGCCGACGAGCGCGTGTGCCGCCCCGGCGAGCGGGGCGCCGCGGTAGGTGAGCGGGACGAGGTAGGTGGTCGGGTCGGCACTCGAGGTGTCCGTGACGACCATGAACTCGATGCCCACCTCGCCCTCCGGGTCGTCCAGCCGGAACCCGCCCGCCTTGGCCAACTGGGGCCCGGCCGCGCCGCGTTGGTACCAGGGGCGGGTCGGGAGCCAGGAGGTGAGCAGTTCCAGCTTGGTCGGTCGGAGCGTGGTGTCGTGGATGACGGCCATGTCTCGGGTTTCCCTCCGGTGGTGATCCTGGTCGGGCCCCGCACCCTGCGTCAGTGGGTGAGGGCGGGCGGTGTGGGCAGTCCGGGAGGCGCTGTCTCGGAGGCCGCGGGCGGGGTGGGGAGGGGGACGCCGCAGGCGGTACCGGAGAGGCTCACGACCATCGCGGGGCCCTCAGGCGAATCACCGGCGCCCAGGAACCCGGCCCAGCGGTTCTTCTCCAGGTGCCAGCCGACGGCGTCATCCTCGCTCGGCGGCTGCCAGTCCGACCGCCAGCCCCGCTCCTCAAGGACGGTCAGCACCGGGCGGACGGCCTCGCGATCCAGTGGTTCCGCGGTCCGCAGGAAAGCCACGACCCTGCACGGGTTGCCTGTCACCTTCCCGGCCTCCGCCATGTCGGCGAACCGGACCCGCCCCTGGCCCACCGCCTCGAACGCCGCCCGGACATCGCGGCGCACCTGAGCGACGGTCAGTTCGTCCTCGGCCCGTGCCGCCGTCGCACTCGCGGTGGCCGCCTCCCCGTCCGTCGCACGGCCCCCGCCGCCCTCGCCACACCCCGTCAGCGCCGCCGCCAGTGCCAGCACCGTGACAGCCCGTCCCACCCCGCGCATGCGTCATGCCTCCGTCATCACAGTCGTGCGGGGAAGTCTCGCACGCACGCGTGCGGCCTCCTCCGTGGCGTCGGGGTGACACGTTCGCAGCAACCCCGGTGAGACCGGACTCCTCGCGGGAACGGTGAGCCGAAAGGACCGAGAAGCAGGGGAAGGGTACGACGCATGCACATCGACCTGAAGGGGCGCACCGCTCTGGTCACCGGCTCCACCCAGGGCATCGGGGCGGCGATCGCGGCGGGGCTGGCGCGGTCCGGGGCCCGGGTGGCCGTCAACGGGCGCAGTGAGGAACGGGTGGAGGAGAGCATCACCCGGCTGCGCGCGGAGGTACCGGGAGCGGAGTTCGTCGCCGCGGTCGCCGATGTGGGTACGGCGGAGGGGGCCGACCGGGTCGCCGAGGCGGTGCCCGAGCCCGATGTCCTGGTCAACAACCTCGGGATCTTCGGCTCCGCCGAACCGCTGGAGATCGACGACGACGAGTGGCGGCGCTACTTCGAGGTCAACGTGCTGGCGGCGGTGCGGCTGACCCGGATGTTCCTGCCGTCGATGATGGCGCGCGGCTGGGGCCGCGTGCAGTACATCGCCAGTGACTCGGCCGTCGCCATCCCCGCCGAGATGATCCACTACGGGATGTCGAAGACCTCGCTCCTCGCGGTGAGCCGCGGCTTCGCCAAGGCGGCCGCGGGCACCGGCGTCACGGTGAACTCGGTGCTCGCCGGGCCCACGCACACCGGCGGAGTGGAGGACTTCGTCTACGAACTGGTCGACCGTTCCCTGCCCTGGGACGAGGCACAGCGCGCGTTCATGCGCGCCCACCGGCCGCACTCCCTGCTGCAACGGCTGATCGAGCCGGAGGAGATCGCCCACATGGTCGTCTACCTGAGTTCGGACCAGGCGTCGGCCACGACGGGCGGTGCGTTGCGGGTCGATGGTGGTTACGTCGACTCGATCCTTCCGTGAGGCGGGGGCTGCCCCAGCTGGTCCGGACGCCAGGGCACCTGAAGTGGACAAGGGTTGTGGGGTGAGCGAAGAGGGTGAACCCGCACGGAGAACCCACGGGCGTCGCGGCACGCGCCGCGGTGCTCGTCGGTGAGGAAGGCCCGCCCCCTGACGGGGTGTGCGGCGCCCGCCGCCCAGGCCCTAGCGAGCGACCGGGAGCTGCTCCGCCGGCCAGTGGGCGTCCGTCAGTTCCTCCGACGCCGTCCACAGGCGTCGGGCCGCTGCCGCGTCGCTCGCCGCCGCCGACCGTCCGACCAGCGTGGGCCCGCCCCGCAACTCGCCGAGGCCGTCGGGGCCGACGAAGCTCGCGCCGGGCAGGTCCTGGGTCGCGGCGAACAGGGTGGGCAGGGCGCCTGCCGCGTCGTCCTGGGCGAGGAACCTGTTGCCGATCCTCAGGACTGCCCGCATGACGGGGTTCGCGGTGTGGCTCTGGAGGTTGGTGGCCGCGTAGCCGGGGTGGGCGGCGAGGGCGCGTACCGGGGAGCCGGACTCGGTCAGGCGGCGCTGGAGTTCCAGGGTGAACAGGAGGTTTGCCAGCTTCGACTGGGCGTACGCGCGCCGCGGGTCGTAGTCGGACGTCCAGTTGAGGTCCTCGAAGCGGATGCGGCCGTCCGCCCAGCGGTGGGCGCCGGAGGAGACGGTCACGACGCGGTCGGTGAGGTGCGGCAGCAGCAGGTTCGTCAGGGCGAAGTGGCCCAGGTGGTTGGTGCCGAACTGCATCTCGAAGCCGTCCGCCGTCCGTTGCCGCGGCAGCATCATCACACCGGCGTTGTTGATCAGCAGGTCCAGCGGACGGCCCTGCCAGGCGGCCGCGAACTCCCGTACGGAGGACAGGTCCGCCAGGTCCAGGCGGCGTACCTCGGTGCTGCCGTGCACCGTCGTCGCCGCCGCCCGGCCCCGTTCCGGGTCCCGCACGGCGAGGACGACGTGTGCGCCCGCGCCTGCCAGGGCCTGTGCCGCGGTGCGGCCGATCCCGCTGTTGGCGCCGGTGATCACCGCCGTGCGACCGGTGAGGTCGGGCAGCCGGCTCGCGGCCCATGCGTTGGTCTTCTTCTCCTCAGCCATACCCTCGAATGTAGGCACCGCCAACAATGATGTCAATGACAACAATGCTGACGGTGACAACTATGCTGGCGACGCCTACATGGAGTTACGATGTCCCCCATGCCCGGGAGCCGCCCCTACCACCACGGAGATCTGCGCGCCGCCCTGCTCGCCGCCGCGGAAAGCACCCTGCGGGAGAAGGGGGCCGGTTCCCTGTCGCTGCGCGAACTCGCCCGCGAGGTCGGCGTCAGCCACGCCGCGCCCGGCCGCCACTTCAAGGACAAGCAGGCCCTGCTCAACGCGCTGGCGCTGGCGGGGTGGGAGCGGCTCGGCCAGACCCTGGAGACCGTCGACGACCCCGCCCTCCCCCTCGAACCCCGCCTCACCGCCCTCGCCCGGGCCTACCTCGGCTTCGCCGTGGACAACGCCGAGCTGCTGGAGCTGATGTACGCCCGCAAGCACGACCCCGAGGCCTCGGAGCGGATGGCCGCCGCCGTGGGCGGCCTCACCCAGGTCATCGCGGACGCCCAGGAGCGCGGCGAGATCATCCCGGGCGACCCCGAGGAACTCGACCTCCTGCCAGGGGTCGCCCTGTACGGCATGGCCGCCTTCATCTCCGGCGGCATGCTGTCCCCCGAGGCGGCCACGGCGAGCGTGGACACCCTGGTCCACCACCTGCTCCACGGCCTCAGGCCCCGCTGACGGTCACGCCTGTGGATTGCCGCCGGTCAGGGCCGTACCGCCGTCGCCGTGAAGAGTGGGATCGCGACGAACGCCCGGCCGTCCGCGGCGCGTTCGCGCTGGTCGGACAGCCACACCTCCGCCTCGGCGGCGCTCACCGCGCCCGCGGCGCCGGCGGCCCGCGCCAGCGCGCCGAGCACGGGCAGCATCAGTCCGTCGGTGAACACCGCCGTGTCCACCGCCACCCGCGCCTGCCCGAAGCCGCCGTCGAGGAGCAGGTTCCGGTAGCCGCGCGCCACCCGGGCACTGGGCATCAGGTCGGCGCGGGCGGCCACGATCGCCCGGGTCAGGGCGGGCAGCGCGGAGTCGATGACCAGGGTGTCCCAGTCCTGCCCGATCAGCGCGACACGCCCGCCCGGCACCAGCACCCGGTACGCCTCCGCCACCGCCGCCGCCGGATCGGTCAGCTCGTGCAGCACCTTCTCCGCCCGGCAGGCGTCGAAGGAGCCGTCCGGATACGGGAGCGCCTCCGCGGCGGCGACCTCGAAGCGCTGGTCGGGCCAGCGCTCCCGGGCCGCCGCCACCATGCCGACGTTGGCGTCGACGCCGGTCGCCGCGGCACCGAGAGTGGCGGCCTCGCCAACCGCGCGCCCACCGCCGCAGCCGATGTCCAACAGGCGGGTCCCCGGGCCCACGCCGAGGAGTTCGTAGGAGCGGGCGCGCAGGGCGACGGCCGCGGGGGCTTCGTCCAGGAGGTCGAGGAGGGTGAGCAGTTCGCTGAGGTCGCGCTGCCCGGTCGTCGCTGTCGTTGTGTTGGCCATGCGCGCCAGACTGCGACTTAATGCCGACATGAAGTCAAGCGCCACCGTCGCCCCCATGGCCATCGGCGAACTCGCCGCACACTACGGGCTCGCGCCGCACGTCCTACGGCACTGGGAGGCGATGGGCCTGCTCTCCCCCGGCCGCGACAGCGCCGGGCGACGCCGCTACGACGGGACGCACCTGGCACGCGTCGCGGTGATCCTGCGCGGCAAGGAGGCGGGGCTCGGTCTGGCGGAGATCCGTGACCTCCTCGCCGACGACGGCGCCGACCGCCGCCGGGTACGGCTGGAGGCCCACCGGCAGCGGCTTCAGGCGACCGTCGACCGGGCCCGCGCCTGCCTGGAACTCGTTGAGTGCGCCCTCGGCTGCACCCACACCTCCCTGGCCACCTGCCCGGACTTCGCCGTGCTGGTCCAGGAGCGTGTGGACGCCGGGCCGTTGCCGGAATGAGCGAGCCTGTTGGTGCGAGCCTGTTGGCGCCGACCGTCACCCGGTGCCGGGCGAAGGCGCCGTCACGTCGCCGGTGCGCGGCGGTGACGGTTCGACGGACGGCGCGTTCGTCGCCGTCGCCGAGGGCCTGGTGGGGTCCTGTGACGCGGTGCGGTCGCGGACCGGCGGTCTGGTGGGGCTGGTGGGACTCGCGCTCGGGCTGGCGGGCTCCGGTGAGGGCGTGGGAGTGGTCGTCTCCGGGCCGGTGCTCGGGGTCGGCGCCGGGACGCTGGTGAGCGGCGGGGCCAAGGGGCCGGTCGGGCGGGCGGGATCGCCGGTGGCCGGCGGGCGCAGGGGCAGCACGATCAGGGCGGCGGCGCCGCAGGCCACGACTGCGCCGACCGTGGCGCGGAGCAGTTTGCGGCGCGCCGCACGACGGCGGACCGCCGTGTAGCGGCCCGGCGGCGGGCCAAGGAACTCCGCGGGCGGCCGGAGGATGACGGCGAGCGGGTCGTCGGGGGTGAAGCCCGGGTCCTCGTCAGAGTGAGTGATCAAGGCTTCTCCTCAGGTGGGCACGGAGCAGTTCGCGGGCCGCGTGCAGATCGGCCTTGACGGTTCCTTCCTTGCGTCCGGTCAGGGCGGACACCTCCCGGATCGGCATGTCAGCGTAGTAGTGCAGCAGGATCGGGACGCGCAGTCGCTCCGGCAGCGACTGCACCAGCAACCGCACCGACGGGTCGGCCTGTTCGGGCTGCGGGGTCAGCGCGGCTTCCGTGGTGACCCGGTGCACGGCCCGGCGTTCGCGCTCCAGCTTGCGCCAGTGGTCCCGGACGATGTTGGCCGCGGTGACGTAGAGGAAGCCGCGCGGCTCCGACACGCTGCTCCAGCGGGCCCACAGCCGGGTGAACGCCTCGGAGGCGATCTCGTGGGCCGTCTCGTCGTCGTCGACCAGGCGGCGGCACCAGCCCGCCAGACGTGGGTAGAGGGCGGCGAACAGCTCGGAGGCTGCCTTTTCGCGGGACCGTTTCAACGTTCTCCATGGTCGTGATGCCACTGGTCCTGTGGGTTGCTCGGGTACTCGCCAGGCGGGCTCGGCGGCTCGACCGCTCAGTGACGACTCAGCGACGACTCAGCGACGGCTCAGCGACGGCTCAGCGCCGCGAAGACGATCACATTGTCGGCGTACCCGTCGCCGGTCCGTGCGCCGCCGCAGGTGATGAGCCGCAGTTCCGGTCCGCCGACGTCGCCGTACACCTCGTCGGAGGGGAAGTCCGCCTTGGCGACGGTGCGCACCGAGGTGACGGCGAACACCGCCGCCTCGCCGTTCTCCAGGCGGGCCACGACGCGTTGGGCCCGGCGCAGTGCGGACAGGTTCCGGAACACGCCGTCCCCGTACGGGCCTACCGTGACATGGCCGAGGATCACCGAGGGTCCGGTGGTGCCCGGCGTCGGGGAGTGCTCGTACCAGCCCGCCTGGTCGTGCGCCGTGATCGGGGGCACCTCCACACTGCCGTCCGGGGCGAGCCCGAGCCGCAGGACGGGGGTGTCGACGCCGATGGCCGGGATCTGGAGCCGTACCGGAACCGAACCCCCGGGCGCGGACGCCGACTTCGGGGGTCGCCGCCGCCCGGCGGGCGGTGTGCTCGGGGCGTCGGTCCGCGTGTCCTGCCCGGCCGGGCGGCCACCGCAGCCCACGAGCAGCGTGCCCAGGGCGGCGGTGGCGAAGGCCCGTCTGGAGAGCGGGATCATGCCCCGGTCGCCCGCCGGTGACGCATGACCAGGGCCGTGCCGCCGCCGAGGACGACCGCGGCGGCGGCGCCCGAGCCGATCAGCCCGCCGTGGCCGGCCGGGCCGGACGCGGTGGGCGCCACGCCGGTGTCCGGAGCCCCGCTGGGGACGACGGAGACCTGCGGCGGCCGGGTCGGCTCGGCGGAGGGGACTGGGCTCGCGGTGGTCGGGGCGGTGGTCTCGGCCGGGCTGGGCTCCGCGGTGGCGCTCTGGTCCGGCATCACGGTGGGGCTGGCGGGGGCCGGGGTGGGGCTCCCGCCGTCGGCGAACGCGGGTACCGCGCTCGCCAGGACGGCGGTGCAGCCAAGTGCCAGGGCACTGAAGGCGGTTCGGCGCATCTGTCGCTCTCTTTCGTCGGTCCGGCCGCCCGGTGCGGGCGGCGGGCTGTGTGACGGATCGAGCGGAGAGACGAGCCACCGGAGGTGTACGTTGCAAAGAGCGGGTAAAGAAGCGGGGCGGCGTCCGCTCATGGCACCGTGATCACCGCCTTGCCCCGCGCGTGCCCCCGCTCCACGTGCCGCACACCCTCCGCCGTGTCGGCCAGCGGGTAGGTCCGGTCGACCACCGGGGTGAGCTTGCCGGAGTCGATGAGTGCCGTGACGGCGAGGAGGTCGTCGTGGGTCGGCCCGGCGGGCGGGGAGGGGAGGATCGGGCGGAGTCGCTGGCGGACGAGTGGATTGATGGCCATGAGCCGCAGCAAGGAGCCGACCGCACCGAACAGATGGCCCGGAGAGCCGCCGCCGTTGGCTACCAGGGTCCCGGTGGCGGTGAGGGCACGGCGCAGTCGGGCCGGCGGGTGGTTGCCCACGTTGTCGAGGATGACGTCGTAGCGCACGCGCCCCTCGGTGAAGTCCTCGCGCGTGTAGTCGATGACGTGTGCGGCGCCCAGGGTCCGTACCAGGTCGGTGTTCCCGGTACTGCACACGCCGGTGACCTCCGCGCCCAGGGCGGTGGCGATCTGTACGGCGAAGATGCCGACGCCGCCCGCCGCCCCGTTGACCAGCACCCGCTGTCCGGCCCGCACCCGGCCCACGGTCCGGATGCCACGCAGGGCCGTCACCGCCCCCACCGGCACCGCGGCGGCCTGTTCGAAGGTCAGGCCGGCCGGCTTGGGCACCAGCAGGTCGGCGGTGGTGCGCGCGTACTCGGCGAAGGCGCCCGGACAGAAGCCCAGTACCTCGTCGCCGGGCCGGAGTCCGGACACGGCGGCTCCGACGGCCTCGACCCGTCCGGCCGCGTCGATCCCGGCGATCCGGGACTTCGGACGGGTCAGCCCCACCCCGCCCATGAGCCGGGCCACGTACGGGTCGCCCCGCAGCATGTGCCAGTCGTACGGGTTGAGTGCGGCGGCGTGCACCCGCACCAGCACCTCGTCGGTCCCGATCCCGGGCCGGTCGGTGTCCACCAGCCGCAGGACGTCCGGCGGGCCGAACCGTTCCTGGACGATCGCCTTCATCGCTCTCCCCCATCCTGTTGCCTCCGACAGCGGGGTGTACGGGGTACACCCCCCTCCTCGGCAAGGTAGGTGTACGCCGTACACCCGTCAAGGGGCGCGGCGCGGTACGGCGAAGGTGTCCGATGTGCTTCAGACGCCTGTCAGTCGGCCTTCCGGAGGCACTCCAGGCCGTCCAGCGTCAGGTCAAGGGCGAACTCGAACTCGAACTGGTCGTCGCAGCCCGAGCCGACCACGGACGCCTCGTCGTGGGCGACCGCCATGGCCAGCGCGGTGATGTGGGGATAGCGCGCGGCCATCTCCGCGGGCGGCGGCGCGTCCGGGTCCGGCTCGCGGTCCGGGGTGTCCTGGAACAACTCCTGGGAGAAACCGAGCAGTCGGCTGCCCAGCACATGCATCGTGTGGTGCACCAGGTCGATCGAGAAGCCTCCGGCCCGGAAGATCCCGATCATCGAGTCCAGGTACGCCATCACCGCCGGGGTCGGGGTGGCCCGCGCCTTCATCCGCGCCTCGATGACCTCGGCGGCCCACGGGTGGCGCAGCAGCATCCGGCGGGCCGAGAGGATCCGTCGGCGGACGGCTGCCTTCCAGTCGGTGTCGGTCACCGGTGGGTCGATCTCGCCAACCACGGCGTCGATCATGCCGTCGAGCAACTCGTTCTTGTTGGCGACGTGCTTGTAGAGCGCCATGGGTACGACGCCGAGTGCCTGCGCGATCCTGCGCATGCTGAGCGCCTCGACACCGCCCTCGTCGGCCAGGACGACGGCGGTGTCCAGGACCCGTTGCCTGCTCAGGGGTGCGCGGGACCGTGCGGTGGCGTCGGCCTGCGTGCTGATCTCCACCATCTCCTTCGGTACGGCAGTGCCTGGAGCCGATCTTCGCTCCCCCCGTGTGAATGTAGCCGCAGGTGCCTTCACAGGCGCAAGAGGTCCTGCCGGGACAGGGTCGGCGGGATTTGCCACCGACGGTCGTAACAATTATCGTTACGACTGGAACCGGGGAGCGAGGGAGGAGGAGTCCGGCGTGAGCGCCAACAGCAGACTGACCGTCGCGGCGCACGCCCTGACATGGATCGGGCTGTACCAGCGACGCGGCCACGAGGTCGCCACCTCCGAGCAGATCGCGACGAGCGTCAACACCAACCCGGTGGTGATCCGCCGCCTGCTGGCCAAGCTGAGCAAGGCGGGCCTGGCCGGTTCACGACGGGGGGCGGGGGCGGGCTGGATGCTCGCGCGGGACCTGGGCTCGATCACCCTGCTCGACGTCTACGAGGCGATCGAACCGGGACCGGTCTTCGCCCTGCATCCGGCGACACCGGACCCCGAGTGCGTCGTCGGCCACGGCATCGGACCGGTGATGACCACCGTGTACGACGACGTGGAGGCCACCCTGCGCAGGGAGCTGGCCAAGACCACGCTTGAGGACGTACTGCGGGACATCCTCAGAACCGCCTGACCTCGGACCGTCGACTTCTCCCGCTCCATGTTCCCCGCTCCATGTTCCCCGCTCCATGGGGGATCGCATTTCGCACCCATTGATGTAACAGCAATGGTTACAACCAACATCGGAGAGTCTCATGGGACAGCTGGACAACAAGACCGCCCTCGTCACCGGTGCCTCCAGCGGCATCGGCCTGGCGATCGCCCGCCGCTTCGCCGCCGAGGGCGCGACCGTCTACCTGACCGGGCGCCGCAAGAGCGCGCTGGACGACGCCCTCGCGCGGATCGGCGCCCGCGGCATCGCCGTCCGCAGTGACGCCTCGGACCTCGGCGACCTCGACCGGCTCTTCGCCGAGATCGCGGATCGCGGCAACCGCCTGGACATCGTGGTGGCCAACGCCGGGGTCGGGGACTACAGCCCGCTCGGCACGATCAGCGAGGAGGAGTACGACCGCACCACCTCGATCAATCTCAAGGGCACGATCTTCACCGTCCAGAAGGCGCTGCCGCTGCTGACGCCCGGTGCCTCGGTGATGCTGCTGTCCTCCAGCGCGGCCCTGCGGGCCGTTCCGGGACTGGGTGTCTACGCCGCCACCAAGGCCGCGATCCGCAGCCTCTCCCGCACCTGGGCCGCGGAACTCGCCGACCGGGGCATCCGCGTCAACACCCTCACCCCCGGCCCGATCGAGACCCCGGGCGGGGACGAACTGCGCGCGGCGTTCCCGGACGGTGACCGGCCCACCGGGGCCGAGCCCGCCCCGCTGGCCCCGCTCGGCCGCACCGGGCATCCCGACGAGGTCGCCGCCACCGCCCTCTACCTGGCGAGCGACCAGAGCACCTTCACCACCGGCGCCGAACTGTTCGTCGACGGCGGCGTCACACAGCTCTAGGCAGGGGCGCGCCCACGGGCCCGTCTCAGCGGCCCAGCAGATGGCGGCCGCGCGGGGTCAGGGTGTGCAGCACGTGCGGGCCCGCGCGTTCGCTGGTGACGAGCCCGGCGTCCCTGAGGACGGTCAGGTGGCCGCTGACCGAGGAGGGCGGCAGAGCGAGGCGGGCCGCGACGGCGCCGGTGGTGCGGGTGGCCAGGAGGGCATCCAGCACGCGCGCCCGGTTCGTCCCGAGCAGCCGGGCCAGGGCGGCGTCGTGCCGGGTGCCGGGCTCCGGCGCGGGCGGGTCGCACGGGTGGAGGGGGTAGACGACGACCGGGGGCAGCTCGGGGTCGGCGATCGCCACGGGTGCGGTGTGGCAGAAGAAGGAGGGGATCAGCCTCAGGCCGCGGCCCCGTGGGCGGATGGTGCGGTCGACCGGGTAGGGGGCGCTGAGGACGGGGTCCTGCCAGGTGAAGGGGGTGAAGGCGCCCAGTACCGCGCCGAGCCCGCCGTCGAGCGCCGCCGTCCGCCGGGCGTGGTCGGCGGCGACGGTGGCCTCGGTCTCGCCCCAGTCGGGCAGGAGCAGGTGGCTGTGGAAGTGCCGTAGGGCGTTCGCGATGTCGTCGAGGAGTGCGCGGTCCCCGTCGGCGAGTCGCCGTGTCCACGCGGGGAGGGCACGGTGGCGGGCCGTCTCACGCAGTTCCCTCGCCAGCCGGGCCCGTGGGGTCTCCCGCAGGGCGCGCAGTCCGGCGGTCATACCCTCCTCCGACTCGACGGGAGTGAGGAAGTCCGGCCAGTAGGCGGCGGCAGGGGCGAGGTCGTTGAGCAGTCGGCAGGTGCCGCGCAGGTCGTGCCGGCGCGTGCGGTCCCGGGCCCGCTTCCGCCAGCGGCGCAGCCGGTCGGGCAGCGGGCCGGGCGGCGCGGTCAGCACGTGCAGGCCGAGGACGGTCTCCCAGATGGGGTCCGGCGTGCGCGCGAACCGCACATGGCGGAAGTCGGCGTCGCTCAGATGGATGCGCAGGGTCCCGGCCATGCCTGTGATGTAACAGCGGTGTGGCGCGCCGTGGAAGGGCCCGTCGCCGACTTCACCGCCCCTCGGCCGACCTGGGGTTTTCGGCTGGGGCGGAAAACCCTCCCAGCCTGGTCATGGACACGTCCATACGATGCCTTGTCCGCGGTGCGGGACACGCGCCGCGCGTGCGCCCCGTGTCCCCCGCAACTCCACCCCCCTCCCCCACCGAAGGAGTCCGCGCCATGCCCTCCAGACGCGCCCTGTCCGTCCTCCTCGCCGCCGTCATCGGCCTGTTCGGCCTCACCGCGACCCCCGCCCAGGCGGCACCGGTCTTCAAGGCCCCCTACCCCTGCGGCCAGCAGTGGACCTACAGCCACCACTCGGCCGAGGTCCGCCTCGCCCTGGACTTCGTCCGCTCCGACGGCGGCTCGACCGCGGGCACCCCGGTGCTGGCGTCCGCGTCCGGGACGGCGTACCGCTACTACCAGTCGGGCGGCGCCGGGAACTACGTCGTCGTCGACCACGGCGGCGGCTGGCAGACGTACTACTTCCACCTCGCGGCCTTCTCGATCAGCCACGGCCAGAGCGTCTCCCAGGGCCAGCAGCTCGGCACCACCGGCTCCACCGGCAACAGCTCCGGGGCGCACATCCACTACGAGCAGCTCTACAACGGCGTGGGCCAGACGATCCGCATCAACGGCGTGTCCCTGGCGCCCTACCCCGGCTCGTACTACCAGAAGTACCTGACCAGCGACAACGGCTGCTCCGGGCAGAGCGGCAAGTACTGGGTCGACACCTTCGCCAACGCCCCCGGGTACGCCTCCCCGACCAGCACCACCCAGACGGGCACCCTGTACGCGGGCACCAACTACGTCTTCTGCAAGGTCTGGGGCCGGGAGATCCGTGACGGGTCCGGCAACTACAACCACTGGTGGCTGCGCACGGACCTGGACGTGGGCCCGGCCAACCAGTACGTCTCGGCGTACTACCTCTCACGCTGGGGCAACGACGAGGCGCGTGACAACAACGGGACCGTCATCCCCAACTGCTGAGGCACGGACAGGCCGGGGTGACCGCGTGTCACCCCGGCCGCCGACGGCTGCTTCACAATTCCCACACCTTCACAACACACGCCCTTCACCTTCGATAGGCTCCCTCCGCACCATCCGAACCACCGAGGGGGGATCACCTCATGCGCATACGCACGCGCCTGGCCGTCGCCGGCACCGCCGCCGCGACCGGAGTGCTGGCCGCGGTCGCCGCCGCACCCGCCCAGGCCGCCGAGTACAGCTCGGCCCTGAAGGTCAAGGGCATCCAGTACGACGCACCGGGCCGCGACGACAACCGGTGCAGCGGCGGCAACACCAAGGCCGAGTACCTGACGATCAAGAACTACTCCAGCAGCAAGACCGTCAACCTCAAGGGCTACGTCGTCAAGGACGCCGCCGGGAACCGGTACAAGTTCCCCGCCAACCACTACTTGCAGCCCGGCGACTACGTGAAGCTGCGCGGCGGCAAGGGCACCGACTCCGACGCCAACAACGTGGCCTACCGCCAGAACTGCAATTTCATGTGGAACAACGACAAGGACACCATCTACCTGTACAAGTCCTCCGGTGACCGCGCGGACGTCCACTCGTACACCAAGCGTGCCAACGACCCGGACGGCAACGGCTACATCAACTACCACGGCTGACCGGACGGTCTGAGTACGCCTACTCATGCCGGCCGGCGCCGGGCCCGGGACGATGGCCCCATCGAGGCACGGACCGGGAGGCGGGGGCATGGGCAGACTCGTGGGAGCGGTGGTGGCCGTCGTGGCGGCCGCCGCCGCTCTGGCGTTCGCGTACACGGCGGGGGCGCCGGCCTCGGTGGTGTTCGCCGCCGGGGCGGGCGTGCTCAGCCTGCTGTGGCTGATGCTGCTGCTCACGCTGCCCTGGAACCTGTACTTCCGGGCGCACTCCGTGCTCGCCGAGATCGCGGTGAGCCGCGAGAAGGGCCTGGAGGTCTCCCCGGCCCGGGACGCCGAGGCGGCGCGCATCGCGCGCACGATGCTGCGGGCGGCGGTCGGGGGCCACCTGCTGACGGCGGCGGTCGTCCTCGGTGTCACCTGGGCGACGGGCGGGTTCACCGGGTACTGGTTCGCCGCGTTCTTCCTGCTGAGCACCTTCTTCCGCCCGGCCGGTGCCTACTTCGGCCAGCTCCGGCGGCGCCTCGGCACCCTCCTGAAGGACGTCACGTACCCCCGGGACGACGTCCTCGCGCTGCGCGCCAGGCTCGACCACACCGAGGCGGGGACACGGGTCCTGGAGGAGAAGGCCGAGGAACAGTACCGGGCCCTCGCCGAACTGCGCCGCACCATGGACGCCCTGGCCCTGAGCACGCACGAGCGGGCCGAGGAGGCGGAGCGCAGGATCGCGGCGCTGGGCCGGGAGTTCGAGGCCACCGTGGACCGGCTCACCGACAACCAGGAGATCATCGCGGGCGTGAAGGCGTTCCTGCGCCTGCTGCGCTCCCCCGACGCCACCGACACCGCACCGGCCCCGAGGTGACGGCGCCGGATGTCGCCGGGCCACCGTGGAGTGGCGCGGATGCGGGTACTCGCGGACTGTCCCCACGTCGGCGTTCCCCGACGAACCGCACCATGAGGAAGGACCTCCCCCTCATGCAGCACGACGAGATGATCGGCAAGGTGCAGGCGCTGACCCGGCTGCCGGGCCGAGGACCGGCGGAACGGGCGACACAGGCGGTCCTGACCACGCTGGCCGAGCGGCTGCCGTCCGGGCTCGCCGGGCACATGGCCGCCCAGCTGCCCCCGGGACTGGCCGCCCCGGTGCGGCAGGCGGCGGAGGCGCCGACCGAGCGCTTCGACCTCACCACCCTCGCCGGACGGATCGCCGCCCGGGCCGGGACGGACGAGGACATGGCCGTACGCGAGGCCAGCGCGGTCTTCGAGGTGCTCGACGCGGCGCTGGCCCCGGAGCTGATGGACCACGTGGCGGAGGCGCTGCCCGCGGACATCCGCGAGCTGCTGCCCGCGGGGCGCGCCGGTGAGGAGAGGCCCTGAAGGGCGCGTGCCGAAGTTGACCAGGCGGGGCGGGCGGGCCGCTAGGCGTCGGTGGACGCCAGGTCGGGTTCGGGCGTCGCGGGCGCGGTGTCGTCCTCGGGCGCGGGCGGGGTGGGCGTGAGCCAGAGGCCGCCCCGGCGGTCGCGGAGGCCGTCGATCACGATGAGGGCGACCACGGCCCCCGAACCGACCAGTTCCAGAAGGTTCTGGGCGACGTCGACCGCCGTCTGCGACACCGTCCCGGCGACGAGGTAGCCCCACAGCTCACTGAAGGCGGGCGGCATCATGAGCGCGGCCAGGCCGAGCGAGACGCCCGTCGCGACGGGCCTGCGCCGGGCGGCGACGTACAGACCGAGACCGCAGAGCACGGTCAGGCACGTCCACTGGTAGGGCGAGGAGACGCCGAGCACCGAGGTTCCGGCGCCCCTGCCGACGAGCAGGTCGGTGAGGGTGCGGGGGCCGACGTCGATCGCGGTGACCGCGTTGCGGGCGATGTAGAAGACGTTGAGCACGGTGACCAGGGCACCCGAGGCCGCCGCCGTGACCTTCACCGGCCGGACCCCGCCGACGGTCAGGTCGGCCGTGGCGCGGGCCTCGGTCTCCATACGGCGCACGTCCAGGAGGAGGACGCCGAGGGCGACGGCGATCACCACCGCGAGCAGGCAGGTGACGCCGACGGCGGTGACCGGCGCGCCTTCGAGGGAGCCGAACCACGGGTCGGACGGGGAGTCGAGCAGCATGTACCAGACCACCGGCAGCCGGAACAGGAGGGTCGCGGCACACGACACCACCAGCAGGCCGCCGGCGCCCCGGGCCTGGATCAGCGCGGCCCATCCGGCCGTCAGCTGGAGCGCCGCGAGGCCGAGGTCGAGCGAGGTGGTCGCGGCCAGTCCCGCGCCCGAGTTCGAGTTCCACAGCTCCCAGGCGCCCGGCAGACCGCGGTCGACGATGTCGTAGCAGAGCCACAGCGCCGTCTGGGCGAAGAGGAGCAGGCTCAGCGCCCCCACGGCCGTACGCACCTGTTTGACGGAGAGCCTCGGACGGTACATGGGAGCGCTGTTCTCCTCGGGAAGGCATCACGAAGCCGCGGCAGGGGACGGTGAACCCGCCGCAGGATGTTGATGATGCAACGAACTGCCGTGCGCAGCAGAGCATACGGCCGCTCCGCCCGGGACCGCACCATGATCGATCGAGCGAGCGGGAGGGACGATCCCGCTGACGCCGGGCAGAACTGACGCGCCGCCACCTCAGTGACGGATCACCCCTTGTGCCGCCGGTAGTGGCGGGCGACCCGCACCCGGTTGCCGCAGCGCGCGGCCGAGCACCAGCGGCGCCGTGGGTGGGCGGGCAGGAAGAGCAGCACGCAGTCGTCGGCCTCGCACTGGCGGACCTTGGTCACCGCCGGGTCGGTCAGCAGCTCGGCGGCGGACTCGGCGAGCTGGGCGGCCAGCCGCTCCCCCGGCGAGCCGGCGCGCCGCCACGTCCCGGCCACCGCCGAACCGTCCCACTCCAGCTCCCGGACCGCGGGCGCGGCCCGCTGCGCCGCGTTGAGCGCGCGCAGGTCGGCCTCCCGGGGGCGGGCGCCGCCGCGGACGCCGTCGAGGGCGCGGGAGACGGCGTCCCGCACCGCGAGCACCGCGGCCAGGTCCGTCGCCGTGATCCCCTCCGGCACCTCGGGGAGCCGGTCGGCCTCCAGGGCCCACCAGGCCAGCAGGTCGTCCGGCGTCGCGAGCAGGTCGTCGGCGGCCGTGCGGGTGTTGACCAGGTCGAGCGCCAGCGGCTCCCCGGTCAGCGGTGTGCGGTCACTCATGCCTCTAACGGTACCTGAGCGCGTTGACGTATTAGTGGGAGCCCGGTTATATCTAATGGATAATCTCCAATTCAAAGGATTAGCCATGCCCGTCTCGCTCCCCCGTACGCTCCACCGCCACCTGGAGGTCGACGGTGTCCGCGTCTTCTTCCGTGAGTCCGTCCCGGACCGGGACGACGCGCCCGTGCTGCTGCTCCTGCACGGCTTCCCGTCGGCCTCGCACCAGTTCCGGCGCCTCATCGACGTGCTCGGCGCGCGGTACCGGGTGATCGCGCCCGACTACCCCGGCTTCGGCCACACCGAGGCGCCCGACGGCTTCACCTACTCGTTCGAGCGGCTCGCCGACATCACCGAGGGCTTCGTACGACAGCTCGGTCTGGACCGGTTCGTGATGTACGTGTTCGACTTCGGGGCGCCCGTCGGCTTCCGCCTCGCCGCACGCCACCCGGAGTGGATCGCGGGCCTGATCGTGCAGAACGGCAACGCCTACGAGGACGGTCTCTCGGACGCGGCCCGCGGCGTCCTGCTGCTGGACCGCCAGACCCCCGGCGCCGAGGACACCCTGAGCGACCTGCTCACCTTCCCCGGCACCCGCTTCCAGTACGAGGCCGGTGTCGGCGACCCCGCCCTGATCGCGCCGGACGGCTGGACCCTAGACCAGCACTTCCTCGACCAGCCCGGGCGCAAGGAGGCCCAGCTGGCGCTGTTCTTCGACTACCCCACCAACATCGAGAGCTACGACCGCTGGCAGGCGTGGCTGCGGCAGCACAGGCCGCCCACACTGATCACCTGGGGAGCCGAGGACCCGTTCTTCATCGCCCCCGGCGCCCGCGCCTATTGCGCGACCTGCCGGACGCCGAACTCCACCTCCTCGACACCGGACACTTCGCCCTGGAGACCCATCTGCCCGAGATCGCCCCGCTGATCGCGGACTTCCTGGACCGCGTCTGGAAGTAGCACCGGTGCCCCGCGGCGGGTGGCAGAACCACGCGCGGAACCACCCGTCGCGCACCACCCTCTTGCTCCCCCCGTCGCGCACTTCCCCTGCTCCCCGCCCACGCTCCTGCTCCGGGCCTGCTCCTAAATTAGTAATTAATATTGACAGGGTCCCGGCTGCGGGCCACAGTGGCGGAGCCCCGTCGGGCGGATCCACAGGGAGCATCCATGACGAACCACCTCTCCAGCCGTCGGCGTTTCCTCGCCGGAATCGGAGCCGCCGGGACGACGGCACTGCTCAGCGGCTGCGTCACCGCCACCTCCTCCGGCAAGTCCTCCTCCGAGGGCCCCGTGACCCTCCAGTCCAACCTGTCGGCGCCCCAGGCCAAGGCCGCGATGGAGGACCTCGTCGCCGCCTACGGCAGGAAGGGCTCAGGGCGCGCCAGCCTCAACACCGTGGCCGCCGAGACCTTCCGCACCCAACTGCCGACCTACCTCACCTCCGCCAACCCGCCGGACGTCCTGACCTGGTACCCCGGATCCGTCGCCGAGGCCTACGCGAAGAAGGACCTGCTCCTCGACCTCGACGAGGTCTGGAACTCCTCCCCCGACCTCAAGCGGTACTCCAAGGCCCTGAACAGCCTGTGCACCGCCGGCTCCGGCAAGAAGGTCTTCGTGCCCGCCACGTACTACTGGTGGGGCATGTTCTACCGCAAGTCGAACTTCGCCAAGTGGGGCGTGAGCGAGCCCACCGGCTGGGACGAGTTCCTCGATCTGTGCGAGACCCTCAAGTCCAAGGGCGTGGCACCGATCGGGCTCGGCGCGGGCGGCGGGACGCCCTGGGTGGCCTCCGCCTGGTTCGACTACCTGAACATCCGCGTCAACGGCGCCGCCTACCACCGTGAACTCCTCGCGGGCGAGCGCCGCTTCGACGACCCCGAGGTGCGCCGGGTCTTCGACCGCTGGCGGGAGGTGCTGCCGTACTTCGACCCCGACGGCACCGCCGTGTCCTTCCAGGACGCCACGACCGCCCTGCTCAACGGCCGCAGCGGCATGATGCTCATCGGCACCTTCTTCGCCGACGCGGCCCCCCGGGACGCGCTGGACGACATCGACTTCTTCCGTTTCCCGGTCATCGACCCCAAGGTCCCGCTCGCCGAAGAGGCCCCCACCGACGGCTACTTCGCCAGCGCCCGCACCGGCCGCCGGGACGACGTCCTCGACCTGCTGGGCTACCTCGCCACCGCCGAGGCGCAGGAGATCTACATCAAGGGCTCCTCCGGCACCGTGCTGCCCTGCAACCCCGACGCCGAGGACTCCGGGACCGCGCTGGTGCGCAAGGGCCGCAAGCACATCGAGGAGGCGGCCGACCTCACCCAGTTCTTCAACCGCGACTCCAGCGACGCGCTCCAGCCCACCGCCGACACCGCGCTCACCAAGTTCATCGCCAGGCCCAGGGACGTCGACGGCATCCTCACCGAGTGGCAGCGCGAGGCCGAGAAGATCTGGAACGCCTGACATGGCCGTCCTGACCGCCCCGCACCGCGGGTCCAAGGTCCCGACGCCGCCCTCGCGCGGCCGGGACCGGGGCCCCGGCCGCACACCGCCGCTGGTCCTCGCCTTCCTGCTGGTGCCCCTGCTCGCCGAGGCCGTCTGGGTCTTCTGGCCCGCCCTCCAGGGCTTCTACCTCTCCCTGACCAACTGGGACGGCGTCTCGGCACCCGAGTTCGTGGGCCTGGCCAACTTCCGTGAGATGGCGGGCGACGACGTCTTCCGCGACGCGGCCGGACACACCGTGCTGTGGCTGGTGCTGTTCGGCGGCCTGTCCGCGGTGCTCGGCCTCGCCGCCGCGCTGCTGCTCCAGCAGGAACGCCGGGGAGTCGGCTTCTACCGCGCCGCCCTGTTCCTGCCCGTCGTCTTCTCGCTGGTCGCCACCGCCCTGGTCTGGCAGGCCATCTACCAGCCCGACGGGGTGCTCAACCAACTGCTCAGCTCCGTCGGCCTTGACGGCCTGCGGCACGCCTGGCTCGCCGACCAGGACACCGCCCTGTACGCGGTGATCGTGCCCGCGCTGTGGCGGCAGATCGGCTATGTGATGGTCCTCTACCTCGCCGGTCTCAAGGGCATCGACCCCTCGCTGTACGAGGCGGCCAAGGTCGACGGCGCCGGACGCTGGCAGCGCTTCCGTCATGTGACGCTGCCTCAGCTGCGCGGTGTCAACGCCGTGGTGCTGTCCGTCATCATCATCGACTCGCTGCGCTCCTTCGACGTGGTCTGGTCGTTGACCCGCGGCGGCCCCTACCACTCCTCCGAACTGCTGAGCACCTACATGTACTCCACCGCGTTCCAGTCCCTGCGCCTGGGATACGGCTCCGCCCTGGCCGTCGTCATCTTCGTGCTGGCCTTCGGAGTCATCGCCTCCTACCTGGTGCGCGCCTTCCGGGAGGCCGACTGATGGCGATCCCGCGTCCGACCGCCGCACCGCGCCGCCGACGCGCCGCGACCGCCGGGTTCCACCTCGGGGCCGGGGCGCTGGCCGTGCTGTGGCTGCTGCCGATCGCGCTGGTCCTGGTGACCAGCCTGCGCTCCTTCGACGACATCGCCGCCCACGGCCTGGGGAGTTGGCCCCGCTCCTTCACCCTCGACAACTTCGGCCTGGCCTGGGTCGACGGCGGCCAGCAACGGGCCCTGGTTAACAGCCTGGTCGTCACCGTCCCCTGCGTCCTGGTGACCCTGGCGCTGGCCGCCATGGCGGCGTTCGCCCTCAGCCGCTACGAGGTACCCTTCCGCCGCTCCCTGCTGCTGCTCATGCTCGGCGGCAACCTGCTGCCCCCGCAGATCCTGCTCATCCCGGTGTCCAAGCTCAGCGAGATGATGGGCGTCTTCGACACCCTGCCCGCCCTGATCGGCGTGCAGATCGGCTTCGGAGTCGGCTTCTACGTCTTCGTCCTGCACGGGTTCATGCGGTCGATCCCCGTCGAGATCCAGCAGGCGGCGGTCATGGACGGCGCGGGTCCCTGGCAGGTGTTCTGGCGGATCATCCTGCCGCTCACCCGGCCCGCGCTCGCCGCGCTCAGCGCGCTGTCGTTCACCTGGATCTTCAACGACCTGCTGTGGGCGATCACCGTGCTGCGCAGCGACAGCAAGATGCCGATCACCGCGGCCCTCATCGGACTGCAAGGGCAGTACGTGTCCATGTGGAACGTGATCGCCGCCGGTTCCGTCATCGCCGCGGCCCCCACCGTGGCCGTCTTCCTCCGCTTCCAGCGCCACTTCGTGGCCGGACTCAACCTCGGAGCAGTGAAGTGAACTCGCCGCGGCGCTGGACCCTGCGCACCGACCGCACCAGCTACACGGTGCGCCTCTCTGCCGACGGCCCCTGGGCCGAACTCGACGCCTGGGGACCGCTCGGCGCCGAGGACGGCCCGTCGCCACTCGACTGGTCCCACCGCACCCACTTCATCACCCCCGCCGACGCGGCGCCCGCCGAGTACCTGCCGTCCGGGCTGCGCCCGTTCACCGGCGCCGACCTGGTGGCCGCGCGTCCCGGTGCGGAGCGGGGCGTGTGGTGGGAGTTCGCGGGCGCCGAGGAAGCGCCCGGGAGTCTGCGCCTCGCCTTCGCCGACGACGTGCTCGGCCTGCGCACCGTGCTGTGCTACGCCGTCGTGCCCGGCACCGACGTGCTGCTGCGCTGGACCGAACTGACCTGCACCGGGGAGGAGACCCTGCGCCTGGAGCGCCTCGACTCCGGCGCCGTCACCGTGCCCGCCGCCGACGGCGTACGGCTGACGTACCTGACGGGCCAGTGGTCCCAGGAGTTCCAGCGCACCCGGCTGGACCTGACCCGCGGCACCTTCACCATGGGCAGCACGCAGGGCGTGCCCGGACACGCCTACGCGCCGTGGCTCGCCGTCCAGGACCGGCACGCCCCCGAGGACGGCCCGGCACCGACGTACGGCGTGGCCCTCGCCTGGCCCGGCAACTGGCACATCACCGCCGAGGCCGAGCCCGGCGGCACGGTCAGGGTGCGGGCGGGCCGGGTGCCGCACGAGGGCACCGTGCCGCTGGCCCCCGGCGACACCCTGACCACGCCCCGCCTCGCCTGCGCCTTCAGCTCCGAGGGGCTCGACGGCCTGGCCCGCGTCTGGCACCGCTACGAACGGCACCTCAGCGGGGAGCGGCTGGGGCGCACCCGCAAGGTGCTCTACAACTCCTGGGAGGCCACCGGCTTCGACGTCGAGGCGGCGGGCCAGCTGGAACTCGCCAAGGCCGCCGCGGACATCGGGGCCGAGCTGTTCGTGGTGGACGACGGCTGGTTCACCGGCCGCGCCGACGACACCGGCGGGCTCGGCGACTGGTACCCGGACCCGGCGGCCTTCCCGCGGGGGTTCGGCCGGTTCGTCGAGGACGTCCGCGGTCTCGGGCTCGACTTCGGTCTCTGGGTGGAGCCGGAGGCAGTCAGCCCGAACAGCCGCCTGTACGCCGAGCACCCCGACTGGGTGTACCGCGTCGACGGCCGCCCGGCCCGGCTGGTGCGCAACCAACTCCTGCTGGACCTCGGCCGCGAGGACGTCCAGGACTTCGTGGTCTCCACCCTCGACCGGCTGCTCTGCGAGTACGCCGTCAGCTATCTGAAGTGGGACATGAACCGGCCGCCGACCGAACGCGGCCGACCCGGCGCGGGCCCCGCCGACCGCCTCGACCTGGACGCCGGTCATGTCACCGGGTACCTCCGCATCCTGGACCACCTGCGCACCGCCCACCCCCAGGTCACCGTCGAGGGCTGCGCGGGCGGCGGCGGACGCGTCGAGCACGCCACCCTCGCCCGCACCGACGTGGTCTGGCCCAGCGACAACACCGCCCCGCTGGACCGGCTGCGCATCCAGTTCGGCTTCCTGCACGCCCACGCCCCGCACCTGATGAGTTCCTGGGTCACCGACGCCCCCGGCGTCTTCGACCCCCGCCCCCGCAGCCTCGCCTTCCGCTTCGTCACCGCCCTGTGCGGCGTCCTCGGCATCGGCGCCGACCTGCGGACCTGGGGCCCGGCCCGGCGCGCCGAGGCCGCCCGCTGGATCGCCCGGTACAAGGAGGTCCGCGAGGTGGTCCACCACGGCGAGGCACGACTGCTCGGCACCCCCGACGACCCCACCTGCGGTGTCCAGTACGACGCCCAGGACGGCGCGCGCACGGTCGTCGCCGCCTTCGGCACCGGACGCCTGGACGGCGCACCGCTCGTCCCGGGCCGCGCCGCCCGGCTCCGGCTGCGCGGCCTCGACCCGGCCGCCCGCTACCACGACACCGCCAGCGCAGCCACGTACTCCGGAGCCCATCTGCTGCACTACGGGCTGCCGTTCGCCTGGACCGCGGAACACGACGCCGACCTCGTGGTACTGAAGCGACAGTGAACCCACGCCGAACCGTCCGTGCCCGCCACCCGAAGGAGCCCGACCCCACGATGGACCAGTCCGCACCACGTCATGGCACCCGGTTCGCCGGACGCACCGCCGTCGTCACCGGCGCCGCCTCCGGGATCGGGGCCGCCACGGCCGAACGCCTGGCGCTGGAGGGCGCGGCCGTCGTGCTCGCCGACGTCGCCGAGGACCAAGGTGCCGCCGTCGCCGAGCGCGTCACCGCGAGCGGCGGCCTCGCCCGGTTCGTCACCGCCGACGTCGCCGCGGAGGCGGACTGGGAGCGGATCGTCGCCGCCGCCCACTCCTTCGGGCCGGTGGACGTCCTGGTCAGCAACGCCTACACCGTCGACGTCACCCCCGCGCACCAGTTGTCCCTCGCCTCCTGGCAGCGGCAGCTCGACGTGAACGTCACCGGCGGTTTCCTCGGCGTCCGCGCGGTCCTGCCCGACCTGCGCGAGCGCCGTGGCGCGGTGGTGCTGACCTCCTCCGTCCACGCCCACAAGGGCATCCCCGGACATCCCGCCTACGCCGCGTCCAAGGGCGCCCTGCTGTCCCTGTGCGGGCAACTGGCCGTGGAGTACGGGCCGGACGTGCGCGTCAACGCCGTCCTGCCGGGGCCGGTCCTGACGGCCGCGTGGGACCGGGTCGCCCCCGAGGACCGCGAGCGCAGCGTCGCCGGGACCGCCGCCCGCCGCTTCGGCAGACCGGAGGAGGTGGCGGCCGCCATCGCGTTCCTCGCCTCCGACGAGGCCTCCTACGTCACCGGCGCCCATCTCACGGTCGACGGCGGCTGGAGCGTCGTGAAGGCCTCCGCATGACCACACCCCCCACCCCGCAGCAGAAAGGCATCACGACATGACTCCCTACGCCCGCCGCGGCGTGCACGGCCAGACCGTGGAAGCCCTGGCCCGCCGCATCCTGGGCGGGGACATCCCGGAAGGGGCGACGCTCGACCTGGTGGCCCTCCAGAGCGAACTGGACGTGAGCCTCACGGCCCTGCGCGAGTCGCTGAAGGTGCTCGCCGCCAAGGGCATGGTCGACGCCCGGCAGAAGCGCGGCACGTTCGTGCGGGCCCGCTCCGACTGGAACCTGCTCGACGCCGACGTACTGCGCTGGCAGTTCGAGGGCGGCAGCACCGGGGACGCCGACCGGGCGCTGCTGCGTGACCTCGCCGAGGTGCGCGCCATCATCGAGCCCGCCGCCGTCCGGCTCGCCGCCGAGCGCCGCGACGACACCGACGTGGCCGCCCTGGAGGCCGCCGTCGCCGCGATGGCCGAGGACACCGGGGCCCCGCACGCCGTCGAGGCCGACCTCGCCTTCCACCGCGCCCTGCTCTCCGCCACCCACAACGAACTGCTCGAACGCATGGAGATGGTCATCGAGTCGGGCCTGGCCCACCGCGACCGGATCGTGCACAGCTCCCCGCACGGCGAGGACCCGGTCCCGGCCCACCGTGCCGTCCTGGACGCCGTGCGCGAGCGCGACCCCGACGCGGCCGAGGCCGCGATGCGCGCCCTGCTCGACCAGGCGGGCCGTGACCTGGACCGGGTCAGCGGCGACGACGATACGGAAGGCCGTCACCCCCAGTGAAGATCGCCCGCATCGAAACCTTCATGGTCCCGCCGCGCTGGCTGTTCTGCCGCGTCGAGACCGACGACGGTCTCGTCGGCTGGGGTGAGCCGGTCGTCGAGGGGCGCGCCGAAGTGGTGCGCAGCGCCGTCGAGGTACTGGCGGAGCACCTCCTCGGCCAGGATCCGCTGCGGATCCAGGACCACTGGCAGGTGCTCACCAAGGGCGGCTTCTACCGCGGCGGCCCGGTGCTCTCCAGCGCCGTCGCGGGCCTGGACCAGGCCTTGTGGGACATCGCGGGCCAGGCCTACGGCGCCCCGGTGCACGCCCTGCTGGGCGGCCCGGTGCGCGACCGGGTCCGGGTCTACGCGTGGGTGGGCGGCGACGAGCCGAGCCGACTGCGCGAGGAGATCACCGCGCAGGTGGAGGCGGGTTTCACGGCGGTGAAGATGAACGCGGCCGGGGCGACCTCGCCGGTGCCCACCGCGGCCGAGACGGCGGCGGTGGTGGCGCGGGTCGCGGCGGCCCGGGAGGTCCTGGGCCCGGAGCGGGACGTCGCCGTCGACTTCCACGGCCGCTTCTCCGCCGCCGGGGCCCGCCGCGTCCTCACCGAGATAGCGCCGCTGCACCCGCTGTTCGTGGAGGAACCCGTCGTCCCGGAGCAGAGCCAGCTGCTGGCGAGCCTCGTCGCCGCGGGTCCGGTGCCGATCGCCACCGGTGAACGGCTGTACTCGCGCGGCGAGTTCCTGCCCGTGCTCGGCGCCGGGGTCGCCGTCGTCCAGCCGGACCTGTCCCACGCGGGCGGCATCTCCGAGGTGCACCGCATCGCCTCCCTCGCCGAGACCTACGGCGCGACGCTCGCCCCGCACTGCCCGCTCGGCCCGATCGCCCTCGCCGCCAGCCTCCAGATCGCCTTCGCCACCCCGAACTTCCTGATCCAGGAGCAGAGTCGCGGCCTCCACTACAACAAGGACGCCGACCTGCTGTCGTACGTCGTCGACCCGGAGCCGTTCCGGTTCGTGGCGGGCGAGGCACGGCGCGGTGAGCGGCCCGGTCTGGGCATCACCGTCGACGAGGCCGCCGTACGCGCCGCCGACCGTGCGGGACACGCCTGGCGCAACCCGGTGTGGCGGCACCCCGACGGCTCCTTCGCGGAGTGGTGAGCCGATGCCGGTGGAGATCGTCACCGACCCGGCGCACGGCGGGCGTTGGACCTCGCTGCGGGCGGGCGGCCGGGAGTGGCTGTGGCGGCGCGCCGATCCGCGGCGCGCCCGGGTGTCCCCCGGGGACGCGTTCGTGGACGCGGGTGGGCTGGAGGAGTGCGTGCCCACCGTGCGCGGCACGCCGGACCACGGGGACGCCTGGTCACGGACGTGGAGCCGGGAGGGGGACGCCGAGCGGGTGGAGTGCGACGGCTTCGCCCTGACCCGCCGGATCCGCGCCACCGGCGAAGGCGCCGAGGTCGACTACGCCCTGACCGCCGACCCGGGCTTCCGGTTCGTCTGGGCCGCCCACGCCCTGCTGGACCTCTCCGAGCAGGCCACCCTGCACGCCCGCGACGGCGCCCGCACCCGCCTCTTCCCCGAGGCGGCCCCGCTGCTGCCCGGCCCCTGGCCCGGCGACGCGCCCTGGGTCGAGGGCGACTGGCCCGCGCCGCGCGGGCTGGCCCTGGACCGGCTCGGCCCGGCCGACGGCACCGCCGTCGGCGCCGTCGTGGACACCGCCCGTGTCTGCGTCCACGACGGCGCCGACCGGCTGTCGCTCGCCCTGGAGGCGGACGGCCAGCCCAGGTCCCTCGCCCTGTGGCGCAACCTCGGAGGCTTCCCCGCCCCGAACCCCTACCGCAGCACGGGCGTCGAACCGATGCTCGGCCGCGTCTTCGACCTCGCCGACGCCGGGGAGGACGGGGACGACACCGCCCGCGTCCCCGCGTCCGGCGAGGTCCGCTGGCGGCTGACCCTCACCGCGCACTGCCGCTGCCCCTGAGCCCTGTCGGAAGGAACCCCCCGTGGATCTGAAGGCCGCCCTGGCCGCCCACCGCCTGCTCGCCATCGTCCGCGGCGCCGACGCCGACGCCGCGCTGCGCACCGTACTGACCCTGGCCGAAGAGGGCGTCGAGCTGATCGAGGTGTCCCTCACCGGAGCGGACGCCCTGGGCGTGATCGAGCGCGCCCGCGAGGCCCTCGGCCCCGACCGGCCGCTCGGCGCGGGCACGGTCCTGAGCGCCGACGACGCCCGTGCCGCCCACCGGGCGGGCGCCGACTTCGCGGTCACGCCCGCGCTGGGCGACGGCGTGAGCACGGCGGCGGAGCTGGGGATGCCGGTCCTGGCGGGTGTCCTCACCCCCACCGAGATCCTCACCGCCCGCACCCTCGGCGCGACCGCCCTGAAGGTCTTCCCGGCGGCGCGGGCGGGCGGCCCCGACTACCTCCGGGCGCTGCGCGGCCCGTTCCCGCACGACCTGTTCGTGCCGGTGGGCGGCGTCGACGCGTCCGCCGCCCGCGCCTACCTCACGGCCGGTGCCACGGCGGTCGGCGTCGGCTCCCCGCTCGTCGGTGACGCCGCCGACGGCGGCAGCCTCGCCGCACTCCGGGAACGCGCCCGCGCCTTCCGCGCGGTCGTCCGGGAGGCACCATGACGGCCCGGCTCCTGCCCGCCCGCCCCGACCGGCTGGAACTCGGCGAGGGCATCCGCTGGACCGGCGACCGCCTCGTCCTCGTCGACATCCTCACCGGCCGCCTCCTCACCGCCCCGGAGGACCCGGCGGCGCCCCTGCGCACCCTGGCCCAACTGCCCTTCCCGCTGGGTGCGGTGGCGCCGGTGGCGGACCTGCCCGGCACCTGGCTGACGGCCGCGGACACCGGCATCTGCCTCCTCACCCCGGACGGCGGGACGCGCTGGCTGGCCCGCCCCGAGGCGGAGGCCCCGTCGCGCATGCGCATGAACGACGGCACCGCCGACCCCACGGGCCGCTTCTGGGCGGGCAGCATGGCGTACGACACCACCGCGGGCGCCGGTTCGCTGTACCGGGTCGACCGGGACGGCACGGTGACCCGCGTCCTGGAGGGCGTCACCATCCCCAACGGCCCGGCGTTCACCGCCGACGGCCGGACCATGTACCTGGCCGACAGCGCCCGCGGGGTGATCCGCCGCCACCCGGTCGACCCCGGCACGGGCCGCCTCGGCGACCCCGAGCCGTTCGTCACCGTGACCGACGGCAGCCCCGACGGCATGGCGGTCGACGCGGAGGGCGCGGTGTGGGTGGCCGTCTGGGGCACCGGGACCGTACGCCGCCACCTGCCCGACGGCACCCTAGACCGCACGGTACGCCTCCCGGCGAGCCAGCCGGCGGGCGTCTGTCTGGAGGGCGACGCCCTGCACGTCACCACGGCGTCCGTGGGCCTGGAGGCGCCGGGCCCGTACGACGGGGCCCTGTTCACCGTCCGGGTGGGCGTGCCGGGGGTGCCCGCGGCGCCCTTCCGTCCGGATGCCTCCCTGGCCGCCCGCTGGAGGGCCGTATGAAGCCGTGGCTGCGTGGTGCCGGGCGGGTGGTCTGCGTCGGGGAGACCATGGCGGCCCTGTCCCCCGATCCTCCCCAGGCACTGGAGAGCGCGGCCCGCTTGAGGCTCTCGGTGGCCGGTGCTGAGTCGAACGTGGCCATGTACCTGGCCGACCACGGAGTCCCCGTGGCATGGCTCTCGGCGCTCGGCGACGACGCGCTGGGCAGACGGGTGCGTGCCGCGGTGGCGGCGGCCGGGGTCGACGTCAGCCATGTCCGCACGGACGCCCACCGCCCCACGGGCCTCATGCTGAAGGACCCCGCGCCGACCGGCACCCGCGTCCACTACTACCGGACGGGCTCGGCGGCCTCCGCGCTCGGCCCCGGCCTGCTGGACGAGGAGCCCGCCGGCTCGGCGAGCCTCCTGCACTTCACCGGCATCACCGCGGCGCTGTCCCCGTCCTGCCGGGCACTGCTGGACGCCGCCCTGGCCCCTCCGCCCGCCGGGCGCCCCCACGCGGTCAGCTTCGACGTCAACCACCGCCCCGCCCTGTGGCCCGGGGACGGCAGCGCGGCGACCGTGCTGCGCGCGCTCGCCGACCGGGCGGACATCGTCTTCGTCGGCCTCGACGAGGCCCAGGCGCTGTGGGGCGCGGACCTCACCGGGTCGGCGGTGCGCGCACTGCTGCCCCGCCCCGCCGTCCTGGTCGTCAAGGACGGTGCCCACGCCGCCACGGCCTTCACCGAGGACGGCGTCCACACGGTCCCGGCGCTGCGCACCACGGTCGTCGAACCGGTGGGCGCCGGGGACGCCTTCGCCGCGGGCTTCCTCACGGGCCTGCTCCGGGACGTGCCCGTCCCCCGGGCCCTCAGACTGGGCCACCTCACCGCCGTATCGGCGCTCCAGGTGACGGGTGACCACGGCCCGCTCCCCGACCCCGCGCGGATCGAACGCCTGCTCGCGCTGCCGGACGACGCGTGGGCGGCCCTCGGGGCGTCCGGCTCCCGGTCCTCCCCGCCGCTCAGTGGACGGCCTCTCCGGAGCGGTCCCCCAGGGCCGCCGTGAGCCTCGCCCGCTGACCGTCGTCGGCCAGCGCGACCAGCCGGTCCTCGACGTGCGCCGGTAGGTCCTGGATGTCCGTCCCGACGCCGGACCTGTGCGCGTGGTCGAGGAACGTCAGCAACGCCTTCGCGCCGGACATGTCGACGTAGTCGACGTCCTTCAGGCTCAGCGACAGGCGGGAGCCGTCCGGCCGGTCGCCGCGCAGGGCTGTGAAGACCCGGTCGACGGAGAGGAAGGAGAGCGGCCCCGCGATGCGATAGGCGCCGTCGCCGGTCCGGACGACCGTGGCACGGCGCCGACGCGCCTTCACGGTGTGGATGACGAGCGCCAGGGCGACCCCGACGGCGACCGCCACGGTCAGGTCGAGGACCACCGTGATGATCATCGTCGCGAACATCACCACGACGTCCCCCCACGGGGAGACGGGCACCTTGCGCAGGCTCTCCCAGTCGAACATGCCGAACGCGGTGAGGATCAGGATGCCGGACAGCACGGCGAGGGGGATGTACTGCACGGCGGCGCCGAGCCCGGCGACGAGGACGAGCAGGATGACGCTGTGGGTGGCGGCCGACCAGGCGGTGCGGCCCCCGCTCCGGACGTTGACCACGGACCTGACGGTGGCGCCCGCGCTCGCCAGCCCGCCGAAGAGGCCGCTGACGGCGTTGCCGATGCCCTGGCCGATCAGTTCCTTGTTGCTGCGGTGCCGGCCGCCGGTGATGTTGTCCATCACGACCGAGGTCAGCAGCGAGTCGATGGAGCCGAGCAGGGCGATGCTGAGGGCGGCCGGGACGAGGGCGAGGAGCGACGAACCGCCGAGGTCGGGAACGGTGATCGAGGGCAGCGCTTCGGGGATCCGGCCTATGTAGTCGACGCCCGCGCTGAGCGTGAGCGGTCCGAGGCGTACGTCCTGGAGCGCCGGGTCCGCCAGCCGCAGCACCGGGGTGAGGGCCAGGAGGGCGATCAGGCTCGCCGGTACCGACCGCACGACCCGGGCGGCGACGAGCATGAGCAGGATCGTGCCCGCGACCACCAGGAAGCTCCGCCGCACCTGGTCCAGCTCGCCCAGGATGATGATCAGCGCGATACCGCCCATGAACCCCGAGACCACCGGGTGGGGTATGTAGCGGATGAGCGAACCGATTCTGCACAGGCCGAACAGGACCTGGAACCCGCCCGCCATGATGAACGCGACGAACGCGGCGTCGAGTCCGTGCGCGGCGATGACACCGGTCGCTACGACGGTGATGGGGCCCGTGGGTCCGGTCACCTGCGCGGGAGTGCCGCCGAACAGGGCGGCGAAGAACCCCGCGAAGATCGCGCCGTACAGCCCGACGAGCGCGCCTTCGGGTGTGCCGGTCGCGGTGATGCCGAAGGCGATCGCCAGCGGCAACGCCACTATCGCCACGGTCAGGCCGGAGAGAAGCTCTTTGGCGACGCGCTGGAACATCTGCCCCCACCCTGCTCGACGGCATGCTGACGTCGGCCCATGACGGGCCGCATCGCCGACCAGACTTCCCGGCACACCTTGAGCAAAGCTGCCGTATAGGAAGGGTCAAGACAAGACCAAAGATCGCCACGCGAAATCGGCCAACGCGCTCTTGACAGGCGCGCCGGGCATGGCGTCCTGAACAGGCGGATACCCGCGACCGATGATCCCCAAGGCGCACTCAGTACGGCGGGCGGGGCGGAACCTCGCACGGGCGACCCCGACGGAACGCCTCACCACTGCCGCACGCGGCGAAGGCCGCGCCCTGGTGGGGGCCGTGCGCGCCGCATGGCGCGGGCCGGGACGGGAGCGGGACCTGGCCGTGCAGTCGCTGAAGGCCGCGGCGGCGGCCCTGCTGGCCTGGCTGGTGGCCCGCGAGTGGCTCGGCGACCCGATGGCGCTGATGGCCCCGTGGGTGGCCGTGGTGCTGGTGCAGGCCACCGTGTACAGCTCACTGCGGCAGGCCGGGCAGCAGTTCGCGGCGATCTGCTGCGGGGCACTGCTGGCCTCCGGCGCGGAGGCACTCACCGGCAGCACCCTGGGCGGACTCGCCCTCTCCGTACCGCTGCTGATGCTGCTGTCGAACTGGCCCCGCTTCGGCGACCAGGGGATCTACGCGGCCACGACGGCCCTGTTCACGCTCGCCTCCGGAACCGTCAGCGCGGTCGCGGTCGGACACCGGCTGGGGCAGGCGGCGCTGGGCGCGGTCATCGGGGTCGCCGTGAACGCGCTCGTCCTGCCGCCGATCCACCTTCGGGACGTACGCGAGAACCTCGCGGCGCTCGCCCGGGAGAGCGGCGACGTGCTGCACCTGGTCGCCGTCGGGCTGCGGCGGCCGGGGTGGGACGACGGGACCTCCGTCGGCTGGCTCGACGCCTCGGCGCGCCTGGAACACCGCCTGGAGGCGCTGCGCGCGGCCCGTCACTGGAGCCGGGAGAGCCTGCGGCTGACCTACGGCCCGCTGCGCGCCCTGCACCGGGTCCCCGCGGACGTTCCCCCTCCGGAGGAGGACGAGCGCTTCAGCCGCGTCACCGGACATGTCACGGCGCTGACCCGGTCGCTGGCGGTCGCCGCCGACCCCCGGCGGACGCCCGCCCCGCCCGACACGGCGGCCCTGGACGCGTACGCACGGCTGCTCGACCTCATCGCGGACACCTGCCACGCGGAGGCCCGCCGTCTGCTGCGCGGCGAAGAGCGTGCCGCGGCCGGGGACGGGGAGGCCTTGTCGGCGATGTGGGAGCTGGACCGGCAGCTGAAGTCCGGGCTGCGCGAGCACGCCGGGCAGACCGCCGAGGCGGCCGCGGTGCTGGGCGCACTGCTCCTCCAGGCCGAGAACCTGTGGGCGGAGGTGCTTCCCGGGACGCAGGAGCAGTCGCACGCCTCACCCCCGGGCAGCACGGAGAGCGGAACATCGCGGGGCGTCCCGTACTCCGGCTGAAGCCCTGTGGAGCCTTTCGCCGAGAGGCGACCGCCATCCGCCCCGGCCCCTCGGTGGGCGGGTGGCTAGACTCGACCGCCGTGGTGGACACCCAGTACGAAGACCTGCTGCGGACGGTGCTCGCGTCCGGGACGGCCAAGGGCGACCGGACGGGCACCGGCACCCGGAGTGTCTTCGGGCACCAGCTGCGCTACGACCTCGCGCGCGGCTTCCCCCTGATCACGACGAAGAAGGTGCACCTCAAGTCCGTCGTGTACGAACTGCTGTGGTTCCTGCGCGGCGACTCGAACGTGGGGTGGCTAAGGGAGCACGGCGTCACCATCTGGGACGAGTGGGCCGACGCCGAGGGCGATCTCGGCCCGGTCTACGGCGCCCAGTGGCGCTCCTGGCCCGCTCCGGACGGCACGCACATCGATCAGATCAGCGCCGTACTCGACACGCTGCGCCGCGACCCGGACTCGCGCCGGATGCTGGTGTCCGCGTGGAACGTGGCCGAACTCGACAAGATGGCACTCGCGCCATGTCACGCGCTCTTCCAGTTCCACGTCGCCGACGGCAGGCTCTCCTGCCAGCTGTACCAGCGCAGCGCGGACCTGTTCCTCGGCGTCCCCTTCAACATCGCCAGCTACGCCCTGCTCACGCACATGGTGGCGCAGCAGGTCGGTCTCGCACCGGGCGACTTCATCTGGACCGGCGGTGACTGCCACATCTACGACAACCACGTCGAGCAGGTGACCGAGCAGCTCACGCGCACCCCGTTCGACTTCCCCCGGCTGCGTCTGCGGCGTGCCGACTCGCTCTTCGACTACGTCTACCCGGATGTACGGCTCATCGACTACCGGCACCATCCGGCCATCAAGGCGCCGGTCGCGGTGTGACGGCCGGACCCTGCACCTGTGGGGACAGCGCTCAGGGCGCGAGGGAGAAGTAGTTCTCCTCCTCCTGGACGAAGTGCGGGCGCAGGACGGTGTTCAGGCCGTGGAGGCAGGAGCGCAGGTCGTCGAGTTGTTCGGGGGCCAGGCCACCCTCGGAGTGTGCCAGTTGCAGGTGGGGGGCGACGCGGCGCGAGAGGCGTTCGATCTCGGTGTGGGCGCGGCTCATGGCCGCGGTGGCCTCGGGGCCACCGCGGGTGCGGGCGAGCGCCGGGTAGAGCTGGTGTTCCTCGGCGTACTCATGGGGCAGCAGGCGTTCCGTGAGCAGGCGGTGGGTCTCCTCCACGACGGTCAGCGCCTTGGGGCGGGGGTGTCGGAGAGGCGGTCGGCGGCGTCGCGTACGGCGTAGAGAACGTCCTGGAGGTCGTCATGCTCGGCGACGAAGCTCGGATCGCGCAGGTCAGCGAGACGACTGTGCGTCGTGGCGTGTCGGAGCTGGAAGCAGGGGGGCCGGGCCACTGCCGGACGGCCGATTGCGTGCACCAGGCGGAGGCCGCAAGCCGAGGAGCTGACCCGGCAGGGGCACCCGGTGTCCGCGCCGACGGTCCGCCGACTGCTCAAGCAGGAGGGCTTCAGCCTGCGGGCGAACGTCAAGACCCTCGATGGTGCCCAGCATCCCGACCGGGATGCCCGGTTCCGCTACATCAACGAGCAGGTCAAACAGCACGGGAGCAGATCGGACGGCTGCCCATGGCCGGCCGCGAATGGCGCCCCAGGGGCGAACCGGTCGAGGTGGAGGACCACCACTTCTTCTTCAGCGGCCCGGACGTTCAGCAGGCGATCCCGTACGGGATCTACGACATCACCCGCAACACCGGCTGGGTCAACGTCGGTGTCGACCACGACACGTCGGTCTTCGCGGCCGAGTCCATCCGCCGCTGGTGGCGCTGTCGTGATGACGTCCGGAAAGACAACGCCTTCTCACACTCTTCGCGTGTCGGCACTGATGCATCTGTGGAGGTTGTGCACCTCGCAAGCCAATCACCGATAGCCGATCCGACAACGCACGAGAGGGTCAGGTATGAGCAGCGCACGCACACGTGAACGCGGTGCACGGAGGACGCCCTGCCTCCCTTGATCCGGGAAGCCGTGCCCCGGGCCGAGGAAAGTGCGCGGAAGAAACTCCTGTTCTCGTCGACCACTTTCCCGCCTCGCTCACGGAAGTCGTCCCACGGCCATCCGCGCCGCACCCTGAGCCCCGGCTTCGGGCCAGGACTCCCGGCGGGTCGATTTACCTCTGCGACAACACAGTGTGCGCAGCAGGTCGCCCAGTGTGAGTTTTCTGTAACTCCGCTTTGTTCCGGATGACTCGGTCCGGCAATCGACGCTGGCTGAAGTGGTCCGCACAAGCAGCAGCGAGGCTTCAAGACCTCGACGCCTCGCCTGGAGGACTTCATGCCTGAGATCTTTTTCCACGTCCGCTGGCCCGACGGCGAGGCCCAGCGCTGTTACTCCCCCTCCACGATAGTCGAGGACTACTTCACCGCGGGGAGCACGTACGACCTGGCGGACTTCGTCGACCGCAGCCGTGCCGCCCTCGGCATCGCCGGTGAACGGGTGAAGGAGAAGTTCGGCTTCTACTGCACCGGTGCATCCGGCCAACTCGCGCAGATCGAGCGCACCGCCTCCGCCTACACCTCCCTGCCGGGAGCCAAGGTCACCGTTGTGGCTCTGGTCCACGCAGACGGGACCGCGCAGTGAGGGCGGCGGTACGGCTGGCCGGATCCCACTATCCGGTGGCGGTGGTCGGCGGCGGACAGGCAGGCCTGTCGATGAGCTACTGCCTGCGCCAGCGCGGTGTCGAACACGTCGTGATCGAGGCGAACCGAGTGGGACACGAGTGGCGGGACCGCCGCTGGGACACCTTTTGCCTGGTCACCCCCAACTGGCAGTGCAGACTGCCCGGTTTCCCCTATCAGGGGGACGACCTCCACGGGTTCATGGTCCGCGACGAGGTCGTGAAGTACCTGGAGGACTACGTTTCCTTCTTCCGGCCGCCCCTGGTGGAGGGCGTGGCCGTCACCAGGCTGCGCCAGGCCGCGAGCGGAGTGTTCGAACTGGGCACGTCCGACGGGGCCTTCACCGCGGACCAGGTGGTGGTCGCCACCGGCCCCTACCACACCCCGTCCGTGCCCCGGATGGCCGAACGGCTGCCCGACGGCGTCGAGCAGATCCATTCCTCCCGCTACCGCAGCGCGGACCAGCTCCCGAAGGGGGGTGTCCTGGTGGTGGGCACCGGCCAGTCCGGCTGCCAGATCGCCGAGGACCTGCACCTCGCCGGCAGGCGTGTCCACCTGGCGGTGGGCAGCGCCCCCCGCGTGGCCCGCTTCTACCGGGGCCGCGACTGCGTGGCCTGGCTGGACGACATGGGCCACTACCAGAAGACGATCGACGACTTCCGTGACGCGGACGCCGTGCGTCTGCGCGTCAACCACTACGTCACCGGCCGCGACGGCGGCCGCGACATCGACCTGCGGGCCTTCGCCCGCGACGGCATGCGGCTGTACGGACGGCTCACCGGGATCCGCGGTACGGGCCTGGAGTTCGCCGACGACCTGAAGGCGAACCTGGACCGCGCGGACGCGGTGGCCGAGGACATCAAGGACGCCATCGACGCGTACATCGAGGCGCAGGGGATCGCAGCACCGCAGGAGCCCCGTTACGTGCCGGTGTGGGAACCCTGCGAGCAGCCGGACCGCCTTGACCTGGAGACGGCCGGTATCGCCTCCGTGGTCTGGTCAACGGGCTTCCGCCGCGATTACCGGTGGGTCGAAGCACCCGTCTTCGACGGACGCGGCTACCCGATGCACTGGCGCGGCGCCACCAGCACACCCGGCCTGTACTTCCTCGGGCTGCCCTGGCAGTACTCGTGGGGCTCGGGACGCTTCGAGGCGGTGGGCCGGGACGCCGAGTTCCTGGCGGACCACATCGACGCCTCCCGCCGCGTGGCAGACGTGTGCGGCGCCCTCACGGGTGTGCCGAGCGCGCTTGCCTCCGCGCTGCCCATCGGCTGAAAGCACCGACATGGTCTTCGACGCACACCGCCACATCGGCATCCTGCCCGCCTACCCCTTCTACGGCGGACCGCCCGTCAACCCCGACACCACCGCCCGCGCCACGGTCAAGCAGCTCATCGCGGACCTGGACGCGGAAGGCACCGAGCGCGCCCTGGTCATCCCCAACTACGGCGTCCCGGACCCCGCGGTCGCGTTCTCCTTCAACGAACTGGCCGTCGAGGCCGCGCAGAGCGACGACCGGATCAGGGCCGGGCTGTGGGTGTCGCCCCGGCCCGAGGACGCGGACCGCACCACCCAGGCGCTGAAGCTGGCCGGGGAAAGGGGCGTGAAGGCCTTGAAGCTGAGCTTCCTGCTGGGCGGCCGGCCCACCGACCCGGCCTGCCGGCCCATGCTCGAGCGCATCTTCGCCGAGGCCGGACGGCACCAACTGGTGGTCCACGTCCACACCTCCCCGGGCGCCGCTTCCGACATCGACGAAGTCGGCCACCTCGTCGACTGGTACGCCGATCAAGTGCCCGTCCACCTGGTGCACTTCGGTGGCGGGATGAGCGGCCACATCAAGCTCGTCGGATCCCGGTTCTTCGACTGGATCACCGCCGGAAAGCGTGTCTACACCGACCTCTCCTGGGCCATCGGCTTCGCGCCCCGCTGGCTCGCCCAGGAGATCGAGCACCGCGGCATCGGCCACGACCGGGTGCTCTTCGCCAGCGATCAGCCGTGGGGCGACTTCGCGGGCGAGTACGCCCGCCTCGCCGCGGCGACCGGCGGCGGCGCCCTCGGCGAGCTCGTCTTCCGGGACACGTTCGCCGCGCTCTACGACTGACCGAACCGACCACCGCATCGCACAGGGAGACAGGCATGTCCGAAACCTCGGCGACCGCCGAACTGACCGACGTCGAGCAGAAGTCGCTCAACGAGATTCCGCACCCCTCGCTGCCCGAGGGCTCCAGCATCTACGGCTCCACCAAGGTCTTCCCCGACTACCAGGCGGAGGACGGCGAGACGTACTTCACCCTGGTCCACGGCATCGCGCACGAGTCGTCGGTGTCGTTCGTCGCCGTCCTGCAGGCCACCCGCGCACTGCGCAAGGGCTTCGAGACCGCCCTCTACTTCTACGGCCCCGGCTCCCTCAACTGCCTGGCCACGCGGGGCTTCCCGACCGTCGGGAACTCCGCGTTCCCCGGTGAGCACAACATCAACAACCAGCTCAAGACGTTCATCGCCGAGGGCGGCAAGGTGTACTGCTGCCGCTTCGGCCTGTCGCTGCACGGCGCCCGCGAGGAAGACCTCATCGAGGGTGTCATCCCCACCCACCCGCTCGACGTCCAGGACGCGCTGATCCACTACGCGCGCAAGGGCGCCATCATCAACTCGACCTACCAGCTGTAAGGGGGCCCGACGTGAGCGTTGGCACCGGCAAGACGGCTACGGCGGTGGACGTGCGGATCATGACCCGAGCCGACCTCGCCCTGCGAGGCATCGCACTGGACGCCCCCGTACGGCGGCCGGACGGCGCGGGGCCCAGCGACGACGGACACGTCCTCGTCGCCGGTGCCAACGCCGCGCTCCCCACCAACCCCGACAGTCCCTACCGTGTCCGCGACGGCCGGGTGTGGCTCGGCGACGAGGACACCGGCCTGGCCCTGACACCCGTACGACGGCCGAGGTTCTACGACCTGGCCACCGCCGACGGCATCCCGTATGAGCACATCGCCCGTCTGCACGGCGCCGATGTCCTGGCCACCACCGTCGTGCAGACCTGCGTCCGCTACGCGGAGGCCGACCGCTGCCGCTTCTGCACCATCGAGGAGTCCCTGCGCTCCGGCGCCACGGTGGCCGCCAAGACCCCGGCGCAGCTCGCCGAGGTCGCCGAGGCCGCCGTACGGCTGGACGGCGTCAAGCAGATGGTCATGACCACCGGCACGACCACCGGCCCGGACCGCGGCGCCCGCAACCTCGTGCGCTGCGTGCGGGCGGTGCGGCAGGCCGTTCCCGGCCTGCCGGTCCAGGTGCAGTGCGAGCCACCTGGCGACCTGTCCTGGATCCGCGCCCTGCACGATGCCGGTGCCGCCGCGATCGGCATCCATGTCGAGTCGCTTGACGACGAGGTGCGCCGACGCTGGATGCCCGGCAAGTCCACCGTCCCCCTGGCCGAGTACGACAGAGCGTGGGACGAGGCGGTGCGCGTCTTCGGGCCGAACCGCGTCTCCACCTACCTGCTGGTCGGACTGGGCGAGGACCCCGGTGAACTCATCGAGGGCGCGGGGAGGTTGATCGACCGCGGGGTGTATCCCTTCGTCGTCCCCTTCCGCCCCATGGCCGGCACTCTCGCGGCCCGTGACGGAATCCCGGCACCGAGCGCGCGGTACCTGGCCCAGGTCACCGAAGGCGTCGCGGCGAAACTGCGCGCGGGCGGGATGAACGGCGCCGACCAGAGAGCCGGCTGCGCGGCCTGCGGGGCGTGCAGCGTGCTGAAGTCGGCAGGTGGCTGAGATGTACCTCGACGGATCCGCCGCGGCACCCGTCTGCGGAGAGAACCCCGACATCCTGGCCCTGCTCGGCGACCGCAGCACCCTCGCCCGGCGAGCCGCCTTCCACATCGAGGAGGCCAGCGGGCAGGCCGGACTGAGCGCCTACCGGCGCCTGCGCCGGGACGTCTTCGTGCACGAGCAGGGGCTGTTCCGCGGCCACGACCTCGACGACCGGGACAGCGACCCCCGCACCGTCGTCCTGGTCGCCAGGGCCGTCGATGGCACGGTGGTGGGCGGTGTACGGCTCGGCCCTGTGGACGACGGGCCCGACATCGGCTGGTGGCAGGGCGGTCGCCTGGTCGTCGCCCCGGCCGCCCGCGGACCGCACGGCATCGGCGCGGCCCTGGTCCGCGCGGCCTGCGCCCGTGCGGAGACGGAAGGGGTACTGCGCTTCGATGCCACCGTGCAGCGGCGCACCGCGCCCCTGTTCCGGCGGCTGGGCTGGCAGCGGGTCCGCGACACCACGGTCGCGGGCGCACCCCACCTCCGGATGCGGTGGCCGATCCGCCGGATCGCCGCCCAAGCGGCGGCGGCGAAAGGCCCGTTGGGGCCACTGCTGGCGCCCCTGCTGCCCGGGGGCACGGGATTCGTCGGCGACGACGGGGCGCCGGTCCCCGACACCGACGTGATCGCCGCGTGCGACGCGATCGGGCCGTCCATGGTCGAGCGCGACCCGGACTGGGCGGGCTGGTGCGCGGTGCTGGTCAACGTCAACGACCTGGCCGCCATGGGCGCCTCACCCCTCGGGCTGCTCGACGCACTCGGCGCCCGGGACGCCGCGCACGCGGCACGCGTGCTGGCCGGGCTGGGCCGGGCCGGGCAGGCGTACGGCGTCCCCGTCCTGGGCGGGCACACCCAGCTCGGCGTCCCGGCGGCCCTGTCCGTCACCGCACTGGGCCGGACCCGGTATCCGGTGCCGGGCGGCGGTGGACGCCCCGGCCACGCCGTACGGCTGACAGCGGACCTCGGCGGCACCTGGCGCCCGGGATACCGGGGCCGCCAGTGGGACTCCACCAGTCACCGTCGTGCGGGCGAACTGCGCGCCATGACCGGTGCGGTGGCTGCCGCCCGGCCCGCCGCCGCCAAGGACGTGTCCATGGCGGGAGTCGCCGGCACACTCGGCATGCTCGCCGAGGCGAGCGGCTGCCGGGCAGTGCTCGACGTGGCCGCCGTGCCCCGGCCGCGGCAGGCGGCCATGGCCGACTGGCTCACCTGCTTTCCCGGCTTCGCGATGCTCACCGCCGCCGCGCCCGACGCGCCGCCGCTCGCGGCCGGGCCCGCCGCACAGGCCGTCTGCGGGGAGCTGACCACAGGAGAGGGAGTCGGGCTGCGCTGGCCCGACGGAGACATCACCGAAGCGGTCACGTCCACGGTGACCGGGATGGGACCCGCATGACCACCCTGCGCATGGCAGCCGTCGCCGCCGAGTTCGGCCGCGACCTGGAGGACACCTTCACCACCGTCGAACGGCTGATCAAGGAGGCCCGTACCGAGGGCGTGGGGCTGCTCGCCCTGCCGGAGGCGTGCCTGGGCGGCTACCTGCTGAGCCTCCATGACGGCGTCGCTCGCGACGAGGGCCCGCCCGCGCTCGCCCTCGACGGGCCGGAGATCCGCCGGCTGGCCGCCCTGGCGGGGGAGATGACGGTGGTGGCGGGCTACTGCGAGGCGGGCGCGGACGGCCGGCGCTACAACAGCGCGGTCTGCGTCAGCGGCGACGGTGTCCTCGGCAACCACCGCAAGGTCCACCAGCCGCTCAGTGAGGACGCCAGCTATGCCTGCGGTGACGGCTTCCGTGCCTTCGACACCCCGGTCGGCCGGATCGGCATGATGATCTGCTACGACAAGGCGTTCCCCGAGTCCGCCCGCGCGCTGGCGCTGGACGGCGCCGAGATCGGCGTGTGCGTATCCGCCTGGCCCGGAGCCCGGACCCAGGCCGCCCGCGACCTCGTCAACGACCGCTGGAAGCGCCGCTTCGACCTGTTCGACCGGGCTCGCGCTCTGGAGAACCAGATCGTGTGGCTCTCCGCCAACCAGGCGGGCACCTTCGGGTCGCTACGCTTCGTCGGCAGCGCCAAGGTCGTCGACCCCGGCGGCGACATCCTCGCGGACACCGGAGTCGCGGCCGGTATGGCCGTCGCCGAGCTAGACGTCGCACAGGCCCTGTCGACGGCCCGCCGGTCCATGGGGCACCTGCGCGACCGGCGCCCGGACGTCTACGCACCCGCAGGAGCAGCAACCACATGAGCACGATCAGGATCGCGGCCGCGGCCGCCCACTTCGGCCGCGACCTGGAGTTCGACCTGGCCCGCATCGGCAAGGTCATCGACGACGCGCGCGGATTCGGCGCAGACCTGCTCGTTCTGCCCGACGCCGCACTCGGCGGCTACCTCGCCGACCTGCGGCACCCAGATCCTGATGCCCTGCCCCCCGCTCTCAAGCCGGACAGCCCGCTGATCCTGCGGGTGGCCCGTCTCGCGGCCGAGATGGTGGTGTGCGTCGGCTACTGCGAGGACGGCGGCACCGAACGCTACAACGCCGCCGTGTGCGTCAGCGGCGACGGCGTCCTCGGCCGCCACCGCAAGGTCCACCTCCCGGCCGGCGAGGTCGCCGCCTACACCCCCGGCGACCGCTTCGACGCCTTCGACACCCCGGTCGGCCGGATCGGCATGCTCATCGACTACGACAAGACGTTCCCGGAGTCGGCGCGCTCGCTGGCCCTGGACGGCGCCGAGATCCTCGCCTGCCTCTCCGCCTGGCCCACCAGCATCACCAACCGCGCCCCGCGCATGGCCCAGGACCGCCAGGCCAAGCTCTTCGACCTGTACGACCAGGCCCGCGCCGCGGAGAACCAGGTCGTCCTCGCCTCCTCCAACCAGACCGGTGCCATGGGCGGCATGCGCTTCCTCGGCCAGGCCAAGGTGGTCGGCCCCGGCGGCGACATCCTCGCCCGCACCTGGGCCAAGGCAGGTCTCGCGGTCGCCGAGGTCGACGTCGCCGAGGAGATCGACCGTGCCCGCCGCGTCCTGCACCACCTCGATGAACTGCGCCCCCGCGCCTACCGGGAGACCCGGTCGTGAAGATCGCCCTGCTCAGCTACTCCACCAAGCCGCGCGGCGGCGTCGTCCACACCCTCGCCCTCGCCGAGGCGCTTGCGGCCGAGGGCCAGGACGTCACCGTGTGGACTTTGGGCCGAGGCGGCGACACGGGCTTCTTCCGGCCCGTTGACCCGGCCGTACGGCTACGGATCGTGCCGTTCCCGGACGGCCCGCACAACGAGACCGTCGGCGAGCGCATCCTGCGCTCCATCGGCACCCTCCGCGACGCCTTCGACCCGGCGCCCTACGACATCGTCCATGCCCAGGACTGCATCAGCGCCAACGCCGTCGGCCGCTGCGTGCGAACCGTCCACCACATCGACCACTTCACCACCCCCGAACTGGCTGCCTGCCACGAACGGGCCATCGTGGAGCCGTACGCGCACATCTGCGTCTCGCAGTCGGTGGCCGGGGAACTGGCGCGAGGGTGGGGACTGTCCCCGGCCGTCATCCCCAACGGGGTTGCATACGAGCGATTCGCCACCACCTGCCCCGAGGCCCGCGCCGCCTGGCGCTCCCGCCTGGGCCGCTACGTCCTCACCGTCGGCGGCATCGAACCCCGCAAGGGATCACTGGACCTGCTGGAGGCATACGCGGTGCTGCACGCCAGCCATCCCGACGTGCGGCTGGTAGTCGCGGGCGGCGAGACACTGTTCGACTACCGCGACTACCGGACCCGTTGGGAGGCCAGGGCCGCCGAACTCGGCGCTGGGCCCATCGTGCTGGGCCAGGTCGCCGAGGAGCACCTGCCCTCGCTGGTCGCCGCCGCCAGCGCCTTCGCCTTCCCTTCCGTCAAGGAGGGCTTCGGCCTCGCCGCCATGGAGGCACTCGCCGCGGGCGTCCCGCTGATAGTCCGCGACCTGCCCGTCCTGCGCGAGGTGTTCGACGGGACCGCCCGCTTCGCGCACACCCCCATCGACCTGGCCGCCGAGCTCAGCGCGGCGCTCGCGGCCGACGATCCGGCCCGGCAGGCGCGGGGCCGGAAGCTCGCCGCCCGTCACACCTGGCAAACGGCCGCCGGGCGGCACCTGGCGTTCTACCGCACGCTCGGCTGAAGAACTCGCTCGCCGCAGGCGGCCGTCGCCGGGCCCCGCTGGGCTGGTTGCGGGGCACAGCGTGCTGTGCGGTGGCGGGTGTGGTGGTGCTGGACACGGTGCAACCCCCGCACGGACCGCACCGGATCGTGGACGGCTCCTCCCCCACGCCGTCCACCCCGTACTGGCTGCTCATCATCGCCACGCACATGACCGCCAACGCCTTGTGTGTCGCGGTGTGCCTCAGCCGCGGACGGCAGTGCGCCCCCGGCTTCCTCAGAGCGGCCCTGCTCCTGCTGGGGTCCGGCGCCGCCATGGCAGGCGTGTTCTGGCTCTGCGCGCTGTCCCAGCTTCTCGGCCACGCCGGGGCGGCGCCCCTCCAGCCGTTCGCCCTCGCCCTGCACGGTCTGCTGGTTGCCGCCGCCCTGTCCGTGCCCGGCATCCACACCGCCCGGCGCACGCTCACCGACCTGCGGGACTGGTGGCTGGTCTGGCCCCTGTGGCGGGATCTGGTGGAGGTATGCCCCCAAGTGCTGTTGTCCCCCCGGCGCAGCAGCCGCCTGAAGGAGAATCTCTGGCAGCACGGTCCGGGCCGACTGCTGCTGTACCGCAAGCTCATGGAGATCCGCGATGCCATCCTGCTGCTAGACAAGTACGTCACCCCCGAGTTGCTCGCCCAGGCGCGGGCGTTCGCCGCCGACCGCCCGCGTCGGCGCACGCGCGCGTCCGCCGTGGTGTCGTCCTCGGCCGACTGCCATGAGGCCGCCGTGATCGCCGTCGTACTGAAGGGGGCCCGCGCGGCGTGTCTGGCCACCGACTGCCCGAGCCGGGACACGGTGCCCATCGCGCGGATCGGCGCCGACACCCTGCCCGGCGAGACGGCGTTCCTCGTCGAGGTGGCCTGCATCTGCCGCAGGGCTCCCACTCCTCTCCCCCACCCACCCCCGTGACAGAGGAAACACCGCGATGACCAGCGAAACCCCGCCCCCGGCCGGCCGACGGGAGTGGACCGGGCTAGCCGTCCTGGCCCTGCCAACGCTGCTGATCTCCATGGACATGACCGTCCTGTACCTGGCCGTACCGCACCTGAGTACCGAACTGGAGCCGACCTCCACCGAACTGCTGTGGATCATGGACATCTACGGCTTCCTGATCGCCGGGGCACTGGTCCCGGCCGGGGCGCTCGGTGACCGGATCGGGCGCAAGCGCATCCTGCTGATCGGCGCGGGGCTCTTCGGGGTCGCCTCGGTGATCGCCGCCTACGCCGGCAGCCCGCTGACGCTCATCGCCTCCCGCGCACTGCTCGGCCTGGCCGGTGCCACCCTGATGCCCTCCGCGCTGTCACTGGTCCGGGTGATGTTCCAGCGGACGGGCGAACGCAGCTTCGCGGTGGCCGTCGTCATGACGAGCTTCTCGGTCGGCGCGACCGCCGGGCCGCTGCTCGGCGGCGCGCTCCTCGAGCACTTCTGGTGGGGGTCGGTCTTCCTGGTGGGCGTGCCGGTGATGCTGCTGCTGCTCGCCGTCGGCCCGGTGCTCCTGCCCGAGTACCGCGACCCGAAGGGCGGGCGCCTCGACCTGCCCAGCGCCGCGCTGGCCCTCGCCGCGGTCCTCGGCGTCGTCTACGCGGTCAAGCACGTCAGCTCCTCCGGACCGGACGTCGCCTTCACGCTCACCCTCATGGGCGGACTGGCCCTCGGTGTGCTCTTCGTCCGCCGCCAGGGACGCCTGGACGACCCTCTGCTCGACCTGTCGCTGCTGCGCGACCGCGTCATCAACACCTCGCTGGGCACCTACCTGCTGGGCCTGCTGGCCATGGGCGGAACCCAGCTCTTCATCGCCCTCTACCTGCAAGAGGTGCTCGACCTGACGCCGTTCGTGGCCGGTGCCTGGATGGTGCCCGCCTCGGTGGGCACCATCATCGGCTCGCTGCTCGCACCCCTGCTGGTGCGGCGGCTGCGCCCGGCGACGGTCATCACGGGCAGCATGCTGCTGGCGGCGCTGGGCTTCGCCATGCTCTCCCAGGTCGGCGCGGACGACCTGGCGTTGCTCATCACCAGCTACGTGATCGTGGCGCTGGGCCTGAGCCCCATGATCGCCCTCTGTACGGACCTGGTCATCAGCAAGGCCCCGGCCGAGCGGGCCGGAGCGACCTCCGCCCTGTCTGAGACAAGCGGCGAGCTGGGCGTGGCCCTGGGCGTGGCGCTGCTCGGCACCCTGGGCACCGCCGTCTACCGGGGGGAACTGACGGACCGGATGCCCGAGGGTATGCCGGAGGCGACCTCGGACGCCGCTCGGGACGCCCTCGGGGGCGCCAAGGAGGCCGCAGCCGACCTGCCAGAGAGACTGGCCCAGCCGCTGGTCGCCGCCGCCCGTGAGGCGTTCGCCCACGGGCTCGGCGTCGCCGCGGCCACGGCCGCCGTCATTGCCGTCGCCGCCGCCGTGCTGACCGCGACCCGGCTGCGCCACCTGCCGTCCAGCGCGCGGGCCGGGGCCGAGCAGTCCACGGTGGCCGAGCCGACGCCGCAGACCGTGGACAAGGGCTGACCCACCGCCGTACCCCAAGGTGTCGCGGCCATCAGCGCCTGCGTGCGCTCCAGCGCCTGAGCCCGGACGCCTGCGGAGGAGGGACGGTCCGGCCGGTGATGCACGAACCGGCCCAGGCGCGCGCACAGCCCCTCATACACCTGCGTGTGCAGGATGAGCGAGTGCCAGCCCTTGTCGACGGCGCGGGACGCCGCATGCCCGTCCCCTCGGGCACGGCACAGGCGGCGACGAACTTCAACGCCTCCACGACGCCCCGCTCGCCTTGTGGGTCCAGCCCCTCGGGGAGCGCGGAGTGCGAGGGCGGCCCGGCCCCGTGCTGCGACTACTGCGGCCCCAGCAAGTGACGTCCCACCGGCCGCTGTGAAGCTGCCCGCCCCAGGTCCGGTCCCTGGACAGGTCGAGCCTGGGGCGGGCCCCAACTCCCGCCTCCTCGACAGGTAGCCGCACCATCGGCTGCCACTGGAGCCGGTCGCCGGGGCGGAGGGTGCCCGCCATTCCCCAGCGGCCGGGGCGACAGTCCCGCCACTTGCGTCTGCCGGCAGTTGGTTGATCCGTATGCCGGTCTGCTGACGCGCCAGCGCGTCAGCCTTCAACTCGGCCCACTCTTCCTCAAGGGACAACCCGCTCCCCCTCCAGTCCGCCCCACCTGTCTGGCCTCGGCGGCGGTTGATCGACGGCATACGGTTCCGGGTCCGGACCGGTGTGCCGTGGCGGGACGTCCCTGTCGCGTACGGACCGTGGAGCCGGGTCTACGACCTGTTTCGCCGGTGGCAGCGGAACGGCATCTGGCAGCGGATCCTCACCCGGCTCCAGTCCCCTGGCCGACGCGAAGGGTGCGATCACCTGGGACTTGAGCGTCGACTCCACGGTCTGCCGTGCCCATCAGCATGCGGCCGGGGCCCGCAAGCAGGGCGACCTGCAGAAGGAACCGCCGGGAGGCATCTTCACCGAGCCCTGTGATCACGGGCTGGGAAGATCGCGCGGCGGGTTCACTACCAAGCTCCACCTGGCAGTTGAGCAGGGCCAGAAGCCCATGTCGATCGTGGTGACGGCAGGACAGCGCGGAGACTCACCGCAGTTCGAGCCCGTACTGGAGAAGGTCCGCGTGCCCCGTATCGGGCAGGGACGGCCACGCGTACGCCCTGCTCGGGTGCGGGCTGACAAGGCGTACGCCTCCCGCGAGAATCGCACCTATCTGCGCCGCCGCGGGATCCACCGCACCATCCCGGACAAGGCCGACCATGCGCGCGACCGCCAAAAGCTCGGCTCCCGCGGCGGCCGGCCGCCGCATTTCGACCCGGCCGACTACCGCGAGCGCCACGCGGTCGAGTGCGGGATCAACCGCCTCGAGAGGCACCGTGCGGTCGCCACGCGATACGACAAGCTTGCCGTCCGCTATGAGGCGACCATGCTGATCGCAGCTCTCAACGAATGGCTCTGAACGGAGGGGTTTTCCCGTCCTCGTTCACCAGTCCCGGCCGACGGTCAGCACCTCCGCATCCGCGTCCGTGAACCCGTATGCCGACGCGACGAAGCAGAACTCGTCGCACCTCCGTCGCAGCCTGGGTGAGCCCATACAGGGTTTCCAGATCTGACGGTTGCCCGGCCTCAATGCGCTCGCACAGCCGCAGCAAGATCGTACGGGTCGTCGTACATCGACCGCAGGAACGCGTGTTTTGCTACCTGCTGGTTTGTGATCGACATGGCGCTTTCCTGCCTCCGCGATGAGCTGACGCGCCGATCATGCACAGCACCACTGACAACGACGCCACCCATGCAGGGCAGACCCCACGCGACCAGACTTTCGCAACACCCCTAGGTGCACTCACTCGTGCCTGTTGGTCTGCTTGCGTGCGACCGGTCCGTGTCAGTTCCCGGCCAGGGCGAGTCCGGCTTCGCGTGCCTGCCCCTGGGCGGCGGCGTACTGCTGATCGGCCAGGTCTCGCAACTCCTCCATGCCGGGCGTGGAGGCGGCCAGCGTCAGCTCGCGCTTGACCAGGGTCAAGTCTGCCTGCCATACGTCGCCGACGATGCGCTCAAGGTAGGAGGTGGAGTGGTCCCAGCCCTCACGGGGCGTACCGGGGCTGTAGCCGCCGCCGATGGTGGTGATCAGCACGGTGGGCTTGCCTTTGAGCACCGGATCGGTCGGGCCAGCTCCAGCGATCACCAGGTCGACCCAGGCCTTGAAGTGCTGGGAGACACCGAAGTTGTACAGCGGCACCGCGAGAATCACCGCGTCGGCACCGCGCAGTTCCTCCACCAGGGTCGCCGCCAGTGCCGCTGCATCGCGCTGGGCCTGGGTGCGGTCGGCCTCGGGGGTGAAGGTGGCCGTGGTCGCCAGCGCCCAGGCATCGGCGGGCAGTGGATCAGCGCCTATGTGGCGCCGCGTCACCGTGGCATCGGGGTGGGCGGCGCTCCACTCGGCTTCGGCCAGGGAAGCCAGCTCGGCGCTGGCGGAAGCGGCCGGGATGATACTCGCATCCAGTCGGAACAGGTTCATGGCAGGACTCCTCGAAAGCCGTACGGTGCATGCGTAGCGACAGGCGGGCGCCGCAGGCCGGGCACCCCGCCCATCTAAGCGGACTGTACCCCGCTTAGCACTGGAGCGGTAGGTTGGTCAGGTGAATGGATCTCTCATCCCCCTTGGGAAACCGCGCCCTGAACGCGCGGACGCGGTGCGCAACCGTGAGCTACTGCTGGCGACTGTCCGGGAGATGCTGGCTGACGGGGGCATCGGGAGCGTCACTATGGACGCACTGGCAGAACGGGCCCGACTGGGCAAGGGCACTGTCTTTCGACGCTTCGGCACACGCGCCGGGATCTTCCGCGCCCTCCTCGACGCCGACGAGCGCATCTTTCAGGAACAGGTGCTGTGCGGCCCGCCCCCGCTGGGACCGGGAGCATCGGCACTCGATCGCATGGTGGCGTACGGGCAGGCCCGCATCACCTTCCTGCTGGACCACCACAGCATTGCCCGCGCCGCCCTCGACCGCAATCAGCCCATCCCGGCCGGCGAGGCGAGCATCACCCGGGTTCACCTGCGTATGCTGCTCGGCCAAGCCGGGCTGGACCTGCCGGACCTGGACAGTCTGGCCATCCAGCTGACCGGCGCGCTGGAAGGCCCGCTGCTGCTGTATCTGGCCCTGCCCGAACCCGATACGCCCCCCTCACCGGCCGCAGGCCGCCCGCTCGCGGACAGTTGGAGCATCCTGATTCACCGTCTGCTGGACACAGCACCCGACAGCACAGCCAGCTGATCCTCCAGGCAGGCCGCTCGGCACCTGCGGCAGTTGCCCTCACGACCCCTCTCGTCGATCGCCCGCGTCGACCCTTGGGTTGCCGCGTGCGGGCTGCGGTATCAGGCTCGCGGCGGCACTGCCGGTGTGCTGGATTGCCAGTCATCGCATCCAGCACACCGGCAGTGCCGTCTCCTGCCCGGCCTCAGCGGTATGCTGCGCCGCCGCGCTGCGGAAGCCCTGGCAGGGCCGTTTCCTCGCGCCGGCCACCGGCATGACACCTCGTCACTGCTCGGCGCCAGGCCCGACAGCAGCGTCATACCCCTCACGGTCGCGGCGGACGACGCCGTGCAGGTTGCGCCCGCGCTCAGTCAGCGCGTACTCGACGGTGCGGCTGATCAGGCCGTCACGCTCGAGGCGGCGCACCGTGGTGCTCAGCATCCGTTGGGTGATGCCGTCGGCCACCCGTCGCAGCGCGTTGAACCGGAGCGGACCGTCGTCGAGTCGACAGATGACGGTCACCGACCACTTGTCGCCGATGCGGTCGATCAACGTCGACACCCACTGAGCGGATCGTGGTGATCGCCGCACAGGCGAGGGGTTCGCCGACCTCCCTGAGGGGCAGTTCGGCGTGCTATCCGCCAGGTCCCATGCGAGATCGGCTTCCTGCACCGGGACCGAGTCTGGAACAGACAAAGTGCGCGACGGCTACCTTCACACCGGCGACATCGTGGCGGTCGAAGCTCAAGGTTGCGTGACCAAACTCCAACGGCGAAGAGATTCCGGGATCGTTTTCGTGGCTGACCCGGTCGCTCCGCACAAGAAGGTACGGGCGGTGGCGTTCGTCGACACCGTACCCAAGTCGCCATCCGGCGAGATTCTCCGCCTCGTCCTCGAAGCGGAGCACGCGTAGCACAAAGCAGCAGCACCCGCAGTTCGTAAGTGCGAAGTCCCCAGGTCAGCGGAGTGGGAGCTGTGTACGACCGGGGATTCTCCCCCGCTCGTGGGCCATCGAGCGATGCAGAGACGGGCACAACCGCCTGGCAGAGACCACGTGATCACCATCTCCATGGGCTATGGCCAGCGGTTTCACAGCAACCGCCGCGACGTGGTTCATGCGGCACCTCGGTCCCGTGCTGCACGTCGACCGTGGGGATCGGTTCCGTTTCCCTCTACTCCACGTGACGGCCGGCCTCGGTGGCAGGGGTCGTCCGGCCCTGCTTCGGGTCCGGACGGCAGGTGGCGGTACCCCGCTCCCTCACTTTCGGCTGTGCCGTCACATCCGCAATCGGCGGGCGGTGGGCGGTGCCTCCGCCCTGGCCTTCGTACGCTTGGGTCCACGGCATTTCTGTCCCCTCCCTCCGGTCGGCCCTGGTGTTCACCCGCGCAACCGGCCTGCGCTGCCTGCCCCGTTGCCCCATGGCCGCCACCTGTCGATTCACGCCCCAGGGGTTGACACACGCCCCCGCACGGCACAGCCTTTGGCAACGTTGTCATACCTACTGCGGCAGGGGACGTACGGAGTCGGTCCGGCGTGCGCCGCATGGTGATGGGAAATCATGCTCATGGCAGATCAGTCGGGTTCGTCGCGCCACCCGTCGCGGCGGACCATCGTCACCACGGGTACCACCCTCCTCGCCGGATTCGGCGTCGGTGCGGTGCTCCCCGTGTCGACCGCCGTCGCCGCCCCCACCGGCGCCCCGGTCACTTCCCCGGCCGGCCCTGGTGAGCTGGCGCTCAACCGGCCCGTCTCGGTCTCCTCGACCGCCTACGCCGCCACCCCGGGCTCCTTCGTCGTCGACCGTCTCTCCTCCCCCGGCGTCCGGGGCAGCGGCTGGCGTGCCGGGGACGGCGACCCGCAGTGGATATCCGTCGACCTCCAGGCCACCTGTGAGGTCACCCAGGTCCGCCTGACGTTCGAGGCCGACGCCTCGGACCCGGTGTACACGCCGCCCACCAGCGGCAACGTGCACAGCGGCACCACCGGCAAGGAGATCCAGTCGAGCTACTCGCTGGTCTTCGCCGTCGAGACCTCGCTCGACGGCAAGTCGTGGGACACCGCCTACCGCACGACCGCGGGCACCGGCGGCGTCGTCGACATCCAGCTGCCCCGCCCGACGGCGGCGCGCTGGGTGCGCATGACCTCCCAGAAGCGCTCCAGCCCGCTGCCGCTCGGGCTCAACGCGTTCGAGGTGTACGGCAGCACCGCCGGTGACCGTCCCGCGGCGACGGGCTGGACCGACTGGGGCACCCGGCACGGCCGGACCCCCGGACTGAAGGTCGCCGGCGACGGGACCGTGCCCGTGGAGTCGGGCTGGCGGCTCACCCTGGACGACTGGGCGGAGGGGGACGGCGCCGCCCTGTCTCGGCCGTCCGTCGACACCGGCGGCTGGCTGCCCGCCACCGTGCCCGGCACGGTCCTCGGCTCGCTCGTGGCGCAGGAGAAGCTGCCCGACCCGGTGGCGGGCCTGAACAACCTGCGCATCCCGGAGGCGCTGTCACGGCACTCCTGGTGGTACAAGCGGGACTTCGAGCTGCCGCGCGGTCTGCGCACCGGCGCCGGGCGCCGCGTCTGGCTGGAGTTCGACGGCGTCAACCACCAGGCCGACGTCTGGCTCAACGGCAGCCGGGTCGGCGGCCTGACGTACCCGTTCGCCCGTGCCGCGTTCGACGTCACCCGGCAGCTCGACGCGGGCGGCGAGAACGCGCTCGCCGTGCGGATCACACCGATCCCGGTGCCCGGCAGCCCCGGCGACAAGGGTCCGCTGGGCGAGGCCTGGGTGGACGCCGGGGCGCAGCAGATGAACCTCAACTCGCCCACGTACCTGGCCGCCTCGGGCTGGGACTGGATGCCCGCGGTGCGCGACCGCGCGGCGGGCATCTGGAACCACGTCCGGCTGCGGTCGACGGGGCACGTCGTCATCGGCGACCCGCGCGTGGACACCGTGCTGCCCGCGCTGCCGGACGTGTCCGTGGCCGAGCTGACCGTGGTCGTCCCCGTGCGCAACGCCGACGGCACCGACCACCGGGCGACGGTGACGGCGGCCTTCGGCGGGGTGAAGGTGTCCAGGGCCGTCACCGTGAAGGCCGGGGAGAGCCTCGACGTCGTCTTCGCCCCGGACGCCTTCCGGCAGCTGCGGCTGCGCGACCCCGAGCTGTGGTGGCCGAACGGCCTGGGCGAGCCCGCGCTGCACGAGCTGACGCTGACCGCGTGGGTGGACGGCCAGGAGAGCGACCGCCGCACCACCCGGTTCGGCATCCGACAGTTCGGCTACGAGTACGACACCCCGCTGCCGTTCACCGCGTCCGGCGACGCCTACACGCAGACCGTGGCCTTCGACCGCCGGCAGGCCCGGCACGTCCGCGTCCGCTGTCTGACCCGGGCCACCTCCTGGGGCAGCTCCCTGTGGACGCTCTCCGTCGCGGACAGCACCCGGCCGGGCGTCGACCTGGCGCTGCACGCGCCCGCCGAGGCCTCCAGCACCGACCAGGACGACCACGGCGCCGCCAACGCCACCGACGGCGACCCGGGCACCCGCTGGGCCTCGGCCTTCGAGGACGACCAGTGGATCCGCGTCGACCTCGGCTCCGTCCAGTCCTTCGACCGGGTCGACCTGACCTGGGAGCGGGCGTACGCGAAGACCTTCGTCGTCCAGGTGTCCGCGGACGGCTCGGAGTGGACCGATGTGAAGGCGGTGGACAACGGGGCGGTGCCGCTGCCGTTCACCAACGGCAACGCCAGCCTCCAGGTCGAGGACTTCGACCGGCGGACCGCCCGTTACGTCCGTCTCAGCTGCGGCCTGCGCAACACCAGTTGGGGCAACTCGCTCTGGTCGCTCGGTGTCGTCGACAGCGCCGACCCCGGCACCGACCTGGCGCTGCGCCGGCCGGTGACCGCCTCCACCGAGGAGTCCGACCACCCCGCGTCGCACGCCACCGACGGCGACCCCGGCACCCGCTGGTCCTCGGCCTACGAGGACCACCAGTGGATCCGCGTCGACCTGGGCGCCGCCCGCTCGTTCGACCGTGTCATCGTCGTCTGGGAGACCGCGTACCCGAAGTCGTACGTCATCCAGGTGTCCGACGACGGTGAGAGCTGGACCGACGTCAAGTCCGTGTCGAACACGCCGGACCCGCTGAAGATCAGCGTCAACGGCGTACGGGTGCTGGCGCGCGGCGGCAACTGGGGCTGGGACGAACTGCTGCGCCGGATGCCCGCCGAGCGCATGGACGCGGCCGTGCGCATGCACCGCGACATGAACTTCACCATGATCCGCAACTGGGTCGGCAGCAGCGACCGGGAGGAGTTCTTCGCCGCCTGCGACCGGCACGGCATCCTGGTGTGGAACGACTTCCCCAACGCCTGGGGCATGGACCCGCCGGACCGGGAGGCGTTCGTCGCGATCGCCCGGGACACCGTGCTGCGCTACCGCATCCACCCGAGCGTGGTGGTCTGGTGCGGCGCGAACGAGGGCGATCCCCCGGCCGTCATCGACCAGGGGATGCGTGAGGCGGTGGAGCGGCAGGCGCCCGGCCTGCTCTACCAGAACAACTCGGCGGGCGGCATCGTCACGGGCGGCGGCCCCTACGGGTGGGTGGCCCCGGAGAAGTACTTCGACCCGATGACGTACGGCAGCAGGGACTTCGGCTTCCACACCGAGATCGGCATGCCGGTGGTGTCCACGGCGGCGAGCACCCGCAGCATGACGGGCGACGAGCCGGAGTGGCCCATCGGGGGCGCGTGGTACCACCACGACTGGAGCGAACGCGGGAACCAGGCTCCGGGGAACTACAAGGCGGCCATCGAGGCCCGGCTCGGCGAGTCCGGTGACCTGGACGACTTCGCCCGCAAGGCGCAGTTCGTCAACTTCGAGAACTTCCGCGCCATGTTCGAGGCGTGGAACGCGCACCTGTGGGACGACGCCACCGGTCTGATGCTGTGGATGTCCCACCCGGCCTGGCACAGCACGGTCTGGCAGACGTACGACTACGACTTCGACGTCAACGGCGCCTATTTCGGCGCCCGTTCGGCCTGCGAGCCGCTGCATGTGCAGGCCGATCCGGTGGACTGGCGGGTCATCGCGGTGAACCACACGGCGGCCGACCTGCGCGGCGCGACGGTCACCGCGCAGCTGCACGACCTGTCCGGCGGGCAGCTCGGCCGGACCAGGACGGCCCGGCTGGACGTGCGGCGGGCGGACACCGCCGTGGCGTTCACCGCCGCGTGGACGGACGGTCTTCCCGACCTGCACCTGCTGCGGCTGACCCTGGAGGACTCCCGGGGCCGGGAGCTGTCGCGGAACACCTACTGGCGCTACCGCGAGCCCGCCGCGCTGCGGGGCCTGAACAAGGCGAGGCAGGTGAGACTGACCGGCGCCATCACCCAGGTGTCGGGCACCGGTGACCGCCGGGAGCTGACGGCGGTCGTCCGCAACCAGGGCTCGGCCGTGGCCGCCATGGTCCGGCTCTCGCTGCTGGAGGAGCCGGGCGGGCGCCGGGTGCTGCCGACGCTGTACAGCGACAACTACCTGTGGCTGCTGCCGGGTGAGTCCCGTACCGTCCGGCTGTCCTGGCCCGCGGACGCCACCTCGGTACGGCATCCGGTGCTGACGGCGCAGGCGTACAACAGCCCGGTCGCGACCCTGCGCGGCTGAGGCCGCTCCCCCTCGCCCCCGGTCCCGGCGCGTACCGCCGGGACCGGGGCGTCGGCCGGTCAGCCCGCCATACGGGCGAACATGCCGGGCTCGTAGGAACCACCCGGGTTGTGCAGGATCACGTTCAGCCGGGAGCCCGCGTTGATCAGGGAGACCAGGCAGACCAGGGTGCCGATCTGGTCGTCGTCGTAGTGCTTGCGGACCGCGGCCCAGGTCTCGTCACGGACGCCCTGGTCGCCGAGCCGGGTGCCCTCCTCGGCCAGCGCCAGCGCGGCGCGCTCGGCCTCGGTGAACACGGTGGTGTGCCGCCAGGCGGCGACGAGGTTGATGCGGAGCGCGGTCTCCCCCGCCGCGTCGGCGTCCTTGGCGTGCGCGTCGACGCAGAAGCCGCAGCCGTTGATCTGGCTGACCCGCAACTGCACCAGCTCCCGCAGGTTCTTCGGCAGCGGCGACTCCTCCAGGACCTGGGAGACGCTCGCGAGGCGCCGGGAGATCTTAGCGGCGGTCGGGCTGTCGAGAAGGTTGAATCGGGGTTCCATGTCCTCGTCCTCACTCGTGGGTCCGGGTGCCGCGCGGATCGTCGGCGCGGCGTCGTCACGGGCATGGAGATGCCGCCGCCCCCGCCGCTGTGACAACCCGGCGGATGTGACGTGCGCCACCCGGTCACGGGTGTCACAGGGAGCCGGGCACCGGCGTCTTGTGTGCGGCACACGGTCACGGGCGAAAAGGTGGGAGCCAGCCATGGACGAGCGCGACGAGGGAACGTTCGGCAGCACCGGGTCACGGCCGGTCGGCGCCGGCCGGATGGACTCCGCCACCGAGGGATTCGTCGCCCACCGAAGTCTCCTCTTCACCGTCGCCTACGAGATGCTCGGCTCGGCCGCCGACGCGGAGGACGTCCTCCAGGAGACCTGGCTGCGCTGGGTGGGCGTCGATCTCACCGGCGTGCGGGACCAGCGCGCCTACCTGGTCCGGATCACGACCCGTCAGGCGCTGAGCCGGCTGCGCACCCTGCGGCGGCGCAAGGAGTCCTACGTCGGCGCCTGGCTGCCGGAGCCGCTGCTCACCGCGCCCGACGTCGCCGAGGACGTCGAGCTGGCCGACAGTGTCTCGATGGCGATGCTGCTGGTGCTGGAGACGCTCACACCGACCGCGCGGGCGGTGTTCGTGCTGCGTGAGGTGTTCGCCCTGGAATACGAGGAGATCGCGGCGGCGGTCGACAAGACCCCGGCCGCGGTCCGCCAGATCGCCCACCGGGCCCGCGCCCATGTCGCCGCGCGCCGCCCCCGCGAGGTGGTCACCCCCGCGGAGACCCGGGAGGCGATCGACGCGTTCCGGCGGGCCGCCACGACCGGTGACGTGCAGAGCCTCCTCGACGTCCTCGCACCGGACGTCGTCCTGCTCGGCGACGGCGGCGGAGTCGTCCAGGCACCGGACCCCGTGGTCGGCGCCCGGCGCGTGGCCGAACTGACCGCCGGAATGGCCCGCTTCGGCGCCTCGGCCACCCTGCTCCCGGCCGACATCAACGGCTACCCCGCGCTGATCCTCCGCCTCGACGGCGAGATCAACACCGTCCTGGCGGTCCATGTCGACCAGGGCCGCATCACCGGCCTCTACGCCGTCCGCAACCCCGTGAAACTGTCCCGCGTCGAACGGGAGACACTGCTGCGCCGCTAGAGACGTGCCGTGGTCACCGGTCGGCGGAGGAGGTAGGCGCCCGCGGTCGTCACCAGGAGGGCCATGCAGGCGATGAAGACCAGCCCGGCGCCCTCCAGGCCGATCGGGGCGACCAGCAGGCCGACGCCGATGACCGGCAGGGAGATGCCGGTGTACGCCACGACGAACAGCGTGGAGATCACGGCGGCACGCCGGCCGGCGTCGGTCGCCTCGGCCACCGCCGACAGGGCGCCACGGAAGGCGAGCCCCTGCCCGCAGCCGCCGACGATCGCGCTCAGCACCACCAGGGCCGGCTGGTCCCAGTACAGCGCGGCGGCCAGCAGCGCCAGCCCGGCGAGCAGCCAGGCGCAGCCCAGGGGCAGGGACCGGGCCAGACCGACCCGGCCGACGGCCAGTTGTCCCGCGGTGGAGGAGAAGAACGCCAGCGCGACGACCAGTCCGCTGACCGCGTGGTCGTGGACGTCCAGCGAGTGGGCGAGGAAGGACGGGCTGACGGAGGTGAAGACCCCGAAGAGGGCGAAGCCAACGAAGGAGGCGGTGGCCGCCGGGCCGAAGACCGCCCGCACCCTCGGCGGCAGCCCCGGCCGTTGCGGTCGTACGGTGCTCAGGGGCCGTCGCTCGCGCACGGTCTCGGGGAGCCACAGCAAGGCGGCGGCCGAGCCGGCCACCAGGGCGAGGTGCACGGCGAACGGCAGGTACAGCGGCCAGTCGGTGTACTGCGCGAGCACCCCGGCGAGCAGCGGGCCGCAGCCCAGGCCTCCCATGTTGGCGGCGGTCGCCACCAACGTGGCCCGCGCGGCGCCGCCGCGCGGTGCCAGCTCCATGACGTAGGCCGTGGCGGCGCCGGTGAACAGTCCCGCGGACAGACCCGACAGCAGCCGTCCCACGTACAGCCAGCCCAGTGCGGTGGCGGACAGGAAGCAGACGGCGCTGGCGGCCGCGAACCCCAGGCCCCACAGCAGGACCGGACGTCTGCCCACCGCGTCCGAGGCATTGCCCGCGAGGAGCAGCACGCCGATGACGCCGAACGCGTAGACGGCGTAGACGACGGTGACCGTCAGTTCGGAGAAGTCGAACTTCTCCTGGTAGAGGGCGTACAAGGGCGTCGGCAGGGTCGTACCCGCCATGCACACGGCGAACACCGCGCCGCCGAGCAGGCACCGGCGCCAGCCCCGGCGGTCAGCGGCCGTGCCGGTCCGGGGCGGCTGGGGCGACCCGGGCGCGGAAGGTGACATACGGTCACTATCCTGCGCGGACCGCCTACTTCTGCGGTCGCACCGCCGTCAGCACGGAGAACTCGTTGCCGTCGGGATCGGTCATGGCCACCCGGCCGGTCCCGTCCTCGGTCGTGCCGACACGGGTCGCCCCGAGCGAGCACAGACGGTCGATCTCCGCCTCCGGGTCACCGTCGGCGGGTACGGTCAGGTCGAAGTGGAGCCGGTTCGTACCGGGCTTCGGCGCGACCGGCGGTCCACCCCAGGTGATCTTCGTGCCGCCGTGCGGGGACTGGATGGCGGTCTCCTGGTCCTGGTCCCAGACCAGCGGCCACCCCAGCGCCTCGCTCCAGAAGTACCCGACCGCCTGTGAGCCGTCGCAGGCCAGCGCTCCGACGAAGCCGCAGCCCGCGAGGAACGTGTTGCCCGCCCCGAGCACGCAGAACTCGTTGCCCTCCGGGTCCGCGAGCACCACGTGTCCCTCTTCGGGGCGTTGGCCGACGTCGATGTGGCGCGCGCCGAGTTCCAGCGCCCTGGCCACCGTCCGCCGCTGGTCCTCCGGGGACTCGCTCGTCAGGTCGAAGTGCATCCGGTTCTGCACGGTCTTCGGCTCCGCGAACGGAACGAAGCGGAGGTGGAACCCGGTGTCGTCGCCGGGTAGCAGCGTGAGACCGTCACGGGGGTCGTCGACCGGTTCCCGGCCCAGGAATTCGGACCAGAACCGTGCCAGCCGCCGTGGTTCGCCCGCACCGAAGCAGAGCGCGAAGAGTCGAGAGGTCATGGCCCGGCAGCCTACGGGCGGTCCGGTGCCGTACGCAGCCGGGTTTTGGGCCGGGCGGCTCCCGTTCGGCCGCGTCAGTCACTCTCCTGGTAGTTCATGAACCAGTGCGTGTCGAAGTAGTGGGCCATGGTGTACGGGTGGTGCGGGTCGACGAGCATGCGGCAGACGAACTCGGCCGTCCCGCAGCGGAAGCCGGTGTCCTCGTCGTCGAAGGAGCGGACCACGACGGACCAGCGGTCGGGGTCGTCCCCGTCGGTGCGCCAGCAGTAGCTGTCCTCGTGCTCCGTGCCCGCCCACATCAGCAGTCCGTCCTCGCGCAGGTGCGTCCACGGCTCCTGGTGCAGGCTCAGCCACCCGTCGAAGGCGCCCTCGCCGAACGTCTCGACCATCCGCTTGTAGTCGCCCGGCAGCGCCGTGCCCAGCCGTGACTCCGGCTCCGCCCAGTCCACGTCCGGCCGCCGGGCGGGCTGGGTCCAGCCGGTGATCCGGATCAGCCGGTCCACCCAGTCGACGTCCTCCGCGTCCTCCGCGTCCTCTGGGGAAGCGACCACCAACGGGTCCGGCAGCTTGCGGACGGCGACCGCCAGTACGGCCCGCTCGTCGCCCTCCTCGTCCCGGGCCGATCCCGCGCCGACCCACTGACCGCCGTACGCCCACGCCCGTATCAGCACCGCCCGGTCCCCGAAGGGGGCGAGCAGGGCCGCGCCCGCGGAGTCGTCGACCGTCGGGGCGGTGAAGCCGTCGAGGACCAGGGTGCGCGGGGCGCCGTGCATGGCCGCGAGCCGGTCGATCAGCTCCCGCGGGTCCACGTCGCGGGGCAGGTACAGATGGCCGTCCCCGGGGCCGAGCCGGGTCAGCAGTTCGTGGACGGCCACAAGCGTGAGGTTCATGACGGACAGTGAAGCGCACGGCACTGACATCGGCGGCTCGGGCGGGTCCGGGTCACGGTCTCACCTGGAACAGGGCGGAGACGTACTCCGTCATCAGCCGCTCCTTGAGCCGCACCGGCAGGGCGTCCAGGAGCATCAGCACCGGTGCCATACGGGTGGGCGGTCGCCCCTCGCCGCCCAGGTCCGCGAACGCCAGCACCGCGGCGACCTCCTCGGGGGTGAGGGTGTCCGGGTCCAGTGCGGCCGCCAGGGCGAGCAGTTGGGGGTCGACGGTGACCGGAGCGACGGCGGCGCGGGCGCCGGTGAGCGCCTCGGTGAGGTCGTTCAGCAGGGCCGGGACGTGGGCGGCGGTGGCCGGGGTCAGGGTCAGATGGAGGTTGGGGGGCAGTGCGCCGTACGCCAGCTGCGGCTGGAGGTACCAGCCGCGTTCCCGCATCTCGTCGGCCATGTGCAGGACCCGGGCGAGGTCGGGGGTGGCGTCCGGGCCGGTCACGGTGAACGCGACGAGGTTGCCGACGGGTTCGCCGAGCACGCGGACGTCCGGCAGGGCGCGCAGCGCGGGCAGCAGGCGGTCGGCGGCGTCCGCCACCTGGCGGGTGAGTTCGGTGTAGCCGTCGTCGCCGAGGTGGTGCAGGACCGCCCAGGCCTGGGCGGCGAGCCCGGCCGGCCGGGTGCCCTGCACCGTGGGGTTGACCACCGGGTAGCCGGGCCAGCGGGCGTGCGCGAAGTACTGGTGGCGGCGCAGGTGCGCGTCCCTGTACAGCACGACGGAGGCGCCCTTGTCGGCGTAGCCGTACTTGTGCAGGTCCACCGAGAGCGAGGTCACCCCGGGCACCGTCAGGTCGAAGGGTGCCACCGGGCGGCCGGTGCGGGCGAGGAACGGCAGGAACCAGCCGCCGACGCACGCGTCGACATGGCACAGGACGTCGCGTTCGGCGGCGGCCGCGGCGATCTCGGCCACCGGGTCCATCACCCCGTGGGCGTACGACGGTGCCGACGCGACCACCAGGGCGGTGCGGTCGGTCAGCGCGGCCGCGACGTCCGCCGGCGCGGGGCGGAACGTCTCCGGGTCGACCGGCACGGTGACCGTCTCCAGGCCGAGGTAGTGGGCGGCCTTGTGGAAGGCGGCGTGGGCGGTGGCGGGCAGGACGAGCTGGGGGCGGGTGACACCGCGTTCGGCGCGGGCGTGGTCGCGGGCGGTCTTCACCGCGAGCAGGATCGACTCGGTGCCGCCGCTGGTGAGGGTGCCCTGGGCGCCCGGCCTGCCGAGGACCGCGTTCACGGCGCCCACCAGGTCGTTCTCCAGCCGGAGCACGCTGGGGAAGACGGTGGGGTCGAGGCCGTTGACGGTGGCGTGGACGCGGTAGGCCTCGGCGGCGAGGTCGTCGAGGCCGGGCACGCCCGCGTCGTACACGTAGGCGAAGGTGCGACCGCCCCGGGTGGGGGCGTCCTGCCCGCGCAACTCGCGTAGTTCGGCGAGGAGTTCGGCGGCGGGGCGGCCCTTGGGCAGGGCGGGGGCCGGGGTGGGTTCGGGTTCAGTGGGCACGTCGGGTCCCTTCCTCCTCGGTGGGGTGGGCGAGCCGGGCCGACTCGCGGCGGTAGCGGCGCAGCAGCAGGAGCGAGGCGAGGACCAGGAGCGCGGGCAGCACGCTCATGGCGGTGTTGATGCCGGTGACGGCGGTGTCGGGCTGGCGCACCCGTTCGCTCGCGTCGGAGGAGCGGAACCCGGTGACGGTGAGGACGAGGGCGAACAGGGCCGGTCCCGCCGCCAGGGCGAGGGTCTCCGCCGCCGTCCACACGCCGGTGAAGGTGGCGGCGCGGCGCCGCCGGGTGCGGGCGGCGTCCGCGGCGAGGGTGCGGGCCAGCAGGGTCAGCGGCAGCAGTTGCAGCCCGGCGTAGGCCACGCCCACCCCGGCGACCGCGGCGTAGGCGACGGCGGGGTGGGTGTGCGGGGTGAGGACGAGCAGGGCGCCGGCGCCGGTGAACAGCAGGGAGGCGTACCACAGCGCGGTGCTGGTGCCCACGGCCCGGGCGAGCCGGTTCCATGCCGGGGTGGCCGGTATCAGCGGGCCGATCATGCAGACGAACAGCCAGGTGACGGAGGCCGCCGAGCCGAGGACGTAGGTGGCGAAGTACTGGGTCCCGGCGAGCATGACGCCCACCGCGAGGGCCTGCACCGTCCACATCCCGGCCAGCGCGGCGAACGCGCGGTTGTCCCGGGCCGCCGCGAACTGGGCGCGCAGGGAGGGCTCGGCCGCGCTGCGGGCGAGGACGGGCGCGCGGCGGGTGGCGCGCCAGGCGCCGAGCATGCCGACGGCCAGCAGGACGGCGACGGCCACGCCCATCGTGCGGTAACCGGCCGGGTCCTCGTCGTCGGTCCGGGCGAGGGCCGGGGCCAGCGCGCCGGACAGCAGGATGGACACGCCGAGGAAGGCGACCCGCCAGCCCAGCACCCGCGCCTGCTCGGCGGGGTCGTCCGTCATCTCGGCGGGCATGGTCACGTACGGCACCTGGAACACGGCGTACGCGGTGGCCGCGAGGACGAACAGCACCGCCACGTAGAGGGCGGCGGCGGTGCCGCGCAGCGGGGGCGCGGCGAAGACCAGGGCGAACAGGGGCGGCAGGGTCAGCGCGCCGATCAGCAGGAAAGGGCGGCGGGAGCCGTCCTGGGCGCGGCTGCGGTCGGCGGCGGCCCCGATCAGCGGGTTGGCCACGACGTCCCAGGCCTTGGGCAGGGCGACGGCGGCGCCCGCGAGGGCGGCGGGCACGGCGAGGACGTCGGTCAGGTAGTAGAGCAGCACCAGGCCGGGGACGGTGCCGAAGGCGCCGGTGCCCAGGGACCCCAGCCCGTAGCCGACGCGGACCGAGCGGGGCAGTGCGGTGCCCGGACGGGGTCCGGTGGACTGCTGTGTCATGCGGCTTCCGGGGGGGAGGACGGGAACCTGCGAGGTCAGCGGGCTGGCCGCGTGCGCGGCATTGTCGTCCGCCGGGTGGGCGCCGGACAAGCGGTCGTCGGGCACCGGATGCGGCGGATCGGCGGCGGGGCCGCTTCGCCGCCGGTTCCGTACCCTTGCGGCATGCGCATGCGCCCCACTCTGAGCTGGACACCCACCGAGGACCTGCCGCCGGGTACGACGGACCTGGAGCCGGTCGCGGACGCGCTGCGCGCCGGGGGTGTGCTGGTGCTCAGCGGGGCGGGCCTCTCCACCGAGTCGGGCATCCCCGACTACCGGGGCGTGGGCGGCAGCCTGAGTCGGCACACGCCCATGACGTACCAGGACTTCACCGCCAGCGCGGCGGCCCGGCGCCGGTACTGGGCGCGCAGCCATCTCGGCTGGCGCACCTTCGGCCGGGCCCTTCCCAACGCCGGGCACCGGGCCGTGGCCGCGTTCGGGCGGCACGGCCTGCTCACGGGTGTGATCACGCAGAACGTCGACGGTCTGCACCAGGCAGCGGGCAGCGCGGAGGCCGTGGAACTCCACGGCAGCCTGGAGCGGGTGGTCTGCCTGTCCTGCGGCGCCCTCAGTCCGCGCCGGGAACTCGCCGTGCGGCTGGCGGAGGCCAACCGGGGCTTCGCGCCGGTGGCCGCGGGGATCAACCCGGACGGTGACGCCGACCTCACGGACGAGCAGGTCGGGGACTTCCGGGTGCTGCCCTGCACGGTCTGCGGCGGCGTCCTCAAGCCCGACGTGGTCTTCTTCGGCGAGGCGGTGCCGCCGGGGCGGGTCGAGCACTGCCGCGCCCTGGTCCGTGAGGCGGCGTCGCTGCTGGTCCTCGGCTCCTCCCTGACGGTGATGTCCGGGCTCCGCTTCGTCCGCCAGGCGGCCCGGGCCGGGAAGCCCGTCCTCATCGTCAACCGGGACGCCACCCGCGGCGACCAGTACGCCGTCGCCCGCGTCGCGCTGCCGCTGGGCGGCGCCCTCACCACCGTGGCGGAGGAGCTGGGCCTGCCCGTCGGGTGACGTCAGGGCAGCAGCCGCCGCTCCTTCGCGACGGCCACCGCGCCCGCCCGGGTGTCCACGCCGAGCTTGTCGTAGATGCGGCGCAGGCAGCATGCGCTGGCTGGACGGGCCCTGGGCGAGGGTGTCGTGGATCTCCCGTGGAGAGCCGCTGGCGTTCGGCGAGGGTGCCCGCGCGGCGTTCGGAGGCGGCGAGTTCGCGGCGGGTGCTCAGCGCCGGGCGGGGCGAGGAGTTCGACGGCCTTGCGGTGACTGATGCCGCTGCTCATCGCGCCGGCCCTCGGCAAGCGGTTCTACGGGCGCCGCCACGCCGTGGAACGATGCTGCGACCGCCTAGAGCACTTGCGCGGCACCGCGACCCGTTACGACAAGACCGCCGGGTCCTGCCAAGGAGCCGTCACCCTCGCCTCGCTTCTGATGTGGGCGTGACACATTGACGACAGCCCTTGGCTAGGAAAGCTTGAGAAGCAGTTCGCTGAGTTCGCCCGGCATGGTGATCATGCAGTCGTGGCCGGTCGGCAGCTCCCAGACCTGCGCGGCACTGCCGTTGGGTTGGACCGAGGGGACGGGACGACGGGTGACTCCCGCCGGCATGGCGCCGACATTGTGAATGTGCGTGCGCGGGATCGCGTTAGCGGCGGGGTTGCCCAGTTGCACCGGCTGCTGCAGACAGCGCGCCGGGTGGTCCGAGAGCATCCCGCGCAGCCAGGCAACGTCAGCCGGGTCGGTGACGCCGAACAGGCCGAAGGGCGCGGGCTGCTCGGGCATCGGCGGCACGCGCCAGCCGCTCTCGGACTTCTCGGCGAGTTCGATCAGTTGCCGTGTCACGGGTTGGACGTCGACTGCGGACTCGCCGTCCTCCGGGACCATCGCGTCGAGGTAGACCAGGTGGGCGATGCGTTCCGGAATCCGGTTGGCCGCGGAGGAGATCACCAGCCCTGCGTAGCTGTGGCCGACGAGTACGACGTCGCTGAGGTTCTCCTCGGTGATCAGCCCGACCACGTCGTCGACGTGCGTATCGAGACCCACCTCCGGACCCAGCAGGTGGGCCTTGTCGCCGAAGCCGGTCAGGGACGGCGCGAACACCCGGTGCTCGGCGGCCTCCAGCAGCGGTACCACCCGATCCCAGCACCGTCCGCTGTGCCAAGCACCGTGTACCAGTACAAATATGGACATCGATCTTCCTTCGCGGGAGCAGAAGAGCACGGTTGCGCGCAGGCCGCTGGTTCGCGGCTCTGGCAGTTACCTTTCATACCTCGGTACTGTTTGAGTACCAAGGGCATGCTGGTGCACTCGACGCGCCGCAGGCAATAAGGCACTTTCCGGTGACCCGGTTCTCTGGAGGTAACCATGGACGCGGCACAGGGCGATCCGCGGTCGGCGGCGCGGCCCAGCGACGCGTGCCGGACCCGGGTGGTGCTCGACATCGTCGGAGACAAGTGGTCGCTGCTGGTCGTGCGCAATCTCAAGGACGGACCGCGCCGTTTCACCGAGCTCAAACGGGCCATCGACGGAATCAGCCAGCGCATGCTCACCGTGACGCTGCGCAGCCTGGAGCGCGACGGAATCCTGACCCGCACCGTCCACGACGTGATGCCGCCGCATGTCAGCTATGAGCTCACCGAGATGGGCATCACCCTGCGCGAGGCCACCGCGCCCCTGCTCGAATGGAGCGTCGCGCACCTCTCCCGGATCGACGATGCCCGTGCCGCCTACGACGCCCGCACGGATCCACCGATGACCTCATAGCGCGACGGCAAGTCGGACGAGCACATAGGGCGCGCATCACCTGGGCACGTCACGGCCACGGCTCCGTAGGCCGTACCGTGTCGAACGCCAGGCCGCTCGCGCTCTCCCCCGTGCCGGGCGTCTTCTCCCTGCGTACCCAGCTGTGCCAGGTGCCGTCGGACCAGCGGGCCAGGACGGGGCGGCGGGCGAGCAGGACTCCCTCGCGCGGTACTTCCTCCTCGTGCAGCCACAGCCCGGGGGTGATGAGACGGCCCTCGGGCCGGGAGTCGAGGCCGGGGCCGGTGAGGGTGGCGAGGCGGAACCGGATCTGACCCGCTCGCACCGGTTCGGGGACCAGAGGGAACCAGTAGTCGGGGACGATGGACTGGACCGCGTACGCGGGCACGGCATCGGGCCCGGGTACGGCCGTTGCGGGCGGTGCGGTGCGGGCCCAGCGGTCGCGGCGGTCGACCGGTTCGCCGCGGCCGTCGGTGTAGTGGTGCTGAACCGCCCAGGCCAGGTTGGCCAGTTCGTCGCGGGCGAGGAGGACCCGTTCGAGGGGCTGCCCCGGCTGGCCGCGTTCGGAGGGCAGGATCAGCAGGCCGGACGCGGCGGGGTGGTCCGGGTCGGGGCTGCTCAGGGTGAACATCGTCCAGGACGGGTCGTCGCGGCCGGCCCGCTCGACCAGGTGGTGCCGGCCGAAGACGTCCCGTACGAGGAGCCGGTCCAGGACGGTCAGTGACGCGGTGGGCACCTCCAGCGGCACCAGGAACCAGTCGTTGCCGAAGACCGTGGCGAACGAGATCAGCAGCAGCCGCCCGGTGTCCAGCGCGGACACGTCCGCCGCGCCGAGGTCGACGCGCGCGTCCTCCATCTCCCAGAACCGGTCGGCCGGCAGTCCGCCGTACCGGACGGTCGAGGGCAGGCTCTCCTCCTCGAACGCCCGGCTCCGCCCCGGCGGCGCCGCCTCGGCGTCGGGGTCGGGGTGGACGTCGAGGGAGTACCAGTCCAAGCCGTCGCCCTGGTACTCCTCGGCCCGCAGGACCGTACCGCCGGTGGACAGGTCGGCCGCGTACTCGCCGCGATGCGGGTCGAAGCAGTCCGGGCCGTGCTCGGCCAGTTGGGCGGCCCACCAGTTCCGCCAGCGGGCGGCCACCTCGCCGAGGCGCGGGTCGGGTCCGGCGTCGAAGGTGCCCGCGTCCAGAGCCGCCGCCACCGACGCCGCGTCGGGCAGTCCGCCGTCGAGCAGGCCGGTCAGACCGGCGCCCGCCTCCTCTCCGGTCGAGAGCCGGAGCGGGGCAAGGGCGGTCCGCGCGGCGGCGAGCAGTCCGGCGTCGTCGGCCATGCGCAGCAGCGCGGCGCCGCCCTCCGCGCGCAGCCGCTCGTCGACCTCGACGGGCTCGTCCTCGATCTGGGTGTCCAGCGGGCCCTGGCCGAGGTCGTACGGCACCCAGTCGGTGGCCCCGCCCGGTCGCCAGGCGTCGACGGGCACACTGCTGCCGCTCATCCGCACCACGGCCGGGGACCCGGCGTCCTGGGCGGTGAACTCCCCGAACTGCCACTGCCGGGTGAGCAGCCACAGCGGGTCGTGCACCCGGGCGGCGAGGCCGACGTCGACGTCGGAGGCCCGGTGCCGGGGTTCCAGTTGGAAGGGTCCGTCCGGATCTGTGTCCCCTCGTTTCGTCTCGATCCTGGACAGGGCCCGGCCGGTCGCGCCCCGCTGGGCGATGCGGATGCCGGGGAGGAGCGATCTCAGCGGGGCCAGGTCCTGGTGGTCGACGGCGCGCAGCTTGGCCAGCTCCAGGGTCTCCCGCAGTACCTGTGCCAGTCCGTCGGCGGTCCAGCCGCGCTCCAGGTCCGGGGGGACCGCGAGGAGCACACTGTGCGGGGCCTTGGCGTCGGGGCGGTCGAAGTGGAAGGCGACGCCCGTCAGTTCGGACTCCGGGACCGGTTCGGGTCCCGGCGGCGGCTGGTCGGAGCCGGGGAGCAGTTCGATCCACTCGTCCAGGACGACACCGGTGATTTCCGCGTCCGGCGCCAGGTCCTGCGGTGCGTGCCAGACCAGGTGGGCCGTGGCGGGCGGGCGCTGCCCGGCGGGGAAGGAGCCGCCGATCCAGGCGTCGCCCTCGGCCGTCGGATGCTGGGCCGCGCGCAGCCGTTCCACCCGCCCGGCCCGGTTCCCGGCCAGCAGCAGCGTCTCGTGCAGGGTGCGCACGGTGGGTCTTACGGCCGCGTTGCGCCGCAGCCAGTCCTCGAGGTCGGCGCCGGGCACGTCGCCGCGGCCCGCCGGTGGCGGGGGCGACGGTGTCCCGGTGAGGGCGGGCAGCAGCGGGAGGTCGGCGCCGAGCAGCGGGGACAGCGCCGTCCGGGCGCGCGCGAGCCACGCGTCGGTCTGCTCCGGTGCGACCGTCTCACCTGCCAGTTCCCGCACCTCTGTGATGGCGGGGTGCCCAGCGAGCGAGGGGGTCGCGGCGAAGGCGGCGAGGCGGGTGCGCAGTCGTGTCGTGTCGACCGAGCGGCCGGCCGCGCCGCCGGGCAGGCGCGAGGGCAGCAGGGGCTGTGCGGTGGACAGCAGGGACCGGAGGCGGGCCGCCCGGCCGTGCAGCCCGTTCCATCCCGGTCCGGTGAACACGACCGGGGTCTCCGGCGGGACACCCGTCGCGTCCCGCACCGCTCCGCGCAGCCCGACCGGTTCGGCGGCAGCCGCGTCCAGTACGGCGCTGAGGGCGCCCAGACCCAACTGGTCGGCGGTGAGTTCGAAGGGGCGGGGCTCCGCCTGGTCGTCGTCACCGAGTCGGCCGGCGAGGGACCAGCCCGTCGCGGCGCCGAGGAGATGGGCGACCCACGCCTCCAACTCGGGTTGCAGCGTGGCGAGGGGGTCGGTGGGCCAGCCGGTGGGCGCGGCCGGTTCGGCCGGGAGCAGGGCGGCCGTGCGGTGGGTCAGGGCGCGGGCCCGGTGCGGGGTGCGCAGTACGCGGAAGGTGTCCGGCACGTCCTCACCGCGCCCGAGGGTGTCGGCGGTCAGGCCGGCGCGGATCGGGTTGCCGCCCACCAACTGGTGGACGCTCTCGGCCAGTACGAGGTCCCCGACCGCGTCGAGCGCGTCGGCGAGGTCCTCCAGCAGCGGAGTCACCGCCGCCCGGTCGTTCTCCAGGCCGACCACCGGTGCCTGGTCGATGACGCTGGCCAGGTCGGGGGCGCCGGACCCGGCGCGGGCGAGGGCCATGCCGTCGACGACGTTACGCGCGGAGACCGCCTCCGCGCTGCGCGCCCACAGGTCCGCGTCGGTTTCCGGGGGCGCCGTCGCGGGGACGAGGGGCGGCGGGAACTGGCGGCGGAACCGCTCGATGAGGTGGTCAAGTTCGGCGTCGTGCAGGGCCCGTTCGAACCGGTATCCCAGCAGGGATCCCAGGTTCTGACCCTGCCGTACCCCGCCGAGCAGCCAGCGGGCGACGCGGGCCCGGCGGGAGCTGAGGTCGACGGCGTAGCTCCGCTCGTCGGGGTTGCCGAGGAACCCGGAGCGCAGGACGGCCGCCGTGGCCGCGTGGTGCAGGGACGGCGCGTGGATGTAGCCGTCCTTACCGGACAGCTCCACGGTCGTGGACACGTCGTCCAGCTCGATCTCCAGCTGTTCCCTCGGTACCGGGGGACGGAGGTCCTCCACCCACCCGTAGCAGCCGAACCGGACGCCCTGTGTGCCGGACGTGCGCAGTTCGGTCAGCCGTTTCGACGCCAGTGAGGTGATCCAGGCGTCCAGGCGGTGCGAGTGGACGTCGATGACCTCCAGCAGCAGTTCGGGCAGCTGGGTGACCGGTACGGCGGCCAAGGTGCGCAGCGCCTGCTCCAGGCGGGTCAGCGCGGCGGCGGCCCCGGAGGCGGCGGCGACGCGTTCCGCGCGCTCGCTCTCGTCCAGGCCCTCCAGCACATCGGCGACCAGCTGGTCCACATCGCCGGTGACGGCCAGGGCCTCGCGCAGAGGGTCACCGGCGGGATCGAGGTCGTCCAGGAAGGTGGACCAGTTGGGCAGGAACAGCAGCGCGTCGAGCACGCCGCTCATGTCCCGTTCGTCATCGGGGACTTCCTCCGTTCCCACCTCGTCCTCGACCGGCTCCTCACCTTCGGTCGGCGGCTCCTCCTCCAGGCCCGGAAGATCGAAGAACGTGCTGCGCCGAGCCGGGGTCTCCCGTCCGGTCGAGAGCTCCACCGGCCACTGCGTGTCATACGCCTCGGCCGCCAGCTCTCCCGCCAGAAAGGCCCGTACCGCACCCAGGTAGTCCGCCGTGGCAGCCGCCCGGGCCGGGAAGGCCTCGGCGTCCGGGGTCAGCCGGGTGACGAACTCCGGGACACCGGTCGCCTCGTCCAGGCTCGCGCCGAGCGACGTGAAGCCGTCGCTGGTCGTCGTCCAGCGGAGCATGCCGTCGGGCGGCAGACCGGGCAGGCCGAGCAGCGCGGGGGGCGCGTCGAGGGGGGTGAACGGCACCGCGCGGGCGGGCCCGTTCATCCGGGTCATTTCCAGCCCGGTGGCCACGGGCAGCCGCCGCAACGCCTCCACCGCGACCCCGTCCACGGGCTTGCCCGGTTCGACGCGGGGGATGGTCACCTCCTCCTCGCCGTCGTCGTGCACCACCCGGTGGGCCACCACCGCCCGCCAGCGTTCCCGCAGCCGCATCAGCCAGGGCGCGATCACTTCGTCGACGGCGTCGGCGCGTTCGGCGCGCCAGTCGTCCAGCGCGGTCACGGGCAGTACGCCGTAAGGCTGACGGCCGACGCGCAGCATCGGCAGCGGCCCACGGCCGCGCACGTGTGCGGCGATGTACTCACGGACCGCCCGCCAAGGTCCCTCGGGGACGACACCGTTGGGCTGTCCGGTGCCCAGGTCGACCGTGGTCAGCGCGGCCTCGGCGAAGCCCTTGCCCAGCGTGGGCCAGGTGAGCAGGGACAGGGCGGCGACCGCCGACGGCGCGGCGTCGTCGGCGCCGGGGCAGCCGCGCAGGAACCCGGCGTCCGGCAGGCCCAGCGCGGTCGCGAGGGTGTCGGCGACCGGCCGGTGCCCCGCCTCAGGGTCGGGGTCCGGGCCGGGGTAAGCGGGGGCGGAGGACCAGCCCGACCGGGAGCGCGGGGTGTTGTTGGTGACGGTGCCGGAGGGCAGCAGGCCGAGGCCGCCGCCGTAGCGGTGACCGTGCAGCAGGTCGCGCAGCCGGGCGGCGCCGTCCGCGGGCGCGTCGTCGCGTACGCCGACCACCAGCAGCTGGTCCAGGTTCTCGGTGTTCTCGGGCGGGACGATCAGCTCGATGCCCATGCCCGCCTTCACCGCCTCGAACCAGTCGGTCTCCCAGCCCTCCTCGTCGGCGCGCAGGAGGCCGATCGGCAACGGGTCGGGGACCGGGCGGCCGAGTTTGTCGACCACCACCTGGCCCTCGAACAGCCCGAGGAAACGCCAGCGCCTCGGCATCGCCACCGCGTGCGGACGGTGCTCCTGGGGATCGTCGGAGCGCGGAGTGGGCGCCGGAGCGCCGGGGCGGCAGGCGCGGACCGCCCAGGAAGCCCGGGCCGGTCGCAGTTTCGTGAGCACGTCGTGCCAGGCCTCGGTGCCGGGGTGCTGCCAGTACGCGGTACCCGCGGCGACCTCGGCGGGGGTGAGCGCGGGCTCGAAGCGGGACAGCAGGATGTCGTCCGGGTAGATCCGCACCCGCAGGGTCCTCGGCTCCCACCAGATGGTCTCCACCCGCACCGGCAGCAGCGCGATGGGCGCGGTGTTGTCCTCGGGGAACAGTGCCTCACCCTCGGCCAGCGCCCGGGTCAGCTCCTCCTGGGCCCCGGCGGCCAGGCGGTTCGACTCCTCGGCCCGGCTCCGCAGTTCCGGCAGGGCCGCCTCGGCCGCGGCGAGCGCCTCGGCGGCGGTGGGCGGAAAGGGGGGATCGGGCAAGCCTGCCTGGACGTGGGCCCGCAGCCGCCGTGCCACGGCTTCCTGCTCGTCGGCGAGGGCCCGCGCGGTGTCCGCTTCGGTGCGGGCCCGGTCCAGTTGCGCGCGGGCGGCGAAGGCGTCGGTCATGTCCCCACTGCTCCTGTCCTCGGTTCGGTGCTCAGCCAGCCAGCAACCTGATGGCGCGGAAGGCCAGTTGGAACGGCTGCTGGAAGGCGATGCGGGCCATGTCGCTCGCGTCCCGGGCCCACACCGGCGGGTCGGGCTGGGTGAGCCGGGTCGGCGTGGCGGGCGCCTGTCCGAGCTGGACACACCGGGTCTGCTCCACGCCGACGCCCTGCCAGGTGAGGTCGGCCCAGGTCTTCGTCTCGGCGGGCTGGTCGCCGGTGTCGAAGCCGAACTGGGTGCCGCGCATGGGTTCGCGGAACACGAAGAACCAGTCCTCCGTGCGGGCCTGCTCCGCGTCCAGGTCGTGGAACAGGTACAGGACGGTGGACTCATCCAGTGCCAGTGCGGTGGCCTGTACGCCGTCGGAGAAGGCGGGCGGCAGCTTGCCGTCCACTCCGCGTACGGCGAGCAGGGCGGTGCCGGGGAAGCGGCGCAGCAGATCGCCGCGCACGAGCAGCGCCAGATCCCCCTCGCCGCCGGTGCGCAGCTGGCTGCCCAGCGCGGCGTCCGGCGGCCACAGCGCGATCTCCTCGACGTCCGCGCTGTCGCCGGGCCAGAACCGGGCGAACGGGGTGCCGCGCTGGTCGGTGGGGAACTCCCGCCACAGCAGCTCACGGTTGAACTCGTGGTTCAGCCCGACCAGGAGCGCGGCGATGAACTCGGGGTTGGTCTCCAGCAGGGTCACCGAGTCCTGCGGCAACGCGCCGATGCCGGGCAGCGCCCACTCCGGCCAGCGGGCCAGCACTTCCTCGGCGATCGGCACGGTGAACTTCGGGTGGGCCATGATCGGCCGCAGCGGGCGGTCGTCGGCCTCGGTGCGCCGCGCCCAGAAGTCGGCGGGTACCCGGTCGGCGAGACGCAGCAGTTGCAGCCGCATGGGGCTGAGCCCGGCGCGCAGTTCGCCCGGCAGGCCGCCTTCCGGCGCGTCGTCGCTGACCATCCCCATCAGTTTCAGCTTTCCGGCGAGGAACGACTCGGTTGCTTCGCCGTCCGCGGCGAGGTGGGCCCGCCGGGCGAGCGCGCCGTTGGCGCGGGTCAGCCGGACGAACGAGGTGCTGGCGGTGCCGGCCGGCAGTTCCTCCCCGACCGAGGCCAGCTTGGCGGCCAGGGTGGTCGACTCCGCGTCCGGTTCCGTCACGGACACGGACATCCGCCCGCTCACCGGTGCCATGACGCTGACCAGTTCGGACGCGTCCAGCGGGTCGAGGTGCTTGTGCTGGGCCCGCTCAGCGGCGACGGCCGCCAGCTCGCCGGCCGCCAGCAGCCGGTTGGCCCGCCGGATCTCGCCGGCCTGTTCCCAGGCCCGGGCCATCAGGAACTCCTGCTCCAGCTGCACGTATCGGCAGCCGAGGGCGGCGGCGACCCGGCGGCGGACCTCCACGTTGAGCGTGTTCATCCACACGTCGGGCTCCACCGGCACGGTCTGCTCGCCGGTGTGGTGGCCGCCGTAGAGCGGCGGGGCCACGGCGATGTCGTCCCGGTCATCGGCGGGTTCCCCGCCCCCCTCCGGTACGGGCTCTCCGCGCATCAGCGCCGGTGCGTCCACCCGCTCGCGGATCAGGGCGCGGAACCGGTCCTGTGCCGCGGGGTCGGACCATTCCTCGGGGGCCGCCGTGCCGGGTGGCCGCAGGGCGCCGTCCATGGCGACGGTGGCGGGGCCCGCGGCCTCCTCGGCGGGCCAGGGACGGCCGACGTCGACGGTCCGGGTGCCGAGTCCGGACTCGGCGGCGGGCCGGAAGCGCAGCCGTCGGGCGAGTTCCTCGAAGGTGCCCGCCTGCCCCGTACGGAAGGTCCACCAGTGGTAGACGGGCAGGTCGACGGTGTCCCGGCCGGGGACGGGCCAGGCGTCCGCGGTGGCCGCCGCCCGGAACGTCACGTCGAGGCCCGCGTCCCGGCCCGCCGCGGTGGCCGGCACCACCGCGGCGATCCAGCCGCGGCCCGGGGCCAGCCGGCGCGGACACAGCAGCCGTCCGACGACACCCGCCGAGTGGAGGCGCACGCCCTGTTCCACAAGCCGGCGGGCGCCGTCGAGGCCGGTGACCTCGTCGGGCAGTCGTGCCTCCACGTGGGTCCAGGCCCACCGTTCGGCCAAGGGGGGCAGCGCGGCGACCGGCGCGGTGAGGACGGGCAGGGGGTGCCCGGGGCGGGGTGGGGCGGCCTCGTCCTCGGCCAGCACGATCAGCGCGATCCAGGGTTGCGGGGTGGTTCCGCCCGCGGTGGCCACCGTGCCCGGAGACAGCAGCCAGGGCAGGTCGGCGTGGGCCAGTTCCACGCTCGCCAGCACGTTCTCCGCCGCATCGGGCGTGCCGGGCGGCGGTTCCTCGCGCAGCACCATCGAGCGGTCGAAGCCGAGCACCTCGCCGGGCCCGACCAGCGACAGCCGCGGTCCCTCCACCTCCGGCTCCTCGCGGCGGCCCTCGATGTCCCGGAGGAACCGCACCGCCGTGCGCAGCTGCTGTCCGTCGGCGGACGCGGCGGCGCCGACCCGCACGGAGGAGAAGAACCAACGCGTGCTCATACGACGCCCCCGACGGGCCGGAGCGTGGTGCGGGGCGCGGTCATCGGCCCACCTCCCAGCTCTCGACGAGCCGCAACGCCTCCTGCGGCTGATCGAGCCGGCCGCTCATCGCGTCCCAGGCGTCGGCGGTGGCGTCAACCAGGGTGACGTCGTCCAGCAGCGGCTGCAGCGAATCGGTGGCGGCCACGCTCAGCTTGGCGGGGCGCACCTTGACGGCCGCTTCGGGTGTACGCCACCGCTCGAGCCGTTCGGCGGTGCTGACTCCGAACATTGACTCGCGGCGGAACAGCCCGGGCCAGAGGGAGAACTGCCGCTCGTCCAGCGGGGGTTCGTAGCCGGTCTCGTAGCCGTCGTCCACGCGGTGTCCGACGCCGACGACGGCGCCGTCGCCGCGGGCCCGCAGTCCGCTCGCGCGGCTGATGAAGGCGGGCTCGCTGAGCTGGGCGTCCTCGGTGAGGTCGAAGAACTCGCCGGGCACGAACCGCTCGGACAGCGAGGGGAGTCCGGCGGCGGGCTGGGGGACGCCGAGGGTGATCTCCTTGACCGTCCAGGTCTGCGCCGGTACCGGCCGTCGTTCGAACCGGGTGATCGGCACTCCCAGCGGGACCACGCGCTGGGAAACGCGCAGAGTGGCGTCGGGGTGCACGAGGGTGCCCCGGTTCAGCCTCTCGTTCGCCTCCCCGGTGAACACCAGCGCGGTGCGTTCGGCGGTCGGCCGCTCCGCCGCCCAGGCCTTGGACTCGGCCAGTTCGGGGGTCAGTGCCTCGATCGGATCGCGTCCGGGCTTCGGCCTGACGGCGGGCGGCGAGCCCCAGCGGACGTCGAAGTCCAGCTCGACGTCCCAGAACAGCACCGAGATGCTGCCGGTGCCGAAGGCGTGCCAGGGGGCGGGCCCCTCCAGTGTGAAGTCCAGGGCGATCCCGGCCAGTCGGCGCCCGAAGGCGCGTACGGCCACTCCGGCGCGTACGTGCACGGAGAACGCGAACACGGGGTCGAAGACGAACAGCGCGTCCATTCCCAGCCAGCCCGTCACACCGCAGCCCGCGATCGTGGCGTCGAGCTGTACCTGGCCGCCGAACATCACCGCGTTGGAGGTGACCGCGAAGTAGGCCTCCATGCGAAGTCCCCAGCCCTGCCCGGGGGCCAGGTCCACCTGGAGGCGGTTCAGCGCGGGCACCCGGGCGGGGCGGGCGTAGCGGGGGTGGAAACCACCGGCGGACAGGACGAACTCCGGCTGCGGGCCACCACGTACGAGCAGATACATCTCGCCGCGCACGGCGAGCCCGACGATCCACGAACCGGACAGCGACACCAGCAGTTCGACCAGCGGTTCGGCCGGTTCGACCCGGCCGAGCACACTGGCCTGGAGGCGGACGAGCGGCACGTCCGGGTCGGGCAGCCCGACCAGCAGCCGTCCCAGCAGCAGGGCGCGGGCCGGTGCGGGCAGTTCGAGGATGAGTGCCCCGGACAGGGAGACCATCCGACCGCCCCAGTTGAGGCGGAGCATCGGCCCGACCAGGACGCGACCGGAGGCGACCGGGAACGCCGAGCCGAGCGAGCCGATGATTTCCTGGGCGCGTTCCACCGCGCGGTCGGGGAACAGCACATGGTCGGCGTTGCCGTCACCGACGAGTTGCTGGAGGGCGGTGAGGTCGGCGCGCCGGTTCACCCCGACCAGACCGCCGACCGCGTCCAGGGCGAAGCCCAGGCCGAGTTGGATGCCGGGGGTCGGAAAGCGGGCGGCGAGCAGCGCCAGGAAGCTGGTGGGGCCCTTGCCGTCGGGCGGCCGGAACAGGGCGACCGCCTGGACGCGGAGCACGCCGAGGTCGATGGAGATCAGGCCGCCGTAGCCCTCGTCGGGGGTGCGCCGGACCAGGCCGCCGCCGGAGATGGGCGGCACCTTCAACTCGGTGCCGATGCCGTCCGGGAACAGCTCACGCAGCCTGCTCGGGTCGAGGCCGGGACGGTTCGCCGGGGCGAACGTGACGGGCAGTTCGATCCCGGCGCGTTCCAGGTGGACGCTCAAGGGCAGGCCCGGGAGTCCGGCGCTGGCCGACACGGACACGGCCAGCCGTGGCTCGCCCCCGTCCACGGTCAGCTCCAGGGCGGCGCCCCTGCTGGACACCGCCGGGGCGTTCAGCCGGAGCGGCAGGGGGACGTTGAGGCCGCCGGTGCCGGCGAAGCGCAGGCCCGCGGCCCGGTCGGCGCGCAGGACGACGGGCGCGGGCGGCCCCGACATGGGGCTCGCGCCGCCGATGCCGAGGAGGCGGGCGAGCGCGGCCGGGAGCACGGCCGCGGTGAACCCCCGCAACTCCAGTTCGGCGGCCGAGGGGGTGCCCGGCTCCGAGGTCACGGCCAGCGCGATGCCGTCGACGCTCACGCCGGGACCGTCGGTCATTCCGGCGGTGAGCCTGCCGGTGCGGCGCAGCCGGATCGCGGCGCTGCCACCGGGCGGCGCGGGCGGCAGGCCCGGTCCGAAGGCGGCGTCCCAGCCCTGGGCGGCGGTGACGGTCGCCTCCGCGCTCCACGGCCCGTGGACGGTCTGGGGCAGGGTCAGGGCGGCCCCGGGGGTGACCACCACGTCGAACACCGGTCCGTCCGGGGTCACGCCGAGCACGGCGCGTCCGCCCGCGGCACCGGCCGGGTCGGCGAGCACCAGGGCCACGCCGAGGGGCGCGCCGGGGGCCCGCCGCCAGCCGTGCAGCCGTACCGGCGAGGCGGCGTCGAGGTCGCCGAGTGTCTCCCGTACCAGCTCCACCAGCGAGTTGCCGGGCGGCAGCTTGTCGTGCGCGGCGAGCAGGCGCCCCGCCAGCACCGTTCCGGCGGCCGAGGGGTCCTCGCCGGGTTCGGGCAGGGAGCGGACGAGGCCGTCGACGGCGTCCGCGGCCAGTGCGCGCAGTTGGCCGGCGACCTGTTGGAGGAGTGCGTGCGGGTCCATGGCGGCTCATCCCCGGTGTGCTTCGCCGTTGTCGATCACGAGGGCGCCGTTCACGGTGCCGACGCCCAGCCAGCGGCCGTCCGGGCTGAACCGCAGTGCCAGCACCTCGTCGGTGGGCACGGTGTACAGCTCCTTGCCCTCGATGTCGAACAGCCGTACGACGTTGTCGATGGAGGCGCTGGCCGCGTGCTTGCCGTTCGGGCTGAACGCGACCTGGGTGACGGCTCCGAAGCTCTCCTCCTCCGGGTGGCCGGGGTCCAGTTTCGGCGCCCGGCCCCGTTCGACGCCGGTGTCCGCGTCCAGGACCCGGGCGAGCCCGTCGGAGCCGCCGACCACCGTCCATCTGCCCTTGGGGTCGAAGGCCAGGCAGTTCGGGGCGGTGACCTGGTCGTCGATGTCCTCCGGGGTGGGCCACACCTGCTTGCCGGTCTGTGCCTCGAACATCCGGGTGGTGTCGTCGGCGGCACAGCACAGCACGTTCAGCCCGTCCGGGCTGAACGCGACGGCGAGGACGGCGTCCTCCGGGGTGAGCCGCGAGACCTGCTCGCCGGTGGCCAGGTCGTGCACCCGGGCGGATCCGGCGTGCTGGTGGTTGCCGCCGTGGCGTTCGTCGACGGCGAGCGCGACCCTCGTGCCGTCCCGGCTCAGGTCCACATCGGCGATCTGCGGAGGGTCGACGGTGATGCGCTGCTGCATCTCCCCGGTGGCCTGGTCGAGTACGGCGACCAGGGTGTCGGTGGCCGCGATCAGCCGCCCGTCCGGGGCGAACCGCACGGAGTTCACCGAGTTGCCCGGGGCGAGCGGTCCCTGCCAGAGGGCCGTGCCGGTGGCGCTGTCCCGCAGGAACACCTGCTCGAAGTCGGTCACGGCGATCCTGGTGCCGTCCGGGCTGAAGGCGATGCCGGACACGGATCCATCGGTGGGCACCTCCAGCGGCGGTGGCCCGATGCCGACCGACCGCACCCGCAGCTGGGTGTCGCTGCCGCCGCTGGCGAAGCGCTTGTTGTCGGGGCTGAACGCGACGGCCTGGACGGAGCCGTCCTGGAGGGCCCGCAGGGCGACGGTACCGGGCTCGCTCATGGGCGGGTCCTCCTCGTGCCGGGATGTGCCTGGCGGACGGGCGCAAGACGTCGACGAGCCTTCAGCCGTCGCGCGCGTCGATCCGCTGTCCGCGGAAGTCGCATCGATCTTGAGGAAGGGGCCGGGCGTTCCGAGACGCGGGAGCCGGGCAGTTCCGGGCCGCCGTCGCCGTGTACGAGAACTGGTGCGGCGCGCCCTTCGCCGCGGCGGCGGTGTCGGCGGACCGGCGTCGGCGAACACCGTGTCGGTCTCGGATTCGCGCGTCTCGAACTCGCCGCCGCAGCACACCTCGGGCGGCGTGCGCTTGCTACAACTCACCAGCCTAGCCCGAATGTCCACGCTCGCCACATCGGCCCGCGGCGACTCGATGACCCCGTCGACCAGCGCACGGGTACTGGGCGCCCTCGCGCTCGGCGGGGATGGTGCGGGGGGTCGTAGCGGACGTGCTCGCCGTCGCGGAAGGACAACGCGAGGGCGACGTCGCGACGAGCACCCGGTCCACGACGGTCGCATGGCGGGGCGTTCCAGGTGGTGCCAGCATGGAAGTGGTGCTAGGCGCCGCTCCACTGTCGTGAGAGGGGATGCTCATGGCCAAGCGTCTGGCCGTCTGCTGCGACGGCACCTGGAACTTCGCCGACCAGCCGAGCAAGACCAACGTCGCCAAGGTCGCCCTGTCGGTGATCCCCGGAACCGCCGCGGGACGGGAGCAGCGCGTCTACTACCACGGCGGCGTCGGCACCCACCGGCGCGAACGGGTGCAGGGCGGCGCGTTCGGTGTGGGTCTGTCCCGGAACGTCGTCGACGCCTACCGCTTCCTCGTCGAGACCTACGAGCCCGACGACGAGCTGTTCCTCTTCGGCTTCAGCCGGGGCGCCTTCACCGCCCGGAGCCTGGCGGGGCTGATCCTCAACAGCGGCATCCTGCGCCGCGACCATGCCGACCGGATCCCTGAGGCCTGGGCCCTGTACCGGGACCGGATCGAGCAACCCAAGGGCGCCGCCGCCACGTTGTTCCGCCGCTCCTACGCCCGCGAGACGGAGATCAACTTCATCGGGGTGTGGGACACGGTAGGTTCGCTGGGCATCCCGATGCCGAGCGAACCGTGGCTCCAGCCGTACGCGACCCGGTTCAACCGCCGCTGGGCGTTCCACGACACGGAGCTGAGCAGCTGGGTCCGCGCGGCCTTCCACGCGCTGGCCGTCGACGAGCAGCGCTCGGCGTTCCGGCCGACCCTGTGGCACCAGCGGCCCGGAGCCGACCAGCAGGGCCAGGAGCTGAAGCAGGTGTGGTTCGCCGGGGTGCACAGCGATGTCGGCGGCAGCTACACGGAGACCGGGCTGTCCGACATCGCCCTGCTGTGGATGGTCGACCAGGCCCGCAGATACGGCTTGGAGTTCGACGTGGACGTCCTCAGTGAGGCCGGGCCCAGGGTGATGCGGCCCGAGGCGAGCACCGACTTCCGCGTACGGCCCGATGGTTCGGGGCCGCTGCACTCCTCCCGGACCGGCATGTACCGCCTGGCGAAGCCGTTGCACCGGCCGATCGGCGAGGCGGCGAACGACAAGGGTGAACTCGACGGCAACGAGTTCCTGGCGGTGCCGGCCAAGGAGCGGTACGACCGCGACACGGGCTACCGGCCGCCGCAGCTGGAGCGGTATCTCGCGGCCCAGGAGCGGGTGCGGCTGGAGCCGGTGCTGTTGCCGGGCCTCGCCGCCGGTCTGCCGCCCATGCCCCCCGGGCCGTCCGGGGCGTCCGGGGCGTCCGGGGCGTCCGGGGCGTCCGGGGCAGCGGTCGCGGCGCCGCAGCCTCCCGAGAAGCGGCCCCGGACCCCCTGAGGGCAGGGCCCGGCACGTCCGAGAGGCAAGGAGATCCGGGATGCTCACCTGCACGCTCTTCGCCGGCGACACGCTGCTGCAAGCTGTCGCCGACGACCAGGACCGCATCTCCCGGACCCGGCACCGGAGGAATCCGGCGGTGCGCAAGGTGCAGATCGCCCTGCTCGACCGGGACCCGGGCTGTCTGCCCCGGTTCGGCGCGGACGGGGACTACGGCGACGAGACGGCCCGCGCGGTGGCCCGCTTCAAGATCGAGGTACTGGGCGTCCCGCCGGCCGAGGTGATCGACGACGTCGGCCCGCTGACGGTCCGCACGCTGGACGAGTTGCAGGCCGCCGCCGAACGCCCGCCCGAGCCGGGCGTCACGCCCGAGGAATGGCTGCTGACCGGCGCCGAACTCGGACCCTTCCGGTCTCCCGCCTTCACCCGCGACAACGTGGTCGACTTCTTCGTCGACGCCGAGGCGTACTACAACCTGCTGGCCGACCGCCTGGACGCCCTGCTCGCCGGGGACCGGGTGCTGTTCGCCGGCTGGCGGTTCTCACCCGAGCAGCTGCTGCGCCCGACGGTCACCGGCTCCCCGGGGGTCCTCGACCGGCTGCGCAAGCTCCGCGCCGACGGCATCGTCGTACGGGCCCTGCTGTACGGCTCGCACTTCTCCACTCTTCCCGTGCGCAGGCCCAGGGTGCCGACCCTGCCGTCCAAGGACAACTTCGACTTCCGAACCGGCCTGGTCGACGCGGGCGCCCAGGCGATCCTCGACGCCAGGGTGGGTCACTTCGGCTCCCACCACCAGAAGTGCGCGGTCGTGCAGGGCGCCGCCGAGGGCCCGTGCGCGTTCGTCGGCGGGATCGACGTGTGTCTCGACCGCTGGGACAACGGCGCCCACGTCGATCCCCCCGTACGACAGCGCGAGCCGGACTTCCTGGGGACGAAGATCTCCCTGCCGGGCTGGCACGACGTGCAGTGCGCGGTGTTCGGACCGGCCGTCGGCCAGATCTGGCAAAGCCTGGTCCAACGCTGGAACGACCCCACCCCGCCCAGCCGCATCGACGCCCCGCCCGTCCCGGTCCCGCAGTCCGAGGCACCCGGACCACCGACACGGTCGGGCACCCAGGCGGTGCAGGTCCTGCGCACCCTCACCTGCAAGGGCGTCTACTCCTTCCTGCCGGGTGGCGAGTTCACCGTCACGGCCGCCTACCGCAAGGCGATACGCCGGGCGCGGCACTACATCTACATCGAGGACCAGTACCTGTGGCCCTCCCCCCTCGTCGAGGACCTGCGGGACGCCGCGGGCCGGGGCGTCCAGCTCATCCTGGTCACCGCCCGCGACTTCGACGCGCCGGGGCTCAAGGACGCCCACGAGGCACTGCGTACGGAGGCGTTGCAGCGCATCGCCTCGGCCGCCCCGGCGCGTGTCCACTGCTTCCACCTGGAGCAGGCGGCGAGTTCGGCGCAGATCTACGTCCACGCGAAGCTGCTGATCGCAGACGACCAGTACGCCGCCGCGGGCAGCGCCAATCTGAACTTCCGCTCCCATACCACTGATTCCGAACTGCATCTCGGGGTCTTCGACACGGACCTCGCGGACGGCACCATGGGGGGCGCGCCGCACCGGGTGGGGGTGTCCGTCCGTGACCTGCGCGCCCAGATCTGGGGCGAGCACCTCAACGAGGACCCGGCCCTGCACCAGGACGCCCTGGCGGGCCTCGCGCGCATGCCCACCGGGGGCGGCAAGACCGGACACCTGGTCAGCTTCGCCGTGCCCGCGCAGATGCCGGCCGTGGACTGGCGCGAGACGGTACGGGAACTGCTGCGCAGCATCCAGCACATGGAGAACTGGCAGCTTCTGGCACCCGTGGTGCTCGGCCCGCTGGCCCTCCCCGTCACCCTGGTACCGGACATGGACCTCGGCGTTCTCGCCGACGCCATCCCGAACCCGGAGTCGTTCCTGCGGGACCTGCTCAATCCGCGCACTGTCTGCTGAGGATGCCTCAGGACGGGCAGGACGGGGGTGTCGTCCGTCAGGCTCCGAACACGGTGAACCCGAGGCCCGAGAGCTGGGCGGCGAGGGCCGCCACGGTGTCCGGGTCGTCGAAGGCACCGTTCTCGCCGAGGCCGTTGGCGGACTGGAACTCCTTGACCTTGCCCTGAGTGCGGGGGCCGTCGACGCCGTCCTGCGACAGCGGGGTGAAGCCCAGGGCGAGCAGCGCCCCCTGCACGCCGAACACGTCCGAGACGTCCAGCGCGATCTGCTCCGGAGGCAGTCCCTGGTCCTCCACCTCGCGGGACATCAGGAAGTGGGCCCGGTCCAGCTTGTTGCGGATGCGGATGGTGCCGACGTCCGGGGTGAAGTGGCATTCGTCAGCGGCACCGATCCAGTTCCGGCCGCTCACATGGCCCTGGAACTTGGGGAAGCGGAACTTCGGGCCCATGGCCCACGCCATGCTGAGCGTGGCCAGCTGCGCGTTGGCCGGCCAGGAGGCGAACTCCCCGAACGGGTGGTGCCCGGAGCTGTCGACACGGCCGACAAGCACCGACTCCATCTCGTCCAGCTTCTCGAAGACATGCCGGTCGATCTCGTCGTTGTCGACGTGCAGACGCGTCAGCGGCGGCGCAAACCGGCGGTGCCCGAGCGGCGCGAGGTCCATGCGGGACTTCACCGTGTCCCACTCGGCGGCGATCTCCCCGGACGCCGCGTCCGTGCCCGTGTCGTTGACCAGCCAGCGCAGCCTGCCCGCGGCGGCCAGCGAGGCGCCGCGCTCCTGCGCGGTCGGTGCGGAGTTGTCCCGTGCCGTCTGGTCGATCTTGTTGCCGATGCCGGTGCTCACATACCCCTTCACATCCAGGTACATGAAGTTGACGCGCCCTTCGAGCGGGTCGTTGAAGCTGATCCAGTAGTCGCGAACGCTCTGGTGCATGATGCCGCCTTCCTGTCCGGGTCTCCTGGCCGCACGGGCAGCATCCCGGCGAACCGTGGTGAGGGCTCGACGCCCAGTTCCTCCCGCAACAGCCGGCTGAACCCCTCGTAGTGGCGCACCGCCTCGCCGACGTTGCCCTCCGCGAGGTGCGCCGCCACGACGGCCCGGTGGGCGCTCTCACGCAGCGGTTCCGCACGGACGCTCGCCCACGCCGCCTCCATCGCGAGGGCCGGTCTGCCCTGTCGTACGAGGGCCTCGGCGAGCGCGTCGAGGGCGTGCAGACGCAGCTGCCGCAGCCGCTCACGCTCCATCAGCACCCAGTCCTCGTCCCAGCCCGGCAGCAGGTCCTCTCCCATCAGCAGGCCCAGCGGCGGGCGTACGTCGAGCGGCGGACCGCACCCTTCCACCACGCCAAGGGCGGTCCGGGTGAGGGCATGCACGTCCACCCGCAGGGCCGGGGCGACCAGCAGAGCGTCCCCGCGACAGGCGACGAGGGGCGGCTCGCCCCGGGGCAGCTTCCACAACGTGGTGCGCAGGCTGCCTCTGGCGTGCCCCTCGGTGACCTCGGGCCACAGGGTGCCGGCGAGTACCGTCCGTGACACCCGCCCCCGCAGCGCCATGCAGGCCAGCAACCGCTGGCCGTTGCGGCACAGTTCCACGGGCTCGGCGTCCAGCTCCAACCGGAACTGGCCGAGCAGTCGCAGCCGGGGAGGATCAGGGATCATGTTGACCGCTACCGCCTCACGAGCGATGGCCCACCCGGGCGCGCCCTCCGACAGGGCGTGTCGTCACCAGTTTCGGCTCCGCCCGCACCCCGTGCAACTTGGCGGAGCACAGCTGGAAGGAGGTGGAAGGCGCTGATGACGGCGTAATGACGCCGCGCTGACACCGTTCTCCGTACCGTCGAAGCGGACGGACGGATCAGCCCGCGCACGAGGCTTGGGCGCGTCCCCGGCGGCGGCTCACGCCTCTCCCGCCGCTCCGTCACACCATCGGTTCGACTCAACCCCGGTGCGCCATGGTCGCTTTGTCCAACGTCCGGTTCGGAAAGCGGAACAAGGACGTACTCACCGTGCAGAAGGCCCTCCTCAGGCGGGGCCGCGAGATCCCCGACGGCGCCACCGGCCTGTTCGGCGAGCAGACCAAGGCCGCCTACCGGGCCGAGCAGATCGCCCAGGGCTTCAGCGGATCCGACGCGGACGGCGTCCCGGGCCGCACCTCCCTGGCCGCCCTCGGCGGGATCACCGGCCTGTTCCGCCTCGACGACGAACCCATGTCGGACAGCGGCGCGGGACGGCTGACGCTCGCCCAGGTCACCTTCCGTGATCCGGGCGACGACTCCGGCGAGGAGGCCATGCGCCGCTACGCGCGCCGGGCGTGCGAACTGACCGGAATGGACCCGAAGTTCGGCGTACCGGCGCTCGCCACCATCGCCCAGCGCGAATCCGCCTCCAACCATCCGAGGTTCCGGGTCAACATGACGGACAGGAACGCGCGCGGCCGGATCGCCCCGGACGGACATCCGCTGAACTGCTCCCGGGGCGCCACGCAGTGCGTTCCGAGCAGCTTCGCCAGCCACCACCAGGCGGGCACCGCCACCACGCCGTACGACGTGGTCGCCTGTATGTGCGCCACGGTCAACTACGTGCGGCACCGCTATGACGTCAACCAGTCCGGCTCGGACTTCGCCGCCCGCGTCCAGCAGGCCGATCCGCGCCGGGCTCCCCACTGGTACTAGGAGTGCCCCATGGTCTCCGTCTCCAACGTTCAGTTCGGCAAGCAGAACGAGGACGTGCGCGCCGTGCAGAAGGCCCTCATCAAGCGGGGCCGCAAGATCGACGAGGCGACCGGCCGCTTCGGTCCCCAGACCAAGGCCGCCTACCGTGCCGAGCAACTGGCCCAGGGGTTCAAGGGTGCCGACGCCGACGGCGTCCCGGGCCCCACCTCCCTGGCCACCCTCGGCCGGATCACCGGTCTCTTCCGCCTCGACGGCGAGCCGGCACGGCGCGGCAGGGGGAAGGTCGCCTCACCTGTGCCCGGCCACAAGGTCACCTTCGGGTTCTTCCAGCGCGGTCCCTACGCCTGGAAACCCGACGGTGTCGGCCGCCACACGGGGCAGGACTTCGCCGCCAAGTCCGGCGTCCCCGTGGTCGCCGTACGCGGCGGGAAGATCGCCTGGTCGAACGGCCAGGGCGGCGCGTACGGCCAGTGGATCGGCCTCGCCGCGGACAACGGCCACGTCTACACCTACTCGCACCTCTCACAACGCCAGGTGAAGGCCGGCCAGCGAGTCGCCGCCGGACAGCAGCTCGGCAAGGTCGGCAGCACGGGCAACTCCTCCGGCCCCCACCTGCACTTCGAGATGTCGAAGGGCTCCTCCTGGTCCTACGGCAATGTCGCGAAGCCCACGTGGTGACAGCCGCGAAGGCCGCGGCCGGACGACTCCTCGCGGCCCTCCTCAGAGCGGCCGCATGGCACGATGACCGCCATGTCAGGTCAGGTCTGGGTGCCACATAAACACATCGCCCGATGCGACTAGGCGCTGAGGTCCGTGGCGACTCCGGTGGCGAGCCAGCGGAAGCGGGTGCGGATATCGGTGGGTGCGCGGGCGAGTTCGTGCTCGATGGCGTCGCGGCCCTCGTGGAAATGGTGCCAGCCCTCGTAGTGGACGGGGATGGCGGTGCGGGGTCGCAGCAGGCGGCACAGGCGTACGGCGTGCGCGGTGGTCATGGTGTAGCGGACCGGTCCGGTGATCGGGAAGCGCACACCACCGACATGGAGCAGTGCGGTGCCCACGGTCAGGCGCCGGGCCACCTCGCGGACGCCGCCGTACAAGACGGTGTCGCCGGAGATCCAGAGGGCGCCGTGCTGCTGGCCTTCCCAGGTGAGGGCGAAGCCAGTGACCTGTCCGGTCAGGGGCCGGGACAGGGGCGGGCCGTGACGGGCGGGGGTGGCCGTGACGGTGATGGTGGGGCGATCCGGGGCGTGCAGGCGGGTCACGGTCCACGGGGCGAGGCCGTGAGCCCGCTGGCCGAGGCGGCGGGCGCCGGCCGGGGTGGTCAGGATGGTCCGGGCGGTGCGCAGGACGTCGCGTCCGGTGTGGTCGAGGTTGTCGCCGTGCTGGTCATGGCTGAGCAGGACGGCGTCGACCGGCGGCAGGTCGGAGGCGGCGAGGGCGGGGCCGGCGGACTTGTGGGAGGCGGTGCCCCAGCCGAAGCCGTAACGCTGCCCGGGCGGGTCGAAGGTGGGGTCGGTCAGCAGCCGCCAGCCGCCCGTCTCGATGAGCGTGGTCGGACCGCCGATGTGGGTGATGCGTATGGTGCCCATGTGGGAGGCTCCCTTCCTCGGGCCCGGACAGAGGAAGCTGTCCCGGGCCCGGTGCGTGCCGCGGGCGGCGGTCAGGCGTGGGCGAGGGCCCACTCCAGGGCGTAGTCGGCGACCTCTTCCCAGCCGTCCTGGGCGGGCATCAGATGAGAGCGGCGGGGAAAGACCACGACCTCCGTAAGGGTGCCCTCGGCCTTGTAGTGCCTGGCGTTGGACTGCTGCACCTTGGGCGGCATGAGGTGGTCGTGCTCGCCGGAGCAGAACAGCAGTGGCGCCCGGTCCGCGTTGCGGTAGTCGACGTAGGTGTCCGTGTGGCCGGGGTGGAGGTTGGCCAGGGCGCTGCCCCAGACGATGCTGCCCGGTGCCGGGACGTGGTAGCGCTCGTAGGTGGCGTGGGCCTGGTCCTCGGAGAAGGTGTTGGTGAAGGCGTAGCGCCAGTGGTCGTAGTCGAAGCCGACAGCACGGTGGCGGTTGGCGGGGTTCCTCAGCACCGGGAAGGTCGAGCGAACCTGGGACAGCGGAACGACGGCGACGCCTTCGGTGGGCGCGGAGTTGATCGCCACTCCGGCGGCGCCGAATCCGCGGTCGAGGAGGATCTGGGTGAACGCGCCGCCGGCGGAGTGCCCCATGATGACGGGTGGTCGATCCAGCTCGGTGATGACCTTCTCCAGGCTGGAGATGATGGCGGGGACGGTCACGGCCTCGATCGGGGCCGGGTCGGCGTTGAGGGCCTCGACCTCCACGTCGAAGCCGGGATAGGGCGGGGCAATGACGCGGAAGCCCTTGTCCTGGTAGTGGATGATCCACTGCTCCCAGGCGCGCGGGGTGACCCAGAAGCCGTGGACGAGGACGATGGTGTCGGGTTGCATGGGTGTGCTCCTCAGCGTGTGGCCTGGTGGGCGGAGTGGATCTGGCGGACCACGATGTCGGGGCGGGACATCATCACGACGTGGGAGGCGCCCTTGACCTCGACGGTGCGGCTGTGGGCGCGCTGGGCCATGTAGCGCTGGGCGGCGGCCGGGATGACGTTGTCGCTGCCGGGGATGACGTACCAGGACGGCAGGTCCTTCCAGGCCGGCGCGCCGCTGGGAGCCGCCAGCCCGTCCACGCTGCCGGGGCGTTGTGCGGCGGCCATCAGACGGGTCTGGGAGGACGGCAGGTCGGCGGCGAACACCTCGCGGAACTTCGCCGGGTCGATGTAGCCGTCCTTGCCGGTGCTGCCGTCCGGTAGCGGGTAGTCGCGGGTGATCAAGGCGTCCGGCAGCTTGCTGCCGGGGTACTTGCCGGCCAGTTGCAGAGCGCTCTCGCCCTGGTGGGGGGCGAACGCGGCGACGTAGACGAGAGCTTTGACGTTGGTGTGGCCGCGGGCGGCGTTGGTGATGACCTCGCCGCCGTAGGAGTGGCCGACCAGGATGACCGGGCCGTCGATGCTGTCGAGGACGCTGGAGACGTAGGCCGTGTCGCTGTCCAGGTCGCGCAGCGGATTGGCGGGGGCGATGACCGGGTAGCCGGCCTTCTGCAGGGCGGCGATGGTCTGGTACCAGCCGGAGGCGTCGGCGAAGACACCGTGGACGAGGACGACGGTCGGTCTCGGGCCGCTGGTGTGTGCCGGAGTGGCGGAGACGGGGGCGACCGCACCGCCCAGGCCGGCCACGAGCGCGGCGGCGAGCAGGCACGTGCTGACGGTACGGCGGTGAGGCCGCTGACCGCTGAAGATCATGTGTTGGCTCCTTGCTCGGGCATCCCCGGCGGGCGGCCGGGGACGCGGGCTTTGCTCCGTCAGGAATTGAGGAACTCCAGCAGGTCGGCGCCGAGCTGCTCTTTGTGGGTGTCAGTGATGCCGTGCGGGGCGCCCGGATAGACCTTCAGCGTCGCGTTCTTGATGCGGGCGGCCGACGCCTTGCCACCGACCTCGAAGGGCACGACCTGGTCGTCGTCGCCGTGGATGACCAGCGTGGGCACGTCGATGGCGTCCAGGTCGGTGCGGAAGTCGGTGGCGGAGAAGGCCGCGATGCACTCGTAGGCGCCCCGGTGCCCGGCCTGGAGGCTCTGTCGCCAGAACGCCTCTCGGGTGCCTGGGGAGACGACGGCACCGGGCCGGTTGTTGCCGAAGAACGGCCCGTCGGCGAGGTCGTGGTAGAGCTGTGAGCGGTCGGCGAGCGATCCGGCCCGGATCGAGTCGAAGGTCTCGATCGGGACGCCGCCGGGGTTGTCGTCGGTCTTGAGCATGAACGGCGGGACCGCGGAGACGAGCACGATCTGGGCGAGCCGGGCGGTGCCGTGGCGGCCGACGTAGCGGGCGACCTCGCCGCCGCCGGTGGAGAAGCCGACCAGGGTGGCGTCACGCAGATCCAGGGTGTCGATGAGCGTGGCCAGGTCGTCGGCGTAGGTGTTCATCTCGTTGCCGTTCCACGTCTGGGTGGAGCGGCCGTGACCGCGCCGGTCGTGGGCTATGGCACGGAAGCCATGGCTGGCCAGGAACAGTTGCTGGGCCTCCCAGCTGTCGGAGTTCAGAGGCCAGCCGTGGCTGAGGACGACGGGGCGGCCCGTTCCCCAGTCCTTGTAGTAGATCTGGGCGTCGTCGGATGCGGTGACGAAGGGCATGGGCTTCTCCCAACCGGTAGCCGGGGTGCCGCATGAACCCGTCCTCCCCGCCGCACCCCGCCGTTTGTGAAGGACTTGTGCGGGAGCGTGGCACGGGCATCATCCGTCGGATTTACCCTGCCTGCCCGATCCTGTCCCCTGTGTGCCACGGCTCCGGCCGGCCACCCGCGCACCTGCTGCTTCGCGAGCCACAGGAGAGGAGACGTGCCCCGCATGCGCGTGTTGCATACAGGCATCTTTGCCTGGAAAGCCGCACACGGCGGACACTCGCGTCCTAGGCGGCGACCCGGCGCTGCCCGGAACGGGAGGCGCCGTGCTCGTCCTCGACACAAACGATCTTCGAGTCGGTGACCGGATCGCGGCCTTCGAGGCGGTGGCCGCCGGTGAGGGCGGCGTCTCCGCCGTCCAGGAGGAGACCGAGGAGGGGGTCTGGAAACGACTCGAACTCTGGCACCTCGGCCCGCTCACGCTCTTCCACACCCAGGGCACGGGGGTGCGCATCTCCCGCTCGCTCCGGCAGGCACGGCGCGATGCGATGGATACCGTCGCGATCAATATCCACCGCCAGGGAGCCGGCGGCTTCACCTGGGCTGACCACCGGCAGCGCATCGGCCCGAACAGCGCGACCATGCACCACATGCCTGCCGGGTACGAGTACTGGTGGTCCGGCCTCGGCAGCACGCTGGCCCTGATGTTCGACACCGAACGCCTCAGCCTGCCCGAGGACACGATCCGGGCATCGATCCCGACGCTCGAGCACAGCCCCGTCGGACGGCTGCTGATCAACCACGTCCTCGGCGTGCACCGCATCGCCGACCAGGTCAGCATGGGCCCGGAAGCCGATGCCCTCGCCTCCGCCACCGTGGAACTCGTCCGAGCCTGGGTGGTGTCGGTGGCCGGCGACGACCTCACCCGCCGGGCAGTCGCACGGGAGACCCTCCTCACCCGCGTCCTGGCCTACGCCCGCGCCCACCTGAGGGAACCCGACCTCACCCCTCAGCGGATTGCCTGGGCGCACAACACCTCCGTGCGGACGCTGTACCGGTTGTGCGACGACGGCGGAGTCAGTCTCGAGAAGTGGATCATCCGCCGTCGGCTCGAGGGTGCACGTGCCGACCTCGCAGCCCCCGGGCACGCACACCGCACAATCGACACCATTGCCCGCAGTTGGGGCTTCACCAACCCCGCCTTCTTCTCCCGCCGCTTCCGCCAGACCTACGGCACCACGCCCAGCCAGTGGCGAAGGCTCTCCCCGCAGGACCGACTCCTGTCGCCGCCGGACGATCTCTGACCAAACCTTCCAGTAGCAGCCTCGGGAACGGGGTGCACACCAGGGGAACGGGCAGGTCCGCGAGACCGCCGCACCCGCCGCCCCCCGCCTCACCCGCTACGGCCGTGCCCCTCCCGCCCCGAGGCTCCTCGGCAGGATGTCCGTCCAGTTTCGCTCCACGTACTCCAGGCACGCCTCCCTGGTGTCCTCCCGGTGCGCCTCGCGCCAGCCGTTGGGGCGGTCGGCGAAGGCCGGCCACAGGGAGTACTGCCCTTCGTCGTTGACCAGCACGACAAAGCGGCCGTCGGAGTCGTCGAACGGATTCGTCATCGTGGTGCTCCTCTCCATGGCTGAGTGGAACTACGGGGAGTGACACGGCCTCTCACCATAGGCACTGCCGTCGGCTTGAAGTTGAGCCTCCGTCCATTTCCGCTTCAGTACGGCTCGACGCCGGGCGGTGCCGCACGGAGGATCAAGCCGTCAACTGCGCTTTTGCCAACTCCGTTGGGCGGGCGGGTGTTTGGTGTCCAACGCACGAGTTTCCACGAGGGAGCGGTTGGACAAGTTCGAGGCGCGAGCCTCCACGCGTTACGCAACTGACCTCACGGGGCGGGAGAGACAGGTCATGTTGAGCAGCTCACCGCCCGGCACGCTCCCCGACGAGGGCGTGCCGGAACTGTTCGAGGCACAGGCGACACGGACCCCCGATGCCATCGCCGTCATCCGGGGTACGGAGCACGTGACCTACGCGTCGTTGCACGACCGCGCCAGGCGGCTGGCCTCGGTGCTGCGCCGTCTCGGCGCGGGTCGCGGCACGGTCGTGGCGGTGTGTCTGCCGCGCTCGGTGGGCATGCTCGTGGCGCTGCTGGCCGTACAGCGGACGGGCGCGGCGTATCTGCCCGTGGACCCTCGGTACCCCGCGGAACGCGTCCGGTTCATGCTCGCGGAGTCGGGCGCGGCGCTGCGGCTGGTCGCCCCCGGCACCGCCGACGACGGCGCCCCGGCGACCCTGACCGTGGACGAGTCCGGTGCCGCTGTCGCGCCACCGCCCCCGGACACCGGGGATGTCGTGACCGGGCGACGTCCGCAGGATCCGGCGTACGTCATCTACACGTCCGGCTCCACCGGCCGCCCCAAGGGCGTCGTGGTGCCGCACCGGGCGCTCGCCAACCTGCTGGCGTCGATGCGCAAGCTGCTGCCGATGGACGGCGGGGACCGGCTGGTCTCGGTGAGCACGGCTGCCTTCGACATGGCCGTCCCGGAGTTCTACGTTCCGCTCATCAGCGGCGCCGCGGTCGTGCTGGCCGACGCCGAGACCGTACGTGACCCGCGGCTGATGACCGAGCTGCTGACCGAGACCCGGGCGACGGTCCTGCACGCCACTCCGTCGCTCTGGCGTGAGCTGCTCGCGTACGAGCCGGAGGGGCCGCGGGCGGTGGAGGGGATAAGGGCGTTCGTCGGTGCCGAACCGTTGTCGGAGCACGTGGCGGCGCGGCTGCGCGGCCTCGCGGCCGAGGTGGTGAACCTGTACGGGCCGACCGAGACGACGGTGTGGTCGACCTACGCGGACCTCGGGCGGCCGACCGGCCGGGAGGTCCCGATCGGCAGGCCCCTGGACAACACCCGGGTGCACGTCCTGGACGCGAGGCTCCGCCCGGTGCCGCCCGGTGAGACGGGGGAGCTGTACATCTCCGGGACCGGTGTCGCGCACGGCTATGTCGGGCGGCCCGCGTTGACCGGCACGCGGTTCGTGGCGTGCCCCTTCGGGCCGCCGGGGGCCCGGATGTACCGCACGGGCGACCTGGTGCGTGAGAACCCGGACGGAGAACTCGTGTTCGTGGGCCGGGCGGACCACCAGGTCAAGGTCCGTGGCTTCCGGGTCGAGCTGGAGGAGGTCGAGGCGGCGCTCGAACGGGACCCCGATGTCCTGGAGGCTGCCGCCACCGTTCGCGAGGACTGGTCGGGAGGGAACCGGCTGGTCGCCTTCGTGGCCCCGGTGCCCGGTGGGCCGGAACCGGACGGTGCGGCCGTACGGCACCGGCTGGCGCGGCATCTGCCGGAGCACATGGTGCCGTCGGCCTGTGTCGTGCTCGACCGTCTGCCGCGCACACCGCACGGCAAGATCGACCGGGCGGCACTGCCCGACGACCGGCGGGCCGCGCCGTACCAGGCTCCCGCATCCGTCGACGAGGACGCCGTGGCCGCGCTCTTCGCGGAGGTCCTGCGCGTCCCCCGGGTCAGCCGCGCGGACAGCTTCTTCGCCCTGGGCGGTCACTCCCTGCTCGCCACCCGGCTGGCGGCCGGGGTGCGCTCGGCCTTCGGCGTCGAGCTTCCGATCCGCGTCATCTTCGAGAACCCGACGGTCGGCGCGCTCACCGAGGCCGTACGGGCGCGCTCGGGTCGCGACACGACGCGACCGGCACGTCGGCCCGCCCTGTCGGGGGATCCCGCGCCGGTCTCCTTCGCCCAGCGGCGGCTGTGGCTCGTCCATGCCGCCGACCCGCAGGGCTGCACCTACAACATGCCCCTGGCCTGGCGGCTGACCGGGCCGCTGGACACCGACGCGCTGTCAGCCGCGCTGACGGACGTCGTCGCCCGCCATCGAACCCTGCGCACGGTGTTCGAGGAGGTCGACGGGCAACCGGTGCCGCGCCTGCGGGACGCCGCTCCCCGGCTCCGGCTGCGCACGGTGGCTCCGGCCGAGCTGGAGTCGGCGCTGCGTTCGCAGGCGCGGCATCCCTTCTCGCTGTCGTCCGAACCGCCGCTGCACACCACGCTGTTCAGCACCGGCCCGGATGAGCACGTCCTGCTGATGGTGACGCATCACATCGCCAGCGACGGATGGTCCGAGGGCATCGTGGCGCGTGAGCTGTCCCAGGCCTACGCGGCCCGGCGCTCGGGTACGGCCCCGGCCTGGCAGCCGATCGAGGTGGAGTACTCCCAGTTCGCCCACTGGCAGCGGGACCTCGACACGGGGCCTGAGGGTGACGGCGGGCGCGTCGAGGGGCAGTTGGACTACTGGCGGCGGGAGCTGGCCGACCTGCCGCAGCCGCTGCGGCTGCCCCAGGACCGGCCCCGGCCGGCCTCCGCAAGCCACCGGGGTGGCACGGTCCCCCTCACCGTGTCCGAGGAGCTGCTGGACCGGCTGCGAGCGGTCGCCGGGCGGCGCGGTGCGACCGTGTCCATGATCCTCCAGTCGGCGCTCGCCGTGCTGCTGCACCGGCTGGGAGCCGGAGCGGACGTGCCGATCGGCGCGCTGCACGCGGGCCGCGCCGACGACGCGGTCACCGGCACCGTCGGGGACTTCGGCAACACCTGGGTGCTGCGGGTCGCGCTGTCGGACGACGCACCGTTCGACGGTGTTCTCGACCAGGTCCGCGGCAAGGCGCTCGACGCCTACGACCGCCTCGACGTCCCGTTCGACCGGGTGGTCGAGGCGCTGAACCCGGAACGGTCGACGGCCTACCACCCGCTCTTCCAGGTGATGCTGGCCTGGCACGAGCGGACGATCGCCTGGCCCCCGCTGACACTGGAAGGCGTCGCCGCCGCGCCGTGCGCCGTGACCACGGGGACCTCGAAGTTCGACCTCTTCTTCGATCTGAGCGAACTCCCGGACGGGGGCGCGACCGGAACCCTGGAGTTCGCGACGGACCTGTACGACGCGGCCACCGCGCGGCGGATGGCCTCACGGTTCCTGCGGGTGCTGGAGCACGTCGCGGCCGACCCGGGTGTCACGGTGGGTGCGGTGGCACTGGTCTCCGAGGACGAACGGCGGGAGCTGCTGGCCCGGTCCGGTGGCGCGGCGGCGGCCGTGCCGGGAGTCTCGGTCCCGGCCATGGTGACCCGTCAGGCCGTGCGCACCCCGGACAGGCCCGCCGTCACCTGCGACGGTGTCACCCTGACCTACCGGGCGCTGGAGGCGAGGTCCGACCGTGTCGCCGCGGGGCTGCGTGAGCGCGGGGTCGGCCGCGGCGGCGTCGTCGGCCTGGCGCTGCCGAGATCGGCGGACCTGGTGGTGGCGATGCTCGGCATCCTGAAGGCCGGGGCCGCCTATCTGCCGCTCGACCCCCGCTGGCTGGGCGGCAGGCTGCGGCCCCTGCTGGCCGACGCGCGGCCGGTGCTCGTGGTCACCGACGCCGGGACCGAGCCGCTGCTGCCCGCCTCCGACGCGAGGTGCGTGCTGGTCGACGACCTCGTGGGGGGTGCGTCCGCCCACGGGCCGGAGCCCGTGCCACCGGTCGGCGCGGACGCTGGCGACCCCGCCTATGTGATGTACACCTCCGGTTCGACGGGTGCCGCGAAGGGTGTGGTGATCACCCACGCCACCGTCGTCAGCGACGTACTGGCGCTCGTGCCGCGGGTCGCGCCGGACGGGGTGACCCGGGTGCTGGGGAGCACTTCGGTCAACTTCGATGTCTCGGTGTTCGAGATCTGCGCGGCGCTCTTCACCGGCGGCACGCTCGATGTCGTCGGTGACCTGCTCGCGCTGCGGGAGGGCGCCGGCTGGTCGGGCACCGTGCTGTGCGCCGTGCCCTCGGTGCTGACCGAGCTGCTCGACGGCGGTGTCGGCCACATCCGCCCCGAGACGGTGGTCTCGGCCGGTGAGCCGCTCACCGGCGGCCTGGTCCGTCGTATCCGCGCGGAGTGGCCGAACGCGCGGCTGGTCAACGCCTACGGTCAGACGGAGTCGTTCTACGCCACGGCGTACGTCGCCGACCCTGCGTGGCAACCGGCGGTCTCGGCAGGTGCGCCGATCGGCCGCCCGCTGGCGAACATGGCGGTCCGGGTGCTCGGCGGACGGCTGGAACCGCTGCCGCAGGGCGTGGTCGGCGAACTGTACGTCGCGGGCGGGCTCGGCCTCGGCTATCACCGGCGGCCCGGGATGACCGCGGAACGCTTCGTCGCCGATCCCTACGGGCGGCCGGGGTCCCGTATGTACCGCACGGGTGACCTGGCCCGGTGGAACGCCGACGGGGAGCTGGAACTCGTCGGCCGCGGCGACGCCCAGCTGAAGGTACGGGGCATCAGGGTCGAGCCGGGTGAGGTCGAGGCGGCTCTCACCTCGTGTCCGGGCGTCGCCGAGGCGGTGGTGGTGGCCTCGGCGGTGGGCCGGGGGGACACCCGGCTGATCGGCTATGTCACCGGGGCGCGGCGGCGGCCGGGCCAGCCGCCGCACCCGCCCCTGTCCGAGGCGGCGCTGCGCGGTCATGTGGCGCGGCTGCTGCCGGAGTTCATGGTGCCGGCCCGCCTGGTGGTCCTGGACCGGCTGCCGCTCACTCCCAGCGGGAAGGTCGACCGGAACGCCCTACCCGAGCCGCCGCCCCGTCCGGGTGCGGAGCGGCCCTCGCCCCGCACCGAGGAGCAGCGGGAGCTGGCACGCCTGTTCGCGGAGGTCCTCGGGCTGGAGGAGGTGGGAGTCGACGACGACTTCTTCGATCTGGGCGGCCATTCCCTCCGGGTCGCCGCGCTGGCCAGCCGGATCACCCGGGAGCTGGGTGTGAAGTGCTCGATGACCGACATCGTCAAGCACCGCACGGTGGGACGGATCGCGGACGTGTGCGCCGCGAGACGTGACCCGGCGCTCACGGTGGGAGAGTGAATGCTGTCCCCCACCGGGTCCATGGGCGGCCACGTCACCGTGGCGGGCCAGCGCCTCGACTACGAGGTGCTGGGTACGGGACGGCCCCTGCTGTTCCTGAACAACATCGCGGTGCCGTCGTCCTCGATGCGGCCGTTCGCCCCGCTGCTCAACTCCGCGGGATACCAACTGGTGCTGGTCGACCGCCTCGGCCCGCGCGAGGAGTCGATCGAGGCGATGGCCGGGCACCTCGGCGCCCTGCTCGACGCGATCCCGCTGCGGCCGTGGGTGTGGGGCTGGTCCCAGGGCGCGTTCCTCGCCCAGGAACTCGCCCTGCTGCGGCCCGACCGGGTACGGGGCGCGGTACTGCTCGGCACCCGGGGCCGCCCCACCCGGTTCTTCCGGGAGTACCTGCTGGCCTGCGAGGAGATCGAGCGGGGCGCGGTGCCGGACGCCGTGGCCACCGTGTTCGAGCTGTTGGCCACCATGTCGCCGGGGCTGCTGAGCGGTGCGGACGACACCGTGTTCGCGCTGGCCGGGGCCCGCGGACCGGACGCCGTCCGGGACCGTGCGCGGGCCGTCCGGTCGCTGCGTGCCTCGCGGGGCTACGGTAACCGGCTGACGGCGCTGACGGGGGTGCGGGTGCCGTGTCTGGTCCTGTCCTTCGCCCACGATCTGCTGTGCCCGCCGCAGTTGGGCCGGGAGGTCGCCGGGGCGATTCCCGGGTGCGAGTACCAGGAGGTGCCCGGGGCGGGGCACCACGGCATGGTGACGCATGCCGTGGAGGTGCTGTCCGCCGTCACCGCGTTCCTCGACCGGCACAGCGCGGCGGGGGGATCCGCATGACGGCCGTGCTGCCCGAGCCCGCCACGGAGCCGACGACGGTCAACATCGGCATCCTCGCCCATGTGGACGCGGGCAAGACCACGCTGACCGAGCGACTGCTCTTCGAGACCCACACCATCGAACGGCCCGGCAGCGTGGACGAGGGCACCACACAGACGGACAGCGACGAGATCGAGCGGCGCCGCGGCATCACCATCCGGACCGCGGTGGCGTCCTTCACCTATCGCTCGCTCCAGGTCAACCTGATCGACACACCCGGGCACGCCGAGTTCATCGCGGAGGTCGAGCGCGCCCTGCGGGTCCTGGACGGGGCCGTTCTGGTGGTCTCCGCCGTCGAAGGGGTGCAGGCACAGACCCGCGTCCTCATGCGGACCCTGCGCGCCATGGCACTGCCCACGCTCCTTTTCGTCAACAAGATCGACCGGATGGGCGCGCGGACCGACGACCTGCTGGCCGACATCCGGGACACGCTGTCGGTGCGGACCGTCCCGCTCAACCGCCCGCTCGCCCCGGGCACTCCCGACGCCACGGTGACCCGTGTGCTGGGCGACGCGGCGGGAGTGGCGGCCGCCGCCGAGGTGCTGGCCGACTCGGACGACGATCTGCTGGCGGCACTGGTGGCCGGGGAACTCCCGGAAGCGGCCGAGGTGTGGCGGGGGCTGGCCGCCCAGGTCGCCGACGCGGGTGTCTGTCCGGTCGTGTTCGGCTCCGCCCGCGACGGGACCGGAGTCGCCGACCTCCTGGAGACCATCGACAGGTCGCTCCCCCGCACCGCCCAGGAGTCCGAGGGCTCGGCACCACGCGGCACGGTGTTCGCCGTGGAGCGGGGCGGTGACGGTGAGAAGACGGGCTTCCTGCGGCTGTTCGGCGGGCGGGTCCGTGAGCGGGAGCGGCTGACCTGGCACCGGCTCGGCGAGGACGGCGTAGACACTTACCGGGCCACGGTGACCGGCCTGGACGTCGTCGGTGGTTCCGGGGACGACGTGCTGCGCCCGGGGGGCATCGCCCGGATCCGGGGTGTCGCGGACCTCCGTGTCGGGGACTGTCTGGGCGGCCCCGGCACCCTCGACGGTGCGACGCGGTTCCCCCCGCCGACGCTCGAGTCGGTCGTGTCGCCGCGCCGTGCCGGGCAGGCGGCCCGCCTGCACGCCGCCCTGCTGGAGCTGGCGGCCCAGGACCCGCTGATCAACGCCCGGTCGCTGGCGGGCGGGCGCACCTCCGTGCTGCTCTACGGCGAGGTGCAGAAGGAAGTCATCGCGGAGCGGCTGCGCGAGCAGTTCGGTATCGAGGCGGTCTTCAATCCGAGCCGGATCATCTACACGGAACGCCCTGTGGGCACGGGATCGGCGCGCGTGGACATCGGCCGCAGTCCGTTCGTCGCCGGGATCGGTCTCCAGGTCACGGCCGCGCCCCGGGGCGCCGGTGTCCAGTGGTCCACCGAGACCGAGAAGGGGTCGCTGCCCCAGGCGTTCCGCACCGCCATCCAGGAAACTGCCCGCACCGCACTCCACCAGGGCCTCTACGGCTGGCCGGTGACGGACTGCCACATCACGCTGGTGCACAACGCCTTCGACAACGCGTGCAGCACCGGCGGTGACTTCCGGGGCCTGACACCGGTGGTGGTGATGCGGGCGCTGGCCAGGGCGGGCAGTGCCGTCTTCGAACCGTGCCACGCCTTCGAGGTGGAGTTCCCGGCCGACACCATGGCCGCGGTGAGCGGTCTGCTGTCCCGGGCGGAGGCCCGGATCTCGGCCACCGTGCCGCGCGGCGGCTTCTGGCGGATCAGCGGCGAGCTTCCGGCCCGGAGCGTCACCGGCTGCAAGACGGCGCTTCCGGGCCTGACCCGCGGGGAGGGCGTCTGGTGGTCCCGCCCCGAGGGCGACCGGGCGGTGCGCGGCGACACGCCCCGCCGTGCGCGCACCGACGGCAACCCGCTGAACACGGCGGAGTACATGCGCAGTCGACTTCTGGGGAGGAGGAACGGTGGCTGAGGAGAGGACCGGCACGGCCGGGCTGAGCTGGGTCGCACCCGAGTTCTGCGCAGACCCCTACGCGGAGCTGCGGCGCCACGGCGACGACCCGATGGTCTACGACACGTCCCTTGAGGGCTGGATCGCCCTGCGCCACGCCGAGGTCGAGGAGGTCCTGCTGGGCTCGGTGTACGCGAAGGACCCGGAGAAGGCGCTCGACGGTCCCTACACACGGGTGCAGCGGGCCATGGCGGGATCGTCGATGATGTTCATGGACGATCCCGACCGTCGCCGGGTGCGGGGGCTGATCAGCCGGGCCTTCACCCGGGGCCGGGTCGCGGCGATGCGTCCGCACATCGAGGCGATCGCCCACACCCTGCTCGACGCGGTGGCGGGGCGGGCCTCGTTCGACCTGATGGCCGCCTACGCGGCGCCGATGGCGATCTCCACCATCGCCGCACTGCTCGGGGTCGACGACTCGGACCGGGACCGGTTCAAGGTGTGGTCGGAGGACCTGGCGCTGGAATACGACCCGTCGCTCTCCGAGGAGACCCGGGAGCGCATCGCGCGGGCGCGCGACGAGTTGGTGATGTTCTTCGTGGAGGCCATCGAGGAACGCGCGCGCAGCCCCCGCGACGACCTCATCACCGCCCTCGTGCTGGCCCACGACGAGCACGACCAGCTGAGTCTGGAGGAACTGGTCTCCACGCTCGTCATGCTGCTGGTGGCGGGGAACCTCACCACCACGGACCTCATCGGCAACGGTGTCCTGGCTCTCCTGGAACACCCTGACCAGCTCGAACTGCTGCGCCGTGACCGTTCGTTGCTGCCGCGGGCGGTGGAGGAGGTGCTCCGCTACGACAGTCCGGTCACCGTCACCGACCGGATCGCCACCACGGATCTGGAAGTGGCGGGCTGTCCGGTCCGCAAGGGCCAGTGGGTGTGGGCGGCGCTGGTCGCGGCCAATCACGATCCGGGGGTCCATGAGGATCCCGGTCGGTTCGACATCACCCGGCAGCGCATGGATCACGTCTCGTTCGGGATCGGTGGGCATCGCTGCCTGGGCGCACCGTTGGCCCGGCTGGAGGCCCGGGTCGCCCTGGAGGTACTGCTCGACCGTTTTCCCACCCTGTCCCTCGATCCCACCGCGCCGCCGAAGCGGAGGGCCATTCCCGCATTCCGCGGTCTCACGGAGTTGATCGTGCGCAGGTAATTTCGAGTCCGATTCTAGTGGAACTCCACTACACCAACCGAATTCCGACGGATATTTATCCACCAGCCATTGTCACGAGTAGCAACGCTTGATAATTTGGAATTCTGCTCCATGGAAAAATTCCATGGAGTACCGACGCCCACGAGGCAGATAGGGGAAAGGCATGACCAACTACCCGCTCACCAAGAAGCCCGCATTCTTCCCGTCACCGATGGGAGAGATCTTCTTCGAGGCCGACGCCAGCACGGCCGGCGGTCAGGAGATCCTCTTCGACACGGCGCTGGACGCCGAACTGGACGCGATACTCAACTCCAGCGAGGACGCCACCGCGTAGGTTCGGCATAGCCGCACCCGAGAATCACAGCGGTTGATCTGGTAGGGACGCCCCCGGGTGTCTCTACCAGTATCAACCCGCACCTATCGGATACGGATGGGTTGATGCTTGTGGACACCATCACCGGCCTGGACCAGGTGAGCCTCCAGGAAACCCACGAGATGCTCCGTCGCATGAAGGCACGGCTCGATGAAATCCTTGCCGGGTCAACCCTGACCGAAGCATCCTTCGCGGAAGCGACCGCCATCTACGACAACGTCGCGTATGTGTTCCTCTATCTGGAATCCAACGAGGAGTTCGTCAACTACGAATGGCTGCTGCCCTACCGGGACACCTTCTTCAGGAACGCCGTGGACGACGCGCGACTGCTGGCCCTGTGCGGTGATCTGCACTGCACCGACAGCGACATCGAGGCGTCCCGGCTCGCCTACGTCGAGCACCTCACCGCCAAGCGGAACACCGATCAGTCCCGTACGGACAGGCTCGAACAGCTCCAGGCGAGCGCCAAGGACATCGTCAGGGCCGGACAGCGGGACCAGCTGGACCTGCTGGGCCGCCTCGGCCTGGACACCCGTGGCGGCTCACCGGAAGCCCTCGCCTACACGCTGATCAGCACTACGGCCGACGCGTCACGCAGGGTGAAACTGAGCCGCGCCATGGAGGTGTTGCGGGACAAGCGGCGCGAGGCGCTGGCCGAGGTGATCGACCGCAAGATCTCGGTCCGGCGCGAGATCAGCAAGGGCCTGGGACACGCGACGGTCCTCTCGGAGACCCTGCGGCGCTCCTCGGTGCCCGGGGACGCGATCCGGCGGCTGATCGACGCCTATGTGGTCACCGCTCTCCAGGAGCACGCGGCCCTGGAGTCGGAGATCCGGGAAACGGTCACCGACACCGGCCCGCCGATGGACCACTTCGGCCACTACGTCCGGCGCCTTCAGGGCGATCTCCCGGTTCCCCTGTTCGACCTCCGCGCCTGTCTGGCGTTCCTCACCGAGGTCGCCCAACGCGTCTTCGGGCTGCGGGTACGCGAGCTTCCGACGTCCGGCACCCATGTGCTGACCGTGTCCGTCAGTCGCGGTGACGAGATCCTGGGGTACATCAACTTCGATCTGTGGGAGTCGGACCGCAAGCGGATCGCCGCCAACACCACCCAGGGCATCCGCAACAGGGCGGACTGGGGCGGCATCGTCCAGCACCCGGTCGCCTATGTGTCGTGCCGGTTCCACCGGCGGCCGGACGGCCGGGACCTCATCACGTTCCAGAACGTGCACAGCCTGTTCCACGAATTCGGGCACGCGGTCAACCACATCCTGATCCGCAAGCGGCTGCCGACCCAGTCCGGTCTTGACTACCTGCCCCTGGAGCGCATCGAGAACCTCAGCATGTGGAGCGAGAAGTGGGTCTACCACCCGGATCTCGCCGAGCACTTCGGCCTCTCGGCCGAGGAACGCGTCGGTCTGGACTTCTGCCGCCGGGTGAAGGTCCTCGAATATCGCCGCACCCATGTCGACCGGGCCGTCACCGCCGCCCTGGACTTCGAGGTGCACGGCGGTGCGGCAACCGGGGTCCGCGAAGCGTTCGACGCTCTCGACAACAGGTTCGGAATTTCCCGCCACTGCGATCTCGGCGAATTCCTTCCCTACTTCACCTGGCCCATGATCAATACGAATCCGGGCGCCTCCTTCACCTATTTGTGGGGAGCCGCGGCCAGTGCCGAGATGTTCGCACCCCTCCTCACCCGGAGACTTTCCGACCTCGATCCGGCAGAATTCGAAGGAACATTCACCGCGTGTTTCGAGTTCGATGAGCCGAGCATCGCACCGGATGTTCAGGCCGTGTTCGACTTCTATGACGCGACGATGAAACAGTCGATTTCATGACAGAGAATGCGATGACATACATCCGCTCCAGACTGGGCCCGAGGGACGAGATACTCGACCGGGTGCTGCGCGACGCGCTGCTCCACGAGGGCATGCCCGCCATCCAGGTCGACGACAACGGCGCCCGCATGCTCCAGTTACTCACCCGGATGTACCGGCCCCGCCTCGTGATCGAGGTCGGCACCCTGTTCGGGTACTCCGCGATCCACATCGCCCGTGGGCTCCCCCCGGAGGGCCGGCTGGTCACCATCGAGGCCGACGCCCGGGCGGCCCGGCTCGCGCGCGGATACCTCGACGAGGCCGGGGTGGGCGAGAAGGTCGAGGTGGTGCACGACGACGCGTCCGCCTATCTCGCCACGCTGCCCCGGGAAAGCGCCGACATGGTGTTCATCGACGCCGACAAGAAGTCGTACCCCCACTACCTCAAGGCGTGTTTCCCCGTGCTGCGCAGCGGCGGCGTCCTCATCGCCGACGATGTCGCCCCAGGCGGCGACTTCAGCGCCGAGGCCGGCCCCGGCGACGACCCGGACCGGGAGGCCGCCGCCATCGACACCTATGTGCGGGCGGTGGGCAGGAGCAACCGCCTCTTCTCAGCGTTCGTCGGCACCGGTCACGGGCTGCTGGTCAGCTTCAAGGACGGGGAGGACGCGCGGTGACGGTCACCAGTGAGCGGGCGACGACCGCTCGGAACGCCTTCCAGCAGACCATGGTGGGGCTCGAATGCGTCACCGACGCCACCGGGCAGCGGCCCGACATCTTCTCCCAGGCCAGTGTCGAGGCCTTCGAGCACACCGACTGGCAACGGTTCGGGTACCGGTTCACGCAGGTCTTCGAGCCGAGTGTGCTCCAGGAAGTGGCCGTTCTCGAAGGCGTACCACACGACGACCTGGCGTGGCTGCGGCACCGGCCCACCACGGCCGCGCGACGGCTGGGCGACCTCGTCGACGGGCACGCCGAGCTGGGTTTCGTCGAGCAGGTGAACCTGGCCTCGGTGCTGATCAATCTGGCGCGCCACGACCTCGCCGAGACGGTCCTCACCAGAGCCGCCGCCCGGGCGGACGGCAGCCGGGAGCGCTTCGAGGTCGCCTGGCTGGAGTTCATGATCTCCAACCGGAGGGAGGACGGCAGGACGTCGGGACCGGCGTTCGCCGCGATGCGGCAGGCCATCACCGAGGGGGGCGTTCCCCCGCACCGCACGCTCGACGCGTGCACCCAGGCCGTCGTCTGGTACCTCAAGCGGCAGGAGGTGCCGGCGGAGGACTTCCACTGGAGCGTGCGGGTCGGTAACGCCATCGCCACCCGGCAGGCCGGTCTCGACCCCAGTGGCCTGTCGTCCTGGTACCGCGGGCTGGCAATGCTCCCGGCCGCCAAGGGGCTGCCGCAGCAGACGCGGGCGTACATGGAGGCCGCACGGTCCGCCGCCGAGGAGACCGTCAGGCAGCAGGCCTCGCGGGCCTACGAGCTGAACCTGCTGAAGACCTACCACGAGTCGGCGCTCAAGGAGCACATGTACGTCACCAAGGACCGCGACCGGGCCATCGAGGCCGGACGGGCGCTGATCGACCTGGACCCCGCGTGGTCGGTGAGCTACGGGGAACTGGCCGAAGGGTACCGTCGGTTCGGCAGTCCGCGGGAGGCAGCGGAGCTGTACGACACCGCGGCCAGGACCGGCCCGCCGTACGTGGGCCACCACCTGATGATGGCCGCCTCGTGCTGGGAGCAGGTCGGCGAACCGGAGGCGGCGCTCGCGGACTACCTGACGCTCACCGAGCTGGTCCCGGGCAACGCCGACGTGCTGTCCAAGGGCGCCCGGTGCGCGCGCCGGCTGTCGCATCCGGCGGCGGCGACCCTGCACGCCGCGCTGGAGCGGCTCACCGGAAGGTCCGACGGCCGATGAAGGCCGTACCGCACAGCCCCGGCCGGCCCGGGCCGGCCGGGCACCCACGGCCCGCGCCACAGCCACCGCCCCGGTTCCGGCACGACCCGCGCCGGTCGGTCCTCCCGCTGGGCAGGGGCGACGCACCGCCCACCCGGTGGGAGGCGGAGCCCCAGGTCTGCGGCTACCGCAAGCTGGTGCACCACCGCCGGCAGGAGACCATCCCCGTCCCGGTCTGCGCCTCCCCCGTGCTGGTGCCCGGTGTGGGCGCGGTCGTCGCCGGATACGACGGGTACGTCCGTCTCCACGACCGCTCCCTGAGCAAGGTCTACTGGGAGCGGCGACTGGCCGGTCCCGTCTACGCCTCGCTGGTCGTGGACCGCTCCCGGCGCCGGATCATCGCGGCGACCATCCACGGGCAGGTGGCCTGCCTCGACCTCCGGGGGCGGCCGGTCTGGTCCGTGGAGACCGGGGCGCCGCTGTACGCCACACCCCTGGTGCTGGAGGGCGCGGACCTGCTGGTGCTGGCCGCCTTCGGCAGCCGCTGCCTCGGCCTGGACCTCCCCACCGGCGACCTCCGCTTCACCCATGAGCTGCCACGCCCCTGGCAGGCGGCGCACGGCGGTTCCGCCGCCCACCGTGATCCCTACGCCAGTCCCGTCGCCACCGCGGCCGGGGACGCCGTCGTGGCCTGCGCGGAGCATCTGGTGTGCCTGGCGCCGGACGGCCGGGAGCGCTGGCGGCACGACGTGGGCGCCACCATCAGGTCCTCCCCGGCCGCGCTGCACGACCTCGACCAGGTCGTGGTCTGCTCCGTCGACGGCCGCTGCCACTTCCTGGACACGGCCGCGGGCCGGGCGGTCGGCGCTGTCCCGCTGGGCGCCAAGGTGGTCTCCAGTCCGGCCGTCTCGGGGGACGTCCTGGTGGCCGGGACCGAGGACGGTACGGCCTTCGGCGTCGACATCCACCGTCGTACGGTCCGCTGGAGCGCCCCCGGCTACGGCGCACGCTCCTACACCTCCTTCACCGTGCTGCCGGACGGCAGCTTCGGTGCCGTCGTGGGCCGGGGCAACGCGGTCTCGCTCGACCGCGACGACGGCCGGTTCCGCTGGGAGACCAGCCAGCTGCTGGGACTGCCCGAGCACGACCCCGCGATGGACACCACCCCGGTGGCGGGCCCCGACGGCAGCATGTACGCGGGCTCCTACACCGGCATGGTCTACCACTTCCGCTTCCGACCGGCCGCCGCCGCCGAGGAGCCGTCACCGTGAAACGTGCCCTGGTCGTCGGTGCCAGCCACAGCCTCGGTGCCCATCTGGCCCGGGGGCTGTCCGAGTCCGGCTGGGCGGTCGTCGGGACCGGACGCCGCCCGGCCGGCGAGGTGCCGTACGCGCACACCTTCGACTACGTCCACCTGGACCTGTCCGTTCCCGGCCAGCTGAAGCCCTTCCTCGACCGTCAGGACGAGGGCTACGACCTGATCGTGCACAACGCCGTGTCCTACGGGCGGACATACCGCGGGCAGGGCACGGGCGAGCCCGATCTCGCCGAGTTGGAGACCCTCTTCCGGGTCAACGCCCTGGTGCCGTACCAACTGCTGCACGACCTGCTGGCCGCTCGACCGGCCGGCCGGTTCTGCTCGTGTGTGGTGGTGAACTCCGACGCGATCTACCACGCCAACCGGCGCTCCGGCCCCTACGCCGCCAGCAAGGCCGCCCTGCGGGTCCTCACCACCGCCCTGGCCGACACCTTCCGCTCCGGCGGCGCCAGTGTCTCGACGCTGCTGCTGGGACCGCTTCCGGACCCGCAGAAGCTCACCGACCTCGGGCGGCTGGCCGAGCGCCACTCGACCGGCACCGCGGAGGTCACCCGGGCGTACCTGCGCAAGGCTCATCCGTCCTACGTCATCGACGAACTGATCGATTTCGAGGCCTGCCTGCGCAGCGTCGAGTACCTCGCCGGCCTGGGCCGGGCCGCCAACGGGATGGTGTGCAGGCTCGACGGCGGATCATCCGGCTCCCTCCTCTGACACCGCCCCCATCCCGGAGGTACTCATGTCCCGCCCCACCCGTCCGCTCTGGCCGATGATGACGCCCGTCGAGAACCAGGGGGACGACGCGTACTGCGCCGAGTCGGCGCACGGTGTGCGCGTGCGCTTCAAGGGCGGGCCCGAGCTGCTGTGCGGCACGAGCGGGCTGTGGAACTGTGTTCTCGGCTACGGGAACCTCGCCATCGCCGACGCCGTGCACGCGGCGCTGCGGGACGCCTCCTATCTGAGCCTGTGGGGGTACGAGAACTCCTACGCCCGCCGGGCCGCCGAGGCGCTCGTCGAGGTGGCCGGCCCCGAGCACTACGGCCGGGTGCTCTTCTCCACCTCCGGAGGGGCCGCGAACGACCTGACCATGAAGCTGGTGCGGCAGTACTTCTCGCTGCGCGGCGAGGACCTGCGCAAGGGCATCGTGGGCCTGCACGGCGGCTGGCACGGCCTCACCTTCGGCGCGGCGGCGCTGACCAGCGCGAACCTGGGCGACCGGATCTACGGCGTGGACCGCAGACTCGTCACCCATGTACACGCCAACGATCCCGAGGAACTCGAGAAGCTGCTCGACCGGCACCGCGGGCGGATCGCGGCCGTCGTGGTCGAGCCGGTAATCGGCACGCCCGCGCTGCCGCTGACCGACGACTACATCGCCGCCCTGCTGCGGCTGCGCCGGGAGCACGGTCTGCTGCTGGTCGCCGACGAGGTCACGACCGGCTACGGGCGGGTCGGCCCGTTCTTCGCCAGCCAGGCCTGGCCGGAGCCGCCGGACGTGCTGATCACGTCGAAGGCCCTGACCAACGGCACGCTCGCGGCGTCCGCGGTGATCGTGTCACGGCCGGTCGCCGAGGTGTTCACACGGGCCGGCGCGGTGCTGGGGGCCGGGGAGACCCAGGCCGGTACCCCGGTGACCGCCGCGGCGATCCTGGCGACCCTGGACGAGATGCGCCGACTGGACGCCGTCGCGCGCGGCGCGGGGCTCGCCGCCCGTCTCGACACCGAACTGGCGACGCTCGTGAGGGACGTCGACGTGGTCACGTCGACCCAGGGCAAGGGCTGTCTGCGCGCCCTGATGCTGTCCCGCCCCGACGGCGGCGAGTTCGGCAAGCAGGACATCGCCGACCTGGTGGCCGCGATCCGCCAGGAGGGCGCCATCGTCCACCCCGGGCCGAGTTCCCTCCTGCTGCTGCCCGCCCTCGTCTACACGACGCAGGACCTGAAGCTGCTCCTCGACCGCGTCAGGGCCGGTGTGGCGCGGTACCTGCGGCACACCGCCTGAGCCTCAGACCTCCAGGACGGTGCAGAACCAGTGCAGCCCGGCGCAGACACCGGCCAGCGCGATCCGTTCCCCCCGCCGCAGGTCACCACGGTCCTGACAGAGGTCGAGACACACCAGGGGGTCCGCGCTGCCGAAGTGCCCGAGCCGGGCGGCGAGTTCGGCGTTGGTGCGGTCCAGCGGCACGTCGAGGGCGCGGGCCATCCCCCGCATCGCCTCCTGGTTGGCGTTGAGCAGGAGGATCCTGGACAGCTCGGTCCGCTTGGTGCCCGTGCGGGCACAGGCGTTGTCGACCACCTCCGCCAGCCGCGCGTCCGTCATCTGGGCGTAGGCGATGAACCGTTCCGGATCCCCCTCGAACGTCCGGTAGAGGAGCTGCGCCGGGTCGATGTCGTGGTTGCGCGTCCCCTCGGGTGGGAAGGGCGCGGCGCTGCCGCCGTACTCCAGGCGGTGGAAGTCGGCGTACCGGGCGTCCGTCAGCTGCTCGGTGGCCAGCCAGCGCAGCGATCGGTGACCGCGCCGCAGCACCACGGCGGCGGCGCCGTCGCTGTCCGCGGTGGTGCCGCTTCCCATCCGGCTGTGCTGCTCCTCGCTGACGCGTTCCGGACACGCCAGCAGCACCGTACGGACGTCGTCGCGGGTGGCGAAGAGACCGGCGACGTACTGGAAGGCGAGCACTCCGGACGTGCAGGTCTGGGTGAGCAGCAGTGTCCGGACGTCCCGCATGCCCAGTTCGCGGGCGACGGCGGTGGACGGGTCCCAGTTGAAGTACTCCGGGATGCTGGCGCTGGCCACCACCAGGTAGTCGACCTGTGAGGCGTCCACCTGGGCCCGCTCCAGCGCGGTACGGCCGGCCGCGGCGGCGAGCATGGGAGTGGTCACCCCGGCGGGTGCCCTGTGGTAGGTGCGAAATCCCATCCGGGCCGCGAGTTCGGGCGCCACGCCGTAGCGGTGCGCGTCCCTGAGCACGTCGGCGGGCTCGCCGAGACAGGTCCCGAGGCCCGCGATTCCGAAGTCGACCACTGGCATGGCAGCTCGCCTCCCGTGTCAGGTCCGTACCGGTGCGACGGGCAGCCGCGCCGTGTCGCAGAGCCGTCGCAGGGCCGCGGTCCCCGGCACCCGCGACGCCGCGGCGGTGTCGAAGCAGGGCGTGAACATCTCGCGCAGGGCGGGCCGGGCGGCGATCTCGTCAAGGGTGAGGCCCTGGTACGGCGCGAAGGTCTCCGCGCTCTGTGCGGCGCCCCACAGATAGCTGAAGTGCAGGCCGGGCCGGGCGGTGAACACCGGCCGGGCGAACTGTGCCGGGAAGCGGCCGAACTCCACGCAGTCGGACAGCCCGTGCCGTTCCTCCAGCCGTGTGTAGACCGCCGCGAGGCCGCCGGTGTCCGGGCGGCGGTGCGCCTCGAAGTCCAGCGCGGCGGCGACGGCCTGCTCCGCGGCACCCTGTCGGTACTCCAGCCATCGGGCGAGTCCGGTGTTCTCCCAGGCCTCCGCGTCGGCCGGCGACAGCGCCAGGAAGCGGGCGAACTCCGGGTGGTACACCCACTTCTCCCACCACAGGCTGAGCCACTCCATCCGTTCGGCGGGCAACCGCTCCAGCCCGGCGGCGTGCGGCAGCCGGTCGCGGATCAGCAGGTGGTTCAGCGCGTGACCGAACTCGTGGAACAGACTGTGCACGTTCCGCGGGGTGAGTCCCCCGGCGGCGGAGTCGGCGGGGAAGGCGCAGGACAGGTAGGACACCGGTCGCTGGACGAGGGAGCCCCATGCGGTGCGGTTACGGATGCCGACCGTGTGGTGGGCGGTGCTCTTGCCCGGGCGTTCCCAGAGGTCGAGGACGATCCGGCCGAGCGGTGCGCTGTCGGAAAAGACGTCGGCGGTCAGACGGCCGGAGCCGTCGTCGGGCGCCAGCCGCGCGGTCAGGCCGAAGGCGGCGCGGGTGACGGCGAAGGCGAAGTCCAGGCAGGCACGCAGCGGGAATCGCGGGGTGCGCAGACCACCCAGCGCGGCGCGGATCGCCCATCCCGCGTGGGTCATCGGAGGGTCGGTCGTCCCGAGGAAGTCGCCCAGCTCGGCCCGCAGTTCCCGGTGAGTGCGCAGGGCCAGCGGCAGCCAGTGGTCCAGGAACCCCTGGATCTCCCCCTCCGTGGTCCGGCTCCCGAGCAGGGAGTGCGCCAGCACGCTGGGATGGCCTTGGGCGGCACTGCCGCGATGCCGGGCGGCGATCAACTCGTCGACGTGGCGGGTCAGTTCGGGCAGCTGCTGGTCGGACCGCTCCCGCCAGGCGAGCGCCAGCTTGTCCCTGGTCTCGGCCCGTGGGACGCCGCTGACGAGTTGGGTGAACACCGCGGAAGGCTCGGCGCCGGAGTCCACGCCCAGCCGCCGGAGCAGGGCCCGCTGCTGGTCACGCAACTTTCCGAGGGAGGCCCGTAGTCCGGTGAGCGCCTCGACGACAGGCCGCCCGGTGTCACGGGGCTCCTGGCACAGTCGTACGTACTCCTGCCGCGCCGACTCCACCCCGGGGTCGGTACAGGACAGGTCCGTGACGTACGCCAGGAGGCGGGAGCGGAGGGCGGGGTCCTCGTTGAACGACCAGCGCAGGTCGGCGAGCCGCGCCAGGCCCGTCGTGTCGCCGCTCCCTTCCAGGAACAGGCACACGAACCCGAGGTCGTTGTAGAGCGACATGATCTCGACGAGGCCGTCCTCGTCCGGCTCGGGGCGGTCCAGGACGGACCGCAACTGACGCAGCATGCCGTCGAGATGGCCCTCCGGGGACGCGATGTGGTGTCCCTCAGGGGTACTGAGTCCGTGCCGCTCACCGCCACGGGTCGGCACGAGGGCGTCAGACACCGCCCACCGCCGCGGGCTCCGCCGCCGCCTGGGCCCAGTGGTCCCGGTGAACCGCCCGCCAGAGCACCGCCACGATCACCACCGAGGAGACGATGCCGCCCAGCGCGATGGCCCAGAACGCGGACTCCAGCACGAACACCGCGTACCAGGAGAGCGGGATCATGATCCCGTAGGTCGTCACGGCGGAGGTCACGGAGAGCAGCGCGGCGCGCTGGTGGATGGTCAGCACGGCACTGTAGACGGCCTCCAGGACGTACAGCGGCATGGTGGCCATGAAGGCGGCGAGCAGGATCGTCGCCAGTCGTACGTCGAGTTCCTCGCCGCCGCCGAAGACCTGCACCAGCCAGGGACCGCTCACCATGATCAGCAGGGTGCCGACGGCGGTCGGGATGGCGGTGTACCACAGCAGCGTCCGTCCCCGTCGCGCCAGTTCCCGGGGCGTGGCGCCCTTGCCGACCTGGTAGCCGTAGTAGGTGAAGACACCCGCGACACAGGACTGGGGGACCCGGCAGAACAGGGTGTAGATCTTCGAGGCGACGACCGCCGCCGCCACCGAGCCGGGGCTGAGCGTGCCGATGAACAGGAACGGGACGATCGCGGCCATGTAGTCGTTGACGTCGCGCGCTCCGATGCCCGGGGCGATTCGGGCCATCGACCGGAACTCGGTCCTGACCTCGCCCGCCGCGGGCCGCTCGAAGCGTTCCCCCTGCGCGCGCATCCGCTGCCGGAACAGCGCGGCGCAGCCGCCCGCCATCAGCACCTGGACGATCACCGTGGAGACCGCGACGGCCTGGGCGGGCGAGGCGAAGACGGTCTTGATGCTGGTGTACAGGACCAGGTAGTTCAGTCCCGCGTTGGCGAAGAACCCGACGCTCACGACGCCGAAGGACAGGTTCTTCATGCCGCAGATCTTGAGTGCCTCGCTCACCGCGGCGTACCCGACCAGCACCATGACGCCGAGCAGCCGGACCACGATGTAGTCGGCGGTGAGGGGCACCAGCTCCGGGTCCTGCCCGATCAGGTCCAGGAACCATTCGGAGCCCCACGCGATGGGCAGCAACAGGAGCTGGCAGGCGAGGCCGCACCACAGCAGTGCCATGAGCAGTACGGGAAGCCGCCGCCCGCGCTCCCCCTCGCCCTCGGCGATGGCCAGGCGGCTGCAGAACACCCGTACCAGGCCGCCCGCGAACGCCAGCACCCCGGTCACGACCAGGTCGGCCAGGCCGACCGCGGCCACGTACCGAAGGCCGAGCGGGGCGACCATCGCCAGGTCCACGGCGCTGAAGGCGGCGCCGACGGAACTCATCAGCAGGACGATGCCCGCGTAGCCGGCGAAGTTTCTCCGTGTCAGCTCGGTGTGCCTCACGTGTCCGCTCTTCCCCCAGTCGTGTCGCCGTGGCCGTCAGGCGCCGTACTCTCGTTCCGTCGCTTCGTCGAAGTTGCGCATGGCTCTGCCGAGTTCCCGGGTCGGTCCGGTGCCGTCCGCCTCGAAGTGCTCACGGATCCGGCGCCGGACAGCGGGCTCCTTGTCCTGGCTGAGCTTGAACATCCCCTGTGCCGAGCGGACTTCGAGGCGGAACGCGCCCACGCCTGGGAGGATCTTACGGAAGTAGTCCAGTGAGCCTTCCTGATCCCAGCCAGCACCGAAGCGGCCTTCCAGGCGGGCCGCGGTGCGTCGGACGACCGCGAGGGTCTCCTCGTCGTCGTGCACCGGCTGGAGCACGCCTTCCACGTGCACCGACACGAAGTTCCAGGTCGGGGCGGCGGGGTCGGAGGGGTACAGCATCGGTGTCACATAGGAATTCGGCCCCCAGAAGACGGCCTTGGCCGCAATTCCGGCGCGCAGCGCGGACCAGTGCGGATTGGCGCGATTCATATGTCCGAGCAGCGTCGACCCGACGAGTTCGTCCACGTCGGTTTCCGAGGCGGGAATCACCGGAAGGTGCGTGGAAAACGGGGTGGACGGGCCATTGGTCATCAGTACGGCGAGCGGGTACTGACTGACCACCTCGACCAGCTGCCGACCCTCTCGGGCCTGGTAAACGGCCGGAACATACATGACTGACCACTCCTGTGTTCCCGCCGGAATTCGCAGCTTCTGTAAACCGCCCCCATCTGCAATATGTAAGCGCGATTCGACGGGATGTTACCGGACGCCTGAGTGACCCCGCCATGGCACTGGACCGGAATTACAGCGTTACTCAAGCCGACATGAGGACGGCCATGGGGAGGGCGGGCGCGGCGCGGGCAGGCGTCCTCACGGTCGAAGGCCACCCTGAACGACGACGCGAGAAGGGCGTTCGGGCGTGAGTCACCGCAGCATCTCGGTGTTCTGGTTTGCCGTGATGACGGTGAGGAGGGGGAAGGCGGTGAGCAGTGTGATCGTGACGAGGAGCGCGCTTGCCCATAGCGGCCCGAGGGCCCCCGCTTCGGTGTCGAGAGTGGCCGCGGCGATGACGGGGCCGGTGGCGGCGCCCACGTTGAGCGCCGCTGTCGCGTACGACCCGGCCATGGTGGGGGCTCCCGCTGCCTCGTAGAGGACCCGTGTGATCAGCGTGCTGCCCAGCGCGAACGACAGTGCGCCCTGCACGAACACGAGGGTGAACAGGGCGGCCGGGTCGTCGGCCAGCAGCGACAGAGCCAGCCAGCCGACGAGCAGCAGCGGACCGGCGACCGCGATGACCGGACCGGGGCTTCGGTCGGACAGCCGTCCGGCGGCGGTGACGCCCACGAAGGAACCAGCGCCGAAGAGCATCAGAGCGACGGAGACCCACCACTCGTCCAGCCCGGCGCTGTCGGTCACCACGGGGGCGAGGAACGTGAGGCTTCCGAAGGTTGCCGCGTTCACCAGTGCGCCGAGCAGCATCACCAGGATCAACCGCGCCCTGGTGAGCTGGGTCAGCTCCGCTCGCAACGACGGCCTGCCAGTCGCCTCGGGCTCATCACGTCCTGCTGGGATGCCTTTCAGGATGCCGACAGCCGCGGGCAGGCAGAGAGCGGCGACAGCCCAGAAGGTGGCCCGCCAGCCGAGCGCCGTGCCGAGCACCGACCCACCGGGGACACCGGCGATCGTGGCCACCGTCGTGCCGGACAGCAGCACGGCCAGCGCGCGTCCCTTCCTGTCGGGTGAGACCAGCACGGCGGCGGCCGTCAGAGCGACGGCGAGGAACCCCGCGTTCGCGAGCGCGGCGACGACTCGGGCGGCGAACATGACGGGGAAGCTCGTTGTTACGGCGCCCAAGACGTGAGCTGCCGCGAAAACGAGGACGAACCCGAGAAGGGCCGGGCGCCTCGGCCAGTTACGGGCAAGGGCGGCCACCAGTGGGGCGCCGACGATCATGCCGATCGCGAAGGCCGAGGTGAGCACGCCTGCCGTCCCGACGGTGACGTCGAAATCCGAGGCGATGTCCGGCAGGAGACCGGCGAGCATGAACTCCGAGGTGCCCATGGCGAAGACCGCCAGAGCAAGCAGGTACAGCGGGAGAGGCATCGAGTGGCTCCGAGGTGAGGAGAGGCACGAGAAGGTCATCTCGTCACCGCGGCCAGCCCCGAGCGCACACTTACGCGTCCCGCCGCGGAATGCGGCGCGACGACAGGGCTACGGGCTCAGTGGTGCAGGGGGCTGACGGCGTGACCGAAAGCCCCCGACTTGTCCGACTCAGGACTCGACATGGCTCCCACGCTACCCGACCGGTGCCGCGACAGAGCGGGCGACAAGGCCCCTGCTGACGCGGGAGCCTCGTGGGTCAGCGTGCCCTTCCCCGTGGCTTCAAAGGCGCGTTCGGCAGCTCCGGCGCGGGCAGTGGGGCGCCGTCGTAGCCCTGCACCTCGCCGAAGCGTGATCCCTTCATCCAGTCCTCGCGGGCCTGGACGATGTCGTCGTGGGTGCGGCCGACGAAGTTCCACCACATGACGATCTCCTCCCCGAAGGGCGGTCCGCCCAGCAGGACGAGGCGGGCTGCCTCGGGCCCGGCGTTGGTGACGGTGAGGGTCGTGCGGCCGGGGGCGGCGTAGCCCATCTCGGCCGGGGCCAGGGGCGTGCCGTCGAAGCGGATGTCGCCGGTGTCGACGAGGAGGCCGTGTTCGAAGAGCGGGTCGGCCTCCAGGCGCACCGTCGCTCCCGGGTCCACGGAGAGTTCGGCGCCGAGGAGCGGGGTGAACGTCGGCACCGGGGAGGTGTCACCGGCGAGCGTGCCGAGGAAGACCCGGGCGGCCCCGCCGTCGAGCGGTACGGGGGCGGGCGCGTAGTGCTGGAAGTCCCGTGGGGCGTCGCGGTGTTCGTCGGGCAGCGCGACCCACAGCTGCACGCCGTGCAGCAGGGTGGTGCGGGGCGTGGACACCTCCGTGTGGCTGATGCCGTGGCCGCCCGTCATGAGGTTGAGTTCGCCGGGCCGGACGAGGGCGTGGCTGCCGAGGCTGTCGCGGTGCTCGATCTCGCCGCTGAAGAGCCAGCTCACGGTCTGGAGGCCGGTGTGCGGGTGCGGGGCGACGTCCATGCCGCCGGTGCTGGAGACGTCGTCGGGGCCGTAGTGGTCGGCGAAGCACCATGCGCCGATCAGGGTGCGCGCCCGCTGGGGCAGGGTGCGCCGTACCGTCATCGCGCGGGGTCCGCCGAGGGGGACCTCCCGGGCCGTGAGGACCTCGACGACGGGCGGAGGGCCCGCGTCCGAGGGTCCACCGCACGACAGTTCCACGGGATGTGCTTCGGTGTTGCTCACGGTGCGTCCTCCCGGAAGCAGAACGTTTGACACTCAACTCGTTCGACATTCAACTTTCTCTTGGTCATGATAGGACGTGGCACGGATGATCACTCGATGAAGGAGACCAGGTGACTGGGACGGCGGCGAGCACCGGCAAGCGGGTCTACGTCGACAAGCAGAGCCCCGACGCCTACCGCGCCCTGATCGCCACCTCGGAGGCGGTCAGGGACGTGGCGGCACGGTCCGGTCTCGACCGGATCCTCGTCGAGCTGGTCAACCTCCGGGTGTCCCAGCTCAACGCCTGCGCGTACTGCCTCGACCTGCACACCCGGGCCGCGCTGCGGGCGGGCGAGACCACCCAGCGGCTGAGTGTGCTGGCGGCCTGGCGCGACACCGAGCTGTTCAGCCCCCGGGAGCGCGCCGCGCTCGCCCTCGCGGAGGCCACCACCCACCCCGCGGACGCCACCGCCCAGACCACGGCCTACGCCGACGCCCGGTCCGCGCTGACCGACGACGAGATCTCCGCGGTGATCTGGGTGGCGATCACCATGAACGCCTTCAACCGGGTCTCGGTGATGAGCAAGCACCCGGTACGGGGTTCCACGGCGCCCCGCGAGCGGTAAGAGGGGCGAGGCTCACGTGTGCGGTGCCGGTGCCCGGGCACCGGCCGCCTCATGCCGCAGGACGAGGAGCGCCACGTCGTCGGTGCGGCGCCGGGCCGCCTCGGTGTGCTCCAGCAGGTTCTCGATCAGCAGGTCGAGGTCCTGGTCACCGGCGTCGGCGAGCTGGCGGGCGAGCTGCGCGATGGAGTCGTCGAGATCGCTCCCGGGCATCTCGATGAGTCCGTCGGTGTAGAGCGCGAGCAGCGACCCCGGGGGCAGCAGGACCTCCGCCACGGGGAACGCGGCGTCGGGGTCGATCCCCAGGAGCGGTCCCGGTGGGACGACGAGCGGCCGGGTGTCGCCGTCCGGCAGCCGCAGCAGCGGGGGCGGGTGCCCGGCGCTGGCCACGGTCACCCGTTGGCGTACGAAGTCCAGATGGGCGTAGAGACAGCTGGTGAACAGCTCGACGCCGAGGTCGTCGAGGAGCCGGTTGGTCGCGGCGAGGACCTGCCCGGGAGAGGCGCCCAGGGTGGCGTGGGCGTGCACGGCGGTACGCACCTGGCCCATGAGGGCGGCGGCGGCGACGTTGTGGCCCTGGACGTCGCCGATGACGGCCGCCGCGGCACCGGGACCGAGGCGGATCACGTCGTAGAAGTCGCCGCCGATCTCCATGCCGCGGGTGGCGGGAAGATAGCGGGCGGCGACCCGCAGTCCGGTCACCTCGGGGAGGGCGTGCGGCAGCAGCGCCTGCTGCAGTCCGTGGGCGAGCGCGTGCTTGGTGTCGTAGAGCCGGGCGCGGTCCAGGGACTGGGCGACGAGACCGGCCAGTGAGGTGAGGACGGCGCGTTCCTCGGCGGTGAACTCGTGCGGCCGCTCGTAGGACAGGACGCAGCAGCCGACGGGCTGCCCGGAGATGACCAACGGCAGGAAGGCCCACGCCTGTTTCCCGCTGACCTGCGGCGCCTCCGGGTAGCTGCGGCGCATCTCGTCGGCGTCGGCGAAGAAGGCGGGCACTCCGGTGGCGAGCGCGCGTCCGGCCGGGGTGAAGTCGGTCTCCAGGGCCAGGGCGTCGAGGCGTTCGATCGCCCGGGGTGCGTAGCCGCGGTGGCCGATGATCCGCAGTCGGCCCGCGTCGGCGACGGACAGCACCAGCCCCTGCGCGCCGAAGGCGGGCATGATCTGGTCGGCGATCAGGTCGATGATGTCCCGTACGCCCACGACCTCGGTCAGCGCGGCGGCCAGGTGCATGAGCTGGTAGAGCTGACCGGCGCGGGCGGGGGCGGCGCTGTCGGTGGCGGTGACGGGTGACGCGAGCTGTCCGGTGGTGGCACCGGCGGGGAGCACCCGCACACTGATGCCGCTGGCGTCGGGGAAGAGGTGGAACTCCAGCCACTGGCCCGGGGGGCGGCGCGCGGTGAACGTCACGTGCTGGCGGCTGAGGACGGCGGCACGGTAGTGGTCCTCGTAGACGGGGTCGTCGAGCCAGCGCAGGGACAGCCAGGGCAGGGTGCCCAGCAGCTGGTCGGCGTCGCGGCCGAGCAGCCGCTCGGCGCCCGAGCTGAGGTAGGTGAAGTGGCCCTCCAGGTCGAGGGAGCAGCTGCCGCCCGGCAGGCGCTCCACGAAGTCGGCCGCGGCCATCGCCGGGCTCACGGCCGGACGGCCGGTGGGGTCGACGACCCGCGGCTCCCCGGAGGTGGGCCGGTAGCCGTCGGCGGTCTCCTCCAGGAGGCGGGCCAGGCGCCGGCCGCGGGACATGAGGTGGCCGTGCTCCCGGCCGGTCATGTACGGGGGGCGGGCGCTCGGCCACATCAGGAGCAGCGCTCCCCAGCGCCGTACGCCCGACACGGGGACGGCGGCCATCGCCATCGGGTACGGCAGCGCCATCGCGGTGCGCGGATAGCGGTGGGCGACCTCCTCCTGGCTGCCGAGCCAGACCAGGCGGTCCTCGCGCACGGCGTCGGCCACCGGGGCCGGGGCGGCGACCGGCACCCGCGCCCAGGGGGCGGCGATCTCGGCCGAGGCCCCGGAGAGCACTTCGAGGCGCAGCAGCCTCTCGTCGGACTCCAGCAGGTACAGGGCGCCGATGGACGCGCCGGTGCGGCGGACCGTCTCCGCGAACTCCGGGTCGAGCGCCTCGGGACCGAGGGTGACCTCACCCGGCATATGTACGCCGCACATACCCGTCCTCTCCCATATGCCGACGCTACGCCTGTGCGGCCCGGCGGGCACCCCGCCCGGCGGGCACTGGGGAGGGACAGGGGGAACAGGGGTGCGGAGCGCGAGGGCGTTGTGGCCCTCCACCGGGCCCGTACAGCCCAGTGGCAGGGCGGGCCGGTCGGCGGAACGCTGGAATCACCGTCACCGGATTCCGAAGGGACCGGTCCCATGAGCACGAAGACCATACCCCCGGCGACGCCTCCCACGGCGCCCCCGCCGGTGCACCCCGCACGGCTGACGGCGGCCCTCGACGAGCCGCTGTCCCGCTGGCTGTGGCTGGTGAAGTGGCTGCTCGCACTCCCCCACTACGTCGTCCTGCTCTTCCTGTGGGTGGCGTTCGTGGTGACGGGCGTGGTGGCCTTCTTCGCGATCCTGTTCACCGGCCGCTACCCCCGGCCGCTGTTCGACTTCAACACCGGTGTACTGCGCTGGAACTGGCGCGTCGCCTACTACGCGTACGGCACCCTGGGCACCGACCGCTATCCGCCGTTCACCCTCGCCGACGTGCCCGACTACCCGGCCCACTGGGATCTGGAGTACCCGCGCACGCTCTCGCGGGGCCTGGTCCTGGTGAAGTGGTGGCTGCTGGCGATCCCGCACTACCTCGTCCTGGGCTTCCTGATCGGCGGAGTCCGCGCGGCCTGGTTCTCCGGCGGGCTCATCGGCCTGCTCACGCTCTTCGCCGGGGTCGCCCTCGCGGCCACCGGGCGCTATCCGCGCGGTCTGTTCGACCTGATCCTGGGGCTGAACCGCTGGGTGCTGCGGGTGGCCGCGTACGCCGCGCTGCTGACCGACGTGTACCCGCCCTTCCGGCTCGACCAGGGCGGCACCGAACCGGACCCGACCGACCCGACCGTGCCGCGCTGAGCGGGCCACGGGCGAGGGTGGCACAGACGTACGCGTGTGCGCGGCCGTTGCCGCATCGGCCGCGCACACGCGGGTGGCGCAGACGCCCGACCCCTGCTCAGGCGTACCGCACCGGGATGGTCCGGGTGCCGTCCTCTCCTCCGGGACCGGGACCACGATGGTCGGCGCCCGCCTCCGGTACCCGGCGGTCGCCTCCTCGCCCTCGGTCACAGCCTCCCGCCCCCGGGCCCGCGTCCGGATGGGCCGACCGGCCCCACTGGACGGCCGGTCGGCCCCTGTCCGCGTCCGTACCTGTGTCAAGCACCTGTCACCAATGACGCGGGCGCGTCCCGAGGGTCACCGGTGGGCGGCGGCCCGGCGGCGGCCTGGCACGGGGGCGGCCCCGCCCTGTCGGCGCGGCGAGGGCGGCCGTAGACTGCCAACTCACCGACCGGTGGGCGCTGTTGAGCGGGGGGAGCCGCCATGTCAGGGAACCCGTACGACTCCAGTCACGGTTTCGCGATACCGCCGATGCCTCCGATGCCTCCCGGCCCGCCACCGGCGGCTCCGGACGGCCTGCGGGCCCTGGCGGTCGCGCTGCTGAACCTCAGCGGTCTTGGACTGGGCTACGCGCTGCTGCGCCGCTGGCTCGCCGCCGCTGTCTGCCTGGCGGTCACCGCGGTGCTGCTGTTCGTGGCGCTCCCGGCGGACGCCGACGGCGTCTCGTCCGCCCTGGTCGGCAGCTACCTGGCCTTCCTGCTGCTCGCCGCCGTCCACGGGGCGGTCGCCGGGCTGCGCAGGCCGCTGGCGTGGCCGGGGCAGCGGCCCCTCGCGCTGGCGCTGGGCGTCGCCCTGCTCGCCGTACCGGCCGGTGGTGCGGTGCTGTACGACGACGCCCGGGACGAGGCCGTCGAGAAGATGCTGCTGGAACGGCTCACGGAGGCGGACCGGCTGGTCGCGGCGGCCGGGGACGAGTCCTGGGGCACGGCCGAGCCGGACTACCGCGAGGCGCTGGCCGTGTACCGGGACCTCAGCGCCGACCACGAGGGGTCGCGGGCCGCCCAGCGGGTTCCGGAGCGGATGGAGGTCTACTACGAGACGGTCGGCGCCGCGTACGAGGAGCAGGACTACTGCCAGGCGATCGAACCGCTGAGGTATCTGCGGGACGTCCCCGACCGCATGCCCGACGAGGCCCTCGGGTCGCTGGCCACCTGGCCCGACGACCGGCTGGCCACCTCCCTCTACGAGTGCGGGGCGGGCAAGCTGGCGGCCGGTGAGGCCGACTGGACGACGTCCTTCGGCCAGTTGCTCAGCACGTTCCCGGACGCCGAGCAGACCGCGAAGGTCGAACCCGCCGTCGGCTCGGCCGTCGACCGTGCCGCGAAGGGGCTGGGCGGCGACGAGCCGTGCGGGGCGATGGACAGCCTGCGGGCGCTGAGCGCGCGCATCACCGAGCTGTCGGACAACAACAGCGACACGGCGAAGGCGCTCGACGCGCAGGCCACGCGGGCCGAGGACCGCGCCGACTCGGGCACCTACGCGTGCGGTGTGGACCAGTACGAGGACGGCGACTTCGCGGACGCGCAGAGCACGATGAACCAGTTCGTGAAGGCGAACAAGAACCACCGCAACGCCGAGCGCGCGAAGAAGATCGCCATCGCGGCCGAGGTCGCCCAGACGGTCCCGGAGGCCGGGAAGCGACTGCCGACGACCGCGTCCGGCGGCAGCATCTCCGTGACCGTCAAGAACGACAGCCCCGACGAGATCCGCGTCCTCTACACCGGCCCGGTCACCGGCAGCCTCACCCTCAAGGCGTGCGGCGACTGCCAGGCGTACTCGCTCGCCAGCACCATCACACCCGGCTTCCAGCCGTGCAGCGACGGCAAGAACTACCCGCAGAAGACCATCAGCCTGCCGCCCGGCACCACGTACTTCGTGCACAAGCCGGTCGGCGACAGCCTCGCCTCGCCCGCCTCCGACACCGCGAAGCTGGACCCCGGCTACATCTACACCGAGTGCGCCTACACGACACAGGGCTTCGGCACGAGCCTGTGACGCCGACGGTGCCGGACAGGATTGTCGGTGCCCGCTGTTACGGTCCGGCGGTATGACAGCGGACGACGGAATCGCATGGATGGGCGAGCGCTGGCCGGGCCGCCGGCCCGACCCCTTCCTCGGGGACTACGCGGGCCTTGTGTTCGCGCAGGGCATCGCGCCGCAGGACCTGGCGGTGGTCTTCGGCGCGGTCCCGTGGGAGCTGCCCGAGCCTGTCTCCGACGAGGCCAAGGCCGTCTACGACCGGACCCACCCGCACACCCGGGTCCCTGACGAACCCCCTACGACCGTCTACGGGCGAGAGGGCGACTGGTCCTTCCTCGTCGGCGGCTTCGACTGCCTGCTCCACTTCCACGAGGGCTTCGCGCTGCCGACCGGCACCGGCCGTGCCGCCCTCCTCTACCACATCGCCGCCAAGGGCATGTACTGCATGGTGTACTTCGAGGACGGACGCCAGGTGTGGAGCGGCGAGATCCACGGCACCTTCGGCGAGGACGCGGCGGGACGCGGCGGGCACTACTTCGACCACGTGCCGGAGATGTCGTTCCTCAACTGGGCCCTGCACGAGGCCCGCTGTCATCCCGACGTCCGCTATGTCGACGGCCGCCCGGTCTTCGAGAACGGCGGCTGGATTCCCGACTGGCAGCGGCGCTTCCTCAAGGGCCTCGAGATCGCCTTCGGGATCTCCGTGAGCCAGGAGACCTACGACGCGGGCGGCTACCCGCTCGCGAGCGTCTACTGGACCTGACCGCAGCCGGGGGCCGCCGCCCGGGGCCGCAGGGGGACGCCGTTGGCGCGCAGCACCTCGCGGACGTCCAGGATCAGCGGGAAGACCTCGTGGTTGCGGTCCTCGCCCTGTTCGTCCCACGCCCGCTGCTCGGCCTCCACCGCCATCCGGTCCTCGGCGAACACCCGCTCGGTGAAGCGCCGGATGAGCGGCCAGGCCAGCTGGAGGGCGCCCGGGATCCGGGGCTTCTCGATCATGAGCAGTCCGTACGCGTGGCACCTGCGCTGCTCGGCGTCCTCGGGCACGTACGCGGCCCAGAGCCGGAAGGCGGGGCGCTCGGCGCCCTCCTGCACCAGGTCGAGCGTCTGGTACGGGTACTCGGTGCGGATGGTCAGCAGGTCGGCCGAGTCGCTGCCCCGGATGTCCCCGGCCGACAGCAGGCTCGCGCCCCGGTTGCGCTTGCCACCCGAGTGCGTGAACAGGTAGCTGGCCTCCACCGACCGGGGTCCGGTGGTGTAACCCAGCAGCTCGGGGCGGATCCTGCCGACGACGCCCCGGTGCAGGAACTGGTGGTTCATGTCGAGCAGGTTCTCGTGCATGAACGAGTAGTGGCAGCGCACCGTCCGGGAGAAGGTCATCGTCCGGTACGCCGGCACCCCGAAGGCGGGCAGGTCGGGCAGCTCGGTGACGGCCGCCTTCTCCGGGTCGCCGGGGAAGACGAACACCAGCCCGTACGCCTCCCGCACCGGGTAGCCGCGCACCCCGCGCGGCGGACGGCCGTCGCCCTTGGACAGGTAGGGGATCTGCGAGATGCGGCCGTCGCCCCGGTAGGCCCACGCGTGGTAGCAGCAGCGGAGCGTCTCGCCCTCCACGACGCCCATGCTCAGCGGCACCTGCCGGTGGGCGCACCGGTCCTCCAGCGCGTACACCGCACCGCTCCTCCCCCGGAAGAGCGCGATGCGCTCACCGGCGAACACGGCCGGAAGGACCCGCCCCGGGCGCACGCTCCGGGACCGGGCGAGCGGGTACCAGTGGTCCGGGTTCGCTCCGACGCGCCGCAGGTCACCCGGCTCGCGCCGGACCTCGGGCCGACCGCCACCGGTGTCGGCAGCGAGTTCCCGGGCACCGTCGAAACCGGTCTCGGTCATGTCTGGCTCCCTCACGTGTGGGACAGCACCTCCCACCCTGACCGCCGCCCGTCGCGGGCGCCCCGCCCACCGCGTCCGAACGGGTGAGCGGCCGGTGTTTACCCGGCGGCCGGATGGGCACCTCGGGCGCATGGGCCCGCGGGACGACACCACGCCCGCCGCGCGGCACCGGCTCGTTCCCGGGCTGCTGGCGGCGCTGCTGCTCACCGGCTGCGCCGCGTTCGAGGACCGCGACGACGGCGAGGAGACGCCGGCCCCCACCGGGTCCGTGCGGGAGGTGCCGCTGCGGGTCGAGGAGCAGGGCGCGCAGACGCTGGCCTTCGTGCAGGTGCGCCTCCAGGGCGCGGGGCCCTTCGAGTTCGCGCTGGACACCGGGGCCTCCACCAGCGTGGTGGACGACGACGTCGCGGACCGCGCCGGTCTGGAACTCACCGGTGAGCGCCGTCCGGTGAGCGGGATCCTGGGCAGTGGCCGGGTCCCCGTCGCCCGTGTGACGGACTGGGAGATCGGTGACGTCCCCGTCGAACCGGGCGAGGTCACCGTCGTGGACCTCGACTCCTCCCGGGACGACGGCGAGATACAGGGCCTGCTCGGCTCGGACGTGCTCAGCGACTACGGCTCGGTCACCGTCGACTACGACGACGGCGTCCTGCGCCTCCCCGCACCCTGACGACGGAGCGGGCCCGCGTGGCCGGTGGTCCAGCGCACGGGGCTATCTTGCTCGGACGACCTCCCCTCACCGGCGTACAGGCAGGAGCTGAGCATGGGCCCACCGGACGCGCAGGACACCGCCGAGCGGCTGCGGGCGATCTGCGACGAGTTGTCGGACCGGTTCTACGAGCGGGCCGACGTGGTGCGCACGCTGGTGGTGACCCTGCTCGCCGGGCAGCACTCGCTGGTGCTCGGCCCGCCGGGTACGGCGAAGTCCGAGCTGGCCCGGGAACTCACCGGCCGGATCGAGGGGGCGTCCTACTGGGAGATCCTGCTGTCCAAGTTCACCGCTCCGACGCGGATGTTCGGCCCCATCGACGTCGCCGCGCTGGCCCGGGGCGAGTACCGCCAGGTGTACGACGGCCGTGCCACGACCGCGCACGTCGCGTTCATCGACGAGATATTCAAGTGCTCCACGGCGGCGCTCAACGAGACGCTGGGCTTCCTCAACGAGCGGCTCTACCACCCGGAGAACGGCGGCGAGCCCATCCGCTGCCCCCTGATCGGCGCCATCACGGCGAGCAACGAACTGCCCGACGGCGAGGACTCGGCCGCGATCTACGACCGGCTGCTGGTACGGATCGAGGTCGGCTACCTGGCGGACCCCTCGAACTTCGCCGCGCTGGTCCGCTCCGCCGTCAGCCGCCCGGTGCCAGCGGCCCGGACCACCGTCGAGCTGGACGCGTTGCGGCACGCGGTGACCGAGGCCGTGCCCGCCGTGGACGTCCCGGACCCGATCGTGGACGCGGTGTGCACCCTGCGGGCCGCCCTGCGGCGCAAGGAGCTGATCGCCTCCGACCGGCGCTGGCGGCAGGCGGTGGGCCTGCTCCAGGCGTGCGCGTACCTCGACGGCCGCGCCGAGGTCACCGAGACCGACCTGTCGGTGCTGACGCATGTGCTGTGGGACTCGCCCGCCGAGCGCCCCACCGTCGAACGGGAGGTGCTGCACCTGGTCAACCCCGACGCCAAGGAGGCCCTCGACCTGGCCGACACCATCGAGGAACTGGAGGCACAGCTCGACGCCATGGCGGGGCAGTCCCGTGAGGCGCTCAGCGAGTGGGTCATCAAGCAGGCCCACCACAAGCTGGCATGGGCGGGGCGGCGGCTGGAGCAGCTGCGCGCGGAGGCGGCTGCCGCCGGGCGCTCCACCGCCGCCATCGACCGGGTCACCGGCCACCAGCGCGCCGTCCGCGCCCGGGTCCTCACCGAGGCCCTCGGCGTGGACGCGAGCACGGTGCAGGCACAGCTCTGAACACCGAGGGGGGCAGCGGTATGGAGGGGACGGCGGACGGACTCGGCGCGCTGGCGGGCCGGGCCGGGAGGTGGCTGGACCTGTCCGCCGCCGCTCCCCAGCGGCACACCTCGGCCGTGGTGGCGGACCGTTTCGACCGGATCGCCTGGCGCGACACCTACGCGCAGTCGGCCGGACTGCGCGACCTGGACGAGGAGTTGCGCGGGCTCCACCACCATGCCACCGACCTGCTGACCGATGTGTTCCTGGCCGCGTACCAGGCCGCCCCGCGACTGCGTGAGCGCGCCGAGATGGACGCCTCCCGGCTGGTCAACCACCAGGTCATGGCCTCGCTGACCACGTCGCCCGAGTTCGCCGCGCTGCGCCGGGAGACGGTCGGCGACGCCTACGCCGCCGCCATGGCCGTACTCGCGCAGGCTCCCGCGGTGCGCCGGATGCTGGAGCACTCCCGGCCCGCCCAGGAGGAAATGGAGCGGGTGGGGCGGGCCCAGCGGGACACCGAGGAGGCGGCTCAGGCCGTGGGCGCGGCGCTGCGGAGGGCCGCCGAGGCGGCCGGCGACGACGGCGCCGTACCGGCACCGGCCGCCGACGCCGTGCGGCAGGCGATGCGGGCCGCCGAGACGGCCGAGGCCGCGGCGATGCGGGCCGCCCGGCACGCCGGGCAGGCGCTCGCGGCGGCCGAGCCCGGGGTCGGTGCCGCCGCCCGGGGCGCGACAGCGGCGGCCACCGAGGCCGTACGGGAGGAGGCCGCGCTGATGCGGGCCTGGGGTGTCGGCCCCGGCCGGCTGGAGCGGATGCCGTTCGAGCAGCGCGCCCGGCTCGCCGAACGGATGCGCGCCGGACGGCTCGCCCAGTGGGCCGAACTGATCGGCCGCTTCCGGAGGATGGCGGACGGCGAACGCGCCCGCAGGGTGGAGAACGCCACCGGGGAGCTGGTCGGTGTCACCCTCGGCGACGACCTGTCCCGGGTGATCCCCTCCGAACTGGCCGCCCTCGGCCTGCCCGAACTGCGCGCCGTGTTCGCCGCGCGCTACGCCGCCGGGGAACTGATGCTCTACGACAGCCAGGGCGAGCAGGTCACCGGCCGGGGAGCCGTCATCGCCTGCGTGGACACCTCGCACTCCATGTATGCCGAGGGGCCCGGCGGGGTCACCCGGGAGGCGTGGGCCAAGGCGTGCGCCCTGGCCCTGCTCGACCAGGCGCGGCACGGCGGGCGTGACTTCGTCGGCATCCTGTTCTCCTCCGCGGACAAGCTGCGCGTCTTCCGCTTCCCCGCCGACCGGCCCGCGGGGATCGACCAGGTCCTCGACTTCGCGGAGACCTTCCTCGGCGGCGGCACCAGCTTCCAGACACCGCTGACGGCGGCCACCGAACTGCTGGCGGAGGAGTTCGACGCCAGCGCGCGGTCGCGCGGTGACATCGTGCTGATCACCGACGGGGAGTGCGATGTCACCGAGGACTGGATGCGTGTCCGCAACGACGCCAAGCGCCGGCTGGACTTCCGGGTCTTCGGCGTCGCCATCGGCGATCCGCCCGCCGAGGAATCCGGGCCGGTGCTGGAGGCGCTGTGCGACAACCTCCGCTGCATCGAGGACCTCACCGACGTCCACGGCGCCGCCGACCTGTTCCGGGTGATCTGACAGCGGGCCCGTTTCGGCCAGTCGGGGACTCACCGTCCCCGGGCGCCGCATATACCGACAACGGCCCGCGTATTCCGCGAACTGCGGTGCCGTGACTGGTGTTGCGCGCTCTCCGGCACCGCACGGAGTGCGCCAACAAGTGGCGTGTTCAACTGTTGCCGCCCTGTCCCACGGCCCTCAGCCTGGATCGCGGGAGCGCTCCCACACGATGCGCATCATGTGCCACCCCCCGCACAGCCAGCACCGCCGTGCAAGCCTCCTCGCCCATGGAGCCGACATGCCAAGAAGCCGCTGGACGGGGCCATTTCTGCTGGCCCTCCTGCTGACCCTGCTCGCCCCGCTGCCCGCCGCGGCGAGCCAACCCGCCCCGGGCGCGGGCGCGCAGCCGCCGCTGCCCTCGCTCAAGGCGACCACCACCCAGGTCGCCTTCGGACTGAGGCGGCCCACCGCCATCGCCGCCCCCGACGACGGCACCGACCGCCTGTTCATCACCGAGAAACCCGGCACCGTACGCGTCTACCACCCGGACACCGGCCTGGCGCAGACCCCGCTGATCGACCTCACCTCCGCCATCGACGAGTCGGGCAACGAGCGCGGTCTGCTCGGGATCGCCCTCCCGCCGGACTTCGCCACCAGTCAGGACCTGTACCTGGCGTACACGGCGCTCCCCGACGGGGCCGTCACGCTCGCCCGCTACCGGCTCGACGAGTCCCGGCTCGAGGTCCTGCTCTCCCAGCCGCACACCGAGTTCAACAACCACAACGGCGGCCAGCTCGCCTTCGGCCCCGACGGCAACCTGTACTGGAGCATCGGCGACGGCGGCGGCTCCGCCGACCCGCTGCGCGCCGGGCAGCGGCTGGACACCCTGCTGGGGAAGATCCTGCGCGTCGACGTCAGCCGCAGCTGCGGACCGCTCCCCTACTGCGTCCCCGAGGACAACCCCTTCGTGGACACCCCCGGCGCCCGCGACGAGATCTGGCTGTACGGCCTGCGCAACCCCTGGCGGTTCTCCTTCGACAGCGCCGACGGCTCGATGTGGATCGGCGACGTCGGCCAGGGCCGCTGGGAGGAGATCAACCACCTCGCCCGCGGGCAGGGCGGCCTCAACCTCGGCTGGTCCTGCTACGAGGGCCTGGAGCGCTTCACGGGCGGCGACTGCCGGCCCGGCGAGGAGTACACCGAGCCGGTGTTCACGTACTCCCCCTACACCGGCGGCTGTTCGGTGATCGGCGGTCAGGTCTACCGGGGCCGCGAGCACGCCGACCTGCTGGACGGCGTCTACATCGCCACCGACTACTGCTCCTCCACGGTGTGGGCGCTGCGCCCCGACGGCAGCGGCGGCTACGAGGAGGCCGAGATCGGCCAGATGCCCACCCAGGTCACCAACATCGGCACGACCGTCGACGGCGAGTTCTACGTCGTCAACGACCTGCCGGGCGGCCTGCACCGGGTGTCGTTCGCACAGGAGGAGCCGACCTGCCGGGTGGACCGCGCCGTGGAGCGCTGGGGCACCGGCACGAAGGTCGAACTCACCGTCACCAACACGGGCAGCGCCCCGGTGAACGGCTGGACGCTCAGGTTCCCGCTGCCCCTCGGACAGACCATCGTCTCCGACTGGAACACGGACCTGACCCAGCTCGCCAACGTGGTCACGGCCACCTCCGCCTCGTACAACTCCGCGATCGCCCCGGGCGCCGCCGTCACCCTCGGCTACGTCGCCCAGCACACCGGTGACGCGGCGCCGCCGCCCCGGTTCATGCTGAACGGGGACGCCTGCGCCGTGGGCCGCTGACCGTCACACGTCGTCCGGGTGCCGCCCGGCACCCGGCGCTCCCCGGCCGCGGCGCAGCAGATTGACGGCCCGGTCTACGATCGTCGCCGGGTCCGGCGTGGCGTCGAGCGCCGTTCCCGGCTCGTCGGGCTCGAGGGGTTCGAGCGCGGCGAGCTGGGAGTCGAGGAGCGAGGTCGGCATGAAGTGCCCGGAGCGGCTGCCGAGCCGGGACGCCAGGACGTCGTGGTCCGCCGTCAGATGGAGGAAGAGGGCGTCCGGGCAGGCCGCGCGCAGCGTGTCGCGGTGGTGTCGCTTCAGGGCCGAGCAGGCGACCACGGCGCCGGTGTCCTCGGTGTCGCGCGCGTGCAGCCAGCGGCCGATGGACTCCAGCCAGGGCCGTCGGTCGGTGTCGTCCAGCGGGGTCCCGGCGGACATCTTGGCGATGTTGGCCGGGGAGTGGAAGTCGTCGCCGTCGGCGAAGGGCAGCCCGAGACGCTCCGCGAGCAGGCGGGCCACCGTGCTCTTGCCGCTGCCGGTGACGCCCGAGACGACGACGTAACGGGGCCGGTCCTGGGAGGGGGGCGCCATCACGCGCTCACCTGGCGCGGGGTCCGTCGGACCCGGCCGGGTACTCCTCCAGCGGGACCAGGTCCCGTTCCCATGCGTCCAGTACGGGGGTCAGGACCCGCCAGGCCTCCTCGGCCTCGTCGCCCCGGATGGACATGGCGGGGTCCCCGTTGAGCACGTCCAGCAGGAGCCTGCCGTAGGCGGGCAGGTGGGGCGGTTCCATCCGCGCGGTCAGGGACAGCGGGGCGAGCGAGTGCACACGGGCGCCGATGCCGGTGAGGTCGAAGGTCAGGCCCTCCGGTTCGAGTCCGAAGCGGAGCACGTTGGGCAGCGCCTCCCCGTCGTGGCCGAAGGGCAGGTGGGGCACGGGCCGGAAGCGTACGGCGACCTCCTTGCGGTCCGCGCCGAGCGCCTTTCCGGTGCGCAGCCGGAACGTCGTCCCCGACCAGCGCCAGCTGTCCAGTTCCAGTTCCACCTCGGCGTAGGTCTCCATCCGGCGCTTCGGGTCGACGCCGTCCTCGTCGGCGTAGGCGGGGATGGCGTGGTCGCCGATGCGGCCCGCCTGATAGCGGGCGCGGCGGGTGCGGCGTACGGCGTCGTCCTCGGTGAGCGGGCGTACGGAGCGCAGGACGTCCACCTTGCGGTCGCGCAGGTCGCGCTCGCCGAGGGTGACGGGCGGCTCCATGGCTACCAGGCAGAGGAGTTGCAGGAGGTGGTTCTGCACCATGTCCTTCAGCGCGCCGACGGTGTCGTAGTAGGCGGCCCGGCCCTCGAGGGCGAGGGTCTCGTCCCAGACGATGTCCACCTCGGCGATGTGGGTGCTGTTCCAGATGGGTTCCAGGACCCGGTTGGCGAGTCGGCTTCCGAGCACGTTCTGCACGGTCGTCATGGCCAGGAAGTGGTCCACCCGGAAGACGGCCCGCTCGGGGACGAGGTCGGCGAGCAGCCCGTTCAGGTGCCGCGCGCCGGTCAGGTCCTCGCCGAAGGGTTTCTCCAGCACGATCCGGCTGCCCTGGGGCAGTCCGGCCCGGTGCAGCGCGGTGACGGCGGCGGGGAAGAGCGCCGGGGGCAGGGCGAGGTAGACGGCGACGGGGCCGTCGCCGGCGACGGCCGCCGCGACGTCGGCCGGGTCGGAGACATCGGCGCGGCGGTAGCGGGTCGCGGCGGCGACCGCCGCCCTGGCGTCGGGCGGATGGTCCCCGCCGTGCCGGTCGAGCTGGTCGGTCACCCACTCCCGGTACCGGTCGTCGTCCCAGTCCTCCCGGCTCGCGCCGGTCACCTGGAAGTGTTCCCTCAGGTTCCCCTCCGCGCGCAGTGCCGCGAGGGCCGGGAGCAGGAAGCGGGCGGTGAGGTCACCCGTAGCGCCGAACACCGCGAGCCGATCGATCATGCCGTGACGCCTGCTTTCGCTCGAGCGAGGTTCACACCGCTGGCGGTGATCCCGATGTGGCTGAAGGCCTGGGGGAAGTTGCCCATGAACGCTCCGGTGGACGGGTCGATCTGCTCCGAGAGCAGGCCGAGCGGGCTGGCGCGGGCGCACAGCGAGCCGTACAGCTCCTCCGCCTCGTCGATCCGGCCCTGGCCGATGAGGTTGTCCACGAGCCAGAAGCTGCACAGCACGAAGGCGCCCTCGTCACCCGCCAGGCCGTCGGGCGACTCCTCGTGCAGATAACGGTAGAGGAGACCGTCACCGGCCGACAGGCGTTCGGCGACGGCCGCCGCGGTGGCCACCATCCTCGGGTGGTCGGCCGGGACGACCTGCCGCAGCGGCAGCGCGAGCAGGCTGGCGTCGAGGGCGCCGCCGCCGTCGAGGTGCGCGCTCAGGGTCCGCGCCTTCTCGTCCCAGGCCCGCTCCAGGATGATGCCGCGCAGTTCCTCGGCCGAGGCCCGCCATCCGGCGACGTTGCCGGGCAGGCCGAGGCGTTCCCCGATCGTCGCGGCCCGGTCCAGGGCCACCTGGCACATCCCGGCGGAGTAGGTGAACACCCGGCCTTCGTTGCGGACCTCCCAGATCCCCTGGTCGGGCTGGCGCCAGGCCTGCTGGGCGGTGTCGGCGAGCCTGGCCAGGCTCGCCCACAGCGGGGGCCGGACGTCCCCGCCGGAGAGCAGCCACTGGTCGGCGCAGTCGAGGATCTCGCCGTAGATGTCGTGCTGGCGCTGGTCGGCGGCGCCGTTTCCCCAGCGCACCGGGGCGGAGCGCTGGTAGCCCTCCAGTTCGGCGTCCTCCATCTCGTCCGGTACGGGGCTGCCGTCGAGGGCGTACATGATCCGGGGGTGCCCGCTGTACTCGAAGGCGTCGAGGACCCAGCCGAGGAAGGCGTCGGCCTCGTTGGCGAAGCCGATGCGGCGCAGCGCGAACACGGCGAACGCGGCGTCCCGGATCCAGGCGTAGCGGTAGTCCCAGTTGCGGATGCCGCCGATCGGCGCGGGCAGGGAGGAGGTTGCGGCGGCGACGAGGGAGCCGTTGGTCCAGTCGTCGCACAGTTTCAGGGTGACGGCCGCGCGCCGGACGAGGGGTTCCTGGGGGCCGTCGTAGGTGAAGTGCCGCATCCAGCGGCGCCAGGCGTCGGCGGTGGCGCTCAGCATCGCCTCCGCGTCGAACCGGTGGTGGCGGTGGAAGCGGCCCCAGGAGAGCACGAGGTCGAGGTGCTCGCCCTGCCGGAGGTCGTACGTGCCGTGCGGTCCGTCGAGGGGACGGTTGGACCGGAGGTGCAGACGCAGGTCGGGACGCCGGGAGGGCCGTACCTCCACTCCGCTGAACAGGGACCGGGCCCGTCCGCCGCCCCGGGGTTCCAGCTCCATCCGCAGGCGTACGTGTCCGTTCACGACGACGGCCCTGCGCACGAGCTGGGCCCGGTCGGCGGGGACGTCGTCGGTGAGGTCCGCCCCGGAGCGCACGACCAGGGCGTCGGTGATCCGGACCAGGCCGGTGGTGCCGCGCAGTTCGGTCGTGAGGACGCCGGTGTCGGGCTCGTAGCGCTGCCGTGCCTCGGTGAGGTCCTCGGGCGTCAGCGTGAAGTGACCGCCGCGGGCGTGGTCCAGCAGGGCGCAGAACACCGGGTCGTCGTCGAACCGTGGCAGGCACATCCACGGGATGGAGCCGTCGAGGCCGACGAGCGCGGTCGTCGCGCCGTCGCCGATGAGACCGAGGTCCTCCAGCGGCAGATAGCCCTTGCGCCTGCCGACCGGGCGGAACGGGGGGTCGGGATCGTGCATGCCGTCTCGCTTTCCACGGCGTCGTCAGCCGAGCACCGCCAGAGGATGATCGTCCCCCGTCATGCCTCGCCGCGTACGACGGCGACGGGGCCGTGCGCGTGGTGCAGCAGCGCCTGGCTGACCGAGCCCATGAGCAGGCCCGCGAACCCGCCGCGCCCTCTGGCCCCGACGACCACGAGCTGGGCGGTGCGGCTCGCGTCGATCAGCGTCGCGCGCGTCTCGCCACTGACCACTTCCTGTCTGACCGTCACGTCGGGGTGGCTCTCCGCGTGCCCGGCGAGCGCCTCCGCGAGCAGCCGCTCGGGGGCTTCGACGCCGGTGCCGACGGGGGCGTACTCCGGCAGCCACGCGTGGAGCGCGACGATCTCGGTGCCGCGCAGCTCCGCCTCGGTGAAGGCGAACCCGACCGCCTTCTCACCGGCGGGTGAGCCGTCGACGCCCAGCACGACCGGTCCGGCGTCGGCGGGTTCCTCGCGGGCCACCAGCACCGGGCACCGGGCGTGGGTGGCGAGGGAGACTGCCGTCGACCCGAGCAGCATGCCGATGAAACCGCCCACGCCCCGGGGGCCGACGACCAGCAGTTCCGCGCCGCGCGACTCGGCCTCCAGCACCGCCACCGGTTCGCCCGTCACCACGGCCTCGGTGACCTCCACCCCGGGCGCCACACTCCGGGCGTGCTGCGCGGCCTCGCCGACCAGACGCTCCAGCGGCGCCGGGTCGGGGGGCGTGTACATCGGTCTGACCGGCAGGCTGAACGCGTACACCACACGGAGTTCCGCCCGGCGCCGCAGGGCCTCCCTCGCGGCCGTTTCCACCGCGGCGAGACTCGACGACGAGCCGTCCACTCCGACCACCACGAGATTGCCCATGTCTGTCCTCAGTACCGCTGTGCCTTGGCGAGGCGGGGGGTCAGCTGTGTGTCGTCGGCCTGGCTGCTGAAGGCGATGGGCTGTTCCCTGTCGCCGGGGCCGAGATCCTCCGCGCCGACGTAGCGGGTCTCGACGACTTTCCCGTCGGAGTCCTCGAAGTCGATCTGCACCGCGTACGACGCCGTGTCGTCGGTCTTGTTGGTGATCGTGACCAGGACGGCGAGCATCCCGCTGGTCTCGTTCCTGGGCAGCCCCTTCATACCCACGTCGGAGATCGCGTTGCCGCGTCCGTCGACGTCCTTGAGCGCGTCCTCGGCGGCGGCGCTGGAGCGGGCCGCGTCGGCCTCCACGGAGGCCTCGAACTCCGAGGCGCGCGCGGACGCGGAGGACGCCGCCGCGGAGGCCGAGGCCCGGGCGGAGGCGATCGCGGAGGCCGCCTGGGAGGCCAGGGCGGACGGCGCGGTCCCGGAGAAGGACGCCGTGTCGGGGGCGGTGGGGGTGGGCGAGGCTCCGGTGTCGTCCTCGTCGTCGCCGCCGCACCCCGCGACGGTGACCATCGCGAACGCGCATCCGAGTGCCGACACGAGGGCTCGGTGGCGGACCTTGCCGACGCGAGGGGGGTAACTTCGCGGCATCTGTCATCCTTTGCGCCTCGCCTGCTCCGTCGCACTCATCGTCCGCGTCCGCGGTGGTACTCGCGAGTCGGCCTGGGCCGTTCGGAACGGCACGGCGTGGCCGAGCCCCGTCGTACGAGGCGCGGGGCGGGCCCTACTTGAGGAGTGGATGGTGAACCTCGCGCTGTGGATCGCTGCCGGAGTGCTGGCCGCGGTGGCTCTGACCGGTGGCTACAGCAAGACCTTCGTACCCAGGAAGAGACTGGCCGAGATCCAGGGCGGTGGATGGACCGCGGACGTCAGCGACGGCTTCGTCAAGACGCTCGGCGTCCTGGAGCTGCTCGCCGCGGCGGGTCTGATCCTGCCCGCCGCGCTCGACATCGCGCCGGTCATGGTGCCGGTGACCGCGGTCTGCTGGATCCTGCTGATGATCGGCGCGATGATCACACACGGCCGGCGTCACGAGTACCCGCTGGTGGGGCTGAACCTGGTCTATCTCGGGATCGCGGCGTTCATCGCGTGGGGCCGCTTCGGGCCCGAGTCCTTCGGCGGGTAGCCGGTAGCGGGTAGCCGGTCACCCGTTCGGCCGCCGGGGTGCGGCGAGCCGTCGACCGGGGCGTTTCCGGCCGGGGCGCCGGTCGTTGGACCCGACATGATCAAGAAACTCGTCTGTGTCACCGTCCTGGCCACCGCTCTCCTGACGGCCGCGCCCGCCGCTCAGGCCGCCACCGCGCACCAGCCCGCCCCGCCCGCGGGGATCCCCGGGGGACCGCTCCTGAGCGGTCTCCTGGGATCGCTGGAGGTGGGACATCCGATGGCTTCCCCGCAGTCACTGATCCCGGCGGGGGTGCTGGGCGGGTGACGGTGGAGGGGTGGTGATGGGCCGGGGGTCGGGCGGTCGGGCTTCCGGCCCGGCCGTCCCTCGCCTCCCGTACGGGGTTCGGCCGGCCGGACCACCCGGCTGTCAGGCGTCCGGACCCTCCGAGTGCCGTACCGCCTTCTTCAGGTCCGCCTCGACCGAGTTCCGCTGCTGCCGCTGGTCCTTGGCGTGCTCGGTGACCGCGGCCTGGACGTCGCGGGCGAGGTCGCGCCAGGCCCGCCAGGCGGTCTCGTAGGTGGTGGTCTGCTGTTCGCTCCAGGGGTGGGCGGTGGGTGATCCGTACTGGGCGCGCAACTGCTCGACCTTGTCGTGTGCGGCGTCGGCGGCGCGCTGCATCTCCACGAGTTCCTCGAAGGTGTGTGCCACGGGCGGATCGTATGTCCGTCATGAGGGGGGCACCCGTGGTCGCCGTGCCCCTGGCAGGCGCAATTAGACCGATCGGCGGGGGTGTCATGGAGCGTCATGGGGGGTCATGGGGTGTCGCCTCACCCCGGCCTCGAGCACCGCGCGGAAGTCGAGGGGTTCACGACCGATCAGCGCGGCGAGGGCCGGATCGACGGCGGCGAACTCGCCCGCGCGGGCGGCGGCGAACACGCCCAGCAGCCCGTCCGCCGTCCCGGCCGGGACGCCGTGCCCCGTCAGCAGCTCACGGAACTCCCCGTCGGGCACGGTGGTCCGTTGCACGACGCGGCCCGCGACCTCGCCGGCGAGGCCGGCCATCTCGTCGAAGGTGAGCGCCCGCGCCGCGGTCAGCGGCGGGGTGGGGCCCTCGAAGCACCCCTCGTCGGCCAGGACGGCCGCCGCCGCGTCGGCGAGGTCGGCGTGCGCGGTCCAGCACACCGGCCCGTCGGCGGGAAGCGCGACCTTTCCGGACTCCATGGCGTCGCCCAGGAACCGCAGCGCGCTGGCGGCGTGGAAGCCGTTGCGCAGCGAGGTGAACGGCACTCCGCAGGCGCGCAGCGCGTCCTCGGTGGCGGCATGGTCGCGGCAGGGCTGGAAGAGTGACGTGGGGCTGGCGCCCATATGGCTGGTGTAGAGGATGCGGCGGGCTCCGGCGGCGACGGCACCGTCCACCGCGGCACGGTGCTGTCGTACGGCTTCCTCGCCCATCTTGTCGACGGAGACGATCAGCACCTGGGTGGCCCCCTCGAAGGCGTGCGCCAGGCTCTCGGCGTCGGTGAAGCTGCCGCGGCGCACCCGAACGCCCCGGTCGGCCAGGGCCCGCGCCTTTAGCGGGTCGCGGACGCTGACGCCGATCCGGCTCGCCGGGACGCGGGTCAGCAGCCTGTCGACGATCTGGCCACCGAGCTGTCCGGTGGCTCCGGTCACGATGATCACGATGCCCTCCAGCGGTAGGAGACAGTTCCATGTTTCCAATGGAATCATCTACAGCGTATCACTGATACTAACGATGGAATCGGGATGGCGTTACCATCGATAAATGGCACGAGTCTCAGACGACGGGAACAGCGGGACCAGCGCGGCCGAGGCCGCCGGTGGCGGGCGCGAGCAGACGCGGCAGCGGGTCATCGACGCGGCCATCGACCTGCTCACGCGTGGCGGGCGCGACGCCGTCACCACACGTGCGGTCGCCGACGCGGCGGGACTGCAACCGCCCGCCATCTACCGGCTGTTCGGCGACAAGGACGGCCTGCTCGACGCGGTGGCCGAGCACGGCTTCGCCGCGTTCCTGGCGTCCAAGCACATCGACCCCGACCCCGCCGACCCCATCGCGGACCTGAGGGCGGGCTGGGACGTGGCGGTCGAGTTCGGGCTGGCCAACCCGGCGCTGTACACGCTGATGTACAGCGAGCCGACACGGACCACGACGGCCGCGCACGCGGCCGGTATGGAGATCCTCAGGGGCCGGGTCCGGCGACTGGCCGCCGGTGGCTGGCTCCGCGTCGACGAGGACCTCGCGGTCCAGATCATCCACGCCACGGCGCGCGGAGCGGTGCTCACCTGGCTGTCACTGCCGGAAAGAGAACGGCGCCCGGCCCTCTTGTCCGCCCTTCGGGAGTCCATGGTCACGGCCGTGACGGGCCGGCGGCCCGCCGTACGGGACACCGGCCCCGCGGGCGCCGCCCGCGCCCTGCGCGCCGCCCTGCCGGACCAGACGAGCCTCAGCGGCGCGGAGCAGCACCTGCTGCGGGAGTGGCTGGACCGGCTGGCGACGACGAAGGAGTCCTGGCCCGCGCGACAGCCCATCGTGGACGGATGACGATGCCCTCACTTCAGGAGAAGGTCCAACGCGTCCTCGACGAACTCGTCGGGACCGGAGCCGAGACGGGTTTGCAGGTGGTGGTCCTCCACCGAGGTGCCCCTGTCGTCGACGCGGTCGCCGGTGTCGCCGACGGCCGGACCGGGCGCGAGGTGACCCCGAAGACCCCGTTCTTCGGCTTCTCCACCGGCAAGGTCATGACGTCGCTGATCGCTCACCTGCTCGTCGGGTCCGGCGCTGTCGGGTACGACACCCCGGTGGCCGACGTGTGGCCGGAGTTCGGCGCCCACGGCAAGGAGACGGCGACGCTCCGGCACGTGCTCACGCACTCGGTCGGCGTTCCGGCGATGCCGCGGGACATCGGCCCCGCCGACCTGGCCGACTGGTCACGGGTGTGCACCGCGATCGCCGACGCCGAACCACGGTGGCGCCCCGGGACCGAGACCGGGTACCACTCGTTCACCTACGGCTTCCTCGTCGGGGAGATCGCGCGCCGGGTGACGGGCAGGCCGATGCGGCAGCTCCTGCGGGAACGGATCACCGGGCCCCTCGGCCTCGACCGTGAGCTGTATTTCGGTGTGCCCGGGACGGACCTGCCCCGGCTGGCACGACTCGAGGACGCCGTACCGAGCCCGGCGGCCCCGCCCGACGCCGACGGCGTCCTCGCCCCCTGGGAGACGCGGCCGACCGCGGCCATGGGCAACAGCCCCGCGATCCTCCAGGGGGACATCCCGTCCGTCGGCACCTTCACCGCGCGGGGTATGGCCGCCATGAACGCCGCGGTCCTCGACGGTCGGCTCGTCGACGCCCACCAGCTCGGGGAGCTGACGGCGGTGGCCTTCGAGGGCACCGACCAGGTTTTCGGCACCCCTGCGCGACTGGCCCTGGGCTACCCCCTCGGCCGCATCGGCACACGGCCGGAGGAAACCCCGGCCACCTTCGGCTGGGTCGGCGGTGGCGGCAGCTACGTCTACGCCGACACGGCCACGGGCGTTTCCTTCGCCATGACCAAGAACCGCCTCACCCCCCACTTCGACACCGCCCGGCGACTCGCGGACCTGACCGCGGCAGCGATCACGTCACGGGGCCACTGACAGGGCTCTGACCTGGGGAAACGGTGGCGATTCTTGCACCGGGCATGAGTCACCCGTCAAAATGGTGATGTGAATCTTGACCATGTCTTCGTATGCGGCCACCCGGCGCTCGACTTCGCTGCCACGCTCCGGGCCCGGCGCTCGATCCGGTTCGAGATGTTCGTGACGCCGGAGCGACTGAACGCCTGGTACCTGGAGTCCGGGCTCGTGGACACGATCACTGCGGGCGGCGAGGACGACCTCCGCGAGGCCACGACCGTACGGGAGGCCGTCTACCGGCTCGTCCAGGACCGTCGGCTCGGCGAGGAGTTCGACGCCGAGGCGCTCGCCGCGTTGAACGCCGCCGCACGCAGGACCCCTGTCAAGCCCCAGCTCACCCAGACCGGGCGGCGCACCGAGGCGACGCCCGGGCAGGCGCTGGCGACCGTCGCCCGGCAGGCCGTGGAGCTGCTCAGCGGCCCGGACGTGCCGCTGATGAAGGAGTGCGGCAACCCCGAGTGCACCCGGGTGTACATCGACCGGTCCCGGGGCATGCGGCGCCAGTGGTGCGGCATGGAGTCCTGCGGCAACAAGATCAAGGCCGCCGCGTACCGCGCCCGCAAGAAGTCCGCGCCCGCCGCGGCCGCCCGCTGATCCCCTCCTGAGGCTCCGTCGACTCAGTTCGCCAGCCGGTGCGGATGTGCGGGGTACACGCCGAGGATGCGTACCTCGGTGGAGAAGAAGCGCAGTTCGTGCAGCGCGAGGGCGACGCGCTCGTCGTCGGGGTGTCCCTCGACCTCGACGTAGAAGCGGCTGGCGCCCAGCCCGGCGCCCATCTGGTAGCTCTCGATCTTGGTGAGGTTGACGCCGCTGCTGGCGAACCCGCCGAGCGCCTTGTACAGGGCGCTCGGGATGTTGCGGACGCTGAAGAACAGGCTGGTCATCGTCGGCTCACCGGTGTGCGGGGCCAGGACGGCGTCCCGGGAGAGGACGACGAACCGCGTGGTGTTGTCCGGGTCGTCCTCGACCTCGGCGCGCAGCACCTCCAGGCCGTACAGCCCGGCCGCGGCGGGCGGGGCGAGCGCGGCGTGCCGCGGGTCGCCGAGTTCGGCCACCTCGCGTGCCGCCCCGGCCGTGTCGTCACTGACGAGCGTGCGCCAGCCGCCCTCCCGCAGCACCTTGCGGCACTGCCCCAGGGCGTGCACATGACTGCGTACGCACTCCACCTGGCCGAGGGTCGCGCCGGGCACGCCCATCAGGTCGAAGCGGATGGCGAGGAAGTACTCGGCGACGATGAACAGGCCCGACTCCGGCAGCAGATGGTGCACGTCGGCGACGCGTCCGGCCGCGGAGTTGTCGACCGGGATCACGGCGACGTCGGCGGCGCCGAGCGTCACGGCGTCCAGGGCCTGCTCGAAGCCGGTGCACGGCAGTTCACCGGCCCCGGGGTACAGGGCGCGCGCGGCGGTCGCCGAGTTGGATCCGGGTTCGCCTTGGTACGCGGCGGTCGTCACGTGGTTCAGCCTTCCCTGGTGCGGGTCGTTGCGTGGGGCAGCGGAGACTTCGTCGCGTACCGCACCTGCTGAAGTATCGGTGACAAGACCTTGATCGGGTTCACCAGGGGCGCCCGGCGGTGCGTGCGCCGGCGGCCCCGGGGGCCCGTTGTCAGAGGCCTGCCCTACAGTTCCCGTCACTTGATCACTGCGGGTGCGGGAGGCACGCATGGGGTGGGTGTCGGCCGGCGGCTATGAAGTCGCCCTCGACGACGGCAAGGTGGTGTGCCGCAACGCGGCCGGGCGGCGGCTGAAGTCCGTGCCGCCGAAGATCGCGGACGATCCGGCGGTGGTGGCGCTGCGTCAGCTCGTCGAGTGGCTGGGGCGGCACGAACGGCAGTGCCTGGCCGATGTGGAGCGGTGGATGGTGCGCTCGCTGCCGGTGCCGTTCGGGGTGCTGGCGCGGGTGTGGCCGGACCCGGCCTGGCAGGGCGCCCTGCGTGACCTGGTCGTCACGGGGGCGGACGGCGCGGTCGCCGGGTTCCTGCGGGACGCGGACGCCGAGCGCGGCCTGGGCCTGGTCGACCTCGACGGTGACACCGTCCGCGTCACCACCGACCTCGTACGTCTGCCGCACCCCGTGCTCCTGGACGACCTGGAGGAGTTGCGGGAGTTCGCCGTCGAACTGGGTGTCGAGCAGCGCGCCCAGCAGCTCTTCCGTGAGGTGTGGCGGCGGCCCGCGGCGGTCGACGCCGAGGCCGCTTCCGTCGAGGACTTCGCGGGCGGCGCCTTCAAGCAGCTCAGGTTCCTGCACGGCCGGGTGGCCCAGCTCGGCTACCGGGTGCGCGGCGGTCACGCCGTGTGCTCCGTGGTGGAGGACGGCAGGGGCGTCGAGGCCCGGGTGTGGGTCGGCGACTACGACGGCTACGAGGAGACGGAGACCGGGGCCCTGGTCTTCACCGACCCGGCGGGCCGGGTGCTGAAACTCGGTCAGGTCGGGCCGGTGGCCTGGTCGGAGGGCATGCGCATGGCCGCCGCGCTGTACGCCGGACGCGACATCCAGGACGAGGAGCGTGCGGCATGACGACGTACGACATCACCCACCACGACACCGGTGCCGCCGCCCTGCTCGACGCCGGGGCCGTGCTGCCCCCAGGCACCACCGACCGGGAGGACGCCGATGCCCTCACCGCACGCACGTACACGCACCCCGCGCTGGACGAGCGGCGGATCGTGCGGCTGGTGCCGGGGACGCTCGGTGAGGCCGAGGACCTGGCCCTGGACTTCCTCGGTTTGGTGCGTGAGCCCGAGGTCCGCGAGGTCGGGCAGGTGCGTCGGGAGACCCTCGGCTTCCCCGCGTGGGCGCTGGTCAACGACCCGGCCAACGGGCACCACGCGCTGGCGCTGGTCCAGGACATCGAGCGGCTCGCCCGGCAGGCCAAGTCCCGTCCCGGTGCCGCCAAGGAGGGTTTCGAAGCGCTCGGCGAGCGCCTCGGCCGTGCCGTGCCGCACTTCCTGCCCACCTTCTACGAGCAGGGTGCCCGCATCTTCCTCCAGCACGAGAACACCACCTACGCGGCGGCCCTGTTCGGCAAGGCCCGGGAGGCGGAGCGGGTGCACGCGCTGGCCGTGGACGAGGAGCGGCAGCGGGCCGTGTTCCTGGAGTTCGCCTTCGCCGGGGCGCTGACGGTGAAGGCGCTCAAGGAGCACACGAAGGCCCTCGGGGCACGGCTGGCCCCGGCCGACGCCTGGGCGCAGTACCGGCAGTTGTCGGTGGAGCGCTGCGCGGCGGGCATGCCGCCGTACGCGTCGATGCCCCAGGACGCCCGCGCCCTGATCAAGGCGGCGGGGCTGGACCGGGTCACCGAGGAGTGCGCCCTGGTCGCGGAGCTGATCGCCTCTCCGGCGGCGGTGCGGGCCCCCGCGTCCTTCTGGAACACCTACCGGGCGACGCTGGTCACGCTGGCCGGGCGGCAGCCCGCCGTGCGGGTCCGGCTGCTGGAGATCATGCCCGCCGGGCTGGGCCGCTCGACGGAGGACGACGAGTCCTGGCTGGCGCTGCTCGCGGAGACCGGCGCCGACCGGCTGCTGACGGGCGAGGCCACGGCGGACGGCGTCGACCCGGCGGACTGGCTCAGCCGTTGGGCACTGCACCGCAAGCACGGCTCGTCGGTCAGCGGGCGCTCACCGGCCACCCTGTCGCTCGTGGCGCGCATGGCTGGGCGCCTGCGCGCCCTCGGCCGCCCCGTGGACGTCTTCACGGGCCGCTGGCACGCGGGCGCCGACCTCGACCTGCTCGACCTGTGCGTGGCCGAGGGCGTACCGCTGACGCTGCCCGCCTCCGGCGAGCAGGTGTTCCTTCCGCTCAGCCAGTGGCTGACGGACACCCGGCCGGGGCGGCGGGACCTGACGGCCGTCGCGGCGGACGCGCGCCTTCGGCGCCTGCTGTACCGCTCGGTCGGGAGCCTCGGCAGTGACCACCGCGGCGCCGGGGCGCTGGAGGCGCTGGCCGGGCATCCCGTCCTCGCCGACGTGCTGCGGGAGTGGCTGGACGACGCGGCCGGGGAGCTGACGGCGGCGGTCGGCCTGCCCGCCGCACGCGCGGCACTGGAACGGCTGCGTCCGTTCCACGCGGTCGCCGCCCGGGTCAGCCCCCAGGCCGTCGACCGGGTCGCCGCGGCCGAAGTGGCCCCGCTGCTGGGCCGGACCCTGCGTGCCGGTGTCTTCGACGAACTGGGCTGGCCCGCCCTGGAGGAGGCGCTGCGCCGGCTCGACACGGAGACCCGGCCAGACCGCGACGACACGCTCACCGTCCACGAGTCGTGGCCCGCGCTGATCCTGTCGCGTCGGCACAAGGCGATCGTCGTCGGCCCCGAGGACATCCTGCTCGAGCACGAGCTGCGGCTTCCGGTGGAGCTGGACCGCTGGCAGCGTCCGTCGTTCCGCTACACGGACGGCGAACTGCTGGTGATGTGGCGGCAGGACCGCAAGCAGTACGGCTACTGGTCGGCCCGCCCGTCCGAGGTGTTCCCGCTCGGCGGCGAACAGCTCCCGCACTGGTACGGCGGCGACGCCGGAGTGACCTCGATCCCGCTGCCGGACGGTGGCCGCGCGACCGGTGGGCGCGCGCTGCACGCCGGTGACACGGTCGTGCCGCCGCGTCGCCGCGTCCTGGGGGACGGCACCTCGTACTGGCGCCAGGGCCGCCAGGGACGGCAGCAGGTGTGGCTGGAGTACGACCCGGCGACCGGCACGCACGGGCGCGCCTCACTGCCCGCGTTCCTGCGGTCCGGCATCCGCGAGGGGGCGACCCTGCTCCAGCAGCACTGCGCGGTGCTGCCCCTCCAGCCCGGCCTGGAGGACAGCCCGTTCGGCACCGACGGCACGGTCCTCGGCCGCTGGGTGCGCGCCGAGGGCGAGGGCGCCGAGGCCCGTACGACGGTGGGGACGCCGGACGGCCGCACCGTCACCGTGCCTACGGGGCAGCACCAGATGCCGGGCGTTCCGCTCGGCGCGCTGCGGCTGCCCGGCGGCGTCGAGCCCCTCGCCGTCGCCCAGCACCGTCAGGTCGCCCTGTTCGCGGGCGCCGACGGCGCCGGTCCGCGGGAGTTCGGGAGGGTGACGCCACTGGAGCGGGGCGGCGAGTTCGCCGCCGGTACCCGGCTCGTGGCGCCGGTGGACTTCTGGCACGCGCTGCGGCCCCGCGACGAGGCGGCCTCCGCGATCCTGCGGGCGCTGAGCGACGAGCGGGCGGGCGGGCTGCTGCGTGCCGGGGCGCGGGCGCTGGAGGAGCGGCAGGCCATGGTCGCCGCCGCGGGCGGCCACGAGCGCACGGCGAGTGACGCCGGGACCGGGCCCCGGAACCCCGCGGGGTCCACCACCGACAAGCCCGCCGTCCCGGCCGCCGACGAGGTCCTGCGGGAGGCGGTCTCCCGCGCGCTGCCCGACCTCACCGAGCCCCGTCTGGTCACCGGCGTCGCCGCCCTGGTGCACGCCGTGCTGCGCCTGGCGGCGTCCCTCGCCGCGTTCGTGGCACCCCCGGTGGATCCGTCCGGGGCGCGGCACAAGCGCAACGAGGGCATGTTCGCCGACTACAACCCCGAGGACGGCGACGACCAGACGCTGCGCGAGGCGACCGCCGGTCTCGCCGAGCTGTACGGCTGGTGGGGCGGCCGGAGCCAGTGGAGCGCCCTGCGTCAGATCCGCGCCGTGAACCACGTGCTGTCCGGCAGGCCCGCCGAGGGCAAGCCCCTGCCCAGGCCCTCCCGCCTCGCCGGGCCCGACGGGTGGAGCAGCGACGACTTCACCGTGCCCGGCATGGGAGCGGCGTGGCTGTCGCTGCTGGACGTGCTGCGCCCGCTCGCCTACCGCGCCGCCTCACCCACCCTCACCACGACGCACCGCGAGGCGTTGCTGCTGCTGTTCGAGGCGATCACGGAAGGGCCGCTGGCCACGCCCGGCACCGCGGTGCGCGAGGTCGTCCTGAGCGAGCCGCACGACCACCAGGAACGCGTCGGTCAGGTGCTGCGCCGCGAGGGCCGCACCGTCGTCGTCCTCGGCTGCCAGAACGACGGCCAGCACGGCCGGATGAAGTGGCTGGCGCTGGATCACGACCCGACCGGTGCGTTCGGGGCGGTCGCGCACTTCACGCTGGAGCAGGAGACGGCGCACCCGCCGCTCTTCCCGGCCGACGTGCTGGCGACGGTGACCGGGCTGATCCGGCACAAGGGCGCCGCGCCCTGGCAGCCGGAGGCCCCCGCCGCCCTCGGCGCCGCCACCGGGGACCGCCTGGGGCCGGTGCAGGCTGCCCTGCTGCTCGCCGGGAAGCCGCCGCAGCTCACCGACGGGCTGATCGCCGCGACCGAGCTGAAGCCACGTCAGAAGCAGCTCGGCGACGCCCTGCTGGCCGCACTGGACGCCGACGACCAGAAGGCGCTCGTCGGCGCGCTGCTGCCCGCCGACCCCGGTGACCTCTGGACGGCCGGACCGGACACGGACGCGGCGGGCCGGGTGTGGGCGGAACGCCTCGGCGACGTGGTCCGTCTGCCCGAGGACCTCGCCGGGGAGCTGTCCCTGACCGGGCTGTCCACCGTCTCCGCCGAGCAGGTGCTCAACCCGCGCCGCACCCCGTGGATCAGCCGCACCACGGTCCAGCGTCCCGACAAGGACGGCGACCTGGTGCCGGAGGACCCCCGGGCGATCCCGGGACGGGGCGAACTGACGCGTGCCGTGGCCGCGTTGGCCGGACTCGCCTACTCCCTGCCCTACGGGCACCCCCTGCGCGCCGTGCTGCCGGAAGGGCTGGCCGCGCTGCGCCGCCGCGTGGCGGACCCGGGGCTGCTGCTCGACCTCGACCTCGGCTGGACGGAGAAGGGCGACTCGACCGCCGTCGAACTGCGCAAGGCGCACGGACTGCCCGCCACGGGCGGCGCCGACGCGCACGGCCACACCCCGGTGGGCGAGGCGCTGGTCCTGCGGCCCTGGTACGGCGACCAGGAGACCGTCCTGGTCCGCACGGGCGCCCTCCACGGGCCGGACGACCCGGTGTTCGGCCTGGTCGAAGGGCTGGTCGGGGCCTGGCGTGGCCAGGACCTGCGGGCGCTGCGGACGGTCCTGGCCGACGAGCTGGCCCGCGCCGTCGCGGCCGGAACGGATCCCGCAGGGCTCACCGGGTACGCCCAGGATCCGACCGTCAGCGTGCCCGGTCTGGTGGCGGAGGCCGCCGGCGCCCATGGCCTCGGCGAGGACGCGGCGGCGCTCTACCTCCAGCTGCTGGCCCTGCCCGACCCGACGGACCGCAACTGCGCCCGCTGGACCGGGTGGAAGCCCGCCCGCATGAGGAGGGCCCGCGCCGAGCTGGCGGCCACCGGGCTGGTCGTCGAGGCGAAGCGGGCGCGCGCCGGACGCACCCTGTTCCTGCCGTGCGGCTGGCTCGACCTCAAGGCACCCGCGCTGCCGGTGGAGGTCTGGAAGCAGGACCTCTACCCGGTCAGCGGCCACTCCCGCGCGGTACCGCTGACGCCGGTGCCCGAACTGTTCACACGGGCGTGGGACCGCGTCCGCGCCGGGGACGCCCCGGCCTACGAGGAACTCACCACCCGTGCCACCCGCAAGGGCCGCCGCCGATGACCATCACCCACCCGCACCTGGAAGAACGCTCACCGATGACCACCTCCCCCACCGCCGCCCCGGCCCGCCAGATCGTCCCGCCGGAGGAGCGCTACGCGGCCGAACTGGCCTTCCTGGCCGCGTACGACGACGGGCCGCGCCCACCCGCGTGGCGGCTCACCCCGCGCGCGGTCGTCACCTTCGTCATGGGCAGCGGGGGCGGCGCCCTGAAGCTGCCCGACGGCGCCGAGGTGCCCGACGGCGTGCCGCGCCGCCTGGTGATCGAGGGCAAGTTCGTCGGGCACCGGGCGCTGGTCGAGCGGTGCGTGGTGACCCTCGCCGGGGAGCGCGGTCTGCTCCTCGTCGGCGAGCCCGGCACGGCCAAGTCGATGCTGTCGGAGCTGTTGTCGGCCGCCGTGTGCGGCACCAGCGGCCTGGTCGTGCAGGGCACCGCCGGGACCACCGAGGACCAGCTCAAGTACGGCTGGAACTACGCGCTGCTGCTCGCCCAGGGACCCACCCGGCAGGCGCTCGTGCCGTCCCCCGTCCTGACCGCCATGTCCCGGGGCGCCGTCGCCCGCGTCGAGGAGGTCACCCGCTGCCTGCCCGAGGTGCAGGACTCGCTGGTCTCGCTGCTCTCCGAGCGGCGGATCGCCGTACCCGAACTCGCGGGCACCGAGGACGCCCTGGCGCACGCGGCGCCCGGCTTCAACCTCATCGCCACCGCCAACCTCCGCGACAAGGGCGTCTCCGAGATGTCCGCGGCCCTCAAGCGCCGCTTCAACTTCGAGACGGTCGGCCCCATCGGGGACCTCGACGCGGAGACCGCCCTGGTGCGCGGCCAGGCGCGGGCGTCCGTGGCGCGGGCCGGGGCGCCGTTCCAGGTGGACGACGCCGTGTTGGAGGCCCTGGTCACCGCCTTCCGTGACCTGCGCGAGGGTCGGTCTGCGGAGGGGTGGGAGGTGGAGCGTCCGTCGACGGTGATGAGCACCGCCGAGGCCGTCTCCGTCGCCGGGGCGCTCGCCCTCGCGGCGGCGTACTTCCCGGGCGACCGTGACGTCCTCGGGCTGCTGCCCGGTCATCTGCTCGGCGTGGTCCGCAAGGACGACCCCGCCGACGCGGCCCGGCTGCGCGGCTACTGGGACGGTCCCGTGCGGCGCCGCGCCGAACAGGGCTCCGCCACCTGGCGCACCCTGTGGGACCTGCGTACGGTCCTGGAGGGCTGACGGCCGTGTCCCTCTCCCCCACGCGTCCGGCGCCCCACGAGGTGCTGGCCGCCCTCACCGGTCCGACCGCGCCGCTGCTCATCGGCGTGCGCCACCACGCGCCCTCCCTGGCCGCCGCCGTGCCCGCGCTGCTGGACGAGGCGCGGCCCGACGTCCTGCTGGTCGAACTCCCGGCCGAGATGCAGCAGTGGCTGCCCTGGCTGGGCCACGAGGAGACCCGGGCTCCGGTAGCGCTCGCCGCCGCCCCCGCCGACGGGAACGGCGGTGGACCGGCGTTCTACCCGTTCGCCGACTTCTCGCCGGAACTGGCCGCCGTACGCTGGGCCGCCCGCCGTCGGGTGCCGACGGTGGCCTGCGACCTGCCGCTCGCCGACGGCGCGTGGCGCGAGGGACGGCGGGGCGGCGCGGGCGCCGACGGTCCCGGGCTCGCCACCGCCCTGCGGGCCCGGCTGACGGGCCGTGACGGGGACGACCTGTGGGACCGGCTCGTGGAGGCCACCGCGCCCGGTTCGCCGCCCGAGGCGCTGCGCCGTGCGGCCCTGCTCACCGGGTGGGCGCTGCGCGAGGACGCGGTCGCCTCGGGCGGTGTGCCGGAGCTGGACCTGCGGCGCGAGCGCTGGATGCGGGCCCGGCTGGCCGAGGCCACCGCGGGCGGGGAGCGGGCCGCCGTGGTGGTGGGCGCGTTCCACGCCCCGGCGCTCGTACGGCCGGACGCCGGGGACGACACGCCCGCGGGGGCCGACGAGGACCGGTCCACCTGGACGACCTCGCTCATCCCGTACACGTACGCCCTGCTCGACGAGCGGTCCGGTTACCCGGCGGGTATCCGGGACCCGGAGTGGCAGGACATGGTCCTGCGCGCGGCGGGCGACCCGGCGGCGCTGGAGGAGGCGCTCACGCGGGCGGCCGTGGGCATCTGCGGTGAGCTGAGGGGGCTCGGCCACCCCTCGGGGCCCGCCGACGCGCGGGAGATCAGCCGGCTCGCCTCGGACCTGGCCCGGCTGCGCGGCCTGCCCGCGGCGGGCCGCGGTGAACTGGTCGAGGCCGTGCAGTCGGTGCTCACGCAGGGGGAGCCGTTCGGGCGGGGGCGGGCCGTGGCACGGGCCATGGAGCGGGTGCTCGTCGGCACGCGCACCGGGCGTCCCGCCCCGCAGGCGCCGCGCAGCGGCCTCGGCCCCGCCGTCGAGGCCGAGGTGGAGCGACTCGGCCTGCCGGGGCCGGGGGCCAGCGGCACCGGGGCATCCCGGGAACTGCGGCTGGACCCGCTGCGGTCCGACCTCGACCGCCGCCGGGAACTGCTGCTGCGACGGCTCGGCGTGTGCGGGGTGCCCTACGGGGAGGCCAGGGAGGTCGTCGGCGCGGGCGGCGCGGAGGCCCTCACCTCCCGCTGGGAGGTCCGCTGGGCTCCCGCCACTGCGGCCATGCTGACCGCGGCCGGGGTGCGGGGGGTCACCGCCGCGCAGGCAGCCGAAGGTGTGCTGCGCGAGCGGCGGCGAGTGGAGCGCGCGGCGGGCGGGCCGACCGCCGCGCAGGCCCGGGAAGGGCTCGAACGGGCGGCGGAGTGCGGCCTGCCCGCGCTCACGGACGAACGGCTCACCGATGTCGCGGAGGTCCTTCCGCAGGTCGGCACCCTGCCGGAACTCCTCGCCGGTCTGACCTTGCTGGACCGGCTGCGGGCCGGGCACGTCCCGGGACTCGGCGCCGACCCGGACCGTACGGCCCGCGCGGCAGCCGTATCGGAGCAGCTGACGGCCGCCGCGGTGCGGCAGGTGGACGGACTGACCGGGTCCGAGGACCCCGCCGACGCCCACGCCCTGCTCGAACTCGCCCACCGAGCTGACCTGCTGGGGGGCGGCGTCCGGCTCGCGCACGCCCTGGCCCGCCTGTCCGCCGACGGCTCCCCGCTGATGCGCGGTGCCGCCGGGGCCGTACGCGTCCTGCTCGGACAGGAGGACGCTCCGGTCTTCGGTGACCGGGTGGCCTCCTGGGTCGACGCGGCCACCCGACCGGACTCCCGGGCCGCGCTCACCGCCCGGCTCACCGGGCTGCTCACCGCCGCCGGTCCGCTGCTGGAGGCGGCGGCGCCCGCGCTGGAGCCGCTGCTCACCCGGATGTCCGACCTGCCCGACCGGGAGTTCCTCGACCGGCTGCCCGCGCTGCGCGGCGGCTTCGACACCCTGAGCCCCGCGGCCCGCGACCGTCTCCTCGCGGCCGTCGAGGAACGTCTCGACACCGCGCGCGTCGCCGACACCCACGGCGTCGACCCGGCCGCGCTCGCCACCTGGACCGCGGCGGACCTGGCGGCCCGCGAGGCGCTGCGGTCACTGGGGCTGCTGCCCACGCCGTCCGACGCTCCGGCGCAGGGCGCCCGCGACGGTCGTACCCCGGAGGGCGGTGCCCCGGAAGACGGGCGGGCCACCCCGGCTCGGGCGGAGGATTGTCGCCTCGCGCCCGCCGACCGCTGGCGCCTTCTCCTCGGCCGCCGCACGGACCAGCTGCCGCCCGCTGCCGCGCCGTTGGCGACCGCGCTGGACGAGCTGTACGGCGGCGGGCGGGGCGAGGGCAGCCGGGGGGACCTGACGGGCCGGGGAACCGGAGGCGGGCGGGAGGCACCGTACCCCGGGGTGCGCGAGTGGTCCGAGGAACTGGCCGCCCTGTTCGGGCCGGGCATCCGGGAGGAGGTGCTGGCTGCCGCCGCGGCGGCGGGCCGCAAGGACGTCCTCGCCGAACTGGACGCAGACGGTGTGCGCCCTTCGGTGGACCTGCTGCGCACGGTGCTGAGCCACGCGGGCGGGTTGCCCGAGGCCCAGCTGGCGGCGCTGCGCCCCCTCGTACGGCGGCTCGTCGACGCGCTGACCCGGCAGTTGGCCACCCGGCTGCGTCCCGCCCTGCACGGCACGGCACTGCCGCGCCCCAGCAGACGCCCCGGCGGCGGTCTCGACCTGCCGCGCACGCTGCGGGCCAACCTGGCGACCGCGCGCCGCGGCCCGGACGGCACGGTCCGGGTGATTCCCGAGCGGCCGGTGTTCCGTACCCGGGCGCGCCGGGCCTCCGACTGGCGGCTGATCCTGGTCACGGACGTGTCGGGGTCCATGGAGGCGTCCACGGTCTGGGCCGCGCTGACCGCCTCGGTGCTGGCGGGGGTGCCGACGCTGTCCACCCACTTCCTGGCCTTCTCCACGGACGTCATCGACCTCAGCGGACACGTGGCCGACCCGCTGTCGCTGCTGCTGGAGGTCAGCGTGGGCGGCGGCACCCACATCGCGGCGGGGCTCCGGCACGCGCGCGAACTCGTCACCGTGCCCTCGCGCACCCTGGTCGTGGTCGTCAGCGACTTCGAGGAGGGCCATCCCCTCGGCGGCCTGCTCGCCGAGGTCCGCGCGCTGGTCTCGGCCGGGTGCCATGTCCTGGGCTGCGCGAGCCTCGACGACACCGGGCGGCCTCGCTACTCCACGGGAGTCGCCGGTCAGCTCGTCGCCGCGGGTATGCCGGTCGCCGCCCTCAGTCCGCTCGAACTCGCCCGCTGGGTAGGGGAGAAGATCGCATGAGCCCGGATCTGCCTCCGGTCGTCCCGTCCGTGACCGCCGAACTCGTCGGGGCGCTGTCGCCCCGGCTCCGCAAGCGGCTGGACGGCGGTGTGGCCAAGCTCGCGGCGCGTCCCGTCGTCCGGGAGGGCGACACCGTACGGATCGCCGTGGACGACGAGACCGATGTCACCCTGCACCTCACCGGCACCGCGGTGACCAGCGCGGACGCGATCCGCTGCGGCTGTCTGCTGGCTCCCGGCTGTCTGCACCGCGCGGCGGCGGCCTCGGCCGCACCGGTGGCCGAGGACATGCCCGTGGCGGACGACATGCCCGGAACCGACGGCACGCCCGGGACCGACGGCACGCCGGTGGCCGATGACGCGCCGGTGGCCGACGACGCGCCGCCCGCCGCGGACACCGCGCAGGCTGCGGACGACACCTGCCAGGCGACGGTGGGCCAACGGGCGCGCGGGGCGGAGGAACCGGCGGAGCAGCCCCGGCCGGAGGCCGTCGCCGCCCGAGCGGTGTACGACGCGGCCGCCGCCGTCCTGGACGCCGGTACGGACGGCGCGGGTGCCGTCCTCCAGGCGGAACTCCTCCGGGCCGCGCACACCGCGCGGCTCGCGGGTCTGCACCGGGCCTTCGCCGCGGCTGTCTCCGTGGTCACCGAGGTGCGCGCGGCCCGCTCCGCCGATCCCGGACACCGCCTCGCCGGCCTCTCCCGCGCCCTGGCCGACGTACTGACCGTCGCCCACCGCCTGCCGCACGCCACCGGCACGGACCTGGCCGGACTGCGCGGCACGGCACGGCAGCCGTACCGGCCGGACGGCTCCCTGCGCCTGTACGGGCTGTTCTCCGAACCGGTCCTCACGGCGACCGGTTACGCGGGCGCGGTCACCTGGACCACCGACGCCGACGGACGCCTGTACACGGTGTCGGACGTGGCTCCGGGCGGTCCCGCCCGCGCGACCGGCGCCGCCGACCGGGCCGTACGGATCGGCGACACCACCCTGACCCACCGTGAACTGTCCCGCGCGGGGCTGGCCGTGTCCGGCGCGACCGTCTCCCCCACGGGCCGCCTCGGCGCGGGCGCCGCGGTGCGGGCGGTCCGCGCGTCCGGCGCCGCCTGGCACGCCGAGCCGCTGGACCGGTTGTGGGCCCAGCCCGTCGCCGAGCAGGTGGCCCGTGCCCTGGACGCCGGGCGGGACCTGCTGTTCCTGGAGGTGACGCTCACCGGCGCGGTGCGTGAGGCGACGGGCGACTGTCTGCTGGCCGACTGCGCGGGCCTGCCCCTGCGGCTGGCCACCGCCCATGACGACCCGGCGCTGCCCTACCGCGACAACCTCCGCCTGCTCGCCGCCGCCGGTGGCCGCCGACTGCGGATCGTCGCGCGTCTCGTCCCCGGGCAGCTCCCCCGCGCCCTGCTGCTCGCCACCGAGCACCCCACCGACGCCGCCGCCCGGGTGGACCTCGGTCTGGACCGCCTCCAGCACGCGGACCTGCCCTCCGGGGCGGTCCCGTCACCGGCCCTGACCGTCTCCGCCGGGGACGAGGCCCCGCTGCACCTGCTGCGCCGCCGCGTCCACCAGACGGTGTCGGGGGGCCGCCGGGTCCTGACCGCCGCCCGCGCCGGGACGGCGGACGGAACCCGCCTGCGCCGTCTCGGTCTCGGCACGGCGGGCGACCTCCTCGACCACCTCCACGCCGCCGCCGCGCACCGCTCCCGCGACGCCTTCGGCCGTCTGCTCCCGGCCGACACGGACGACTTCGCCCGGGCCTGGCTCGCCGCCGCCGTCTACACGGACGCCGTGGAGCGGGCGCTGTGCGCGCACGCGTGGGGAGCCGCGGCGCCGCTCGCGGGCATCGAGGCGGGGTCCTCATGATGTCGCCGGGTGATGCAACTCACCTCGAGAAGACCCTGGACAGCGGCGTCCACCACCTCCACGCCCATTCTTCCCCGACTGTTCCCTAGCTTTCCCATAGGAAAGGTTTCTAGGGTCGTCCGCATGGACTTCTCCGTCTCGATCATCGTCGCCGGTGCCCTCGTCGGATTCGCCGTGGGGCTCACCGGCATGGGCGGTGGGGCCCTGATGACGCCGATCATGGTCATGCTGTTCGGGGTGAACCCGACCGCGGCCATCGGCAGCGACCTCGCCGCGTCGGTGTTCATGAAGCCGTTCGGCGCGCTGGTGCACCAGCGGGCGGGCACCGTGCGGTGGGACATCGTGCGCTGGCTGCTGCCGACCGCCGTACCGGCCGCGTTCGGCGGGGTGTTCCTGCTGCGGGCGCTCGGCGACGGGGAAGCGCTCCAGGAGCGGGTGAAGTACGTCGTCGGCGCCGCGCTGCTGCTGGCCGTCACCGGGATGCTCGCCCGTATCCGGCTCGACCGGCGCCGCGCCGCCACCGTGACCGAGGACGCCCATGTGCCGGTGCGTCCCGTGGCCACGCTGCTGATCGGTCTGGTGGGCGGCGTCATCGTCGGGATGACGTCGGTGGGGTCCGGGTCCCTGGTGATCGTGATGCTGATGCTGGCCCATCCGCGGCTCAAGGCCAACCACATCGTCGGCACCGACCTCGTGCAGGCGATCCCCATGGTGGCCGCCGCCGCGCTCGGTCATCTCCTCGTCGGGGACGCCGATCTGGGGCTCGCCGGGACGCTCCTCGTCGGCGCGATCCCCGGTGTCGTCGTGGGCGCCCTGGTCTCCACCCGGGTGGGTGGCTCCGCGGTGCGCTGGGCGCTGGTGGTGCTGCTGACCGGGTCCGGTCTGTCCATGCTCAAGGCGTCGTCCGCCGTGATCGTGACCGCCTGCGTGGCCATGGCCCTCGTCGGGATCGTCAGCGCCGTACGGGGGCGGCGGAGCGGCAGCCCGCGTGGACCGGTCGAGGAAGAGCGGGCGGAGGCGGGCGTGCGGGTCTGAGACCGCAGCCGGGCCCTGCCGCCGACCGGGCCCCGCCGTCGACGGCCGACGGGACCCTCCAGGAGACGGGAGCCCTCGGGGGTCAGCCGTGGTTGTCGCCGTGGGTGAGGGTCTCCCAGGCGACGAAGAGGTTGTTGCTGCCCGCGGGCCTGTTCTGCCGGGTCAGGATCTCGGTGTTGGTCATGGCGTAACCGAGCCGGTTGTGCATGGCGTTGTAGCCGACCTCGGTGACGGGTCCGAGGCCACGGTGCAGCGTGCCGCCGCACAGCCAGCCCGGTACGGGCTCGCCCAGTTCGTACTTCGACTGGAAGCCGAGCGCGTGCCGCAGCCGTTCGCCCACGTCGGTGCCGTAGAGGTCCTGGCCCTGGATGCGGCTGGTCTCCGCGACGTGTGAGATGGCGGAGATGCCGTATCCCGTGTGGGTGAGGTCGCGGCAGGTCTCCTGGGTGAGGCCGGTGACGAAGGTGGTCTGTCCCTGCCAGTACCGGACGATCTTGTCGCGGGTGTCGAGGTTCTGGCCGGGCACCGTCCTCGGCAGGCTGCCGTCGGAGGCGAGGTAGACGTAGGCGGCGGTGCGGGTGCGGAACTTGGCCATCGCCTTGTCGTACGACGCCCTGTCCTCCAGGAAGACGGCGATGCCGAGGGCGGCCTCCATCATCGACAGCTCCCAGTTGCCGTTGGAGTGGGAGCCGTTGACGACCTCCGGGAGGTACACGTCGCGGAGCATGGTCGCGAAGCGGCCGGAGTTGGGCCAGCCGCCGGTGTAGGTGTACTTGATGATCTCGGCGGCCCTGGGCCAGGAGGACCCGGCCCAGCCGGTCTGGAGCGGGGCGTTGCTGTTGGTGTGGTCCTGGATGACCGCGGACCAGGCGTCCATCAGCTCGATGGCCTTGCGCGCGTGCCGCTCGTCGCGGGTGATGTACCAGGCGAGCGCCTGGGTGTAGGCGGCGATCGCGTCCTCGCGCTCGTCCGTGCAGCCGTGGTTGGGGTTGGAGTACGAGCCGCACTCGACGACCGCCCGGGGCTTCGGGACGCGGTTCAGGTCGGCGTACCGGCTGGCCATCATCTGGTCGAAGGCGCCCTTCCAGGGCTGGGCGCCGGCCGTGACCCTGCCGCGGGCGAAGTCCAGCTGCCCCTTGGAGACGGTGACGCCGGGGTGGACGAAGGTGGCGGGCGCGGCGTCGGCGCGGTGGGCGCCGCCGGGCCAGGAGAGCAGACCGGCCAGCAGGGCGGTGACCGCGACGGCGATGACGGTGCGGAGGGAGGGGCGGGTTCTGCGGTGGGGGTGAGCGGATGCGTGTGACATGGGAGTCCGTTCTCGTATGTGAACGCAATTCGCTTCGCTGAACGTGCAGTTGATGAGCAGACGATAGGTACAGACCAGTGGGCCGTCAAGCGGTGCCGCTGGAGGCGTCTCCACCCCGCTGCCGGTTTTCGTTCCACCTCTTTACGGGGTCGGCTTCCGTCGATAACTTCCCTGCGACGCAAGACGTTTCAGCAAGTTTCCGTTTGCGCTTCCAGTGCGTGTCAGCCGCCGTGGCACCGCCGCGGCCCTCACCGGGAAGACCATGACCACTCATGAGACCCAGACGCACCCCCACCGGCATACGCCCGCTCACCCGCCCGTCGGCCGCGGCGGTGGCCGCCGGTTGTCTGCTCGGCGTGCTGTCCGTCGTACCGGGCGCCCCCTCCCCAGCCACCACCTCGCCCGCCACCACCCCGGCCGCGGCGACGGCGGGCGAGACGGCGACCGTGTTCTACTACACGAAGACCAGGAACTGGGCCCAGTACCACCTGCACTACGCCCCCGACGGCGGCGCGTGGACCACGGCCCCGGGCATGCGGATGGAGTCGGCGTGCGCCGACTGGGTGAAGGCGACGGTCGACCTGGGCAGCGCGGCGGGCCTCCAGGCCACCTTCACCGACGGCTCGGGCACCTGGGACAACAACGCGGGCCGCGACTACGACCTGGGAACGGGCGACATCACCGTCAAGGACGGTGTCGTGGCCCACTCCGACCCGTGCGGCGACGACGGCGGCACCGACCCCGGGAGCGGCGGCACCGCCACGGTCTACTTCGCCACCGGGACCCTCGGCTGGACCACCGCCAACCTCCACTACCAGCCCACGGGCGGCGCCTGGACCGCGGTCCCCGGCGTGGGGATGGAGGCGGCGTGCACGGGCTGGTGGAAGAAGGAGGTCGGCCTCGGCACGGCCACCTCCATGAAGGCCGCGTTCAACAACGGCAACGGAGTCTGGGACAACAACCGCGGCGCCGACTACACCCTGCCCACGGGCCTCACCACCGTCGACGACGGCACCGTGACCACGGACGCCACCGACCCCTGCGCCGAGGAGACCCCCGACACCCGGGCACCGACCGCCCCGACCGGGGTCACCGCACGGGCCGACGGGGTCGCCGTCGTGCTGACCTGGGAGCCGTCCACCGACGACCGGGGCGTCACCCGCTACCAGGTGACCCGCACCGGCGGCACCCGCGGCACGGTGGTGACGGACGTGGGCTCGACGGTCCTCTCCGACGCCGGTCTGGAGGAGCGCACCGCCTACACCTACACGGTCCGGGCCGTCGACGCGGCGGGCAATGTCTCCGCCGCCTCCGCCACCGCCACCGCCACCACCGGGGAGAAGCCCGCCGATCCCGCCACGGGAAGGCCGCTGGGCACCGATCCGCGCAAGGACCCGATCTACTTCGTGATGACCGCCCGTTTCCAGGACGGTGACACGAGCAACAACCGCGGCGGCAGCCAGCACGAGAAGTCCGGCAACGCCGCCGCCTCCGACCCCATGCTCCGCGGTGACTTCCGGGGCCTGGTCGACAAGCTCGACTACATCAAGGGGCTCGGCTTCTCCGCCGTGTGGATCACCCCGGTCGTCCTCAACCGCTCCGACTACGACTACCACGGCTACCACGGCTGGGACTTCTACCGGGTCGACCCCCGCCTGGAGTCCGCCGGCGCCTCCTACCAGGACCTCATCAACGCCGCCCACGCCAAGGGCATGAAGATCTACCAGGACGTCGTCTACAACCACTCCTCACGCTGGGGCGCCAAGGGCCTGTTCACCCCGACCGTCCACGGCGTCCGCGACGCCCAGTGGAGCTGGTACTACGACGAGACGCAGGCCGGGTTCGAGTACGACGGCCTGACCGTGGAGCCCAAGAGCGGCAAGTCGTACTACAACGGCGACCTGTGGTCGACCGCCGAACCCACCGGTAACACCTGCCTCAACTGGGGCAAGCCCACCGGCGGCCGGAGCCCCGAGGGCTACACCCTCTACAACTGCCAGTGGCCGAGCCCCACCTCGGGCATGTTCCCCAGGGCGCTCTACCACAACTGCTGGATCGGCAACTGGGAGGGCGAGGACTCCCGTTCCTGCTGGCTGCACGAGGACCTCGCCGACTTCAACACCGAGAACGCGCGGGTGCAGAACTACCTGATCGGCGCGTACGACAAGTACATCGACATGGGCGTGGACGGCTTCCGCGTCGACACGGCCGTGCACATCCCGCGCACCACCTGGAACCGCCGCTTCCTGCCCGCCATCCAGGAACGCGTCACCCAGCGGCACGGCGCTGAGGCCGCCCGGAACTTCTTCGTCTTCGGAGAGGTCGCGGCCTTCGTCAACGACAAGTGGAACCGCGGCTCGGTCAACCACTCCGCGCAGTTCTACACCTGGAAGGAGCGCGCCGAGTACAGCGCCGACGACGAGCAGGCCGCGCTGGAGATGTACGCGTACGAACAGCGGCAGGGCACCGGCAACCAGCCCACGTCCCGCAACGCCTTCCTCGACGGCAACGCGTACCACGCGCCGGACCACAGCCGGTTCTCCTGTATGCACGTCATCGACATGCGCATGCACATGAACTTCAGCGACGCGTCCAACGCCTTCCACAACGGCAAGGACTCCGACGACTCCTACAACGACGCCACCTACAACGTCGTCTACGTCGACAGCCACGACTACGGTCCCAACAAGAGCGGCGAGCGCTACGCCGGAGGCACCGACGCCTGGGCGGAGAACATGTCCCTGATGTGGACCTTCCGCGGCATCCCCACCCTTTATTACGGCTCGGAGATCGAGTTCCAGAAGGGCAGGAAGATCGACTGCGGTCCCAGTTGCCCGCTGTCCACGACCGGGCGCGCCTACTTCGGCGACCATCTCGCCGGTGAGGTGAAGGCGTCGGACTTCTCCCGGGTCGACTCCGCCTCGGGCGCGGTGGCCGACACCCTGGCCATGCCGCTGGCCCGGCACGTGCAGCGGCTCAACGAGATCCGCCGGGCGGTCCCCGCCCTCCAGACGGGCCAGTACTCCACGGAGGGCATCCAGGGCGAGATGGCCTTCAAGCGCCGCTACACCAGCGGCGGCACCGACAGCTTCGCCCTGGTCACCGTCACCCACGCGGCCACCTACACCGGCGTCCCCAACGGCACCTACGTGGACGCCGTCACCGGGGACCGGCGGACCGTCACCGACGGGAAGCTGACCGTCGCGGCACCCGGCAAGGGCAACCTGCGGGTGTACGTCCTCGACGGGCCCGGGAAGATCGGCACCGCGGGGCCGTACCTGAGGTGACGGCCCGTCGGACGCCCGCCCTCCGCACCCGTGCTCCGGCGCGGAGGGCGGGCTCGCGGCGCTCAGGCGCCGGGCAGGATCCCGGTGCGGGCCACCTCGGCGTACCAGCGGGCGCTGGCCTTGGGGATGCGGGTGCCGGTCGGGTAGTCCACGTACACGGCGCCGAAGCGCTTGCTGTAGCCGTGGGCCCACTCGAAGTTGTCCAGCAGCGACCACAGGAAGTAGCCGCGGACGTCCGAGCCGTCCTTGATGGCCTGGTGCACGGCGGCCAGGTGGCCGCGTACGTAGGCGATGCGCTCCGGGTCGTTGACGTTGCCCTCGGGGTCGGCGTAGTCGTGGAACGCGGCGCCGTTCTCGGTGATCACCAGCGGCAGCTCCGGGAAGTCGGAGGACAGCCGCCGCAGCAGCTCGTACAGGCCGCTCGGGTCGACGGCCCAGCCCATGGCGGTGGTGTCGCCGGGCGGCTGGTGGAAGGCGACCTCGTCGGCGCCCGGCCAGGGGCTGTGCGCGCTGACGCCGTGTCCGTCGGAGTTGTGGGTGCCGGAGCCGTCGGCGCGGGAGACCAGGGTGGGCGAGTAGTAGTTGACGCCGAGGAAGTCCAGCGGCTGCCGGGCCGTCTCCAGGTCGCCGTCGCGCACGAAGGACCAGTCGGTCAGCGCCGCGGTGTCCTTGAGCAGGTCCTCCGGGTAGGCGCCGCGCAGCATCGGACCGGTGAAGACCCGGTTGGCCAGCGCGTCGATGCGGCGGGCGGCGTCCACGTCGGCGGCGCTGTCGGTGCGCGGGCGGACGTGGTGGATGTTGAGGGTGACCGAGCAGCGGGCGTCGGCGGCGATCCGCTCGCGCAGCGCCTGTACGGCCATGCCGTGGCCGAGGTTGAGGTGGTGGGCGGCGCGCAGCGCGGCGACCGGGTCGGTGCGGCCGGGGGCGTGCACCCCGGAGCCGTAGCCGAGGAAGGCGCTGCACCAGGGCTCGTTGAGGGTGGTCCAGGTCTTCACCCGGTCGCCGAGGGCGTCCCCGGCGAGGGCCGCGTACTCGGCGAAGCGTTCGGCGGTGGCGCGCTCGGGCCAGCCGCCCGCGTCCTCCAGCTCCTGCGGGAGGTCCCAGTGGTAGAGGGTGGCGACGGGCTGGATGCCCTTGGCCAGCAGCTCGTCGACGAGGCGGCGGTAGAAGTCGAGGCCCTTCTGCACGGCGGGGCCGCGGCCGGTGGGCTGGATGCGGGGCCAGGCGAGGGAGAAGCGGTAGGCGCCGACGCCGAGTTCGGCCATCAGGGCGACGTCCTCGCGCCAGCGGTGGTAGTGGTCGGTGGCGATGTCACCGGTGTCGCCGTTGCGGACCCGGCCCGGGGTGCGGGCGTAGGTGTCCCAGATGGACGGGGTGCGGCCGTCCTCGGCGGCGGCCCCCTCGATCTGGTACGAGGCGGTCGCGGTGCCCCAGAGGAAGCCCTTCGGGAAGGTGCGGGAGGCGTCCGGGGCGGACGCGGTCTGCTGCTGTGCTGCGGTGACCACGTAGGTCCTTTCAGGTGGGAGGGGGTGGGGGCGGGGGTCAGCCCTTGACGGCGCCCGCCATGATGCCGCTGACGATCTGGCGGCCGAAGACGATGAACATCGCCAGCAGCGGCAGGGTGCCGAGCAGGGCGCCCGCCATGATCAGGGACTGGTCGCGGATGTATCCGGCGCTGAGCTGGGTGAGGGCGACGGGGACGGTGGGGTTGGTCATGTCGAGGACCACGAACGGCCAGAAGAAGTCGTTCCAGGCGTGCACGAACGTGATCATGAACAGCACCGCCATCGCCGGGCGGGCGACGGGCAGCACGATGCTCCAGAAGATGCGCAGCGAGTGCGCGCCGTCCACGCGGGCCGCCTCGACGAGTTCGTCCGGCAGCGCCTCCGACAGGTACTGCCGCATGAAGAACACGCCGACCGCGCTGACCAGGGTGGGGAAGATGACCGCGGGCAGCTCCTGCGACCAGCCCAGCTCGGACATCATCATGAACAGGGGGACGACACCGAGCTGCGGCGGCACCATCATGGTGCCGATCACCAGCATCAGCAGGATGTTGCGGCCCTTGAACCGCAGTTTGGCGAAGGCGAACCCGGCGAGCGTCGCGAAGAACACCGTGGACAGGGCGATGACCCCGGCCACGATCAGGCTGTTGATCATGGCCTTGCCCATCGCCGCCTCGTCCCAGGCGCGGGCGAGGTTGCTGAACAGGTTCGGGCCGGGCAGGAACGGCGGCGGGGTCTGGCTGACCCGGGTGTTGTCGGTGGAGGCCGCCACCATCGTCCAGTACAGCGGGAAGATCGACAGGAGCGCGGTGATGCCGAGCAGGATGTAGGCCAGCGGGCCCGCGTGGTGCTGGCGTCCGGCGCGCTGGCCCAGCAGCCGGCGGCCGGTGGTCTTCCGGGCGGGGGTCCGGGGCGGTGCGTCCGTCCGGACCGGGAGGCTTTCGGTGGTCATGACTGACTCCTGGTCAGGACGTACGGGAACGCAGGCGCTTGATCAGGCGCTGGGCCACGAAGACGAGGACGAGCAGCAGGAACATCGCCCAGGCGACGGTCGCGGAGCGGCCCATCTGGTAGTTCTTCCAGCCCTCCTCGTACAGCAGCAGGCCGAGCGTCTGGTACTGGTTGTCCGCGCCGCCGGTCACACCGTTGGGGCCCTGGCCGAAGATCAGCGGCTCACCGAAGAGCTGGGTGGCGCCGATCGTGGAGAGCACGATGGTGAAGACGATGGTGGAGCGGATCCCCGGCACGGTGACGTTGGTGAACTGCTTCCAGCGGGAGGCGCCGTCGATGGCGGCGGCCTCGTACCGGTCGGCGGGGATGGCCTGCATCGCGGCCAGGTAGAGCAGTGCGTTGTAGCCGGTCCAGCGCCAGATGACGATGGTGGAGATGGCGAGCTGGGCGGGCCACTTGTCGGCCTCCCAGTTCACCGGGTCGAGCCCGATGCCGCCGAGCGCCCAGTTGATCATGCCGAAGTCGCGCTCGAAGAGCATCGTGAACACCAGCGCGGCGGCACCGACCGAGGTGGCGTACGGGACCAGCGAGGCGACGCGGAAGAACAGCGAGCCGCGCATCCGGTAGTTCAGCAGGTGGGCCAGGCCGAGCGCCATCAGCAGCTGGGGCACGGTGGAGATGACACCGATCGTGATGGTGTTCGCCAGCGCGTTCCAGAAGCGTTCGTCGTTCCACAGCTCGACGTAGTTGTCGAACGCCACCCACTCCATGACGTCGAGGGTGGCGAGTTCGACCCGGTGCAGGGAGATCCAGGACGTGTAGATCAGGGGGTAGAAGCTGAACGCGGCGAACACGACGAAGAACGGCGCGACGAACGCGTACGGCGCGCCCTTGATGTCCAGTCGGTGCAGCAGTGCGCCGAGCCGTCGTCTGCCGCCGTCGCCGCCCGGCTCGGCGAGATCCGCCCGGGCGCTGGTGGTGGAGGTCGCCACCGGAGTTCCTTCCTTCAGAGCGGGGGTGGGGCCGGAGTCCGGGGCCCGCCGACGGTACGGACGGGCCCCGGACTCCCGAGGGGTGGCGGTCAGCCGACCGCCTTCTCGATGCGCTCCGCGGTGGTGTCCCACGCCTCGTCACGCGCGGCGCCCTGCTGTTCGATCAGGGTCAGGCCCTGGGAGAAGGTGTCCTTGATGGTGCCGTCCTTGCGGCCCAGCACCTGCTTGTCCGGGATCTCCTGGGCCGCGGCGCCGAAGATCTCACCGATCGGGGCGTCGCTGAAGTACTCCGAGGTGGCGCTCTTCACGTCGGGGCTCTCCAGGGCCTCGCGCGAGGACGGGATGTTGCCGATCTCCTTGAAGATGTGGGCCTGCTGCTCCGGCGCGGTCAGCCACGCGACGAGCTTCTTGGCCTCCTCCTTGACCGGGCTCTGCTCGACCACGCCGAGGAAGGAACCGCCCCAGTTGGCGCCCTTGGGTGCCCGCGCGACGTCCCACTTGCCCTTGTTCGCCTCACCGGCCTTCTCACTGATGTGGCTGAGCATCCAGGCGGGGCAGGTGGCCGTCGCGAACGTGCCGTTGGCCAGACCCGGGTCCCAACCGGGCTGGAACTGGCGCAGCTTGGCGGTCAGCCCGTCCTCGGCGGCGTCGGCGGCGAGGTTCCAGGCTTCCTTGACGACCGGGTTCTTGTCGTAGATCAGCTCGCCCTGCTCGTCGTAGTACTGCTCGGAGTGGCCGTAGACCATGGCGTTGAACAGGCCGCTGGCCGCGTCCATGTACGCCACCTTGTCGCCCTTGAAGTCCTTCTTGAAGGTGCGGCCGACCTCGACGTACTTCTCCCAGTCGCCCTCCCACAGCTTGCCGACCTCTTCGCGGTCGGTGGGCAGGCCCGCCTGCTCGAAGTAGTCCTTGCGGTAGCAGACCGCCATCGGGCCGATGTCGGTGCCCAGGCCCAGCACCTTGCCGTCAGCCGTGCTGATCTGGGACTGCTTCCACGGCAGGAAGTGGTCGGTGCCGGCCATGTCGGAGAAGTCCGCGAACTTGCCGGCCTGGGTGTCGGTGATTTCCTTGGCCCTACCAATTTCTATGCCCTGGATGTCCTTCAGGCCCTTGCCCGCGGCGAGCCTGGTCTGGAGGGCGGTGTAGTAGGTCTGCTCGTCACCGGCGACCTCGGCCTGGACGTCGACGCCGGGGTTCTCCTTCTCGTACTGCTCGATCAGGCCGGTCTCCTTGATGCCCATCACGCCGAAGAGGCCCATGGTGATGACGGTCTTGCCGTCCTTCTTGCCGCCGCCCGTGACGGAGTCGTCGTCGCCGGAGCACCCGACGACGAGCGAGAGCGCACCGGCGGCCGCGACCGCCGCGAGCGCTCTGGTTCGGAACGACCTGTGGACTGTGCCCATGTTTCTTCCTCCAACGGACGGCTCTGACGCACCGGAGCGACGACTTCGTACGACGATCAGGGCAAGGTTGATGATCATGGTGGGTACGTTCCCACCGCCGAGTGGGAACGTACCCACCGGCCGTACGAAGACTCCTGGCAGGAAACGGCCATGTCAATAACTTGAAAACAATTAGTCAGACTTATTCGGGGTCGAGCGTTCGCCTCCCGAGCCCGGGAGGGTGCTGGCCCGCCCTCGTCGTCTGCCACAATTGCCGCTGGTCAGGTCCGCGACCGGGGCTGCCGCGAGCCCGACGGGAGGAGCACAGGGTGGGGAACCGCCGTCCCACGATCAAGACGGTCGCCGCCCGCGCCGGGGTGGGCCGCACGACCGTGTCCCGGGTCATCAACGGCTCGGAACTGGTCAGCGCTGACGCCCGGGAGCGGGTCCTGGAGGCGATCAAGGAGCTGAACTACGTCCCGAACTCGGTCGCCCGCGGCCTGGTGACCAGCCGCACCAACGCGGTGGCGCTGGTGATCCCCGAGTCGGAGAGCAGGCTCGGCTCGGAACCCTTCTTCGCCGCCCTGATCCGCGGGGTGAGCGGCGCGCTCGCCGAGACCCGCACCCAGCTCCAGCTGATGCTCGTACGCGACCGCTCGGAGCGCGACCAGCTGACGGCGTCCGTGGCGACCCGCCGCGTCGACGGGGTGCTGCTGGTCTCGGTGCACGCCCACGACCGGCTGCCAGGACTGCTGGAGGAGCTGGGCCTGCCCACGGTGCTGGCGGGCCGCCGCGACGAGCGGGAGCGGCTGAGCCACGTCACCTCCGACAACGCCGGGGGCGCCGCCGCGGCCGTCCGGCATCTGCTGGAGCGGGGCAGGACCCGGATCGCCACCATCACCGGGCCGCTCGACATGGACGTGGGCCGCAGCCGCCTCGCCGGATGGCGGGACGCGCACCGGGAGGCCGGGGTGCGCGCCGACGAAGTCCTGGTCGAATCCGGTGACTTCACCGAGGAGGGCGGACGGGAGGCCATGCGTTCGCTTCTTGAACGGGCACCGGACCTGGACGCCGTCTTCGCCGCCTCCGACCTCATGGCCGTCAGCGCCCTTGCCGAACTGCGCCGCCAGGGACGGCGGGTGCCGGGGGACGTCGCCGTCGTCGGCTTCGAGGACTCCGTGCTCGCCCGCCACACCAACCCGCCGCTGACGACGGTCCGGCAGCCGGTCGAGGAGCTGGGCCGGACCATGGCCCGCATCCTCCTCGACGAGATCACCGAAGCGAGCCCGCCGGGGCGGCATCTGATGCTGCCGACGGAGTTGGTGGTGCGGGAGTCGTCGTGACGGCATGGCACCGCCATGCTCGGCGCCGCGAACACTATGAACAGAAACGATCACGCCATGGCCCGGCGCCCGGCCCGTTCCTAGCATCGCTGCGCGCTGCGCGACGACGCGCCGCCGAAGGCAAGGAGCGGAACCTTGAGAAGGCCGAATCCACTACTGCGAACAGGTGAACGGCTCCGTGGGAGGCTGCGTCGGACGGCGCTGGCCGCCGGTGCCGCGGGGCTGGCCGTGGGGGTGCTCGGCGGGGTGACACCCGCCCGGGCGGACGCCCCGCGGCCCGCGACCACCGCGTGTCCGGCCGCGCTCGCCGGGAAGGCCACCTGCTACACCGGCCAGGACGCGAACGGCGCCCACTACGCGATCGCCGTCCCCGACGACTGGAACGGGTCCCTCGTCGTGCACGCCCACGGCGGCCCCGACCTGGGCGACGCCTCCGACCCGGCCCGCAGCCTCGACGACCTGGGCCGCTGGGACGTCATGGTCGACCAGGGCTACGCCTGGGCCGGTTCGGCCTACCGCCGAGGCGGCTACGGCACACGGATGGCCGCCGCCGACACGGAGAACGTACGCCGCGTCTTCGTCTCCGCCTTCGGCGAGCCCGAGCGCACCTACCTCCACGGCCAGTCCTGGGGCGGCGACGTCGCGGCCAAGGTCGCGGAGGTGTACGGACAGCGCATGGACCGCCCCTACGACGGGGCCCTCCTCACCAACGGTGTCCTGGCGGGCGGCTCCCGCGGCTACGACTACCGCGTCGACCTGCGGGTGGTCTACCAGTACTACTGCCAGAACCACCCCCGCCCCACCGAACCGCGGTACCCGCTGTGGCAGGGCCTGCGCGCGACCTCCACCATGACCTCCAGCGGCCTGCGCGCCCGCCTCCAGGAATGCACCGGCCACGCCTCCGCGCCCGGGGACCGCACCCCGCTCCAGCAGCGCAACCTCGACGACATCCTCGCCGTGACGAAGATCCCGGAGCGCACCCTGGAGTCCCACCTGCGCTTCGCCACCTTCACGTTCCGCGACATCGTCACCGACCGCCTCGGCGGCCGCAACCCCTTCGGCAACGAGGGGGTGCGCTACTCCGGGTCGCACGACGACAAGGCCCTGAACGCTGGGGTGGAACGCTTCTCGGCCGACCCTTCCGCGGTGCGCGACCTGTCCTACGACAGCGACCTCACCGGCAAGGTCACCATCCCCGTCCTCACCCTGCACGCCATCGACGACCCCACGGCCTTCGTCGAGCACGAGGCGGCCTACCGGGCCACGCTCCAGGGCGCCGACCGGGACCGGTACCTGGTGCAGACGTTCACCGACGAACACGAGCACAGCAGCCTCAGCGACTCCGAGTACGCCGCCTCCGTCGCCGCCCTCGACCGCTGGGTCCGCAGCGGACGCAAGCCCCTCCCGCAGTCGATCGCGACATCCTGCGAGACCTACGACCGCACCTACGGCACCGGCTGCTTCTACGACCCCGGCTTCCGCCCCTCCGCCTACGCCACCCGCGTCAACGCCCGGCCGGGCGGGCTGCGCTGGCCCGCGCTGACCGCCGAGCAGGAGAGGGCGTGGAGCCACGTCGACGGCGTGGGGATCGCGCCGTAGCGCCATGGGGGCAGCGCCGTTTCCCGGTGGCGCCCGCGGGGAACCCGGCCCCGGGGGCGCACGGAAGGGGAACGCCGTGTCCGACACCGACCTGCTCCGCATCCGGGACGACGCCCTGCCCCTCGCCGACGCGGCGTCGCTCGACCCCCTGCTGGAACGCGTCGGCAACGCCCGCTACGTCCTGGTGGGCGAGGCGTCCCACGGGACCGCCGACTACTACCGGGTCCGCGCCGAGCTGACCCGGCGGCTGATCGAGGAGAAGGATTTCTCCTTCGTCGCCGTGGAGGGCGACTGGCCGGACTGCCAGGCGGTGCACTCCTCGGTGGTCGCGGCGCCGGGCTCGCCGGACGACCCCGCCGAGGTGCTGGCGGGCTTCCGGCGCTGGCCGGCGTGGATGTGGGGCAACACCGAGGTGGCCGCCTTCACCCGGTGGCTGCGCGGCCACAACGAGGAGCGACCGCCCGAGCGGCGCGTCGGCTTCTTCGGACTGGACGTCTACAGCCTGTGGGAGTCGCTGCACGCGGTCCTCGACCATCTGCGCGAGCACGATCCGGACCGGGTGGACCAGGCCCTCGAGGCGTACCGGTGCTTCGAACCGTATGCCGAGGATCCGCAGTCGTATGCGCTGGCCACCCGCGTGCTGCCCGCGGGCTGCGAGGCGCAGGTGATGTCCCTGCTCGCCGAGGCGCGTGAGCGGGCCGCGCGGGCGGCGGTGGCGGACGGCTCCCTCACGGAGCTGGCCGCGCGGCAGAACGCGGAGGTGCTCGCGGGTGCCGAGCGCTACTACCGGGCCGTGCTCGGCGGCGGCCCCGAGTCCTGGAACATCCGCGACCGCCACATGGCCGACACCCTCGACCGGCTGACGGAGCACCACGGCCCCGCCGCCAAGGCGGTGGTGTGGGCGCACAACACGCACGTCGGGGACGCCCGCGCCACGGACATGGTCGACACCGGCACGGTCAGCATCGGCCAGCTGGCGCGGGAACGGCACATGGCCGACGGGGTGGTGCTCGTCGGATTCGGTTCCCACTCGGGGACCGTGACCGCCGCGGACGAGTGGGGTGGCCGGCCGCGGACCATGGAGGTGCCGGACGCCCACACCGGCAGCCTGGAGGAGCTGCTGCACCGGGCGCTGTCCGGTCGGCGTGCCCTGTTCGTCTTCCCCCATGTGCAGTTGCAGAGGCCGCCGGCCACCGGTCCGCGCGAGTGGTTCCACCAGGAACGTGGTCACCGGGCGATCGGTGTCGTCTACCAGCCGCGCCACGAACGCCTGGGCAACTACGTGCCCACCGTCCTGTCCGAGCGCTACGACGCCTTCTGTTACGTCGACCGGAGCGAGGCGCTCACCCCGCTGCGCCCCGCCCCGGAGATGGGCGGGGCGGGGCAGACGTGGCCCGCGGGGGTCTGAACAGCGGGCGTGCTTTGCGGAACCTTTGCCCGGGGGTCCGTCGTTGAGGGGGCGAGCGCGCGTGGAGCGGGTTCGCTGAAGATGGCCCAGATCGATACCGAGGTGACCTCAATGGCAGTGTGGGACCGGCTCAAGGACCAGGCCAAGGCTCTCCAGCAGGGTGGCCGGGGCCCCGTGGGAGGGCACGGCGCGCAGGGCGGGCACGGGGGGCACGGCACGCGGTCCGGCGGTGGCTCGCGGGCCCAGCTGGTCAGCGCGCTGAAGAACCAGCTCGGTTCGCTGAAGGCCGAGTTGAAGAGCGGCGCCTACCGGGACGCCAGCATGGCGATGTGCGCGCTGGTCGCGGCGGCCGACGGGCAGGTGGACGGGGCCGAGCGGCAGCAGATGGAGCAGCTGATCCTCAGCAACGACGTGTTGCAGAACTTCCCGCCGGAGCAGCTGCGCCAGCGCTTCGGCAAGCATGTGGACCGGCTGACGTACGACTTCGCGCAGGGCAAGGCCGAGGCCCTGCAGGAGATCGTCAAGACGGCGAAGAAGCCGACCGAGGCGCGTGCGGTGATCCAGATGGGCATCGTCATCGCCGGTGCGGACGGGCACTTCTCGCAGGCCGAGGAGATGGTGATCCGGGAGGTGTGCGGGGCGCTGGGCATCTCCCCGGCCGAGTTCCAGCTCTGACGCGTGCGGCGCGCGGCCCCGTCCGGTGCGGCGGGGCCGCGCCGCCGGGCGGGGGGGCATGTTTGGATCTCCTTGGATCCCCTTAAATCTCCTTGGGGCCCGGGGCTGGACCCGGACGCGGAGACACGGAGGTGCACCTTGGACGCTGCGGCCTGGGACGAGCGGTACCGGGGCGGCGAGCTGGTGTGGAAGGCGGAGCCCAACCGTTTCGTCGCCGAGGAGCTGGGCGGCCTGAAGCCGACCGGGCGGGCGGTGGACCTGGCCGCCGGGGAGGGACGCAACGCCGTCTGGCTCGCCGGACTGGGCTGGGAGGTCGACGCCGTCGACTTCTCCGCCGTGGCGCTGGAGAAGGCCGCCCTCCAGGCCACCGACCGGGGTGTGCGGCTACGGACGGTGCACGCCGATCTGACGCTCTGGTCGCCCGCGGAGGGGGCGTACGACCTGGCGCTGATCGCGTACCTCCAACTGCCGTGGGAGCAGCTGCGGCAGGTGCTGACGCGGGCCGTCCGGGGGGTGCGCGCCGGGGGCACGCTGCTGCTCGTCGGCCATGACGCCGCCAATCGCGAGCGCGGGTACGGCGGCCCGCAGGACCCCCGGGTGCTGTACTCCGTCGACCGGATCGCCGGGGTGTGGCGCCCGCACTGCGACCTCGTGCGGACCGAGACGGTCACCCGGCCGGTGACGGACGCCGACGGCCACCACACGGCCCTCGACGCCCTGGTGCGCGCCGTGCGCAGGTGACGGGCGCGGGAACAATCCGGCCGCGTCCGGCGCTGCTCCTTCTGCCCGGTGGGTACCCGGTTCGAGCGGGTCTCCCGTCGGGAAAGGCACCCATCCGTGGAGGAGCGTGAGACCGATGGCGACGGCACGAAGCGACTGGCCGTCCACGGCCGAGGACACATCAGTGGTGACCCGCTGCGGGCGCACGATCGCCGTGCGCCGTCTGCGGCTCGCGGTCGCCGACCGGCCCATCGGCCGGGTCGCCCTGGACGTCGGCCAGGACCAGGGCGGCGAACCGGGGACCTGGGCGGCGCTCACCGCTGACGAGGCCCGTGACCTGGCGCGTCTGCTCCTGCTGCATGCGAACAGGGTTGAGCACGACCGCGGCCGTACGCCGTAGGCGAGCCCCGGACGGCCCTCCCGGCCCCCATCCAGTTCCCCATGTCAGGACGGCGATCATGCAGACCTTCCTGCCCGATCCGGACTTCCGCCGTTCCGCGCTGCTGCTGGACCGCCGCCGCCTCGGCAAGCAGCGGGTGGAGGCGCTCCAGGTGCTGCGCGGTCTGACGGTGCCGGGATACGGGTGGCGCAGGCATCCGGCCGTACGGATGTGGAGCGGCTACGAGGAGGCACTGGTCCGCTACGGCCTGGAGGTCTGCCGGGTGTGGCGGGAGCAGGGGCATCAGGACAGCTGTGCCGCGTCGCTGGTCGCCGGGTTCGGCGCCGAGCGCCCCGGGACGCCGATCCGCGGTCAGGCCGCTCTCTCGGACGCCGGGGAGCTGCCGCCCTGGCTCGGTGACGAGGCCTTCCACCGCAGTCACCGCTCGGCCCTCGTCCGCAAGGACGCGGAGGTGTACGCGGGAACGTTCCCCGGCGTACCGGACGATCTGCCGTACGTGTGGCCGCGCTCCGACCGGGAGGGCTCGGTTCCGACACCGGGCTGACGGGTCCCGGCGCGGACGTCAGGGGATACCGCTCACGGGCGGTCGAGCTTGTCGGCGCGGGCGGCGGCGTCCTCGGCCCGGCGCCGGGCCTCCCGAAGTGCCCGGTCGGCGGCCTGTGCGTGGTCGCGGGCCTGCTGGGCGGCCTCCTGGGAGCGCCGCTGGTCGCGTTCCGCGTCGTGGAGCTGCCGGGTCAGGTCGCTGACGCGCTGTTCGGCCTGCCGTTGTTCCTCCTCCGCCCGCCGCCGTGCCGCCTCGGCCTCGGACAGCTCTGCCTCACGGCTCCCCTGCTCGCGCCGGGCCTCGTCGGCCCGCCGGCGGGCCCGCTCCCGTTCCTCGTCCTGCCGTTTGCGGCGCCGGGCGCGTGCGGAGTCCAGGTCGGTCACCTTCGCGGCCGAGGGACGGGTGGCCGCGGCGGGGAAGCCGACCGGGGCGGCGAGGGCCCTCGTCAGCCGTCCCCGCGCCCACTCCCCGGCCGCCGCCGGGTCGGCGAGCACCGCGTGCAGGGTGTCCTGGACCTCCTGCCGCACACCGTCGCTGAGGTGCTGCCCGGCACGGGCGGCCAGCTCACCGGCCTGCCGGGACAGCGTGAAGGTGAGCTGGTGCTGCCGCGCCGACAGCTGCCGCAGCTGTTCGCCGTCCAGGTCCTGGTGGGCCTGGCGGAGCGCCTCACCGAGCCGCAGCAGCTGCCCGGCCTCGTCCGGCCGCTCACGGGCCAGCAGGTTCCCGGCGTACGCCGCCAGGGTGGGGCGGCGCAGCCGACGGATTCGTTCGGCCAGCTCGCGGTCGCCCGCGGTGCGGGCGGCCCTGGCCCGCTCGTCGCGGGCTGCGGTGAACTCGCCCGGCGGCAGGCCGTACAGCTCGTCGGCCACGGCGTCCAGGTCCACAGGCCGATTTTGTCACCTGTGTCCGCCGGGTGGCCGGTCGAACGGTCCGCCGCCGGGGCGCGCCGGTCAGCCCCGGGCGAGGAGTTCCAGGGTGTCGATCACCCGGTTGGAGAAGCCCCACTCGTTGTCGTACCAGGCGACGACCTTGATGTGGCGTCCGTCGACCCGGGTGAGGGCGGAGTCGAAGATGGACGAGGCCGGGTTGCCGGTGATGTCGGAGGAGACCAGCGCGTCGTCGGAGTACTCGAGGATTCCGGCGAGCGGTCCCTCGGCGGCGGTGCGGTAGGCCTCCAGCACCTCGTCGCGGGTGACGTCGCGGCCGACGGTGGTGTTCAGCTCGACGATCGAACCCACCGGGACGGGCACGCGGATCGAGTCGCCGGACAGCTTGCCGTCGAGGTTCGGCAGGACCAGGCCGATCGCCTTGGCGGCGCCGGTGGTGGTCGGCACGATGTTGACGGCGGCGGCGCGGGCGCGGCGGGGGTCGCGGTGCGGGCCGTCCTGGAGGTTCTGCTCCTGGGTGTAGGCGTGCACCGTCGTCATGAAGCCGTGCTCGATGCCCGCGAGTTCGTCGAGTACGGCGGCCAGCGGGGCGAGCGCGTTGGTCGTGCAGGAGGCGTTGGAGACGATGGTGTGCAGCTCGGCGTCGTAGGCGTCCGTGTTGACGCCGTAGGCGAGCGTGACGTCGGCGCCGTCCGAGGGCGCGCCGACCAGCACCTTCCTCGCGCCCGCGTCGAGGTGGGCGCGGGCGGCCTTGGCGGAGGTGAAGCGGCCGGTCGCCTCCAGCACGAGGTCGACGCCGAGTTCGGCCCAGGGCAGCTGTGCCGGTTCGCGCTCGGCGAGCACCTTGATGCGGCGACCGTCGACGACGAGGGTGTCGCCGTCGACGGTGACCGGGCGGCCGAGGCGGCCCGCCGTGGTGTCGTAGGCGAGGAGCCTGGCGAGGGCGGTGGGCTCGGTGAGGTCGTTGACGGCGACGATCTCGAGGTCGCTGTCGCGTTCGAGGAGCGCGCGCAGCACGTTGCGTCCGATGCGGCCGAATCCGTTGATGGCGATGCGAGTCATGAGTGGTGTCCCTTCCGTTCGTTCACCAGCCTCGCGCGCCGGGCGCGCCGGTGGCCTGGGCGAGAGCGCCATGGTTCGCAAGGATCGCGCCAGCCCCCGGCGGGGTGCTACTCCCCCTGTGAGAAGGTGCGCCGGTATTCACTCGGGGTGGTGCCGAGGACGTGCTGGAAGTGCAGGCGCAGATTGGCGCCGGTGCCGAGGCCGACGTCGGCGGCGATCTGCTCGACGCTGCGCTCGGAGCGCTCCAGGAGTTCCCGGGCCGCGTCGACGCGGGCGCGCATCACCCACTGCATGGGCGTGTATCCGGTGTCCTCGACGAAGCGTCGGGAGAGGGTGCGCGGGGAGACCGCCGCGTGCCGGGCGAGCACCTTCAGGCTGAGGGGTTCGCTGAGGCGGTGCAGCGCCCACTCGCGGGTGGCGGCGAAGCGTTCGCCGAGCGGTTCGGAGATGCTGCGCGGCACGAACTGCGCCTGGCCGCCGCTGCGGTAGGGCGCTGCGACGAGGCGCCGGGCGGCGTGGTTGGAGGCGGCCACCCCCAGGTCGCCGCGCAGGATGTGCAGGCACAGGTCGATGCCGGAGGCGGCCCCGGCGGAGGTGAGCACGGTGCCCTCGTCGACGAACAGCACGTTCTCGTCGACGCGGATCAGGGGGTGCTTCTCCATGAGCGCCCGGGTGTAGTGCCAGTGGGTCGTGGCGCGTCGGCCGTCGAGCAGCCCGGTGGCGGCGAGCGCGAACGCGCCCGTGGAGATGGCGGCGAGGCGGGCGCCCCCGGTGTGCGCGGCGCGCAGCGCGTCGACGACGGCGGGCGGCGGGTCGTCGCGGTCGGGCGCCCGGTAGCCGGGGATGAAGACGGTCTCCGCCCAGTCGAGGACGTCCAGGCCGTGTGCGACGTGGTACGACAGTCCGTCGCCGCCGGTCACCAGTCCGGGCGCCGCGCCGCACACCCGTACCTCGTACGGCATGCTCGCCCGGGTCGTGAAGACCTGCGCGGGGATGCCGACGTCGAGCGGCTTCGCTCCTTCGAGGACCAGGACGGCGACGCGGCGCAGGGGGGTGGAGGACACCCGGACAGCGTAGGTCCTACGGGGCGTTCCAGCTGGTCGGGACTCCGTAGTACGGTCTGCGCTCCGGGCGCCGCCAGGTGGGGCGCCGCTCCTTGGCGGCGGAACCGTTCACGGGCTCCGGGCGCTGCCGTAGTTGGGCGATCACGGCGACCAGCGCGGCCAGATCGTGTTCGCTGGGCTGGCCCCGCTCCACCTTGAAGAGCGCAGCGGGGCTGTTCGGTGCGCGCATCACGCGGCTCCCTCACTCCGTCGGGACTCGCACTGACGCTAGGGCCCGGAACCTGGCGGCGCCCTAGGGGCGTGGTGGAGCCGGGGTGGATGCCGGGGCCGCCACCGGGGCCGGTGGGCGGGGTGTCAGGTGCGCAGCCAGGCCGCGGTGTCGGGTGGCAGCAGTCCGTCGGCGTCGAGCGGGCCGCTGGTGAGGAGGGTTCGCCGGTGGGCGGGGAGGACGGTGGGGCGGTCGGAGAGGTTGACGACGCAGACCAGGCCGTCGCCGCGGGCGAAGGAGAGGACGCCGTCGTCGGCGGGGAGCCAGGTGAGGGGGCCGTCGCCGAAGCCCGTGCCGGAGCGGCGCAGTGCCAGGGCCTCCTGGTACAGGCCGAGCATGGAGTCCGGGTCGCCGCTCTGCCGGTCGACGGCGTACGTGCCCCAGTCGGCAGGCTGCGGCAGCCAGGGTTCGGCCGCCGTGGAGAAGCCGTGGGAGGGGCCGTCGGCGGTCCAGGGCAGGGGGACGCGGCAGCCGTCGCGGCCGGGGTCGGTGCCCCCGGAGCGGAAGTGCATGGGGTCCTCGATGCGGTCCAGCGGGATGTCGGCCTCGGGGAGGCCCAGTTCCTCGCCCTGGTAGAGGTAGACGGAGCCGGGCAGGGCGAGGGTGAGCAGGGCGGCGGCGCGGGCGCGGCGGGTGCCGAGGGTGAGGTCGGTGGGGGTGCCGAAGGCCTTGGTCGCGAAGTCGAAGGCGGTGTCGGCGCGGCCGTAGCGGGTGACGGTGCGGGTGACGTCGTGGTTGCAGAGCACCCAGGTGGCGGGGGCGCCGACGGGGGCGTGTTCGGCGAGGGTGGCGTCGATGGTGGCGCGCAGCCGGCCGGCCTCCCAGGGGCAGGTGAGGAAGTTGAAGTTGAAGGCGGTGTGGAGTTCGTCGGGGCGCAGGTAGCGGGCGAAGCGTTCGGCGTCCGGCAGCCAGACCTCGCCGACGAACATGGCGCCGTACTCGTCGGCGATGGAGCGCCAGGCGCGGTAGATGTCGTGGAGTTCGTCCTGGTCGATGTAGGGGTGCGGGTCGACGCCCTCCTGGAAGTCGGCGAGCGCGGGGTCTTTGACGAGCAGGGCGGCGGAGTCGATGCGGACGCCCGCGACGCCGCGTTCGAACCAGAAGCGCAGGATGTCCTCGTGTTCGCGGCGGACGGCGGGGTGCGCCCAGTTGAGGTCGGGCTGTTCGGGGGTGAACAGGTGCAGGTACCACTCGCCGTCGGGGACGCGGGTCCAGGTGCGGCCGGAGAACTGGGACGGCCAGTCGTTGGGCGGGAGTTCGCCGTGTGCGCCGCGGCCGGGGCGGAAGTGGAAGAGTTCGCGTTCGGGGCTGCCGGGGCCCGCGGCCAGTGCGGCGCGGAACCAGCGGTGCTGGTCGGAGACGTGGTTGGGGACGATGTCGACGATGACGCGCAGGCCGAGTCCGGCGGCTTCGGCGATGAGCTTCTCGGCCTCGGCGAGGGTGCCGAAGGCGGGGTCGATGGTGCGGTAGTCGGCGACGTCGTAGCCGCCGTCGACCATGGGTGAGGTGTACCAGGGGGTGAACCACACGGCGTCGACGCCGAGTTCCGCGAGGTAGGGCAGTCTCGCCCGGACCCCCGCGAGGTCCCCGGTGCCGTCGCCGTCGCCGTCGGCGAAGCTGCGGGGGTACACCTGGTAGATGACGGCGTCGCGCCACCAGTCGTCGGTGCGGGGCGAGTGCGGGGCTGCCACGTGTCGGTCCTTTCGGGCAGGTGGGTCTTCGCCGCCGGTCCGCGGGGCTGCGGGGCTTGGCACGGACCGGCGGCGAAGGCTGGGGTGGACTGGAGGGGAGGCCGGGCGGTCAGCCCTTGAGGCCGCCCGCGGTGAGGCCGCTCATGATGTTCCGCTGGAAGATCAGGAAGATGAGCAGCGTCGGGATCGAGGCGATCGTCAGCGCGGCGATCAGGACGTTCACGGGGACGCCGTTGGAGAGCGAGTAGATGCCCACGTTGAGGGTCTGTCTGGCCGGGTCGGGCAGGGTGAGCATGGGCCAGAGGAAGTCCTTCCAGACGCCGACGACCGCGAAGATCGACACCACGCCGAGGATGGGCCGGGAGACCGGCAGCACGATCGACCACAGGATACGCAGCGGGGAGGCGCCGTCCATGGCGGCGGCGTCCAGGAGTTCCTTGGGGATGGAGTCGAAGAACCGCTTCAGCAGGAAGATGTTGAAGGCGTTGGTGACGGACGGCAGCCAGATCACCCAGGGGGTGTTGAGGAGGTTGCGTTCCACGATCGGCACGTCGAGCACGGTCAGGTACTGCGGTACGACGAGCACGGTCGCCGGGATCATCAGCGTGGCGAGCATCATGCCGAGGATGGCCTTGCCGAGGACGGGACGCAGCCGGGACAGCGAGTAGGCGGCGGCGACGTCCAGGACGAGTTGGAAGGCGAGCGCGCCGAGGGCGTAGTAGAGGGTGTTGAACAGCAGGCCCGCCAGGTCCATGACCTCCCAGGCGCGGCTGTAGTTCTCCGGGGTGAAGGAGCCGGGGACGAGGGTCGGCGGGGTCTGGACGACCTCCTGGGCGTCCTTGAAGCCGCTGCTGATCAGCCAGTACAGCGGGCCGAGGAAGACCAGGGTGAACCCGCCGACCACCACCGCGAAGACGATCCAGTAGAGCAGCCTGACGCGGGGCCGGGCGAGTTGGGCCGGTGAGATGAGTGTGCGTGTGGACATGCCGGTCTCCCTCGCGTCAGGCGTCCTCGGTGCGGCTGAGCTTCACGTACGCCGCCGAGAAACCGGCGAGCAGGACGAGCAGGAGCAGACCGAGCGCCGCCGCGGCACCGTAGTTGTTGAAGTTGAAGGCGTACTGGTAGATGAGGTAGACGACGGTGGTGGTGGAGCCCTCGGGTCCGGCGCCGCCGGTGAGCAGGAACGGCTCGACGAAGACCTGCATGGTCGCGATGATCTGCATCAGCAGCATCAGGGACAGGATCAGGCGGGTCTGCGGGATGGTGACGTGCCAGATCTTGCGGAAGAGTCCGGCGCCGTCGAGTTCGGCGGCCTCGTACAGTTCGCCGGGGATGCCCTGGAGCGCGGCGAGGTAGATGAGGGCGGCGCCGCCCATGTTCATCCAGGTCGAGGCGATGACGACGGAGAGCATGGACAGGTCGGGGTCCTGGAGCCACTGCTGTTCGGGCAGGTGGAGGATGCCGAGGAGTTCGTTGAGGAGGCCGTAGCCGGGGTCGTAGAGGTACTTGAACAGCAGCACCGAGGCGACCGGCGGGAGCATCACGGGCAGGTAGACCAGCAGGCGGAGGTAGCCCTGGCCGTGGTGGAACTCGTTGATGACGATGGCGACGGCGAACGGGACGACGAAGCCGAGGAGCAGCGCGAGCACGGTGAACAGCAGGGTGTTGCGCCAGGCCTGCCAGAACGCCGGGTCGTTGAAGACGGTGGTGAGGTTGTCCAGGCCGACCCAGGTGGTCTCGCCGTTCTCGGTCTTCTGGAAGGCCAGGAAGAACTCCCTGACCATCGGGTACCAGGAGAACACCGCGAAGCAGACGACCGCGCCGATGAGGAAGCCGTGGGCGGTGAGGTTGCGCCGCAGGCTCTTGGCGAACCGGCCGCCGGGCGGCGGCGGGGGCGCCTTGCGCGGCGGGGTGTGGCGGGCCGGGTCCGCCGTGCTCGGGGTGAGGCTGGGGGCCGACATCGTCGCTCCTTGAGTTTCCGTTCCGCTCGGTCGTGGCGGTGGGCCCGGCGGGGGCGGGCCGCTGGGCGCCGCCCCCGCCGCGGGTGCCTCACTGGTTGGCGAGGACCTGGTTGACCTGTGCCTCGGCCGTGTCGAGGAGCTTGTCGACGTCGGCGTCCTCGTTGGTGAGGATGCCGGACATCACGTTGTCGAGGACCTTGTAGATCTCCTGGGCCTTCGGCGGCTCGGCCTTGCCCGGGACGGGGTTGTCCATGAACGTCTGGAAGTTGGCGACGGGCATGGTGGCGTGCTCCACGCGGGCGGCGTCGTCCTTCTCCTTGGACTCGCCGAGCCAGAAGTTGGGCTGGGGTACGCCGACGGGGAGCTTGTCGGCCTTGGTGCGGGCCCAGTCGAACTGGCCCTTGCCGACGGTGAGGTTCTTGAAGTTCAGCCAGGCGACGGCGGCCTTGATCTTGTCGGGCGATATGCCCTTCTTGATCATGTAGTTGTTGCCGCCCGCGAGGGTGGCCTGTCCGCCGGGGATCGGGCCCATGCCGAAGTTCTCGTACTCGGCGCCGAGTTGCTGGACCATGTAGGCGATGTCGTCGGGGGCGGCGAGGAACATGCCGAGCTTGTCGGTGGCGATCTGCTTCTGGAGGTCGCCCCACTTCAGCAGCTGGGTCTTGCCCATGCTGTCGTCCTCCCAGCGCATGGCGTGGAGGTTCTCGGCGACCCGGCGGCCGGTCTCGTCGTTGAACGCGGCCTTGGTGCCGCCGGCGTCCACGATGTCGCCGCCGAGGCTGTACATGTGCGCGGTGAAGTGCCAGCCGCCGGTGTTGGCGGCGCTGTACTCGCCGAACCCGGCGATGCCGTCGCCGAGGCCGGCGATCTTCTTGGCGGCGGCACGGACCTCCTCCCAGGTGCGCGGCGGGGCGTCGGGGTCGAGCCCGGCCTTCTCGAACAGCCCCCGGTTGATCAGCAGGCCCATGGTGTAGTTGCTGGTGGGCAGGCCGTACAGCTTGCCGTCCTGCTTGAGCGAGCCGAGGACGTTCGGGTCGATGTCCTTCAGCAGCGGGACGGTCTTGTCGTTGACGTAGGCGGTGATGTCTTCGGCACCGTCGTGGTCGAGGACCTGCGGCAGGTCGGTGAAGTAGGTGTAGAACACGTCGGGCTGGGACTTGGCCTTCAGCATCGCGGTGAAGCGCGGGGGTTCCAGGCACTGGCCGGGGGTGGAGCGGCCCTCGATGGTGACGTTCGGGTAGGTCTTGTTGAACTCGGCGACGTCTTCCTTCCACTCCTTCAGCTCGGCCGCCTTCGCCGCGGGCGGCATGCAGTCGATGGTGATCGTGACCTTGGTCTTGGGGTCCAGCGGCGCGGCCGGGTCGGAGTTGCCGCCCCCTTCGTCACCGCCGCCCCCGTTGTCGCTGCTGCTCGTGCCGCAGGCGGCGAGCGCGGTCAGCGTGAGCGCGGAGAGGAGGGCGACCGCGCTGGCGCGGCGGGAACGGCGGAACCGGGCACTTCTCATGGCTGGACCCCTTCGGGCATGAACGTGGAGGTCGCCCCACCGCCGGTGCGTTGTGGGGCGCCGCACACTCAACCACCGACGACAAGCGAGCGCAAGATATCGCGCAGACTCTGTAATTGATTGACAGAGGGAAGAGAAAAGGCCGGTGCGGACTGTCGAGCGCAGCCCGTACCGGCCTCACCGGAGCACTGCCGGTCTACGGGTTGATATTGATCTTGAAAGTGGAGGTGGTGTTGCGGACGTCCACGGCGTTGCCGCTCATCTCCAGCCCGTTGAACGTCACTTCACCCACGGCGGGTCCCTGTCCCTCCTCCGGCATCTCGTTGGCCCACAGGCCGAAGCCCGACTTGGCGTCGAAGGCGTCCCCGCTCTTGCGGGCGCCGGTGATGGAGATGTCCGTGAACACGGTGTCCTTGATCGGGTTCACGGGCTGGCCGCCCACGTACTGGGTCTGGAACATCACCCCGCTGTAGGTGGGGTCGACGATGTCCACATGGTTCACCCGGATGCCCTGGAACACCTTCGAGGCGGAGAACAGCCAGATGCCCGGGAAGGTCTGCGCACCCCAGAAATGCCCGCCCGCGCGGACGACGGAGATGTTCTCGAACGTCGTCGGACCGGTCCCGAAGCCGTTCATCGGGTAGCCGAAGTCCAGGGAGGAGATGGTGATCCCGGAGTAGACGAGGGTGTCCGCGACATGGATGTTGCGGAAGGTGTTGTCGTAGCCGCCGTAGACGGCGACCCCCGCGGCCCGCCAGGTCAGGGTGCTGGTCAGGTTCTCGTAGACGTTGTTCTTCATGTCGGCGCCGCCCGCGTCGATCGCCGAGAACAGCGCGAAGCTGTCGTCACCGGTGGCGCGCGCGTCGTTGTTGGACACGAGGTTGTCCGTGGAGCCGTTCGTCATGTTGATGCCGTCGGCGAACATGTTCCGGATGCGGGAGTTCCTGATCGTGATCCGGTCGGTGTTGGCGCCCCAGTACAGGCAGACCATGTGCTCGTTCCAGATGTCGTCGATGACGATGTCCGAGACATTGGAGAAGTCGAACACCTTGCCCGGTCCGTCGATGCGCGAGGTGTAGTTGCCGAAGTAGGCGAAGCCCTTGAACAGCGAGCCCTTGGCACTCGCCTCGGCGCGGAAGCCGATGTCGGTGTTGTCCTGCGTCGAGGGCGCGTGGAACCTGGTGTACCAGGGCCCCGCGCCGACCACCTTGACGGCCTTGCCGTACACCTGGAACTTGCTGGACGTCTGGTAGTCGCCGGGCGGCAGATAGACGCCGACGAGCGTGCCGGTGGTGTCCATCCGCACCCGGTCCAGGGCGTCCTGCACCGCCTGGTGGGTGAAGCCGTTCGGGACGGTGTACGTCGCCGGGTCGGGGTTGGCGACCGGCGCGGCCTGCTCCAGGTTGATGAAGTCGATCGCGTAGGTGGTGGAGTTGGCGGCGTCCTTCTGCAAGCGGATCCTGCTGCCCGCCGGGACGGTCTCCCCCAGCATCAGATGGGCCTCGTCATAGATGTGCCGCGGGGCACCGGAGCCCGGTGAGTTGCCGGGTGACGCCTCGGCGCCGTACAGCCAGGCGTACTTCGAGGTGAGCGGCAGCGCCTTCTTGAAGACCCCGTCGACATAGACGTTGATCGTGGAGTCGATGCCCCCGCCGCCCGGCGCGTCCGGGATGGAGAAGCGGGTGACCAGGGTGTTGGTCGCGGCGCGGGTGGTGAACTCGACGTACTCCCCCGTCGCGTCCAGGCTGACCGCCCGGCGCCCGGAAGCCTCGCCCGCGATGTCGCCGATGGTCCGGTTGGGCCCGGCGACGGTGGCGCCGCCGCCGACGGTGGCGTCCTCGGCCTCGTACATGTCGTACGGCATGTTCGCGCCGCGGCCGACGAACAGCGGCTGGGTGGAGGTGTTGTTCTCCCTCTTCACCGGCACCTCGTTGGCGTCGGGGGCGACCACCACCTTGACGGTGTACGAGCCGTTGGCGGCCGTCCAGGGGCCGAGGCCGACGTCGGCCGACGCCCCGGCGGCGAGGCTGCCGGAGTGCTCGCCGGTCAGGGTCCGTACGACGGCTCCCTTGGAGTCGGTGAGGGTGAGGGTGACACCGTGGGCACCCGGCGCGGTGGCCCGCGTGCCCTGGTTCCTCAGCCGCACCCTGAAGGTGACGGCGTCCCCGGCGGCCGGGCTGGACGGCGCGGTGGTCACCGCGGCGGCCACCAGGTCCGAGCTGTCGACGGGCTTGACGACCAGCGGGGCCGCCCGGGTGAAGGTGTTGTTGGACTCGTTCTGCTCGGTGACCGTCCCACCGTCGTCGGCGACGGCGCTGAGCTGGTACGAGCCCGCCTCGCGTTGGCCTATGGAAGCCGTGACGGTGGTCTGCGCACCGGCCGCGAGGGCGCCGGCCTGCGCGGTGGCGACCTTGGTGCCGCCCAGCCGGATCGCCGTGCCGCTCGCCGGGGCGGCGGCGCTGCCGCTGTTGCGGACGGTGGCCGACACGGTGATCGTGTCCGACTCCACCGGTTCGGCGGGCGACACGCTCAGCCCGGTGACCTCCAGGTCCGGGTTGGGCGCCGGGACCCCGATCACCTGGAACTCGGCGAGCTGCCCGGCCGGGGCGCCCGAGTTGGCCGTGAACCTCAGCCGCACGTCGGCGACTCGCCCGGAGACCGGCACGGTGACGCTGTTGCCGTCGGCCGGGTCGAACCGGTAGCTCTTCGCCGCGACCAGGGAGGTGAAGCCCTGGGTGTCCTGCTCACGGCCCAGGACCTCGATGGTCTGGTTCCGGGCCGACCAGGCGGCGTCCGGGTTCAGTTTCAGCACCAGCCGGTCGAGGTCGGCGTTGGCGCCCAGCCCGACGGTGAGGGTGTTCGGGTAGCTGCCGCCCGCGCCCTCCCAGTACGTGGCGAGGTCGTTGTCGTTGGCGTTGCGCGCCACGTAGGTGTGGACCACGGACGAGGCGCTGACCGGCTTGCCGACGGCGAGGTCGGAGCCGCCGCCGCTGCCGTTGCGGGTCACGCTGTTGCTCGGCGGCGACTCGTTGCCCGCCGCGTCCTTGGCCCGCACCTGGTAGGTGACCGTGCTGGTCGCGGGCTGGGTGTCGGTGTAGGTGGTGACATCGCCGCCGACGCTGCCGCGCAGGGTGTTGTTGGCGTAGACGTCGTACCTGGTGACGCCCGTGTTGTCCGAGGAGGCGGTCCAGGTCAGCCGGATCTGGCCGGTGGCCGGCTCGGTGAGGGTCAGGTTCGCCGGGGCGGTCGGGGCCTGGGTGTCCCCGGTCTGCGCGGCGCGGGTGACGGTGTTGCTGTTGGCGGACTGGTTCCCGGCCGCGTCCCTGGCCCGTATGTAGTAGGAGACGGTCTGGTCGGCGGGCCGGGTGTCGGTGAAGGCGGTGACGTCACCGGCGACGCTGGTCAGCAGTGTCCCGTTGGCGTAGATGTCGTAGCCCGTGACCCCCACGTTGTCGGTGGCCGCGTTCCAGGTGAGCCGGATCTGGCCGGTGGCGGGCTGGGTGTAGGCGAGGTTCGCGGGCGCACTGGGGGCCTGGGTGTCGCCGGTGAGCGGGCCGTAGACCTCCAGTTCGGAGAGCTGGGCGGCGTTCTGCACCGAGTTCGCCGTCACCAGGACGCGGACGTACCGGGTGGTGGTGGCGTCGAAGGCGATGGTGGCGGAGTGGCCGCTCGCGCCGTCGAAGGTGTAGGCGCGGGAGGCCGTCAGATCGGTGAAGTCGGTGCCGTTGCCGCTGCCCTGGATCTTCAGGGTCTGGCTGCGCGCCTCCCAGCTCTCCGGCAGCCGCAGGACGACCCGGTCCACCCGCACGGAGGAGCCGAGGTCGGCGCGGAGCCACTGCGGGAACTGGCTGCCCGCGCTCTCCCAGTACGTCGCCCGGTTGCCGTCGCCCGCGTTGGCGGCGGCGTACACCTGGGTGTGGCTGCTGGCCGTCAGGGGGCGGCCCGCGGCGAGGTTCTCCGAGGAGCCGTCGGCCGAGCGCACCTCCAGCTCGGACAGCTGCGCCGCCCGCCAGCCGGTGTTCTCGGTGACGGCGATACGGACGAAGCGGGTCCGGGTGGCCGGGAACGCCACGGTCACCGTGTTCCCGGAGCCGGGGCTGAACGTGTACGACGCGCTGTTCTTGAGGGTGCTGAAGCTGGTGCCGTCGGCGCTGCCCTGGACGGCGAGGGTCTGGCTGCGGCTCTCCCAGCCCGCGGGGAGCTTGAGCACGACCTCGTCCACGTTCTCGGTGGTGCCGAGGTCGGCCTGCACCCACTGCGGGAGGCCGGAGCCCGCGCTCTCCCAGTACGTGGCCTGGTTGCCGTCGGTGATGTGGGAGGCGGCGTACTCGTTGTGGGAGCTGCTCGCCTGCGCCCGGTCCCCCAGGGCGATGTTCGGTCCTCCCGCGGCCTGGGCGGTGAGCGCCGGGCCGCCCAGTGCCAGGAGGCTGGTCACGAGCACGGCGCTCAGCGTCCGTGGTCTCCCTCTACGGATTCTCATCAGTCCTCGATCTCCACAGTCTGACAGTCTGACTCTGCTTTTTGCATGGATCGCTGAGAGAGTTGCACCGGTACGGCGGCCCGCCTCGCGCGGGCCGCCGTCGGGCAGGGGCGTGTCAGCCCTGGTTGATCACGAACTGTGAGCCGGGCTCCACCACGATGTCCCCTTCCGCGGAGCCGGAGATCGCCACGTTGGTGAGCGTGGCACTGCCGCGCGCGCCGCCCATGGCGAGGATGCCGGAGCCGTTGACCGAGTTCTGGATGCGTACGTCGCTGATCCGGACGCCGGGCACAGCCCCGCCGCCGCTCTTGAACTGGATGCCGTCGTACGTCGAGTCATGGATGTCGGTGTCCCTGATGGTGACGCCGGGGATGTCCTGCCCGGCGGCGAACAGGGTGATGGCACCGAACTCCTGCGCCTCTCCCCAGAACGCGCCGCCCGTGCGGTGCAGGGCGTTGTTCGCGATGAGCGTCTGCCCGGAGAACGGCAGCGGGTCGTGGTCCGTGGCCAGCATGATGCCGGGGTAGTTCATGGTGTCGGCGACGATGTTGTTCTCGATGGTGTTGCCGTAACCGCCGTACACCGCGATCCCGTTGGCCCGCCAGGGCAGTTGGACGGTGTTGTTGCGGAAGTGGTTGTCGTGGCCGATGTCGACGGAGGTGTCCTTGACGTAGCGGCTCGCCCACACGGCCAGCGCGTCGTCCCCGGTGTTGCGGAAGGACGAGTTGTACACGGTCGAGTTGCGGGTGCCGTTGGCGAAGTTGATGCCGTCGGCGTAGGTGTTGCGGATGCGCATGCCGGTGAACTCCAGGCCGTCGCCCGGGTTCCACAGCTCGGGGATGTTGGAGTAGTCCCGGCCGACCCAGACGCCGACGTTGGCGTGCTCGATCCACACGTTGCTGATCCTGGTGTCCTTGCCGAAGCGGCCGTTGAGGCCGACGCCGCCCTCGGCGTTGCCGTCACCGCCGCGGATGGTGCCGGAGCCGAAGATGGCGATGTCGGAGATCCGGGTGTTGTCGTCGATGTCGAAGCCGAAGTTGCCCTCGTGCGGGTGGTTGATGCCGCCCGCCTGGTGCGGTGGTGTCAGCGTGTACAGCTGGGAGTGCCACATGCCCGCGCCCCGGATGGTGACGTCCCGGATGCCGACCTGGTTGTGGTCGCCCCGGTTCTGCGGGTCGTCGGTGAGGATCTTCTGCTCCTGCCGCCACTGTCCGGCCGGGATCCACACGCACTCGATCTCGCCCTTCTGGTCGGCGGTGACCGCGCGCTGGATGGCGTCGGTGTCGTCGATGCCGTCACCCGGCACCGCGCCGTACTGGGTGATGGAGGTGCAGTGGGCGGGCTTGGCCGCCGGGGGCGCCACCTGCTCCAGGTCGATCAGGTCGACGATGTAGAAGGCGGCCCGGTCATCCGCGTCCCGCTGGAGCCGGAACCTGGTACCGGCCGGGTAGGTCTGCCCCAGCAGGGCGTGCGACTCGTCGAACAGCCGCCGCGCGTCGCCGCCGGGCGTGTTGGTCAGGCCCTCGGGGCTGTCGGTGTTGCCGTACAGCCAGCTGTGCTTCGACGACAGGGTCAGCTTCCGCTGGAAGGTGCCGTCGACGTAGAGGCTGAGGGTGGCCTCGGTGCCGCCGCCGCTCGCGGAGTCCGGTATGGAGTTGCGTACGACGATGGAGTTGGCGGCGCTGGTCGAGGTGAACTCGACGAACTGGCCGGTGGAGGTCAGGCGCACGGACTGGCGGCCGGAGGACTCGGTGGCGAAGTTGGTGTGCCCGAAGGTGCGCTTGCGGTCGGCGGTGAGCAGGGTGCCGTCGTAGCGGGCGTCCTCCGCCTCGTGCTCGGTGTACGGGACGGCCGCGCCGCGTCCCACGACGATGGAGCGGGCGAAGTGGTTGTTGTTCTCGTCGGTCTCGGCGACCTGCCCGGTGGCGTCGGCGGTGGCGGTGAGGGTGGCGCCGCCGCTGGTGGCCCGCCAGGTGCCGGTGATGGCGACGGTGGCGCTCTGGCCCGCGGCGATCGCGCCGGTGGTGCCGTCGAGGGTGGTGGTGCCCACGGTCAGCCGGGTGACGGTGCCCGCCGGGACGCCGGTGGTGCCGCGGTTGTGCACGGTGACGGTGAAGGACACGTCCGCGCCGACCGCGGGGGCGGCCGGGTCGGCGGTGATGCCGGTGACCCGCAGGTCGGGGCCGGGGCTCTGGCTGACGACCAGTTTCGTGGCCGCGGTGCGGCTGTTGTTGGTGTCGTCCTGCTCGGTGACGGTGTCCGTGGGGTCGACGACCGCCGACACGGTGTACGAGCCCGTCGGGTGCTTGCCGACGGGGACCCGCACCGTCGTCGAGGCGCCCGGCTCCAGCGCCCCCACCGGGGCGGAACCGGCGACGGTGCCCTCCAGGCCGACGTTCACGGTGGTCGCGGGGGAGGCGGCGCTGCCCGCGTTGCGGACCGTGGCCTCGACGGTCACCGTGTCCGTCTCGGACGGCTGTGCCGGGGTCCAGGCCAGCCCGGTGACGGTGAGGTCGGGGTTGGGCGCCGCGGTGCCCACCACCTGGAACTCGGCGACCTGGGCGCCGGGGGCGCCGCTGTTGGAGAAGAAGGTGAGCCTCAGGTCGGCGTAGCGGCCGGTCACCGGGATGGTGACGGTGTTCTGGCCGTTGGACGGGCTGAAGGCGTAGTCGGCGCGCGCCTTCAGGGAGGTGAAGGCGGAGGCGGACTGCTCACGGCCGAGCACCTGGAGGGACTGGGTGCGCGGGCCCCAGATCTGGTCCGGGTTCAGCTTCACGACGACGGCGGCGACATCGGCGTTGGCGCCGAGCTTCACGGTCAGGCCGGCCGGGAAGCCCGAGGACTCCCAGTAGGTGCCCGTGTTGTCGTCGTTGGCGTTCGTGGCGACGTAGTCCTGGGTCGTCGAGGTCGCCTCGATCGGTTTGCCGCGGGCCAGGTTGGTGCCCTCCACCGGTGGCTCGGACGAGCCGCTCTCGCCGTAGACCTCCAGCTCCGACAATTGGGCGGCGTTCCAGCCGGTGTTGGTGGTGACCTGCACGCGCACGTACCGGGTGGTGGCGCCGTCGAGGCCGAGGCTCACCGTGTTGGCCTGGGACGGGGTGAACGTCCGTGCGGCCGGGGCGGCGAGGGTGCTGAAGCCGTTGCCGTCGGTGCTGCCGAGAACGCCGAGGGTCTGGGTGCGTGCCTCCCAGGACGCGGGGAGCTTGAGCACCACCCGCTCGACGTCGACGTCGGCGCCGAGGTCGATCTGGACCCACTGGGGGAACGCGCCCGTGGGGCCCTCCCAGTAGGACTGCTGGCTGCCGTCGCTGACGTTCCCCGCCGGGTAGCCGCCGTGGGCGCCCCCCGCGGTGGCGGGTCTGCCGAGCGCGACGTTGGTGACGGCGTCCGCTCCGGCGTCCGCGGCGTGCGCGCCCACGGGCAGCAGGCCCACCGCGATCAGCCCCGCTATCAGCATCGCGACGATCACTCGTCGTCGCCGATGGTTTCCACTCATACAACCCTCTCCACGAATCGTCGACGGATCGCCGAGGAATTGAGTGATTTCATCAATCTTTTACGTGACCGAGGGCACAGATTTCTACCAGGTCACCACTTTGTCAACAGGGGCGACATGGCGAAGGCCCCGGCACCGGCACCGCGCGTGCGGCGACCTCGGTGTCGGGGCCTGGCGAAGAGGGTCAGACGGTGGGCGGCTGGGTGGTCGAGCCACGCAGCACCAGCTCGGGCTCGAAGAGCAGCTCACCGGGGTGCGTCCGGGTGCCCTGGAGCTGGGCGCAGAGCAGTTCGACGGCCGCGCGGCCCATCGCCTCGATCGGCTGCCGGACAGTGGACAGCGGGGGCTCGGTGCAGTTCATGAACGCGGAGTCGTCGAACCCCACGACGGACACGTCCGCGGGGACGGAGAGACCGCGCCTGCGCACGGCCCGGATGGCGCCGAGGGCGAGGGGGTCGCTGGCGCAGACGATGCCGGTGACGCCGCGGTCCAGCAGACGGGCGGCCGTGGCCTGGCCGCCCTCCAGCGAGAACATCGACCGCACGACGAACTCCTCCGGCAGCGGGGTACCCACGGACTCCGCCACCGCGCGGGCGGCCTCCAGCTTGCGGTTGGAGGGCACATGGTCGCTCGGGCCGAGGATCAGCCCGATGCGCTCGTGCCCCAGCGAGGTGAGGTGACGCCAGGCCTGCTCCACGGCGACCGCGTCGTCGCAGGCCACACAGGGGAAGTCCAGACCGTCGATGGAGGCGTTGATCAGCACCACCGGGATGTCGCGCTCCGCCAGCTGCCGGTAGTGGTCGTGCGGCGCGTCGGCTTGCGCGAACAGGCCCCCGGCGAAGACCACCCCGGAGACCTGCTGCTGGAGCAGCAGCTCCACGTAGTCGGCCTCGGAGACGCCGCCCTTGGTCTGGGTGCACAGCACCGGGGTCAGCCCCTGCTGGGCCAGCGCGCCGCCGATGACCTCGGCGAACGCCGGGAAGATGGGGTTCTGCAACTCGGGCAGCACCAGACCCACCAGGCGGGCGCGCTCGCCGCGCAGCTGGGTGGGCCGCTCGTAGCCGAGGACGTCCAGGGCCGTGAGCACGGACTGGCGCGTCGCCTCGGAGACTCCGGGCTTGCCGTTGAGGACCCGGCTGACCGTGGCCTCGCTGACGCCCACTTTCCGGGCCACTTGAGCAAGTCGTCGCGTCATGCGCGCAAGACTAGCGCAAATTCCGCAAGATAATGACTCACGTTGCGCTGACTTCTACGGTCGATCTTCTGTCGTCGCTAGGACCGACGCAGCTCCAGCCGCATCAGAACACGAGGGTGACCGGCCAGCACCGAGGTGGTGTCGGCGGCATGGACGAACCCGGCGCGTTCGAAGTTCCGCCGGATACCGGCGTACGCCATCGTGGTGTCCACCTTGGCATCCCCGCTGTCCAGAGGATAGGCCTCGACCGCGGGTGCGCCATGGTCCCGGGCGAACTCCACCGCACCGGCGATCAGGGCGTGGGTGACGCCCTCCCCGCGGTGCCCGGGACGCACCCGCAGGCACCACAGCGACCACACCGGCAGCTCGTCCACGTGCGGGATCTTGCGGCTGCGCGCGAAGGACGTCTCGGACCGGGGCGCCACGGCGGCCCAGCCGACCGGCACTTCACCGTCGTAGGCGAGCACGCCCGGCGCGGGGTCGGCGCGGCACAGCCCGGCGACGTGCTCCCCGCGCGCCGGGCCGCGCAGCTCGTTGTTCAGCTTGGCGGGGATGCGGTAGCTCAGGCACCAGCAGACCGTCGCCGTGGGCGACTTGGGGCCGATCACGGCGCGGACGTCCTCGAAGACGGAGGCCGGGCGGACGTCGAAGGTCATGGCCCCACGATGTCACGGTCCGCCCGGCGGCGCGAAAGGGGTCAGGCCAGTTCCACCAGCAGGTCGCCGCCCTCCACCTGCTGGAAGCGGCTGACGGCGAGGCGCGACACCCGGCCCGCCTTCGGGGCGGTGATGGAGGCCTCCATCTTCATCGCCTCGATGGTCGCCACGGTGGCACCGGCCGCCACCTCGTCGCCCTCCGCGACCGCCAGGGTCACCACCCCGGCGAACGGCGCGGGCACATGGCCCGGGTTGGCGCGGTCGGCCTTCTCGGTGACCGGGATGTCGGCGGCGGCCGCCCGGTCACGGACGGAGATGGGCCGCAGCTGGCCGTTGAGGGAGGACATGACCGTGCGCATGCCGCGCTCGTCGGCCTCGCCGACCGCCTGGAGCTCGATCAGCAGCCGTACGCCGGGTTCGAGGTCGATGGCGTACTCCTGGCCGGGGCGCAGCCCGTAGAAGAAGTCCTTGCTGTCCAGGACGCTGGTGTCGCCGTAGGACTGGCGGTGGGTGTCGAACTCCCGGCTCGGGCCGGGGAACAGCAGCCGGTTGAGGGTCGCCCGGCGGTCCTTGGCGAGCCCTTCCCGGTCGTCGGCGGTCAGCTCCCGCACCGGCTTGGCGTCGGCGCGTCCGCGCAGCGCCTTGCCGCGCAGCGGCTCCGGCCAGCCGCCGGGCGGGGTGCCCAGCTCACCGCGGAGGAACCCGATCACGGAGTCGGGGATGTCGTAGCTGTCCGGCCTCGTCTCGAAGTCCTCGGGGGCGACCCCGGCGCCCACCAGGTGCAGTGCCAGGTCACCGACCACCTTCGAGGACGGGGTGACCTTCACCAGGCGGCCGAGCATCCGGTCGGCGGCGGCGTACATCGCCTCGATGTCCTCGAAGCGGTCGCCGAGACCGAGGGCGATCGCCTGGGTGCGCAGGTTGGACAGCTGCCCGCCGGGGATCTCGTGGTGGTAGACGCGCCCGGTCGGCGCGGACAGGCCCGCCTCGAAGGGGGCGTACACCTTGCGGACGCTCTCCCAGTACGGCTCCAGGTCGCCGACGGCCTGGAGGTCGAGGCCGGTGGGCCGGTCGGAGTGGTCGGTCGCGGCGACGATCGCCGACAGCGACGGCTGCGAGGTGGTGCCCGCCATGGACGCCACCGCGCCGTCCACCGCGTCGACGCCGGACTGGATCGCGGCGAGGTAGGTGGCGAGCTGGCCGCCCGCGGTGTCATGGGTGTGCAGGTGGACCGGCAGGCCGAACTCCCGGCGCAGCGCGGGGATCAGCTTCGCGGCGGCCGGTGCCCGCAGCAGGCCCGCCATGTCCTTCACGGCCAGGACGTGGGCGCCCGCCTCGACGATCTGCTCGGCGAGGCGCAGGTAGTAGTCGAGGGTGTAGAGCCGTTCGGCGGGGTCGGACAGGTCGGCGGTGTAGCACAGGGCCACCTCCGCGACGGCGGTGCCGGTCTCCCGTACGGCGTCGATGGCGGGGCGCATCTGGCCGACGTCGTTGAGGGCGTCGAAGATCCGGAAGATGTCGATGCCGGTGGCCGCGGCCTCCTCGACGAAGGCGTGGGTGACCTCGGTCGGGTAGGGCGTGTAGCCGACGGTGTTGCGGCCGCGCAGCAGCATCTGGAGGCAGAGGTTGGGCACGGCCTCCCGCAGGGCGGCCAGCCGCTCCCAGGGGTCCTCGGCGAGGAAGCGCAGGGCGACGTCGTAGGTGGCGCCGCCCCAGCACTCCAGGGACAGCAGGCCCGGCAGGGTGCGGGCGACCACGGGGGCGACGGCGAGCATGTCCTTGGTGCGCACCCGGGTGGCGAGCAGCGACTGGTGGGCGTCGCGGAAGGTGGTGTCGGTGACGGCGACCCCGGGCGAGTCGCGCAGCCAGCGGGCGAAGCCTTCGGGGCCGAGTTCGGTGAGCCGCTGCCGGGAGCCGGCCGGGGGTTCACCGGCGGGCAGCGGTGGCAGCTTGGTCAACGGGTCGATGAGCGCCGGGCGTTCGCCGTGCGGCTTGTTCACCGTGACGTCGGCGAGGTAGGTCAGCAGCTTGGTGCCGCGGTCGGCGGAGTGCCGGGCGGTGAGCAGGTGCGGGCGCTGCTCGATGAAGGAGGTGGTGACCCGGCCGGCCTGGAAGTCCGGGTCGTCGAGGACGGCCTGGAGGAACGGGATGTTCGTGGCCACACCGCGGATGCGGAACTCCGCGACCGCGCGCCGGGCGCGGTTGACGGCGGTGGTGAAGTCCCGTCCCCGGCAGGAGAGTTTGACCAGCATGGAGTCGAAGTGCGCGCTGATCTCGGAACCGGCGTGGGTGGTGCCGCCGTCCAGCCGGATGCCGGAGCCGCCGGGCGACCGGTAGGCGCTGATCCGCCCGGTGTCGGGACGGAAGCCGTTGGCGGGGTCCTCGGTGGTGATACGGCACTGGAGGGCCGCGCCGCGCAGGGTGACCGTCTCCTGGGCGAGCCCGAGGTCGGCCAGCGTCTCGCCCGCCGCGATCCGCAGCTGCGCCTGCACCAGGTCGACGTCGGTGACCTCCTCGGTGACCGTGTGCTCGACCTGGATGCGCGGGTTCATCTCGATGAAGACGTGGTTGCCGTCGCGGTCGACGAGGAACTCGACGGTGCCCGCGTTGCGGTAGCCGATGCGCCGTGCGAACCGTACGGCGTCGGCGCAGATCCGCTCGCGCAGTTCCGGGTCCAGGTTGGGCGCGGGGGCGATCTCGATGACCTTCTGGTGGCGGCGCTGCACCGAGCAGTCCCGCTCGAACAGGTGGATGACCTCGCCCGCGCCGTCGGCGAGGATCTGCACCTCGATGTGGCGGGGTTCGACGACCGCCTTCTCCAGGAAGACGGTGGGGTCGCCGAACGCGGACGCCGCCTCGCGGGACGCCGCCTCGACGGACTCCCGCAGCTGGGCCGGGTTCTCCACCCGCCGCATGCCGCGCCCGCCGCCGCCCGCGACCGCCTTCACGAAGACGGGGAAGCCGATGTCGTCGGCGGCGCGGACGAGTTCGTCGACGTCGGTGGAGGGCGCCGAGGAGCCCAGGACCGGCACCCCGGCCTCGCGGGCGGCGGCCACGGCGCTCGCCTTGTTGCCGGTCAGCTCCAGGATCTCGGCGTCCGGGCCGACGAAGGTGATGCCGGCCTCGCGGCAGGCCCGGGCCAGCTCGGGGTTCTCGGAGAGGAAGCCGTAGCCGGGGTAGACGGCGTCGGCTCCCGCCCGGCGTGCCGCGCCGACGATCTCCTCCACGGAGAGGTACGCGCGCACCGGATGTCCCGGGCTGCCGATCTCGTAGGCCTCGTCGGCCTTGAGCCGGTGCAGCGAGTTGCGGTCCTCGTGGGGGAAGACGGCGACGGTCCGCGCGCCCAGCTCATAGCCCGCGCGGAACGCGCGAATCGCGATCTCGCCACGGTTGGCGACCAGCACCTTGCGGAACATACGGGATCCCTTCAGCCTGCCGGTGACGACCACCATGGTGTCGGTGGTGCCCTCCGCACGCCATGTGAACCGGGCCACTGTGGCGGGGCGGCCCGGCAGGGGATCGCCCGGCGGGCGGCTCCGTCACACGGTGCGGTGCATGCCGACGGACGCCGGGGCGGTCTGCCGGAATCCGAACTTCTCGTACAGGAACCGGGCATCGCCGTCGGCGATCAGCGAGACATAGGCACCGTCCGGCGCCCGCCGTTCCAGCTCCCCCACCAGCTCCGCCATGATCCGCTTGCCCAGGCCCCGGCCCTGGTGCTCGGGCGCTACGCAGATGTCGACGACCTGGAAGAAGCAGCCGCCGTCGCCGATCACCCGGCCCATCCCGACCGGCTCGTCCCCGCACAGCACCGTCACACCGTGCCAGGTGTTCGGCAGGCCCGCCTCAGCGGCCCGCACCGTCTTGGCGCTCAGTCCCGAAACCACCCGCAACCTGAGGTAGGTCTCGACGGACGGTGAGCCGGTGCGCAGTGAGTAAGGACCAAAGTCAGCTTTCACCTGCTACAGGTTACGGAGGCTCGGCTCCGGGGGCAAGGGCGCCCGCCCTCGTCAGGAGGTCGCCCAGCCGGGTGTCCCGAGGATGCGGATGACGCCGTAGGACATGGCCATCCCGGGGCCGACGGCGAACATCATCACGTGGTCGCCGGGGCGCAGTTCGCCCGCGCCGACCAGGTGGTCGAACCCGGCGAGCAGGTCGCTGGCGCCCATGTGGCCGTTCCAGCGGCCGAACTCGAGCATGCCGTGCGAGGGGCCGACGCCCAGCGGTTTGAGGAAGTGCTCCAGGTACAGCTCGTTGGCGGCGGCGGGGTGGATGACGCGGGTGATGTCCGCGATCTCGATGCCCGCGTCGTCGAGCACCTGGCGCACGGCCTCCGCCTCGACCTTCCCGGCGATCACCACCGCCTCCTGCGGGGTCACGTCGCCGGGCCGGGAGGTGGCCTGCCGCTCCAGGGTGATCTTGCGGCCGACGGTGCAGCCGGGCGGGAAGAGCGGTTCGTCGCCGCGGGTCATGCCCTCCAGGGCGGGCACGGAGAAGGAGTTGACGGCGAGTACCTCGGCGAAGCCCTCCCGCTTGGACAGCACCGCGGCCGTGCCGCCGTCGCCCAGGACGAGGCCGTGGTGGGAGCGGTAGCGGTCGATCAGCGGGTGGCCGAAGTTGTCGGCGGTGGTGATCATGGCGGCGGTGCGGTCGGGGGACGCCATCAGATAGCAGGCGGCCAGTTCGGCACCGGCCAGGAACCCCTCGCAGCCCTGCCGCAGTCCGATGGCGGGGACCTCCCGGTCCACGGTGTTGCGCAGGATGTAGTGCTGGGGCATCCAGGAGTCCGGGCCCTGGTGCGAGGTGGAGGTGTGCAGCAGCAGGTCGATGTCGCCGGGGGCGTGTCCGGAACGGGCCAGCGCCTGCTTCCCGGCCTCGATCGCCATGTCCGGCGCTGGCATGGTGCCCGCGACCCGGGCCGCCCGCCAGCCGGTGGTCAGCTGGGCCTCGTCGCAGTCGCCCTGGGCGACGGCGTCCTCCAGCGGGACCTGCTCGGGCAGGTGGACGCCCACACCGGTGAGGTAGATGCCGTTGAGCTTCATGGGTACGCGTTCCCTTTCGGTCGGGCGGGCGTCCGGTTCAGGTGTGCCGCTGGACGGCGACGGTCAGCCGCCTGGGGGCGCAGATCGTGTTGTTCTCGTACCAGTCGACGCCGGTCACCTCCCAGGTCCGGTAGCGGTTCAGCAGCACGTCCAGCGCGACCTTCCCCTCCAGCCGGGCCAGATGGGCGCCCAGGCAGACGTGGATGCCGTGGGTGAAGGCGAGCTGCGGGTTGGGGGTGCGGTGGATGTCGAACCGGGAGGGGTCGGGGTAGGCCCGCTCGTCCCAGTTGGCCGAGGTGAGGGAGATCAGGACGAACTGGTCGGCGGGGATGGCCGCCCCGCCCAGCGTCACCTCCTGGTTGGTGACCCGTCCGGCGTCCGGGACGGGCGGCAGGTAGCGCAGCACCTCCTCGACGGTGTTGCCCAGCAGGGAGCGATCCGCCCGGACCTCGGCGAGGGCCTCGGGGTGCTCGTCGAGGCAGGCCACCATGGAGCCCAGCAGTCCCATCGTGGTCAGATGGCCCGCGAGCAGCAGCAGGACGGAGAAGTTGACGATCTCGGTCTCGGTGAGCCGGCGGCCGTCCATCTCGGCGTGCACCAAACGGCTGATCATGTCGTCGCGGGGCCTGGTGCGGCGCTCGCGGGCGTGGTCGCGGAGGTAGTCGAGGATCTCCCGCATGGCCTTCTCCCGGTTCTGGATGAAGGCGTCGTCGGTGGGATCGTCGGTGGAGAGGGTGAGCTGGGCGTCGGAGCAGCGCCGGAGCACCTCGCGGCCGTCCCGGTCCACGCCGAGGAGTTCGGAGATGACGTTCAGGGGCAGCTGGTAGGCGAGCCCGGCGGCGAGGTCGAACTCGCCCTGTTCCTCCAGTTCCTCAAGGATCTCCACCACGAGGCTCTCGATGCGCCCGGCGAACGGCGCCAGCATCCGCGGGGTGAAGCCCTGGCTGAGCAGGCCGCGCAGGCTCTTGTGCTCCGGCGGGTCGAGCGCGGACAGGTTGCCGTCCTTGAACTCCTGCGCGGGCATCACCCGGTGCATGTCGTTGGAGAAGACCTGCCAGTCGGAGAAGACCTGGACCGCGTCCGCGTGCCGCAGCACACGCCAACTGTTCATGGTGGTGTCGAAGTACACCGGTTCGTGGTCCCGCATGTGCCGCAGCCATGCGTGCAGCGAGACGCCGCGGTCCACATGGAACGGTCGTCGCGGGGGTGCGGTCTGGGACGTCATCGCGGGTGTTCCCCTCGGTCGGGCGAAGTCAAGGGCTGGGGCGGTCGGTGCGGGCCGGGGCGGCTCAGGGGACCAGGCAGCGGAACAGGTCGGTGGCGAGGGCGTCGAGCAGCTCCTGCCGCCGGGTGTGCAGGAAGAAGTGGCCGCCCGGCAGCATGCGCAGCCGGAACTCGCCGGTCGTCCGCTCCCCCCAGGCCATCAGGTCCTCCCGGCGGCAGTCGTGGTCCTCGGTGCCGCCGAACGCCGAGACGGGGCAGTCCAGCGGCGGTCCGGGGCGGTAGCGGTAGGTCTCCAGGACGGTGGTGTCGGCCCGCAGGATGGGCAGGTAGAGCGCCTTCATCTCGGGCGAGTCGCGGATCACCGGGGGGATGGCCCGGAACCGGCGGTCGAGGACGTCCAGGAAGAGGTCGTCGGGCAGGGTGTGCATGGCGGGGTGGTGCAGCGGGGTCTGCGGGGCGGGCCGGGCCGCCACACCGAGGTGCGCGGCCCGCAGTCCGTACGTGTCCCGCAGTTCCCGTACGAGTTCGAAGGCGATCCAGGCCCCGACGCTGTAGCCGAACACGGCGAACGGCTCGGCCAGGTGACCGGCGATGGCGGCCGCGGACTCCTGGACGATCTCGTCGACGCTGTGCAGCAGCGGCTCCTGCAACCGGGCCTCGCGGCCGGGCGGTCGCAGCAGCCACAGCTCGGCGCCGTCCCGCAGTTCGGCGGCCCAGCTGTGGTAGGCGGCGGGGCCGCCACCGGCGTAGGGCACGCAGATCAGGCGCAGCGGGGCGTCCGGGACGGGCCTGGGGCGCAGGATCCACCGTTCGAAGGGTGTCACGGGCGGCGCACCTCGAAGGTGAGGCGCCTGGGGTTGCACAGGGAGTACGACTCGTACCACTGCATCCCGGTGAAGGTGAGGTCGCTGTAGCGGTCCAGGACTGCGTTGAGGGCGATCTTCGCTTCCAGGCGGGCCAGATGGGCGCCCAGGCAGTAGTGGATGCCGGTGGTGAAGGCGAGTTGCGGGTTGGGCAGGCGGTGGATGTCGAAGCGGTCCGGGTCGGGGTACTTGCGCTCGTCGCGGTTGGCGGAGATCAGCGAGGTCAGCACCATCCGGTCGGCGGGGATGACGACACCGCCGAGTTCGACGTCGGCGTTGGTGACCCGGCCGCCCTCGGGCACGGGCGGGCGGTAGCGGAGCACCTCCTCGATGGCGCCGGGCACCAGGTCGCGGTCGGCGCGGACCTCGGCGAACTGGTCGGGGTGCTCGCTGAGGGTCAGCATCATGTTGCCGAGCAGGGACATGGTCGTCAGATGACCCGCGAGCAGCAGCAGGACGGTGAAGTTGACGACCTCCTCCTCGTCGAGGGAGCGGTCCTCGAGGGTGGCGGTGGCCAGTTTGCTGACGAGGTCGTCCCGGGGGTCCTGGCGGCGGGCGGGCACCAGGTCCTGGCGCAGGTAGTCCTGGAGTTCCCCCATCGCCTTCTGCACGGCGACGACGAAGTCTCCGTCGGCGGGGTTCTCGCAGGTCAGGGCGAGCTGGGCGTCGGCGGTGCGGCGCAGTACGGCGCGGTCCTCGCGGGGTACGCCGATCAGTTCCGCGATGACGTTCAGCGGCAGCTGGTACGACAGGTCGCGGGTGATGTCGATCTCGGTGCGGTCCTCGACGGCGTCGAGGAGTTCCTTGACGATGCGCTCGATGCGCGGGGCGAGTTCGGCCAGGGTGCGAGGGGTGAAGCCCTGGGCGACGATCCCGCGGAGCTGTTTGTGCTCGGGCGGGTCCATCGTGGAGAGGTTGCCCCGGGTGAAGCCGTGCTCGGGCATGATCCGGCACATGTCGTTGGAGAACACCTGCCAGTCGGAGAGCACCCGGTGGACGTCCTCGTAGCGGTAGACCTTCCAGGACTGTGACGCCTCGTCGAACATGACCGGGGTGTTGTCCCTGGCGTTGCGCATCCACGCGTACAGCGCGGGACCACCGTCGGCGAAGAACGGCGGCGGGGCTGCGGACGGGTCGGCCATGTGGTCTCTCTCCTTCGGTGTGCCGCGCCTTGGGCGTTCCGGTCGGCATCTCGCGTCGGTCGTCGGGTTCTCGCGCCAGTCTGGGTGGCGCCGGCCGGGGGGCGCCCCGGGGGCGGACCCCGGCAGCACCCCGGTGTCGGGGTCGGGGGGCCTGGGGCCACCGGTGTCAGTGGCCGCTGCCGAGGCGTGCGGCGCCGTCGATACGGACCACCTCGCCGTTGATCATGGGGTTCTCCACGATGTGCTGGACGAGGGCGGCGAACTCCTCGGGGCGGCCGAGCCGTCCGGGGTGCGGGGCGGCGGTGGCCAGGGCGGCGCGGGCGCGGGCGGGCAGATCGGCGAGCATGGGGGTGTCGAACAGACCCGGCGCCACCGTCACCACCCGCACCCGGTGGCGGGCCAGGTCACGGGCGAGCGGCAGGGTCATCCCGGCGATCCCGGCCTTGGACGCCGCGTACGCGGCCTGCCCCCGCTGTCCGTCGTAGGCGGCGATGGAGGAGGTGCACACGATGACCCCGCGCTCCTCGTCGGCCGAGGGGTCCTCCTGGCCGTCGCCGTCCCCGGCCATCGCGGCGGCGGCCGAGCGGACCAGGTCGAAGGTGCCGACCAGGTTGACCCGTACGATCCGTTCGAACTCGGTGAGCGGCAGCGGACCGGCCCGGCCCACGACGCGTCCGGCGGCGGTGGCTCCGGCGCAGCAGACGGCGATGTGCGGTCCGCCGTCGTGCCGCGCCCGGGCCACGGCCGCGGCGACGTCCGCGGGGCGGCTGATGTCCCCGGCGACGAACGAGGCTCCGTCGCCCAGCCGGGCCAGCGCCTTGGCGCCGCGTTCCTCGGAGCGGCCCGTCACCACGACCCGGGCGCCCGCCGCGAGCAGGGTCGCGGCCACGGCGAGTCCCAGCCCGGAGGTGCCGCCCGCGACGAGGGCGACCTTCCCGGTGATGACCATCTAGCGGGCCGGGTCCAGGAAGTCGCTCTCGGCGGGCCAGCGGATGACCGTGCCGCCATGGCTCATCCCGGCGCCGAAGGAGGCGAGGACGACCGTGTCCCCGGCCTTGACCCGGCCCTCGTCCAGGGCGTCCCGCAGCGCCAGCGGCACCCCGGCGCCGGAGGTGTTGCCGAGCCGCCGGACGTTCTCGGCGGTGCGCTCGGGGGGCAGGCCGAGTTTCTCCCGGAGGATGCGCAGCAGGTGGTGGTTGGCCTGGTGGAAGACGAGGAGGTCGATGTCCTCGGTGGTCATCCCGTGGTGTTCCAGGAGTTCCAGCACGAAGCCCGGCATGATGTCCAGCGCGAACTCGCGCACCGAACGGCCGTGCATGTGCGTGAAGTTGTCGCCGAAGCCCGACTTCTTGGGGCGGCCGTCGGTGGACCAGACGCGCTGTTCCCTCTTGACGAAGGCGGTCTCGTAGGCGCGGGCGTCGCTGCGCAGCAGGGCGGGGGTCACCCCGGTGCCGACGGCGCAGGGTTCCAGCAGGTAGCAGGCGGCGGCGTCCCCGAAGATCACGCCGGTGGCGCGGTCCTCGGGGTCCAGGGTCTTGGTCACGGTGTCCGCGAGCACCACCGCGATCCGGCGGTAGCCGCCCGACAGCAGGTACTTGGCGCCGACGTCGAGGGCGAAGGTGCCGCCGGGGCAGCCGCCGCTGTTGACGTCGAACCCCGGGGTGCCGGTGAGGCCGAGCTTGCGTCCGATGGCGACCGCGGCGGCGGGCAGCATGTGGTCGGGGGTGAAGGTGCCGCAGATCAGCAGGTCGATGGAGTCGGGCGTGACCCCGGCGCGGGCGCAGGCGTCGCGCAGGGCGGCGGCGCCCAGGTCCGAGGTCTGTTCGTCGGGTGCCGACCAGCGCCGCTCCCGGATGCCGATGTGCTCCTCGATCCAGGCGTCGGTGGTGTCCAGCAGCTGTTCCAGGTCGGCGTTGGTCACCACACGCTCGGGCACATGGCCCCCGATGGCCCGGATGCCTACCCCGTAGGGGGTGTGGGCGGTCGTTGTCATGAGGCGGAGACTCCTTCCGGTCGGCCGTGCCTGCCCGGGCGGCCGGACCGGGCGGGCTCCCACCGCCTCCCACGCGGACGTCCGCGGCCTCGCCCCGCCGTCGGCCGCCACGTCCGCGGTCTCGGCTCCGGCCGGGTCCGCGACACGGGCGGGGGCGGAGGCCGGGCCCGGTCAGCTCTTGGCGGCCAGTCTGTGCGGCAGCGGCCGACGGCACCTCGGGGGCCGACCCCAGCACGACCCCAGCGCGCCCGCGCTGTCCGCGGGGAGTCTCCGTCGCCGGTTCAGGACAGGCGGGCCATGCGGCTCTCCTCGTACCGCTCGCGCCAGGTGTCGATCAGGGCGGTCATCTCCCGGCGCATGAAGGAGTAGAAGTCCTGCATCTCGTCGAGGCGGTGACCGGCGGGACTGTCCACGTCGGCGACCTTCAGGCCCTCGGACGCGGCCTCCATCATGACCGTGAAGACCGCGTTCTGGTTGCCGAGCAGGGTGGCCCAGGCGTTCTCGCGGAACCGGTAGTGGTCGCGGCGGCTGCCGGGGGCCGGGACCCGCTCGATCATGTTGGTCAGTATGAGCTGCTTGACGGCACCGGAGACGGCGCCGGAGCTGATCTGGAGTTCCTCGCACAGGTCACCGGCGGTCATCGTCCGCTGCTGGGTGAACAGCAGCGCGGTCATCACCCGTGCCATGGTCTTCTGCATGCCTCCCTCGGAGAGCGACAGCGCCAGCTTCTCCGCGATGGCACGCAGCTCCGTCTCTGTCTCGTTGTGCTCCAAAGCGTGCTCCTTGTGCCGGAATCAGTGGGTGAGGGGCGGCGTCCACGTCTTTCAGTGTAACGATCGCTCGCAAATCTCTCTGCCTTTACAGATCTCTGAACGCTTAGTACGGTCAGGATCATGACGAACGCGATCGAGCTTCGGAAGCTCACCAAGACATACGGCACCCGCCGCGGCCTGACCGGCCTCACGCTGGACGTGCGGGCCGGTGAGGTCTTCGGCTTCCTCGGACCCAACGGCGCCGGCAAGACGACCACGATCAGGCTGCTGCTCGACCTGATCCGTCCCACGTCGGGCTCCGCCACCGTCCTCGGCCTCGATCCGCTCACCGACGGCGTCGCACTGCGCGGCCGCGTGGGCTATCTGGCCGGTGACTTCGTCTGCGACGGCCGTCAGAACGTCCGCGGCTACCTGCGCTTCCTCGCCGCACTGCGCGGCGGGGTGCCCCAGGAGCGGATCGACGACCTCGCCGAGCGCCTCGGCCTGGACCAGAGCACCAGCATCAAGAAGCTCTCCAAGGGCAACCGGCAGAAGGTCGGCCTCGTCCAGGCGCTGATGCACACCCCCGAGGTGCTGATCCTGGACGAGCCCACCTCAGGACTCGACCCGCTGGCCCAGCAGACCTTCCTCACCCTGGTCGAGGAGGCCGCGGCGGGCGGGCAGACCGTCTTCATGTCCAGCCACATCATGAGCGAGGTGGAGGCCGTCGCCGACCGCGTCGGCATCATCCGCGACGGCGCCCTCGTCGCCCTCGACACCGTGGCCCACCTGCGCGCCGACGCCGTCCGCGACATCGACGTCACCTTCGCCTCGCCGGTGCCCGCCGACGCCTTCGCCCAGGTGCCCGGCGGCGCCCGGCTGAGCCTGGACAGTGCGGGCACCACCCTCAGCGGCCAGCTCTCCGGCAGCCCCGACGGACTGGTCAAGGCGCTCGCCGCGCACACCGTCACCAGCCTGCGGGTCACCGAACCGGCCCTCGACGACCTCTTCCACGCGTACTACGAGGGCGGCGACGCCGCCCCCCGCCCCGACGCGGTCCAGGCAGCCTCCTGACACACCCGCCCGTCCCCCAAGCCACGGCTCACTCGCCGGAAGGACCGCCCCGTCATGAGCACCGCCACCGCCATCTACCAGAAGTCGCTCAGCGACAGCCGCCGCAGCCTCGTCGGCTGGGTCATCGGCTGCGCCTTCATGGGCATGGCCTACGCGAGCGCGTACCCCAGCCAGAAGAACAACCTCGACAACATCCCGCAGAACCTGCGCGACGCCATGAACATCGACAACTCGGCCGCCGGCTATCTGAACGCCGCCGAGTTCGGTCTGGTCCTGCCGCTGCTGCTGCTGATCTACGCCATCGCCGCCGGGCACCGCGCCACCGCGGGCGACGAGGAGGCCGGGCAGCTCGACCTGGTGCTCGCCCACCCGGTCACCCGCACCCAGCTGATGCTCCAGCGCTTCGCCAACCTGGTCACCGGCGCCTTCGTCATCTCGTTCGTGGTCTGGCTGGCCCTGCTCGCCGTACGCGGCAACGCCGAACTCACCAGCATCAGCCCGGCGCAGTTCCTCGCCCAGTGCCTCGGCCTCGCCCTGCTCGCCAGCACGTTCGGCGCGCTCGCGGTGGCCCTCGGCGCCGCCACCGGCCGCCGCACCGTCGTCCTCGCCGGTACCGCCGCCGTCGCCGTGGTCACCTACGCCCTGCACACCATGGCCGAACCGGTCGGCGCCGACTGGCTCGCCTACCTCTCCCCCTTCCACTACTACATCGGCGGGGAGCCGCTGCGGAACGGCTTCCAGTGGACCGACTACGGCGTCCTGGTGGTACTGACGGCCGTCTGCCTGGCCGTCGGGGCGAGCCGGTTCAACCGGCGCGACATCAACAGCTGACCGCCGCCCGCCGCCGGGACGAGGCGCGGGGCGCACCGGACGATCCGGTGCGCCCCGCGCCTCGTCCCTGGGCCCGGCCATCCGTCAGGCCGGGGTGCCGGGCCGGACCGGCAGGGCGGCCAGCGCCCGGGAGGTGGCCGGTTTCCAGGTGAACCCCGCCGGGTCGGCGGCGAGTTCGAGGTCCGGGAAACGGGTGATCAGACGGCTGAGCGCGATCTCGCCCTCCGCCCTGGCGAGGGCCGCGCCGATGCAGTGGTGGATGCCGTGTCCCAGGCCCAGGTGCGCCTTGTCCACACGGGCCAGGTCCAGTCGGTCGGGGTCCTCGAAGCGGCGCGGGTCCCGGTTGCCCGTCGCGTAGACGACCTGCACCGCGTCGCCCGCCGGGATCGTCACCCCGCCGATCTCCACCGGCTCCAGGGCGTAGCGCAGCACGCCGATGTCGGCGGGGCCCGCGAAGCGGAACAGTTCCTCCACGGCGGTGGGCATGGTGTCGGGTTCGGCGCGCAGCCGGGCCAGTTGCCCGGGGTGGGTGAGCAGCATCAGGGTGCCGTTGGCGATCAGGTTGACGGTGTTGTCGTGGCCGCCGATGAGCAGGCTCAGGGAGAGCGAGACGAGTTCCTCGGTGCTGAGCCGGTCGCCGTCCTTGTGGGCCTGCATCAGACCGGACAGCACGTCCTCGCCGGGCGCCTTCCGCTTCTCCTCCAGCAGGTCCTTGAGGTAGGCGACCAGGTTGCGGGCGCCGTCCGCGATCTTCTCCAGGTCGCCGCTGATCAGCGCCTCGGACCAGGCCAGCCAGCGGGAGCGGTCGTCGGCGGGGATGCCGAGCAGTTCACAGATGACGCTGACCGGCAGGGGCTTGGCGAACCGGTCGATCAGGTCGGCCTCGGGCTCCGCGGCGAGGGAGTCGAGCAGTTCGTCGGTGATCTCCTGGATGCGCGGCCGGAGCTGGGTGACGCGCCGGGGCGTGAACTCCCGGGAGAGCAGCCTGCGCAGCCGGGTGTGGTCCGGCGGGTCGTAGGTGCCGAGGGTGTGCAGGAAGTAGGGGGCGACGTCCTCGGGGAGCCCGATGGACGCCGTGAGGTTCGACTTGGACTGCTTGGTGATGTCGTTGCTGAACCGCTTGTCGCTGAGCACGCCGAGAATGTCGTGGTAGCGGGTGACCAGCCACACCTGGCTGCCGTCGAAGTAGGTGGCGGGCCTGATCGCCGGCCCGTCGAGCAGCCGGGCGAAGGCCGCGTCGCGGTCCGGCCCGAAGAGCAGCTCCACCAGGTTCACTGCGGTGGCGGTGTCTGAAGACAAGGTTCCTCCTGGGCGAGTCGAGGTCGGGGATCGGTCAGCCGAGGTGTGCCGTGATCAGCACATAGGTGTACGGCGGTGTGGTGCGGTCGGCGGCGATGGCGGCCTCGAAGGCCTCCTCGCCGGTGATGGGGGCCAGCTCGTCACGGCGGGCCAGCATGGCCTCCTTCATGACGGCGAAGGCGGTCTCGGGAATCACGGTGTGCGCGGTGATGTCGAGCGCCTCCAGCGTGCTGAAGCCCGCGTCGGCGAGCAGCTCGCGGTAGTCGTCCATGCTGGTGAGGGTGGCCATGAAGCCCTCGAAGCCCATGCCCTCCCGCGGCCGGTGGTACATGTCCGCCAGCACCAGGCGGGAGCCGGGGCGCAGCACCCGGGCCAGTTCGCGCAGCGCCCTGGGCTTGTCCTCCATGTGCAGCAGGGACTCGAACGCCCATGCCCCGTCGAAGGAGTCGTCCTCGAAGGGCAGCGCCATCCCGTCGCCGTGCCGGAACGTCACGCGCGCCTCGACGTCGGTGCCCCGGGCCCGTTCGGTGGCCCGCTTCGCCTGGTCGGCGCTGATGGTCACCCCGACGACGTGCACGGGGTGGGCGGTGGCCAGGGCGACGGCGGGCTTGCCGAGGCCGCATCCGACGTCGAGGATGCGCTGCCCCGGCCGGGGCGCGAGCCGGTCGATGAGCTGACCGGTCATCCGGTCGGTGGCGACGGCGACGGAGGAGTCGTCGCTCTCGTCCGTCCAGTAGCCCATGTGGATGTTCTCGTCCCACAGCAGGGGGAACAGGTCGACGCCCTTGTCGTAGTAATCGCCGACGCGTTCCGCGGTGGGCCCGGTGTGCGACATCTTCGTCCGTCCTTCCGGTTCTGGGGTGCCGTGGTGTGCGGATCAGCGGTCGTAGTACCAGGCCATCGGGGAGTCCGCGGCTCCCGCCGAGGCCGCCGCGCGGGCCGCGCTGGGCACCCGGCCCGCGGGCGGCGCGGTGCGGGGGTGCGTGCTCGCCGGGGCGGGGCTCTCGACTCCGGCCGGTCCGGCGAACCGGGCGCGCAGGGCGTCCAGGCGGGGCAGGGCGTCGAGCACGGTGGCGAAGGGCAGGCCGAAGTCGACCATGCAGGCGATCTCGTCGACGCCGGTGTCCCGCGCCCGGCGGACCACGGCCGCGCACTTCTCCTCGGTGCCGAGCAGGGACCGGCGTTCGTAGAAGTCCTCGGCGACCACCTTGGCCAGTTCCTCCTTCTCGGCCGGGGTCATGGCGTTGGCGGTGGCGTCGTTGCTCTTCTGGGTGAGGAAGGTGTCGATGTAGCGGCGTACGGGATCGGCGACCAGGGCGCGCACCTTTTCCTCGTCGTCGCCGACGTAGGTGTGCATGCCGACGGTCACGACGCCGGTGCGCGGGTCGTGGCCCGCCTCCGCGCGGGCCTTGCGGTAGGCGGCGATGTTGCCTTCGAGGCGCTCCCAGCTGTCCACCAGGGCGAGGACGTTGGTGCCGAGTTCGCCTGCGGTGACCCAGGTCGCCGGGTTGGAGGAGTGCACGATCCACAGCGGCAGTTCGGCGCGGTGCGGGCGCGGATAGGTCCGCACCGGCAGCATCCGCCCGCCGGGGCCGGGGAACTCGACGGTCTCCCCTGCCCACAGCCTGCGCAGGACGGGGATGGTGCCGAAGGCGACCTCGCGGCGCCGTTCGAAGTTGTCGGGGTAGAAGACGAAGTCGCCGCTGTGCCAGCCGGTGGCCACGCACAGCGCGGTACGGCCGCCGGAGAGCTGGTCGACCAGCGCCCACTCCTCGGCGACCCGCACCGGGTGGTGGTGCGGCAGGACGATGCTGCCCGCGCGCAGTTCGAGCCGTTCGGTGGCGACGGCGAGGGCGGCGCTGAGGACGGACGGGTTGGGGAAGCTGCCGCCGAACTCCTGGAAGTGCCGTTCCGGTGTCCAGATCGCCTTGAAGCCGAGCGGGTCGATGGCCCGGGCGACGTCGAGGATGAAGCGGTAGCGGTCGCTGAACGGCCGGTCGTCGTTGGCCGCGAAGAAGTAGACGCTGAATTCCATGGTGCCCTCCCGGTCGCTCACTGGATCAGGTCACCGGCCTCGGGTGCGGGGGGTCCGCCCAGCGCCGGGGTCATCAGCCGGGCCATGGTCCGCAGCCCCGCGTCGTGGACGATGGTGAAGTGGTCGGCGTCCACGTCGTGCACGCGCAGCGGCTTGCCGACGAACCGTCCGAAGCCGTTGGTGCGGTCGCCGTCCAGGCGCCGCATCGCGGGCAGCCCGGCCGGGTTCCGGGCGCCGACGAAGCCCTGGGTGGCGTGGAAGAAGGTGACGTCGACGGGTTCCGGCAGCGGCTGCGGCGCGTACTCGGTGAGCAGCCTGACGTTCTGGTTGAAGGCGTCGTTGGTGCGCCGCAGCAGCGTCAGGACGTTGTCGTGGGCGAGCTTGGCCGCCGCCTTGCCGACGACGTGCCGGGCGATCAGCCGCAGCTGTTCGTCGATGTCCTTGCCGAGCAGCGACTCCAGGCTGACCAGCTCGGTGATGTTCCAGCGGTGGCAGTAGGCGTTGCCGAGCATCATCAGCGGCAGGCTCTCCGACTCGTCGTCGGTGAGGGAGGACCAGTCGACTCCGGCCCAGGCGGGCGTGGTCGGCATGATGCCGTCGGCGATCACGAGGGAGTGGACGCGTTCGCCGTGGTGCATCAGCTGGCGGGCGACCTCGAAGGCGACGACCCCGCCGAACGACGAACCGGCCAGGGTGAAGGGGCCGCCGGGGTGGTCGGCGCGGATCGCGGCGGTGTACGCGGCGCACATCTCCTGGAAGGTGTCGAAGCGGTGCAGCCGGGCGTCGAGGTCGATCTGCTCGACCCCGAGCAGCGGGTACTCGGCGCCGAGGTAGCGCGACAGGTACAGGCCGTAGCTGACGTCGCCGTACATGTGGTGCATCCAGTACGACCGCTGCCGGTGCCCGGCCCGGTTGATGCTGGTGATGAACTTCCGTTCCTCGCGGGCCGGTTCGGGTTCCGGTCGCCGCAGCCTGCGCAGGTCCACGGCGGCTCCGGCGGAGACCAGGTAGTCGGGGCGGCTCGGCAGCTCGACGGTGCGCGGCGGCACGTCCAGCCAGCGCGCCCAGTCACCGGTCGTGGGACGGCCGTCCAGGAGTGCCCGTACGACGGTGACGCGGGCCGGTCCGGACAGCGGCCGGGGCGTGTACGACGCCAGGGCGGTGTGCAGCGCGGTGCGGTGGGCGTGGGCCTCGCGGAGCCAGTCGGTGAGCGTCGCCTCGCCCATCGGCGGGCCGGCGTGGGCGGTGAGCACCCGGGCGGCCTCGGCGTGCCCGCCGTCTCCGGCACCGTCCGGGATGTCCCCGCCGAGCCACCGGTGGGCGCCCCAGACCGTGCCGAACGCGCCGGTCAGCGCGTCGAGGCCGGAGGGGACGGGCTCGCCGGGCTCGGGGGCGCCGATGAGGAGGAGTTCGTCCACCCGGTGTCCCCGGGCGAGGAGCCTGCGCGCCGTCTCGAAGGCGACGACCGCGCCGCAGCCCTGGCCCGCCAGCCGGTAGGGACCCTCGGGCCGGTCGGCGAGGACCGCGGCGGTGGCGGCGTCCGCCAGTTCCGCGACCGAGGACAGCGGTGTCAGGCTGGTGCGGAAGCCGGGCGGTTCGACGCCGAGGACGGGGCCGTCGTCGGAGAGGGCCGTCTGGACGTGGGTCAGCCAGCTGAGTTCACCGGTGTCGCCGGGCAGGCAGTGCACGGGGGTGCCGGTGCCGTGCGGGACGAAGGGGACGACCCGGGCCGTCGGGCGTTCGGGGGCCGTGGCGCTGACCGGTTCCGGCGCGACGGTGGTGGCCGGTTCCGGGGCCGGGGCGGCGGAGGCGGCCGGTTCCGGGGCCGGGGCGGCGGGGGTGACGGGTGCCGGGGCCGTGGGCCGCGGGGTCAGGGTGGCGATATGGGCCACCAGGCGTTCCAGCGTGGACTGTTCGAAGATCGCCGCCATCGGGATCTCCTCACCGAACCGCGCCTGGACCCGCTGCATGATCCGCAGCGCGACGATCGAGTCGATCCCGTACGCCGCGAAGTCCTTGGCGGGGTCGATCTCCTCCGGTGCGAGACCGACTCCCTGCGCCACCAGCTCCCGGACGGCGAGGGCCAGTTCGGAGGTGTCGTCGGCGGGTGCCGACTCCTCGGGCGCGGGCTCGGGCTCCCGCACGGGCTCGGGCGTCGCCGTGGGAGTGTCCCGCTGCGGGGCGGCCTCGGGCAGCCAGTACCGGTCCTCGGCGAACGGGTACGTCGGCAGCGGCACCCGCCGCCCGGCCGGGCCCTCCAGCCGCGACCAGTCGGTCTCCTTGTTGCGGACCCAGCGGATCGCCAGCTCCCGCAGCGGGCCCACGCCCTCCGGTTCGCGCGGCCCGGAGCCCGCCGCCCAGGCGCGCAGCCGGGCCACCAGCTCGGGCAGGGTGTCCGCGATCACCGCCAGCCGCTCGGTGAGGGCGGGCCGCCCCACGCGCAGGGTGTGCGCGACGTCGGCGGTACGGTACGCGCCGCGCTCCAGGCCGTCGGCCAGGAGTTGCGCGTACCGCCGCAGCCGCTCCTCGGTGAGGGCGCTCAGCACGAACAGCTGGGGGCCCGCCGCCTCGGGGCCGGACCGGTCGGGCCCGGCGGTCTCCGTGGGCTCGAACTCCTCGACGACGACATGGGCGTTGACGCCGCCGAAGCCGAAGGAACTCACCCCCGCCCGGCGCGGCACCTCGCCGCCGTCGTGGCCGGTCGGGCGGTGCCACGGCCGTGCCGCGTCGTCGAGGCGGAACCGGGTGGTGGTGTGG
>NZ_JAGPXL010000070.1 GCF_018070565.1 Streptomyces sp. B93
CCCCCACCCCCTCCATGGCCGCCCCTTCCCGCGACGGCGAACTCCGCCGCACCTTCCCGGCGTTCGCGCCGCTCCCCTCGGCGGAGCCGGAGCCGGAGGAGGCGCCGCTCGCCGAGACCTGGTGGGGACATGCCTGGGTCGCCGCGCTGGAGGAGGGGGCGCTGGACGCCAAGCGGCTCGCGCGGGGACGGGGTTACGCGCAGCAGGGCAAGGTGGACGCCATCACCGTCACCCCCGGACTGGTGCTGGCGTACGTGCGGGGCAGCAGGCCACGGCCGTATCGCGTACAGGTCCGCGTACGCACGCTCGGCGGCGCCGAGTGGGAGCGGTTCCTGGACACCGCCGCCGACCGGGCCGGGCACATCGCCGCGCTGCTGGACAAGGAGATGCCGCACGCCCTCGCGGAGGGCGACATCCCGCTGCTGCCCGGCCCCGGGGACCTCGACCCGAGATGCAGCTGCCCGGACCGCGGCCACCCCTGCAAGCACGCCGCCGCCCTCTGCTACCAGACCGCGCGGCTGCTCGACGCCGACCCGTTCGTGCTGCTCCTGCTGCGCGGCCGGGGCGAGCGCGAGGTGCTGGACGCGCTGTCCCGCCGCAGCGCCACCCGCGCGGCCCGCGCCGCCCAGGAGCGGGAGCCCGCGCCGCTGCCCGGTGTCCGCGCCACCGACGCGCTGGCGCCCCGCCCGCTCCCGCCGCTGCCCGCCCCGCTTCCGGTGCCGCCGCACCCCGAGCAGCCCCCGGCGTATCCGGCGGCGCCCGGCGGTCCCGATCCGTTCGCCCTGGACCAGCTGGCGACCGACGCGGCGGCCCGCGCGCACGCCCTGCTCGTCACCGGCGAGGACCCGGTGGCGGAGCTGACGCTGTGGCAGGACGCCGTACGGCTCGCGGCGGCCCGCCCCGGCGCCGGGCTGACCGCCGCCACCCGCGCCCTGTACGCGTCACTGGCCGCGGCGTCCGGCCGTACCTCCGCCGAACTGGCCCGCGCGGTCGCCGCGTGGCGGCAGGGCGGGCTGGACGGACTCGCCGTCCTGGAGGAGCCGTGGGATCCACCGGCCGGGCGTTTCGACCGGGCCCGGCCCCTGCTGCTCGCCGCGGACCTGCCCGCCTTCCGCCCCTGGCGCAACCGCCTCACCCACCCCCGCGGCCATGTCCAGCTCCGCCTCGGCCGCGACGGGCTGTGGTACGCCTACGAGTCCGAGCCGGGCCGGGACGACTGGTGGCCGCGGGGCACACCGGACGCCGACCCGGTCGGTGCGCTGACGGGGCTCGGCAGCACCCTGTCCGCCGACCCGTGACCGGTGGTCAGCTGGTGCAGGCGCAGTGCCAGATGGGTCTCCAGCGCCCTGGCGGGGGTGTTCCAGTCGGGGCCGAGGAGTTGTGCCACCCGGTCGAGCCGCTGGACGACCGTGTTGACGTGCACGTGCAGCACCTCCTTGGCGCGGGAGAGGCTGGCGCCGTGGTCGTAGTAGGCGTGCAGGGTGCGCATCAGTTCGGTGCCGCGCTCGGCGTCGTAGGCGAGGACGGGCCCGAGGACGCGCCCGACGTAGGAGGTGACGTCGGCGCGGTCGCCGAGCAGGACGCCGATGAAGCCCAGGTCGGCGAGGTCGGCGCCGTCCCCGTCGCGGGCGAGGGCGTGCAGGGCCCTGAGGCAGCGCAGGGCCTCGGCGTGGATGGCGGGCAGCGCGTCGGGTCCGCCGCCGGGGCCCGCGGCGCCCACCGTGACCGGGGTGCCGAGGCGTTGGGTCAGCTCGTCGGCGAGGGCGCGGGCGAGGGCGCCGGGCCGGTCGCCCGGGGCGAGCAGGACGGCGTGGCCCTGCCGGGTGCCCGCCAGGCCGCCGAGTGCGCGGGCCTTGCGGGCGGTCTCGGCGAGCAGCCGGGAGCGCAGCGGCGGTCGGCAGTCGAGGACGGCTACGGCATGCGGCAGGGTCAGGTTGACGCCGAGGCGCCGGGCCCGCAGGGACAGGCTCCCGCCGTCCCGGCGGGCGGTGGCGGCGGGGTCGGCGAGGAGGTCGTCGAGGAGTTCCCCGCGCACCCGGTCCTCGGTCTCGGCGACGGACCGGCGCAGCAGCAGGAGCAGCGCGGTGACGAGGGCCGCCCGTTCGAACAGCCGCCGGTCGGCGTCGCTGAGTTCCGCGCGCCCGGTGAGCACGATGCTGCCGAGGGGTTCGGTCCCGGCGAGCACGGCGCAGATCCAGGCGCCGTCCGCGAAGACCGCCAGCCCGTCGGCGCGGGAGGCCGCGAGCCCTTCGGCGCAGGGGGTGACCGGGTCGGTGGCGGCGCGGGCGAGTTCGCTGCCGTCGGTGTCGTGGACGGCGAGTCCGCCGCCGAGCAGCGCCGCGGTCTCGGCGGCCACCTCGTCGATGCCGCCGCCGCGCAGGACGAGCTTGGTGAGCCGGTCATGAGCGTCGGAGGCCCGGCGCAGGGCCTCGCTGTGGGCGCGGGTGGTCTCGTTGGCGGCCTCCAGGCGCGCCAGGGCGCTGCGGGTCTCCTCCAGCAGCCGGGCGCTGTCGATGGCGACGGCGGCGTGGTCGGCGAGCGACCCGAGCAGGGCGATGGCGTCGGGGGTGAACTCCCGGGGCGTGCGGTCGGCCGCGAACAGCACCCCGATGATCTGACTGCCCACCCGCAGCGGGACACCGAGGATGCCGCGCAGCCCCTCCTCGGCCACCCCGTCGTCGATCGCCCCGGTGTGCCGGAAGCGCCGGTCGGTGCGGTAGTCGGTGCTGGCGTAGGGGCGGGCGGTCTGGGCGACCAGACCTCCCAGGCCGTCGCCCATGCCGAGGCGGAGCTGCTGGAAGGCCGCCGACACCGAGCCGTCGGTGACGCGCATGAAGGTGTCCTGGGCGACCGGGTCGTTGAGGGTCATATAGGCGACATCGGTGCCGAGCAGCGTCCTCGCCCGGCGGACGATGGCGCGCAGCACCGCGTCGAGGTCCCGCAGTCCGGCGAGGTCGCCGGCGGTGTCGAACAGTGCGACCAGTTCCGTCTCCCGCCGCCGGTACTGGTCGAGGACGCGACGGACGGACAGGGCGACCTCGGTGGTCTCCTTCAGCCAGACGGCCTCCGCCGGGCTGCTCGCGCCGACGCGCGCCCCGGCCCGGAGCGCCAGCAACTCCTCGGCGGAGGCGTCCGCGGCGAGCAGGTCCAGCAGGGTGCGCACGGCCTCGGCGGCGGGCCCCGGCGCGGCGGCTTCGGTTCGACGGCTGCTGCCCATGGTGCCTGCTCCCGTATGTGGTTCACGACTGCCTCTGCCCTGGCCCGGCCCGCCGCGCCCCCCGGAGGACGCCGCGGGCCGGGGCGTGGTCACGCCCGGTCGGCCACCTTCACGGCGGGCTCGGCCGCCTGCTCGGTGGTCTCCCCGGTCAGGTCGCGGCGGAGGTCACGGCCCCGCGTCTCGCGGGTGACGGCCACGGTGATGGTGGTGACCACCGCCGCCGCGCTGAGGTAGAGGCTGACGGGGAGGGAGGAGTCGAAGTCCTTGAGCAGTTCGACCGCGATGATCGGGGCGAGCGCTCCGGCGACGATCGAGGCGAGCTGGGAGCCCATCGAGGCGCCGGAGTAGCGGACCTTGGTGTCGAACATCTCGGAGATGAACGCGGCCTGCGGTCCGTACATCGCGCCGTGCAGCAGCAGTCCGGCGGTGACGGCCAGGGTGATCACGACGAACGACTTCGAGTCGACGAGGCCGAAGAAGGCGAACGCCCACACCGCCATGCCGACCGAGCCGATCAGGGTGACCGGGCGGCGGCCGACGCGGTCGGAGAGCGCGCCCCACAGCGGGATGGTGACGAAGTGGACGGCGGAGCCGATCAGGACCGCGTTGAGCGCGGTGCTCTTGCCCAGCTCCAGATGGACGGTGACGTAGACGAGCAGGAAGGAGGTGAGGATGTAGTACGAGATGTTCTCGCCGAACCGGGTGCCGATGGCCGACAGGACCTCGCGCCAGCTGCGCCGGAACACCTCCACGACCGGCGGGGTCTCCTTCACACCGCGGGCCGCGGCGGCCTCGGCCTTGGCCTGGGCGGCGAGGAACACGGGCGACTCGGAGACCGAGACGCGGATCCACAGGCCGATCACCACGAGGACGCCGGACAGCAGGAAGGGTACGCGCCAGCCCCAGGACTGGAAGGCGGCCTCGGACTGGAACGCCGCGAGCAGCGCCAGTACGCCGGTGGCCAGCAGGTTGCCGCCGGGGGCGCCCGCCTGCGGCCAGGACGCCCAGAAGCCGCGGTGCTTGTCGCCGCCGTGCTCGGAGACGATCAGTACGGCGCCGCCCCACTCGCCGCCCAGCGCGAAGCCCTGCACCAGGCGGAGCACGGTCAGCAGGATGGGGGCGCCGATGCCGATGGTGTCGTAGGTGGGCAGCAGACCCATCGCGAAGGTCGCGCCGCCCATCATCAGCAGGCTGACGACCAGCAGTTTCTTACGGCCGATCTTGTCGCCGAAGTGGCCGAAGACGACACCGCCGAGCGGCCGGGCCACGAAGCCGATCGCGTAGGTGATGAAGGCGATCAGGGTGCCGACGAGCGGGTCGGCGGTGGGGAAGAACAGGGTGTTGAACACCAGGGCGGCGGCCGAGCCGTAGAGGAAGAAGTCGTACCACTCGATGGTGGTGCCGATCAGGCTGGCGCCGACGATGCGGCCGATGCCGCCTCTCGGCTTGGTGGTGGCGTCAGACATGGGTTCACCGGGATTCACGAACGGGGACGGGAGGGGACGGGGTGGAACGGGGTGGTGCTGTTCTGGTGGGGACGGGGGAGCGGCGGCCGGTCAGCCCGCGGTCCAGCCGCCGTCGAGCGGCAGGGAGGCGCCGGTGAGGTAGCCGGAGTGGGGGCCGCACAGCCACAGCACGGCGGCGGCCACCTCCTCCGACTCCAGGAGCCGCTTGACCGGGGAGCGGGCCAGCAGGACGTCGGCGAGGACATCGCCCTCGCTGATGCCGTGCGCGGCGGCCTGGTCGCGGATCTGGCCCTCGACCAGGGGGGTGCGCACATACCCGGGGTTGACGCAGTTGCTGGTCACACCGAACGGGGCGCCCTCGATCGCGGCGACCTTGCTGAGCCCCTCCAGGGCGTGCTTGGCGGCGACGTAGGCGCTCTTGTAGGCGCTGGCCCGCAGGCCGTGGACGCTGGAGACGTTGACGACGCGGCCCCAGCCCTCCGCGTACATGTGCGGCAGGGTGCGGCGCATCAGCAGGAACGGCGCGGTGACCATCACCTTCTGGATCAGCTCGAAGCGCTCGGCGGGGAACTCGGTGATCGGTGCCACGTGCTGGAGCCCGGCGTTGTTGACGAGGACGTCGACCCCGACGGGGAGGAGATCGATGGCCCCGGGGTCGGCGAGGTCGACGACATGGGCCTCGCCACCGGTCGCCTCGGCGACCGCCTTGGCCGTCTCGGCGTCCCGGTCGACCACGTGCACGGCGGCCCCCGACCGCGCCAGCGCCAGCGCGCAGGCCCGGCCGATGCCGCTGCCGCCACCGGTCACCAGGGCCGTGCGCCCGGTCAGGTCGGTTCCGGCGCCGGGGGGCGGCGCCGGAGCCGGGGTGGGAGATGTGTTCGTCATGGCCGGAAACAGTAGGGAGGGCTCCCGCATCGCTCCCATGTCAGGGGCCACTACAAAATGGCCTACGGTCATGGTGTCCTCCCACATGGTTCAGCTCAGCGACGACCGGGTGCGCCGAGCGGACAGCCGGTCAGCAGCTCCGCCGGGGACGCCCCGGCGGGCAGGGCGACGGTGCGGGAGGCCGGGGGCCGCTCACCCAGCGCCAGCCAGCGTTCCAGCGCGGTGAACGCCGAGCGGTGGCAGGGCGTGAGCGGGCGCAGCGCGTCCGGGAAGGCGTCGACCAGGGAATCGGTGTGGGTGCCGCCCTCGATCCGGTAGTAGCGGTGCAGCCGGCCCTGGCCCGCGTCCCGCACCATCCGGGCGTAGACGTCCGAGTCCTGGCTGATCGGCAGCAGGACGTCCAGGGTGCCGTGCAGGGTGAGCAGCGGCTTGCCGATCCGTCCGGTGAGCCCGATCCTGCGCACGGCGTCCGCGGCTTCCGGGCGGGTCCCGTAGACGTAGTCGGCGTCGCAGCCCGGGGTGCCGCTCGTGCAGTACGGCGTGCCCGCCTCGGTCGTCCCGTCGTAGCCGGGGTCGAGTTCCTCGCGGTAGATCCGCTGGGTCAGGTCCCAGTAGACCTGGTGGTGGAACGGCCACAGGAACTCCGAGCCGGGCGGGAACCCGGCGGCGTGCAGCGCGGCCCGCGCCCGCCCGGCGCCCGCGCCGCCCGCGGCGTACTCGGGGTAGTGGCGCAGGGCCGGGGGCAGGAAGTCCAGCAGGGTGGGCCCGTCGGCCCGCCACAGGGTGCCCTCCCAGTCGACGCCGCCGTCGTACAGCTCGGGGTGGTTCTCCAGCTGCCAGCGCACCAGGTAGCCGCCGTTGGACATGCCGGTCACCAGGGTGCGCGCCGGGGGGCGCAGATAGCGCTGGGCGACCGCCGCGCGGGCGGCCCTGGTCAGCTGGGTGAGCCGGTCGTTCCACTCGGCGATGGCGTCGCCTGGCCGTGTGCCGTCCTGGTGGAAGGCCAGCCCGGTGTTGCCCTTGTCGGTGGCGGCGTAGGCGTAGCCGCGGGCGAGGACCCAGTCGGCGATGGCCCGGTCATTGGCGTACTGCTCACGGTTGCCGGGAGTACCGGCGACGACGAGGCCGCCGTTCCAGCGGTCCGGCAGACGGACGACGAACTGGGCGTCGTGGTTCCAGCCGTGGTTGGTGTTGGTGGTGGAGGAGTCGGGGAAGTAGCCGTCGACCTGGATGCCCGGCACCCCGCTGGGGACGGGCAGGTCCTTCGGGGTCAGCCCCGACCAGTCGGCCGGGTCGGTGTGCCCGGAGGCGACCGTCCCGGCGGTGGTCAGCTCGTCCAGGCAGTCCGCCCGCTGGTGCTCGGCGCCCGGCATCCGCACCTGGGACAGGCGCGCGCAGTGGCCGCGCGGGTCTTTGGCCGGGGCGCCGGCCGTCGCCGTGGCGGGGATGAGGACCACGACGGCCAGGGCGAGGGCGGCCGAGAGCCCGCGCCGTGCGGGGACGCGGGCGCGTGGTCTGCCGGGTCGCGGGTCGGCCATACGTGCGGAACCGGGGGAGAGACGCATCGAGTGCCTCCGGGGTCGGGTGCAGGGGATGCGCGGGAGGCTAGGGCGCCCTCCACACCCGCAGACATGGGCTGGTGACCCACCGTCCGGCCCCCGGTCATGGTGGCTGACACCACCTCACCTCATGGCTCACCGAGGACACGCCCGTCATACAGGGCGATGAACGGCCGCGGCCATGGCTGACCGGCACACAGGCCCCCCGACCACCCTGTTTGTCAAGCCCATGCCAACATCCGTGCGGGGCGCCGCATGATGCACCACGCGGCGCCGACGACGGTCCCCACCCAAGTCGGCCCGCCCCCAACTCCCTCACCCCAGGAGGAAGTCGACATGCAGCACCCGCACCCACCGCGCCACCGCACACGCAGCCACCGCCTCCTCGGAGGCATCCGCCGCTGGGCCACCGCGGCGGCGGGCGCCCTCGCCCTCACCGCCGGACTGGCCGCGGCGGGCCCACAGGCGTCCGCCGCGAGCCTCACCCAGGTCACCGGCTTCGGCACCAACCCGGGCAACCTGTCCATGTACGCGTACGTGCCCGACAACCTCCCCACCGGTGCCCCCCTGGTCGTCGCCCTGCACGGCTGCACCCAGAGCGCGAGCGACTACTCCTCCCACTCGGGCTGGCCGAAGTTCGCCGACAGCCAGCGCTTCGCCCTGGTGTTCCCGCAGACCAGCAGCGCCAACAACGCCAACTCCTGCTTCAACTGGTTCGAGGCGGGCGACAGCGGACGCGGCCGCGGCGAGGCCCTGTCCATCAAACAGATGGTCGACAAGGCGATCACGCAGTACGGCAGCGACCCCCGGCGCGTCTACATCACCGGACTCTCCGCCGGAGGCGGCATGACGGCCAACATGCTCGCCGCCTACCCCGACGCCTTCGCGGGCGGATCCATCGCCTCCGGACTGCCCGCGCGCTGCGCCGAGGACCTGACGGCGGCCTACACCTGCATGTACAGCCCGCCCGACCGCACCCCGGCCCAGTGGGGTGACCTGGTGCGCTCCGCCGCGCCCGCCGGAACCACCTCCTGGCCGCGCGTGGCGATCTGGCAGGGCACCGCCGACACCACCGTCCGGCCCGCCAACGCCACCGAACTGCGCGACCAGTGGACCAACGTCTGGGGCCTCGGCCAGACCCCGTCCCGCACCCGGAGCCTGACCGGCGGCACCACACTGACCAGCTACGACGACTCCTCCGGCCGCCCGGCCGTCCAGGTGTACTCGATCTCCGGCATGGCCCACGGACTGGCCGTCGACCCCGGCAGCGGCGCCGACCAGTGCGGCACCAGCGGCACCTACTACCTCGACACCATCTGCTCCAGCCTCCACACCGCACGGTTCTGGGGCCTGGACGGCAGCGGCGGCGGTGACGGCGGCACCGGCGCGCTGCCCGCGCCCACCGGCCTGACCGTCACCGCGGCCACCGACTCCGGCGTGGGCCTGCGGTGGAACGCCGTCAGCGGAGCGGCCTCGTACAGCGTGTTCCGCGACGGCGCCAAGGTCTCCACCACCACCTCGACGACGTACACCGACACCGGTCTGGCGACCGGCACCGCCTACGGCTACACCGTGGCCGCCGTCGACTCCTCGGGCGCGACCGGCGCGACCAGCGCCGCCGTCACCGCGACCACCACCGGCTTCACCCCCACCTGCCACACGGCGAGCAACTACGCCCACACCACCGCGGGCCGGGCCTACGCCAGCGGCGGCTACACCTACGCCAAGGGCTCCGACCAGGCCATGGGCCTGTGGAACACCTTCACCACCCACACCCTCCAGCAGACCTCGCCCGGCCACTACGTGCTCGCCGACTCGGGCTGCCACGCCTGAACCGCGGCCCCGCCCCCGGCCGTGACCTGCGGGTCGTCCCGGGCGCCCGAGCGAAAGGGACCGTATGGGTCTGGACAAGACAGTCGCCGACGCGACGGAGGCGGTCGTCGACATCACCCCCGACGGCTTCGTCCTCGCCGAACTCGCCCCCGGCGTCGGCGTCGACGAGGTCAGATCGGCCACCGCCGCCGACCTGACCGTCCCGGCCGGGATCGGCACCACCGCCACGGTCTGAGGACGGCGTATGGCCGCGTGCCTGTGGCCTGTCGGGTTCGTTAGAGCCTTCGGTCGCCTGGGCAAGCAGCGTGGGAGTGTCGCAGCGTGGAAGTCGTGGATGTGCATCATCAGTTCGGCAAGAGGCTGGTGCTGCGGGGTGTCGACTTCACCTTGCCCGCCGGCTCGCTGACCGGGGTGGTGGGGGAGAACGGCACGGGCAAGTCCACTTTGCTGAAGATCCTCGCCGGGGAACTGCGGCCCACGCGGGGCAGCGTGCGTCACGGTGGCCGCTTCGGGTACTGCCCGCAGCGGGTCGTGCTCAACGACGCGTTGACGGTGCGCCAGCACTTGACGTACTTCCAGGCGGCGTTCCGTCTCGACGACCTCGCCCACGGGAGGGAGGTCATGGACGTGCTCGGTTTCGCCGACTACATGGATGAGCGGGCCGGTGTGCTCAGCGGGGGGACGCGGCAGAAGCTGAACGTGACACTCGCGTTGATGCACGACCCGCAGGTACTGCTGCTGGACGAGCCCTACCAGGGCTTCGACTGGGAGACCTACCTGCGGTTCTGGGACCTTGCCGCCCGGCTGCGCGAACGGGGGCGTTCGGTTCTGGTCGTCTCCCATCTCGCCTACGACGCCGATCGCCTGGACGCGTTGTGGCGCCTGGACGAGGGCCGCCTCCGGACGCAGGACGGGGAAGCGGCATGAGGGAGCAGGCGGTGCTGCTCGTCACGGCCACTCGGTACACGCTGGTCGAACACGCCCGGAACCGGTTCGCCGCGGTACTCATCGCGGTCTTCCTTCCCCTGTGGACGCTGCTGGCGTTCGTGGCGATGCCGGACGAGCAGGTACGGCTGCGCCTTCGGGCCACCGGGGAACTGCTGGTACCCCGCGGCAACGAACTCACCGCGGTCAGCGGTGCGCTCAACGCGGTCACCTTGATCACCGCGTTCCTGATGTTCGCCGCGACCTTCGGCGGCAGCATGTTCGACCGGCGCCTCGCCATGGCCGGCTTTCCCCGGCCCCAGCTGATCGCCGCGAAGCTGGCCGGCCTCACCCTCGCCTCGGCCCTGGTGGCCGCCTACGCGACAGGCGTCCTCTGCCTGGCCTGGACGCCGCGTCAACCCCTGCTGCTCGCCGGGGCGCTGTTCAGCGCCGGGCTGACCTACGGCATCCTCGGGATCGGCTTCGGTGCCCTGCTGCGCAAGGAAGTGGAGGGCATGTTCGCCATCGTGATGACGAGTGTCGTCGACCTCGCGCTGCAGAACCCCATCATCAGTTCCGGTGCGGACAGCGCCATCACACGCTATCTGCCGTCCTACGGGGCCATGCAGGCGGCCACTGCGGCGGCCTTCTCCCGCACCGCCGCCCCCGAGTACCTGCTCGTCGAACTGACCTGGTTCGCCGCGGCGGCGCTCCTGGGTCTGCTGACCTTCCAGTGGCGCACCCGCAGCACCCTGCCCTCCCCCCCCGGCACGCGCGGGGACGTGGCCCGCGGCCCGCCGAACGGCAGCCGCTGCCGGACCACTGACGGGCACTTCCGATCACCGGCACAACCTCGTCGCCCGACTCTCGTTGTGATCATTGTGTTCTCCACCTCAACAGGCCCGCGGCGATCCGCCGTCCTGGGGGCCGGCCGCCGCAGGACGAGGCCGTTGTGGGAAGCGGTCGGTGACGACCCGGCGCTACGGGCGGCGTACCGGCTCTGCCGCACCAGGACCAGGCGACAGGACCCGGCGGAATACGCCCTGATCCAACTCGTACCCGCGGTGATGCGTCCGGCCTGCTGGGCGCTGTGGGCCGCGGCCAACGCCATCGACGATCTCGCCGACGACCGCGCGGTCGGCGCGGAGCAGCGTGCCGAGCGGGTCGGAGCGTGGATCGCCGCGTTGGACCGTGACGTGGCGACCGGATCAAGCGCAGACCCGGTCCGCCGGGCCTTGGTGGACACCGTCTGGCGATGGCACCTGGACACTTCCAGGCTGCACGGCGCCATGACGCTGGTCCAGCGGGACAGTCTTGGGCGGCGGTTTCCCGACTGGGAGAGCTGGCGCGCCTGGGGACGCGGCACGCTGCTGCCCTGGTTCGACCAGGTCCGAGATCTCTTCGACAAAGCCGGCGTGGGCGTGGCACTGCGTCTGGACAGGCAGGAGGTCTACGAGGAGTTCCTCGACGGGGTCCGCCTCACCGACATCCTCACCGACCTGTCCGCCGACCTCGCCCAAGGGGACCTCCTCCTGCCCGGCCAGGTCCTGGACCGTTTCCCGGGTTGTGCGGACGACCTGTCGCACCGGCGCTGGAGCCCGGCCACCGCCGCCCTGATCACCGACCTGACGCGGCTGGCCCGCCGATGGGTGACCCAGCCCTCCCTCGTCCACGGCATGCACCCCGGCCCCGCCGTCGTCCTCGACACCATGGCCGGTCTGCTGCGCACACAGCTCGATGCCGTCAGCGCCGCAGGTCCCGCTCTCCTGCGTACCCCGCCCAGGCCCTCGTCCGCCACCACCGCCCGTCTCCTCGTCCCGGCCAGGGCGCGCTCCGCCCTCGCCTGGAGCTTCACCCCGGTGACCGTTCCGCCCCCGCGCCGCACCCGGAACCGCGCCGTGCCCGCGCAGAGCCCGCCCGTGGGACGCCCGGTGTTCGACCGCCCGCCGCCACATCCCGGCGGTGCGCGGCCACCACGGATCCCCGTCGACCGGATGCCCACCCACGTCGCCGTGATCATGGACGGCAACGGCCGGTGGGCACAGCGCCGCGGCCTGCCTCGGCAAGAAGGCCACCGAGCCGGCCGGGCCGCCGCCCGCGAGATGGTCTACGGCGCCCTGGAGATCGGCCTGCGGCACTTGACCCTCTACACCCTCTCCACCGAGAACTGGAAGCGCGACGACGAGGAGATCGGCGCCCTCCTCGACATCGTGCGCCAGGAGCTGCAGGACTACCCCTTCCAGGACCTCGACATCCGGATGCGCTGGCACGGCCGGCCGGAAAGGCTGCCGCAGGACGTGGTCGACCTCATGCGGCTGCGTGAGCGCAGCACACGCGACCGCACGGGCCTGACGTTGACCACCTGCATCAACTACGGCGGCCGGGACGAGATCACCCGTACCGCCGCCGCCCTGGCCCGGCGGGTGCGCAGCGGTGAACTCGATCCCGACACGATCAGTGAAGAAGACGTCGCGCGGCATCTTCCCCAGCCCGACATGCCGGATGTCGATCTGCTGTGGCGCACCGGCGCCGAACAGCGCATGTCGAACTTCCTGCCCTGGCACACCTCTTAGACGCTATCTCATTTGGTGAGTCGGCGATAGCAGATGAGGGTGCAGGCGATGCTGGTGAAGGCCAGGAAGTGCTCGGCTTTGCGCTCGTAGCGTCGGTGCAGTCGGCGGCATCCTGCGAGCCAGGACATCGTGCGTTCTATCGTCCAGCGGTGGCGGCCCAGGCGAGTCGAGGACTCGATGCCCTTGCGGGCGATGCGGTGCCTGATGCCTCGCCTGCGTAACCATCGCCGCAGGTGGTCGTAGTCGTATCCCTTGTCGGCGTGGAGCTTTCCCGGTTTGCGCCGCCGTCGTCCGCGCCGGGAGCGGATCGGCGGTATCCCCTTCACCAGCGGGATCAGCGCCTGACTGTCGTGCAGGTTCGCCCCCGAGATCCCGACGGACAGGGGCAGACCGGTCCGCTCGGTGATCAGGTGGATCTTCGAGCCGTACTTGCCCCGGTCGACAGGATTCGGACCTGTCAGCTCCCCCTTTTCAGGGCCCGCATGTTCACCGAGTCGATCGCACAGCGGGACCAGTCCAGCTCGCCGCGGGCACCAAGCTCATCGAGGACCAGGCGGTGGAGTTTTGCCCACACCCGGGCCTTCGACCACTCGGAAAAGCGCCGGTGAGCCGTCGCTCCCGATGGCCCGAACGACGCGGACGGCAGCTGCTGCCACGTGCAGCCCGACGTGGCCACGAACACGATTGCAGCCAACACCTCCCGGTCGCCATGCCGACGCCGACCGCCGCCCTGAGGCCGCGAGGGAGCCTCCGGGACCACCCGCTGGAACAGCTCCCACAACTCATCCGGCACCAGCCGCTCAACGATCGAAACCACGACCGATAGGCTACCGATCCAAATGAGATGACGTCTTATGCCGAGCTGTACTTCACCCCGGACCACTGGCCCGAAACCGACCGGCGTCACCTGTGGCAGGCCATCGGTGAATACACCCGCCGACAGCGACGCCACGGAGCCTCCCCCGGTAGTCGCGTCTCGTGAACTCGCCGATTGGCGTCCGCGGGAGCGGTGCAGGAATCCTGCCCGAGCAGCCGACCCGCCGCACGACGGCACGTCCCGGTGGGAAATACTCTCCCGATGAGTTCACGTACTTCCGCGATCAGCCAGCCGATCACGATACGGAGGGCCGTCGCGCGGGACGCCAAACGGCTCACGCGGCTCGTGCGCGGCTCAGGCGCCTACGCGGGAAAGTACGCGGCCGCAGTCGCGGGCTACCGAGTCGGGCCGGATTACATCGAGGCCCACCGCACCTTCGTAGCCGTCGCCGCCGACGAGCACGGAGGCAGGGTCCTCGGGTTCTACTCGCTCGTCCTCGCTCCACCGGAGCTGGACCTGCTGTTCGTCGCCGACGAAGCGCAGGGACGGGGTATCGGACGGCTGCTCGTCGCGCACATGCAGTCCGAGGCCCGTGCCGCCGGGCTCGACCGGGTCAAGGTCGTGTCGCACCTTCCCGCCGAGGACTTCTACCACCGCGCGGGTGCGGTGCGGATCGGGACCGCGCTCGCGAACCCACCCGCCGTGCCGTGGGACCGTCCCGAATTCGAGTTCCGTATTTCCTCGGGGTGACGCGGTGTGCCGGTGGGCGAGGCACCGGCTTCGTCGCGTTCGGTGTCAGCGGCGCGAGGCCATGCCGTGTGTTAGTGTCACGCGTTTGCGTGGTCGTCGCGGTGGACGATTCCGCCGGTTGCGTTCGGCCGCGCGTGGGCTGATCAAACCTGTCGGGCCTTCCTTGGCACGTTCCCTGGTACGTTCCCTTGCGGAAGGCTGTTCATGAAGCATCCCCATCACTCCGGCATCGCTCACGGCGGTCCCGCCCAGCCCGGGGCGATGACCCCGGCGCCGCTGCCGGCCGTCACCTTCGCCGGTCTGGAACTGCCGACGGAGGTGCTGCGGACACTCGGCGAACTCGGGGTGCGCGAACCCTTTCCGATCCAGGCCGCCACACTGCCCGACGCCTTGGAGGGGCGCGACATCCTGGGACGCGGGCGCACCGGATCAGGCAAGACGCTCGCTTTCGGCCTGCCGCTGCTCACCCGGACGGCCGGGCGGCGCGCGGAACCGAAGCAGCCCCTCGCCCTGATCCTGGTGCCCACCCGGGAGCTGGCCCAACAGGTCACCCAGGCGCTGGCGCCGTACGCCGAGGCGCTGCGGCTGCGGATCGCCACGGTCGTCGGCGGAACGTCGACCGGCCGCCAGGTCGCCGCGCTGCGCCAGGGAGCCGAGGTGGTCGTCGCCACCCCCGGACGCCTGCACGACCTGATCGAGCGCAACGCCTGCCGCCTGGGACGGGTGAGGATCACCGTGCTGGACGAGGCCGACCAGATGTGCGACCTGGGATTCCTGCCGCAGGTCGCCGACGTGCTCGACCAGGTGCACCCCGACGGTCAGCGGATGCTCTTCTCGGCCACTCTCGATCGCGACGTCGACCAACTGGTCCGCCGCTACCTCCACGACCCCGTCGTCCACTCGGTCGACCCGGCCGCGGGCACGGTCACGACGATGGAGCACCACGTGCTGGTCGTCCACGGCCCTGACCGCTACGCCGTCATCACGGAGATCGCCGCCCGCGACGGCCGCGTACTGCTCTTCCTCGACACCAAGCACGCCGTCGACCAGCTCACCCGGCATCTGCGGGCCAGCGGGGTACGCGCCGGGGCCCTGCACAGCGGCAAGTCCCAGCCACAGCGCACACGGACCCTGGCGCAGTTCAGGAACAGCCAGATCACCGTTCTGGTGGCGACCAATGTCGCGGCCCGTGGCCTGCATGTCGACGACCTCGATCTCGTGGTCAACGTCGACCCGCCCACCGATGCCAAGGACTATGTGCACCGGGCGGGCCGCACCGCCCGCGCCGGTGAGTCCGGCAGCGTGGTGACGCTCGTGCTGGCGGGCCAGCGCCGTGAGACGAGCCGCATGATGGCCGGGGCCGGCATCGAGCCGACCGTCACCAAGGTGCGCTCGGGCGAGGCGGAACTGAGCCGGATCACCGGCGCCAGGACTCCCTCCGGGACCCCGCTCGACGGTGAGCCCGCCGTCCCCCGGCCCAAGAACACCAACGCTCCCTTCCGCGGCCTCGGCACCGGCAAGGGCACCTCCCGCGGCGCCGGCGGCAAGTCCCGAAAGGCGGGCGAGGCCCGCAAGCTCGCCGAGGCCCGCAAGGCCGCCCTCGTGCGTCGCAACGGCTGAGAGCCTGCCCTGGCAGCCTGGCCACGGGATCCGAAACGGAGCGGACGATGCTGCCGGCGCCTCGCACTGCGCCCGGCATGACAAGCTGTGCTTGCCCACCCCCCGGAACCCAGGAGGTCACCATGACCGCAGAGCCCGTATCCACAGAAGGTTCGGAGCCGGCTGCTGCCGCCGAGACGTCCCCCCTGGAGCCGGACAGCGACGGCAACTACGACCTCAAGCGCAAGTTCCGCGAAGCCCTGGCGCGCAAGCGCGGTGCGCAGGCGGACGCCGCTGATGTCGCCGCCAAGCCCGATGCGTCGAAGGTGCGTTCGGCGCACGGCCCGGCTGCGAGCCAGCGGTCGTTCAGGCGCAAGAGCGGCGGCTGAGTCGATGGGTCCCGAGATCTAAGCGCTTCACCGGCACTCGCGCTACTCACTCGCGCGTCCCGTGCGGTGGCCCGCGACGTGCGCACGGCCGTGCGCACGTCGCGGGCGGGGCGCAGCCGGGGCGACAGGGCCGTCGCCCGCAACGTCGGCTCCTCCGGTCCGGGCGTGCCCGACCTCGATGCCCGCGGGCCGCCACCGGAACCGCGGACCGTGCTGCCGGACCGCGGCTCAGGCGTCGATGATGACGGGGATGATGAGCGGCTTGCGACGGTGGGTGCGGAACGCCCAGTTCGCCACGGCGCGGGCGAGGAGCTGTTCGAGCTGGCGTGCGTCCCCGACGCCCTCCTCGGCCGCGGTGGCCAGGGTCTTCTCGATGACGGGGACGACCGGCTCGAAGGTGGTGTCGTCGTGGACGAAACCGCGGGCCAGGAAGTCGGGGGCCTCGGCGAGGGCGCCGGTGTCCGCGTCGACGATCGCCACCACCGTGACCACGCCTTCGGCGGCGAGGGTGAGGCGGTCCTTCAGGGACGCTTCGGTGGCGCCGCCTACTTCCATGCCGTCCACGTAGACGTTGCCGGCGGGGACCTTGCCGGTGATGGACGCCCGCCCGTCGACCAGGTCGACGACGACGCCGTCCTCGGCGATGACGACCCGTTCGGGGTCGACACCGGTACGGATCGCGAGGTCGGCGTTGGCCCGCAGATGGCGCCATTCCCCGTGCACGGGCATGACGTTGCGGGGTTTGACGATGTTGTAGCAGTAGACGAGTTCACCGGCGCTGGCGTGCCCGGAGACGTGCACCTTGGCGTTGCCCTTGTGGACCACGTGGGCGCCCCACCGGGTGAGACCGTTGATCACCCGGTAGATGGCGTTCTCGTTGCCGGGGATCAGGGAACTGGCGAGCAGGACGGTGTCGCCCTTGCCGATGCGGATCATGTGGTCGCGGTTGGCCATCCGGGACAGCGCGGCCATCGGTTCGCCCTGGGAGCCGGTGCACACCAGAGTGATCTTGTGGTCCGGGAGCTTCTCCAGCTCCTTCGTGCTCACGACCAGACCGGAGGGGACCTTGAGATAGCCCAGGTCACGGGCGATGCCCATGTTGCGGACCATGGAGCGGCCGACGAAGGCGACCTTGCGGCCGTGCTGGTGGGCGGCGTCCAGGACCTGCTGGATACGGTGCACATGGCTGGCGAAGCTGGAGACGATGACCCGGCGCGGCGCGGTGCGCATCACCTGCTCGATCGCCGGGTTCAGCTCTCGCTCGGAGGTGGTGAAGCCGGGTACTTCGGCGTTGGTGGAGTCGGTGAGGAACAGGTCCACGCCCTCCTCGCCGAGGCGGGCGAAGGCGCGCAGATCGGTGATGCGCTCGTCGAGGGGGAACTGGTCCATCTTGAAGTCGCCGGTGTGCAGCACCATCCCGGCCCGGGTGCGGATCGCGACCGCGAGGCTGTCGGGGATGGAGTGGTTGACCGCCACGAACTCGCAGTCGAAGGGCCCGAAGCCGCGCCGGTCGCCCTCCCGCACCCGCACCGTGCGCGGCCGGATGCCGTGTTCCTTGAGCTTGGCCTCCAGGAACGCCAGCGTCAGCTTGGAGCCGACGAGGGGAATGTCGGACCGCTCGCGCAGCAGGTACGGCACGCCGCCGATGTGGTCCTCGTGGCCGTGGGTCAGTACCACGGCCACGATGTCGTCCAGCCGGTCCCGGATCGAGGTGAAGTCCGGCAGGATCACGTCCACGCCGGGCTGGGTCTCCTCGGGGAACAGCACGCCGCAGTCGACGATGAGCAACTTGCCCGCGTGCTCGAAGACGGTCATGTTGCGGCCGATCTCACCCAGGCCGCCCAGGGCGACGACCCGCAGCCCTCCTTCGGCAAGGGGCGGGGCGGCTTTCAGCTCGGGGTGCGGATGACTCATACCCTGACGGTACCCGGAGAGCGGGACAGGATGATCCATTGCCCGTGCGATCTCCCTTCCCGCCGCAGCGGGGCACCCGCAGCGCGAGCAAGCGGTTGGGCCGGATGCTGGCGCGTTTTCGCTGGCGGCTTCCGCCATGTCGTTATAGCGTTGTGATCAGCAGTCGTGGTTCCGAAGTTCTGTTCGCCCGTGATCGCCTCACGGGCGTTCTTGCTGTTCAGCGCCTCTCCGGACCAGGGCGATCACCTCCCGGTCGCGCACGGTGCGTGCCCGGTTTCCCTCGAAGGAGACAGTCATGGCCAAGGGCACAGTGAAGTGGTTCAACAGCGAGAAGGGCTTCGGCTTCATCGAGCAGGAGGGCGGCGGCCCCGACGTCTTCGCCCACTACTCCAACATCGCCAGCCAGGGCTACCGCGAGCTGCAGGAGGGCCAGAAGGTCGAGTTCGACGTCACGCAGGGCCAGAAGGGTCCGCAGGCTGAGAACATCCGCCCCGCCTGATCGCGCGGCTCGGCAAGGGCCCGGCATCCCGGCTTCGGGAGGCCGGGCCCTCACCGTCGCACGACGGTTGTCCGTGGCTGCCAGGCGGGATGCACCGCCCGCGAGGTCTTCTTCTCGGTGGGCAGCGCGCCGCGGAAGGCGACGTAGCGCGAGCAGACCGGTGCGCCGTCGCCGACCAGTGCCTGGCGCAGGAGGGAGTGCGGCCCGTCCGCGGCGACCGCCGCGTCGGCGGTCAGCCGAGCCCGATCACCGCGATGTCGTCCGTGTCCGCAGGGACATGCTCGCGCGTCCCGGAAGTGATCGACTCGCTCGGCTGCATCCGGGCCGAGGGCGCCCGGCAGCCGGGCGGCTGTTGGAGACGGTGCCGAGCGAGGCGCCCGCCTCCCGCGCCACCTCCTTGATGCCGACCCGGGAGCGGGCGCGGCCGGCCCGGTCACCGTCCTTCCTCCGTCGGAACCTCGTTCGTGATGTGCTGTGGCTACGGCGGTCGGCCGCCGGTCCACGGCCTAGCGTCCTTGCGGTGCGCCCGTGGTGGAGCGCACCACCAGGCGGGGGGTCATCGTGGTCTGCATGGGCCTGTCCCTTCGGCTTTCGACGCGTTCGACAAGCATGCGGCGGCGGACCCCATGGTGTGTCCCGCCTGGTCCACGCTGGTCAGTTGGACCGGGCGCCGGGGCGGCGAGCGCGGTGTTGTTGTAGCCGACGAGCGACGGGTCCCGCGGGATGCGCAGGCCCAGTTCGTGCGCGGCGCGGTGGACGCCCAGGGCGGCGACGTCCGCGCCGGTCATCACGGCGGTGGGCGGACGGTCGGCCGTCAGCAGCGTCATGCCCGCCTTGAAGCCGCCGCCGTCGGAGTAGGCGGTGTGGTGAATCCGGGCGAACCCGGCGAGGCCGTGCCGTTCCATCGCGTGCAGATAGCCCTCGCTCAGCACGGCTTCCGGCGTGCTTCCACTTGTTGGCCCGGCTGCCCTGGGCCGAGACCAGGGCGATGTCACGGTGGCCGAGCGAGACGAGGTGGTCCACCACCAGGCCGGCGCCGAGGTCATCGGCGTCGACGACCGAGTCGTAGGTGTCCGAGGTGTCGTGGTGCCCGATCACCACGGTCGGTGTCGACGCGGCCGTGGCCAGCACCTCCACGCGCGGTGTCCCGGGGCGATGAGGATTCAGCCCGTCCATCTGCCGGTCCACGAGGGAGCGGATGGTCTTGGCCTGGTCCTCGGGGTCGAAGCCGGCCGCGCCGATCAGCACCGTGTAGTCGGTGTTGCCTGCAAGGCCGCGAACGACGCGCTGCCGCCGAAGGTGGAGACCGTCCCGCAGGCGAGTCTGGACCAGCCCGCCGCCGTTTCCACGATCAAGGCACTGTACGGCGGTGAACTCCAGGTGCGGCCGTACGAGTACAACATCGAGGGGATCTTCTCCAACAAGGAGCTGTTCGAGAAGAACGGCCTCGAGGTGCCCGGCACCTGGGACGAACTGGTCGCCGCCGCGGCGAAGCTGGAGTCGAAGGGCGTCCAGCCGTTCTCCGCCTCCGGTCAGCAGGGCTGGCCGCTCACCCGGCTGATCAGCGGCTACCTCTACCGCAGCCTCGGCAGGGAAGGACGTGAGCGTTCACAGCCGGACGGTGCCGTGGCTGCGACCACCCTCCGGCCCGGTGTCTCAGTGTCCCGTCACGGTGGTGAGGGGGTCGTGCTCGTGCGCGCAGGTCTCGTCGAAGCCGTAGGTGTCCCAGCCGGGGAAGGGGTCGTAGACGGGAAGGGCCTCGTCTTCCCGCAGGAGGCAGCCGGTCAGGGCCGTCCGCAACGGCTCCGCTTGCAACTGGGTGCCGATGAGGACGAGCTCCTGGGCGTACGGGCTGTCGGTGTCACGGGCGGAGGAAGGTTCGAAGCGGGCCACCGAACCGGCCTGCGACCACAGTCCCGTCACACCGGGTCGGCTGGCGAGGGTGAAGAAGCCCTTGGACCTGAGAACCTGCCCGTAGGCGCCGCTGTCCAGTGCCTCCGTCACGAACGTCCACAACCGTCCGGGGTGGAAGAGCGTCGCGGAGCGGAAGACCGTCGAGGAGATGCCGTACTCCTCCGTCTCGGGAACGTGGTCGCCGTTGAGTTCCCTGACCCACCCCGGGGCCTGTTGCGCTCGCTCCAGGTTGAAGCGGCCGGTACCCAGGACCTCGCCGACCGGTACGCGGCCCCGCACGGCCGGTACGACGCGGGCGGCGGGGTTGAGCCGGGCCAAGGTGGCCCGTAGCCGGTCGGCGGACGCGGAGTCGACGAGGTCGAGCTTGTTGAGGACGATGACGTCGGCGAACTCGACCTGGTCCATCAGCAGGTCGCTGACGGTGCGTTCGTCGTCCTCGTACTGGTCCAGGCCCCGTTCGGTCAGCTCGTCGCCTCCGGCCAGCTCGGGCAGGAAGTTGGCGGCGTCCACGACCGTGACCATCGTGTCCAGCCGGGCCAGGTCGCCGAGGGTCGCGCCGTCGTCGCGGGCGAAGGCGAAGGTGGCGGCTACCGGCATGGGTTCGGAGATGCCGGAGGACTCGATGAGGAGGTAGTCGAAGCGCCCCTCGCGCGCCAGGCGGTCCACTTCCTCCAGCAGGTCGTCGCGCAGGGTGCAGCAGATGCAGCCGTTGGTCAGCTCTACCAGGCGTTCCTCGGTGCGGGACAGAGCGGCCTCGCCGCCGCGCACGAGTGCGGCGTCGATGTTGACCTCGCTCATGTCGTTGACGATGACGGCGACGCGCAGGCCCTCGCGGTTACCGAGGACGTGGTTGAGCAGGGTGGTCTTTCCGGCACCGAGAAAGCCCGACAGGACGGTGACGGGAAGGCGCGGCGAGGGGGTGTGGGCCATGCCGGGGTCAGCCTTCGGGGCGGAGCAGGCCACGCTCGTACGCCTTGGCCAGCCGCTGGGGGACGAGGTACGGCACGCCGTCCACCGTGACCGTCACCAGCTGTGGCGTCGTGGCCTTCCACTGGGCGCGGCGGTGGCGGGTGTTGCTGCGGGACATCTTGCGTTTGGGTACGGCCATGAGGATCTCCGGGTGCGATCGTTGGGCGAGGCAGACAATACATGAAAATGGATGTCATTACGAAGGGTGTGGTCGCGTAGCCGTGCCGATTCCGCTCCGCGCCCCGAGGGGTGCCCCACAGGCCCTCTGAATGGGGTGTGCTCCGAACCGTCGCAGGCCTCGCGCGCGATGGAACGTGCCGTGCCCGGTCGTCCCCGTGGTCATCCGCCATGTCGATGCCGCGTCGGTGCGGGCGAAGCTGGGTGGATCGCTGACTGGCGCAAATTCCGTCGATCGCGGTACGCGGTAAGAAGGGCAGCGAATTGCGTGTTCTGTCCAAAGCTCAGGGCCTGCCGCTATCCGTGGCGGTGTCGGGCGCGAACCTCCATGACAGCTGGGCGTTCTAGCCTCGTCTGCCCGGAGTGACGCCGCGGTGCTCCGCGGGTGCGGGTGCCTTGGTGTGCCTCGCCACCCTGATGCGGACCGGGTGGAACGTCGACCTCGTCGGCGCCCGCGTCGGGATCACCCTCGCGGCCGGACGCCGCGTGAGCCCGGCCTCGGAGTCCATGATGCGGTCGCTCGTCGCCATCATGGACTCCGTGCACCGCGCACGGCTCAGCCTGACTGATCTCCGGTCGCGTGGTGCCTACCGGTGTTCGTACTGCCGACGACCGGACGAAACCGCCCCACGGGTCGTAGCTTGCTGTGCTGGCGTCCGTCACCGTGGAGCAGGCGAGGCGGGCCACGGACCGCGGCTCGGAGTCCGGGGAGCCGATGCGGCTCAGGACGGCCAGCGACTGGTTGACGCCGACCACGAACGTGGCGAGTTCGTCCAGCGACTGACGGTCGGCCGAAGAGTCCGCCTGGGACGTACGTATCCTCTGCCGCTGCGCAGCGGTCCTACCTCGGTAAGACCCGCTGCATCGCCGACCTGTCCGCTCACGCCGACCCCGAGGAAGAGAGCCGGCCCGCCGACGAGTTCGCGGGTCCGCTGAACGGGCCGGTAACGTCGCGCGCCCGCCGTGCGAGGCAGATCCTGGGTTTGTCATCGCTCCGAACTCGCAGTCGATTCAGCGCGATCTTTTGTCCGGCAGAGACCTGCCCGTCGGCGATCCTCCCTGTTCTACTGACCTCGTGTCGGCTGTGGCCGCATCAGACGAGTGCGGCGCACAGGCCACGGTGAAGCCTCCGACCCCATAAGGAGTCCGCATGGCAACACGTATCAGCCGTCGCACCGTTCTGGCCACCGGCGCGGGCGCCGCCGGGCTGGCCCTCCCCGGCGTCGCCGCGTACGCCGCCGACCGTACGCCCGCCACCGTGAGATTCACCCTGAACGCCCAAGTGCTCGACGGCGGCGAACAGGTCACCTCGATCACCCTCGAGACCGCCCGGCTCGGCCCGATCGACCCGGCCGGCCTGACCACCGCGACCTTCGGCGTGCACGCCAAAGGCACCAGGCCGTTCCCCTCCGCCCCCGACGACGACAGTGTCAGCGACTACGACCTCGACCGCACGGTGACCGCTGTTCGGCTCGACCGCAACGGCAACATCGTGCTCGAACTGGGCTATGGGGAGGGCCAGACCGGGGGGAGCACGCTCAGCTACCTCGCGGACGAGGGCCGCAACGTGATGCTCGACCTCACCTACACCCTCACTCAGCACGCCCCGATCGTCTTGCGCGATCAGCGAACCGTCGTCATCGAGACGTTCGTGCAGAACCCCCGGCTCTCGGACCCCGAGGTGGACGCGTTCAGCGCCCACGTCTCCGGCTCAGGAATGAAGTACCGGCTGTACTCACCCACCGAAGTCCACTCCACCCGGCGCGACAGGCGTCCGCTGATCGTCTGGCTGCACGGCGGGGGCGAGGGCGCCTCACTGCCCGACAACTACTACGACAACGAGACGACGCTACGGGCCAACCGCGGAGCCCTCGGCTTCGCCACCCCCGAGGCGCAGCGCATCTTCGGCGGCGCCTACGTCCTCGCCCCGCAAAGCACCTCCTACTGGATGGAGGACGGCCCCCGCTTCGCCCCCCTCATCCACGAGATCATCGGCGAGGTAGTCCGCAGGCACCGCATCGACCGCGACCGGATCTACGTCGCCGGGTGCAGCAACGGCGGTTACATGAGCATGAAGATGACCACCGTCTATCCCACCCTGTTCGCCGCATCCGTACCGATCTGCGGCATCGTCACCGCCTTCCCGCCCGGACCCGGAGGAGCGCCGCTGCTCCCCGACAGTGAGCTGGCCCGGATCACCACCCCCAGCTGGCTCGTCACCTCCGGCGACGACACCGTCGTGGACTCGCAGGCCAACACCGTCCACGCGCACGAGGTGATCCCCGGATCGCTGATGACGCTTTACGACCACGTCATCTGGAACGGCTACCAGTTCCACGGCCACTTCTCGTGGATCTACGTCGCCCGCAACGACCCCAGCATCGACGGAACGCACATCTGGCAGTGGATGGCCGCCCAGCGTCGGCACTGAGAGGGCCGCGGTCGTCAAGGCGGCGCTCGAAATGTACGGCACGCAGGGGGCTTCGGCGGGTGGGATCACCCCTCGGCCCTTGCGACACAAACGCACCGTGCCGCAAGGGCCGTCCTCGGCGTTGCGGGGCTGCCGTGTCCAGGGCCCGTGCCGCGGAGGGCGTTCCCCGCCGTATTGCCGGCAACGGCTCGCGGGCGACCCCCACTTGTGGGCCTCGACGCTGTTCGAGGAGGACATGGT
>NZ_JAGPXL010000071.1 GCF_018070565.1 Streptomyces sp. B93
GTCCGGGGTGGCGTCCGGCAACAGGAATTCCTTGACTGTCTCTTATAAACATCTGAAGCTGCCGACGAGCTAGAATGTGTAGATCTCGGTGGTCGCCGGATCATTAAAAACGACGGAGGCGCGGGCGGGGGGGGCGGGGGCGGGGGGGGCGCGGGGGGGGGCCCCGGGTGGGGGGGGCGGGGGCGGGGTGACTGCGGTCGGCTGCTCCGGGGGCAGGGGGGCCGAGATTTCCGCCGTGGGTGCGGCGGCAGCCGTCGGTTCCGGTGTCGCGTCCGGGTCCGACTCGTCCACCGAGATGCCGAAGTCCGTCGCCAGGCCACGGAGCCCGTTGGAGTAGCCCTCGCCCAGCGCCCGGAACTTCCAGCCCTCCCCCCGCCGGTACAGCTCGCCGCAGATCAGTGCCGTCTCCGCGCCCGTCTCCGGCGTGACGTCGAACGTCGCGAGGGGTTCCCCGTCCGCGTCGGCCGCGTCGTGGAGGAGGATGCGCAGGTTCTCCACCTGGTCGAAGGCGACACCGTCCGCCGAGGCGATGAGGAGGATGCGTCCGACGGTCGGCTCGACGCCGGAGAGGTCTGTCTGGATCGTGTCGGTCAGGTATTCGGTGACCCGCTTCTTCCCGAGCCGCCAGACCTTCCCGGAGGGGTGCCGGGGCTGGTTGTAGAAGACGAAGTCCTCGTCGGACCGCACACGGTCGTCGGGCCCCAGGAGCAGCGCGGAGGCGTCGACGTCCGGCACCCCCTGCCCGGGCGTCCAGCGCAGTACGGCGCGTACCGTCGTCGCTTCCAGCGGGACGTTCGACCCCTTCAGCATCGCGTGCGTCATGCGGTCATCCTGCCCTCTCGGTCCTGCTCACGACAACGCGGGGCGGAGCAGGGTGTGCTTGGCTGCGTTACCTGGAATTCATGCCCGGTGGGAACCTGTGACACGGTCCCTTACGTACTATTACCGGCCACCCATGGACAGTCCACAGGGTCACTCAGGCACCACAGGGAGTCATATGCGTCATTTCGGGCACATTGCCCCTGAGGTGCGGAACCGGCTGTTCTTCCGGGAGCCGTGCTCCTTCACCGCGGACTCCCCGGCCCGTCTGCTCGCCGCCGCCCTCGGGGCCACGCTCTACAGTCCGGCGACCCGGCCCCGGCTGGTCGACGACGTCCTGAAGCAGGGCGGGCGCGGTGTCGTGTCGATGGTGCTGTGCCTGGAGGACTCGATCAGCGACGAGGAGGTCCCCGACGCCGAGGACAACCTCGTGCGGCAGTTCACCGAGTTGGACGCCCGGGACGGGGCGGTCCTGCCCTTGCTGTTCGTTCGGGTGCGTGCGCCCGAGCAGATTCCCGATCTCGCGCGGCGGCTCGGGCCCGCGGTCCGTCTGCTGTCCGGGTTCGTCGTGCCCAAGTTCACCGAGGAGCGGGGCATCCCGTTCCTGGAGGCCCTTCAGACCGCCGAGGCCGAGACCGGGCGACGGCTGTTCGCGATGCCCGTGCTGGAGTCGCCCGAGCTGCTCTACCGGGAGTCGCGGGTGGAGACCCTGGAGGGCATCTACCGCGCGATCGACAAGTTCCGGGACCGAGTGCTGGCGCTGCGGCTGGGGGTGACCGATTTCTGCTCGTCCTACGGGTTGCGTCGGGCGCCTGACATGACGGCTTACGACGTGCAGATCGTCGCGTCGGTGATCTCGGATGTGGTGAACATGCTGGGGCGGGCCGACGGGACCGGGTTCACCGTGACCGGGCCCGTGTGGGAGTACTTCCGGGTGCAGGAACGTATGTTCAAGCCTCAGCTGCGGCGCAGCCCCTTCCTGGAGGGGAAGGTGGAGGAGTTGCGGGCCGAGCTGATCGAGCACGCCATGGACGGGCTGCTGAGGGAGATCGCCCTCGACCAGGCCAACGGGCTGCTGGGGAAGACCTGCATCCACCCCTCGCACGTGCTGCCCGTCCACGCCCTGTCCGTGGTCAGCCACGAGGAGTACAGCGACGCCCAGGACATCCTCCGGCCCGAGCGCGGCGGCGGGGGCGTGCTCCGGTCGGCGTACACGAACAAGATGAACGAAGTGAAACCGCATCGCGCCTGGGCCGAGCGGACCATGCTGCGCGCCGAGGTGTTCGGCGTGGCCCATGAGGACATCAGCTTCGTGGAACTGCTCGCCGCGGGCATACCCGGGTGAGCCATGACAAGGGACGGATGACGAACGCAGTGAACAACGGGGTCTGGTCCGGTGCCTGGGTCGCCGAGCGGCTCGGTGTCGAACTCGTGGGTGACACCCAGTTGCGGGACCTGCTGGGGCTGGCGCTCAGGCGCAATCCCAGGCGGGCCCATCTGCTGGTGTCCAACGTGCTCGGCAAGCACGTACCGCAGTCGCCCTCGGTGGTGTACGGCGCCGGGTTCGCCCTCGGGCGGCGGGTGCGGGAGCTGCTGGACGGGACCCGGGCCGCGGTGGTCGTCGGGTACGCGGAGACCGCCACCGGGCTCGGGCACTCCGTCGCCGACGGACTCGGTGACGTGCCGTACCTGCACTCCACGCGGCGGCCGGTGGCCGGGGTCGTACCGGCCGGGGGGTTCGAGGAGTCCCACTCGCACGCCACCTCCCACCTGCTGCTCCCGGAGGACACGACCCTGCTCGCGGCGGACGGGCCGCTGGTCCTCGTCGACGACGAGTTCTCCACCGGCAACACCGTCCTCAACACCCTCCGGGCGCTGCACGAGCGGTATCCGCGTGAGCGGTACGTGGTGGTCGCGCTGGTCGACATGCGGTCCGACGCGGACCGGGAGCGGCTGGCCGAGTTCGGGCGGGAGATCGGCGCCCGGGTGGAGCTGGTCGCCGCGGCGCGGGGCGGTGTACGGCTGCCTGACGGCGTACTGGTGAAGGGGCAGGCGCTCGTCGAGCGGTATGAGCGGGGTCCGACGGTCGTGAGCCCCGGGCGCGGGGTGGTGCGGAGGGTTGGCCTCCGGTGGCCCGGCGGGGTGCCCGACGGCGGGCGGCACGGGTTCACACCCCTGCATCGCAGACGGCTGGAGCACGCGCTGCCCGCCATGGGGGCGCGGCTCGCCGAGGCGCTTCCGGCCGATGCCCGGCGGGTGCTGGTGCTGGGCTGCGAGGAGCTGATGTACGCACCGCTGCGGCTGGCGCGTGAGCTGGAGCAACTCGTGGGCGCGGACGTACGGTTCTCGACCACCACCCGGTCGCCGGTCCTCGCCGTCGACGATCCCGGGTACGCCATCCGGAGCCGGGTGGTCTTCCCCGCGCACGACGACCCGGCCGACGGGCCCGGCGAGCGGTACGCCTACAACGTGGCGGGCGGGGACTTCGACGCCGTGGTGGCGGTCGTGGACTCGGCCGCCGACACGGACGCGCTGCACGCCCCCGGCGGGCTGCTGGACCAGCTCGCCGCCCACACCCCCCGTGTTCTGCTCGCCGTCGTGCCCTCGTACGTTCCCGCCGCGCCGCACGCCCCCGAAAGGCCCGCCATGCTGCCCGAGCCCCTCCGCGGACCCGCCTTCTCCTCGTACGCGCCCGACGAGGTCGGCTGGCTGCTCCAGGACCTGTCGGACGTCACCCTGGAGGCGCCGACGGAGGAGCGCGAGGAGGCCATCCAGAGCGGTGGCGCGCACTACGCCGAGTCGCTGCCGGTCGAGTACCAGCCGAGCGAGCGGTACCAGCGGCTCTTCCACGCCGCGCTCGACGCCTCGGCGGCCCGGCTCGCGCGGGCCGTGGGCGTGGTCACCGAGACCGTGCTCGCCGAGCGGTCACCGCGGCCCGTGCTGGTGTCGCTGGCCCGCGCGGGCACACCGGTCGGCGTGCTGATGCGCCGCTGGGCGCAGCACCGGCACGGACTCGAGCTGCCCCACTACGCCGTGTCGATCGTGCGCGGGCGCGGCATCGACGCCAACGCGCTGCGGTGGCTGGCCGGGCACCATGACCCCGCCGATGTCGTGTTCGTCGACGGATGGACCGGCAAGGGGGCCATCACCCGCGAACTCGCGCAGGCCGTGCGGGAGTTCGAGGAGAAGGAGGGGATCGGCGGGTTCGATCCGGAGATCGCCGTGCTCGCCGACCCGGGCGCGTGCGTACGGACGTACGGCACCCGCGACGACTTCCTGATCCCGTCCGCCTGCCTCAACTCCACCGTGTCCGGGCTGATATCGCGGACCGTGCTGCGGGCCGACCTGGTGGGGCCCGACGACTTCCACGGCGCCAAGTTCTACCGAGAACTCGCCGGGGCCGATGTGTCCGTCGACTTCCTCGACGCCGTCTCCGCCCGCTTCGGAGAGGTGGAGGACGCGGTCGACTCGGCCGTCAAGGAACTGCTGGCCGCCGACCGCACCCCCACCTGGGAGGGGTGGGCGGCCGTGGAGCGGATCAGCGAGGAGTACGGCATCCACGACGTGAACCTCGTCAAGCCGGGCGTCGGCGAGACCACCCGGGTGCTGCTGCGCCGGGTGCCGTGGAAGATCCTGGCGCGGACGGGCGCGGGCGCCGACCTCGACCACGTCCGGCTGCTCGCGGAGCAGCGGGGGGTGGTCGTGGAGGAGGTCGCGGAACTGCCGTACACCTGCGTCGGACTGATCCACCCCCAGTACACGCGGGGCGCCACCGGCGCCGACGGCAAGGCGGTGACCCCGTGATGCCGGTGCTGGTGGCGAGCGACCTCGACCGTACGCTCATCTACTCCTCGGCCGCCCTCGCGCTGACGATGCCGGACGCGCGGGCGCCCCGGCTGCTCTGCGTCGAGGTGCACGAGAGCAAGCCGCTGTCGTACCTGACGGAGACGGCGGCGGGGCTGCTGACCGAGCTGGGGGACGCGGCGGTGTTCGTGCCGACGACGACCCGGACCCGTAAGCAGTACGAGCGGATCAACCTGCCCGGTCCGGCGCCCCGGTACGCGATCTGCGCCAACGGCGGCCACCTGCTCGTCGACGGGGTCTCCGACGGCGACTGGCACCGGCAGGTCAGCGCCCGGCTCGCCGACGAGTGCGCGCCGCTCGCCGAGGTGCGGGAGCATCTGTACGCGACGGCGGACCCGGCGTGGGTGCGCAAGCACCGCGTGGCGGAGGACCTCTTCGTCTATCTGGTCGTCGAGCGGGAGCTGCTGCCCGGGGACTGGGTGAAGGAGCTGGCGGTGTGGGCGGAGAACCGCGGCTGGACGGTCTCCCTCCAGGGCCGCAAGCTGTACGCCGTGCCCAAGCCGCTGACCAAGAGCGCCGCCATGCGCGAGGTCGCCCGCCGCACCGGCGCCGGGCTGACCCTCGCCGCCGGTGACTCCCTCCTCGACGCCGACCTGCTGCTCGCCGCCGACCGGGGCTGGCGGCCGGGCCACGGCGAGCTGGCCGACGCGGGGTGGGGCGCGCCGACGATCAGGGCGTTGCCGGAGCGGGGGGTGCTGGCGGGGGAGCGGGTGCTGCGGGAACTCCTGCGGGTGGCGCGCAGCGGCGCACTGGACTGACGGAGGGCCGCCTGGGCGGCGCACCGGACTGAGGGAGGGCTGCCAGGGGCGGGGGCTCAGCCGCCGCCGGAGCGCGGGCGGGCGCCGCGGCCGGGTGTGGGCTGGGCCGCGGCCGGGATGCGGGCGGGCGCCGCGGCCGGGTGTGGGCTGGGTCTTGGCCGGGTGGGGGCCCGGCCTTCGCCGGGGGCGAGGGCTCAGCCGCAGCAGCCTCCGCCGCAGCAGCCGCCCCCGCCTCCGCCTCCGCCCCCGCCGCTCGGGCGCGGGGCGGGTCCCGGGCCGGTGGCGGTGCCGCCGACCGCCACCGTCGACAGCAGCTTGACGGTGTCGTCGTGACCGGCGGGGCAGGCGGCCGGGGCGGACGACTCCGCCATCGGACGGCTCAGTTCGAAGGTGTCGCCGCAGGTACGGCAGCGGTACTCGTAGCGAGGCATGGGCACAGGTTAACCGGCGTCAGTGCCCCGTCGTAGCGCCCCGCTCCTCACGGATGCGGCCGACGACGCCCGCCACCGTCTGCCGTACCGCCTCCGTCTCGGTGAGGAAGTGCCAGTAGTCGGGGTGACGGCCCTCCAGGGAGGCGATCGCCCGTTCCAGCCGGGCCACGGAGTCGTCGAGCGGGCGCGCGTGCCGCGGGTCGGGGGTGTTGCGTCCGGCCATGGCGAGCCGCTGGGCGTCACGGATGGCGAACCGGGTGCGGTCGATCTCCTGCTGGGGGTCCTTCTGCACGGCGTTCAGCCGCCGCAGCCGGTCACCGGCGGCGGACACCGCCTCGTCGGTGCTGTTCAGCAGCGCCCGCGCGGTGGACAGCAGGGCGGTGGCGTCCGGCCAGCGCTGCGCCTCCCGGGCGGCCCGCGCCTCGGCGAGCTTGCGCTCCGCCTGCCGTACGGTCTCGGCGGCCTGCTCCGGGACGTGCTGGAGGTCCTGCCAGCAGGCGATCGTGAACCTGCGCCGCAGCTCGCTCAGGACCGGCTCCACTTGTCCGGCACGGGTGGTGAGCGCCTCGGCGCGGGTGCGCAGCGACACCAGCCGGTGGTCGATCTCGGCGGCCCGTTCCGGCAGCCGCTCGGCCTCCGCGCGGATCGCCTCCGCCTCCCGGGCCACCCGCTCGGCCCGCTCCAGGGTCCCCGCGACGCCGTGCTGTCCGGCGCCCTGGTTGAGCCTGGTCAGCTCCGGGCCGAGGGCGGCGAGGCGGGCGGCGAGATCGTCCGCGGTGAGCCCCGCCGCGCGGACCGCGTCGAGGGCGTTGGACGCGGCGAGCAGGGCCTGCCGGGCGCGTTCGACGGCCGGGGCGAGCCGGGCGAGCTGGGTCTCGGCCTTGCCGAGCAGCGGGCCGAGGCCGTCCGCGAACCGGTCCAGCTCCTTCTTGACCCGCTCCAGCTCCTCCTTGGCCTTGGTCAGCTCGGTGCGGGCGCGGGCGGCGGCGGAGGCCTCCAGGTCGTCGCGGTCGAGGTCGTGGGAGTCGACGGCCTGGATGTAGCGGTGGCTGGCCTCGTCGATCCGCTGGCCGATCGCCGCGAAGTCGCCGGTGGCGCGGCGGGCGGCCGGGGAGTCGTCGACGGCGGTGATCGTCTCGATGGAGATCCGCAGGTCGCGCTGGGCGGTGTCGAGTTCGTAGAACGCGGCGGCGGCGGCGTCCTTCGCGGCCTGCGCCTCGGCCCGCTGGTTCTCCGCCCGGCCGCCGAACCAGCGGCGGGTGCCACCCCCGGTGAACGCGGCGGGCAGGGCCAGCGCGGCGACCAGCGGCAGCAGGGCGAGGGCGGTGAGGTCCCGGAGCGGGCCCCCGGAGGTCCGGCGGCGGCGCACGCGCGGCCCCGACGGCGAGTTCGGCTGCGCTGGTGTCGCCGTCACATCCCTCTCCCGTGCTGTGATTCGCCCTGCCCGGTCACATTCTCCCACCGGTTAGGGACGAACACACGGGCCGGTCAGTTCGCGGTTCGGACCGTGACTTTTCCGTCGCCCGTGCGCGCGTTCACCACATGGGCGCTGGACTCGTCGCGGGGCACGGACACGTCCACCGCGCCGTCGCCGGTCCGGGTGGTCACGCGGTAGGTGGCGTCGGGCAGCGAGATGGTGACGGAACCGTCCCCGGTGCGGGAGTCCACCAGGTCCGGTACGGCGCCCAGGGTGAGGTTCACCGAGCCGTCGCCGGTGCGGGCGCGCACCTCGCGCGAGGTGACGTCGGCACGGACCGAGCCGTCGCCGGTGCGCAGGGTCAGCGGCCCGGTGGAGTCGGTGACATGGACCGACCCGTCGCCCGTACGGATCTCCAGCGGGTCCTCGAAGCCCCGGGCCCGCACGCTGCCGTCGCCGTCCCGGACCTTGACGGTGATCCCGCGCGGGACCTCGATCCGGTGCTTGGCGGCGCAGTCCGCGACCATGCCCGAGCAGCGCATCCGCAGCTCCAGCCGGTCACCGCTCATGGACCAGGTCACCTTCGGGTCCGAGCCGATCACCACCGACCCCTGGAACCAGCGGGTCACCTTCACCTTCCCCGCCGGGTACGCGTCCGCGGCGACGATCTCCAGCGCGGAGTCGTCGGAGTCGACGGTCAGGGTGTCGCCCTCGACGGCGAAGGTGCGCCGCTCGGGGTCCTTGTCGTCGCCCGCGGAGGCGCCGCAGGCGGTCGCGCCCGCGAACAGGACGGCCACGGCCCCGGCGACGGTGGCGGTACGGGCCGTACGAGAGCTGGGCATGTGAGGTTCCCCCTGGTCACCTGGGACGGACGGTCCGTCGGACGGTTCGGTGCGACCCTTCGACCGTAGGCAAGCGGCGCCTCGCGGGGGATCCGGGCCGCTCCCGGATACGGGGTGGGGATAACCCCCGGATCCCCCTGATGCCGGGCGCCGGAACGGGTTTGCGGGACAGCGCCCCCGGCAAGGTAGGCTGTCGACTCGTCCCGGGTGCGTAGCTCAGGGGTAGAGCGCCTGCCTTACAAGCAGGATGTCGGCGGTTCGAAACCGTCCGCGCCCACACAGGTCAGAGGCCCTCCGCGTGATCCGCGGGGGGCCTCTTGCGTGCGCGGGTGCTCACTCCGCTTCCGCGGGCGGGGGCTCGTGGGCGTGTTTCAGGCGGGAGCGGGCCGTGACGCGGTCCGGGCCGGTCAGCTGGGACCAGTAGCGGTGGGTGCTGACGAAGACGGCGAGTTCGTGTTCGCGGCGGCGCAGCTTCTCCACCTCGGCCTGTTCGTCGGCCGTCCAGCCGGGGGAGGCGGGGCGCTCGACCTTGCGCCAGCCGTTGTCGTCGCTGAAGCCGTCCTCGGGCTCCACCGACCAGGGCAGCCGCTTCAGCAGGGCCGACAGCTCGGCCCGGACCTGATGCAGCTCCTCCTGGCCGGCGAGGAGGTCGCTGGGGAAGTCATAGGGCGTAGCCACGGTCCAATGCTACGCCTGTTCGATTTAGGGGCGCGAGTTTTCCCCGGAGTGTCAGACCCCCGTCCTAGGGTGGTGGGTGTGACGGGTAGCGGCGGAGGGGTGGACGGTGTCGTGCGGCTGGAGCCGTGGGGGGAGGGGGACGTGTGGTTGTTGCGTCGGCTCAACAGTGCGGAGATGACCGCGCACTTGGGCGGTCCGGAGAGCGAGGAGCAGCTGCTCGCGCGGCATCGGCGGTATGTGGAGCCGGGGGACGGGCGGATGTACCGGGTCGTGCTGGCCGACGACGAGCGGACCGTGGGGTCGGTCGGTTACTGGGAGCGGGAGTGGCGGGGCGGCACGGTGTGGGAGGCGGGGTGGGGGGTGCTGCCCGAGTTCCAGGGGCGCGGGCTGGCCGCCGCGGCCGCCCGCGCCGTCATCGAGGCGGCCCGGGCGGCGGGCGGGCACCGGTATCTGCACGCCTACCCGAAGGTGACGCACGCGGCGTCGAACACCGTCTGCCGCCGGGCCGGGTTCACCCTGCTCGGCGAGGTCGGCTTCGAGTACCCGAAGGGCAACCCCATCCGGTGCAACGACTGGCGGTACGACCTGGCGGCGGACGGCTCCTAACCGGCGGTGCTGCCCAGCTCCCGGACCACCCGGGACGCCGTCGGTACGGCGATGCCGTGGCGGTCGGCCGCGCGCAGCAACGCCCCGCCGATCGCGTCCAGTTCCAGCGGGCGGCCCGCCTCGGCGTCGCGCTGCATGGAGGACTTGGTGCCGGGCGGGAAGGCGTCGTAGCGGGCCAGCGCGCCGTCCGGGTCGGCCGGGCCGCCGCAGGCGCGGCTCACCTCGGCGGCCTCCCTGACCAGCGCGGTCAGCTCCTCGCGGTGCCGGTCGCGGATCTCGCCCAGCGGGACGCCGTAGCGGGTGGTGAGCAGGGCGATGGGCGCCAGCAAGGACATCTTCGCCCAGAGCGCCGCGACCTCGTCGTCGAGGACCCGGGTGGTGATCCCGGCCTCCGTCAGGGCCACCGCCAGGGCGTCCAGGCGGGCGCGCGGGACCGGGTCACCGGCCAGGTCGATCTGGGCGAACGGGCTGCCGTGCTCGATCTCCCCGGGGGCGACGCGGGTCGACTCGACGCGGATGGCGGAGGGGGCCACCTGGTCGGGGCGGTAGTGGGCGCGCAGCAGGCCGGGGTGCTCGACACCGTTGAGGAACGGTACGAGGAGGGTGTCGCCGATGGCCTGAGCCGGGATGCGGGGCAGGGCCGCGTCGAGGCTGGTCGCCTTGACGGCGATCAGGCAGGCGTCGACGGGTTCCCGCAGCTCGGTGTCGGCCTCCACGGCGACCGTGAAGTCGCCGAACTGCCCGCTGCGGACGCGCAGTCCACGGGTGCGCAGGGCCTCGGCCGTGGCGTCCGTGGCCAGGCAGATCACCCGGTGCCCGGCCCGGGACAGCAGCGCGGCGAGCAGTCCGCCCACGCCACCGGGGCCGAGGACCGCGACGGTCGGCTTGTCGGGGTTCGGGGCCTTGGGGGTGTCCTGTGCCATGTCGAGTGGCTCCTCTCGTCGGTCGGCCCCGGAAGCGGTGGCCGCCAGCAGTGATCATGACAGGTCGACCGGATCGCCGGGAGGCCCGTGCCGCAACCATCCTGAAGGGTGAGACTGGGACCATGTGCCGCAGCATCAAGACGCTCCGCCCGCCCGCGCTGCCCGAGGAGGCGACCGAGGAGGACATCCGCGCCGCCGCGCTCCAGTACGTGCGCAAGGTGTCCGGCTTCCGGGCCCCCGCCGCGCACAACCAGGAGGTGTTCGACCGGGCCGTCGACGCCGTCGCCGAGGCCACCGCCGACCTGCTCGCCGGGCTGGAGATCAGAGGGGCGGCCGCCCGCAGGGCCGGGTGACCGTCCGGCAGCCCGCTCCGGCGTGGGCCCCCTCGCTCACGCCGGGCGGCGGCGCACCAGGTACGTCGCCGCGGCGCCCGCGCCGAGCAGGGCCAGCAGCGAGACCACCGTGGCCAGCCAGGGCGCGCCCAGCCAGTGGGTGCCGAGGTAGCCGAGGGCGACGCTGTAGGTCGCCCAGGACAGCCCGGCCAGCGCTGACCAGGGGAGGAACTCCCGGACCCGGCGGTGAGCCGCCCCGGCACCGAGGGAGACGACCGAGCGTCCGGCGGGCGCGAAGCGGGCCAGGACGACCAGGGCGCCGCCGCCCTTGGCCAGGGCCGAGCCAAGACGTTCCTGCGCGCCGCGCAGCCGACGGGAGCGGGACAGCGCCCGGTCCAGCCGCGGACCCCCGCGCCAGGCCAGCCGGAACGCCACCAGATCACCCAGCACGGAAGCGGTGGCGGCGCACAGCGTCAGCACCAGGATGTCGGGGACGTAGTGCGCGGCCGTCTGGGCGGCCGCCGCCGTCGCGGCCATGATGACCAGCACCCCGCTGGGCAGTACCGGCACGAACACGTCGAGGAGCACCGAAGCGGCCACCACGGCGTAGATCCAGGGGCTCCCGGTCAGTGACCCCATACTCTCCAGCACCGCGACTCCCCATTGCTCCCCCGTGCGGGCCGGACGCCGTGCCGCGGATACGGGGCGGCAGGACGGGCCCATGACAGCCATACAGCGTACGCCCGGGGTGTGACAGCGGGGTCACGGGGGGCTCGTGTGTTCACTGGGGGTGTTCACCCGGCTGCCCGCTGCCGACGGGCGGAGCGTCCCCCGCTCCCGTACGAACGGAAGGAGCGCCGCCGCTCAGCGGAGCCGCTCCCCTTCGTTCGAACGTGAGGAAAGTGCACATCATGGTGGCAGCTGTATGCGCCGGTGCCGTCGCCGCGGCCGTGTTCGCGGCCGGGTCCGGCAGCGATGCCGGGGGTTACTCGATGCGGACGGACGCGCGCTTCGCGCCCTCCCCCTCCCACGCCGCCTCCGCGGCGATCACCTACGACCAGACACTCGTCCCGAACGGTTCGTGGATCGAGGTCGGACAGCACATCGACCCCGGCGGCGCCACGACCGTACGGCTGCGGGTCACGGGGATGCGGCCGGGGCACCGGTACGGCGTCCATGTGCACCAGAAGCCGTGCGGCGCCGACCCGGCCGCGGCGGGCGGGCACTACCAGCACCGGCCGTCCACCGACCCCGCCGACGTCAACCCCCGCAACGAGGTGTGGCTGGACTTCCAGGCCGACCGCCACGGCGCCGGGCAGGCCGTAGCCCGGCACGACTGGGGCTTCCGGCACGCCGCCGCCTCCTCCGTGATCATCCACGACGAGCAGGGCGGCGCCGGGGAGCGGGTGGGCTGCTTCACGGTGCCGTTCGGCTGGGTCGCCCCGCCCGGGTGAGGCTCACGGGGCCAGCTCGGTCTCCGTCACGGTCCGCAGGGCGGGCGGCGCGCCCCGGCCCGCCCGCGCCGCCCGCTCCAGCCGCAGCCGCGCCGAACGCCCGCGCAGCGTCAGCGTCATGAGCTGGTTGCCGAACCACGGGCCACCGGTCCGCCGCCAGTCGACCGACGGCTCGGGGACCCGCCCGTGCCCGGCGGCCAGCCGCCCCAGCGCCCGCGCCACCCCGCTCCAGCCGAACCGGAAGCCGAGGCGGATCGAGAGCGGCACGGAGTTGTGCACGGGCGAGCAGGTGAGCTGCGCCACCCGCGCCTCGGGCACGGCCGGAGCGTTCGACGGCCAACTGGGCTCGGCGACATAGGCATGGTGGACGTCACCCGACAGCACACTCACCGTCGCGGGCGCCCCCGCACCACTGCCCACCTCCGCGATCAGCGCCGCCAGCGCGTCGAACGACGCCGGGAACGCCGCCCAGTGCTCCAGGTCCGCCGCCCGCCGCAGCCGCTCCCCGAACCGCGCCCAGCGCGGCCCCTTCTCGCCCCGGCACAACGCCGCGTCCCACCCCTCCACGTCATGCACGAGATGCGGCAGCAGCCACGGCAGCGAGGTGCCGATCAGCAGATGGTCGTACGACCCCGGCGCGTCCAGCGCCTGCTCCCGCAGCCACCGCGCCTCACCCGGGTCGAGCATCGAGCGGGCGTCCTCGTCGAGCACCCGGGCCGCGCGGGTGTCGACCATCAGCAGCCGTACGCGGCCGAAGTCACGCCGGTAGCTCCAGCGGACGGCGGCCGGGTCGGCGTCGGCGCGCGCGGCATGGGCACGCAGCACATCGGTCCCGTCGGGAGCCGCGCACACGGCCGCGTAGACGGGGTCGGCGGCCAGCTCGCCGGGGGTGAGGTTGCCGAGGTGCTGATGCACCCAGTACGACATCAGACCGCTCAGCAGCCGCTCCCGCCACCAGGGCGTGGCCCGCATGTCGGCGAGCCAGGAGGCGGAGGTGTTCCAGTCGTCGATGACGTCGTGATCGTCGAAGATCATGCAGCTGGGCACGGTGGAGAGCAGCCAGCGGATCTCCGGATCGAGCCAGGACTCGTAGTAGAGGCGGGTGTACTCCTCGTAGTCCGCCACTTGCTCACCCGGCGGTTCACGCAGGTCACGGCGGGCGGAGAGCCACCGCTTGGTCGCGTCGGACACCTCGTCGGCGTAGACCTGGTCCCCGAGCAGCAGCAGCACGTCGGGCCGCTCGGCGTCGGGATCGGCGGCGATGCGGGCGGCCAGGGAGTCCAGGGCGTCGGGACCCACGGCGTCGTGCTCGTCGGCGGGCGGCGCGGCCCAGCGGCACGACCCGAAGGCGACCCGCACCGCCCCGCCGTCGCCCGGGGTGCGGATCTCGGAGGGCGGGAAGGGCGACCCGGGCGGCGGCCACACACGGCTGCCGTCCAGGAACACCTCGTACGGCGTCGAGGTGCCCGGGGTGAGGCCGGTCACCGGGACGAGGGCGTAGTGGTGCCCGGCGATCTGGAAGGTGCGGGCCGTGCCGTGGGCGCCGTCGGGGCAGCGCACCTCGGCGGCGCAGGGGCGGCTCGCCTCGATCCAGACGGTCGCCGTCGCGCTGTCGGTGTGTCTGAGCAGTGGCCCCAGCCGCAGGTTCGCCACGTGATCGCCCGCCCTCCGTGTCGATCGGGTCCGCCTCCGCCGACCCGTACGGTACGGAACGACGGAGGCGGATGGGCCGGTTCCCGGGATCAGCGGATCAGCAGCTGGCGAGGTAGTTCGTCAGCGCGGACTTCTCGGCCGAGTCGACGGACAGGCCGTAGTAGTACTTCACCTGCACCCAGGCGCGGACGTAGGTGCAGCGGTAGGCGGTGCGCGACGGCATCCAGGTGGCCGGGTCCTGGTCGCCCTTGGCCTGGTTGACGTTGTCGGTGACCGCGATGAGCTGCGGGCGGGTCAGGTCGTTGGCGAAGGCCTGGCGCCGCGAGGTGGTCCAGGAACCGGCGCCGGAGTCCCAGGCCTCGGCGAGCGGGACGAGGTGGTCGATGTCGACGTCGGAGGCGGCGGTCCAGGTGGCGCCGTCGTAGGGGGAGTACCAGCTGCCGCTGACGGAGGCGCAGGCGGAGTCGGTGACGACGTTGGAGCCGTCCCGCTTGAGGACGGTCTCGCGGGTGTTGCAGGTGCCGCTGATGGTGATCCAGTGCGGGAAGAGGTCGCGGCTGTAGCCGGTGCGGTTCTCGGTGGCCACGGTGAGGCTGGCGAGGTAGGAGCGGGCGGTGGCGGCGCTCACGGGCGTGGGGAGGGCGGCGGAGGCGGCCGGGCCGTTGAAGAGCCCGGCGAAGGCTATGAAGCCGGTGAGAGCGGCGAGTATGCTGAGCCGTCGACGCGCGTAGAACTTCGGCATGCGAACTCCCTTGGGGAATGGGGGTCTTGGCGACGAGCGGGGAAATGCTCGCGGCGCCGCGTTGCGTACAGGTGTGCGTGCGGTAAGAAGCTAATGACGTGTGCATGACACGACAAGGTTCACGTTCGAACTTTCGCTCGTCCGCCCGTCGCGTACCATGAAGGACGTTGAAGGGGAGTAGCTCTTCGCCGGACCGTCGACATACTGCTCAGCCCAGCTGGGCCGGCGCCCGGAGCCAGGTCGCGTGGACCCGGCCAGCGAGACCTTCGGCAGACAGTGCACGCCCGTGCCGCCCAGGTGGCGCGGGTGCCCCGTGTGCTGTCCCTGCCGAGGTGTGTCGCGTCCGAAGGGCTGGAGCACTCTCGGTGGGGGCGGCCCCGACCGATTGAGGAACCCTTGATCAGCCTGACCGTGATGGCGCTCACCTTCGGCGTCGTCTTCCTCGCCGAACTGCCGGACAAGACCGCCCTCGCCGGGCTCGTCCTCGGCACCCGGTACCGCGCCTCGTACGTCTTCGCGGGCGTCGCCGCGGCCTTCGCCGTACACGTCACGCTCGCGGTGGCGGCGGGCAGCGTCCTGACACTGCTGCCCCGGCAGCTCGTCCACGCCCTCACCGGCGTGCTCTTCCTCGGCGGCGCCGCGATGCTCCTGATGAAGCACGACGACGGCGAGGAGGAGATCCGCAAGCCGCGGGACCAGTCCTTCTGGAAGGTCTCCGGGGCGGGCTTCATGCTCATCCTGGTCGCGGAGTTCGGCGACCTGACGCAGATCATGACGGCCAACCTCGCGGCCCGCTACGACAGCCCGCTCTCCGTCGGCCTGGGCGCGGTCCTCGCCCTGTGGACGGTGGCCGGACTGGGCATCGTCGGCGGAAAGGCCCTGATGAAGCGCGTACCCCTGAAGCTGATCACCAAGATCGCCGCACTTCTGATGCTCGCCCTGGGGCTGTGGAGTCTGTGGGAGGCGATCACTGGGTAAGCCCGGGTGGGCCGGGGCGGTCCCTCACCTGTCCGCCCGCACTGAACGGAAGATGAAAAATCGGCGACGACGGTGGCGGGATGCCGGATTTGTTTTGTACCGTAGAGAAACAAAGTGGCTCCCGCCCGTTTTCCCTGACCGGCGGGCGGGGCCGCCTTGTTCCCCGAGGGGCCGCATCCGGCCCGCGACCCGCGCTTTGGAGCTGCTGCCCATGACGGCCACCACCGTGCTCACCGCCCGCGCCCTCCTGCTCGACATGGACGGCACCCTCGTGAACTCCGACGCCGTCGTGGAGCGCGTCTGGCGGCGCTGGGCCGAGCGGCACGGGCTGGACGGCGACGAGGTGATGAAGGTCGTCCACGGCCGCCAGGGCTACGCCTCGATGGCGATGCTGCTGCCCAACCGCCCCATGGAACAGAACCTCGCCGACAACGCCCGCATGCTCGCCGAGGAGACCGCCGACATGGACGGCGTCGTAGCCGTCCCCGGCGCCCCCGAGTTCCTCGCCGCCCTGCACGGCCTCCCGCACGCCCTCGTCACCTCGGCCGACGTCGCCCTGTCCACCGCCCGCATGGCCGCCGCCGGCCTCCCCCTGCCCGACATCCGCGTCACCGCCGAGTCGGTCGGCGCCAGCAAGCCCGACCCCGAGGGCTTCCTCAAGGGCGCCGCCGAACTGGGCACGGCCCCCGCCGACTGCATCGTCTTCGAGGACTCCGGCGCGGGCATCTCCGCCGGCCGCGCGGCAGGCATGCGCGTCATCGGCGTAGGCCCACGCGCCGGCTTCCACCGCCCCGACATCACGGTCCGCGACCTGACCCGCATCCGCGTGGAAGACGCCGGGAACGGCGTCATAAACCTGCACGTAACGAACACGACCGGCCCCCGCTGAGGCACGCGGGACCGGGCCGCTGGGCTGAGTGGCCTGTTCGGCTCACGTGGGACAAGGCCAGGCCGCCCCTCCCGTGAGCCAAACAGGCCACCCACCCCCTGAACCGCTTCCGCCCCGCCCCGCCACCCACCGGCCCGCAAGCCGCTGAGGCCCGGAAAGGCGGGGGCCGAAGGCGCTGGTCCCTTGGGTCGGCTGTGGGGTGGGCCGGAAGTGAGGGGCGCGCCCGCGCCTCGCCTGCACGCCGGGTCGGCGGGCGGCCCCACGCCCCTTCACGCCCCCCACGCCCCCGCGCAATCACGGCTCCGCCGTCTCCGCCTCCAGTCGCGCCCGCGTTCCCGCGTCGTACACGCCGTGTTCGTCGGTGTCGATGCCGCGGGTCCACTGGTAGGCGCTGACGGCGTCCTCCAGGTGGCGGCTGTAGTAGCCGTTGGCGTCGCCGTTGAAGAGCCACAACTGGCGGAGCCGCTGCTGGAGTTCGGTCACCTCGGGCCCCCGGTCACCGCGCCGCAGGACGGGGCCCGCGGAGGCGGTCGGGGTGTCCTCCTCGCGTGGGCCGACGGTGGCGGTGGCGGCGGCTGTCGTCGGGGGCCGGGTCGTCGCGGGCGCCTCGGTCGTCGGGGAACTGGACGCCGACGGTGACGCGCTCGTCGGTGAAGCCGAGGCCGAGGCGCTGTCGCTGGCCGACGGGCTCGGTGCGGTGGAGGTCGGCGCGGTCGAGGCGGGGGCGCCGGTGGCGGGCTGGGCGGAGGAGGACTCGGCGCCCGGTTCCGCCTCCGGTACGGCCTCCCGCACGTCCTGCGGCATGGCGTCGTCCCTGCTCGGGGTGTCGTAGGAGAACACCCCGTTGGCCAACCCGGCCGCCGCCACCACGGCGACGACCGCGGCCGCCGCACCGAGCAGCACCGTACGGCGTCGACGGGGACCCCGTCCGGCGGCGCCGTCCGACGGGTCGGGCGCGGAGGGCGACGGCACAGGACCGTGTCCGGTCGCCCCCTGACGCCCCCCAGCTTCGAACATCCGCAGGTCCCCGGCGCTCGGCTCGGCCGAGGACGGCGCGAGCGGGGTGGGCCGCGGGGAGGCGGTGTCGGCCTCCGCGGCGGGCTCGGGCGTGGCCTCGTGCCCGGACGGCGTCACGGCGTGCAGGACCATCGTCGTCTCGGCGGCGTTCGAGGCGTTCGAGGCGTTCGAGGCCTCCGAGGGCAGCGGCGTCGCCCCCGGCTCGGCTTCCCCCTCACTCCCCGCCTCACTCTCCCCCTTGCTCTCACCCTCACTCGCCCCGTCATCCGCCCCCGACGACGCCCCGCCCCCGGCGTCCAGATCCACATACGGCCGTATCCGCAGCGGATTGAAGTCCTCCGCCGCGGCCTGTTCCGCCGTACGGGCGTCACGCAGTGCGTCCGATGCCCGTCGGCCGCATGCGCACGACGGGGTGCGGTCCGTCCCCCGGTGTGCCCCGCACTGCGGGCACGGCTGCCCCTTCGGCTCGGCCATGTGTCCGTTCCTCCCCTTGCGAACTCCAGAGATTATGCAGACCGTGCGCACACTTCCTGCGCGCAATCCCCCCACCGGAGCCCAGCCGGCCCGCGGAAGAAGCTCTTCCAAAAGGACTCGACAGGCCATAAGCGGACACAGCCGCCACGATGGAAGTTGTCACAAGAGCCCCGGGAGGTCTTCATGGCGGGGGACGCGCGCGATATGACGCACGGTATGGCGAGGAAGGCGGGTGAGGACCGGCCACCCGGAAGCACCGGCGACGGCCACGTGCCCGGCAACGTCCTCGTCTCGCTCGGCGCCCTGCTGCTGGGCCTGCTGCTCGCCGCCCTCGACCAGACCATCGTCGCCACCGCGTTGCCGACCATCGTCAGCGAACTGGGCGGCCTCGACCACCTCTCCTGGGTGGTGACGGCGTATCTGCTGGCGTCGACCGCCGCGACCCCGCTGTGGGGCAAACTCGGCGACCAGTACGGGCGCAAGCGGCTGTTCCAGATCGCCATCGTGATCTTCCTGGTGGGCAGCGCGCTGTGCGGGGCGGCGCAGGACATGCCGATGCTCATCGCGTTCCGGGCGTTGCAGGGGCTGGGCGGCGGCGGGCTGATCGTGCTGTCGATGGCGATCGTGGGGGACCTGGTCCCCCCACGCGACCGGGGCCGCTACCAGGGGCTGTTCGGCGCGGTGTTCGGGGCCACCAGTGTGCTCGGGCCGCTGCTCGGCGGGCTGTTCACGGAGCATCTCAGCTGGCGCTGGGTGTTCTACATCAACCTGCCGCTGGGTGTCGTCGCGCTCGCCGTCATCGCGACCGTGCTGCACCTGCCGCCCAAGAAGACCCGGCACACCATCGACTACCTCGGCACCTTCCTCATCGCCTCCGTCGCCACCTGCCTGGTCCTCGCGGCCTCCCTCGGCGGCGTCACCTGGGGCTGGGGGTCGCCGCAGATCGTCGGTCTGCTGGTGCTGTCAGTGGCGCTCGCGGTGGCGTTCGTGCGCGCCGAACGCCGGGCCGCCGAGCCCGTACTGCCGCTGAAGCTGTTCCGCATCCGCACCTTCACGCTCTCCGCCGTCATCAGCCTCATCGTCGGCTTCGCGATGTTCGGCGCGATGACGTATCTGCCGACGTTCCTCCAGGTCGTCCAGGGTGTGTCGCCGACCATGTCGGGTGTGCACATGCTGCCGATGGTGTTCGGGCTGCTGCTGGCGTCCACCGGCTCCGGGCAGATCGTCAGCCGCACCGGCCGCTGGAAGGTCTTCCCGATCGCGGGCACCGGCATCACCGCGCTCGGTCTGCTCCTCCTGCACCGGATGGACGTGGACAGCTCCACCGCCGAGATGAGCGCCTACTTCTTCGTCTTCGGCCTCGGTCTGGGTCTGGTCATGCAGGTGCTGGTGCTCATCGTGCAGAACGCCGTGTCGTACGAGGACCTCGGCGTCGCCACCTCCGGCGCGACGTTCTTCCGGTCCATCGGGGCGTCGTTCGGCGTCGCCGTGTTCGGCACCGTCTTCGCGGGCCGCCTGGGCGACCTGCTGACCGACGCGTTCCGCGGCACCCCGCTCCCGCCCGGCGTCTCGGTCGGCTCCCTGGAGTCCGACCCGCGCGGCATCGGGGCCCTGCCGCCGCCCCTGCGCCCGCCCGCGCTCGACGCGTACGCCACCGCCATCACCGACGTCTTCCTGTACGCCGCCCCCGTCGCGCTCCTCGGGTTCGTGCTGGCGTGGTTCCTGAAGGAGGACCGGCTGCGCGGCTCGGTCACGGCGCCCGACGTCAGCGAGACGCTCGCCAGCAACCCGGTGGAGCGGTCGTCGTACGACGAGGTGTGCCGGGCGCTGTCGGTGCTCGGCACCCGGGAGGGCCGCCGGGAGATCTATGTGCGCATCACGGAACGGGCGGGTTACGACCTGCTGCCCGCGGCGAGCTGGATGCTGCTGCGGATCAAGAAGTACGGCTCGGTGGAGCCGGGTGTGCTGGCCGAGCACAGCCCGGTCCCGCTGTCGGTGATCCTGGAGGCCGCCCGGCAGCTCGAGGAGCGTCGCCTGGCCGTCCGGGAGGGCCTCGACCTGCGGCTGTCCGACACCGGGCGGGCGGTGGCCGAGCGGCTGGCGGGGGCGCGGGAGGAGTCGCTGGCGGAGCTGCTGGGCGACTGGTGGGGTCCGGACCGGCCCACCGACCTGGTCCAGCTGGTCAGGGAGCTGAACGAGGAGCTGTGCGGGTCGGTCCGGGAGCAGCCGCACGAGCCCCGACCAGTGACCGGCTTTCGCTGACCGGCTCACACCGAAGGGCTCACGCTCGCCAGGTCCTTGCCGAACCAGTGCTCGGCGTACGGCTCGTCGTTGTGCGGGGCGGTCTCGCGGTAGCCGAGGCGGGCGTACAGGCCGCGGGCCTCCACCAGGTCGCCGCGGGTGTCCAGCACCATCCGGGTCGCGCCGAGCGCGCGGGCCGCGTCCTCGGCGGCGGTCACGAGCAGGGCGGCGCCGCCCCGGCCCCGCATGTCCTCGTACACGAACACCCGTTTCAGCTCGGCCGTCGACGCGTCCAGCAGCCGTACGCCCGCCATCCCGGCCGGGGCGCCGCCGTACCGCGCCACCAGCAACCGTCCGGAGGGCGGGGCGAGGTGGTCGCCGGGGTCGGCGGCGATCTCCCGCTCCAGCTCGGCGGGGTCGGTGCGGCGCCCCTCGTGCAGCAGGTACCAGCGGTCGCTGACCTCCGTGTAGTACGCCCGCCAGAGGGCGGCGGCGACGGGTGAGCCCACTGGCTCGGGGGCGATGGTCCAGCCCGGGGTCCGGTCGGTCGTGTCCATGCCGCTCATTGTGATGTCCGTTCCCCGGCCTCTACGAACTGTTTGAGCGCCGCCGCCGAGGCAACCCGGCATGCGAACCGGCCATGCGGGTCGGTTGGGTCGAGAACCCGGAAGGCATTCATGTCCACTGGTTGGATCATTGCTCTGATCGTGATCGTGGCGGCCGTCGTGATCGTCGCGGCGGCCGTGACGGGTCTGCGTGCCCGTGGCGGCGGGCGGACCGGCGGCGCGGCACTCCGGCGGCGCTTCGGACCCGAGTACGACCGTGCCGTGGCTCGGCACGACGGGGACGCCAAGGCGGCCGAGCGGGAACTCGCCGGACGCCTGGAGCGCCACGGTGACCTGCGCGAACAGCCGTTGGAGCCCGAGCGGCGCCAGCAGTTCGAGGCGCGCTGGGCGGCCGCGCAGGAGCGGTTCGTCGACTCGCCGCGGGACGCGGTGACCGAGGCGGACCGGCTGCTCGCCGAGGTGGCCGGGGCGCGTGGCTTCCCGGACGGCGGGCAGTACGAGGAACAGCTCGCGGCGCTGTCCGTGCACCACGCGCGCCATGTGAACGGCTACCGCCGTGTGCACCGCATCGCCCACACGCCGCTGGGCGGCACCCATGAGGAACGCGCCGCCGAGGCGCGGGAGGGCGGCGCCGCCACCGAGGAGATGCGCGAGGCGATGGTGGAGGCCCGGGCCCTGTTCGAGGACCTGATGGCCCCCACCCGGCAGGACCGCCACACCACCCGCACCACCGACCGGTCCGCCGGGCGGGACACCGGCGACCGGCGTGCCCCGGCCCACGCGGGCGGCCGGGCCCATCTGCCGTGGGCCTTCGGCAGGCGGCACGAGAGTCATCCGAAGGGGAGTTGAGGACATGTCCGACGCGACACGGCCGACCGGCGCGTTCGACGAGAACCCCGACCGGGGGACTCAGCGCCGTGAGGACATCACCGGCCACGGCACCACGGCGGGGCCCGTCGGGGCGACCGGCGGGTCGAGGGAGACGCACGCGGCCCAGGCGGCGCCCGTCACGCCCGTCACGCCCGCCACACACGGGACGCACGAGGCGCAGGCGCCGGGCCACGGCGTGTCCGACGCCTCCAGGGCGTCCAAGACGTCCAAGACCACCATGGCCTCCGAGGCCCGCACGGCCTCCCACCCGGCCCCCCTCCTCCCCCACGAGGAGACCGACCAGTTGGCGTCGCGGATGCGGCACGCGGTCTCCGGGTTCGTCGACGGGCCGAGGTCAGCCGTCGAGGAGGCGGACCAGACGCTGGAGGAGATCGCCGCCCGCTTCAGCGACGCCGTCACCCAACGACGCCGCACCCTGCGGATGTCCTGGCAGGAGACCGACGAGGGGCGCACCACCACCGCCGACACCGAGCAACTCCGGCTGGCGCTGCGGGACTACCGCGAGCTGGCCGACCGGCTTCTGCACCAGTAACCGCAAGACCGCGTCACCCCGGCCCGGCGTCACCCGTCGCCCGGCCCTCCCGCCAGCGCCGTACCACGTCCTCGACGTCGTACGGTCTGCGTCCCAGCGGAGGGCCGGGCGGCGGCATGAGCAGCATGTCGCGGATCCTGACGTTGATGTCCGTGACGATCTGCCGGGCGAGCCGCTCCGAGGGGGCCCGCAGCGCCGCCTCCAGCGCCTCCTCGGCCTCCTTGCGCAGCTGGAGCGCGGGCGGCAGGACGGACACGCCCTCGCGGGCCAGCTTCTGCTTGATCCACCAGTTCTCGTCGTACGACGTCCCGGCGGGGTCCGGCAGCGGCTTGCCCGCACCCGGCAGCCGGTCGAAGTCGCCACGGGACTGGGCGTCCTGGATCTGCTTGTCGACCCAGGACTCGAACGGCACACCCGGTGGCTTTCGCTCGGTCATGGACCCATTGTGCCGGACGTGACCGGGCCGGGCGTTTTATCATTCGGCGGCGGTACCGCCCGACCGGGCCGCCGCACAAGGACGTTCGACGACCTCCGCACCGCGGGACGACGTGCCGGCGGCGGGACACCTCACAGGGAGCGCACGTGCTCGAACTCACCATGGCCACCGTCTCCGGGGCGGACGAGGGTGCCACGGCCGGGATGCTGATGGCCGACGCGCCCAGCGAGCCCGGGGCCGTGCTGCGGGTGGGCAGGGACCGCGGCGTGTGCCGTCTGGCGACGCCGCAGGACTGGCTGTTCGTCTCCCGCGTCCACCTGGAGTTCGTGTGCGGTGCGGACGGCGGCTGGCAGGTGACCTGGCTGCGCGGCTCGCAGCCCGATCCGTCGTCCGAGGTGCGGCTGACGGTCGGGGAGTACGCGCAGCCGCTCGGCTACGGCGCCACGGTGCCGCTGCCCCGGGGCGGCAACGGCGAGCTGGTCATCCAGGACCGCACCGGCCCGCACACGGTCAACGTCGGCTTCTACCACGAGGTCTGACGTACCGTCAGCCCTCGACCCGGACCCGGCCCCTCGACCCGGACCCGGCCCTCGGCCCCCGGCGCTCGGCCCCGCCCCCGGCCCCGGCCCCCCGGCGCTCGGCCCCGGCCGCCGCGCCCCCCGGGGTGCCGGGGGCCGCCGGGGTGGCGGGGGACGCCGGGATGCCGGGGGACGCCGGGATGCCGGGGGACGCCGGGATGCCGGGGGACGCCGGGATGCCGGGGGACGCCGGGGTCGTCCGCTCCGGTGAACCGGTGCTCCGC
>NZ_JAGPXL010000072.1 GCF_018070565.1 Streptomyces sp. B93
TGTCGACGATCCCGCCGCCGTCATTGTCGTTCGAGGGTGGTGCGGCGTAGGCGAGCTGGGGCAGTGCGGTGCTGATCACCGCGGCTGCCACCATGCAGGCCGTTGCCCTTCCCAGTCTGGGTCTCACACCAAACCTTCCTGATAGAACCTGGCCGAAAACACCACCCCGAGCCGTTTTCCGAGATGCATGAAAAAAGCGGTGGGAATGGCGCCGGTGGTTTCTAGGCAGGCAGCTGATGCCATGTCAAACGATTAGACAGTTGCGACAGTTGGCGGCAAAACGGCCGGGCACTGTCTGAATTGTCCGTGCAGTGGCGGACCGGCGGCGGCGTCAGGTATAAAGCCCCCGGTTATCGCCCGGGTACGGGGTGAATCGTTATTCGTGCTATTCGGAGGGGGAATTCCATGGACGACACGGAACGGGATGTCGTGGAACGGGATGCCGCCGAAGGGGATACCGGGGAACAGGCCGAGTCCCCGGCCCGGCGGCCCGATCGCGCGGGGCTGTTCATCGCGGGCGGAGTGCTCGCGGCGTGCGCGGCATTGGTCGGGTACGGGGTGGTCGTCGATGGCGGAAACGACACCGAGGAGTCGGAGCGTCGTGTTCCCACCGCCGCGGTGACCTACGAGGTCACCGGCACCGGGACCGCCGACATCACCTACCAGGCCCGCAGCGAGTCCGGGGAGGCCGTCGTCGTCAAGGCGGCGTCCCTGCCGTGGCGCAAGACCGTGGACGTGCCCCTCGGTCGGAACGCGGTCGTCAGCATTACCCTCGGCGAGAAGGGTGGCGAGGCCCGCTGTGCGGTCGCGGTGCGCGGCAGGCACGTACAGGGCGCCACGGCGGCGGGCGAGTTCGGCCGCGCCACCTGCACCGGCTCGCTGCCCCGCGGTTCGCGGGAGGCTCCCGCGAGCTGAGACGAGGCCGGACTCCGCCGCCGTAGGTATACCCCCATGGGTACCTGTGCAGGGACCAGTGGCCCCATGCCCGCCCCCATCTCCCGCACGACAGTGGAGGCATGGGCAAACACATCGTGATCCTCGGTGGCGGGACGGCGGGCACCATGGCCGCCAACCGCCTGTGTCGTACACACGGCGAGGGCGAGGTCCGGATCACGGTCGTCGACCAGGACGGCGACCACATCTACCAGCCCGGCCTGCTCTTCGTCCCCTTCGGGGCGGCACGTCCGGACCGCCTCGTCCGGTCCCGTCCCCGGCAGCTGCACCCGGCCGTCGACTACAAGCAGGCACCGGTCGAGCGGGTCGACCTCGACACGCACACCGTGCGCCTCGGCGGTGGCATCACCCTGGGCTACGACGTCCTCGTGGTCGCCACCGGCGCCCGGCTGCTGCCGGAGGAGACCGAAGGGCTGACCGGTGACGGCTGGGGCGAGAAGGTCCTCACCTTCTACGACCTGCCCGGCGCCGAGGGGCTGCGCGCGGCGCTGGACCGCTTCGAGGGCGGGCGGATCGTGGTCGACGTGGCGGACCTTCCGGTCAAGTGCCCGGTGGCGCCGCTGGAGTTCGCCTTCCTCGCCGACTGGTACTTCCGGCGGCGGGGCATTCGCGACCGGGTCCGGCTGACCTACGCCACCCCGCTGGACGGCGCCTTCACCAAGCCCGTCGCCGCCAGGACGCTCGGCGGGCTGCTGGAGCGCAAGGGCATCGAACTGGTCACCGAGTTCACCCTCGGTGAGGTCGACGGAGCGGGCGGCCGGATGGTGTCGTACGACGGCCGGGAGCTGTCCTTCGACCTGGCCGTGGTGGTGCCGCTGCACGGTGGCGCCGCGTACGTCGGCCGGTCCGAAGAGCTCGGCGACGAACTGGACTTCGTACCCGTCGACCCGCACACCCTCCAGCACCCCGACCACCCGGAGGTCTTCGCGATCGGGGACGCGGCCGGTCTGCCCGCGTCGAAGGCGGGGTCGGTGGCCCACTTCGAGGGGGAGACGCTGGTGCGCAACATCGGCCGCTTCCTCGCCGGGCGGCCTCTGGACGCCGCCTACGACGGGCACGCCAACTGTTTCGTCGAGACCGGCTTCCACAAGGCCCTGCTGATCGACTTCAACTACGAGACCGAGCCGCTGCCCGGTCACTTCCCGGCCGCCGTGGGCCTGCCGCTGCTGAAGGAGTCGTACGCCAACCACCTCGGCAAGCTCGCCTTCGAGCGGTTCTACTGGCACGGCCTGCTGCCGGGCCGCGAACCGGCCGGGATCGGCTCCGCGATGCCCGAGCGCGGCAAGAAGCACCTCCCGGCCTGAGCAGAGGAGAACACCGCCATGCCCACCGCCACCTACGACGGCACCCCCGTCCCCGTCGACGACGACGGCTTCTTCACCGACCCCGGCCGGTGGACCGAGTCCATGGCCGAGCAGATCGCCCGCGAGGCGGGCATCGCTCCCCTGACCGACCGGCACTGGACGGTCATCCGCTTCATGCGCGCCAGGTACGCGGCCGACGGCACCGGACCCACCGTCCGGGTCCTCGGCAAGTCCTCCGGCGTGAGCGTCAAGGAGCTGTACCAGCTCTTCCCCAAGGGCCCGGCGAAGACCGCCGCGAAGATCGCCGGGATACCCAAGCCGCGCGGCTGCGTCTGAGGAGGGCACCCGCCATGGCCGACACCGCCACGATCGAGAAGGTCTCGATCATCGTCTCCAAGGGGTCCCTCGAGGGGATCTACCCGGCCCTGATCATGGCCAACGGCGCCCGCGCCGAGGGCATCGAGGCCGACCTGTTCTTCACCTTCTTCGGCCTGGACGCCGTCACCAGGCGGCGCTGGGAACACATCCGGCTGGCCACCGTCGGCAACCCGGGCCTGCACCTGCCGACCCTGGTGGGCGGCCTGCCGGGCATGCCCGACCTGGTCACCCGGGTCCTGGAACGCAAGATGGCGAAGCTCGACATCCCGCCGATCCCCGAGTTCATCGAGATGATCGCCGACACCGGCGCCGGACTCTACGCCTGCAAGGCCTCCGTCGACCTCTTCGACCTCACCGAGGACGACCTGATCGACCAGGTGAAGGGCGTCATCACCGTGGGCGAGTTCTACGAGCACGCCGCCGGGGGGCAGATCATCTACACCTGAGCCCGGCTCCGCCCGGGGCCCCGGCGCGCGCATCCGCCGGAAGCCTGTGATGGTGAAGGGGAAACGTCTCCGATCCTGCGGCCTGGGGCGGTGAGCGCGGTGACAGCGATCGAGGAGAACCAGCACCTGCCGGCAGGTCCGTCCGTCGACCCCCTGGGTGACCCGTTCCTGCGGACCCGGTTCGCCCTCCCCGCCAGACCCGCCACCTTCCTGCGGCGGGAACGGCTGGTCGAGCGCCTCCACCGGTCGCCACCGACCCCGCTGACGATGATCAACGGGGCCGCGGGGGCGGGCAAGACCCTGCTGGCCGCCGACTGGGCCGCGGGCCTGCCGGGTCCGGTCGCCTGGCTCACCCTGGACACCGCGATCCAGGGCCCGGGGATGTTCTGGGCCCATCTGCTCCAGGCCCTGCGCACCAGCGGGGCGCCCGGCGCCGCCGACGTCGGCGCGCCCGCCGACGCGGGCCGGGTCGACCACACCCTGCTGACCAGGCTCGCCGCGGGGCTCGGCGGCGGCGAGCGGGCGGTGACCGTGGTCCTCGACGAGTACGACCGCGTCACCACCCCCGAGATCTCCGAGCAGCTGGAGTTCGTCCTGCACCACGCCGGACCGGGACTGCGCCTGGTCCTGGTGACCCGCACCGAGCCGCTGCTGCCACTGCACCGGTACCGCGCGGCCGGGACGATGACCGAGGTCCGGGACGCAGAGCTGGCCTTCACCCCCGAGGAGACGGTCGCCCTGCTGAGGCTGCACGGGCTGCGGCTGTCCGTGGCGGCGGCCACCACCCTGGTGGACCGCACCCGGGGCTGGGCGGCCGGGCTCCGGCTGTGCGCGCTGGCGGCGCAGGAGAGCCCGGACCCGGAGCGCTATCTGAAGGAGTTCGAGGCCGGGCACAGCACGGTCGCCGACTTCCTGCTGGCGGAGGTCCTCAAGCGGCAGCCGCCTCCCATCCAGGACCTGCTGCTGCGGATCAGCGTCCTGGACCGGTTCTGCGGCGAGCTGGTGAACGCGCTGACCGGGCGGGCCGACGCCGGGCCCATCCTCGCCGGGCTGCACAGCGAGAACGCCTTCGTCGAGGACCTCGGGCACTCCTGGTACCGCCTGCACCCCCTGTTCCGCGAGATCCTCCGCGCCCACCTGCGGGAACGCTGCCCGGGCCTGGAACCCGAGCTGCACCTGCGGGCGGCGCGCTGGCTGCGGCGCTCCGGCGCCCTCGCGGACATGCTGGCGCACGGCGCCGCCGCGGGGGACTGGGACCTCACCTCCGACGCCCTCGTCGACGACCTGGCGATCGGACAGCTGTTCACCGGCGTACGCTCCGACGACCTGGCCGAACTGTTCTCCGGCATGGGACCCGAGCCGGACAGCCCGGCCGCGCACCTGGTCCGGGCGGCACGCGACCTGTCCCGGCACGACCTCGACCGCGGGCTGACGCATCTGCGGCGCGCCGAGGCCCGGCTCACCGCGGACCAGCCGGGCCCCGCGGCGGCCCGGCTGAGCTGCGCGCTGCTGGAGACGGTCGCGGCCCGGCTGACCGGCTCCCCCGACCACGCGGAGCGGGCCGTACGGGCGGCCCGGCAGGCGCAGCGCGAGGTCCCCGCACCCTTGCTGGAGAAGCACCCGGAGCTGCCCGCCCTGCTGATGACCCACCTGGGGTCGGCACGGCTGTGGGCCGGGAACCTCGACGAGGCGCGCGCCGCGCTCACCACCGTGACCGCCGGAACCGCCGGTGCCGCCACGGCGCTGCCGCGGGAGGAGTCCTTGCAGCTGCTGGCGCTCATCGACTACCTCGACGGGTGGCCCGCCCGGGCGGAACGCCAGGCGGTCGCGGCGACGGCCGGGACGGAGCGGCTCGACGCGTCCGAGCCGACGGGCGGTGAACTGGGGCGGCTGGTCCTGGCGGCCGTGGCCGTCGACCGCAACGAACTCGCCGAGGCGCAGACCCTCCTCGACTCCGCGCCGCCCACGGCGCCCCCCGACCCGGTGACGGCGGCCGGGCGGTCCCTGGCGACGGCCCGGCTGCTGCTGGCCCGGGGCCGGGCGCGCGCCGCGCTGGCCGCCGCCGAACCGGCTCTCGACGCCGAGGTCGCCTCCCCCTGGGCGCGGGGCCACGCCGCACTGGTGGCCGCCGCCGCCCACCTGGCCGAGGGGCGCCCGGAGGCGGCCAACGAGGTGCTGGACCAGGTGGCCCACGAGCCGCCCACCTGCGCGGTGGGCGCCGCCGGGGCCCGGCTCGCCGCGGGTCAGGTCGACGCGGCCCTGCGACTGCTGGACGACATCCCCGCCGAAGGGCGCACCGGCCCCGCGGTGCTGGTCCGGGCCGCGTTGCTGCGGGCGCAGGCCGCGGACGCGGCGGGGGACGGCGGCGCCGCGCGGGACCTGCTCGCGCGGGCGCTCACCCAGGCCCGGCGCGAGCGGCTGCGGCGCCCCTTCCTGGAGGCGGGCCCGTGGCTGCGGCCGTATCTGGGCAGCGGGCCGCTCGAGCGGCTGGCGGCGGGCTGGCTGGTGCCGGGTTCCGCCGCTTCCGCCGAACCCGCGCCGCTGCTGGTGGAGGAGCTGAGCGGACGCGAGCGTGAGGTGCTGCTGCGGCTGGCCCAGCTGATGTCGACCGAGGACATCGCCGCCGACCTGTTCGTGTCGGTGAACACGGTCAAGACCCACCTCAAGAGCGTCTACCGGAAGCTGGCCGTCAACCGCCGCCATGACGCCGTACGGCGCGCCCGCGAGCTGGACCTGCTCTGACCGGCACCCGGCCGGGGGGCCGGATCACACCTCCCGGGTGAGGTGCGACGGGCGCGCGGGGCGTAACGATGGGACGACCCCAGCAGGTCCGCCCCCGACACCGGCGGGAGCACAGCACATGCGCTACGAGATCCGTGTCGAAGGACATGTGTCCGAGACGCTGGCCAAGGTCTTCCCGGAACTGGAGCACGTGGTGATCTCCGGGCAGACCGTGCTGTACGGACCCGTCGTCGACGACGCGCACCTCTACGGGCTGCTGGCCCGCTTCCAGTCCCTCGGACTGCGGGTGCTGGAGCTGCGGCAGCTGCCGGACTGACCGCCCGCCGGGCCACTTCACCCGCTCCGGGTGAAGCCCGCCGGCCACCGGTACGCCCACGCTGAGGTCAGGAGCGGGCACGGCACACCAGCCCCCCCGCCCGAGACGGAGGAGAGCGATGAACACCGACGTGTACCTCGCCTACGACTATCCGCTGCTGAGCATGTTCTGGACCATCCTGTGGGTCTTCCTGTGGATCATGTGGTTCATCCTGCTCTTCCGGATCATCGGCGACATCTTCCGCGACGACAGCCTCGGCGGCTGGGGCAAGACCGGCTGGCTGGTCTTCGTGGTCGTGCTGCCCTTCCTCGGCGTGTTCGTCTACCTCATCGCCCGCGGCAGGGACATGGGCGGCCGTGAGATCGCGCACGCCCAGGCACAGCAGAAGGCGTTCGACTCCTACATCCGGGAGACGGCCGGCGGGGGCAAGCGCCCCAGCAGCATCGACGAACTCGCCAGGCTCTCCGAGATGCGCACCCGGGGTGACATCACGGACGAGGAGTTCAGCCGCGCCAAGGAACTGGTCCTGAGCGGCACCGGAGGAAGCGAGGTACCACGATGACCGCCACCCACGCGCCGCGAGCGCACTCCGCCAAGTACGCCTGGGCCGGGGGCCTGACGGTCTTCGCCGCCGTCATGCTGACGATCGCCGGGCTCCTGGACATCTTCCGCGGGATCATGGCGATCGCCGAGGACGACGTCTTCGTCGCCACGCCCAACTACGTCTTCGAGTTCGACCTCACCGGCTGGGGCTGGGTCCACCTGGCGCTCGGCGTGGTCGCCGTGATCATCAGCCTGGGGCTGTACCAGGCGGCGCTGTGGGCCCGGATCGCCGGGGTCGCCGTCGCCGCGCTGGTCATCATCGCCAACTTCCTGTCCCTGCCGTACTACCCGGTGTGGTCGGTGATCATGATCGCGATCTCCGGGTTCGTCATCTGGGCCCTGTGCGTCGCCCGCAGGGACGACGTGGGCCTCTGACCGGCCGGGCTCGCCTCAGAGCCAGTCCCGCCGTTTGAAGACCACGTACAGGCTCACGCAGACCAGCCCCATCAGGCCGATCGCGAACGGATAGCCGAAGCTCCAGTCCAGCTCCGGCATGTGCTCGAAGTTCATTCCGTAGATCGTGCCCACGAGGGTCGGGGCGAAGAGGATCGCCGCCCAGCTGGAGATCTTCTTGAGTTCCTCGTTCTGCGCGAACCCGGCCTCCGCCAGCGCCCGCATCTCGGCGTTCTGCTGCTGGGTCACCAAGGTGGCGTTCACGGTCAGGATGTCGGCCAGGGCCTGGCGGAAGCCGTCGACGCGCTCGCTGGTGTGGGTGACGTGGTCGGCGACGTCCCGCAGATAGCGCTGGAGTTCCTCGTCCGTGCCGTACTTGGCGAAGCCCGCCATCAGGCCGTGCAGCATGCCGACCAGGGGGCGGGTGGCGCGCTGGAACTCCACCATCTCCCGGGAGAGTTCGTAGATACGGCGGGAGACCTCGGGATCGCCGCGGAAGACCTCCGTCTCGATCTCGTCGATGTCGTTCTGGACGCCCGCGACGACCGGCGCGTAGCCGTCGACCACCGCGTCCAGGATGGCGTACAGCACCGCCTCCGGACCGAGCGCCAGCAGCTCCGGGCTGTCCTCCATGCGGTGCCGTACGGCGGACAGGTCGGGCGCCGCGCCGTGCCGGACCGTGATCACGAAGTCGGGGCCGACGAAGACGTGCAGCTCGCCGAAGTCGACCTCCTCGGGGGCGTCCAGGTAGCGGGCGGCCCGCAGGACGACGAAGAGGGTGTCGCCGTAGCGCTCCAGCTTCGGCCGCTGGTGCGCCTCCATCGCGTCCTCCACCGCCAGCGGGTGCAGGTCGAACTCCGCTGCCAGGGAGAGCAGTTCCGCGTCGGTGGGCCGGGCGAGACCGATCCACGCCATGCCCGAGGGCTTCTCGCGCAGCTCCCGGTAGGTCTCGGCGAGCGTGTCCGGCGACGACACCCGCACACCGTCCCGGTAGAGGGCGGCCTGCACGACGCTGACCGGCTCGGGCGCCGGTGGCTCCGGCGTGGCCGCCGGCGGCACCGCGGGCTCCCGCTGCGCCGTCCGCTCCGGTGGCCCTGACCGCCGCCAGACCGGGCGCAGCGGGTTCCTCGGCGCGGGACGACTACGTCGCTCGGACATCGCGGCTGCCCTCCACTCAGGTCGGTGTCCCCGCGAGGACACGGCACGTCCTCGCGGACAGTACCCGGTTTCGCCCACACTGCGATCTAGGACAGGAGCTGACCGCTATCCCGGCTACCGTGCCCCCATGACCAAGTCGGCGACCCCCGCGCCCCTCCTCGGCACGCGCGCCCTCAACCGCGCCACCCTCGAACGGCAGCTGCTCCTGCGGCCCGCGGCGCTCACCGCGGCGGCGGCCGTCGGGCGGCTGCTCGGGCTCCAGGCGCAGAACGTCAGGCCCCCGTACCAGGCGCTCGCCGCACGCCTCGACGGGTTCGCGCCGGAGGCGCTGTCACGGCTCATGGCCGAGCGCGAGGCCGTCCGGATCGTCACCATGCGGTCCACCATCCACACCCACACCGCCGACGACGCCCTCACCCTGCGCCCGCTGGTGCAGCCCGCCCGGGACCGGGAGATCAACATCTTCCGGAAGGGGCTCGTCGGCGTCGACCTGGACCGGCTCGCCCTGCTGGCCAGGGAACTCGTCGAGGCCGAGCCGCGCACCATGGGGCAGCTGCGGGACGCCCTGAGCGCCGAGTGGCCCGAGGCCGACCCGCAGGCCCTCGCCGTCGCCGCCCGGTGCAGACTGCCGCTCGTGCAGGTGACGCCGCGCGGGCTGTGGGGGAGGAGCGGACAGGTCGCCCTCACCACCGTCGAACGGTGGCTCGGCCGCCCCGCCGAGCCCGCGCCCGACGCCGCGGACGTCGTGGTGCGCTATCTCGCCGCCTTCGGCCCGGCGTCCGTGAAGGACATGCAGACCTGGTCCGGCCTCACCCGGCTGCGGCCCGCCTTCGAACGGCTCCGCCCCCGGCTGCTGACCTTCCGCGACGAGCGGGGCACCGAGCTGTTCGATCTGCCCGACGCGCCGCGCCCCGACCCGGACACCCCGGCCCCGCCGCGCTTCCTGCCCGAGTACGACAACCTGCTGCTGTCCCACGCCGACCGCACCCGGGTCGTGCCCGCCGCCTACCGGGGCCGCACCTGGCAGGGCAACACGGCCCACCCCACGTTCCTGGTGGACGGGTTCCTCGCGGGTGTGTGGAAGCTGCGCGGCGACGCCCTCGTCATCGAGCCGTTCGCCGGCCTCGGGCGGGCCGCACGCACGGCGGTGGCGGCGGAGGGCGAGCGGATGCTGGGGGTGCTGTACCCGGGGGAGCCGTACGACGTCCGCTTCGGCGAGGTGACGGACGTGGGCGAGGGCTGATGTGGACGAGGGCCGACGCGGACGAGGGCTGACATGGAGAGGGGGCGCTGCGGGCCGCTCGTGGAGGCCCGCAACGCCCCCTGGTTCGCACCTGAGGGTTACTCAGGAGTCCTTCGGACCGGCCGACCGCCGGTCATGAGGTGACCTGCGCGGTCACCAGGCTGGAGAACGTGGTCAGCCGGGTGTACACACCCGGGTAACCGGCCTGGGCGCAGCCCTGCCCCCAGGAGGTGATCCCCGCCAGCCTGCCCCCGATCAGCAGGGGCCCGCCGCTGTCGCCCTGGCAGGTGTCCACGCCGCCGGAGGAGTACCCGGCGCACACCATCTCCGCGGCGACGAAGCTGGAGCCGTAGGAACCGGCGCAGCTGCTGTCCGAGACCGTCGGCACGGTCGCGGTGCGCAGCTGGTTGGAGGAGCTGCCGCCGGAGCGGGTGGTGCCCCAGCCGAGGATCCGGGCGGTGGTCCCGGCCGCGTACACGGCGGTGTCGGACGCGGACACGTACGGCGCCGTGGTGTACGGCATCGACGTGGACAGCGTCAGCACGGCGACGTCCTCACCGCGGGTGGCGGTCGTGTAGTTCGGGTGGATCCAGATCCTGCTGACCCGGCTGACCGTGCCGTTGGTGCCGTTGAGGTAGGTGCGGCCACCGACCACCCGGACGCTGCTGGTGGTCTCGCCGACCATGCAGTGCGCGGCGGTGACGACCTTCGTCGGGGCGACCAGGGTGCCGCCGCAGAACTGGTTCTGCGAGGCGTCCGTGATCTGCATGACGAAGGGGTACGCGGTCGTGGTGGTCGTCGTGCCGCCGACGATCGGCTGGGGTGCGGCGACGGCCCCCGGGGCGCCGGTGAGCGCGGTGGCGGCGGCCGTGGCGGCGGCGGTGACGGCGAGAGCGGCGGCTCTCCTCCTGACGGTCCTTCTGGCGCGGTCGAGCCCGAACATGAGTCTCCTCGTGTGGCCGGTGGGGGGCGCGCGGGTGTGGGGGGTTGCACGGGGCTCCCGGACGGTCGGTCGCGGTGGCACCCCGTGTGCCCGAGCGAGCGGCACGTCCCTTACGCTAGGCCCGGCCCGAACCCCCACCCAATGAGGGAACCCCCTAGCGGCAAGGGAGTTGGGCAGGGATAACCCTCGATCCCCCTCACTAAACCACCCACCCGGACGTCACCTGCCCGCCCCCGACGTGCTGTCACCGCCGCGCGTCCCCCCGCAGGCCGGTCGCCGTCCGGGAGGGCACCGGCACCGAGCCGCCCGCCGCCAGCTTCGGCGCCGGGCCGCCGATGGACCGTCACCGGGGCACACCCGACCGCGATTCGGCCGTCATCCGGGCCTGACGCCCGCCCGCCAGCGGGCCGCCATCTGGCCTGCCCCGGCGGCCAGCTGCCCACCGGCGTGGTGTCCCGCCGTGAGCGGGTTCCACCGGGATGCGTCCAGCCGCGAGCCGGTGGTTGTCGGAAGGAGGCGTACGGCCTGTACGGCCGCCAGCCGGCCCTCCTCAGCGTGGCGTCCGGCGCGGACGGGTTGTCCCCTTGTCCCCAGGGCGCGCCCGCCGGTGAGTCGGTCGTCGTCCGGCGTGGGGCCCCGTCGCGGCAGGGTGTCTCCGGGGCGCGTTCGGCCGTCATCCGGGCTTCACACACCGTGATGTCCCACCGCCAGCGGACCTCACCCGCCCCCGCCCCGCCCCAGCCTCGGACCACACCCCGCGGCACGCACCGCCGCCAGTCGGACCGTGTCCGGTGGGGGGCTGGTGTTGGGTGGAGTCCATTCGGTGCGGTGGATCGCCGTTGGTTGGGGCGTGTCTGGTGGGGGGCTGGTGTTGGGTGGAGCCCATTCGGTGTGGCGGACCGTCGTTGGTTGGGGCGTGTCTGGTGGGGGGCTGGTGTTGGGTGGAGTCCATTCGGTGTGGCGGACCGTCGTTGGTTGGGGCGTGTCTGGTGGGGGGCTGGTGTTGGGTGGGGCCCATTCGGTGTGGCGGACCGTCGTTGGTTGGGGCGTGTCTGGTGGGGGGCTGGTGTTGGGTGGGGCCCATTCGGTGTGGCGGACCGTCGTTGGTTGGGGCGTGTCCGGTGGGGGGCTGGTGTCGGGGGGAGCGTGTCCGGCGCGGGGGAACTGGTGTCAGGCGGAGCCATCCGGCGCGGCCCACCGTCACCCCGCTGGTCTCACCCCGCCCGTCTCACCCCGCCCGTCTCACCCCGTAGGGCGGCCCGCTGCCAGGCGGACGAGGTCTACGCGGGAGCGTATGCCGAGTTTGCGGTAGACGCGGGTGAGGGTCGCCTCGACCGTCTTGACGCTGATGAACAGGCGCGCGGCGATCTCCCGGTTGGTGGCGCCCTCCATGACCAGCGCGGCGACCTGGCGTTCCATCGCCGCGAGGCCCTCCAGCGCGGCGGGCGGCGCGGGCGCGGGCACGGGCACCGCGGGCTGCGGGGCCGCCGCCGCGACGGCCGCGTCCACCTGGCGCAGCCACGGCAGCGCCCGGCACCGCCGGAACAGCCGGGCGGCCTCCTCGTAGGAGGACGTGACCGGGCCGGGGCGTCCGGCGCGCAGCCGGGCCAGTTCGAACGCGGCCCGCGCCTCCTCCAGGCCGTACCCCAGCTTGGCGAGCCGGTCCTGAACGGACGTCAGCTGGGCGATCGCCCCGTCGAGGTCCCCGTGCGCCGCCCGCACCAGGGCCTCGGCCCGGTCCAGGACGGCCAGCACGCTCTCCCGGTCCAGCCGCAACGCGTGCTCGCGGGTGACGTCGATGACGTCCTGCGCCTCCCCGGTCTCACCGATCCGCACCAGCGCCTCCGCGAGGTCCCCGTGCCACCGCCCGCGCGCCGGGTCGGTCACCCCGAGCCCCTCCTCCAGCACCCGCACCCGCCGCAGCGACCGCGCCGCGCCCACCTCGTCCCGCGCCACCAGCTGCGCGTGCCCGAGCGCGGCCAGGGCCCGCGAGAGGTAGACCGTGTCGCCGTCCTCCTCGGCGTGGCCCACGGCCTCCTGAGCCAGCGTCAGCGCGCGCCCCGCGTCACCGCCGGCGGCCTCGGCGAGGGAGGTGAGCATGGCGGAGGCGCCCTCGCCCATGCCGCAGTCCCGGGCCAGCCGCAGGCCCTCGCGGGCCAGGTCGAGGGCCCGGCCGCAGTGCCCGGAGCGCAGTTCGGTGTCGGCGAGGAAGCGCAGGAAGTGCACCTCGGACTCGACCATGCCGCGCCGCCGCACCTCCCGCAGCAGCGCGGTGACGGTGGTCCGCGCCTCGGTGAGCTGGTCGCTCATCAGCAGCCAGCGGAAGCGGGCCGCCCCGGCCCCGTTGTGGTGGCACGCCACCTGCGGGTCCTGCGGTTCGCGCAGCGCCCGCTTGATCGTCGCGGGCGCGTCCGGGTGCCCCATCAGGGTCTCGGTCTGCGCCTGAAAGGCCAGCGCGAGCAGCTCGGTGCGCCGGTCACCGCCGCGCGCGGCCAGTTCGGCGGCGTGCGCGGCCTCCTGCCGGGCCTCGGCGAAGTCGCCCAGCACCATCAGCCCGCGCCAGGCCAGCTGGTAGTGGACCAGGGCGAGCAGCCGGGGGTCGTCGCCCGCGTCGGCGAGGGCCTGCGGGAAGACCGCGTCGACCTCCCCGAGGGCCTGCCCGGCGGCCTCGATGACCACCATCCAGGCGCCCACCCGGTCGGCGGAGGCGGTGGACCGGTCGAGCACCTCGCGGGCGATGTCCCGGGCGAGGTCGACCTCCCCGGCGAGCAGCGCGTCCTCGGCGGCCTGGAGCAGGTAGCCGTCGGGGCCCGGGACACCGTGGGCGGGGGCGTGCCGGGCGGCGAGCAGCGCCAGCGACGCGGCGACCGAGGGCGCCCCGCGGTCCCGGGCCAGCGCGGCCGCCTCGGCCAGCCGGGCCGCCACCTCCGGGTCGGCGCCGGTGGTGGCCAGCGCCAGGTGCCGGGCGCGTTCGATCGGGTCGGACGCGGCCCGGGACAGCGCCGCGTGCGCGGCCCGCCGCTGCTGCCCGGTCGCCTCCGCGTACAGCGCGGCCGATATCAGCGGATGCGCGAACCGTACGGCGGGCCCTTCCGGCTCCGTCGCCAGCAGGCCCAGCTCGGCGGCGCGCGCGGTCTCCGCCTCGGCGTTCACCCGTCCGGCCGCGTGCAGCAGGGTGAGGGTGGGCCGGGCGCCCGCGCTGGCGACGAGGAGGGTGTTCCGGGCCTCCGGCGGCAGCATCTGGAGGCGGCTGAGGACCAGCGCCCGCAGCGAGGTCGGCACCGGCAGCGGCTCGCCGGGCCGGGGCGGGGTGGGGCTCTCGGCGAGGGCGCGGCCGAGTTCGAGGGCGAAGAGCGGGTTGCCGCCGCTGGTGCGGTGGATGTCGCGGACGACGGAGCGGGACAGCCCGGGGTAGCCGCGCTGGTCGAGCAGCCCGGACACCTGGGCGCGGGTCAGCGGGCCCAGCCGCAGCGCGAGGGTGTCGGGCGGGGAGGCGCGCAGCTGACCGTCGTACTCCTCGTGGTCGTCGGTGCGGACCGCGCAGAGCATCCGCACCGGGGTGTCACCGAGGCGGCGGGCGGCGAAGCCGAGGAGTTCGGCGCTGGCCGGGTCGAGCCACTGGAGGTCGTCGCAGACGAGCAGGACCGGCCCGTCGGCGGCGAGGACGCGCAGCGCGGACAGCACCGCGAGGCGCAGGGCGAGCCCGTCGCGCTGGAGGGTCGACTCGCCCCGGCCGGTGAGCGCCGACTCCAGGGCGGTGCGCTGGGCGGCGGGCAGTTTCCCGGACACCTCGCCGAGGACCAGACCGAGCAGATCGGCCAGCGCCAGGAACGGCAGATGGGATTCGGACTCGGTCGCCGAGCAGCGCAACACGGTCCGGCCCTCGCCGCCGTATTCCGCGGCCAATGCCCGCAGCACATGCGACTTTCCTATTCCGGCCGGGCCGTGCAGCAGCACACTGCCGCCTCGGCCGAGCTGCTCGCGCGCGGCCGTGAACAGCTCCTCCCGGCCGATGACCAGGTCGGGGCGGCGTCGGCCAGACTCCTTCAAGTCCCGTCGCACGGTCACCGCTCCCTCCGTGTGTCGTGTCCGCCAAATTCTAGGCAACATGTCGTTGAAATTCGGAGGGCGGAGGTCGTGAGGCTAATAACAGGACCGAGTCCAGGGGCGTGTGGAGGGAAATTCTCCGGCCACGGGAGGAATATCCACCAGAAGTTACGGCAACACCCCCGCCCGGCGCGCCGCGACGACCGCCTCACCCCGGGTCCGGGCGCCCAGCCTGCGCATCGCGGAGCGCAGATACCCCTTCACCGTCTCCGGCCGCAGCCCGAGACGCCGGGCCGTGTCCGCGTTGGTCGCGCCCCCCGCGACACAGGCCAGCACGTCCACCTCGCGCGGGGTGAGCGACACCGCCCCGGGCCCGCCGTCCGGTCCGTCGTGCGCGGTGAGCAGCCCGCAGGCGGCCAGCAGCTCCGCCCGCAGCGCCGGGTCGGCGATCCTCGGGGCGAGGGCGCGCAGCGCCGCGTGCGCCTCCCGCATGCGCTCCCGTACGACGGCACCCTCCCGTACGACGCCACCTTCCCGTACGATGCCGGCCTCCCGTACGGCAGCGCCCTCCCCGCCCCCGGCCGCCTCCGGCAGCAGGCCGTACGCCTCCTCCCGCACCAGCAGCGCCTGCTCCACGTCCCGCGCCGACTCCACGGCCGCCCGCAGCACCCGGTCGCCCAGGGGCTGGGCGGTGCGCAGCGCGCCGTAGAGCACCCCGCGCACCCGGCGCCGCACCACCACCGGCACCGCGAGGACCGAGCGCAGGCCCTCGGCGGCCACCGGGACGTCGTACTCGTGGCTGATCCGCCGCGAGGCGGGATAGTCGGACACCGCGCACGGGCGGGCCAGCGCCACCGCCCGGCCGCCGAGACCGTTGCCCGAGCCCACCGCGAGGGCGCGCAGCGCGCCGGTGCAGGTGCCGCTGAGTTCGCTGATGCGCACCTGCGGACGGCCCGGTTCCACCAGCCCGCCGAAGGCGACCGGCAGCCCCGTGGCCCGGCGCAGCCGCAGCAGCGCGTCCCGGATCTCCACCGACCCGTCCGCAGTCGTGCCCGTTCCGCCCGGCTCCACCGCCACGTGCTCGCCCTTCCCGCGCCCTTCACACCCGCCGCGCCGCCCGCCGTGCCGCGCATCCCCCCGTTCGGGGGTGGTGAGACCCGCATCACGGATTACACGATGTCCGGGAGCCGCCCGGCAATGCTCCGGCACACAGGAGGACAGATGACGACACCCACGGAGGAGTTCCGCGAGGCCCGCGACTTCCTGCTGGCCCACCGCGAGGACTACGCCGCCGCCCAGGAGGGCTTCGCCTGGCCGCGCCCGGAGGAGTTCAACTGGGCGCTCGACTGGTTCGACGTCATCGCGGACGGCAACGACCGCACCGCCCTGCACATCGTCGAGGAGGACGGCACCGAGTCCCTGCTGTCCTTCGCGGAACTCTCCGACCGCTCCGACCGGATCGCCGCCTGGCTGCGCGGGCGCGGCGTGCGTGCCGGGGACCGGGTGCTGGTGATGCTCGGCAACCAGCCCGAGCTGTGGGAACTCGCCCTCGCCGCGATGAAGCTGCGCGCCGTCGTCATCCCGGCCACCCCGCTGCTCGGCCCCGCCGACCTGCGCGACCGCGTCGACCGGGGCGCGGTCCGGCACGCCGTCGTACGGTCGGCGGACACCGGCAAGTTCACCGACGTGCCCGGCGGCTACACCCGTATCGCCGTCGGCGGCGCCCCCGTCGGCTGGCAGCCGTACGAGGAGGCGTACGCGGCCCCCGCCGGATTCACCCCCGACGGGCCCACCCGCGCCACCGACCCGCTGATGCTCTACTTCACCTCCGGCACCACCGCCCGCCCCAAGCTGGTCGAGCACACCCACGCCTCCTACCCCGTCGGGCACCTCGCGACCATGTACTGGATCGGCCTCAAGCCGGGCGACGTGCACCTGAACATCTCCTCGCCCGGCTGGGCCAAGCACGCCTGGTCCAACCTGTTCGCCCCGTGGAACGCGGAGGCGACCGTCTTCCTGCACAACTACACCCGCTTCGACGCCGCCCGGCTGATGGCCGAGATGGACCGCGCGGGCGTCACCACCTTCTGCGCCCCGCCGACCGTGTGGCGGATGCTCATCCAGGCCGACCTGAGCCAGCTGCGCACCCCGCCGCGCGAGGCCGTCGCCGCCGGTGAGCCGCTCAACCCCGAGGTCATCGAACAGGTCCGGCGCGCCTGGGGCGTCACCATCCGGGACGGCTTCGGACAGACCGAGACGGCCGTGCAGGTCTCCAACAGCCCCGGCCAGCCGCTGAAGACCGGCTCCATGGGACGGCCCAGCCCCGGCTACCGGGTGGAACTCCTCGACCCCGTCACCGGCGCGCCCGGCGCCACCGAGGGCGAGATCGCGCTCGACCTGTCCGCCCGCCCCGTCGGCCTGATGACCGGCTACCACGGCGACCCCGAGCGCACGGCGGAGGCGATGGCGGACGGCTACTACCGCACCGGCGACGTCGCCTCCCGCGACGAGGACGGCTACCTCACCTACGTCGGCCGCAGCGACGACGTCTTCAAGGCCTCCGACTACAAGATCAGCCCCTTCGAGCTGGAGAGCGCCCTGCTGGAGCACGAGGCGGTCGCGGAGGCCGCCGTCGTCCCCGCGCCGGACGAGCTGCGCCTCGCCGTGCCGAAGGCGTACGTCGTGCTGGCGGAGGGCTGGGAGCCGGGCCCGGATACCGCCAAGGTCCTCTTCGAGCACTCCCGCGAGGTCCTGGCGCCGTACAAGCGGGTCCGCCGTCTGGAGTTCGCGCCGCTGCCCAAGACCGTCTCCGGCAAGATCCGCCGCATCGAGCTGCGCGAGGCCACCGCGGCGGGGTCGGACGCCGAGTACCGCGAGGAGGACTTCCGGTGAACTCCTACACGCACGGCACCGGTACGACGCCCCTGCTCGGCGACACCATCGGCGCCAGCCTCGACCGGGCGGTGGCCGCCTGGCCCGACCGTGAGGCACTGGTCGACGTGCCCTCCGGGCGGCGCTGGACCTACGCCCGGTTCGCGGCGGACGTCGACGAACTGGCGTACGCGCTGCTGGCGAGCGGGGTCGGCAAGGGCGACCGGGTGGGCATCTGGGCGGTGAACTGCCCCGAGTGGGTGCTGGTGCAGTACGCCACCGCCCGGATCGGCGCGATCATGGTCAACATCAACCCCGCCTACCGCACCCACGAGGTCGAGTACGTCCTCAACCAGGCCGGGATCTCCCTGCTCGTCGCCTCCCCGAGCCACAAGGGCAGCGACTACCGCGCGATGGTCGAGCAGGTGCGCGGGAGGTGCCCCGCCCTGCGGGAGGCCGTGTTCATCGGCGACCCCGGCTGGGACGCTCTCCTGGCCCGTGCCACGCCCGCCCCGTTCCCCGAGCTGTCCTGCGACGACCCCATCAACATCCAGTACACGTCGGGCACCACGGGCTTCCCCAAGGGCGCCACCCTCTCCCACCACAACATCCTCAACAACGGCTACTTCGTGGGGGAGATGATCGCCTACGACGAGCGGGACCGGGTGTGCGTCCCGGTGCCCTTCTACCACTGCTTCGGCATGGTCATGGGCAACCTGGCGGCCACCTCCCACGGCGCCTGCGTGGTGATCCCCGCCCCGTCCTTCGACCCGGCGGCCACCCTGCGCGCCGTCGCACAGGAGCGCTGCACCTCGCTCTACGGCGTCCCGGCCATGTTCATCGCCGAGCTGGACCTCCCCGACTTCGCCGCCTACGACCTGTCCTCGCTGCGCACCGGAATCATGGCGGGCTCGCCCTGCCCGGTGGAGGTGATGAAGCGGGTGGTCGCGGAGATGAACATGACCGAGGTGTCCATCTGCTACGGCATGACCGAGACCTCGCCCGTCTCCACCCAGACCCGCCGCGACGACGACCTGGAGCACCGCACCGGCACGGTCGGCCGCGTCCTGCCGCACCTGGAGGTCAAGGTCGTCGACCCGGTGAGTGGGGTGACCCAGCCGCGCGGCACGGCGGGCGAGCTGTGCACCCGCGGCTACAGCGTGATGCTCGGCTACTGGGAGGAGCCGGAGAAGACCGCCGAGGCCGTCGACCCCGGCCGCTGGATGCACACCGGCGACCTCGCGGTGATGCGCGAGGACGGCTACCTGGAGATCGTCGGCCGGATCAAGGACATGATCATCCGGGGTGGCGAGAACATCTACCCGCGCGAGATCGAGGAGTTCCTCTACACCCACCCCAGGATCGCGGACGTCCAGGTCGTCGGCGTGCCCCACGAGCGGTACGGCGAGGAGGTGCTGGCCTGTGTCGTCCCGCGCGACCCGGCGGACCCGCCGTCCCTGGCGGAGGTGCGCGCCTTCTGCGAGGGCCGGTTGGCCCACTACAAGATCCCCAGCGGTCTGCGTATCCTCGACGCCTTCCCGATGACGGTCTCCGGGAAGGTCCGCAAGGTGGAACTGCGGGAGCGCTACGGGACGGCCTGATACCGCCGTCCGGCGATCACGCGCCCGCCCGGGACCGTAAGATCGGGTGCCCTGGGGGTGGGGTGAATATGGTCAAGCGGCAGCCCGGCACCACGCCGACGCTGGAGGAAGTGGCCGCTCTCGCCGGGGTGGGGCGCGGCACCGTCTCGCGCGTCATCAACAACGCGACCGGTGTCAAGGAGTCGACCAGACGGGCCGTGCAGCGGGCCATCGCCGAACTGGGCTATGTGCCCAACCTGGCGGCCCGTTCACTGGCGGGGCGGCGCGCGGACGCCGTCGCGCTGGCGATCACCGAGAAGGACTGGCGGAAGTTCGGCGAACCGTTCTTCTCGGAGGTGGTCCGCGCGGTCGGGGACGCCCTCGCCGACACCTCGGTGCAGCTGCTGCTCACCCTGATCCGCTCGGACGCCGAACGCACCCGGTTCGTGGAGTACGCGCGCGGCGGCCGGGTCGACGGGGTGCTGCTGATGTCCGTGCACGCCGAGGACCCGCTGCCCGACATGCTCGCCGACGCCGGGCTGCCCACCGTGCTGCTGGGCCGCCGCTCGGGCGACGAGCAGGTCACCTACGTCGACGCGGACAACGCGGGCGGCGCCCGGGAGGCCGTGGAGCACCTGCTGCGCGGCGGGCGCCGGGCGATCGGCACGGTCACCGGGCCGCTGGACATGTACGTCGCCCAGAGCCGTCTGCGCGGCTACCGGGAGGCGCTCACCCGGGCCGGCATCGCGCCCCGGGCCGCCTGGGAGGCCGAGGGCGACTTCACCGAGGAGAGCGGGTGCCGGGCCACCGCCGAACTCCTCGAGCGCCACCCGGAGCTGGACGCCGTGTTCGCCGCGTCGGACACCATGGCGGCGGGCGCGCTGGCCGCCCTGCGCGCGGCGGGGCGCCGGGTGCCCGACGACGTCGCGGTGATCGGCTTCGACGACTTCCAGCTCGCCCAGCACACCGAGCCGCTGCTGACGACGGTCCGCCAGCCGCTGGAGGAGATCGGCCGGGCCATGGTGCGGCTGCTGCTGGAGGAGATGGAGCAGCCCGAGGTCGCCTGGCGGCATGTGATCCTGCGGACCCGGCTGGTGGTGCGCGGCTCGGCCTGAGACGCCCGCGTGCGAGCGGCTTCGAATGTTTCGGGAGCGCTCCCATTGTGATCCGGCCCAGTGGATCAACGCCTCTGACCTGGGCCTTCGAAATCGCTTCGACAAACAGCCCGCGCACAGTCTTGTCAGGGACATGGGCGCCTCCTACAGTCACCGGCGAACCAAATTATGGGAGCGCTCCCATCAGTGGGGAGTTGGGAGCGCTCCCGCCCCCCACCCTCCCCCGCATCCCCGAGAGGCCCCGCATGCGACCGTTACCGCACGGCACCCGCACCCCGCACGCCCTGCTCGGCACGCTGCTCACCGCTCTCGCCACCGTCGTGGCACTCCTCACCGCCGCACCGGCCGCCCAGGCCGACACCCTGATCTGTGAGCAGTACGGCTCCACCACGATCCAGGGCCGCTACGTCGCCCAGAACAACCGCTGGGGCACCAGCGCCACCCAGTGCATCAACGTCACCGACACCGGCTTCACCGTCACCCAGGCGGACGGTTCGGTGCCCACCAACGGCGCTCCCAAGTCGTACCCGTCCGTCTTCAACGGCTGCCACTACACCAACTGCTCCCCGGGCACCAACCTCCCGGCGCAGCTCAGCACCATCTCCAGCGCGCCCAGCAGCATCTCGTACGGCTATGTCGGCAACGCCGTCTACAACGCCTCGTACGACATCTGGCTGGACCCGACGCCCCGGACCGACGGGGTGAACCGGACCGAGATCATGATCTGGTTCAACCGGGTCGGCTCCATCCAGCCGATCGGCTCCCCGGTCGGCAACGCCACGGTCGGCGGCCGCAACTGGGAGGTCTGGACCGGCAGCAACGGCTCCAACGACGTGATCTCCTTCGTCGCGCCGTCCGCGATCTCCAGCTGGAGCTTCGACGTCATGGACTTCGTCCGGCAGACCGTCTCCCGGGGCATGGCCCAGAACAACTGGTACCTGACGAGCGTCCAGGCCGGGTTCGAGCCCTGGCAGAACGGGGCCGGGCTCGCGGTGAACTCGTTCTCGTCGAGCGTGAACACCGGCGGCACCAACCCCGACCCGGGCGGCCCGGCGCAGTGCGACGTCACCTACGCCACCAACGTCTGGCAGGGCGGCTTCACCGCCGACGTCACGGTCAAGAACACCGGTTCCGCGCCCGTCGACGGCTGGCGACTGGCCTTCACCCTGCCCTCCGGACAGCGGATCACCAACGCCTGGAACGCGACCGTCAGCCCGTCCACCGGGGCGGTCACCGCGACCCCGGCGGCGCACAACACGCGGATCGCGCCGGGAGCCAGTGCGACCTTCGGCTTCCAGGGTTCGCACACGGGCACGTTCGCGCAGCCGGACGTCTTCACACTGAACGGCACCGCCTGCTCCTGAGCCGCGCAGGCCGCGCAGGCCGCGCAGGCCGCTCACGCGGAGCCGGCCCCGGTCGGCCCCGGGTTCCGCCGCCGCCCCACGCCGCAGGGGCGGAACCCGGGGCATCCCCCTACCCCCCACGCACCCCCCACGC
>NZ_JAGPXL010000073.1 GCF_018070565.1 Streptomyces sp. B93
CACCCAGCTCACCGCGGGCGACCAGCGCCACCGCCAGAGCGGGCCGGGACTCGGCGATCTCGGTGGCGGTCTCGATCCCGGTCAGCCCGTCCCCGACGAGCCGCCCCCACCCGCCCCCGCCCGCTTCCCTCACTCCCCAAGCCCTACTCCGCGGCAGCCACCAGCTCCCGGCACTTCTGCACGTCGTCGGCCATCTGCTCCAGCAGCGCCTCGAGCGTGTCGAACTTCGCCTGCCCCCGCACGAAGGCGAGGAAGTCCACAGCGACGTGCAGCCCGTACAGGTCGAGCCCCACCCGGTCGATGGCGTACGCCTCCACCGTGCGCTCGGTGCCGTCGAACTGCGGATTGGTGCCGACGGAGATCGCGGCGGGCATCGCCTCACCGGCCGCGTGCAGCCAGCCCGCGTAGACACCGTCGGCCGGGATCGCGGTGTGCGGCAGCGTCTCCACGTTGGCCGTGGGAAAACCGAGTTCACGCCCACGCTGCGCGCCGCGCACGACCACACCCTCCACGCGGTGCGGACGGCCGAGAATCTCGCCGGCGCCCTCGACATCGCCCTCCGCGACCAGGCGCCGGGTGAGCGTCGACGAGAAGGGCTCGCCGCCGCCCGCCGCGCCGGTCACGTACAGGTCGACGACCTCGACCTCGAAGTCGTAGATCTTGCCCTGCTCGGCCAGGAACTCCACGTTCCCGGCGGCCCGGTGGCCGAAGCGGAAGTTGGGGCCCTCGACGACCGCCTTGGCGTGCAGCTTGTCCACCAGCACCTTGACGACGAACTCGGCCGGGGACAGCTTCGAGAACTCGGTGGTGAAGGGGAGGATCAGCACCGCGTCCACACCCAGCTCCGCCATCAGCTCGGCGCGGCGGTGGTGCGGGGCGAGCAGCGGCGGGTGGCTGCCGGGGCGGACGACCTCGCTGGGGTGCGGGTCGAAGGTGACGACGACGCTGGGGACGCCCAGCTCGCGGGCGCGGTCCACGGCGTGCCGGATGATCAGCTGGTGTCCGCGGTGGACTCCGTCGTAGGAGCCGATGGTGACGACGCTGCGCCCCCAGTCCTGGGGGATGTCCTCCAAGCCACGCCAGCGCTGCACTGTGACCGCTCCTCGAACCCGTGTCGGTACTGCCGTCTGCCTCTTATGCAGGTCTAAGGGTGCCATGCCGGGTGCCTCCGCCCCGCATCGGCATCCTGAGCTGTGACCCGGCGCACGTGGCCCGGCGCACGCGACGCACCCGCGCCCCGTGCCGACCGGCGCTCACGCTGGTACCCGCGCCCCCGCCAGATTCTCGATCATCCGGCGCGCGCTGGGCCCGACCACCGCGGCCCACTCCCCCGGCTCCGCCGCCAGCCACCCCGCCAGCCGCGCGGCGAACCCGGCATCGGCCCGGGCCAGCTCGACGAGGGCGCGGTCGTACCGGGCGGCACCCTGCGGCGTACGGACCAGCCGGAGGCCCGTGCGGTGGACGAGGTCGCGGAGGCGGCCGGGCGAGCCGGAGCCGCCGTACCGCACGGCCGCCCGCAGCAGGGCCTCCAGCACGGCCGGGTCCTCCCGCTCGTCGCGCGCCCACCGGTCGACGGCCCGGCGCAGCGCGGACGGCTCCTCCTCGGCGAGCACGGCGAGCAGTTCGTCGGCGCGCCGGTGCCCGCTGCCGACGAGCGCGTCCATCAGGTCGTCCACGGCCCGGTGCCGATGGGTGTGCAGCAGCGCCTGCGCGGCCGTCGCCACGGTCGCGTCCGGGGTGGCGGGCAGCGGCCGCTCGTCGTGGAACCAGCGGATCAGATGGGGTTGTACGGCGGCGGGGTCGGCGTCCAGCAGCCGGGCGGCGGCGTCCAGGTGGCGGGGGCCGGGCAGGTGCGGCGGTCCGTCGGTGACGACGAGGCGCCCGAGCAGTGCGAGGAGATCACCGGTGGGCAGCGCGAGCCCGGTCCAGAACCCGGGACCGAACTCGGCACCGGTCGCCCCGCGCTCACCGAGGACGTCGACGCCGGTCCCCCTCCACCCACCAAGACCATCGACCCCGGTCACCCCCCGCCCACCAAGACCATCGACCCCGGTCACCCCCCACCCACCAAGACCATCAACGCCCCTCGCCCCCTGCTCGACAAGCACCTCGGCGAGCAGCCACAGCACGTCCGTGTACGGCGTCGCGTCCGGGAGGCGCGACAGCGTGCCGGAGAGCAGCCGCGCCGCCCACCACGAGTGCGGGTCGGCGGCCAGCGCGCGCACCAGCTCGGCCAGCCGGGCGGCGAGGCGGTCGGGGCTGCGGTGCGGTGGGCGGGCGAGCAGGAGCAGGGCCTGGATCACGGGGCCGATGCGGTGGTGCGGGACGGGCAGCGGGTGGGCGCCGAGCGGGCCGCCGGGCCGGTGGACGAGGGCGCGCAGGGCCTCGTCGAGGTCGAGGTGGAGGCCCTGGAGCCAGTCGGCGAGTTCCTCGTGGGCGAAGCGGTAGCCGTCGCCCGCGGGGACCAGGAGGCCTTCGGTGAGGACGGCGGACGCCCAGCCGGTGCCGCCGCCGAGGCGGGCCGGGGCGGGCCCCCACGGGAACACCGCTTCGAACGCCGCCCGGTCCAGCTCACCCTGCCCGGGGCCGAGGCTGCGCCGGGCCGCCTCGTGGACCTGCCCGGCGACCTTCGCCGCGAGACGGCGTACGGCGGTGCCGCGCAGGCCGTTCTCCGCGGCGAGGCGGACCGCGATCCGCAGGCACATCAGGTCCAGGTGGGCCGAGAACACCTCGTACCGGTCGGGGCGGCCGTGCTCCGAGGCTCCGGGGAGGGCGGCGCGCACCTCCGCGGCGAGGCGGAGGGTGAGGGGGTGACGGGCGTCGCGCGGATCGAGGTCCTCCTCGGAGAGCCCGTACCGCGCGCGTGCCTCACGGGCCTCGTCCTCATCAAGGTCACCGAGGAGAACACCGGAGGGCGCCCCACCACCGAACGACCCACCACCGAACGATCCACCACCGAACGACCCAACACCCCCTGACTCAGCCGCCCACCCCCCGCGATACAGCAGCTCCCCCGGGAACTCGCCCCCCGCCCGCTCCCAGTACTCCCCCCGACCCGCCACCACCAGCCGTGTCCCCGTCTCCCGCAGCCACCGCGCCGTCCCGTCGGTCCAGTCGGCCAGCCGGTGGGCGAGCAGCGGCGGCATCTCCTCGGGGCCGTCCAGCAGGAGCAGCAGGGGGCGGCCGACCGCGCGGGCGAGGTGGGCGACGCGCTCGGGCGTGAGGTCGGCCGGGTCCACACCGGGGGCGGGGGACGCGGCGGCCAGGACCCGGGCCGCGCGGTACAGGGCGCGGCGGACGGCGTCGGCCACGGAGGCGTCGTCGGCGTGCAGGTCGGCGCCGCGCAGCCAGAGGGTGGGTTCGGCGGCGCGCCCGCGCCGGGCGGCGAGGGCCGCGAGTTCCGTCGTACGGCCGCTGCCGGGCGGCCCGACCAGCCCGAGGACGAGGGCGGGGCCCGCCGTGAACGCGGCGAACTCCCGCGCCGGGCCCGCCCGTTCGACCGGCGGCACCGCCAGCGGTTGCGGCGCGCCGTCGCAGCCCATGGAGGTGGCGGTCAGTTCGAGCACTCCGGCGAGATTGAGGTCGGCGCCGTAGGCGGGCACGGTCGCGGCGTTTCGGGCGAGCAGTTCGCCGAGCGGGCCGCCCGCCACCCGCCCCGGCAGCGGCACGGCGAACCCGGTGTCGCGTGGGCCGGACCGCAGTCTGGTGCCCAGCACCCCGACGACGGCGCCGGTCGTGGCGTCGACCACCGGCCCCCCGGCTGCGCCGCCGCCCGCCCGCAGCGCGTCCCGCGCGGTGGTGCCCATGGCCAGTTCGAGTACGTCGTGGAGGTGGTGGTGCCGGTCGGCGGCGGGGTAGGCCACGTCGGCGGTGCCGAGCACCCGTGCCTCGCGCCAGCAGCCCGCGGCGAGGCGGACGTACCGCCCGCTCTCCACGGGTCCCCGCACGCTCACGGGGAGCGGGACGGGCCCGGGACCTTCGGTGTGGACGAGGGCGAGGTCCAGGTGGGGCAGCGGGGTGATCGCGTCGGCGGTGACGACCCGGTCGGGGTCTCCAGCGGTGCGCACCGTCAGCCAGGGCAGGCCCTCGACGGCCTCGTGGCTGGTGACGACGGTGCCGTGGTGGTCCGCCGCGAAGCCGGTGCCGCGGGGGCGACCGGCCGGGTCACGGAGGTGGACGAGGGATTCGTCGGCCACCGTCATCGCCCCCTGCCGCACACCCGTGCTCCGTCGTCGCCTGCGTCCTCGACGGTAGGGGCGGGATGATCAGGGGGACCAGATCGCCGGACGAACGCGCCCCCTTCCGCTCCCTCGGTTCACTCCGAGCGCCTGCCCGGTCGGGTGAATGGGCGGGGGTCGATGGATACACCCTAGAGGTGGGGGAACCGAGGGGGGACCGTGGAGCGGCGACTTACGACCCCGTGATCGCCGCTCCACGGGCAAACCGTGGGCCATGCCACGAACCACAAACCGGACCAGACCGGACCGGACCGAACCGGACCGCGGCCCACCGCACGGGCGGACAGCGCGCCCCCCGTGGCCCGTCAGCCGAAGACCGCGAGGCTCTTGGCCTTCCCCCGCTGCTCCTCGACGAGCGCGAGGAAGCGGCCGTCGGGTGCGAAGACGGCCACCGGCCCGGCGCCCGCGTACTCCTCGGGCATCTCCAGGCGCACGCCGTTCGTCAGCAGCCGGGCCCGCCGCTCGTCGACGTCCCAGCGCCGGAACGCGGCCGCGGCGGCCTCCGCGACCGGCATCACCGTCAGCTCCTCCTGGAGCTGGTCGAGGGTGCGCGCGGAGTCCAGCTTGTACGGCCCGACCCGGGTCCGGCGCAGCACGGTGAGGTGCCCGCCGACGCCGAGGTCCGCGCCCAGGTCACGGGCGAGGGCGCGGATGTAGGTGCCGGAGGAGCAGACCACCGACACCACCAGGTCGAGTACGGGGGTGCCGTCGGCGGCGACGGCGTCCCTGACGTCGTAAACGGTGAAGGACGAGACGGTGACCGGCCGGGCGGGGATGTCGAAGTCCTCGCCGTCGCGGGCCCGCTTGTACGAGCGCACGCCGTTGATCTTGATGGCGCTGACCTTGGACGGCACCTGCATGATCTCGCCGGTCAGCTTGGCGATCCCGGCGTCGATGGCGTCCCGGGTGACCCTGGAGGCGTCGGTGGAGCCGGTGACCTCGCCCTCGGCGTCGTCGGTGACCGTGGTCTGGCCGAGCCGGATGGTGCCGAGGTACTCCTTCTCGGTGAGGGCGAGATGCCCGAGGAGCTTGGTCGCCCGCTCCACCCCGAGGACGAGGACGCCCGTCGCCATCGGGTCGAGGGTGCCCGCGTGGCCGACGCGGCGGGTGCGGGCGATGCCGCGCATCTTGGCGACCACGTCGTGCGAAGTGAAGCCCGACGGCTTGTCGACGATGACGAGGCCGTCGGGCGTGGTGTGCTGCCGGGTCATGCGGTGCTGTCGTCCGTCCCGTCGGTGTCGTCGGCCTCGTCCTCGGAGTCCGGCTTCCGGTACGGGTCCGCCTCACCGGCGTAGCGGGCGCCCGCGGACGCCTCACGCACCTTCGCGTCGGACTGGCGCGCCTTGTCGAGGAGGTCCTCGATGGTGCGTGCGGTGTCCGGGAGGGCGTCGGCGACGAAGGTGAGGGTGGGGGTGAACTTCACCCCGGCCGCCCGGCCGACCTCGGAGCGCAGGATGCCCTTGGCGCTCTCCAGTCCGGCGGCGGCGGCCTTGCGCTCCTCGTCGTCGCCGTACACCGTGTAGAAGACGGTCGCCTCCCTCAGGTCGCCCGTCACCCGGGTGTCCGTGATGGTGACGTGCGAGCCGAGCCGCGGGTCCTTGATCCCGCGCTGCAGCTTCTGGGCCACCACCTCTCGGATGAGGTCCGCCAGCCTCTTAGCCCGCGCGTTGTCGGCCACTGGTCCGTCTCCCGTTCTTTCCTGATCTTCACGTTCTGTGGTCAGTCGTCGTCGCCGTGGAAGCGGCGTCTCACGGAGAGCAGTTCCACTTCGGGGCGTCCGGCGACCAGCCGTTCACACCGGTCGAGTACGTCGGTGAGGTGCCCGGCGTCGCCGGACACCACCGCCAGGCCGATGCCGGCGCGGCGGTAGAGGTCCATGTGGTCCACCTCGGCCGCGCTGACCGCGAACTTGCGCTGCAACTCGGCCACGATCGGGCGGACGACGGATCGCTTCTCCTTCAACGACCGTACGTCGCCGAGGAGGATGTCGAAGGACAGAGTCCCCACATACATGTGTGTATCCGGATGTCCCGCCGGTCCGGGGTACGGGCGCCACGCGTCGACGCCGATACGGGAACCGTACACGCAACGGCCGGGGCCGATCGACGGAAATATCTCCCGCCGACCGGCCCCAGTCGCGTGTCAGGTCACGCGCGCGGCTTCTCGCGCATCTCGTACGTCGCGATGACGTCGTCGACCTTGATGTCGTTGAAGTTGCCGAGGTTGATACCGCCCTCGAACCCTTCGCGGATCTCGGTCACGTCGTCCTTGAAGCGACGCAGGCCCTCGATGGTGAGGTTCTCCGCGATGACCTTGCCGTCGCGGAGCAGGCGGGCCTTGGTGTTCCGCCTGACCTCGCCGGAGCGGATGAGCACACCCGCGATGTTGCCCAGCTTGGACGAGCGGAAGACCTCGCGGATCTCCGCCGTACCCAGCTCGACTTCCTCGAACTCCGGCTTGAGCATGCCCTTGAGGGCCGCCTCGATCTCCTCGATCGCCTGGTAGATGACCGAGTAGTAGCGGACGTCCACGCCCTCGCGCTCGGCCATCTGCGCCGCGCGGCCGGCCGCGCGGACGTTAAAGCCGATCACGATGGCGTCCGAGCCCATCGCCAGGTCGATGTCGGACTCCGTGACCGCACCGACGCCGCGGTGCAGGACGCGGATGTCGACCTCTTCGCCGACGTCCAGCTGGAGCAGGGAGGACTCCAGCGCCTCGACCGAACCGGAAGCGTCACCCTTGATGATCAGGTTCAGCTGCTGGACCTCGCCGGCCTTCAGCACCTTGTCCAGGTCCTCCAGCGACACGCGGCGCGTGCGCTTGGCGAAGGCCGCGTTGCGCTCACGGGCGGCGCGCTTCTCCGCGATCTGGCGGGCCGTACGGTCCTCGTCGACCACGATGAAGTTGTCACCGGCGCCGGGGACGTTGGTGAGACCCAGCACCTGGACCGGCGTGGACGGACCGGCCTCGGCGACGTTGTTGCCGAGGTCGTCGTGCATGGCACGGACACGGCCGTAGGCGTCGCCGACCACCATGGTGTCGCCGACCCGCAGGGTGCCTCGCTGGACGAGGACCGTCGCCACGGCACCACGGCCGCGGTCGAGACGGGACTCGATGGAGATGCCCTGCGCGTCCTGGTTGGGGTTGGCCCGCAGGTCGAGCGAGGCGTCCGCGGTCAGGATGACCGCTTCCAGCAGCGCGTCGATGTGCAGCCCCTGCTTGGCGGAGATGTCGACGAACATGGTGTCGCCGCCGTACTCCTCGGCCACCAGGCCGTACTCGGTCAGCTGACCGCGCACCTTGGTCGGGTCCGCGCCCTCGACGTCGATCTTGTTGACCGCGACGACGATCGGGACGTCGGCCGCCTTGGCGTGGTTGAGCGCCTCGACCGTCTGCGGCATGACGCCGTCGTTGGCCGCGACGACCAGGATCGCGATGTCGGTCGACTTCGCACCACGGGCACGCATGGCGGTGAACGCCTCGTGACCCGGGGTGTCGATGAAGGTGATCTTGCGCTCTTCGTCGTTGACCTCGGTCGCCACCTGGTAGGCACCGATGTGCTGGGTGATGCCGCCGGCCTCGCCCGCGATGACGTTGGTCTTGCGGATGGCGTCCAGCAGCCGGGTCTTGCCGTGGTCGACGTGACCCATGACGGTGACGACCGGCGGGCGGACCACCAGGTCCTCCTCGTCGCCCTCGTCCTCGCCGAACTCGATGTCGAAGGACTCGAGCAGCTCGCGGTCCTCCTCCTCCGGGCTGACGATCTGAACGGTGTAGTTCATCTCGTCGGCGAGGAGCTGGAGCGTCTCGTCGGAGACCGACTGCGTGGCGGTGACCATCTCGCCGAGGTTCATCATGACCGCGACGAGCGACGCCGGGTTGGCGTTGATCTTCTCCGCGAAGTCCGTGAGCGACGCGCCGCGGGAGAGACGGATGGTCTCGCCGTTGCCGCGCGGCAGCATCACGCCGCCGACGCTCGGGGCCTGCATGGCCTCGTACTCCTGGCGCCTCTGCCGCTTCGACTTGCGGCCACGGCGCGCGGGACCGCCGGGACGGCCGAAGGCGCCCTGCGTGCCACCACGGCCACCGGGGCCGCCGGGACGGCCGCCGAAGCCGGGACGGCCACCGCCGCCACCGCCGAAGCCACCGCCGCCGCCACCGGGACGACCGGCGAAACCACCGCCGCCACCCGGACGGGCGCCACCGCCGCCGCCACCGGGACGACCGGCGAAACCACCGCCGCCACCGGGACGACCGCCGCCGGGACGACCGGCACCGGCCGGACCACGACCGCCGCCGGGGCCCGGACGAGGACCCGCGGCCGGACGCTGCGGCATCATGCCCGGGTTCGGACGCGGACCCGCGGGACCGCCACCGGGACGCGGACCGCCGCCCTGCGGACGGGGCATCGAGCCCGGGCTCGGACGGTTGCCGCCCGGGGCCTGGGGACGCGGGCCGCCGCCCTGGGCGCCGGGCGCCTGCGGACGGGGACCACCGGGGGCACCGGGGCCGCCGGGACGCGGGGCGCCCTGCGGACGCGGCGCCTGCGGACGGGCCATACCGGTGGAGCCACCGGAGGTGAAGGGGTTGTTGCCCGGGCGCGGACCGGCCGGACGGGCACCGGGACGCGGCGCGGAAGCGCCGGGACGCGCACCCTGGCCACGGCCGCCCTGACCGCCGCCCTGCTGACCCTGGCCGCCGGGACGGCCGCCCGGCTTGGGGGCACCGGGACGCGCGCCGGGGCGCGGCGCGGCCGGGGACGGAGCCGACGGCGGAGCCGTGAACTCGGGGGTGGTGGGGGCCGCCGGGGCCGGACGCGGCGCGGGCTTGGGGCCCGGCGTCGGGCGCGGACCGGGGGCCGCCGCGGGCGCGGCCGGAGCCGCGGGCTGCTGGGCCGCCGGGGGCTGGGCCGCCGGGGGCTTGGGGGCGCCCGGCTTGGGAGCAGCCGGACGGGCCGCCTGCGCCGGAGAGGGCGCGGCGGGCCTGGGCGAGGCCTTCCGGGGGGCGGGCTTGGCGGCGGACTTGCCGTTGCCGCTGCCCTGCTGGAAGGCGTCGGTCAGTTTGCGTACTACGGGCGCCTCGATCGTCGAAGACGCCGATCGGACGAATTCACCGAGTTCCTGGAGCTTGGCCATGACGACCTTGCTCTCCACACCGAACTCCTTGGCGAGTTCGTAGACCCGGACCTTAGCCACTTCGCTCCTTTGAGGTCCGGGTTGCGGCCGGACCGTCGCTAGTTCATGGGCGTACTCATCGCGTACTCATCGAGTGCTCATCGCAATCTCGACCTGCTTTCGACTCGCGAGGTACCAACCGCACGGGGTTCCGTACGGCGCGTCTTCCTACCGTGCTGCCTGCTCGGCAACTGTTGTCCGCTCGACGTACCGGCGCAACGCCTTTGTGTCGGGCGCTCCCGGGGCGCGCAGTGCCCGCGTGAACGCCCGGCGGCGTACCGCCTGGTCGAGACAGACCAGGGCGGGGTGTACATAGGCACCCCGGCCGGGCAGCGTACCGCGAGGATCGGGGACGCATTCGCCCTCGATCGCCACGATCCGCAGCAGATCAGTCTTGGCCGCTCGCTCCCGGCACCCGAGACAGGTGCGTTCCGGGCATGCGCGGGCCCGCGTCCGGCCAGACACTCCTCAGTCTACCTCCCCGCACCGACCTCACCCCTTTGGGGCAAGAATCGAACGGCCGTCGTCGTGCGGTTGTCGTGATCTAAGCGACCCGCGGCTCGGATCTATTCCCCGGACCGGGGAACGGACCGGTCGGCGGGACGGTCGGTGGACCTGCCGGCGGGCCGGTCACCCGGCCGGTCGGCGTCCGGTTCGGTGTCCGGGCGGATGTCGATCCGCCAGCCCGTGAGGCGGGCCGCCAGGCGGGCGTTCTGCCCTTCCTTGCCGATCGCCAGGGACAGCTGGTAGTCGGGCACCGTGACCCGCGCGGAGCGGGCCGCCAGGTCCACGACCTCCACCTTGGAGACCCGGGCCGGGGAGAGCGCGTTCGCCACCATCTCGGCCGGGTCGTCCGACCAGTCGACGATGTCGATCTTCTCACCGTTCAGCTCGCCCATGACATTGCGCACCCGGCCGCCCATGGGGCCGATGCAGGCGCCCTTGGCGTTCAGCCCGGAGCGGGTGGAGCGGACGGCGATCTTCGTACGGTGACCTGCCTCACGCGCGATGGCGGCGATCTCCACCGACCCGTCGGCGATCTCCGGCACCTCCAGGGCGAAAAGCTTCTTCACCAGATTGGGGTGCGTACGGGAAAGCGTGACCGAGGGACCGCGCACGCCCTTCGCCACCCGGACGACGTACGACCGCAGCCGCATGCCGTGCGGATAGCTCTCGCCGGGCACCTGCTCCTGCACCGGCAGGATGGCCTCCAGCTTGCCGATGTCGACGAGCACGTTCTTCGGGTCGCGGCCCTGCTGGACCACACCGGTGACGATGTCGCCCTCCCGGCCCGCGTACTCACCGAGGGTCGCGTCGTCCTCGGCGTCCCTCAGCCGCTGGAGGATGACCTGCTTGGCGGTGGTGGCGGCGATCCGGCCGAAACCCGACGGGGTGTCGTCGAACTCGCGGGCCTCCTGGCCCTCCTCCAGGTCCTCGGGGTCCTCCTTCGCCCACACGGTGACGTGCCCGGTCTCCCGGTTCAGCTCCACGCGCGCGTGGCGGCGGCTTCCCTCGGTGCGGTGGTAGGCGATGAGGAGGGCCGATTCGATCGCCTCGACCAGCAGGTCGAAGGAGATCTCCTTCTCCCGCACCAGGCCCCGCAGGGCGCTCATGTCGATGTCCACGGCTACGCCTCCTCCTCTTCCTTGAAGTCCTCGTCGTGCTTGTCGTGCTTGCTGCCGCTGTCGTCCTTGCGGCCGAACTCGACCTGGACGCGCGCCTTGGCGATCTCCTCGAAGGCGAGTCTGCGCGCCGTGGGCTTGCGGCCCTTCACCCCGGGTACCTCGAGATCGACGCCTTCGTCATCGACGGTCAGGATCCGCGCGACCAGCTCGCCGCCCGCGGTCAGCTGGAACTTCGCCAGCCGTCCGGTGGCGCGCACGTAGTGCCGCCGTTCGGTGAGGGGGCGCTCCGCGCCGGGGGTGCCGACCTCGAGGGTGTACTCGCCCTCGCCCATCGCGTCCGTCTCGTCGAGCTTCGCCGAGAGCGCGCGGCTCACATCGGCGATCCGGTCCAGGTCCGCCCCGCTGTCGGAGTCGACGACCACGCGCAGCACCCGCTTGCGTCCGACCGAGTCCACCGCGATCTCTTCCAGATCCAGGCCTTGAGCGCCGACGAGCGGTTCCAGCAGTTCTCGCAGCCTCTCGCTCTGGGTGGTGCTCATCCGGGTGACTCCTCGGCCGCGTGTGCTGTTGTGGGATGGGTCGCGTGTCTGGCTCAAAGGGTATCCGGTCCCAGGGGGTGTTGCCGTCCACCCGGCCCCCGCCGGTGGGACGCGCTGGGCGGGTGCGCGGGTACCGTGATCACGGGCGTGCCGCCCGACCCCTGTTCCGTTCGAGCCCTCCGAGGACGTCCGCCGTGCCGTTTTCCCCACCGCCGCGCATCCCCTCGGGGCCGCGCAGAAGGAGCCTGCTCGCCTCCGTGGCGGGCGCCGCCCTCCTCGTCGGCTGCTCCGAGGGCCCCGACGACACCGCCGACCCGGGCGGCGCCGGTCCCTCGGCCGCCGAGCGGGCACGCGCGCGTGCGGCCCGGGACAGCGGCGCGCTCGTCGAGCGGTACGACGCGGTGCTGGCCGCGCATCCCGCGCTGGCGGAGCGGCTGCGGCCGCTGCGGGAGGAGGTGGCGCGGCATGTGAAGGCCTTCGGGGGCGGATCCGGTGCCACGCCGGGCGCGTCGCCCTCCGGCTCCCCGTCGCCGGTCTCTTCCCCCTCGCCCTCGGCCACGGAAGCCACCGTGCCGTCCAGCGAGAAGGACGCCCTCGCCGAACTGGCCGCCGCCGAGCGGGAGCTGGCGGACCGGCGGGCCGAGGCGCTGCTTGAGCTGCCGGGCGAGACGGCGCGGCTGCTGGCCTCGGTGGCGGCGGCCGGTGCGGCGCACGCGTATCTGCTGACCGCGACACCGAAGGAGGACGCCGGATGAGCGAGGCGAAGGACGGGGAGCTGACGGCCCTTCAGGCGGCCCTGGCGGCCGAGCACGCCGCCGTCTACGGCTACGGGGTGGTCGGCGGGCGGATCGACGAGGGGCGCCGCACCGAGGCGCGGACGGCGTACGACGCCCACCGGGCGCGGCGGGACACGCTGGTGCGTGAGCTGCGCGACGCGGGCGCCCAGCCGGTGGCGGCGGCCGCCGGGTACGCGCTGCCGTTCGCGGTGCCGGACTCCGCCGCCGCCGTACGGCTCGCCGTGGAGCTGGAGGAACGCGTCGCCGGGGTCTACTCCGACCTGGTGCGCGCGGCGCAGGGCAAGCGGCGGGCCTCGGCCGTGGCGGCGCTGCGGGAGTCGGCGGTGCGGGCGGTGCGCTGGCGCGGCGGGAGCGTAGCCTTCCCTGGTCTCGCCGAGCGGTCCGGCGCCAAGGCGTCGGCGGGGGCACCCGCCGAGAGCACCGCCTCGGCATCGGCGGCGCCGACCGGGTGAAGACCCGTACACGGGCCTCATGGGAAGGGAACGACTCGCGCATGGCTTTCGAACCGCCGCGGCGTCTGGTCAGGGCGCTCGGTGAGACGGCACCGGACGGTGACGACTGGTTGGAGAAGCTGCCCGAGGCGGTCCACCGGGCCGTCGCGCTACGCGAGTTGACCGTCGAGCGGGTGCAGCTGCCGGGTGGCCGCAGCAGCGTCGTCCTGCTGGTGCGGCGGGCGGACGACGCTCCCGCCGTGCTGAAGCTCGCGCCGCCGCGGGCCCGCCCCGTCAGCGAGCGGGCGGCGCTGGCGCACTGGGGCGGCCGGGGTGCCGTACTGCCGCTGGAGCCGGATGCCGCGGACGACGCGCTGCTGCTGGAGCGGCTGCACCCGGAGGTGTCGGTGCGGTCGCTGCCGGAGGCGAAGGCGCTGCTGGAGGCGGCGGGCACGCTGCGGCGGCTGTGGGTGGAGCCACCCGATGACCAGGTCTTCGAGACGGTCGACGGGCGGACCGGTCGGCAGGCGACGGCGATGCGGGCGGGCGCCGACGCCTACCCCGAGCTGCGCCCGCTGGTCGACGCCGCGCTCACGGCCCGCGAGGAGCTGCTGGCCGCGCCGCCGGAGCGCCGGCTGCTGCACGGCACGTTCCGGCAGAGCAAGGTGCTGCGCGGGGAGCGGATGCCGTGGCTGGCGGTGGGCCCCGACCCGGTGGTCGGCGAGTGCGCCTTCGATCTGGCCCGGCTGGTCCGGGACCGGGTGGAGGACCTGATCGCCGCCCCGTCCGGCGCGTCCACGACCCGGCGGCGGGTCAAGCGCCTCGCCGAGTCGCTGGAGGTCGACCAGGAGCGGCTGCGCGGCTGGACCCTGTTCCGCGCGGTCGAGTCGGGCGTACGGGCCCGCCGTGTCGGCCGCCCGCAGGACGCGGAGCTGCTGCTGGAGTTCGCCGGCTGGCTGTGAGCGGTGGGCGGCGGGGGCACGACAGCGCCCCGCTGCCGGTGCGGCGGCAGGGGGCGCTGCGGGTCCGGCCGACTTGCCTCCCGAGCTTGCCGGCCGGAGGCTCGGGGAGAGGGGCCCTGGCCGCGGGCGGTGTCAGTGCCCGGTGGTGTCGTGTCCGGTCAGCGCGCTGTGCACGGCGCCTTCGAGGGCCAGCAGTTGGGTGTGCCGACGCAGCCACTCCTCCTGGTCGGCGCCGTCGTCGCCGTCGGGGGTGGCGGGCGGCGTGCCCGGCCCGGCGTGCCGTACGTGGCCGAACAGCGGGAGGTCGGCGGAGCGCAGCGGCCACGACATGGGCCAGCCGCCGACGACGAGCCGCAGTCGGCGCACCCCTTCGCTGCCCGGGTCCACGGTGAGGACGGCGGTCGCCGGATGCAGTGCGGCCAACCAGGCCAGCAGGTGGGCGCGCTCACGTCGGATCCGGCTCAGTTCCCGGTCGCAGGAGTCGACGTACTGTCGCCAGCGCGCCAGCTCCTCGTCGGTGCCCGGGGGAAATGCCGCCATGCGGGAAAACCTCACTGTGGTGCGGTCGGGAAGAGGGCCGTGAGCGCGAGCCCGCGCGGAGGTCCCGGTCCGGCCTGGCGGCCCCGGGTGGAACCGGTACGGCGGTAGGCGACGGCGCTGCGGGCGTTGGCGGCCCGGCAGGCCTCGTCGACGGGTTCGCTGCGGCGCAGATGGCGCTGGTAGGCGGCCCGGGTGCCGCAGGGTGCCGGGATCGTCGCATGGTTGCGGGTGGCGCCCGGCCCGGTGGGCGTGGCGTCGGACGGCGAGCGCTCGGTACGTTCGCCGCCGCGCTCCAGGTCGTAGCGCTGGGAGCCGGTGAGGCCCGCGACAATGCCGCTGCGCTGGCAGCGGGGCAGGCCCTGTTCGCGTCGGAGCACGGCCCTGCGGCACGCGGCGAGCACGGGGCAGGCCCGGCAGATCGCCACGGCCCTGCCGCGGGTGCGGCTGGAGAACCACAGCTCGGCGTCCTGCCGACGGCAGGCGGCCCGCAGCTCCCAGGCCCGGTCGAGGAAGCCGGCCCCGGCGGGTTCGGTGGTCCGGGTCATCGCTCCCCTCCCGGACGGGCCACCGGAACCAGGGCGACCGGTGACGGCACGGGCGGCGCGGGGTCCGCGGGAGGGGCCCCGTCGACCGGCCCGGCCACGGACAGCGACGGCACGAGGGGGACGGGAACCGCGGTGGGGGTGACGAACTCGGGCACGGCGGGTTCGGGAGACACGGACGGCATGGACGGCTCGGATGGCCCGGATGGCTCGAATGGCAAGGACGGCCCAGACGGCAAGGAGGTCACGGACCGCACGGACGGCCCAGACGGCCCAGACGACCCAGACGGCAAGGAGGTCACGGACCGCCCGGACGACTCGGACCGCCCGGACGACTCGGACCGCACCGACCGCCCCGACGGCACCGGTCGGACGAGCGCCACGGGAGACGCGGGCGCCGGAACCGCCACCGGCACCTCGGACGCCGCGGACGCGGCGGGCGTCTCGAGCACCGCAGGCGTCTCGAGCACCGCGGGCGCCTCGGACGCCGCGGACCCGTCGCCCTCCCCGCCGCTCGGCTGCTCCGTCTCCGGCACCGCCGTCAACGGCCCCACCAGCGCGACCACATTGCCCAGCGAGCACTGCTCCAGACGTCCGTCGGGCGACAGCATCGGCATGCCGTCGCGGGCGCGATGGCCCTGGAAGTACCAGAGGTCGCCGTGCGCGTCGCGCAACGGCCGGGCGAGGTCGTAGGTCTCCCCGTCGTGCTGGTACGGCCGCGCCGCCGGGACCGGGTCGGGGGGCGGCGGGACGACCCGGACCAGCAGCGACACCCGTACGCCCGCCCGCTTGCCCTCGGCGACCAGGGTGCCGGGGTCGGCCCGGTCCCCGACGAGCGTGACCCCGAAGTACGCGCGCCACTGGTCCCACTCGGTGGCGTCGCCGACGTGCAGGGTGACCCGCACCCGGTCGCCGTCGGCCTCGATACGGCGTACGCCGGGATGGCCGCCGGTCTCGTGCTCGAACCCGGACGCCACGCCCTGCGCGCGTCGGCAGGCGGCGTCCCAGGCGAGCGCCTGTCGTTCGAGCGGGGTCAGCCCCTGAGGGGCGAGGGACCAGCGGCCGTCGGAGGTCCTGTGCAGGACCAGACCGTAGGAGCGGTAGGGGTCGGCGAGCAGCCGGGCGGTGTCGAGGGCTCGCGCGATGACCGTGGCCCGGTGGGGCTCGTCGTGGACCAGGAGGGTCTGGATCACCCTGGCCGCGTGCGCCAGATTGGGGTTCACACCGGCACCGCCCCGGCGCTCCAGCGCAGTCGTCGTACGGCGCGGTGGGTGAGCGCCCGGACGGCACCGACGCTGCGGCCCATGGCGTGTGCGGTCTCCTCGGCCGACAGCCCGTCGAAGAAGCGCAGTTCCAGGCAGTGCCGTTCGGGCGGGTTCAGCACGCGCAGGACGTCCTGGACCGTCTCACGGTTCTCGACGGCCTCCAGTTCCCGCAGGGCGAGCAGCTCGGTGGAGCAGTGCGGCTGTTCGGCGTCGCGGAACTCGGCCACCGGTGTCTCCAGCCGGGAGCGGCTGCGGCCCATCTCGTCGAGGTAGAGGTTGCGGGCGATGGTGAGCAGCCAGGCGGAGAACTCCTTGCCCTGCCAGGCGAAGCCGTCGATGCCGCGCAGCGCGCGCACGAAGACGTCCTGGGCGAGGTCGTCCGCCAGATGGCGGTCGCGGGTGCGCACCGCGAGGTAGCGGTGCACGACGCGGTGGTGCTCCCGGTAGAGGAGGGCGAAGGCTTCCCGGTCACCGGTGCGGGCCCGGGTGATCACGACGGGTTCCGGATGCTCCGGAAGAACCCGGTGATCTTGTAGTACGGACACGGTCTGTGCTCCCTTCGACGCTTTCGGACCGCCAGCGGATCAGATCCACAGTCTTCATGTAGATGCATATCGTGTCAAGGTGGAGACGCAGCGTCACACCAGGGGGTGCACGCCTTATACCGGGCGCACGCCGGAACGCACCGGCGTACGCCCAGACCCACCGGTTCAATCTGCGATCTACTTGCGCATGCAGAAATCGATGGCCGATCCTCTGACGTGTGACGACTCAGAACGCGTCCGCCCACGGCGAGGATCTGGCAGCCCTGCTGGAGCGGCTTCTCGCCGAGTGTCCGGACAGAACGCAGAAGGACCTGGCCGCGGCGTCCGGTATCGCGTACCCGACCCTCAACGCATGGATGAACCGCACCCGTGGCACCTCCCGCATCGCCCCGGAGAAGCTGCGGGCGATGGTGAAGGTCTTCCGTGAGTGGGGGGTGCAGACCACTCCCCGGGAGTTCTTCGAGGCCGTGGGCCGCCCGGTCCCGGGGCCCAGCCGCGACGAGCGGGAGAAGAGGCTGCTGGAGCTGTACCGCCAGCTCCCCGAGTCACGGCAGCGCGCACTGGTCAAGGACGCCGAGGCGATGGTGCAGGTCAGCCGCATCGTCTGAACAGCGACTGACCCGACTTCCGGTGAATGTCACCGATAACCCCATCAGTACATCTCTGCACCGGTACCATCGCTCTGCCGCTGGCCTCCCGCAGCGAGACTTGCCCAACCGTCGCGCACCCTGGGAGACACCTGTGTGCATTCACGTGGATGTGGCGGACGACCTACCGGACATGGTCGTCTGGGTTCCGGACGAAGTCACCGTTCTCATCTCAAGAGGTGCACCCCTGCCCGAAGTCATCAAGGAACTGCACGCTCTGCTCACCATCGACCTCGGGGCGCCCGGGGGAACCGGCGCCGCGCCGCTGTGCTTCTGCGGCACAGTGGTACGTCTGCCGGTCGACCTCCTGACCCCCGTCGTCGAGGCGATGGCCTGCTGAAGGCCGAGAGGAACAGCAGAGAAGAAGGACACGCCCGTCGGCCCTGCGCGATCCCGTCATCGCACAGGGCCGACGGGCGTTGGTCACCCGAGGAAGCCGAAGGGACCCGGCCGGTGTCAGACCGCCGCGGTCAGCCGCGCGATCGCCTCGTCCACCGGCAGTTCCTCACGCTCACCGGTGCGGCGGTCCTTCAGCTCGACCACACCCTCACCGGCCCGCCGCCCGGCCACCAGGATCCGCGGTACGCCGATCAGTTCGGCGTCGGTGAACTTCACACCCGGCGAGACGCCCGCCCGGTCGTCGACCAGGACGCGGACACCGGCGGCGGCCAGCTTCCCGGAGACGTCGAGGGCCAGTTCCGTCTGGAGGGCCTTGCCCGCGGCGACCACGTGGACGTCCGCCGGGGCGACCTCCTTGGGCCAGCACAGGCCCTTGTCGTCGGCGCTCTGCTCGGCGAGCGCGGCGACCGCACGGGACACGCCGACGCCGTAGGAGCCCATGGTGACGCGGACGGGCTTGCCGTTCTGGCCGAGGACGTCGAGCTTGAGGGCGTCGGCGTACTTGCGGCCGAGCTGGAAGATGTGGCCGATCTCGATGGCACGGTCCAGCTTGAGCCCGGTGCCGCAGTTGGGGCAGGGGTCGCCCTCCTCGACGACCACGACGTCGACGTACTCGTCGACCTCGAAGTCACGGCCCGCGACCACGTTCCTGGCGTGCGTGTTCACCTTGTTGGCGCCGGTGATCCAGGCCGTGCCGGGCGCCACCCGCGGGTCGGCGAGGTACTTGACCTTCTCCAGACCCTGCGGACCGACATAGCCGCGCACCAGGTCGGGGCGGGTCGCGAAGTCCGCCTCGGTGACCATCTCGACGACCGCCGGGGCGAAATGCGCCTCGACCTTGTCCAGGTCGACCTCACGGTCCCCGGGCACGCCCACGGCGACGATCTCGCCGTCCACCTTGACCAGCAGGTTCTTCAGCGTGGCGGAGGCCGGGACGCCCAGGGAGGCCGCGAGGGTCTCGATGGTCGGGGTGTCGGGGGTGTCGATGTCCTCGGCGGCGGGCACGCCGGTGGCGTCCACCGGCTTCAGGGCGTACGAGATCGCCTCGGTGTTGGCGGCGAAGTCACAGTTGGGGCAGTCGGCGAAGGTGTCCTCGCCCGCCTCGGCCGGGGCGAGGAACTCCTCCGACTTGGAGCCGCCCATCGCGCCCGCGGTCGCCGCGCAGATGCGGTAGTCCAGACCGAGGCGCTCGAAGATCCGCTGGTAGGCCTCGCGGTGCAGGGCGTAGGACTCGGCGAGGCCCTCGTCGGCGGTGTCGAAGGAGTAGGAGTCCTTCATCAGGAACTCCCGGCCGCGCAGGATGCCCGCGCGGGGCCGCGCCTCGTCCCGGAACTTGGTCTGGATCTGGTAGAGGATCACCGGCAGGTCCTTGTAGGAGGACGCCTGGTCCTTCACCAGCAGGGTGAAGATCTCCTCGTGGGTCGGGCCGAGGAGGTAGTCGCCGCCCCTGCGGTCCTTCAGGCGGAACAGCTCGGCGCCGTACTCGTCCCAGCGGCCGGTAGCCTCGTAGGGCTCGCGGGGCAGCAGGGCGGGGAGGCTGACCTCCTGGGCGCCGATCGCGTCCATCTCCTCGCGGACGATCCGCTCCACGTTGGCGAGGACCTTCTTGCCGAGCGGCAGCCAGCTCCAGATCCCGGCGGCGGTACGTCGAACGTAGCCCGCCCGGACGAGCAGCTTGTGGCTGAGCACCTCGGCGTCCGCCGGGTCGTCGCGCAGCGTCTTCGCCATCAACTGGGACATGCGCTGGACCGGTGCGTTCGCCATGGCTCTCGAATCTCCTGCTGCGTGAGTGTGATGCCAAGGAGGTTAGCCGGGCGGTGCGCGGGGGCGGAAATCGGTTATCGGCGCAGCGGCAGCGGGGCGCCCATCACGGCGTACGGCTTGGGGGCGCTGGGGAACAGGACGCGGCGGGCGAGGTCCTGGTAGCCGAGGGAGTGGTACAGGCCGCGGGCCGGGCTGTCGGTGTCGATCGCGGAGAGGATCGAGCGGGGCTCGGTGGCGGTGTCCGTGATCGTGGTGATCAGGGCGCGGCCGATGCCGCGGTTCTGGTACCGCGGGTGGACGTGCAGTTCGGTGATGACGAAGGAGTCGTCGAGCCAGGCGGCATTGCCCTCGGCGCGCAGGTACGGCTCCACGACCGTGGACCACCAGTGGGCGCGGTTGTTGGGCATGCCGTAGACGAAGCCGACGAGGACGCCGTCGGCGGTGGTGGCGCCGTAGGCGCGGGCGCCCGGGTAGGCCATGTGACGCAGGACGATCTGGCGGCGTACGGCGATCTCGTCGGGGCCGAGGCCGAAGGCCAAGGCCTGCACGGTGAGTGCTTCGTCGACGTGGGAGGGGAGATCGAGGGTGCTGATCACGATGTCGCGAAGCATGCGGGGAGCTTACAGGGGGGTTCCCGTGGTTTGCCGGGTGGCTGGGTGTGGCCGGTCGCGCCCACGCGGCGGGGCCGCACATCGATACAGTCCCGCGCCCCTGGGGTGCGCCCCTGTGCCGCCGACTAGAAAAGTACGCTGGTGAAGGCGCCGACCTCTCTGAAGCCCACTCTCTGGTACGTCCTTCTCGCCGCCGTGTTGTAGTCGTTGACGTAGAGGCTCACCACGGGGGCGACGTCCGCGAGGGCGTAGCGCAGGACCGCTGCCATGCCGGGGGCGGCGAGGCCCTTGCCGCGGTGTTCGGGGGCCACCCAGACGCCCTGGATCTGGCAGGCGCGGTCGGTCGCGGCGCCGATCTCCGCCTTGAAGACGACCTTGCCGTGTTCGTCGAAGCGGGCGAAGGAGCGGCCGGAGCCGACGAGTTCGGCGACCCGGGCCTGGTAGAGGAGGCCGCCGTCACCGGCGAGCGGGGAGATCCCGACCTCCTCGGTGAACATCGCCACACAGGCCGGCATGATCGTCTCCATCTCGTCCTTGCGGACGCGGCGGACGTACGGGTCCGGGGCGATGTCGGCGGGCAGCCGGTCGGTGACCATCAGCGGCTGGTGGGAGCGGACCTCGCGGGCCGGGCCCCAGTGCGGTTCGAGCAGCCGCCACAGCAGGCCGGTGGACTCGGTGGGGCCGACGATGGAGGAGCAGCGGCGTCCGGCGCGCCGGGCCCGGTCGGCGAAGGCGCGCACGGCGCGTGGTCCGGCGCAGATGGGGACGAGGTTGGCGCCCGCGTAGCACAGCGACGTCAGCATGCCGTGCTCGTAGAAGCCCCACATCTCGCCGCCCAGGCGCCAGGGGTCGAGTCCGGCGATCTGGACCCGGGACGCCACGAAGGCGTTCGCCACCGGCTCGCGGTCGAGGACGGCGAGCGCGGCGTCCAGGTCACTCGGTTCGAGGACCCGGGAGGTCGTCTGGGTCAACACGTGCGGGGCCTCACAGGGGGAGCTGCCGGTCTCCGCACTGTACCTGCCGAATTTGTGCGGCGTCGCCCTCGGTCGCCGGACCGCCCTGCTCGGGCGCCCGCGGGCTCAGCCCGCGACCGCCACCGACGGCTCACCGGAGGCGACGCCGTCGGCCTCCATCTGCTCGGCGAGCTTCATCGCCTCTTCGATCAGCGTCTCGACGATCTTGGACTCGGGGACGGTCTTGATGACCTCGCCCTTGACGAAGATCTGCCCCTTGCCGTTGCCGGAGGCGACACCGAGGTCGGC
>NZ_JAGPXL010000074.1 GCF_018070565.1 Streptomyces sp. B93
CTTACGTCCACTTACGACGATGAGGGCAGGGGGGTGGGGGCGCGGGGTGGGGTGGGCTGAACGGGTGACGGGGGTTCCGTCGCGGCGGTGGCGCACCTGCCTGCGCCGCAGCTGAGGGCAGCCGTCCCGCGTAGCTGCGGGCGGTCGTGCCGCTGGGGCGATGGGGGTCCCCCTGCTCGAGCGAAGCCGAGAGCTTGGGGGAGGGTGGGCGCAGCGGCGGCCCGTCAGCGCCGGGCCGCGCGACCCACCCCCGCGGCGCCCAGCACGCCGGGCCGGCTACCGCGCCGTCGCGGTGACCCGCTCGCTCTCCACCCGCCGAGCCAGCCCTTCCTCCCCCAACATCCCCAAATTCCGGCACAACACCACAGACCCCCCGCTGGCCAGCGGAGCGTAAAGCCCCGCACTCAACCCCTCCCAAGTCGAATAGGGCAGCCCCGACAGCAACCGGGACCCGGGCCCGATGAGCCCCAGCCCGCCCGCGTCCCCCCGGGCCCGCCCCACGATCTCCGCCCCGGTGAACTCCGCCCCCGCCACAATCAATGCGGGCGCATCCGGATCAACGGCCGCATACGGCACAAACCGATCCCCGAAGCTCGGCACATCCACGGCGTAGTCCGCGTACCCCGCCGGCGGTTCCGGGAAGCGCCGCCCGAACGGCTGCAACGACAGCGCGTACCGCTCACCGCCGCACGCCAGCCCCGCCTCGAACTCCCCGGGCCCCGCCACCACATGGTCCGCCCGCGCCGGATCCCCCGCGACGTCCGCGACCACTCCCACCGACGAACACGCCAGCAGCCACACCGCCGTCTGCCAGTGCGCGGGCAGCAGCAGCGCCACCCGCTCCCCGGGTTCCACGGACATCCCGTCCTGAAGCAGGTTCGCGGTCTTGGCCACCCAATTGGCGAAGGTGGCGACGGACAGTTCGACCCGTTCACCGGTGGCGTCGTCGTAGAAGGTCACCAGCGGGCGTGAGGGATCCGCGGCGAGCGCGGAACGCAGCAGGTCGGCAGGGGTGCGATCGGTGGCATTCACCTGCGCAAGCGTACGCGGACCGGGCCATGCGCGCCGAGCGTGGAGGACACCGGTTCGGCCGATCCCGACCACCTTTTCGGTGGAATCATGAGGAATCTAACGGCTCATAACCAAATGGACAGATTCACCCACCCATATCCACGATCAGGAACATGCGTGGATACCTTGCTTCCCCCATCGGCATCACCTGCGCGGCGGTCATCGCCCTCCCGCTGACCCTCCCCGAGGCCACAGCGACCGCGAGACCGGCCCCCGCGGCAGGCGCCGCCGCGTCCCGGACCGCAGCCGCCCCGGCCGCCGCCTTCGCCCCCGCGGGCAGCACCCAGTCGCTGCCCCTCGTCCCCCTCACCGAAGACCGCGCCCTCGGCTCCGTCGTGCAGGGCCTGCCCCGCAGGGACGTACGGCACTTCTCCCTCGTCGGCGTCGTCTGGGACGACCCGGACACCGAACTCCACGGCAGCGTCCAGGTCCGCACCCGCGCCACCGCCACCGGCGCCTGGTCCGGCTGGCAGGAACTGGAGACGCACAACGCCGACCACGCGGCCGACCCCGGCACGGCCGAACGCACCTCCGGCCGGGTACGCGGTGCAACGGCACCGCTGTGGGTGGGCGAGTCCGACGGCGTGGAGGTGCGCGTACGAGCGGAGACCCGGGAACCGCAGGAGCCCCGGACCCGAACCGGGACCGCCACGCGGCAGGAGGCCGCCGCCCTGCCCACCGGCCTCCGCCTGGAACTGGTCGACCCGGGCGACGACGCCGCACCCCCCACCGCCACCGGCAGCACTGGCAGCACTGGCAGCACTGGCAGCACTGGCAGCACTGGCAGCACCGGCAGCACCGGCAGCACCGGCAGCACCGGCAGCACCGGCAGCACCGGCAGCACCGGCAGCACCGGCACCACCCAGACCAACGCCCAACCGGCCCCGGACGACCCCCGCACCGACACCACGACCACGACGACGACCACGACCGCCAACGGCCTCACCGCCGACACCGTCGCAGCGTCCGCCGTCAACACCGGCCTCGCCCCGCTCGGCGCCACCGAGATCCCCGCCTTGGACAAGGCACAGACGGAACAGGAACTCCTCGCGCTGCGCGGCTCGGAACTGACGGAGGAGCAGCGCGTGAAGCCGTACATCGGCCCGCGCCCTGGCATCGTCACCCGCCGCGGCTGGGGCGCGGACGAGGGCCTGCGGGAGAAGAACTTCCTCTACACCAAGACCGTCAAGGCGGCCTTCGTGCACCACACCGCCACCGGCAACAACTACACCTGCGCACAGGTGCCCTCGCTCATTCGCGGTATCTACCGCTACCACGTGGCGAGCATGGGCTGGCGCGACATCGGCTACAACTTCCTCGTCGACAAGTGCGGAAACATCTACGAGGGGCGCGCCGGAGGCGTGGCCAAAGCGGTCATGGGCGCTCACACCCTCGGGTTCAACCACGACAGCACCGGTATCGCCGTCGTGGGCTCCTACGGCAGCTCCGCGCCCTCCGACGCGGCGGTCGGGGCGGTCGCCCAGCTGACGGCGTGGAAACTGGGCCTGTTCGGGGCCAACCCGAACGGCAAGACGTATCTGAGGTCCGGTGGCGGAAATCTGTACGCGAAGGGTAAGAACGTTCAACTGAACGTGATCTCGGGCCACCGGGACGGGTTCGCCACGGAGTGCCCGGGCGGGAAGCTCTACGGCAAGCTCGGCTCAGCCCGCTCGGAGGCCGCGCGCTACCAGGGTCGTTAGGCGGGGCCGGTCGGCTGTATCGACGTACCGGTCGCACGTGCGGTCCGACCGGTCCCGGCAGGAAGCAGAGACGACAGGTGACAGAAGCGATCCTCCTCGTCGGCGGCAAGGGAACCCGGCTGCGCCCGCTCACCGTGTACACACCCAAGCCGATGGTCAGGGCGGCGGGGGTGCCGTTCCTCGCGCATCAGCTGGCGCGGGCGCGGGCGGCCGGGGTCGAGCACATCGTGCTCGCCACGTCCTATCTGGCGGAGGTCTTCGAGCCGTACTTCGGTGACGGCTCGGCGCTGGGACTGCACATCGAGTACGTCACGGAGGAGGAGCCGCTCGGCACGGGCGGCGCGATCCGCAACGTGGCGTCACGGCTGCGCGCGGGGCCGGACGATCCGGTGCTGGTCTTCAACGGGGACATCCTGACCGGCCTGGACATCAGGGCGTTGGTGCGTACGCACGAGGACGCGGGCGCGGACGTCTCCCTGCACCTGACGAAGGTGACGGACCCGCGGGCGTACGGGCTGGTCCCGACGGACGCCGACGGGCGGGTACTGGCGTTCCTGGAGAAGCCGCAGACGCCGGAGGAGATCGTCACCGACCAGATCAACGCCGGGGCGTACGTCTTCCGGCGCTCGGTCATCGACACGATTCCCGTGGGCCGTCCGGTGTCGGTCGAACGGGAGACGTTTCCCGGCCTGCTGGCCGCCGGTGCCCGCCTCCAGGGCCTGGTCGACTCCACCTACTGGCTTGACCTCGGCACCCCGGCGGCCTTCGTTCGGGGCTCGGCGGACCTGGTGCTGGGGCGCGCGCCGTCCCCGGCGGTACCGGGCCGCACGGGTGACCGGCTGGTCCTGCCCACCGCCCGCGTGGCACCGGACGCCAAGCTGGCGGGCGGGACGGTGGTGGGCGAGGGCGCCTTCGTCGCCGAGGGCGCCCGCGTCTTCGGCTCGACGATCCTCCCGGGTGCCGTCATAGAACCCGGCGCGGTGATCACCGACTCCCTCATCGGCACCCGCGCGCGCATCGGCCGACGGTCGGTCCTCACCGGCACGGTCATCGGCGACGACGCGATCGTCGGCGCCGACAACGAACTCCACACCGGCGCCCGAATCTGGTGCAACGCCCAAATCCCGGCAGGCGCGGTCCGCTTCTCCCCAGACCACTGACGCCCTCCGCGCCCCGCCTACGACCGGTGGTGGGTCGGGGCCGCGCCGGGGGGTGTCCGTCCTCGGAACCGCGCGGTCTGCCAACTGGAACGGTTCCGGGGCTTTCCGCGCGAACCACTGCGGGCGGACACCCCCCGACACGTCCCCTTCCGCCGTACGGCGCCTGCGGGCACGCGGTGGCTTGCCGTCGTGGCTGCGGGCAGTCGTCCTGCGTAGCTGCGGGCAGTCGTGGCGGTGCTCACCCGGCAGCGGGGCCGCCGTCTGCCGAAGCTGCGGGCAGTCGTGCCGCCGGGGCGGTGCCCACCCGGCAGCGGGCTTGTCTTCGCGTAGCTGCGGGCAGTCGTGCCGCTGGGGCGGCACGGGTGGGCGCAGCGGCACCCCGTACGCGCCGGGCTGCGCAACCCACCCCGACGGTTGCCCCGACGCAGCGGCACCCCGTACGCGCCGGGCCGCGCGACCCACCCCCCCACGGCGACCCCCACCCGGCGCACCCCCGCCCCGACCTCACCACCGCCCGATATCCACCCGCGGCATCTTCGGCGCACGCCGCCCCGGCGTCTTCCCGCTCAGCAGAATCAACCGCGCCGCCCGATGCCGCTGCCCCGCATACGGCTCCAGCAGCGACAACATCACCGCGTCATCCGCATCCCGGTCCCCAGCCAACGCCCACCCCACGATCCCGGGCAGATGCAGATCCCCCACGGTCACCTCGTCCGCCGCCCCATGACTGCGCTGCACGGTCTCCGCGGACGTCCACGGCCCCACCCCCGGCACGACCTCCAACCGCTCCCGCGCCGCCCGCGGCGACATCCGCACCGCCTCCTCCAGCCGCGCGGCGACCCGCACGGCCCGCAGGATGGTGGACGCCCGCTTGTCGTCGACCCCGGCGCGGTGCCACTCCCAGGACGGGATCAGCGCCCACGCCCGCGCGGACGGCATCACACACATCCGCCCCGGCACGGGCCCCGGCGCCGCATCCCCGAACTTCCGCACCAGCAGCCGCCACGCCCGGTACGCCTCATCGGTCGTGACCTTCTGTTCGAGGATGGACGGAATCAGGGACTCCAGCACGAGCCCACTCCGCGTCAGCCGCAGCCCCGGCCGCCGATGCCGCGCGAGCGCCACGACCCGGTGCCGGGGCTCGAACACGGACGGATCGTCCGCGGCGCCGAGCAGCTCCGGCAACCGCTCCAGCAGCCAGTCGCCGCCGGGCCCCCACGCCTCGCCGCGCACCTCACCGCCGTACGCCGTCACCCGGAGGGTTCCGGGTCCGGCGGGTGTGCGGCTGGCGCGCCAGAAGGATCCGTCGGGCATGGCCCGGAACGTCGGGTCGCCGGGCCCGCGCCGCAACGGCCCCAGTACGAGGCCGAGGTCGAGCGGCCCGTCCGGTGCGTACGTCCGCACCCGCGCCGCGTCCGTCGCCCCCCGCTGCTGCCCCGGCAGGCGCGCGGGCGCACCGGCGTCCCCACCGCGCACGGTCGTACGGGTGGGGCGGGGGGCGAAACGTCCTGCCACGAATGAGTTCCCAGGGGTGGAGGAGAAGGGGGACTGAGGGACTGGGGGAAGGTCCTGCGAGAGACGGCCTTTGTCGCCCCTATTGAAGGAGCGTACGAGAGCGCGCAGCCCCCCGTCCGCCCCTCACCGCACCTCGATGAACGCCTCCGCGTCCCGCTCCCCCCGCGCCCGGGGCTCCTCCGCCGGGTGTCCGACGGCGACCGCGCCCATCGGGTCCCACCCTGCGGGCAGTGCGAGCACCTCGCGCACGACGTCCCGGCAGAACATCGTCGAGGACACCCACGCCGATCCCAGCCGCTCCCCGGCGAGCGCCACCAGCAGGTTCTGTACGCCCGCCCCGGTGGCGACGACGAACATCTCCCGTTCGGCCGTGTCCCGTCGGGCGTCGCCGTAGGTGTGGGAGCCGTCCATGACGAGGCAGGGGACGACCAGGTAGGGCGCGTTGCGCAGGACGTCGCCGCGGCGGACGCGCTTGGCGATGGACTCCTCCGTCTTGCCGTCCCGGCGCAGATCTGCGATCCACGCCTCGCGCATCGCGTCGAGGAGGCGGGTGCGCGCCTCCTGCGACTCCAGCAGGACGAAGCGCCACGGCGTCGTGTGGTGCGGCGCCGGTGCCGTGACCGCCGCGGCCACCGCCCGGCGTACGGCGTCGGGGTCGACGGGCTCGTCCGTGAAGGCGCGGACCGTACGGCGCTGGGTGACCGCCTCCCGGATCGCCTCGGAGGTGCCGAGCCGGAACATGTCGTCCCGCGCGTCGCGCACCAGGGCGCGGGCGCCCGTGCCGTCCTCGTCGGCGACGGCGTGCGGCAGTCCGCGCACCACGGCGACGGGCCGTCCGGCGGCCTTGCCCTTGACCAGGTCGCCCGCCGCGGCGAGTTCGTCGGCGGTGGCGACGACGGTGGCGGCGAGCGGGTTGCCGTACGCGTCCGTGCCGCCGCGCAGGTCGTCCAGTACGTGGATGCCCGCGGCGCCGATCGCGACATCGGTGAGCCCGGCGCGCCAGGGCCGCCCGAAGGTGTCGGTGACGATGACGCCGACGTCGACGCCGAGGGCGTCCCGCAGGCCGTCGCGGAGCGCTCGCGCGGAGGCGTCGGGGTCCTCCGGGAGGAGGAGGACCGTGCCGGCCGGGGTGTTGGAGGCGTCGACTCCGGCGGCGGCCATGACCAGGCCCTGCCGGTTCTCCACGATCCGCAGCGGACCGCGCCGGGCCACGACCCGGACGGTCTCGGCGTCGATCGCGGCCTCCCGGTCGGCCGCCTCGACGATCCGGCCCTCCGCCTTGGAGACGATCTTGGAGGTGACCAGGAGTACGTCCCCGTCGGCCAGGGCGGGTTCCGCGGCGGCGATCAGTTTGGCCAGGTCGTCACCGGGGCGCACCTCGGGGAGCCCGGGCACGGCCCATACGCGGTAGCCGTCGGCGGGGGGCGTGTTCATACGGTGCGCACCTCCTCGGCGAACGCCAGGGACTCGCGCGCCATCCGCGCGGCGGCGTCGAGGTCGGTCATCATCAGCGGTACGGCCCGGCAGCGGATCCCTGCCGCCTCGACGCGTTCGACGGCGGCCGCGTCCACCTCGTCGACGAGCCAGCCGTCGAGCAGCCCGGAGCCGTAGTGCTCGGCGACCGCCGCCGCGCTGGACTCCACGCCGACCGCGGCGAGGACCTTGTCGGCCATCCCGCGCACGGGCGCGTCGCCGACGATGGGGGAGAGGCCGACGACCGGCACCCCGGCGTCGGCGATCGCCTCGCGGATGCCGGGCACGGCCAGGATGGTGCCGATGGACACCACCGGGTTGGACGGCGGGAAGAGGATGACGTCGGCCTCGGACAGGGCTTCCAGTACGCCGGGCGCGGGCTTGGACTGTTCGGCGCCGACGGGGACGACCGCGTGGGCGGGCACGGACGCGCGCAGCCGTACCCAGTACTCCTGGAAGTGGATCGCCCGGCGCTCGCCGTCGATGTCGACCGCCACATGGGTCTCGACCCGGTCGTCGGACATCGGGATCAGCCGCACGCCCGGCTGCCAGCGGTCGCACAGCGCCTCGGTGACGGCGCTCAGGGGATAGCCCGCGCCGAGCATCTGGCTGCGCACGATGTGCGTGGCGAAGTCCCGGTCGCCCAGGCCGAACCACTGCGGCTCGACGCCGTACTCCGCCAGCTCCTGCTTGAGGTGGAAGGTCTCGTCGGACCGCCCCCAGCCCTGTTCCTCGTTGATGCCGCCGCCGAGCGTGTACATCACCGTGTCGAGGTCCGGGCAGACCTTCAGCCCGAAGAGGTGGATGTCGTCCCCGGTGTTGCCGATGACCGTGATGTCCGCGTCCGGCGCGGCCTTCTTCAGACCGCGCAGGAACCGGGCACCGCCGATGCCGCCTGCCAGAACCACAATGCGCATGGGAGCCAGTCTGGCAGGCGGGTACGACAACGCGCCGGGTGGTCAGGCGACGGGGGTGGCCGCGGTGCAGCGGGCGGTGTCGTGCATGGGCATCTCGGTGAGGCCCGGGTAATAGATGTGCAGGCTCACGGCCGGTTCGAAGGTGTCGTTGATCACCTCGTGGACGTGGCCGGGGGCGAAGACGTGCTGGGCGCCCGGCGTGAGTGTGCGGGCGCCGCGGCGGGTGTGCTCGGTGAGGGCGCCGTCCAGGACGGTGAGGATCCCCGAGGACGGGCCGTGGTCGTGCCGCCCGCTGCCCTGGCCGGGCAGCCAGGACAGCAGCCACACCTCGTAGCCGGGGCCGGTGCGCAGCCGGTTGTACCAGCGGGTTGTCGCGTCGTACCGGACCAGGTGTTCCCACTGGGCGCGGTCGGCGGTGAGGGAGCGGGCCAGTCCGGCGAACTCGGCGACGGTGGCCGGGTGCTCGCGCGGGGGCTGGAGAAGGTGGGGGACTTCCAGGATGTCGCCTGCGATCTGGAGGTCGCTGTCGCTGTTCATGAGAGTGCTGGGTCCTCGGTGAAGGAGCGAAGGAGGGAGAGGAAGAGGGAGAAGCGGCGGAGCGAAGGGGTGAAGAAGTGGAACGGGGAGAACTGAAGACAGCCGGAGCGCGTTGGGCTCAACAGCTGGAACAGCGACAACAGCCACAGCGAACGGGGGCAGCACCGAGGGACCCGGCAGAGCGGGTCGAGGTGGGCGCCAAGTTCGCGAGCATGCCCACAAGGACAGCGGTTCACACCTGCACTGTCAACTCGACGCCCGGTATGTGGGACACGGTTCACCTCATCCGGTTCATCTGACAGGTGAAAGGTTTGCTCAGCCGTCTTCGGGGACACATGGCGCACAACCGGGCGCGCAAGCCTCGTTGCGATCCCGTGATCCGAATGTGATCCGGTTCGCTTTGGCGCGCGCGTCGGAACGAGATCGAACCTTTGGGCGTCCTTCTCCGTAGAGGCTCTGTACGGAGTCGGAGGCCCGTGTGGGCCTCGTTGGCGTGTCAGGGTTTATGGCGATTTGAACACTTTCCGCATGGCCTTGGTTCCGCAGAGTGAATAAGGGGCCCAATAGCAGATCTCGGCTTGACTCGCCCGGAGCAGCACACTTGTAATTTCACTCGTGTCGTTCAGCCGGAATCGGTAACGGCTACATCACGGGGACGCGAAAGACGGACGAGGGGCGCACATGACCGAGCTGGTGCAGCAACTGCTGGTCGACGACGCGGACGAGGAACTCGGCTGGCAGGAGCGCGCGCTGTGCGCCCAGACCGACCCCGAGTCCTTCTTCCCCGAGAAGGGCGGCTCGACCCGCGAGGCCAAGAAGGTCTGCCTCGCCTGCGAGGTCCGCTCGGAGTGTCTTGAGTACGCCCTCGCCAACGACGAACGCTTCGGCATCTGGGGCGGCCTCTCCGAGCGCGAGCGCCGACGGCTGAAGAAGGCCGCCGTCTGAGAGGCCGTACGGGCGGCCGCCCGGGACCGCCCGGGGCGCCGTCACCGACCGACGGCACATGCGAAAACGGTACGAACGACGCGAACGGCCCGTCGCGGGTGGGTTATCCACAGGCGGCGGGCCGTCGTCATGCCCAGCCGATAGTGTGGTCGCTCGTCCGAGACGCCCCGCCGCCCTCTCGGGGCACAGGCGTCCACCACAGTCCACCGAACCCGGGGCCCGTACCTCGATGTCCGTGCACAGCCATACGGCAGCCCAGCAAGACACCGCTGCCACCCCAGAGTTCCCGCGTCATGTAGTGACGGCGGTGCTGGTCTCCCACGACGGCGCCCGCTGGCTGCCCGACGCGCTCGCCGGGCTGCTCGGCCAGGAGCGCCCCGTCCAGTACGCCGTCGCGGCCGACACCGGCAGCGCCGACGACTCAGCCCAGCTGCTCACCGAGGCCCTCGGCCCCGACCGCGTCCTGCACCTCGCCCGGCGCACCGGCTTCGGCCAGGCCGTCGACGAGGCCGACCGCACGGCACCCGTCCTCACCCCGGACGACCTGCCGTACCTGAAGCGGCCCAGCGGCTGGGACCCCGTCACCCGCACCTGGCGCGACGACACCTACGACCTGCCCGAACTGCCGCACGGCGAACCGGTGCAGTGGCTCTGGCTCCTGCACGACGACTGCGCCCCCGCCCCCGACGCCCTCGCCCAGCTGCTGCGCGTCGTGGAGAACGAACTCGAACTGGGACGCGACGACATCGCCGTCGTCGGCCCCAAGCTGCGCGGCTGGTACGACCGCAGGCAGCTCCTCGAGGTCGGCGTCTCCATCGCCCACTCCGGCCGCCGCTGGACCGGCCTCGACCGCCGCGAACAGGACCAGGGCCAGCACGACCACGTACGGCCCGTGCTGTCCGTCTCCACCGCGGGCATGCTCATCCGCCGCGACGTCTACGAGGAGCTGGGCGGCTTCGACCGCCGCCTGCCCCTCATGCGCGACGACGTCGACCTGTGCTGGCGCGCCAACGCCGCCGGCCACCGCGTCCTCGTCGCCCCCGAGGCCGTCGTACGACACGCCGAAGCGGCTTCGCGCGAGCGCCGCACCGTCGACTGCGCGGGCCGCACCAGCGCCTCCCCGCACAAGGTCGACAAGGCCGGTGCCGTCTACACCCTGCTCGTCAACACCCGTACGGCCGCGCTGCCCTGGGTGCTGCTCAGGCTCGTCCTCGGCACCCTGCTGCGCACCCTCGCCTACCTCGTCGGCAAGGTCCCCGGACAGGCCGTCGACGAGATCCGCGGTCTGCTCGGCGTCCTCCTGCGGCCCGAACGGATCATCGCCGGGCGCCGCCGGCGTGGCCGCCCCGTCGTCGACAAGGGCGAACTGCGCCCGCTCTTCCCGCCGCCCGGCGCCACCGTCCGCGTCACCGCCGAACAGGCCGCGGGCAGCCTCTTCGGCGGCTCCGACCCCGAGACCACCACGGGCGCCGGACGGCACGGCGGCGCGGTGGAGTCCGGACCCGGCGGCGACGACGCCGACTTCCTGGAGATCGAGCAGTTCGCCCGCCTCAAGCGCATCGCCCGCAAGCCCGGGCCGGTGCTCTTCCTGGTGCTGCTGCTCGCCTCCCTCGCCGCCTGCCGCGCACTCCTCGGCGGCGGCGCCCTCAGCGGCGGCGCCCTGCTGCCCGCCCCGGCCGACTCCGCCGACCTGTGGTCGCGCTACCTCGACGCCTGGCACCCCATCGGCGCGGGCGGCACCGCCGACGCACCGCCCTACCTGGCGATCGTGGCGGCCCTCGGCTCCCTGCTGTTCGGCTCCACCGGACTCGCCGTCACCGTCCTGCTCGTCGGCTCGGTGCCGCTGGCCGGACTCACCGCCTACTTCGCCTCCCGCCCGCTCGTCGAATCCCGGCTGCTGCGCGCGTGGGCGGCCGTCGCCTACGCCTTCCTGCCCGCCGCCACCGGCGCCCTCGCGGGCGGCCACCTCGGCACCGCCGTACTGGCCGTCCTGCTGCCGCTGATCGCCCGCGCGGGCATCGCGGCCAGCGGCCTGGCCACCCCCTCCGGGGCACGCGGCAGCTGGCGCGCCACCTGGGCCTACGCCCTGCTGCTGACGATCACCACCGCCTTCACCCCGATCGTCTGGCCCATCGCCCTGCTCCTCGGCGTCGCCCTGCTCGCCGTCCGCCGCACCGACCTCACCGGCTACGGCCCCCGCTTCCTCGCCCAGCTCGGCACCCCTGTGCTGATCCTCGCCCCGTGGTCGCTGACGCTGCTGCCCACCGGCTTCTTCACCGAAGCCGGCCTCGAGTACGGCGCGACCTCCGCCACCGCCCTGGACCTGCTAGGCGCCAGCCCCGGCGGGCCCGGCACCGTCGACGGGCTGATGCTCATCGGCGTCGTCCTGGCCGCGCTGGCCGCCCTGCTGCGCTCCGAGCGGCAGACCGGCATCTGGACCGCCTGGGCCGTCGCCGTCGTCGGACTCGTCTTCGCGGTCCTGTCCAACGCCTCCACCTGGGCCGGACCCGCCACCCTCGTTTACGGCATCGCCCTGCTCGCCGCCGCCCTGCTCGGCGCCGACGGGGCACGCGCGCGCGTGGCCGAGCAGAGCTTCGGCTGGCGCCAGCCGGTCGCCGCCCTGATCGCCTTCGCCGCCGCCGCGGGCCCGCTGCTGATCGCCGCCGGATGGATGATCCGCGGCGCCGACGGGCCGCTGGAGCGCCGCGACCCCGTGCAGGTGCCCGCGTTCGTCGCCGAGGAGAGCAGCACCCGCGACCAGGCCCGCACCCTCGTCCTCGACAGCGACTCCGCCGCCCACGTCGGCTACACCCTCGTGCGCGGCTCCGGGGCCCGCCTCGGCGACGCCGAACTCGCCGCCGCCGACGGGGAGAACGCCCAGCTCGACAAGGTCGTCGCCAACCTCGTCGCTGGCTCCGGCGCCGACCAGACGGACCAGCTCGGCGCCTTCGCCGTGCGCTACGTCCTCGTCCACAAGGGCGCACCCCGCGAGGTCGCCCGCGTCCTGGACGCCACGCCCGGCCTGAGCAGGCTCAGCGAGCAGAACGGCGACGCGCTGTGGCGGGTGGAGCGGGAGGTGTCCCGCGCGGCGATCGTCAACGGCTCGGGCTCCGGTTCCGGTGAGCCGGTGGCCGTCGCCGCCGGGCCCGTCGAGATCCACACGGACGTCCCGGCGGGTGCGGACGGCCGCGTGCTGCGCCTCGCCGACACCGCCTCCGAGGGCTGGACCGCCACCCTGGACGGCAAGCCGCTCACCCCCACCACCGTCGACGGCTGGGCCCAGGGCTTCGAGCTCCCCGCCTCCGGCGGACGGCTGGACGTCACCTACGACGACCCGATCGGCCACACCGCCTGGCTGTGGGCGCAGGGCTTCCTCGCCGTCGTCCTCGTCGTGCTCGCGCTGCCCGGCCGACGCCGCGACATCGACGACGACCTGCCCGAGGAGCCCGCCGTTCCCGCGCAGGCCGTCGAGGGCGAGGGCCGCCGCGCCCGCCGCCTGCGCGCCCAGGCCGAGGCCGAGGAGGCTGCGGCGACCGCCAACGACGAGTCACCCCAGCCCTCCTCTCCTCCGCAGGAGGAGACCCCGGTCACGGTGCCCCAGCAGCCCGCCTACGACGAGTGGGACCCGGCGAGTTACGCCGGAGCCGGTGGCTACGGCGGCGAGCAGCAGCAGTACGCGGGCGGCGCCTACGACCAGCAGCAGTACGCCCCGGACGGATACCAGGGCGGCGGCCAGTACGACCCGTACGGGTACGGAGGCCAGCCGGTCCAGGGCGGCGCGGGCTACGACGGTGCCGCGTACGACGGCTCCTACGACGCGTCGTACGACACCGCCGCCTACGACCAGACGTACGACCAGGCCTACGGCCAGGCCCCCCAGGGCTACGACGCCGCGTACGACCCGGCGCAGCCGCAGCACCCGCACGGCAGCGACCCTGAGCGTCCCGACGGGAGTCAGCAGTGAACCGCACCACCCTGTCCCTGATCGCCGGTGTGACCGCGCTGGCCGCCGTCACCGGGTTCGCCACGCTCACGACGCCCGAGGCCTCCGGCACGGACACCGCCAAGGCCGCCGCGCAACTGCCCGTGGAGCGCACCGGCCTGCTGTGCCCGGCGCCCAGCAACTCCGACCTGGCGGACACGACGTACACGTCGTTCACCCCGGTGACCGAGGGCGCGGACGGCGAGGGTACGGCCGAACTGGTGTCGGCGGGCGCGGAGAAGAAGGAAGGCAAGAAGAAGGACAAGGCGGACAAGCCGGTGCTGGAGCCAGGGGAACCGGGGAAGCCGGTCGTCGGGGACGAGTCCGGGAGCGAGTCGCCCGCGCTGATCGGCACGGCCGAGGGGAAGTTCGCACCCGGCTGGACCGTGCAGGAGACCACCGAGGTCGCCGCGGGCAGCGGGCGCGGCCTCTCGGGCGTCAACTGCACCGCCGCCGACACGGAGTTCTGGTTCCCCGGCGCCAGCACGGCGTCGTCCCGCACCGACTACGTGCACCTGACCAACCCCGACGACTCCGCCGCGGTGGTGGACCTGGAGCTGTACGGCAAGGACGGGCTGCTGGAGTCCACGGTGGAGGACGGCATCACCGTCGCGCCGCACTCCAGTGAGCCGGTCCTGCTGTCCACTCTCGCCGAGGGCGAGGAGACCGACCTCACCGTGCATGTGAACGTCCGCAGCGGCCGGGTCGGCGCGGCCGTGCAGGCGCTGGACGACGAGGTCGGCGGCGACTGGCTGGCCGCGACGGCGGAACCCGCCGAGAGCCTGGTCATCCCGGGCATCCCGAAGGACGCCACCGAGGTGCGGCTGGTGGCGTTCACCCCCGGCGGCACGGACGCGGACCTGAAGGTGCGGCTCGCCGCGCCGTCCGGGCTGATCACCCCGGCCGGCAACGAGACGCTGCGGGTGAAGGCGGGCATGACCACCGCGGTCGACCTGGGCGACGTCACGCGCGGGGAGGCCGGGTCGCTGGTGCTGACGCCGACCAGCGGGGCCGTGCCCGTGGTGGCCGCCGTGCGGGTGGTCCGGGGCAAGGGCGACAAGCAGGAGACGGCGTTCATCCCGGCGGCCGGCCCGGTGGGTACGCGCGCGACGGCCGTCGGCAACACCGAGAAGGGCACCACGCTCGCGCTGACCGCCCCCGACGGGACCGCCGAGGTCAAGGTCACCGCGTCGGCGGGCAGCGAGGGCGGCGAGGCGGCCTCGGAGACATACACGATCAAGGCGGGCACCACCCAGGAGATCGAGCTACCCGTCCCCGACGGCCTCAAGGGCACCTACGCCCTGACCCTGGAACCGAGTTCGGCCACCACCCCGGTCTACGCCTCCCGCACCCTCTCCACCACCCTCAACGGCGCCCCCGCCTTCACCGTCCAAACCCTCCCCGACGACCGAGGCACAGTCTCAGTCCCCAACGCCGACCAGGACCTGTCGGTACTCCAGAGGTAACGGCCGACGCCGCATGGGGCACTGCCCGCAGCCACGGCCAGCCGTGACCGCGTAGCCGCGGGCAGTCGTGCCGCTGGGGCGGCACGGGTGGGCGCAGCGGCACCCCGCAAGCGCCGGGCCGCGCGACCCACCCCCGCCCAGCCCCGACGCCGGGCAACCAGTCAACGCCGGACCACCATCCCGACCCCAGCCGCCCAGCCCCCGCGGCAGCCGCCCTCAGTCCTCCCCGTACCGCGGATCCACCGTCTCCGGAGTCAACCCCAACAACTCCGCCACCTGCTCGACCACAACCTCATGCACGAGCGCCGCCCGCTCATCCCGCCCCTTCGTCCGGATCTCCACCGGCCGCCGGTACACCACCACCCGCGCGGGCCGCCCCTCCCGCGCCGCGATCGTCCCCCCGAGGGGAACCGTCTCATCGCTCCACCCCCGCCGCTCCCCGTCCAGCGCCGGCACCTCAAGTACCAGGAAGTCGATGTCGGCGAGCTGCGGCCACCGCCGCTCCAGCCGTTCCACGGAGTCCTGCACGAGATCCGCGAACGCCTCGGCACGGCTCGCGGCCAGCGGCACCTGTGGCGGGGCGATCGGGCCGCGCATGCCCCGGCCGTGACGGTCACGGCGGCGGGGCCCGGGGCCGACGGCACGGGGCGGTACTCGGTTGTCCATCACTGATGCAGCGTATGCCGTCCCGGCCGGCGCCCGGCGACCCGCACGGCATGTCGCCGGATGACCATTCGAGCCAAGGTTGAGTTCGATTCCATATCTCTCCGAGACCGTTGAGCGCGAGGCTATTGATGTGGTTTGTGCTGACTACTGACCGGCCCTGCTCGGTTCCGTCACCTCCGCTGTGCATGTCCGTGCAGGTCAGTGGGGTATGACGAAAGGAGCTTGTGGGGCGTTTCTCAACACGACACGGTGGAGTGACCTGGTGGAGAGTCGTCGCGGCCCGCTCAAGAGTGCGGTACCGTCCAACGTCGTGAGCCCTGTACGTCGCTGTTCGCGCACCGCCTGCGGCCGACCCGCCGTCGCGACGCTGACGTACGTCTACGCCGACTCGACCGCGGTCCTCGGCCCGCTCGCCACCTACGCCGAACCCCACTGCTACGACCTGTGCGCCGAGCACTCCGAGCGCCTCACCGCCCCGCGCGGCTGGGAGGTCGTGCGACTGCTGGACGGTTCCGCTCCGGCCCGCCCCAGCGGGGACGACCTGGAAGCGCTCGCCAACGCGGTGCGCGAAGCCGCCCGCCCCCAGGAGCGCGCGGCGCAGGCCGGCGGCGGAGGGCGTTCGGCGGACCCGATGGAGGTCGCGCGCCGCGGTCACCTGCGGGTTCTGCGCTCCCCGGACAACTGATCCAGCGTACCGGCCGCCGGTTCCTGTCCGTACATCTGCTGCACGACCATTGACGCGCGCTTGTCGCGGACACGACCATTCCGTCACCCGTGAGAAATCGCTTTCCGCATCGCGGAATCCGGGGAGGCGCTCGTGTACGTCCAGGAACTGGAACCCGTTGGTGGCTCACTCGGCCTCTCCGCCCTCGTGGCGGCCCTGCCCCTGCTGATCGTCCTCGTCCTCCTCGGCGGCGTCCGGATGAAGGCCCACCTGGCGGGCCTCACCGGCCTCCTCGCCGCCGTGGCCGTCGCCTGGCTCGCCTACGGCATGCCGCTGGACCAGACCCTCTCCAGCGCCGCCCAGGGCGCCGTCTTCGGCCTCTTCCCCATCCTGTGGATCGTCGTCAACGCCCTGTGGGTGTACCGGATGACCGTCCGCACCCGGCACTTCGACATCCTGCGCCGCTCCTTCGGCCGCCTCTCCGACGACCCGCGCATCCAGGCCCTCGTCATCGCCTTCTGCTTCGGCGCCCTGCTGGAAGCCCTCGCCGGATTCGGCGCGCCCGTCGCCATCTGCTCCGTCATGCTCGTCGCGCTCGGCTTCGAACCGGTGCGCGCCGCCGTCGTCGCCCTCGTCGCCAACACCGCCCCGGTCGCCTTCGGCGCGATGGGCACCCCCGTGGTGACGCTCGCCCAGGTCACCGACCTGCCGCTGGACACCGTCGCCTCCGTGGTGGGCCGTCAGACACCGCTGCTCGCCCTGGTGGTGCCGCTGGTGCTGATCGGCCTCGTCGACGGACGGCGCGGTCTGCGCGAGACCTGGGTGCCCGCGCTGGCCTGCGGCGTCGCCTTCGCCGTGGCCCAGTTCGCCGCCTCCAACTACGTCTCCGCGCAACTCGCCGACATCGGCGCCGCCTTGGCGGGCGCGGGCGCCCTGGTCGCCGTACCGTCCGCCCGCAGACCCGCCGCCGAGCCCGTCCGCGCCGCCGTACTGACCGGCGTACGCAGCGAGGAACTCGACGAGGACGACCCGCGCGGCGAGGTCGTACGCGCCTACGCCCCCTACGCGCTGATCGTGGCCGTCTTCTCCGTCGCCCAGATCCCCGCCGTGAAGGACTGGCTCGCCCGGGCCACCCAGAGCTACGACTGGCCCGCCCTGAACGTCGTCGGCCCGGACGGCGACCCGGTCGGCGGCAACGTCTTCACCTGGCCCATCGTCTCCACCGGCGGCACCCTCGTCCTGCTCGCGGGCGTCTGCACCGCGGTCGTCCTCGGTGTGCACGCGCGCGTGGCGGTCAGGGAATGGGCCGCGACCGTCCACGAACTGCGGTTCGCGATCCTGACCGTGACCTCCGTCCTCGCCCTCGCCTACGTCATGAACCTCTCCGGCCAGGCCGCCACCATCGGCCACTTCGTGGCCGCCGCGGGCGCCGGACTCGCCTTCCTGTCACCGGTCCTGGGATGGTTCGGCGTCGCGGTCTCCGGCTCCGACACCTCCGCCAACGCCCTCTTCGGCGCCCTCCAGGTCACCGCCGCCCGCGAATCGGGACTCTCCCCCGAACTCCTCGCCGCCGCCAACAGCTCCGGCGGCGTCCTCGGCAAGATGATCTCCCCGCAGAACCTCACCATCGCCTGCGCCGCCGTCGGGCTCGCGGGCCGCGAGGGAGACCTGCTGCGCAAGGTGCTGCCGTGGAGCCTGGGCCTGCTGCTGGTGATGTGCCTGATCGTGGTCGGCCAGAGTTCGCCGGTCCTGGAGTGGATGCTGCCCTGAGCCCGTGTCACACCGGGTCCGCACGGCCCGGCGTCAGAGGGTGCGGGTAGGTTTGGGTGACCGATAGGACTTTCAGGAGGGTTGGCCGTGACTGCTGATCTGTCACAGATCGTGAAAGCGTACGACGTACGCGGGGTGGTCCCCGACCAGTGGGACGAGACCCTCGCGGAGCTGTTCGGTGCCGCCTTCGTCCAGGTGACCGGCGCGAGCGCGATCGTGACCGGGCACGACATGCGGCCCTCGTCCCCCGGACTGGCCCGCGCCTTCGCACGCGGGGCCGCCGCCCGCGGCGTCGACGTCACCGAGATCGGCCTGTGCTCCACCGACCAGCTCTACTACGCGTCGGGCGCGCTGAACCTGCCGGGCGCCATGTTCACCGCCTCGCACAACCCCGCCCAGTACAACGGCATCAAGATGTGCCGCTCCGGCGCCGCCCCCGTCGGCCAGGACACCGGCCTCGCCGAGATCCGCGAACTGGTCGAGCAGTGGCGCGAGACGGGCGCCCCGGCCCCCGCGGCCACCACGGGAACGATCACACAGCGCGACACGTTGAACGACTACGCGGCCCACCTCCGCTCGCTCGCCGACCTGACCTCCATCCGCCCCCTGAAGGTCGTCGTCGACGCGGGCAACGGCATGGGCGGCCACACCGTGCCCACCGTCTTCGAGGGCCTGCCCCTCACCCTCGTCCCGATGTACTTCGAACTGGACGGCACCTTCCCCAACCACGAGGCCAACCCCCTCGACCCCGCCAACATCGTCGACCTCCAGAAGCGGGTCCGCGAGGAAGGCGCCGACCTCGGCATCGCCTTCGACGGCGACGCCGACCGCTGCTTCGTCGTCGACGAGAACGGCGGCCCGGTCTCCCCGTCGGCGATCACCGCCCTCGTCGCCGCCCGCGAACTCGCCAAGCACGGCGGCAAGGGCACCGTCATCCACAACCTGATCACCTCCTGGTCGGTCCCCGAGGTCGTCAAGGAGAACGGCGGCACCCCGGTCCGCACCCGCGTCGGCCACTCCTTCATCAAGGCCGAGATGGCCCGCAGCGGCGCCATCTTCGGCGGCGAGCACTCCGCGCACTACTACTTCAAGGACTTCTGGAACGCCGACACGGGCATGCTCGCCGCCCTGCACGTCCTCGCCGCCCTCGGCGGCCAGGAAGGCCCCCTCTCCGGGCTCGTCGCCCAGTACGACCGCTACGTCGGATCCGGCGAGATCAACTCCACCGTCGACGACCAGAAGGCCCGCCTCGCCGCCATCAAGGCCGCCTACGAGGGCCGCGACGGCATCACCCTCGACGAACTCGACGGCCTCACCGTCACCGCCGCCGACTGGTGGTTCAACGTCCGCCCCTCCAACACGGAACCCCTCCTCCGCCTCAACGCCGAGGCCCGCGACGAAACCACGATGACCAAGATCCGCGACGAGGCCCTGACCCTCATCCGCGCCTGACCCCGACGCCAGCGTGCCCCCGGCCCAGCGCGC
>NZ_JAGPXL010000075.1 GCF_018070565.1 Streptomyces sp. B93
CGCCCCCCCCCCACGGGGGAGGCGGCGCCCTCAGAGCACCTCCGTGACGGTGCCCGCGCCGACGGTGCGACCGCCCTCGCGTATGGCGAAGCCGAGGCCGGGCTCCAGCGGGACCGGGCGGCCCAGCGCGACCGTCATCGTGACGGTGTCACCGGGCCGGGCGACCGCCGTGTCCCCGAGGTCGATGTCGCCGACCACGTCCGCGGTGCGGATGTAGAACTGCGGCCGGTACCCGGTGGCGACCGCCGTCGTACGGCCGCCCTCGCGGGCCGACAGCACGTACACCCGCGCCGTGAAGCGCTCCCGCGGCGCCACGCTGCCCGGCGCCGCCACCACGTGCCCGCGCCGGACCGCGTCCCGGGGGACACCGCGCAGCAGCAGCGCCACGTTGTCCCCGGCCTGCGCCTCGGCCATGGGCTTGCCGAAGGTCTCCAGACCGGTGACGACCGTCTCGACACCGGCGCCGAGCACCTCGACCCGGTCACCGACCCGCACCGTGCCGCGCTCGACGGCGCCGGTCACCACGGTGCCCCGGCCGGTGATGGTGAGCACGTTCTCCACCGGCAGCAGGAACGGCGCGTCCACGTACCGCTCCGGCATCGGCACGTAGGTGTCCACCGCGTCGAGCAGCGCCTCGACGGCCGCCGTCCACTTCGGGTCCCCTTCCAGGGCCTTCAGCCCGGAGACCCGTACGACGGGCGCGGTGTCACCGCCGTAGCCGTGCGCGGTGAGCAGTTCGCGGACCTCCAGCTCGACTAGGTCGGTGAGTTCCTCGTCCCCGGCGTCGGCCTTGTTCAGGGCGACGACGACGTGGTCGACGCCCACCTGCCGGGCCAGCAGCACGTGTTCGGCGGTCTGCGGCATGATCCCGTCGAGTGCGGAGACCACCAGGATCGCCCCGTCCAGCTGGGCGGCACCGGTGACCATGTTCTTCACGTAGTCGGCGTGGCCCGGCATGTCGACGTGCGCGTAGTGCCGGGTGTCGGTCTCGTACTCGACGTGCGCGATGTTGATGGTGATGCCGCGGGCGGCCTCCTCCGGGGCGCGGTCGATGCGGTCGAACGGCACGAAGGTGCCGGAGCCGCGCTCGGCGAGGACCTTGGTGATGGCGGCGGTCAGGGTGGTCTTGCCGTGGTCGACATGGCCCATCGTGCCGATGTTGAGATGCGGTTTGGTGCGGACGTAAGCCGTCTTGGACATGGCTGTACCTCGAAGTCACTGCGTCGGTAAGTGGGGACCCCGAGGACTCGCCGACCCTCCCCCTGCGGGGTCCGCCGGGCGATCCGGGGAGGGTCAGCTTCGGGCGCCGTCGACGGCTGTCAGGAAGACGGGAACGGCAGCCTTCGGAGCATCCGCGACCGCGGATGCCGCCAGGAGGAAGGCGTGCCGGAACATGACGTCGATCATCGCCGACGCGGGGCCGGGCGTCGAATGGTTTTCGCCCTGGCCGGAGGGCCGCCGTCCGCCCGACTGTGACAGTCGTGAGACGGACCATACGGCGATCACACACATCGGTCGATTACTGTCACGGGATGCTCGATGCCTCCACCCGCTCTGGCGGCACCACCATGGCCCCTCCCCCGGCCACCGTCGCGACCACCGCGGTCGCGCTGCCCCTCAGCCCCGCCGCGAGAGCGGTACGGGTGCTGATGTCCCCTTGGTCCCGTTTCTCCCTGCTGGTCGCGCTGCTCGTCGGGGCTGCCTCGGCGGTCCTGCTGTTCGAGCCGCAGCGGCTGCTGGCGCACGGCTGGCCGCCGCACCTCGGCGGTGCCGCGGCGGCGCTGGTGTTCGCGGTGGCGTACGGCCTGTGCACGGTGGCGTTCGTGCCGCGCCCCTTGCTGAACCTGGCCTCGGGCGCCTTGTTCGGCACCCAGCTGGGTCTGGGGGCGGCGGTGGCCGGTACCGTGCTGGGCGCCGGGCTCTCCTTCGTGCTGGGCCGCGTCCTCGGCCAGGACGCGCTCCGGCCGCTGCTGCGGGGCCGGTTGCTGAAGGCCGCGGACGGGCAGCTCAGCAAGCACGCGTTCCGTTCGATGCTGGCGGTGCGGCTGTTCCCTGGGGTGCCGTTCGCCGCGGCGAACTACTGCGCCGCCGTCTCCCGCATGAGCATCTGGCCGTTCCTGATCGCGACGGCGCTCGGCTCGATCCCGAACACCGCCGCGTACGCCGTCGCCGGCGCCCGCGCCTCCACGCCGACGTCCCCGGCGTTCCTGATCGCGATGGGCTGTATCGCCGTACCGGCGCTGGCGGGTGCGGTGGTGGGCTGGCGCAAGCGGCACCGGCTGCGCGGGCGCTGAGCCCTCGCCCCACGGCGGTCGCTCAGACGTTCTCGAGGATCATCGCGTTGGCCAGGCCGCCCGCCTCGCACATGGTCTGGAGGGCGTAGCGGGCGCCGCGCTGGTGCATGGCGTGCACCAGGGTGGTGGTCAGCCGGGTGCCGCTGGCGCCGAGCGGATGGCCGAGCGCGATGGCGCCGCCGTGCACGTTGACCTTGTCGAGATCGGCGCCGGTCTCCTGCTGCCAGGCCAGGACGACGCTGGAGAAGGCCTCGTTGACCTCGAAGAGGTCGATGTCGTCCAGGGTCAGGGCGGCCCTGCGCAGCACCTTCTCGGTCGCCGGGATGACGCCGGTGAGCATCAGCAGCGGGTCGGAGCCGGTGACGGCGAAGCTGTGCAGCCGGGCCAGCGGGCGCAGGCCCAGGCGGGCGGCGGTCTCGCCGGAGGTGATCAGCACGGCGGAGGCGCCGTCGTTGAGGGGGCTGGCGTTGCCCGCGGTGATGTTCCACTCGATCTGCGGGAAGCGCTCGGCGAAGCCCGGGTCGTGGTAGGCGGGCCGCAGACCGGCGAGGACCTCGACGGTGCTGCCCGGCCGTACGCATTCGTCGCGCGCGACCCCGTCCAGCGGCGCCACCTCGGCGTCGAAGAGTCCGGCGTCCCACGCGGCGGCGGCCTTGTGATGCGAGGCGACCGCGAAGGCGTCGAGGCGCTCACGCGTGAGGGACCACTTGGCGGCGATCAGTTCGGCGCTGATGCCCTGCGGGACCAGGCCGTCGGGGTAGCGCTCGGCGACGCCGGGGCCGAAGGGGTCGACACCGGGCGGCACGTTCGACCACATCGGCACCCGGCTCATCGACTCCACGCCGCAGGCGACGACCATGTCGTACGCCCCGGCGATGACGCCCTGGGCCGCGAAGTGGACGGCCTGCTGGGAGGAGCCGCACTGGCGGTCGACGGTGGTGGCGGGGACCGACTCGGGGAAGCCCGCCGACAGGGCGGCGTACCGGGTGGTGTTCATGGCCTGCTCGCCGACCTGGTCGACGGTGCCGCCGATGACGTCGTCGATGAGCGCGGGGTCCACGCCGGTGCGCTCGACGAGGGTGCGCAGGGTGTGGGCGAGGAGTTCGACGGGGTGGACGTGCGCGAGGGCGCCGCCCGGCCTGCCCTTGCCGATCGGGGTGCGTACGGCTTCGACGATCACTGCGTCTCGCATGTGCGGGCCCTCCACTACCGGTGAGTAGGAAATCCGAACTCACCATAGCGCGGAGGGTTGGAAAATCAAACCCTCACTAGACTGGGGCGCATGGCCGCCCGAAAAGACCCGCGCCCCTGCTCCGTCGCCGACACCCTGGCCCTCGTGGGCGAGAAGTACTCCCTGCTCGTCCTGCGCGAGGTGTGCCTCGGCAACGGACGCTTCGACCAGTTGGTGCGCAACATCGGCGCCCCGCGCGACATCCTCGCCACCCGGCTGCGCCGCCTCGTCGACGCCGGGATCCTGACCAAGCGCGTCTACAGCGAGCGCCCGCAGCGCTTCGAGTACCGGCCGACCCGCGCGGGCCTCGAACTGGAGCCCGTGCTGCTCACGCTGATGGCGTGGGGCGACCGCCATCTGCGCGGCGGAGAGGACCGGCCCATGGTGATCGAGCACATCTGCGGCAACGAACTCGTCCCGGCCGTCACCTGCACCGCCTGCGGCGAACCCGTGCGCCACGAGGAGCTGATCCCCCACCCGCAGTCCCCCGGCTGGACGGTGAAGGGCCCGACAGCGGCGTGAGCCCCGGCCCCGGGACGCCACCCTCCGGCCGTCGATCATCTTCCAAACCCCTGTGTCGGCCCCGTCATCCAAGGGCGCTACGCTGCCCTCCGGCACTCCCGAGCACCCCACCACGGGCGATCGGCGTGCCCGTCGCCCGTTTCTCGATCGGCACTTGGACTCCGTAACTTCATGTCTTGGTTCGAATCACTCATCCTCGGACTCGTCCAGGGGCTGACCGAGTTCCTCCCCGTGTCCTCCAGCGCCCACCTGCGGCTGACCGCGGCCTTCTCGGGCTGGGAGGACCCCGGCGCGGCCTTCACTGCGATCACCCAGATCGGCACCGAAGCGGCCGTCCTGATCTACTTCCGCAAGGACATCGGCCGCATCCTCGCCGCGTGGACGCGCTCGCTGCACGACAAGGCGTGGCGCAAGGACCACGACGCCCAGATGGGCTGGCTGGTGATCGTCGGGTCGATCCCGATCGGTGTGCTCGGTGTCACGCTGAAGGACCAGATCGTGGGCCCGTTCCGTGATCTGCGGATCACCGCCACCATGCTGATCGTGATCGGCATCGTCATCGGCGTCGCCGACCGGCTGGCGGCCCGCGACGAGACCGGCGGCCGGCACCGCGCCGCCCGGCCCCGCAAGGACCTGAAGGACCTCGGCGTCAAGGACGGCCTGATCTTCGGCCTGTGCCAGGCGGCGGCCCTGATCCCGGGCGTCTCCCGCTCCGGCGCGACGATCAGCGGCGGCCTGTTCATGGGCTACAAGCGCGAGGCGGCGGCCCGCTACTCCTTCCTCCTCGCCATCCCGGCCGTCCTCGCCTCCGGCCTGTTCGAGCTGAAGGACGCCATGGAGACCGGCCATGTCTCCTGGGGCCCGACCGTCTTCGCCACGGTGATCGCCTTCGTCAGCGGATACGCGGTGATCGCATGGTTCATGAAGTTCATCTCGACCAAGAGCTTCATGCCGTTCGTCTACTACCGCGTCGTCCTCGGCATCATCCTCGTCGCCCTGGTCACGTTCGGCGTGCTCAGCCCGGACGCGGGCGAACCGGCACACTGACGGCCCCCGCCCCGCACGTGGCCGACCTCATACGGTCTGCGTAGTGGGCCGGTGGCGCAGTGTCAGTGCTTGCCCCTAGGCTTGCCCGCATGTCCCCCGACTTCTTAACGCCCGGTGACGTGCCGCCCGGCGCCACGCGCTCCGCCGCCGAGGTCAACGAACAGATCCGCGCCCTGTGGCTGCGCGCGGGCGGCACCCTGTCCCCCCAGGAACGCACGGAGTACGAACTGCTGGTCGTGGAATGGGCAGCAGCCATCCGCGACGGCATCATCGAAGCGGCCTGAGGGTTCGCGGACCCGGGAGGGGGCAGGCGGCGTGCGGCATCTGACGGAGGTGCCGCCCAGGCGCGGCCTGGTCATCTTCCTCAACGGCACATCCAGCTCGGGCAAGTCCGCCATCGCCACCGAGCTGCTCCGCATCCTGGACGAGCCCTGCTTCCACATGGCCGTCGACTCCTTCCACGCGATGCGCTCGCGCACCCCCGTCCCGCCGGACCGGCTCGACACCGTGCTGCACCGCACCTGGCAGGGCTTCCATCGCGCCGTCGCCGGGATGGCCGCCGCGGGCAACGACGTCGTCGTGGACCATGTGCTCAGCGCTCCCTGGCGGCTCGACGACTGTCTGTCGCTGTTCGTGCCCGAGGACGTGGTCTTCGTCGGCGTGCACTGTCCCGAGGCCGAGGTGGAGCGCCGTGAGCGGGCCCGCGGAGACCGCCCGCCCGGGCTCGCCGCCCGTCAGCTCCGGCAGGTCCACGCGCACGGCCTGTACGACATCGAGTGCGACACCGGCGTCCTCGACGCGCCGGAGTGTGCCCGTCGGATCAAGGAGTTCCTGTCGGACCGGCCGGCCCCGACGGCGTTCCAGAAGCTGCGCCCGGCACCCTGAGCCGAGCGGACACGCACCGCGCGCTCACAGCCCGCCCGCCACCCGCAGTACCGCCCCCGTCGTGTACGACGCGTCCGGGGACATCAGCCAGGCGACGGCCGCGGCGATGTCGTCGGGGTGGCCGGGGCGGCGGAGCGGGACTCGTCGGGCGACCTGGCGGGCCCGGTCGGGGGCGCCCATCGTGGCGTGGATGTCGGTGTCGGTGGTTCCCGGGGCGACCGCGTTGACACGGACGCCGTCCGGGCCCAGTTCCTTGGCCAGGCCCATGGTCAGGGCGTCCACGGCGGCCTTGGTGGCGGCGTAGTGGACGTACTCGCCGGGGCTGCCGAGCGTCGCTGCGGCCGAGGAGATGTTCACGATCGCTCCCCCGCCCCTGGGGGCCATCAGCTGGGCCGCCCGGCGCGCGCACAGCAGCACGCCCAGCACGTTGACTTCGAGGACCCGGCGCAGCACCGCGGTGTCGGTGTCGGCGAGGCGTCCCAGCGGCCCGGTCACCCCGGCGTTGTTCACCAGCCCGGTGACCGGCCCGAGCCGCTCCTCGGCGGTGGCGAAGAGACGCTCCACCTCGGCCTCGTCCGAGGTGTCCACCCGTACGACGACACAACTCGCGCCCGCCTTGCGCACCTCGTCGGCCACCGCCTCGGCGGCCTCGGCGGCATGGACGTACCCGATGGCCAGATCGTGCCCGTCCGCCGCGAGGCGTCGGCAGACCGCGGCGCCGATGCCCCGGCTGCCGCCGGTGACGACCGTGACAGGACGCGTCATGAGTTCCTCCAGTGCTACGGGCCGAAGTCGATCAGCTTAGGGCCGCACGCCCCCTTGGCGGGACCGCCCCCGTGCCCAACACTGAGCCGATGACGCAGCGTGTGGAGCTGGCCACCGTGATGGACCGGCTGGCCGTGGACGACTTGATCACCGACTATGCGGGGGCGGTGGACGACGGCGACTGGGAGGCGTACCGACGGCTGTTCGCGCCGGAGGGGCGGGCCGACTACCGCTCGGCCGGGGGTATCGAGGGGGACGCCGGGCAGGTCGCCGCGTGGCTCGCGGAGAGCATGCGGGTGTTCCCGGTGCGGCAGCATCTGATCGTCAACCGCCGGGTGACCTTCGGCCTCCTGGAGCGCGACACCGGCGACACCGCACGGGTCCGGGCCGACTACGTCAACCCGATGCGGTTCGCCGCGGACGGCGACTCCCCCGCCCCCGACTTCGTGTGCGGCGGCCGCTACGCCTTCGGGCTGCTGCGGACGGCCGAGGGCTGGCGGCTGCGCGAGGTGACCGTCCAGGAGAAATGGCGGCGTCTGCCCGACCGGCCCGGCACCGGTGTGATCAACTGACCGGGCGCCTTCTGGTTTGAGATCGTCCCCGGCGCGCACACTGGACCCACCGGGTAGGGAGGCGCCGTATGAAGTGGTCCGGTCAGTGGCTCGCCTCCCCGTGGCGGCGCTCGGTGATCGCCGTGGCGGTGGGGGCGCTGCCGATGCTGGCCTTCCCGGCGCCCTCCTGGTGGTGGTTCGCCTGGGTCGCGCTGGTGCCCTGGCTGCTGCTGCTCCGCACCGCCCCGACCGGCAGGCGGGCGCTGTACGACGGCTGGTGCGGCGGCTTCGGCTTCATGCTGGCCGTGCACCACTGGCTGCTGCCCAACCTGCATGTGTTCACCTTCGTCATCGCGGCGCTCCTCGGCGCGCTGTGGGCACCCTGGGGCTGGCTCGTGCGCCGGTTCCTCGGCGGGGCGCCCGGCGCACGCCGGACCGCGGCGGCGCTGCTGGTGCTCCCGTCGGGCTGGCTGGCGGTGGAACTGGTCCGCTCCTGGGAGGGGCTGGGCGGCCCGTGGGGCATGCTCGGCGCCAGCCAGTGGCAGCAGGAAGCAGCGCTGCGGCTGGCCTCGGTGGGCGGGGTGTGGCTGCTGAGCTTCCTGGTGGTGACCGTGAACGTGGCGGTCTCGGTGCTGGTCCGGGCCGGCCTGCGGAGGTTCGCTTCCCCCACGCCCGCCCTGGCCGCCGTGGCCGCCCTCGTCCTCACCTCCGTCGCCACCACGGCCGCCCATGTCTGGTCCCCCCGCCCCGGCACCGACGACCGCGTACGCGTCGCCGTCGTCCAGCCGGGCGTCATCAGCGGCCCCGCCAGCGCCGACCGCAGGTTCGACCGCGAGGAACGACTGACCCGCGGCCTCGTCGGACAGGACGTCGACCTGATCGTCTGGGGTGAGAGCAGTGTCGGCTTCGACCTCGGTGACCGGCCCGACCTGACCAGGCGGCTGGCCGCCCTCTCCCGTGAGACGGGCGCCGAGATCCTGGTGAACGTGGACGCCCGCCGCTCCGACCGGCCCGGCATCTACAAGAGTTCGGTGCTGGTCGGCCCGGACGGCCGCACCGGCGACCGCTACGACAAGATGCGGCTGGTGCCGTTCGGCGAGTACGTCCCGGCCCGCTCCGTGCTCGGCTGGGCGACCTCGGTCGGCGAGGCGGCGGCCGAGGACCGCAGGCGCGGCACCGAGCAGGTCGTGATGACCGTCGGCGACGGCCTGCGCATCGGCCCGATGGTGTGCTTCGAGTCGGCGTTCCCGGACCTCAGCCGTGCCCTCGCCCGCGACGGCGCCGACGTGCTGATCGCCCAGTCCGCGACCTCCACCTTCCAGCAGAGCTGGGCGCCCGCCCAGCACGCCTCGCTCGCCGCGCTGCGCGCCGCTGAGACCGGCCGCTCGATGGTGCACACCACCCTGACCGGCGTCTCCGCGGTGTACGACCCGAGCGGGCACCGCGTCGGCTCCTGGCTGGGCACGGACGAGAGCGCCGCGCGGGTGTACGAGGTGCCGCTGGCCGACGGTGTCACGCCGTACGCGCGGCTCGGCGCCTGGCCGGTGTACGCGGCGCTGCTGGTGCTCGTCGGGTACGGGCTGGCCGAGGGGACGCGGCGGGTCAGGCGGCCTGGGCGGCGCGCTCCTGGACCGCCCGCACCACCCGCTCGCACAGTTCGTGAGTCGCCAGCGCGTCCCGCGCGCTGAGCGTCTTCCCGGCCCGTACGGCGTCCAGGAAGGCCAGCGCCACCTGCTCGATGCCGCGCTGCCGGGCCACCGGCACCCAGTCCCCGCGCCGCCGTACGGTCGGCTGCCCCTTGTGGTCGACGACCTCGGCGATGTTGAGCACCTGCCGCTTGGTGTCCTGCCCGGACACCTCGAGGATCTCCTCCGTGGAGCCGCTGAGCCGGTTCATCACGCCGAGCGCGGTGAAGCCGTCCCCGGCGAGCTGGAGCACGACGTGGTGCAGCAGGCCGCCCTCGGTGCGGGCGCGCACGGTCACGTCGTCGACCGGGCCGGGGACCAGGAAGCGGAGGGTGTCCACGACGTGGATGAAGTCGTCGAGGACCATCGTGCGCGGCTCCTCCGGGAGGCCGACGCGGTTCTTCTGCATCACGATCAGCTCGCGCGGGTGCTCGGCGCACTGCGCGTACGCGGGCGCGTACCTCCGGTTGAAGCCGACGGCGAGCCCGACCCCGCGCTGCTCGGCGAGCGTCACCAGCCGCTCGGATTCGGCTAGTTCATAGGCGAGCGGCTTGTCGACGTAAGTCGGTATGCCCGCCTCCAGCAGCCGGGTCACGATCACCGGGTGCGCTTCGGTGGGCGCGTGCACGAAGGCGGCGTCGAGGCCCACGGCGAGGAGTGAGTCGAGGTCGGCGTGGCGCTGCGGGGCGGGCAGGTGGAGGCCGTCGGCGACACGGGTGAGCGTGGCGGGGGTGCGGGTCTGGAGGTGCAGTTCCACCCCGGGCTGGACGCCGAGGACCGGCAGGTACGCCTTCTGCGCGATGTCGCCGAGTCCGATGCAGCCGACCTTCACGGGGTGTCTCCTCTACCGCTTGCCTGTTCCTGCCTTTCCGGCAGCATACGGGCGCTGCGGTGGCCGCCAGTCGGCGATCCCGTCGAAGCCGCGCAGGAAGAGCGTGGGTGCCGCCTTGGACAGGGCGGCGATCACCGTGTCGCGTACGGCGGTCCCCGCGCGGTTGCTCATCATGTTCAGCCGCGCGACCTTCACGGCCTGGCGCGTGATGGCCGTCGTACGCGGCAGCCGGGCCGCGGTGTAGGCGGGCAGGTCGCGGGCGTGGTGGGCGACGACGACCGCGTCCTCCACGGCCTGGTTTCCGCCCTGCCCGAGGGTCGGGGGCATGGCGTGCGCGGCGTCGCCGAGGAGGGCGACCCGGCCGCGGTGGAAGGCGGGCAGGGGCTCGGCGATGTGGTGGACGTCGTGGCGCAGCACGTCCTCGGGGCGGGCGGCGGCGAGCACGGCGGGGACCGGGTCGTGCCAGTCTCCGAAGCGTCGGACCAGTTCGGCTCGCTCGTCGTCGGGCGCGTGTCCCCCGGCCGGGGTGACGGCGGCGGCGTAGGCGTAGACCCGGCCGTCCTTGAGGGGGTGCGTCCCCCAGATGCAGCCGCGGCCCCAGGTCTCGTGGGGTGCGAAGGCCACCCCGGGCACGGGGATGACGACCCGCCAGGTGGTGAAGCCGGAGTAGACGGTTCCGGGGTGGCCGGGGAAGAGGGTGCGGCGTACGGCGGAGTGGATGCCGTCGGCGGCCACGACCAGGTCGGCCTCCCACTCGGCGTCCGGTGTGCGCAGCCGTGCCGGGCGTCCGGTGGGGTCGCCGGGGTCGTCGAGGGTGGCGGCGGCGGCCGTGCGGACTGCCCCCTCGGGGAGGCGGGCGGCGAGGCCGTCGATCAGGGTGGCGCGGTGCAGCAGCACCAGGGGGCCGCCGAAGCGCTCGGCCACCGCGTCGGCGCTGGACCGCGAGAGCCAGCGCCCGCGGGGTGTACGTACTCCTCCCCCGCCGCCCTGCCAGGCGGCGAGGCCGCGGATCTCGTCGCCGAGTCCGATGACGTCGAGGGCGCGCAGGGCGTTCGGCGAGAGGGAGATGGCGGCGCCGACGGGTTCCAGTGAGGGGGCGCGTTCCAGGACGGTGACCTGCCAGCCGCTCTGGTGCAGGGCGACGGCGGCGGTGAGGCCACCGATGCCGCCCCCGACGACGACGGCGCGTGCGGACGCCTGTGCCATGGTTCCTCCTCGTGCCCTGCCCGCTCACTACATCCGTAGTGAGCCCTTGCGGCGGACTGTACTACAGCCGTAGTCGAGCGGGAAGGTGGCCCGGTAGGTTGAGCGCCATGCCCGTTCACCCTTCGAGCGCCCCGCATGCCTCGAGCGCACCGCACGCCTCCCGCTCGGACCTCGTCGCCGACACCGCCCTCACCCTGCTCGCGGAGCGCGGGATGCGCGGACTCACCCACCGGGCGGTCGACGAGGCGGCCGGACTCCCCCAGGGCTCGACCTCCAACGTGGCCCGCACCCGGCAGGCACTGCTCGAACTGACGTTGCGGCGGCACGCCGAGCGGGAGGCGCGGGTGCTCGCGCTGCACGAGATGCCGGACCCCGGGCGCGGGCTCGACTCCCTCGCCGACGCGATGGCCCTGGCGGTGCACCGCTCCCTCACCGACCACCGCGAACTGCTCGTCGCCCGCTACGAACTCGCCCTGGAGGCCACCCGGCGACCGGAGCTGCGCGCGTTCTACGACGCCGAGGGCGCCGTCTTCCGCGACCGGCTCACCGCCCTGGTCACCGCCCTGGGCTCCGCCTCCCCGGCCCGGCACGTCCTGTCGCTGGTCGCCTGGGCGGACGGGGTGATGTTCAGCTGCGCTGCGGGCTCCTTCAACGCCGACCCGCCGACCCTGGAGGACCTGCGGGCGGGGCTGCGGGAACTCCTCGCCGGGATGTTCGGCGACGGGGCGGCACCGGCAGACACCGGCACGGGCTGACGTCGGCACCGGCTGGGCTCGGCACCGGCTGACGTCAGCCTCGCGCCCCACGAGCCCTCCCTACCGGGGACGGAGATCACCCGTGTGGGGTAACCCGTGCTTGTCCGCCGTGCCCCGGGTGGGACGAGCCAGCATTGTTGCGCGGGTGCATCGAACGACGACCACCACAGCGTTCCTGGTCACCGTGGCCGTCGCGGCCCTCTCGGGCTGTACGACGGTCCAGCACCCCTCCGCGCCGGGCCCGCCCCGGACGCCGTCCGTACCCCCGGCACAGCACCCGGAGCCCGGGACCGAACCGCAGATCGTGCAGGCCCCGGCGCGTGAGGCGCTGGAGCTGATCAGCCCTTCCCCGGGCCCCGACCCGACCCCGCCTGCGCCGCGCCGCCCGTCGGCCACACCACCGGCACCGATCGCCAAGCCACCCGAGCGGCACCCCGTACGGCACGAGCCACGCGCCGAACGCCCCCCGCGGTCCGCCGCCCCCTCGGACCGCCTGGCCTCCCGCCCGCCCCTGCTCCCCCAGCCCTCGGCCCCGGGCCTGTCCGCCGCCCTCGGCGAGGGCACCGACGTCTGCGCACTCGGCAGGAAGTACGGCGGCTGGCACCCCGACAGCCCGGAGTCACTGACCTGCGAACAGGTGCACGGCAACCGGTGACCTGATCGCCGAGGGCACGGTGGTCTGAGGGGCCCGCCCCGCACCCCGAGACTCAACGCCCACCCTCGGCCCCGTCCTCCCCCAGCCGCAGCTCCAGTCGGCCGATCGCCGCCCGTACGCCGTTGCCGTAGCCGTCGTCGGCGAGGGTGGCCGAGGCGCGGCGGGCCCGTCTCAGATGGGTGCGGGCGGCCTCCGCGCGGCCGAGCTTCACATAGTCGGCGGCCAGGTTCAGATGCAGGGACGGGTAGAGCGCCCGCACCGCCACGTTGCCGTCGTGGCGGGCGGGCCGGTCGTCGGTCAGCTCCTCCGCCGCGGTCAACGCCCGCAGGTCCCAGGCCAGTTCGTCGGCCGGGTCGTCCTGGGTGTCGGCCATGTAGTGGGCGAGGGTGCAACGGTGCAGCGGGTCGCCGTCCTCGCCGATCTCCGCCCACAGCGCCAGGAAGCGCTGCCGGGCCTCCTCCCGGTCCCCCGCGTGATGCAGCATCACGACCTGCCCGATCCGCGTCATCACGGCATCCGGCGCCACCTGCTCCTGCCGCTCCGTCATCGCACCCTCCGCACACTCGCCGAGCCCCGTCCACCCGACGCTAGCTCCAGGCACCGACAATCCCGGCGAGGCGCATCCGAGGGCCGGTCCGGCACCGGACCGGCCCCGGGGCGTACCGGTCGTCAGCCCAGGTTGGGGATGCGCCAGTCGATGGGCTCGTGCCCCTGAGCGGCGACCGCCGTGTTGATCTGCGTGAACGGCTGGGAGCCGAAGAACTTCTTCGCCGACAGCGGCGAGGGGTGGGCGCCCTTCACCACCACGTGCCGGGTCTCGTCGATCAGGGGGAGCTTCTTCTGCGCGTAGTTCCCCCAGAGCACGAACACCGCCGGGTCGGGCCGGTCGGCCACCGCGCGGATCACCGCGTCGGTGAACTTCTCCCAGCCCTTGCCCTTGTGCGAGTTGGCCTCACCGGCGCGAACGGTGAGCACCGCGTTGAGCAGCAGCACGCCCTGCTGGGCCCACGGCATCAGATAGCCGTTGTCCGGGACGGGCAGGCCCAGCTCGGACTGCATCTCCTTGTAGATGTTGCGCAGCGAGGGCGGCGTCTTCACACCGGGCCGCACCGAGAAGCACAGGCCGTGGCCCTGGCCCTCGCCGTGGTACGGGTCCTGGCCGAGGATCAGGACCTTCACCCGCTCGTACGGCGTCGCGTCGAGCGCGGCGAAGACCTCCTCGCGCGGCGGGTAGACGGGACCCTTCGCCCGCTCCTCCTCGACGAACTCCGTCAGCTCCTTGAAGTAGGGCTTGTGCAGCTCGTCGCCCAGAACCCCGTGCCAGGACTCGGGCAGCATGGCGATGTCGGTCACGTCAACTTCCTCACGGTGTGCGGTCACTTGCAGGCTTCAGAACCTACCGGCGACCACTGACAATCGCCTCCGCCACCCGGGGATCCGCCGTATCACCAGCTGGTCTTGCGGGACAGCTCCCACAGCATCATGATCGTCGACGGGTCGAGCGCCCGCTCACCGCCCGAGATCTCCTCGCTGGCGGCCATGAACTGCTTGCCCTGCCACAGCGGCAGCAGCCGCGCGTCGTTGACGAGGATCTGCTGGGCCTCCTCGAAGTCCTTGGCGACCTGCGCCCGGTCGCTCTCCTGGCGGGAGCGGGGCAGCAGTTCCTCGGTGATCTCGTTGGCGGGGTACGGCGTGCCGAGCGCGTTCTCCTCGCCGACGAACGGGGCGATGAAGTTCTCGGCGTCGGGGAAGTCGGGGAACCAGCCACGCCCGAACACCGGGTACTCGCCCTTCTGGTACCCCTCGACGTAGGTCTTCCAGGGGCGGCTCTTCAGCGTGATCTCGAACAGGCCGGTGGCCTCCAGCTGCCGCTTCAGCTCCTGGAACTGGGTGGCGGTCTCGGAGCCGTACCGGTCCGAGGTGTACCAGAAGGTGAGCGGCACCGGTTCGGTGATGCCCGCCTCGGTGAGGATCTCGCGGGCCTTGTCGGCGTCGGGATCGCCGTAGCTGTCGAAGAAGCCGGTGGTGTGCCCGGTCAGCCCCTTGGGGACCATGGAGTACAGCGGGTCCACGGTGTCCTTGTAGATCTTGTGCGCGATCGACGCCCGGTCGACGACCTGGGCGATCGCCTTGCGCACGGCGGGCCTGGCCGCCCACGGGTCCTTGGGGTTGAACACCAGGTAGCTGATGTCGGTGCCGGCGTTCTCGACCAGCTGGAGACCGGAGTCGTTGTTGCGCTTCTGGAGTTCGACGATGTCGTCGGAGGCGAGACCGCGGTAGGTGATGTCGATCTGCTTGTCCTTGAGCGCCTTGACCATGGTGCCCGAGTCGTCGAAGTAGCGGATGGTCACCGCGTTGTTGCGTCGCTCGGCGTAGCCCTTGTACTGGTCGTTGCGGACGAGTACGGCCTCGTCGCCCTCCTTGTACGACTGGAGCGCGTACGGTCCGGAGCCGTTGACGCCGGTGCCCTCGAGGAGCGCGTCGGCCGGGTACTTGTCCGGGTCGACGATGGACATGGCGGGGGTGGCGAGCACGAACGGGAAGGTCGCGTCGGCCGTCTTGAGGTGGAAGACGACCTCGCGGTCGCCGCGCGCCTGCACCCGCTCCAGGCTGCCCAGCAGTCCGGACGGGCCACCGGGCACCTTGATGGCCATGATCCGGTCGATGGAGTGCTTCACGGCCTGCGCGTCGAGCGGGGAACCGTCCGCGAACTTCAGCCCTTCGCGCAGCTCACAGCGGTAGGCCTGGTTGGAGGTGTCCGTGAAGCCGCAGCTCTCGGCGGCGTCGGGCTGGGGCGTGGTCGCGCCGTTGGGGTAGCTCAGCAGCGTCTGGTAGACGTTCCGGAACAGTTCCCAGGAGCCGTCCCAGGAGGCGGCGGGGTCCAGGGTGCTGGGCGCGCTGGTGGTGCCCACGACGATGGGTCCCGCGTCGGAGTTGTCGTCGGAGAAAAGACTGCACCCCGCCACCAAGGATATGGACGCCACCGCAGCCAGTTGCTGCAAGCATCGATTCCTGTTGAACACGCGCACGCTCCTCGATCTGCCATACCAAGGGTCGGCAGACATTACCGCAGCCTTTTGGGCCGTTGGGCCATGCTTGTGCACGCTTCTTGATCAACCCGTGTCATGACTACGTTGTCAGACACCGATGAGCTGCACATCCGTGAATGGCAGCTGTTTGTTACACCGAACCGGGAGGCCGAACGGGCGCCGCTTTCCGTCGGCCGGGACCCGGGCAGGGGTTCCGGCCGGGCGGAGAACGACGCCCGCGGCCAAGACGATCCGGTGCTCAGTGGACCCCGGCGTTGAGGAAGATCCCGCCGTCCACGACGAGCGTCTGGCCGGTGACCCAGTCGGACTGCTCGGAGGTGAGGAACGCGACGGCGCCGCCGATGTCGGAGGGGACACCGAGCCGCTGAAGCGGATATGCCGCGGCGGCCTCCGTCTCACGGCCTTCATAGAGGGCCTGCGCGAATTTCGTTTTGATCACAGCCGGAGCGACCGCATTGACACGAACCTTCGGCGCGAATTCATGGGCGAGTTGCACGGTCAGATTGATCATCGCGGCCTTGCTGACGCCATAGGCGCCGATGAACGGCGAGGGGGAGAGTCCCGCGACGGAGGCGATATTCACGATCGCACCGCCGTTCTCCCGCTGCCAGGCCTTCCAGGTCTGCTGGGCGAAGCCGAGCGCCGAGATCACATTGGTCTCGAACACCTTGCGCGCGACATTCAGGTCCAGCTCGGCGATCGGCCCGAACACCGGATTCGTACCGGCGTTGTTGACCAGGTAGTCCACCCGGCCGAAGGCCTCCATGGTGCGCTCCACGGCGATGGCCTGGTGGGCCTCGTCGTGCGCCTTGCCCGCGACGCCGACCGCACGGTCGGAGCCGAGCTGGTCGACGGCCTCCTTCAGGGCGTCCTCGTTGCGGCCCGTGATGCAGACCCGGTCACCGCGCGCGATGAGGGCCTCGGCGACGCCGTAGCCGATGCCGCGGCTGCCACCCGTGATGAGGGCGACCTTGCCCGAAAGCTCCACAGTCATGTTCTCGCTCCTGCTCCGGGTCTAGTTGAGCGGTCCGCCGGCGACGTACATCACCTGTCCGGAGACGAACCCGGCGTCGTCGCCGGTGAAGAAGGCGATCGCGTTGGCGATGTCCTCGGGGCGGCCCACGCGCTGCACCGGGATCTGGGTGGCGGCGGCGGCCTGGAACTCCTCGAAGCCCATGCCGACGCGCTCGGCGGTGGCCTTGGTCATCTCGGTGACGATGAAGCCGGGGGCGACGGAGTTGGCGGTGACGCCGAACTTGCCCAGCTCCTTGGCGAGGGTCTTGGTGAAGCCCTGGAGACCGGCCTTGGCGGCGGAGTAGTTGACCTGGCCGCGGTTGCCGAGGGCGGAGGACGAGGAGAGGTTGACGATCCGGCCGAAGCCCGCGTCGACCATGTGCTTCTGACAGGCCTTGGCCATCAGGAAAGCGCCGCGCAGATGGACGTTCATGACCGTGTCCCAGTCGGAGGCGCTCATCTTGAACAGCAGGTTGTCACGGAGCACGCCCGCGTTGTTGACGAGGATCACCGGCGCGCCCAGTTCCTCGGCGATCCGGGCGACGGCCGCCTCGACCTGGGCCTCGTCGGAGACGTCACAGCCGACCGCGATGGCCCTGCCGCCCGCCCCGGTGATCTGCTCGACGGTGTCCTTGCAGGCGGCCTCGTCGAGATCGATCACGGCGACGGCCCGGCCCTCGGCGGCCAGGCGTACGGCGGTGGCGGCGCCGATTCCGCGCGCTCCGCCGGTGACTACGGCGACCCGCTGGTCAGTGCTGGACATGGCTGCTTCTCCTCGTCCTCGGGATGCGGCTCCGCGGTCAGCCCATCGGTGAGCGACCGCTTAGTACCTTCAGCAGACGAGACGCTAGAAGCCCTGGCACCCGGTGTCAACGGCTCACCGGGCCGTGTGATCCATTACCTCACCAACAGGTGCAGCAGCCGCTCCGCCTCGGCCGCCGGATCGGCGGTGAGCCCGGTGTGCACCGGCCCCGGCTGCACGATCGTGGAGCGGGGCGCGATCAGCCAGCGGAAGCGCCGCCCGGCGTCGTCCGGCGCCGCCTGCCCCGCCGCCGGGCCGCCCGCGCAGACGCCCTCCACGGCACCCAGCGCGGCCCGGACCCCGGCCAGGTCCACCGCCGGGTCCAGGGCCAGCAGCCGCGCCTCGTCCAGATGGGTGCGCGCACCGACGTAGGCCTTGGCGCGGCAGTACACCAGCACCCCGGCGTTGACGCACTCGCCGCGTTCGATCCGCGGTACGACCCTCAGCAGCGCGTACTCGAAGACGTGCCGGTCGTTCACTTGATCCCCTGGATGCGCTCGTGGATGTCGGCGGCCCGGGCGAGCAGCGGTTCGGCGTAGGCCCGCCGCAGGTCGTCGGGGGTCTCGAAGCCGGGCTCGTCCGCCAGCCAGACGTCGGGGACCCGGGCGGTGACCTCGGCGAGGAGGTCGGCGGTGACCCGGGGGGCGAGGTCGGCGGCAGCGGCGGCGACGTCCGGCGCGAAGCGCTTCAGGGCGTGGTCGGAGGCGTCGTAGGGGCGGGCGGCGGAGCCTTGCGCGCCGGGCCAGTTGTGCTGCCAGATCATGGTGGCGCCGTGGTCGATCAGCCACAGTTCGCCGTGCCACATCAGCAGGTTGGGGTTGCGCCAGGACCGGTCGACGTTGCCCACCAGCGCGTCGAACCAGACGATGCGGCCCGCCTCGCGCGGGTCCACCGCGAAGGCGAGCGGATCGAAGCCGAGCGCCCCGGACAGGAACTCCATGCCGAGGTTGGTGCCGCCGCTGGCCTTGAGCAGTTCCTGCACCTCCGGGTCGGGCTCGCCGAGTCCCAGCACCGGGTCGAGTCCGACCGTCACCAGCCGGGGCACACGCAGGCCCAGCGCCCGGGCGAGTTCCCCGCAGACGACCTCCGCGACCAGCGTCTTGCGCCCCTGTCCGGCGCCGGTGAACTTCATGACGTACGTACCGAGATCATCACCCTCGACGAGCCCCGGCAACGAGCCGCCTTCCCGCAGAGGCGTGATGTACCGGGTCGCGGCGACCTCTTTCAACACTTTTCCAGGCCATCCATCTCGTCAACCATGTGATCCACGGCCGGCTTCGGAGGGGCGTCGCAGTCCGTCAAGGGCGGTCCACCCTTGCTGCCGGCCTCCGGCATGAAGTGAGCATCATAACCGAGGGTGATCGCGGTCGAGGGGTACCCAGGCCGCCGCGACCCGTCCGCGGAGCGGGCACCGGGCCCTCCGCCACCTCCGGTTGGCTGAGCGGGGAGGGTGGCCGGAGTGAGCTTTTGACAGAACTCGCACCGCCGTTCCCACCGCGTGGAGATCATTCCTGACTGCGTGCATGGTGCAGTCATATGGTCCTCCGGGCACTCCGAAGCGATGCCACTTCGCCGACCTGATCGGCTGAAGCGTCCTGGGTCTTCTCGTTACTTCACGGCGCGGCCGATGAGTTTGCGGCTCCCGGCCGGTCCAAGGTGGTGACATCTGAGGAAAGGAATCTCAATGATCGTGTCAAGCCGTCTGCGTGAGCGGCGGGGCGGAGGTGAACAGCCTCTTGTCACGCAGCATCGCCCACAGCACGTCGACCCGGCGACGGGCAAGCGACAGCAGAGCCTGGGT
>NZ_JAGPXL010000076.1 GCF_018070565.1 Streptomyces sp. B93
CTCCCACCCCCTCCCGCGCACCTCCCCACACCACCCCGGCGCCTCCGTGAGCCCCGTCGACGCGCCGTCAATCCCGTTGCCGCATAGGGGATTTGGCCCCGCGAGGGATGCGATTCCGCCAAGCTGGACCCCTGGGAGACGCGGTCCGTCTTTCAACAACGGCCGCATCCGCGCACACACGCGCGAGCTGACCACCTGACGCACCGCTCCGAAAGGACCGCAGCCATGGCGACCCCGCTGTCCGCCGCGAAAACGCTTGCCGCACTGAAGGCCGAGGGCCTCACGGTCCATGAACACGAAGGCTGGCGCACCCACAACCGGGACGCCGCGACCGGCAAGAAGTTCGGCCCGGTGATCGGCGTGCTGATCCACCACACCGCCGGACACAACGACAGGGAGCTGTGCTTCCGGGGCCGGACCGGACTGCCCGGTCCGCTCTGCCACGCCTGGCTCGGCAAGACCTCGGGGCTGTGGCTGCTGGGCCACGGCCGCGCCAACCACGCCGGTGCGGTCGACCTCGACGTGCTCAACGCGCTGCGCGCCGAGAAGCCGCTCCCCCACGACAACCAGGCCAACGCCGACGGCAACGACTGCCTCTACGGCCTGGAGATCGAGAACCTCGGCAACGGCCGCGACCCCTACCCGGACGCCCAGTACCGGCAGGCCGTGCTGTGGGCGGCGGCGCTGTGCCGGGCGCACGGCTGGTCGGAGAAGTCGATCGCCGGGCACAAGGAGGTCCAGCCCGGCAAGATCGACCCCAGCTTCGACATGGACGACTTCCGGGCCGCTGTGCGCAAGCAGCTCGCCAGGAAGCCGGGGGGCGCCGCCACCACGCCGGTGACCAGCAAGCCCGGCAAGGCCACCAAGCCCCGCGTCGACCTGTCCCGCCTGGTCAGCGCCGCGAAGACCGACCCCGGCGCCCGGCAGGGCCACGTCACCTACATGACGGGCACCAACCTCACCGAGGCCGCCCTGGTCAAACTGGGCTACCTGGACAAGACCTACGCGGGCGACGGTTCCTTCGGCACCACCACCGTCGCCGCCTACGCCAAGTGGCAGCGCCACCTCGGCTACGGCGGCTCGGACGCCGACGGCATCCCGGGCAAGATCTCCCTCAGCAGGCTCGGCGAACGCACGGGCCTCTTCACGGTCGTCGCCTAGACCGACCGGCTGGGAGCGACCACCCGGCGCGCCTTCCCGATCCGGTGGGGGCTTAGCATCCGCCCATGACGAACACCGACAGCACAGGATCCGTACTCGACATCGAGATGGGCGCCTTGCAGGGCGGTTCCGCGCACCTCGGGCAGTACGCCGGGAAGGCCGTGCTCATCGTGAACGTGGCCTCCAAGTGCGGGCTGACCCCGCAGTACGCGGGCCTCGAACGACTCCAGGAGCGGTACGCCGGACAGGGCTTCACCGTCCTCGGCGTGCCCTGCAACCAGTTCCTCGGGCAGGAGCCCGGCAGCGCGGAGGAGATAGCCGAGTTCTGTTCGGCGACGTACGGCGTGACGTTCCCGATGACCGAGAAGGTCGAGGTGAACGGGGCGGGGAGGCATCCGCTCTACGACCGTCTGACCGGCTTCGCCGATGCCGAGGGGCACAGCGGGGACATTCGCTGGAACTTCGAGAAGTTCCTGATCGGGCGGGACGGGCGGATCGTCGCGCGGTTCGCGCCGCAGACGGAGCCGGAGTCCGCCGAGCTGGTGGCGGCGGTGGAGCGCGCGCTGTCCTGACCGGACGGTGACGGCACGGACCGAGCCCCCTCGGCTAGGACGGCGGACTGGTCGAGAGGGCTCGTCGGTGGTGCGTTGTGTGGGTGCGTTGTGTGGGGGACGGTTCGCGTTACGACTTCACCGAGGCCACGAACGCGCTCCACGCGTCGGCCGGGAAGCCCAGGACGGGGCCCGCGGGGACCTTGGAGTCCCGGACGGCCATCGCGCTGCGGACAGGGGACTTGACCTCGACGCAGGCGCCGTTGCCCTGGGAGTACGAGGACTTGACCCACGTGTCCGTCGCGCCCTGCTTGATTGCCATGTTCGCTCCAGTTGCGAGTTGCTGACTTGCGGAGTGCTTGGATCGCGCCAACCTTCGTGCTCGATTGGCGTGATCGACGCTACTCGCCAACATCGGCGTCTGGAGGAACCATTCACTCGACCGGATGGCATATTCCACTGGGGTCTTCCATCCGAGCCAGGCAATCGTGTACCTTTCGGCGGCCCACTCAGCGTGCGTAGTCTTTTGCCACGTTCGAGATGTATTCCCGGGTCTGGTCTGCATTGAGGGCCTGTGCCCGCAGATGCTCGTACATCACACTGTATTTCTGGACGTCCTGTGCCTTTTCCAGATAAAGGTCGCTGGTGACACCCTCGATGTAGACCACGCTGGAGTCCGCCGCGTCCGGGAACTCCAGGATCGCGTACTGCCCGCTGACCCCCGGGTGCGCGCCCATCGAGAACGGGATCAACTGCACCGTCACATGCGGCAGCTGCGACGCCTCCAGCAGGTACTCCAACTGCTCGATCATCACCTGCCTGTTGCCGACCTCCCGGCGCACCGCCGCCTCGTCGAGCACCGCCCACAGCCGCAGCGGGTTCTCCGGGGCAGAAATACGTTCCTGCCGACGCAGCCGCACCTGCACCCGCTTGTCGATGTCCGCCTGCGCCGCCTCCGGCAGCGCCCCCGTGATCAGCGACTCCGCGTAGTTGCGCGTCTGGAGCAGACCCGGCACCACCTGCGGGTCGTACACCCTGAGGCTCGCCGCGTCCGTCTCCAGACCGATGTAGACGCTGTACGGGATGTCCCCGAAGGAGTGCCACCAGCCCTGCTGGCGGGAATCCTTGGCCATCTGCATCAGCGAGTCCACGATCCGGTGGTCCTCCACCTCGTAGACCCCGCACAGATCGCGCACATCGCGCTGGCTGATGCTGCGGCGGCCGTTCTCCAGGCGGCTGATCTTCGACTGGGAGACCAGCAGCCGCTCGGCCACCTCCTCGGCCGTCATGCCCTTGAGTTCACGGAGCCTGCGCAGCTCCTGGCCCAGCCGGCGCCGCCTGACTGTGGGATTGACATTGGACGCCACGGGACGTGCACCTCCGGCTGCGGGCCTCGACTTGCCACTTTGCGTATCCGCTGTTGAGCAGATTGCCACCAAGGTGCTTCTTACCGCTGGAGAACCCGGGATATGCGGCGGGTACACGCCAGTTCGCGGGCGTACGGCCCAACGTACGCCGACTGCTGTACGACAACACGCGACCGCGCGGGGCGGTGGCACCGTCGTCATGGACGTACGGTGCCACCACCCCGCGCGGACCGCTGCGGCTCCCGGAACCGGGTCTTGTGGTGTGCGGCGCGTGCCGTGGAACTGCGGCTCAGTGAGCCACGGCGCGTGCCATCCCGCGGCGCGGCTGCGCCGGAACGCCTCGGGCGGGTTCCGGTGCCGACCTGGCGGCCGGTCCGGGCTGCCGGGCGGCCTGGGCCGGGCTGCGGCGCGGCTGGGCCGCCACGCCGTTCTGGACGTCCATCACGGCGTGCGCCACGAGGCCGCCCATCGGGTCGTGCCTGATCAGGTCCCGCAGCCGGGAGCGGGACGAGCGTCCCTCGTTGCCCGGATACAGGTGCTTGCCGAGACCGACCGCGTGCGCCAGCGCGGCGAGCGCCGCCGTCCGCGGGTCCGGCGGAACGCCGGTGCGGATCGCGGAGTCCAGCCGGGCCCTGATCTCCCGGCTGATGGCGTTGTCCGTCGCCTGGTAGCGCGTGGTCGGCAGCACCCCGCACATCTGGCCCTCCACGGCATGCACCATGCCGCAGCGTTCCAGGTGCGAGAGGTACGTCTGACGGAGCCCCAGCCGGGGTCCGCCAATCCAGTGGACGGCCCGCACCGGAGCGCCGCGCCTTCGCAGCAACTCCAACGCGCAGTCCAAAGTCGGATCTCCTGTCGGCCGTGGTACGACCACGGCGATACGATCCCCGTCAGGGGCTATCCGTCCGGCCAGCGCCAGCTCCACTAGCTGTGCTCCGGCCAGACCGAGGTCGAGCGACTGCGGCTGCGCAGTGGTACCCGTGGTCGGGTCCAATGCCAGCAGCAGAAGCTCCTCCGGAAGTGTTCTGCGGCTCCTGCCCATCCATGCCTCCCCGCGTGGATGAATGACAGGGTGACCCCTCTCACATCTGTCTGTCGAGGGTGCGTGACCTGTTTGTAGTGGAACCAGTAGGTATGTCGTTCTCGTCTACCGCGTGGGGCGGGACCGCACACAGGACACTGGTACATGGTTCGGACAGGGCTGTGGAGCGGTGGCCCGGGCGGCGGTTCCATGGTTTTCGGGTAGGCGCACTGAGAACGTGCGGCGCATGAGGAGGCATCGGTGGCGGGCGAGTCCCCCGACAGTTCGAAGCAGCGCGAGTCGTCGGAAGAACCGACGTCGGGGAGCGCGAGTCCGGTTCCCGGGGCGAGGAGCGAGTCCCGCGACCCGCGTCTCGCCGTCACCCGTGAGGAGCCCGAGGGCGGCCGCGCGGATACGGCCACGAAGGTGCTCTCCGTGAAGGACGCCGCCCCGGCCGACCCGGCCGACCCCGGCCGCGAGGACCGCCTGCGCGCGGCGGTGGCGGCGTGGGTGACGTCGGCGGACGCGAAGGCGGAGCCGGAGGATGCCGAGGAGACCGCGGAGGCAGCCGAGGCCGCCGAGACGCCCGAGGCTCCCGGTGAAACCCCTGAGGAGGCCCCGGAGGACGCCCCGGAGGCGGAGCAGCAGACCGAGGACGCCGACGCGGAGGCCGCCGATGCCGCCGAGGACGGCGGTGACGACGGCGACGAGGACGCGAGCCCGGCCGAGGACACGGCCCCGGAGGGCGAGGCGGACGAGGACGAGGACGAGGCCGGGTCAGAGTCCGAGCCGGAGCCCGAGTCAGAGTCCGAGCCCGTACCCGAGTCCGACGACAGGGGCGCCGAGGCCGACGCGGACCCCACCCCGGCTCCCGAGGACTCCGAGGACTCCGAGGCCCCCGCGACCCCCGACGCACCCCCCGTCGACCAGCCCACGGCCGTCTTCAAGGCCGTACGGCCGAAGAAGCCGGAGGTCGATCAGCCGACGACGATGCTCAAGCTGGGCGGCGCCGCGAAGGCGGCCGAGCCCGAGGAGTCGGAACCCAAGGCCCCCGAGCCCGCCGAAGCCGAGCGGACCAGCAGGTTCGTGGCGCTGAAGCCGCTGGACGAACCGCCGGTGCGCAGGCCCCCGGCGCCGCCCGCGGGCACGACCGCCGCCGTCCCGCAGGTCGGTCCGGAGCGGACGACGCAGCAGCCGCTGCCGCCGAAGCCGCCGCTGGACCTGCTGGCGGAGCTGACGAACACCCCGCCGCCCCCGGCGACTCCGCTGCGGACGTTCGTGCGGCGGGTGAAGATCTGGACGCCGCTGGTGCTGCTGCTGGCGATCGTGTTTGCGATCGTGCAGTACATGCGTCCGCTGCCGGCGCCGACGCTCACCCTCACCGCCGACGACTCGTACTCCTTCGAGGGCAGCTTCGAGGGCCTGCCGTGGCCCAAGGAGGGCCAGGGCGCGATGGACGTCGCCGGGATCGGCACGATGGAGAACTTCGGCGAGCAGAAGCCGGTCGCGATCGGGTCGGTGGCCAAGGCGATGACCGCGTACGTGATCCTCAAGGAGCACCCGCTGAAGGCCGGTGAGGAGGGTCCGGAGATCGAGGTCGACGCGCTCGCCGAGAAGGAGGGCGGCTACGACCAGACGGGCGGCGAGTCCACGCTCAACACCGTCAAGGCGGGCGACAAGCTCACCGAGCGGGAGGCCATCGCGGCCATCATGATCCCCTCGGCGAACAACATCGCGCGGCTGGTGGCGCGGTGGGACGCCGGTTCCGAGGAGGCGTTCGTCAAGAAGATGAACGACACCGCCAAGGAACTCGGCATGACCAACACCACGTACACCGACCCCTCGGGCCTGGAGGGGACCACGGTCTCCACCGCCGTGGACCAGGTGAAGCTCGGCAACGAGCTGGTGCGCATTCCGGCGCTGGTGGAGATCACCAAGCTGCCGGAGTGGACCGACCCCTCCGGTCAGAAGTGGCGCAACTGGAACACCCTCGTGCCCTACGACGGCGCGATCGGCATCAAGACCGGCACCACCACGACGGCCGGCGGCAACCTGCTCTTCGCGGCCACCAAGGAGGTCGACGGGGAGAACGTCACCGTCGTCGGCGCCATCCTCGGCCAGCACACGGCCCCGATCATCGACACGGTGAACGCGGTCAGCAAGACCGCGATGCTCGCCGCCCGGGAGCGGCTGACCTCCGCGAAGATCCTCCAGAAGGGCGATGTCGTCGGGTACGTCGACGACGGGCTCGGCGGCCGGACCCCGGTCGTGGTCACCGAGGACGTGCACGCGGTCGGCTGGGCCGGTCTCGAGGTGGAGCTGTCCTTCGAACCCGGCGACGTGCCGCACACCGCGAAGGCGGGCACCAAGGTGGGCACGCTCACCGTCGGCGACGGCAGCGGCGGCGCGGTCACGGTGCCGGTCGCCCTTCAGGACGAGCTGGCGGAGCCGGGCTTCACGGACCGGCTGACCCGCGTGGCCTGAGCCGCACGGCACCGCACCCCGCCGGTGAGCGCCCACCACCCGGGCGCCCGTCGGCGGGGTCTCTGCTAGCGTCACGAAACGGGCAGGTCGCCGGGAACAGCAGACCAAGAGCGGACGACCGGGAACAGAAGAACCGAGAACAGAAGACAGGGACACGGGGAGTGCCTTCAGGTGGTCACAACGGAGCCGACACGTGCCGGCGACGCCGGTCCGGGCCCGGGCGACGGCCCGCGAATACTCGCGCCCGCGTCCTCCGCGGTCCCGGCCGCCCGCAGGTTGCGTGACCGGGTAGCCCGGCACCCCGTCCTCTTCTTCACCGGCCTGTCGGGGATCCTGCACGTCATCTGGTTCTTCACGTTCGCGAACAGTGGTGGCGACCTCGCGGCCCAGGACGCGTGGGCGGAGTTCGTGGGCCGTCATCCCGACTCGGCGTACAACCTCGCCTGGTACGGCGGTATGCACCCGGTGTCGTACAGCGTGGTGTCGCCGTATCTGATGTCGGTGCTCGGGGTCCGTACGACGATGATGATCGCCGGGACGGTGTCGGCGGGGCTGCTGACGCTGATCCTGATGCGCAGCCGGTCGGTGCGGAACCCGTTGTGGGCGGCGCTGACGGGGGTGTTCGCACTGCTGTGCAACGCGGCCTCGGGGCGGGTGACGTTCGGCCTGGGCACGATGTTCGCGCTCGGCGCGACGGCGGTCGTGTTCTGCTGGCCGCACCGCTGGCGCTACAAGCGGTGGGCGAAGGCGCTGTGCGCGGCCCCGCTGGCGGCGCTCGCGACGATGGCGTCGCCGGTGGCCGGGCTGTTCGTGGGTCTGGTGGCGGTGGCGCTGTTCCTCCAGAAGCGGCGGCCCGGCGCGTGGGCGCTGGGGCTGGCGCCGACCGCGGTGGTGGCGGTGTCGGCGTGGCTGTTCCCGTTCGCGGGCACCCAGCCGATGTCGTTCGCCTCGGCGATACTGCCGCTGCTGTCCTCGGCGGCCGTCTTCGCCTGCGTGCCGCGCGAGTGGAAGACGGTGCGGATCACGGCGGCGGTGTACGGGCTCGCGGTGCTGCTGGTGTGGCTGATCAGCTCGCAGATCGGGTCGAACATCACCCGGCTGGCGATGCTGTTCGCCGGGGTGGCGCTGGTGGCGGCGCTGCCGTTCGCGGTGGCGCGGACCCGCAAGTGGTACACGATCGTGCTGTCGCTGGCCGTGTTCACGTTCTGGATCGGCTTCAAGTCCGTCGACGACGTGGTGCACACCACTCCGGCGGCGTCCTGGGCACGCGAGCTGGCACCGCTGGTGAACGAACTCCAGCAGGTCGGCGCGGAGAAGGGCCGGGTCGAGGTGGTTCCGGCCCGCTCGCACCGGGAGGCCTCCGCGCTCGCCCCGTACGTCAACCTGGCGCGCGGCTGGAACCGGCAGGCCGACATGGAGCGCAATCCCCTCTTCTACGACGACACCCTGAACTCGGCGAACTACCACGACTGGCTGAAGCGCTGGGCGGTGCACTTCGTGGTGCTGCCGAAGGACGAGCCGGACGGTGACGGCGGGCAGCGGGAGCGGGAGCTGGTGCAGCGCGGGCTGCCGTACCTCCAGCAGATCTGGGGCGACGCGAACTGGCAGCTGTTCGCGGTGCGGGACCCGGCGCCGCTCGCCGATCCGCCGGCCACGGTGGAGCGTGCCGAGCAGGGCGGGATGACGGTGGAGGTGCGGGAGCCCGGCCGGGTCCTCATCCGGGTGCCGTACTCGCCCTGGCTGGGGCTGGTCGACGCCGACGGCAAGGGCGTGGAGCCGCCGCAGGAGACGGAGGCGTCCAAGGACCGGGCGGAGGGCGAGCCGAAGACGTTCCACAACGCCAACGGCTGTCTGACGGAGGCGGAGGAGGACGTCCACGGTGACAAGTGGACGGTGCTGCTGGCGCCCCGGGAGGGCGTGTACCGCATCGGCGCGCCGTACCAGTTCCCGCGGGGCACGCCGTGTCCGGAGGAGCTGCGGTGACCGGGGTCAGCGCAGCTCGCTGACGTGGGTGTCGGTGCCGGGGACGGTGGGGACGAACGGTGCGACGAGTTCGGTACGGCCGTGTCCGCCCGCGTCGGTGGCGGCGCCCAGGTCGGCGAAGTGGTCGGCCCAGCAGTGCCGCGGGTCGGCCTCCAGGAACCACAGCAGGGTGAGCCGGGTGTCGACGCCCTCGACCTGCTTGACGTAGGACATGCGGTCCAGCGGCAGCGGGGTCGGCCGGAAGACGGTGACCAGGGCGGCCGGGGAGCCCGCGACGCGTCTGGGCAGGTGCCGGGTGCGCAGCCAGTGGAGGAGTTCGGTGCGCCGCTCCGGTGAGTCGGCGTCGACGACCTGGAGGACCAGGCCCGCGTAGGGGTGGTCGAGGGCGTGGAAGTCGCGGGGGCCCGCGGCGCCGTCGCGGTAGACGGTCGTCTCGTGGTCCTGGAACGCGGTGAGGACGTGGGTGCGGTCGCGGTAGACGCGGGCGTCGTGGTTGAGGCGTTTGTTGATGGCGACGGTCCAGCGCATGTGGTCGGCGTGGCGGCCCTCGGTGATCCAGTAGGTGGAGAGGTAGCAGCCGGTGGTGACGGGCTGGGCGACCGCCGACTTCTCGGGGTGGCGCAGGAGCTGGAGGTCGCGGGTGGCGACCCAGCGGCGGCCCGCGAACATCCAGGGCATCGCCATGGCGCCCGCGTAGTAGTGGTCGTCCTCGTACCAGCGGTTGTAGGCGTACTCGTGGCCGGGGTGCGGTTCGACCATGGTGATCAGGGCGTGGCCGGGGTGGACGCCGTAGGGGCCCACGGCGGCCAGTTCGGCGTACTGCTCGCTCATGTCCCTTCCCCTTCCTGGTGACCCGGCCCATACTCTGACGCCTCGTCAGATAAAGCGCCAGGGTCGTCACGGGAGGTCCGCCGATGTCGCTGCTCGCGGGGAAGACGGTCGTGGTGTCGGGGGTCGGCGCCGGTCTCGGCCACCAGGTCGCGGCGGCCGTCGTACGGGACGGGGGGAACGCCGTGCTCGGCGCGCGCACCGAGGCGCGGCTGGCGAGGACGGCGGCGGCGGTGGACCCGGGCGGAGCGCGGACGGCGTACCGGGCGACGGACATCACCGACGAGGCGCAGTGCGCGGCGCTGGCCCAGCTGGCGCGGGAGCGTTTCGGGGGGATCTCGGGGGTGGTGCACGTGGCGGCGCTCGACCGCCACTTCGGCGGGCTTGAGGACGCGGACTTCGGGGACTGGTCGCGGGTGCTGGAGGTGAACCTGCTGGGGACGCTGCGGATGACGCGGGCCTGTCTGCCGGGGCTCAAGGCGGCGGACGGGGGCGGTGCGGTGGTGTTCATCGGGACGCAGTCGGCCCTGGCGGCGCCCTCGCGGGTGCGGCAGGCCGCGTACGCGGCCTCGAAGGGGGCACTGACCAGCGCGATGTACTCGCTGGCGCGGGAGTTGGGGCCGTACCGCATCCGGGTGAACACGGTGCTGCCGGGCTGGATGTGGGGGCCGCCGGTGCGGGCGTACGTGCGGCGGGCGGCGGAGCGCGAGGGGGTGCCGGAGGGGGAGGTGCTGGGGCGGCTGACGGGGCGGATGGCGCTGCCGGAGCTTGCGACGGACGCGGACGTGGCGGACGCGGCGGTGTTCCTGGTGTCGGACCGGGCGAGGGCGATCACGGGCCAGTCGCTGCTGGTCAACGCGGGGGAACTGATGCGCTGAGACCCCTCGGCGACGGTTCACGTATATAAACTGCGGTCATCGAGCAGAACATTTTTACTGCCTCTTGACCCACCCCTTCCTTGTCGTGCCCACGTAGACGCCACCACGATGAGCGGGCCGTTCACAAGGCGGACCGTTGAAGGGTGGCGCATGAACAGTCTCGACTGGGCCGTGCTCATCGGCTACTTCGGTGTGATGGTCGCGATCGGCGTCTACTCCCACAAACGGGTGGACGACGTCAGCGACTTCTTCACCGCCGGAGGCAAGATGCCCTGGTGGCTCTCCGGCATCTCCCACCACATGTCGGGCTACAGCGCGGTGATGTTCACCGGCTACGCCGGAATCGCGTACACATACGGCGTCACGTCCTTCGTGACCTGGTCCTTCCCGATCGCGCTCGGCATCGCCATCGGGTCCAAGCTGTTCGCGCCGCGCATCAACCGGCTGCGCTCACGGCTCCACGTGGCCTCCCCGCTGGAGTACCTGAAGAACCGCTACGACCTCAGGACCCAGCAGGCGCTGGCCTGGTCCGGGATGCTGCTGAAGATCGTCGACGTGGGCGCCAAGTGGGCGGCGATCGCCACCCTGCTGTCCGTCTTCACCGGCGTCTCCCTGAACCAGGGCATCCTCATCACCGGCGTCGTCACCGGCATCTACTGCACGATCGGCGGCCTGTGGGCCGACGCCCTCACCGAACTCGGCCAGTTCGTCATCCAACTCCTCGCCGGACTGGCCATGTTCGTGGCCGTCCTCATCGAGATCGGCGACTACGGCGGCTTCTTCGGCGTCTGGGACGAACCCGCCCTCGACGGCCACGCCAAACCCCTCGTCGGCCCCTATGGCACGGTCTTCCTGCTCGCGTTCCTCTTCATCAAGCTGTTCGAGTACAACGGCGGCATGCTCAACCAGGCCCAGCGGTACATGGCCACCCCCACCCCGAAGGAGGCCGAACGCTCGGCCCGCCTCTCCGCGGTGCTGTGGCTGGTCTGGCCGCTGGTGCTGTTCTTCCCCATGTGGATGTCGCCGCTGCTGGTGACCTCCGAGAAGGGCGACGGCTCCGACTCCTACGCCCTGATGACCGAACAACTGCTCCCGCACGGCCTGCTCGGCCTGGTCATCGTCGGCTTCTTCTCGCACACCATGGCCATGTGCTCCTCCGACGCCAACGCCATCGCCGCCGTCTTCACCCGGGACGTCGCGCCCGTGCTGTCGGCGAGGGCTCGGAGCTGGAGCGACCGCTCCGGGCTGATCGCCGCCCGGCTGACCACGGTCGTCTTCCTCGCCCTGTCGATGGCGGTGGCCACCCAGGTCAACTCCCCCACCTTCAAGGACATCATCACCGTGGTCATCAAGTGGGTGGCCGGTCTGATGGGCCCGATCGCCATCCCGATGATGCTGGGCCTGCTGCGCCCGTTCCGCCGCTCCGGCCCGACCGCGGCCCTCACCAGCTGGGCGGCGGGCCTGCTGGCCTTCTGGCTGGTGAACTACCCCGTCAACTGGAACGTGGACGGCGGCGTCCCCCTCCAGTACCAGGTCTCCATCCCACTGGCGGTCTCCCTCGTCCTCTACGTCCTCATCGGCTACCTGAAGCCGGAGGACACCCCCGAACGCCTCGCGATCCTCGAGCGCATCAACACCGACGGGGACAGCTCGGCGGTACTCCCCGGCCCCGCCGAGGGCGAGGACTTCGTGCGTACGACGGTGAGGGACTAGCCAGCGATATCGCTAGCCGCCCCTCGGATACCGGGCCAGCCAGCCGGGGGCGGCGCCCGCCGGACCGTGCAGGGCCGGGCCCTGGGTCATCTCGATCGCGAAGTCGTCGGCCAGCTCCAGGATCGTCGGACGGCCCTCCAACTCGGCCAGCCAGGCCGGGGGGAGGGCCGTCTCCCCGTGCAGGGCACCCAGCAGACCACCGGTGAGGGCGGCCGTCGCGGCCGACGGCCCGTCCTGGTTGACGGCCAGCCGCAGCCCCTGCCGTACGTCATCGCCCACGAAAGCGCAGTACACGGCCGCCGACACCACCTGCCCGGCCGTCCCCTCCCCCACCAGTTCCGCCACCCGCGCCGGGCTCGGCAGCCCCTGCCGCACCGCGCCCAGCGCCCGCTGCAAGGCGTCCGACACCGGCTGCTGCCCCGGCCGCGCGGCCAGCATCCCCAGCGCCCGCTGCACGGCCCCGTCGAGCCCGTCACCCAGGGCCAGACCGTGCACGATCACCGCGTACGCGCCCGCCGCGAGACAGGCCGTCGGATGGCCGTGGGTCTGCGCCGCGCACTCCACCGCGAGCTGGACGACCAACTGCGGCTCCCAGCCGACGAGCAGCCCGAAGGGCGCCGAACGGGCCGCCGCCTCCGGCCCGGCCGCGTCCGTGTTCTTCGGCGCCTCCAGCGTGCCCATGGTCTCGTCACCGAGCCCGAGCAGCAGCGCCCGCGTCGGGTCCCGGCGGGCGTACAGCCACTCCTCGCGGGCCAGCCAGCCGTCGTCCTTGCGCCGCTCGTCCGGCCCCCAGTCCCGCTGGGTCGCCGCCCAGCGCAGATACGCCCGGTGCACATCGGTCGGCGGGTGCCAGGCGCCGGTGTCCCGCCGTACCTGGGCACGGATCAGGCCGTCCACGGAGAAGAGGGTGAGCTGGGTGAGGTGCGTGACCGCACCGCGCCGACCGTAGGCGGGCGCCAGGTCGACGACGCCCTCCGGCCCGTGCGCCTCCCGGATGCCGTCGATGCCGGCCCCGTCGACGGGCGCGCCCAGCGCGTCCCCGAGCGCCGCCCCGAGCAGCGTCCCCCGCACCCGGCTCCGGAAGTCCTGTTGCTCGGGCCGCCCCCAGACGGCACCGGCTGTCGCACTCACCTAGACCTCCCGGGCACCGTCCGTCTGTCCGTCCGTACGACAGTTCAGCACTGTAATCGAACGGAGACGGTCCGTTGGGGTCAGAAGGAGTCCCGGCCAGGGTGGCTCAATGACGCATGGGGCCCGTGGGGTGGTGGAGAGGATGTGTGTCATGACCACACCCTCGCGTTCCCCCCACCTCGCCGCGACCGTCCTCACCGCCACCGTCGCGCTCTACATGGCCCTGGTGGCCTTCGGCAACATCACGGACTTCGGGACCAACCAGGACTTCGTACGGCACGTCCTGGCCATGGACACCACGTTCAAGGACGAGGACCTGATGTGGCGGGCCGTCACCGCCGAGTGGCTCCAGGACACCGCCTACGTGGCCATCATCGCCTGGGAGACGGTCGCCGCCCTCGTCCTGCTCTACGCGACCTGGCTGTGGGTGCGGCGCGGCCAGGGCCAGGCCCGGCGGTACGCGACGTACGGGCTGCTGATGGTGATGCTGCTCTTCGGGGCCGGGTTCATGGCGATCGGCGGCGAGTGGTTCGCCATGTGGCAGTCCGAGGACTGGAACGGACTCGACGCCGCCCTGCGGGTGTTCCTGCTCAGCGGGGTCACCCTGCTGGTCGTCCAGCTGACGGCACCGCGCGCCGACGCCGGCTGACCTGGCCGGGCCAGCTGGCCTAGCTGACCTAGTCGACCACCACGACGGGCGTCCCCGCCGTGCCGAACGCCCACAGCGCGTCCCCGTCCGCCGCGCGCATCCGGACACCGCCGGTCTGCGCGCCCTCGGCGGGCGGGGGCGGCGAGGAACCGTCCAGGGCGTTGGAGAAGCCGATGGAGACGCCCGACTTCGCCGTGAAGTAGACGATGTTCTCGATCTCCACGCCGTCCGAGCCCGTCGTCGCCTCGGTGCGCGACGACACCTCGTAGGCACCCGGGTCCGGACTGACCGTGCCCGGCCACACCGTGAAGGTGCGGCGCGGTGAGTCACTCGCGTCGACCAGCCACACCCGCCGGTCACCCAGCGAGTAGACGATACGGCGCCCCGTACCGGAGTCGTCCGGCACCGCCGCCGGAGCCTTGGCCGAGGGGCTGGCGCTGGGCTTCGCGTCCGCCGTCGCCGAGGCCGACGGACGGGGCGTGGCGGCGGCGACCGGCTGCGGGCCACCCTCGGCCCGGACGGCCAGCACGGCGACCGCCACGATCGCCCCCGCGGTCAGCCCGCTGACCCAGGCCCAGGAGGGAATGGCAGGCACGGCACGCATCTCCTCAGTCTCCGACCCCCGGTTTCGGGCGTCGGATCATCGTACTGCGCACGGCTCTCAGTCCAGCACCGGCAACAGCTCCGGCAGATGCCCGTCCGACTCCCGCGCCGCACGCTGCCGCTCCTCCGGCACCTCGCCGTAGAGCGTCGTCCGCGGACGCGCCGGACGCCCCGCCGCCTCCGCCACCGCGACCAGCTCACGGACCGACTTGTACGAGCCGTAGGAGGAACCCGCCATCCGCGAGATCGTCTCCTCCATCAGCGTCCCGCCCAGGTCGTTGGCGCCCGACCGCAGCATCTCCGCCGCGCCCTCCGTGCCCAGCTTCACCCAGCTCGTCTGGATGTTCGGGATGTACGGGTGGAGCAGCAGCCGGGCCATCGCCGTCACCGCCCGGTTGTCGCGCATCGTCGGTCCCGGACGGGCGATCCCCGCCAGATAGACGGGCGCGTTGGTGTGGATGAACGGCAACGTCACGAACTCCGTGAAACCCCCCGTGCGCTGCTGGATCCCGGCCAGCGTGCGCAGATGACCCAGCCAGTGCCGCGGCTGGTCGACATGGCCGTACATCATCGTCGAACTCGACCGGATGCCCAGCTCGTGCGCGGTCGTGACCACCTCGATCCACGTCGCCGTCGGCAGCTTGCCCTTGGTCAGGATCCAGCGGACCTCGTCGTCGAGGATCTCCGCGGCGGTCCCGGGAACGGAGTCCAGGCCCGCTTCCTTCGCCGCGGTGAGCCACTCCCGGATGGACATCCCCGTCCGCGTGGCGCCGTTGACGACCTCCATCGGGGAGAAGGCGTGCACATGCATGCCCGGCACCCGCTCCTTCACCGCCCTCGCGATGTCGAAGTACGCCGTGCCCGGCAGGTCCGGATGGATACCGCCCTGCATGCACACCTCCACCGCGCCGACCTCCCACGCCTGCTGCGCCCGGTCAGCGACCTGGTCCAGGGAGAGCGTGTACGCGTCCGCGTCCGTGCGGCGCTGGGCGAAGGCGCAGAAGCGGCAGCCGGTGTAACAGACGTTGGTGAAGTTGATGTTACGGGTGACGATGTACGTCACCTCGTCACCGACCACCGACCTGCGCACGTCGTCCGCGACCCCGCAGAGCGCGTCCAGCGCCGGGCCGTCCGCGTGCAGCAGGGCGAGCGCCTGGTCGTCGGTGAGGCGGGTCGGGTCGTCGGCGGCGGTGCGCAGCGCCTCCCGCACGTCCGTATCGATGCGCTCCGGCACCATCCCCGGCGCGGCGGCCTCGCGCAGGGCGCCCCAGTCGCCGTACACCTCGTCGAAGTCGTCGCGGCGGTCGGAGGTACGGCCCTCGCTGTCGATGGTGGTGTGCAGGTCCGTGCGCCCGCTGGCCGCGAAGACCTCCTCGGGCTCCTGCCAGGGCCGCCCCTCGACCACCGCGTCCGGCAGGGCGAGCCCCGTCTCCGGGTCCGCGAGGGCGGACACGTGCGGCCGCAGCCGCGGATCGAGCCAGGGCTCGCCGCGCGTCACGAACTCCGGATACACGCACAGCCGTTCCCGCAGCTCGAACCCGGCCGCCCGGGACTTCTCCGCCAGTTCCTCGATCTGCGGCCAGGGACGCTCGGGATTCACATGGTCGATGGTCAGCGGCGAGACTCCGCCCCAGTCGTCGATCCCCGCACCGATCAGCCGCTCGTACTCGGCGTCGACGAGGTTCGGCGGGGCCTGGAGACAGGCGGACGGGCCCAGGATGTGCCGGGCGACGGCGACCGTGGCGACGAGTTCGTCGAGTTCCGCGTCCGGCATGCCGCGCATCGCGGTGTCCGGCTTGGCGCGGAAGTTCTGGATGATGAGTTCCTGGATGCCGTGGTAGGCGCGGGAGACCTTGCGGAGCGCGAACAGGGACTCCGCGCGCTCCTCGTACGTCTCCCCGATCCCTATGAGGACCCCCGAGGTGAACGGCACGGACGACCGCCCCGCGTCCTCCAGGACCCGCAGCCGCACCGCCGGTTCCTTGTCCGGGGACCCGTAGTGCGGGCCGCCGGGCTCCGACCAGAGCCGGGTCGCGGTCGTCTCCAGCATCATGCCCATCGACGGGGCGACCGGCTTGAGCCGCTGGAAGTCGGTCCAGCTCATGACGCCCGCGTTGAGGTGCGGCAGCAGCCCCGTCTCCTCCAGGATGCGGACGGAGATCGCACGGACATACGCGATGGTGTCGTCGTAGCCGTGCGCGTCGAGCCACTCCCTCGCCTCCGGCCAGCGCTCCTCCGGCTTGTCACCGAGGGTGATGAGGGCTTCCTTGCAGCCGAGGGCGGCGCCGCGCCGGGCGACGTCCAGCACCTCGTCCGGCGACATGAACATCCCGTGCCCGGCCCGGCGCAGCTTGCCGGGGACGGTCACGAACGTGCAGTAGTGGCACTTGTCACGGCACAGCCGGGTGAGCGGGATGAAGACGCTCTTGGAGTACGTGATCACGCCAGGGCGTCCCGCGGCCTCGAGCCCCGCGTCCCGCACGCGGGCGGCGGACGCCGTGAGGTCGTCGAGGGCGTCACCCCGGGCCTGGAGCAGCACCGCCGCCTCGGCGACGTCGAGGGCGACGCCCTCCCTGGCCCGTTTCAACGCGCGACGCATGGAGTTCTCGGTCGGGACGGTGCCGCCGGGGCGGCCGGCGGGACCGGTGCCGCTCGGACGGTCGGGGGAGCCGGATCCGGAGCTCGCGGGAGTCGTCATCCTTCGAGCATACGAGCGGTGATCAGCACGTCGGCGACCCGTGGGGGTTCCATCGGTGGTCAGGAGACGTGGGCCTGGAAGGCGTCCAGCGTCCGCAGCACCTCCGCCTCACCGCCCGGCGGCAGCTGCACCACGGTCTCCTCGATGCCGAGGTCCGCGTAGTGCGCGAGCTTGCCGGGGGTCGGGTGGACGGCGTACGGCACCACCTGGAGCGCCGCCGGATCACGGCCCGCGTCGGCCCACGCGGCACGCAGCGCCGGCACCGACTCCGACAGACCGCGCCCACCGATCGGCAGCCACCCGTCGGCGTACTCACAGATGTGCGCGAACAGCTTCGGCCCGGCGGCGCCGCCGATGAGCGTGCGCGGCCCGCTGACCGGCCCACGCGGCTTCTGCACGGGCTTGGGGTACGCGAAGCTGGCGCGGACGCTGCCGAACGCGCCCTCGTAGGCGGTGGGCTCGTCCGCCCAGAGGGCCCGCATGATCCCCATCCGGTCCCGGACGAGATCACGACGGGTACGCCACTCGACGCCGTGGTCGTCGGCCTCCTCCACGTTCCACCCGAAGCCGAGGCCGAGGGTGAACCGCCCGCCGGACAGATGGTCCAGGGTCGCCACCTGCTTGGCCAGGTCGATCGGATCGCGCTGGGCGACCAGCGTGATGCCGGTGCCGAGCCCGAGCCGCTCGGTGACGGCGGCGGCCTGCCCGAGCGCGACGAAGGGGTCGAGCGTACGCCCGTACTCGCGCGGCAGCTCACCGCCAGCCGGGTACGGCGTGGTCCGCTCGGTGGGGATATGGGTGTGCTCGGGCAGATACAGCCCGGCGAAGCCCCGCTGCTCCAGCTCGCGAGCGAGCCGGGTGGGGGTAATCGTCTCGTCGGTGAGAAAGATCGTCACGGCGATGCGCATGCCCTGGTTGTACCGCGACCGCGGCCATCTGTCCATACCGACCAGTCGGAATCGAACCGGAGACGGTGACGGCCGGGCACACCCGCCCCACCCGGCGTCCGGCAGCTGACTTGGCTCCCCGCGATCGGCGACAGCGACACCCACCGCAACGGTCGTCCAGGCCGACGCCCTCACCCCCGAGGGCATCCAACGGGGCATCCGCACGGGCCGCTGCTACGCCGCCGAGTCCCGGCACGTCACGCTCAACTCGCTGGCCCACACGCCTGACAGCACCCGAGCGACCATCGGGCACGCCTCCTGACGGCACCGCACACCCCGGTGACCGTCCACCTGGAAGCCACCGGCGCCCCCGCCCCCCGCTGCACGCCCCGCCTCATCACCGACCAGGGCATCACCCTGACCGGCCACCACCCCTCCCGACCTCCGGCACGGGAACCCTGGAGTGGCACACAACCCCTTCACACTCAACGTACGCCCGCGCAGAACTCCGCCACGAAACAGCAGCGAGCCCGCTTCCAGGCTCAAGGCCACACCTTCACCAAACTCCCTGTTCCTCCAGGCTCCGCTAACCCCCAAGTGACCGTGGGGGCCGCCCGCTTCTTTGCCAGTGTCGTGCTTCCGCGACCCGGCCTCAAGGGCGCTCCGCTACGCTCCGCGTCGGCTACGCCGATCGGCCTGCGGCCGCCCCTTGACCCCGGCCCGCTCCAGCCCGGGTGAGAAGCGAGCGGACGGCCCGGAAAGACGGGGGGCAGAGCCGTGCCGGTCCCTTGGGTGGGCTGTGGGGTAGGCCGGGGTTGAGGGGGCGCGTCGGCGTCTCGCCTGCACGCCGGGCGGGTTCAGCGGGTGGCGGCCCGGTGGGCGGTTGCGCGTCAGGCGGGTGGCGGCACGCCGGGATGGGCTTGGCGGCTATCGG
>NZ_JAGPXL010000077.1 GCF_018070565.1 Streptomyces sp. B93
CAGCTCAGTAGGCCGTCAGGGGGCGGTCGCTGGACGATGGTGAGGGGCGCAGGGCCGTGTGGATCTGGGCGATTATCTGCTGAGGGCGGTGAAAGACCTCCTCGGCGGTGAAGCGGAGGAGGCGGTGCACCTCGGGGCACTGTTGGATCTGGTTGAAGCGGGCGATGTCCTGGCGGTGGGCGGTGCGGGTGCCGTGGTAGGCGTAGCCCTCGATCTCGATGCCGAGGCCCTCGGGGCGGAAGAGGAAGTCCAGGAAGCGGCGGCGCCCGTCGAGGGTGTGGAGTTCGGCCTGGGGTTCTGGGTGCAGGTCGGCTTCGTGCATGCGGAGGCGGGCGACGGTCTCCGCCGGGGAGCCTGAGCGCGGGGAGGCCAGGGGCAGCCACGCGCGTGCGCGAACTGAGCCTCGGTCATTGCCGTCGAGGGCGGTGGTCAGCGCCGCCGGGGTGGTGAGGGGGCCGCGTCGGACTCCGCCCACCGTGCGTCGGGAGAGTGCCGAGTCGACGGCGATGAGGGCGTCGTCGCGTGGGCCTGCCCGTAGGAGGTCGGTGAGGGTGCGGACCGGGGTGGTCACGCGGAGGCCCCGGCGCTCGGTCACGGCGTCGGGGAGGAGAGGCGTGCGGTGGACTCGTACGCCCTTGGCCTTGGGGCGGTAGCCGAGGCGGGGGTCGATGAAGTCGAGGGGGGTGGCTGAGGGTGGGGTGGGTGTTTCGATGAGCCAGAGTCTCGCGGCCGAGCGGTGGCTCACGACGAGGCGCGGTTCGAGGAGTTGCTCGGCGCGGAGGCGGGTGACGAGGTCCGGGACGTGGCCCGGTTCTGCCCAGGCGCCGTTGCGGAGGCGTGTCCAGCCCTCGCTATGGAGGGTGCGGGTGAGCGTGCTTCGGGGCCAACCGGCTTGCAGGGCGCGGGAGACGAGCAGCACCCTGCCCTCGGCCAGCTCGGCCAGCTCGGCCAGCTCGGCCAGCTCGGCCAGCTCGGGCAGCTCGGCCGGCTCGGGCAGTTTGACCAGCTCTGCCAGCCCCGGCAGCTCGGCCGCGTCGGTCCGTTTTCCCCGCTTTCCCTTTTCCACGGGCTCAGGTTGCCTGAGGTCTACGGTGGTCCGCTCAGCCTGTGGATAAGTCCCGGGAGCCGGCCGTTGAGGAGGCCGGTCCCGTCAGAGCGGCCGCGGCGGCTCCCCTCCGCGCCGCCGCGGCCGATCCCCCGTGGACGACGTCCGGTTAGGGCTGCTCGTCGGTGATGTGGGTGTCGAGGGGCTTGGCCTCACCCGTGTCGACGTCGGTGATGTGGGTGTCGAGAGGCTTGACCTCCCCGGCGTCCGCGCTGGTGATGTGGGTGTCGAGCGGCTTGATGGTGCCGTCGTTCTTCTTCTCTTCGGCCATGGTGTTCAACTCCTGTGACGCTGGTGGCGAGGGTCGCCCGGCGACTCCCCCGAGTCCCGCCGGGCGACCGTGCGGGCCGTTCACCATATGTGGACGGCCCCGACGACGACCCGTCTGCCCCCCGACGCGACGGATCGACGGACTCAGAGTGGCGGAGCGCGATAAACGAATGATGAACGCCCGTACCGCCCGCCTAGGCTGCCGCGACGGGGACGAGCAGGGCGCGCACCTCCGCCGTTTCCGGCGACCCGAGTTCTTCGTAGATGGACAGCGCCTCGCGCCAGCACGCCTGGGCGCGCCCGCTCTGCCCGATCCCGTCGAGGGCACGGCCCAGCACGGTCAGTACGTTCCCGCGGCGCCATTCGCCGCCGATGCCGCGCAGTACGGCGAGCGACTGCTCGGCCAGGGCAGCGGCCGATGCGGGGTTCCCCGCCGCGAGGCGCACTTCGGCGATGCGGAAGATGGCCATGCCCTCCCAGAGCCGCTGCCGGCTGTCCCGGAACACCTCGAGCGCCTCCGCCAACCGGTCCGCCGCCTGGTCGAGGTCACCGGCTTGGGCGAGAGCCAGTCCGAGGGCGTACCGGCCGTTGGCGCCGCGCAGGGTGTGGCCGAGACGGTCGTAGATGCCGATGCCCTGCCGCGCCAGGGTCACGGCGCTGTCGGTCCGGCCCATGGCCAGGTGTGAGCGGGAGAGATTGCACAGGGCGCTCGCCTCTCCGGCGAGGTTCTGGTCGGCGCGGAAGTTGGTGATGGCCTCTTGCAGGTACGCCGCGCCTTCGCTGTGCCGGTTGCGGTAGACGGCGATGACGCCCCGGTGATTCGGCACCCAGCAGTCGAGGGCGGGGTCGTGGAGGTCGTGGATGAGCGCGGTGGCCTTCTCGGCCTCCTCGGCGGCCTGGTCGAAGCGCCCGGCGGCCAGGTGTGCCTCCGTGAGCGTGGTTCGGGCTCGTGCTTCGGCACGGGTGTCGCCCGCGGCGGTGGCGGCGTCGCGGGCCAGGGCGGCGTTGGTGCCGTAGTCACGGGAGTTCGTGCCGGACTCCGCGAGGTCCTTGGCGGCCCAGAGGAGGTCGACGGCCTTGCGCAGCCTCCCGTCACCGAGGGCTTGGTGGACGCAGGCCAGGAGGCAGTTGGCCTCGGCGTACAGCCAGTCCTGGGCCGCGTGGCGGTCGGCGAACTCCAGGCCGGGGTGAGCGGTCGCCGCCAGGTGGTCCACCAGTCGGTCCCCGGGCCGTTCGGTCGCGTACACCCGGGCCGCGGTGGCCAGGTAGAAGTCGAGGAGTCTCGACATGGCCGCGTCCCGTTCGGCCGGGGGCTGCTCGTCGCGTTCGGCGCAGGCGCGGGCGTAGAGGCGGACGAGGTCGTGGAAGCGGTAGCGGCCGGGGGCGGCGGATTCGAGGAGGGAGGTGTCGACGAGGGATTCGAGGAGGTCTTCCGTGTCGTCGGCGGGCATGTCCAGGACCGCCGCTGCCGCCGACAGGGAGATGTCCGGGCCGTCGGCCAGGCCGAGGAGGCGGAAGGCGCGGGACTGGGCGGCGTCGAGGGCGCCGTAGCCGAGTTCGAAGGTGGCCTTCACGGCCAGGTCGCCCGCCTGGAGTTCGTCGAGGCGGCGGCGTTCGTCCGCGAGCTTGGCGGCCAGGACGGAGACCGTCCAGGTGCGGCGGGTCGCGAGGCGGGAGGCGGCGATGCGGATGGCGAGGGGCAGGAAGCCGCAGGCCGCGACCACGTCGAGGGCCGCCTTGCGCTCGGACGCCACCCGCTCCTCCCCGACGATCTTCGTGAAGAGCGCCAGTGCCTCGTCCGGCGACATCACGTCCAGGTCGACGAGGTGCGCCCCGGCCAGGTCGACCATCCGGACCCGGGAGGTCACCAGCGCGGCGCAGCCCTCCGTGCCGGGGAGCAGGGGCCGTATCTGGGCGGCGTCGCGGGCGTTGTCCAGCAACACCAGTACCCGGCGGCCGGAGAGCACCGACCGGTACAGGGCCGCGCGTTCCTCGAGGGAGTCGGGGATCGCGGAGTCCGCAGTGCCGAGGGCGCGGAGGAAGGCGCCGAGGACCGTCACCGGTTCCGCGGCCCTGGGTCCGGCGCCCTGGAGGTCGACGTAGAGCTGCCCGTCGGGGAAGGCCGGCCGTGCACCGTGTGCCACGTGCACGGCGAGGGTCGTCTTGCCGACGCCACCGATGCCCGCCACCGCGGACACCGCCATGACCCCGCCCTCGGCCGAGGCGAGGATGTCGCTGAGTTCGGCGACGAAGGACGCGCGGCCGGTGAAGTCGGGGACGGAGGCGGGCAGCTGCGCCGGGCGGACGGGCGTGGCGGGCGGTTCGGCCTCGGGGGCGGGGGGTTCGGCGAGGCCGGGGTCGGCCTGGAGGATGCGCTGCTGGAGGTCGCGCAGGCCGGGGCGCGGGTCGACGCCGAGTTCCTCCGCCAGCAGGCGGCGGGTGTCGGCGTAGACCGCGAGGGCCTCCGCCTGGCGTCCGCTGCGGTACAGGGCGAGCATCAGCAGTTCACGGAGCCGTTCCCGCAGGGGGTGGGCGGCGGTGAGGGCGGTCAGTTCGGAGACCGCCTCCGCGTGGCAGCCCTGTTCGAGGTCCATGTCGAGGCGGGTCTCGAGGAGTTGCAGCCGCCATTCCTCCAGGCGGACCCGTTGCGTCTGGGCGTAGGGGCCCGGTACTCCGGCCAGGGTCTCGCCGTCCCACCGGGCGAGGGCGCGGCCGAGCAGGTCGCGGGCGTGGCACAGGTCCCCGGCGCCGCGGGCCTTCTCCGCCTCGGCGGCGAGGTCCTGGGCCTCGGTGAGGTCGAGCGACCCGGCGCCGAGCCCGCGCACGGCGTAGCCGCCGGACTCGGTGACGAGCACGCCGGGGCCGAGTGTCTTGCGCAGCCGGGAGGCGTAGGTGCGTACCGCCGCGAGCGCCTGCGACGGAGGTTCCTCGCCCCACATCGCGTCGATCAGCTCGGCGGCGGTCGCGGTGCGGCCCTCGCGCAGCAGGAGGGCGGCGAGCAGGGCGCGTTGCTGGGGGGAGCCGGTGGCGAGCGGTTCGTCGCCGCGGCGGGCGCGTACCGGTCCCAGCACGCCGAAGTGCAGCGGCGGGGAGTCCGGGCGCCGCCGCTGTTCCGGTACGCGCGGTGCTTCGGGTGCGTCCGGTACGTCCGGTGCCTCCGGTACCCGCGGTACTCCGTCCATGCCGTCCCCCTAGACATCCTGAACAACGACGTCAGTTTGCCTTGTTCATGGCGATCCCGTCAGCCGCAGGAGACGGCGATCACAGGCGGCGTACGGGGGTTCACAGGGTTCTCACGCCTCCTTCGCGGCGTCCGTCCCCGCATCGAGACCTGACGCATCGTCAGATCGGCGCTACCGTGCCTCTCCATGGACACCCCCATGGAGACCCCCTTCCCGCTGATCATCTCCGTCGACGACCACACCGTGGAGCCCCCGGGCGTCTGGCAGGACCGGCTCCCGAAGAAGTACCTGGACACCGGGCCCCGCACCGTCCGCGCCCCGCTGAAGGAGATGACCTTCCTCGGCGGCCGTTTCAAGCCCGTCATGGGCACTCCGGGCGACAGCGACGGCCCCCTCGGCGACTGGTGGGTCTACGAGGACCTGCACCGCCCCCTCACCCGCCTCGACACCGCCGTCGGCTACAGCCGGGACGAGGTCAGGCTGGAGATCATCACCTACGAGCAGATGCGCCCCGGCTCCTACGACGCCCCCGCCCGCCTCGCCGACATGGACGCCAACCACGTCCAGTCCGCCGTCTGCTTCCCCACCTTCCCGCGCTTCTGCGGCCAGACCTTCACCGAGGCGGCCGACCACGACCTCGCCCTCCTGTGCGTGCGCGCCTACAACGACTGGATGGTGGAGGAGTGGTGCGGCCCGGACGCCCGGGGCCGTCTGATCCCGCTCACCCTGATCCCCCTCTGGGACGCGGAACTCGCCGCGGCCGAGGTCCGCCGCAACGCCGCCCGTGGTGTCCGCGCCGTCGCCTTCTCCGAGATACCCCCGCACCTCGGGCTCCCCTCCGTCCACACCGACGACTGGGACCCGTTCCTCGCCGCGTGCGCCGAGACCGGCACCGTCATCGCGATGCACATCGGCTCCAGCAGCCGTATGCCGTCCACGTCCGCCGACGCGCCGCCCGCCGTCGGGTCGACGATCACCTTCGCCAACTGCTGCTTCTCGATGGTCGACTGGCTGATGAGCGGCAAGTTCGAACGGTTCCCAGAGCTGAGGGTGATGTACGCCGAGGGGCAGATCGGGTGGATCCCCTACATCCTGGAGCGCGCGGACGTCGTCTGGGAGGAGAACCGGGGCTGGGGCGGGGTCGCCGACAAGGTGCACCGGCCGCCCTCCGAACTGTTCGCCGAGCACGTCCACGGCTGCTTCTTCGACGACGCCTTCGGCCTGCGCAACCTGGACGCGATCGGCGTCGGCAACGTCCTCTACGAGACCGACTACCCCCACTCCGACTCCACCTGGCCGGAGTCCCGGCAGGTCGGCGAGGCGCAGATGGGGCACCTGGACCCGGCGGTCGTCGAGCGGATCGTGCGCGGCAACGCCATCGAACTGCTCCAGCTCACCCCGGAAGGTCTCTGGTCGCCATGAGCCTGGAATCGAGCCTGGAATACGGCATCCAGCTGCCCGTCCAGGCCCAGAGCGCCCTGTTCGCCGAGCCCTGGGAGGCCGCCGCCGGCCCGGCCGACCTGGTCGCGGTCGCCCGCGCCGCCGACCGCGCCGGGTTCGGGTACGTCGCGAGCTGCGACCACGTCGCCGTACCGCGCCGCCTCGCCCCGGCGATGAGCACGGTCTGGTACGACCCCGTCGCCACCCTCGCCCACCTGGCCGCCGTCACCGAACGCGTCCGCCTGCTCAGCCACGTGGCCGTCGTCGGCCTGCGCCACCCCCTCCTCACCGCCAAGCAGTACGCCACCCTCGACCACCTCTCCGGCGGGCGGCTGATCCTGGGGGTGGGCGCCGGGCACGTGCGGGAGGAGTTCGAGGCGCTCGGCGTGGACTTCCGGCGGCGCGGCGCCGTCCTCGACGAGACGCTCGACGCGCTGCGGGCCGCGCTCGGCCCGCAGGAGTTCCCCGAGCACCACGGCGAGCTGTACGACTTCGAAGGGCTCGGCCAGCTGCCCCGCCCCGCCCAGCCGCGCGTCCCCCTCTGGGTCGGCGGCTCCTCGCCCGCGGCCGTGCGCCGCGCCGCGCTCAAGGGCGACGGCTGGCTGCCCCAGGGCGACCCCCGCGACCGGCTGCCGGACCAGATCGCCCGCCTCACCCGGCTACGGGAGGAGGCGGGCGTCCCGGACCCGCTGACCGTGGGCGCCCTCACCGAACCGCTCTACGTCGGCGCCCCGGCCTGGGACGTCGGCCGCCGCACCCTCACCGGCCCCCCGGACGCCCTCGCCGAGTCCCTGCGGGCGTACCGGGCGATGGGCGTGCACCAGATCCAGGTCCGGCTGCGCAGCCGGACCCGCGACGAACTGACGGACCAGATCGAGGCGTTCGGCGCCGAGGTGGCGCCGCTGCTGTGAGAGGGAGGGCCGGGCCCGTTCGGAAGCCAGGGCATGCCCCGTTCCTCTCCCAGGGTCTACTCATGGGCATTCGGCGGGCTGACGAGGACGGCACGGGCCGGATCGGCATGTGGGGCGTGGAACATCACGGGAGCGTCATGGTCGGGGAACTCCGCATGTCGCAACGCGACCTTCGCGAGGTTGTGGGCAGCACGAAGTGACTGTCCCTCGCAGAGAGTCGCGTAGAAACGGGCCGCGTAGTTGATCGCGGTCTCGTCGTCGATCTCGCCGGTCATACCGATGGCGAACGGAACCGTTCCGGTCAGCTTCTCCGCCTGCGCCGCCGAATCGCAGGCAAGCAGCAGCACTAGCTGCGGCGGCTCGTCCACGGCGGCCAGCACGTCGGTGAACGTCTGGGCCTTGACTGGGACGCCGTAGTGCCGGACGTCCTTGTTCTCCTCGAAGAAGAGTTCGTCCTCGTTGCCGTGGCCGGAGAAGTGGACCACGTGCGGCCGGAATCGCGGCAGTTGGGTCAGCAGGTGCGCGGCCGTCGCGGCGGGGTGGGCGTCCACCACCACCCTGTCCCTGTGAGTGGCGGCGTGCACGGCCTCCCTGATCCGGTCCTGCTCCCGGGGGCCCCGGAGATCACCCTCGGGCCCCGCCCCGAGCCACAGCACTCGCAGCTTCTCCGACGCCGGGGCGGGCACCCGGCCGCCTCCCCCCGGGCCCCGGCGCTCACCGCGGGAAGGTCCGGGCTGCCCGTGCGCGGCGAGCCGTTCCTCCATCCGCGCTGCCTCCATGCGCCGCTCGGCGGCCGTGCGCTCCCACGCCTCGGCGTTTTCGGCTGCCGCGTCCGCCTGGCGCGTGTGGTGTGTCGCGGCCGACGGGAGATCCGCCATCCTGCCCGATGCCTCGGCCCGCTTACGGGCTTGCGAGGCGTACCCGCGTTGCTCGGTTTCCCGGCTCCTGTACGCCTGAGCCCGTTGTTCTGCTTCAGCCTGCGCCCGGCGTATTCGGATCAGCTCATTCCGAATGTTGTCATCGTTCATCGACTGCGTCCTTACAGGGAATGAACCGGCGGTTCTGCATGGTTGGGAGAAACAATGCATGGGCATCCACTATCCACTGGCCGCGGAGAGATCGTGAGTGGCGATGGAACGTAGTGAGCGTTTGCAGCACTTGCTGAGTCAGGCCGATCCCGAAGTGCTCGCTCTGGTCAGTAGTTCCTCTGCCGGCGCGGACGCCTCTGACGCAACAGGGGACGACAGCCGACACGGTGGCGGGCACGACGTGGTGGACGATATCGCGCTGACAGGTGGACTGGCGGCCCTGCTGGCAACGGGTGTGCGCGCTCAGAAATTCCTGCGGCGTATGCAGCGTGGCCGTACCGCCACATCCGACGACCGCCCGCACCCGCCCGCCGGTGCGGATGGAAAAACTCCAAATGACCCTCCGACCCAAAAGGATCTTGTGGACCTCGCGATCCTGTACGTCGTCCGCAGGCACCGCGTACCCAAGGACCAGCTGAGCTTCGACTCGATCTCCTATCACGACGAGTCACAGGCGTGGCTTGTCTCCCTGGCTTATGCGCGAGGTGGCGTGTACGACGTGGCCATCAAGTCCGTCAACAACGACTGCATACCTTGCCATTCTGAGCTATTGCAGGCCGACTGAGCGCGGGAGGGATTCCATGAATGCCGGACGACCTGGCCTGGTTACGGCGCACGACCAGTTCGAAGTGGACGTCAGACTCAGGACGGGGGAGGACATCGCACTGGTCATCCAGGACGTACAGTTCCAGATACACCAGCACCAGCACTTCGCCCAGCTGCTTGCCCGGAAGAACCCGATCGTCCGGCATTTCAGTGCCGTTCAGAAAAACGGGCTGGTGGAACTCATGTACAGCCCTGGACTCGCATCGAACGCGGCGCATGCCGTCGAGGAGTTCGGCAGGTCTCTCTTCCACGGCCTGCTGCTCGGCGCCACCGCGAAGGAGGCACGCGTGAGAGTCACCGCCAGTCAGACGCCGATCCGGCGCGCAGGACAGTTGACGACGGGGTACTCGTACCACAGCACGGAGCAACTCAAGCACCTCTTCTCCGCCACCGGCAACGCCACCAGGGCGGCACAGCACGCCGGACACGCCTGGGAGGACACCCAGCGGACACTGGACAACCTGTTCGCCTGGGCGATGGGCCTGCCCAGCAAGGGCTACTTCATCGTGGAGGGCGGCAAGCCGCGACCGCTGCCCGAGATCGAGGACGACATCCGCTTCAACGACCTGAGGCCGGTGCGGACCACGGGCTGACCGTTCCTCATCGCGGGAACGAGAGGTCCTCATGCCCACCGACGGCCGCGGCCTGTTGCTGTTGATCGTGCTGCTACTGCCCGGATTGACATATGTCGCGCTGCGCGACCGGCGGAGCAGCGAACGCCGTCCCACGGCGTTCCGGGAGAGCGGCGCGGTCGTCTTCTGCAGCCTGGTGACCGAGTTCGTGACGCTTGTGTTGTTCGCGGTCTTGAGGTGGCTGCTTCCCGGGCTCACGCCGGATGTGGGCCGCCTCGTCCGCGAGGGCGGTGAGTACGCGCGGCAGCACTACGTGTCACTGGGATGGTGGGGGGCGGGGCTGCTCGCGTTCGCCTGCGGGCTGGCCGCCGCCGCGTCCGTGCGGGCGGCGGCCCACGCGCACCCTTCTCAGATGTCCGCCTGGTGGGTCCTGTTCGACGGCTGGTATCCCGGCGAGACCGTCACGGTGGGGTGTCTGCTGGAGGACGGCGCCTATCTGGAGGGCAGGCTCGCCTCCTTCAACGTGAGCGCCGAGGACGCCCCGGACCGGGACCTGGTGCTGATGCAGCCGTTGAAGTACCGGGCGCCCGGCGAAACGGAGGCGCATCCCCTGCCGTGGAGCGCGGGATGTGTGTCGGCGAGCCGGATCGTGACGCTCTTCGTCAGCTATCCGATCGCGGGGGCGGAGGGGGCGGAGGGGGCGGAGGGGGAGGAGGGGGAGGCGTCCGGCCAGGCCGGGCGGTAGTCTTCTGGCCCCTTTTTCCTGACGAGGGGGGCGAAGGGGGTTGCTGCGGGAAGTGGGCCATACGTGATTCCTCTCACGTAAATGCCACGCCGGGGGCCCTGGCAGCCACCAGCGCCAGTCAGCAACAGCGTAACTTCCCGCAGCCCGTCACGACGCGGTGCGACCTGGCCCTCCATATCTGACGTACCGTCAGTTATGGTGCCCGGTGCTGTGTCCCGTCTTTGAGGAGGCCGCATGGGCAAGCTCGACGGACGTGTCGTCATCGTCACCGGCGCGGCGCGCGGGCAGGGCGAGCAGGAGGCCCGGCTGTTCCGGGCGGAGGGCGCCCGGGTCGTCGTCACGGATGTGCTGGACGACCTGGGGGAGGCCCTCGCGAAGGAGATCGGGGCCGTGTACGTGCACCTGGACGTGGCGCAGGAGGACGACTGGCGGGCGGTGGTACGGCGGACGCGGGAGGCGTACGGGCACCTGGACGGGCTGGTCAACAACGCCGGGATTTTGCGCTTCAACTCCCTCACGGACACCCCGCTGGAGGAGTTCATGCAGGTGGTGCGGGTCAACCAGGCCGGGTGCTTCCTCGGGATCAAGGTGGTCGCGCCGGAGCTGGCCGACGGCGGCACGATCGTGAACACCGCCTCCTACACCGGGCTGACCGGGATGGCGGCCGTGGGCGCGTACGCGGCGAGCAAGCACGCCGTGCTGGGGCTGACCCGGGTGGCCGCGCTGGAGCTGGCGCCGCGCGGGATACGGGTCAACGCCGTCTGTCCGGGCGCGATCGACACGGCGATGTCCAACCCGGCCCGGCTGGATCCGGCGGCGGACACCGAGGAGACGGCCAGGGCGGTCGACGGTCTCTACCGCAAGCTCGTGCCGCTGGGGCGGATCGGGCGGCCGGAGGAGGTGGCGCGGCTGGCGCTGTTCCTGACCTCGGACGACTCGTCGTACATCACCGGACAGCCGTTCGTGATCGACGGGGGGTGGCTCGCGGGGGTGTCGGTGGTCTGAGGCCGCTCATGACCTGACGGGTCGTCAGCTATTGACGGCTCACGCGGGCGGTGCCACAGTCAGCGATCTGACGAACCGTCAGTAAACAGTCGGCCGACCGGGGACGGTGAACCTCCGTGGAATTCGGGCTCTTCGTACAGGGATACGTGGGCAGGCGTGCCGAGACCGACCCACTCGCCGAGCACAAGGCACTGATGGAGGAGACCGAGTACGTCATCCAGGCGGACCGGTCCGGCTTCAAGTACGCCTGGGCGTCGGAGCACCACTTCCTGGAGGAGTACTCACACCTCTCCGCGAACGACGTCTTCCTCGGCTACCTGGCCCACGCCACCGAACGCATCCACCTCGGCTCGGGCATCTTCAACCCCCTCGCCCAGGTCAACCACCCCGTCAAGGTCGCCGAGAAGGTCGCCATGCTCGACCACCTCACCGGCAACCGCTTCGAGTTCGGCAGCGGACGCGGCGCCGGCAGCCACGAGATCCTCGGGTTCCTCCCCGGCATCACCGACATGAACCACACCAAGGAGATCTGGGAGGAGACCATCGCCGAGTTCCCCAAGATGTGGCTCCAGGACGAGTACGAGGGCTTCCAGGGCAAGCACTGGTCGCTGCCGCCCAGGAAGGTGCTGCCCAAGCCGTACGGCAGGTCCCACCCCGCGATGTGGTACGCCGCCGGGTCGCCGCCTTCGTACGCCATGGCGGCGCGCAAAGGGCTCGGGGTGCTGGGCTTCAGCGTGCAGAAGGTGTCCGACATGGAATGGGTGATGGAGCAGTACAAGACGGCCGTCGTGGACGCCGAGCCGGTCGGGGACTTCGTCAACGACAACGTGATGGTGACGACGACCGCGATCTGCGCGCCCACCCACGCGGAGGCGATCGAGACCGCGGTGCGCGGGCAGTTGCACTACCTGCCCTCGCTTGTCTTCCGCTACCACGACACCTTCCCGCGGCCCGAGGGCTTCCCCGTGTGGCCGGAGACGCTGCCCGAGTACACCGCCGAGTTCGTGGAGCTGCTCATCGAGGAGGAGCTGCTGATCTGCGGCGACCCGGACGAGGTGCTGCGGCAGTGCGAGCGGTGGGAGCAGGCCGGGGCGGACCAGATCAGCTTCGGGCTGCCGGTGGGGGTGCCGAAGGAGGAGACGTTGCGGACGATCCGGCTGATCGGGGAGCACGTGATTCCGAAGATCGATACGGATCCTGTGCATCGGACGACGCGGTTCCGTCAGGGGGCGTGAGCGCCGTCGGCGGGTGCGGGTTGTGTGGGGTCGCTCGCGCAGTTCCCCGCGCCCCTGGGTAAGTCATCGCGCCGCTAGCCAGGAGGTGCACCTCATGCTCGATCACATCATCCAGGGCGCCACCGTCGTCGACGGCACCGGCAGTCCCGCCTACACCGCCGATGTCGGCCTTCGGGACGGGCGTATCGCCGCCGTCGGGAAGATCACGTCACCCGCCCGCACCCGCGAGGATGCTTCCGGTCTCGTCCTCACCCCCGGCTTCGTCGACCCCCACACCCACTACGACGCCCAACTCTTCTGGGACCCCTACGCCACCCCCTCCCTCAACCACGGCGTGACCACGGTCGCCGCGGGGAACTGCGGCTTCACGCTCGCGCCGCTGAACCCCGAACGGCCCGCCGACGCCGACTACACGCGCCGGATGATGTCCAAGGTGGAGGGCATGTCGCTGGTGGCGCTGGAGGAGGGGGCGCCGTGGAGCTGGCACGGGTTCGGGGAGTACCTGGACGCGCTGGAGGGGCGGATCGCCGTCAACGCGGGGTTCATGGTCGGGCACTGCGCGCTGCGGCGGTACGTGATGGGGGCCGAGGCGGTCGGCGGGCAGCCGAGCGAGGAGCAGCTGGCGCGGATGGTGCGGCTGCTGCACGAGGCCATGGACGCGGGGGCGTGGGGGTTCTCGACCACGCAGTCCAGTACGCACTCCGACGGGGACGGGCAGCCCGTGGCGTCCCGGCACGCGCGGCCCGCCGAGCTGCTCGCGCTGGCACGGGCGGTCGGGGAACACGAGGGCACGCAGATCGAGGCCATCGTCGCGGGGTGCCTGGACCAGTTCAGCGACGCCGAGATCGAACTGCTGGCCGAGCTGAGCGCGACCGCCGGGCGGCCCCTGAACTGGAACGTCCTCACCGTCGACGCCGCCGTCCCGGAGCGCGTGCCCCGGCAGCTGCTGGCGAGCGAGCGGGCACGGAAGGCGGGCGGGCGCGTGGTGGCGCTGACCATGCCCATCCTCACGCCGATGAACATGTCCCTGGGCACCTTCTGCGCGCTGAACCTGATCCCGGGCTGGGGCGAGGTACTGGGCCTGCCCGTCCCCGAGCGGATCACGCGGCTGCGCGACCCCGACGTGCGGGCGGAGATGCTGCGCCGGGCGGCGAGCAAGGAGGCGGGGGTGTTCCGACGGCTGGCGGACTTCGGGCGCTATGTCATCGGGGACACCTACAGCGCCGCCAACGCCTCGCTGACCGGCCGCGTCGTCCGGGACATCGCGGCGGAACGCGGCCAGGACCCCTTCGCCGCCCTGGTGGAGATCTGCGCCGCCGACGACCTGCGTACGGTGCTGTGGCCGATGCCCACCGACAACGACCCGGCGTCCTGGTCGCTGCGCGCCGAGACCTGGCGGCACCAGGACGTCCTGCTCGGCGGCTCCGACGCGGGCGCCCACCTGGACCGCATGTGCGGGGCGCCGTACACCACACGCTTCCTCGGGGACTGTCTGCGCGGCCGGAGACTGGTCGGCCTGGAGGAGGCCGTGCGCATGCTCACCGACGACCCGGCGCGGCTGTTCGGGCTGCGCGAGCGCGGGCAGGTCCGGGAGGGCTGGCACGCCGACCTCGTCCTCCTCGACCCCGAGCGCGTCGACGCCGCCCCGGCGACCCTCGTCCACGACCTCCCCGGCGACAGCCCCCGCCTCGACTCCAGGGCGCTCGGCATACGGGCGGTCTGGGTCAACGGGGTCGAGGCGATCCGCGACGACACCGTGACCGGGGAGGTGCCGGGCCGGGTGCTGCGCTCGGGCCGGGACACGGCCACGGTGAGCACCCGGTGACCCCGGTCCCCGCCCGCCTCCTCATCGGCGGGGAGTGGGTGGACCCCGACGGCGGCCACTACGAGGTGACCGACCCGGCGACCGAACGCCCCGTGGGGGACGCCCCGGAGGCCTCCACCGAGCAGGTGTACGCCGCCTGCGCCGCCGCCCGCGAGGCCTTCGGGCCCTGGTCGCGCACGGCGCCCGAGGAACGCGCGGCGATCCTCGCCCGTACGGCGACGCTGATCCGGGACCGGCTCGTCCCGTACGCCGACCTCGCCCGTGCGGAGAGCGGCGCCACGACGGCGACGGCACGGGCGATGCAGGTCGGCGTGGCCGCGGCACGCTTCCGCCGGTACGCGAAGGCGGAGGGGACGGAGACGGCGATCCCGCCGCAGATCAACCCGGCCGGTCCGATGGGCCCCGCGAGCGTGCTGGGGGCACTGGCCGTCCGCCAGCCGGTCGGCGTCGTCACCTGCGTCACCTCCTACAACAACCCGTGGGCGAACCCCGCAGGCAAGATCGCGCCGGCGCTGGCGATGGGCAACACGGTGGTGGTGAAGCCCGCCCCGCAGGACCCCCTGTCCGTCTACCGGATGGCGGAGGCGCTGGAGGCGGCCGGGCTGCCGCCGGGCGTGGTGAACGTCGTCTCCGGCCGCTCGGTCGCGGTCGGGGAGGCGGCCGTGGACTCCCCCTACGTCGACATGGTCAGCTTCACCGGCTCCACGGCCGTCGGCCGCCGTATCGCCGAGGTGTGCGGACGGCACATGAAACGCCAGCTGATGGAGCTGGGCGGCAAGGGCGCCGCGATCGTCTTCGACGACGCCGACCTCGACGCGGCGGTGTCCGGCATCGGCACCACCTTCTCCTTCTACAGCGGCCAGATCTGCACGGCGCCGACGCGGGTGCTGGCGCAGCGGGGCGTGTACGACGCGCTGGTCTCCCGGCTGGCCGCGTACGCCCGCGCGCTGCCGGTCGGCGACCCGGCCGCGCCCGGCACGGTGGTCGGCCCGCTGATCTCCGCCGCCCACCGCGACCGCGTCGAGTCGTACGTCGAACTAGGCCGCAAGGAGGGCGCGGTGCTGGTCACGGGCGGCGAACGCCCACCCCTGGACCGGGGCTTCTACGTCGCCCCCGCCCTCCTGGCCGACTGCACCAACGACATGCGGGTGGCCAGGGAGGAGATCTTCGGCCCGGTCGTCACGGTCATCCCCTTCGAGGAAGAGGAGCAGGCCGTGGGGCTGGCCAACGACAGCGAGTACGGCCTCATCGACTACGTCTGGTCGCGCGACGTCGCCCGCGCCTTCCGCGTCGCGCGGTCCCTGCGCGCGGGCGGGGTCGGGGTGAACACGGTCGGCCGCAACATGGAGGCCCCGTTCGGCGGCTTCAAGCAGAGCGGGGTCGGGCGGGACGTGGGGTCGTGGGCGCTGCACGCGTACAGCGAGGTGCAGTCGTTGGTGTGGCCGGGGTGAGGGGGCGAGGGCCCGCCCTCAGGCGTCCAGATCCACCCGTACGGTCAGCAGATCGGTCCCGAACGCCCGTACGGCCGCGCTGTTGAACCGCGGCAGGGTCCGCATCCGGGCGACCGGGTCGTCATCGGGGAGGAGGTGGGCTGTACCGCTGTGCCACCGCCCGTGGATGCGCACCCGCACCCGGGGGTCCGCCTCGATGTTGCGCACGTACTGCGACCGCCCGCCGAACTCCGACACCAGCCAGAACGACTCCCCGACCCGCCGCCCACCCACCGGCGTACGGCGCGGCAGCCCCGAGACGCGGCCCGTGGTCTCCAGCAGGGTGTGACCGGGCAGGCGGCGGGTGAGCGGATTGGCGACGCGGCGCTGGAAGGCGGTGGCGGCACGGAACCGGAGGTTGGCGAGACGGCTCATGGGGTGGGGCTCCTGTCGGTCTGGTCTGACGCGTCATGCCGGGGCCGGTGTTGCTTCAATGGTCCTCGGCGCACGCTGAGGGAAGCAGGTGGCTGCGGTGCGGGTGATGACCTGGAATCTGTGGTGGCGGTTCGGCCCGTGGGAGGCGCGGCAGAAGGCCATCCTGGGGGCGCTGCGGGAGGTGCGCCCCGATGTGGTCGGCCTCCAGGAGGTGTGGTCCGCGGGCGGCGAGAACCTCGCCGAGTGGCTGGCCGGAGAACTCGGCATGCACTGGGCCTGGGCCGCGTCCGGGAAGCCCGAGCGGTGGCAGCGGCGGATCGGGGACGCGTCGGTGGACGTGGGCAACGCGGTACTGAGCCGCTGGCCGGTGACGGAACAGGCGGTCCTGCCGCTCCCCACCCCCGACGACCTCGACGACGGCCGCCTCGCCCTGTACGCCCGGCTCGCGGCCCCTGGCGGCGACATCCCCTTCTTCACCGTCCACCTGACGTCGGCGGTACACGCCTCGGCCGTCCGCGTACGGCAGGTACGGGCACTGGCCGCCTTCGTCGCCGAGCACCGCGGTGACACCCCCTTCCCGTCCGTCGTCACCGGCGACTTCAACGCCTGGCCCGACTCCGACGAGGTCCGCGCCTTCAGCGGCACGCGCACCGCACCGGCCGTCCCCGGCCAGGTCTTCCTCGACGCCTGGGAGTACGCCGACCCGGCCGCCCCCTCCGCCACGTGGGACATGGCCAACCCCTATGTCGCCGCCACCCACGGCCCCAGCGTCCGCATCGACTACATCCACGTCGGCCCACCCGGCCCGAACGGCCTCGGCCACGTCCACACCGTCCACCGCGCCTGCGACGGCCCGGTGGACGGCGTCTGGCCCTCGGACCACGCGGCGGTGGTGACGGAGCTGGCGGACGGGGTCAACGGGGGGTGAGCTGGCCCGCCTTGAGCGCGTGGAGGAGGGCGGTGAAGGCGGCGGGGGTGGTGGTGAGGACGGGGTGGGGTGGGTGGGGGCGGTCGGTTATGTGGATGGTGGTGGGGGTGGGGGATATGTGGACGCAGGCGTCGCCTTCCTGGCAGTAGGACGCCTTCCGCCAGCGGTGCGGGGTCATGTCGGCTCCTTCACAGGTTCTGGGCGATGGAATGGATGAGATCCCGGGACTTCTCCGGGCTGAGCGCGGTGGCTTCCACGATGTCGAGGAGGTTCCGGTACTTGTCGAGAAGGGACTCGGCATCCAGGAGCACCGGGCCGTGGAACTGGTCGAGTTGAGCCGTGTCGAGTTGGGGCACGGATCCGTACAGGTAGTTGATCGACTGGCCTGAGCCGGGGAACGCGCCCACGTCGTACGGAATCACCCGGATCGTGATGTGATCGCGTTCGCTCATGTCGAGCAGGTGCTGCAACTGGGCACGCGACACGTCCCGCCCGCCGACCCGCATACGCAGCGCGGCCTCGTGCACGGTGGTGCGGTACGCGGTCGGAGCGTCCCCGTAGAGGATCCCCTGTCGCTTCACGCGGTGCGAAACCCGGTGCTCGACCTCGGGGGCCGTGGGCGCGGGGATGACGTGGCGGAAGATCTCACGGGCGTGGTCGGCGGTCTGAAGCAGCCCGGGCATGTGGGCGGTGTACGCCGTGCGTACGGCGATGGCGTGGTGCTCCAGTTCGGCGAGGTCGAGGAGACCTGAGGGCAGCACCTCGCGGTACGACTCCCACCAGCCGAGGGTCCTGTCGGTCGCCATGGTGACCAGGGCCTCGATGAACGCCTGGTCGGGGCAGGAGTAGATACGAGCCAGAGCCCTGATGCGCTCGGGGCTCACCCCGAACCGTCCCGACTCCACATTGCTGAGTTGCCCTTGGCTGGTGCCCAGCGTCCGCGCGGCCTCGGTCGCCGTCATCCCCGCGCGCTCGCGCATCTTGCGCAACTCTGCCGCGAGCCGGAGACGGCGCGCCGTCAGCGGTGGTCTTGCGGACACGTGAACCCCTCCTGGATGTGCGTTCCAAAGGCCCGTCACTCATACGAGGGAAGCTGGGCGAAGTATCCCTGGAGCCCGCAAATGCTATTTGCTCAGCCTCTATGGTCATCCTCGGGCGCCCATCCAACTCCCCTCGGTGATCGGAGACTTCCGATGGCAACGGTATCCCCGTCCTGGAACTACACCCTGCACCTTCCCCACGATCCCCGCGCACCCGGCATCGCACGCGCCACCCTCAGACTGATCCTCGCCGCCCACGAGTTGCCGGAACTCACCCCCACGGCGGAGCTGCTCGCAGCGGAACTCCTCTCCAACTCCCACTGCCACACCAGGGGCCCCTACGCCCTCCGCGTCCGCGCAACGGAACCCGGCCGCCTCCGAGTAGCGGTCTGGGACACGGACCCCCACATCCCACCCGCCTTCTCGAACGACCGCACCCCCGCACCACCCCCAAACACCGACGCCGAGCACGGACGAGGCATCCCCCTCCTCCAGTCCTGCGCGGACACCTGGGGCGCGTCGGTACTGCACAACCTGGGCACCTCCAAGGGCGGCAAGCTGCTGTGGGCAGAGTGCGCCACGGGC
>NZ_JAGPXL010000078.1 GCF_018070565.1 Streptomyces sp. B93
GACCGGGCGGGCGAAGGCTCGTCCGGCGCAGACAGGACAGGCGGGGGCTGTCGCCCGGCCTGGACCCAGCGGGCAAGGCAGGGCAGTCGCCCGGCGGTGACCGGGCGGGCGAAGGCTCGTCCGGCGCAGACAGGACAGGCGGGGGCTGTCGCCCGGCCTGGACCCAGCGGGCAAGGCAGGGCAGTCGCCCGGCGGTGACCGGGCGGGCGAAGGCTCGTCCGGCGCGGACAGGACGGGCCGGGGCAGTCGCCCGGCCTGGACCCGGCGGGCGGGGCCGGTCGCCCGGCCTGGACGGGGCGGTCGAGGGGCACAATCGGGCGGGCGTGACGAGGCGGGCGAGGGGCGGTCGGCCCGCCGTGACAGGCCCTCCACAGGCCCTCCGCCCCGGCGCCCACCCCGCGGCGCCCGGGTGCGCCCCCCGCGCCCGAATGCTCCGGAATACATCTGTGCGGTGTGATGCTCTGATGTGAATGAGGTGAATGGTGCACGAGCGCGGCGAAGGGCTGGTGGACGGATGACGGCAGACCTGACGGACCCCGTGGTCCACACCCCGTACGGTGCGGTGCGCGGCCGGTACGAGCGCGGCGTGGCCGTGTTCCGGGGCATCCCCTACGCGGCCCCGCCCTTCGGTCCCCGCCGCTTCCGGCCACCCGTGCCGCCGGAGCCCTGGGAGGGCGTGCGGGACGCGCGCGACTTCGGGCCGACGCCGCCGAAACCGCCGTACTCGGAGGCCTTCGAGCGCTATCTGTCCGACCCGGTCGTGCCCGGCGAGGACTGTCTCAACCTCAACGTCTGGACGCCCGAGCCCGGCCCGGGTGCCCGGCTCCCGGTGCTCGTCTGGCTCCACGGGGGCGCGCTGACCAGGGGCTCGTCAGCTGTCCCCGTCTATGACGGACGGCCCTTCGCACGCGACGGCGTGGTGCTGGTGTCGATCAACTACCGGCTGGGGGTGGAGGGCTACGGCCTGTTCCCGGACGCCCCGGCCAACGCCGGGCTGCGTGATCAGCTCGCCGCCCTGACCTGGGTGCACGAGTCCATCGGGGCGTTCGGCGGCGATCCCGGCCGGGTGACGCTGGCCGGGCAGTCGGCCGGGGCGATCAGCACCGGCGCCCTACTCGCCGCGCCGCAGTCGCAGGGCCTGGTGCGGCGGGCGGTGCTCCAGAGCGGGGCGCCCGAGGCGTCCGACCGGGACAAGGTGCGGCGGATGGTGCGCCGGATGGCCCACCGGCTGAAGGTCCCGGCGACCGCGGAGGCCTTCGCCGCCGTCGACCGCGAACTGCTGCTGCACGCCCAGGCCGAGGTGGGGCGGCTGAGCAGCCCGGTGCTGGGCGGGCCGTCGTTCGGGATCGTCGTCGACGGCGACCTGGTGCCTCGCGACCCGCTGGAGGCGCTGGCGGAGGGCGGCGCGGCGCCGGGCGTCGAGCTGCTGATGGGCTGGACGCGGGACGAGTACCGCCTGTGGCTGGTTCCCGGCGGGCTGCTGGAGCGGGTCGACCGGCTCGGCGCGGTCGCGCTGGCCGGTGCCATGGCCCGCTGCCGCTGCGGCCACGAGGTGCCGCGCGGCTACCGCGCCCTGCGCCCCGACGCCGGTACCGCCGAGATCGTCGGCCAGATGGTCACCGACCACCTGCTGCGGCTGCCGCTGCACCGGCTCGCCGACGGCCGCGCGGACGCCTCGTACGTGTACGAGTTCGCCTGGCCGTCCCTGCTGCCCGGCCTGGGCGCCTGCCACGCCCTGGAACTCGGTTTCGTCTTCGACACCGGCGAGATCCCCGAGTCGGCGAAGCTCGCGGGCCGGGGCGCCCCACGGGAGCTGGCGGAGTCGATGCACCGGGCGTGGGTGCGGTTCGCCACGGACGGCGACCCGGGGTGGCGGCGCTGGGGTCCCGCCCATCCCGTACGGGTCTTCGGCGGGGGTGCGGCGGACGACGGCGGGCCCCGCCTCGCGTACGGTCCACGCGACCGCGAACTCGCCCTGTGGACGTCGGAGGGCAGGGGGCCGGACGCCGGGCCGGCGGACACCGACCGCCCCGACGCCGAGACCGTCGAACTGCGCTCAGTCGTCCGGCGTCTCCGCCGCGCCCCGGGCGACCGGCGGCACTGAGGGCGCGAACGGGCCCGCGATCGCCTTCTGCCGCTGCATGAGGGTCAGCCGGACCGCGAAGTACGCGGCGGCCACCGCGGCGGCGATGTCCACCACCTCCGTGGTCATGTAGGTCGCCACCGCCGATCTGATCTCCATGAGGGTCTCGGCGTCCTCGTACGTCCTCCCGGCGTACCGTTCGAGGACGAAACTGAGGGCGAACAGCGCCCACCAGAGGTTGACCGGCCAGACGCTGACCCGGTTCCGCAGGCCCGGCACGGGCAGCGGGCCGGCCGCCGCCCACATCTCCAGGGCGATGCGGTACGGAATCCAGAGGTTCGCCAGCGGGATGGCCCAGGCCCCGATCGCCCACCCCCGGCCGCGGCTGAACCCGTCGGGCGCCAGGAGGCCGGTGCTGCGGCGCATCAGGAAGAACCAGACGATGAACGCGACGACGCAGACGAGGTACGCCGAGCCCTGGAATGTGCCGATCCGCCCGTAGGTGGACAGCGCGTCGTCCAGCTCCGCCTGTTCGGCGGTGAGGAAGCCGTCGTCCCCGCCGATGACCGACCGGAGCCGGGCCCCGGCGACCAGGCTGACGACGTCGCAGAGCGCCACGAGGGCCAGCCCGGCGACCGCCAGGGTCAGGGGGACGAGCGAGGCCGCGGGCGCCCCGGCGGGCAGCGGTGGACGCGGGCGCGGGTCGTGGTTGTCGAGCATGCTGAGGAGCCCCCCACGGGCGTGTGCTGAGACGGGCCGTCGAAGATCACGCGGCGGCGCCACGATATGCCCTGCCGAGGCCCGCGGTCCATGGCGAATCCCGCAGGTCGTGGCCGGTCGGCGGGGGCCGGCGGGGCGCGCTCGGCGGGGGTGTCCGAAACCTTCAAGACGGGGTGCCGGGCGGTGCCTAGCGTGGCGGGCATGAGTACACGATTCGATGCCATCGGCCTGGTCGTCACGGACATGGCCGCCGCCGTCGCCTTCTACCGTCGGCTCGGGTTCGCGTTCCCCGACGACGCCGGTGAGCAGCCGCACGCGGAGGCGGACGCGGGCGGCGGGGTGCGGCTGCTGCTGGACACCGAGGAGACCGTGCGGTCGTTCCACCCGGGCTGGCGGGCGCCCGAGGGCGGCGGGCGGGCCTCGCTGGCGCTGCGGTGCGACACCCCCGGCGAGGTGGACGCCCTGTACGACAGCCTCGTCGGCGACGGGTACCGCGGTGAGCTGAAGCCCTGGGACGCCTTCTGGGGGCAGCGCTACGCCGTGGTGCTGGACCCCGACGGCAACGGGGTGGACCTGTTCGCGCCGCTATCCGCCACGGCCGAGTAGCCCGCCCAGCGGCAGCCCGGTCAAGTCCCTTACGTCGCGGGAGAGGTGGGCCTGGTCGGCGTAGCCCGCGCGGGTCGCCGTCTCCGCGAACGGGGTGCCCGCGCGGGCCAGCGCGAGGGCGCGGCCCAGCCTCAGCACCCGGGCCAGCGTCTTGGGGCCGTAGCCGAAGGCGTCCAGGCTGCGGCGGTGCAACTGGCGGGCGCCGATGCCGAGTTCGTCGGCCGTCGCGGCGACGGGACGGCCCTGGTCCAGGGCGGCGACGACCCGGGTGAGGAGCGGGTCGGGGGCGGGTGCCCCGGCGGCGATGTCCAGGGCCACCTCCTCCAGGGCGCTCGCCCGGTCGGCCGCCGCGTTCACCCGCGCCGCCAGACGGCGCACCCGGGCGGCGGGCCACAGGTCGGTGAGGGCGACGCGCCGGTCCCGCAGCAGGTGGGCGGGGACGCCGAGGTACGTCGGTGCCGAGCCGGGCGGGAACCGCACGCCCGCCCAGTGGCTGGGCTGCCCGCCGGTGAGGTACGCGCGCGTGTCCGGTCCCGCGACCAGCAGCGAGCCGTCGTGCCAGAGGAGGTCCATGCAGCCGTCCGGCAGGACCCGCCCCGCGCCGGTCCCGGACGGGGTGTTCGTCCAGACGACGGCGCCGGACAGCCTCGCGGGGCGTTCGGCGTACATGCCGCCAGGCTACGCCCTCCTCGGGGGGCTCAGCCCCGCGGCGGCCCCTGCTCCCCCTCGTTCTTCGGGGTGGTCTTCGCGTGCGTGCGGAAGCGGGCCGTGACGTCCTCCGGGGGCAGGAACCGCGACCAGCGTTCGGGGAACTCGGAGGGCATGTCGGGGTCGTCGGGGTCGGCGGTCTCGCGGGCGGCCGCCGCGCGGGCCACGTACTCGGCGACCTGCGCCTCCCGGACGCGTTCGTTGGCGGCGCGGGCGGCCGCGGTGGCGGCGGCGGGCCAGACCCGGTCGATGGCCGCGTTGACGGCGGCGCCGACCAGCACGGCGAAGGCGGACACACCGATCCACAGCAGTACGGCGACGGCGGCGGCGAGGGAGCCGTAGATGGTGGCGCCCTCGACCGTGTTGCTGAGGTAGATGCGCAGCAGGAAGCTGCCGAGCACCCACATGCCGAGGGCGACCAGGGCACCCGGCACGTCCTCGATCCACGGGGAGCGCACCGGCACCGACACGTGGTAGAGGGTCGTGAGGAAGGCGACGGACAGCACGAGCACGACCGGCCAGTACAGGACCTGGACCAGCGTCGTCGACCAGGGCAGGATCCGTACGACGGCGTCCGGGCCGGCGACCATCAGCGGCAGCGCCACCGAGCCGATCAGCAGGGCCGCGACGAACAGCGCGAACGCCACCAGGCGGGTCTTGACGATGCCGCGGACGCCGTCGAGGCCGTACATGACGGTGATGGTGTCGATGAAGACGTTCACCGCGCGCGAGCCCGACCAGAGGGCGAACAGGAACCCTATGGAGATGACGTCGGGCCGTCCGCCCTTCATCACGTCGTCGAGGATCGGCTGCGCGATCTGTCGGACGCCCTTGTCGGACAGGACGGTGCGGGACGCCTCCAGGAGGTTGGTCTCCAGGCTGGTGATGGTGTCGGTGCCGGTCCAGTCGTCGACGTAGCCGAGCAGGCCGATCAGGCTGAGCAGCAGCGGCGGCACGGACAGCAGGGTGAAGAACGCCGCCTCGGCGGCCAGGCCGAGGATGCGGTACTCGATGCAGGAGTTGACGGTGTCCTTCAGCAGCAGCCAGGCGGTCCGGCGCTTGGAGACGTTCCGGTAGAGCGCGCGGGCACGGTGGAGACGCCCCGTGGGATGCCCGGTGAGACCGGCCGCTCCCTCGGCGGGGGCGGCGGATCGGTCAGAAGGCCCCGTGGGCCGCCCGGGGGGACCGGCGGGCCGCTCGGGGGGTCGTTCGCTTGCTGGCTGCACGAGCCAAAGGTATCCGCCGCGCGGGCCCCTCCTCATCCCTCACCCCCCGCCGGACCGGCACGGATGGCGGCCCGGCGGCCCGCAGGTGCCTTCCTCGTACCACGGGGTAGGTTGCGGGACATGGCACGCACCACCCACACCGTGACCAATCAGCCCCCACCGCTCGTCGGCCACGACGTCTACAGCGCCGACCGGGCGCTGGTGGCGGCGGTCGAGCGGCATGTCGACCCGGCCGTGCTGGAGGAGGCGAGGAGCGAGCTGGCGGCGCTCGGGCGGACGTCCGGGTCGGCGCAGGTGCAGGAGTGGGGGGTGCTCGCCAACGAGCATCCGCCGAGGCTGCGCACCCACGACCGGTACGGCCACCGCGTCGACGAGGTCGATTTCCACCCGTCCTGGCACCGGCTGCTCGGCAAGGGCGTCTCGGCGGGCCTGACGTCCGCCTGGACCCGGCCCGGCGGGCATGTGCGGCGGGCGGCGGCGTTCGTGGTGTGGACGCAGGTGGAGGCGGGCAACGGCTGCCCGCTGTCGATGACCCACGCGGCGGTGCCCGCGCTGCGCGCCGACCCGGACCTCGCCGCGGAGTGGGAGCCCCGGCTCACGTCGACGGTCTACGACCGTGAGCTGCGGCCCGCCCACCTGAAGGCGGGGGCGCTGTTCGGGATGGGCATGACGGAGAAGCAGGGCGGCAGCGACGTACGCGCGAACACGACGGTGGCGAGGCCGCTCGCGGAGGACGGCGCGTACGAGCTGACCGGGCACAAGTGGTTCTGCTCGGCGCCGATGTCGGACGGTTTCCTGGTGCTGGCTCGGGCGCCGGAGGGGATCACCTGCTTCCTGGTGCCGCGGGTACTGGCGGACGGCTCCCGCAACACGTTCCTGATCCAGCGGCTGAAGGACAAGCTGGGCAACCGGTCCAACGCCTCCGCAGAGGTCGAGTTCGACGGGACGTGGGCGCGCCGGGTCGGCGCGGAGGGACGCGGGGTGCGGACCATCATCGGGATGGTCGCGGCGACCCGGCTGGACTGTGTGCTGGGCTCGGCGGGTCTGATGCGGCAGGCGGTGGCGCAGGCGGTGCACCACTGCTCGTACCGGGAAGCGTTCGGCGGGAAGCTCCTCGACAAGCCGCTGATGCGCAATGTGCTGGCCGACCTCGCGCTGGAGTCGGAGGCGGCGACGACGCTGGCGCTGCGGCTGGCGGCGGCGTACGACAGCGGGGACGAGCAGGACCGGGCGCTGCTGCGGCTGGCGGTCCCGGCCGCCAAGTTCTGGGTAACCAAGCGGTGCGCGCCGGTGGCGGTGGAGGCCGCCGAGTGTCTGGGCGGCAACGGGTACGTCGAGGAGTCGGGGCTGCCCCGGCTGGTGCGGGAGTCGCCGCTGAACTCCATCTGGGAGGGCGCGGGCAACATCCAGGCGCTGGACGTGCTGCGGGCGCTCCAGCGGGAGCCGGCGGCGCTGGACGCGTGTCTGCGGGAGATCGGTCTGGCGCGGGGCGCGGATCACCGGCTGGACGCGGCGATCAAGGGCCTGCTGACCGAACTGGCCGATCTGGAGGGCGTGGAGGCGCGGGCGCGGCGGCTGGTGGAGCGGCTGGCGCTGGTGCTCCAGGGGTCGCTGCTGGTGCGGTTCGCGCCGCCGGAGGTCGCCGACGCGTTCTGCGCCTCGCGGCTGGGCGGCGACTGGGGCGCGTCGTTCGGGACGCTGCCGCACACGCTGGATCTGGCGTCGGTGGTGGAGCGGGCCCGTCCGGTGGCGTGAATCGCGCTCCGGGCGGCTCGCGGGGGTGGTGCTGCGCCGACACGGCACCACCCCCGCCCAGCTGGCCCGTGCAGGCCGCGGACGCCGAACGAGCGGCGTTGCTCAAGTTTCAAACAGCGTTGGCCTGTTATCCAGGGTTGCAGAGGGTTGCAACTTGGTGGTGTCTGTGACCGGACTGTGCGCCTCCGCCGCGCCGGGCGGCAGTATGGGACGAATCATCAGGACAGGGCACAACCGGATACCGGGGGAGGATCCTCGTGGCGAAGTCGCCGTTGTACGTGACGCAACTCGCCGCCGTCGACACGGCGCGTGCGGCACGGGTGCTCAGCGAGGTGCGCGAGGCGATGCTGACCGGGCAGCGCGCGCGGCTGGCGCCGCGGCCCGTGATCGAGGAGTCCTGGGGGCGGGTGCTGCGCGGCGGCGTCGATCCGGAGCGCGACGTCCGGTCGGGGCTGCTGGACGCGGAGGAGGTCCGGCGGCGGCGGACGCTGTCGCCGCTGCGGCATGTGCTGCCGGTGCTGCGGGAGGGGCTGGTGTCGGTCGCGGACGCCACCCACCACATCATGGTGGTCGCGGACGCGGAGGGGCGGGTGCTGTGGCGGGAGGGCAGTCCCGCGGTACTGCGCAAGGCGGACGGGCTGGGGTTCCAGCTGGGCGCGGACTGGCGGGAGAGCGTGGTCGGCACCAACGGGGTGGGGACCCCGGCGGTGGTGGGGCGGCCCGTGCAGGTGTTCGCCTCGGAGCACTTCGTACGGTCGCAGACGTCGTGGACGTGTGCGGGGGCGCCGGTGCACGATCCGCGGGACGGACGGCTGCTCGGCGTGGTCGATGTGAGCGGGCCGCTGGAGACGATGCATCCGGCGACCCTGGCGTGGGTGGGGTCGGTGGCGAAGCTGGCCGAGGCGCGGCTGCGGGAGCGGCATCTGGAGTCGTTGGAGCGGCTGCGGGCGGTGGGCGCGCCGGTGCTGGCCCGGATCGCGGGGCGGGCGCTGGTGGTCGACCGGGACGGGTGGACGGCGGGGGTGACGGGGATGCCGTACCCGCGTCGGGTCGCGCTGCCGAAGTCGCTGTCGGCGGGCCGGTGCCGGCTGCCCACGCTGGGGGCGTGCTCGGTGGAGCAGCTGGCGGGGGGCTGGTTGCTGCGGCCCGCCGACGAGCCGCAGCGGGCGGCGGTGCGGATCGTGCTGGACCTGGCCCGGCCGCGCCACCCGTCGGTGACGGTGGCCGACGGCGCGGGCACCTGGACGCACGAACTGAGCCGACGGCACGCGGAGTTGCTGTTCCTGCTGGCCGAACACCGGTCCGGGCGCAGCGCGGCACAGCTCGCGGAGGACCTGTTCGGCGATCCGGCGCGTACGGTGACGGCGCGGGCGGAGATGTCCCGGGTACGGCGGTATCTCGGGGGCTTCCTGGAACACCGACCGTATCGTTTCTGCGACACCGCCCGAGTGGAACTCCACCTCCCCGACGACCCGAACGACCTCCTCCCCCACTCAACGGCCCCGGCGATCGTCCGCGCCCGAACGGCGATGCTGCCGCCTGCCTGAAGGGGGGCGTGGGGTCTGTCCGGGGGCCGGACGGGGACGAGCACACCGGGGGGGGCGGCGGCCCGGTTGCGACACGACGGCACGAGGCCCCCTGGGCAACCCCTCATTGCGGCACCCTCGCGCCCGCGCATCCCGGCACCCCCACGTCCGCGCATCCGCGATCCTCCGCGCCCGAACGGCGCTGGTTCCGCCCGCCTGACAGGAGGACACAGGGGCTGTCCGGGGCGGACGAGGACGAGCACACCGGGGGGCGCGAGCCCGGTTGCGGCACGACCGCACGAGGGCCCCTGAACAACCCCGCATTCGGCACCCTCGCGCCCGCGCATCCCGCCACCCCCACGTCCACGCCCCCGCGATCCGAGCACCCCCGCATCCCCGCGCATCCCGGCATCCCCGCGCCCCAGCGCATCCCCGCACCCGCGCCCCCACTACCCGTGTCCCCCACCCGCGCCCCCCCGCTCAAGCGATGCCCTGCCCCGCAAGTCAGGATCTGCCGCCGCCCGGAACCCCCGGGCCGCCCGGGGGCAAACCCGCCCCCGGGCCCAGGGGTTGGGCGGCGAGCCCGCCCCGCAACCCGGACGCGCGGGTCGGGCCGGGTACCGGCGCACACCACCGCGCCCCCGGGTATTTGCGGGTCTTCGTCCGCCGTGGCGGGGTGCTGCCGTAGCATCGGCTGGGGTCGCCTCATCCGCTTCTCGGTCAACGTACGGATCAGCGGACGCAGTTGACGCGTCGGGAGGACGAATGACGTATCGCGGGAGACACCGCAGGCGCAGACGTGGCCGTGCCCTGCGCGCCGGGCTGGCCGGGACCGCGTTCGCCCTGACCGCCGTGGCGACGCTGATCAGCACCTCCCAGGCGACGGTCGCCGACGACCCGGGCGCGCTCAAGCCGCTGACCTCCGCCGCCGACACCGGCCCCCTGCGGCTGACCGAGCAACTGGTGCCGCCGGACTCGCTGGACCGGCTGGCCGAGTCGATGGGCGGGTCGGTCGGGGTGGGTGCCGTACTGGCGGACGCCGACCGCATGCTGCGCGCCGGTGACGAGTGCACCTCCGACGAGCGCGGGGCGCTGCCCGTGGAACCGGCGGCCACGCGCGCGTACTGCTGGGGCGAGGACGACACCCGGGCGGTGCGGGCCGGCGCGGTCACCACCTCCGGGGACGCGGACGCCGACGGCCGCTGGGGCGCGAACCGGGTGATCCTCTCCGGCTGGAGCGGGACCGGGGACGGCGACGACCGGGCCCGGGTCGCCTTCGTCGACGCCAACGACCCGGAGCGGCTGACGTACACCTGGGCGCTGCTGGTGGTGCCGGTCGACGGCGGCCGTGACTACCGGGCGCTCGGCTCCGATCTCTCCGGGCTGGTCTGGTACGAGGACAAGCTGCTGGTCACCGCCGACGACGGGCGCTCCCTGTACATCTGTGACCTCGACCGCATCCAGCGCGCCGACGTCGACGCCGAGGCGGTCGGCCGGGTCCCCGGCGGCTTCGCGGCGGACGGTGACCGCTTCGTGCTGCCCGCGGTGGGCTCGTACCGGCTGACCGGCGGGCCGGAGGCCCGTTTCGCGGCCGTGTCCCTGGACCGCAGCACCGCGCCGGACAGCCTGGTCGCGAGCGGCCCGGTGGGGGCGGACGACGAGCGGCCCACCGGGCTGTGGCGCTACTCCTTCAGCGGTGACCCGGGCCGCGCCGGACTCCTCGCCACCGGCCGGGACGGCACGGCCGACGCGGACGCCGCGTACACCACGCGCATGGCCGACGTGCAGGGCGTGCTGTCGTACAGCGCGCCGGGGACCGTCCGCTCCCGCTGGTACCTGGCCCGGGCGAGCGACGGGCCCGCGGCGCACGGCTCGCTGTGGCGGCAGGACACCGACGGCACCCACACGGCCCGCTGCGGGGCGGACGAGACGTACCTGTGCTGGAGCGGGTCCGCGCAGTCGCTGTCGCTGTGGGAGGAGACCGGCGAGGTGTGGTCGCAGTCGGGGCGGATGCTGTTCTCGCTGCCGCTGAGCACGATCGACAGCTCGCTGGAGTAGACGGTTCCCCTTCCCGCATGATGTCCGGCATGACGAACATCCCCGTGACCACCTGGTCCCTGGAACAGACCGCCCCCGGCGACCTCCTGCCCGCCGCCGCGCCCGAGGGCGATGTGCGGATCGTCCGCGCCGAGGTGCCCTCGCCCGAGTTCAGCCGCTTCCTGTACGCCTCGGTGGGCCAGGACATCGCCTGGGTGGACCGGCTCGGCTGGAGCTACGCGGAGTGGCGGGAGTACCTGTCCCGGCCGGGTGTGGAGACCTGGGTGGCCTACGACCAGGGGACGCCCGCCGGGTACGTGGAACTGGATCCGCAGGACGACGGGGTCGTGGAGATCATCTACTTCGGGCTGCTCCCCGCCTTCCGGGGACGCCGTATCGGCGGCCATCTGCTGTCGTACGGCACCGCCCGCGCCTGGGACCTCGCGGACCGCTGGCCGGGCCGGGCGCGGACCAAGCGGGTGTGGCTGCACACGTGCAGCAAGGACGGCGAGCACGCCATGACCAACTACCAGCGCCGGGGTTTCAAGCTCTTCGACACCAAGGTGGAGGAGGAGCCCGAGGTGGCCTCCCCCGGGCCCTGGCCTGGCGCCTAGCCGCTCCGATCTGCGTCGACAAGGGCGTGGGCGCATCATGTGACGAACGACATACTTGTCTTGCCTAGCGAGACAAGTATGTCCGCATCGTGGACGAAGCTGGACTGTGTCCAGATCGCCGTGACACGCTTCCGCCATGCCTGGAACTGGGATTGCCTTGGTGAGTCGACGCCACGTCGACCTCGGCCGCATGTCCAGCGCCATCTGTCCGGCGAGCTGACAGCCACGCAGCACCGCCGACACACTCGCTTCCAGCCTCCCCGCGCAACGTAGCGCACGCATGCATCCGTGCGCCCGTACGCGCAGGTCTGAGCCTCCCGCCCGCCGCCCGACCACCACCCCTGGTGGACGGCGCTCCGCGCCGACACCTTCCGATTGTCCCGAAGGACGTATTCACCATGGCCGCCACCCCGCAGAACCCTGCCGCCACGACTCCCCGCCGCAAGGTGAGCCGGCACCGCGGCGAGGGTCAGTGGGCCGTGGGTCACTTCACCCCGCTCAACGGCAACGAACAGTTCAAGAAGGACGACGACGGTCTCAATGTGCGGACACGCATTGAGACGATCTACTCCAAGCGTGGCTTCGACTCCATCGACCCCAACGACCTGCGCGGCCGTATGCGCTGGTGGGGCCTCTACACCCAGCGCAAGCCCGGCATCGACGGCGGCAAGACCGCCGTCCTGGAGCCGGAGGAGCTGGACGACAAGTACTTCATGATGCGGGTCCGCGTCGACGGCGGACGCCTCACCACCCAGCAGCTGCGCGTCATCGGCGAGATCTCCGAGGAGTTCGCCCGGGGCACCGCCGACATCACCGACCGGCAGAACATCCAGTACCACTGGATCCGCATCGAGGACGTCCCCGAGATCTGGAACCGGCTGGAGGCCGTCGGCCTGTCCACCACCGAGGCCTGCGGTGACACGCCCCGGGTGATCCTCGGCTCCCCGGTCGCCGGGATCGCCGCCGACGAGATCATCGACGGCTCCCCGGCCATCGAGGAGATCCAGCGCCGCGTCATCGGCAACAAGGCGTTCTCCAACCTGCCCCGCAAGTTCAAGTCCGCGATCTCCGGCTCGCCGCTCCTCGACGTGGCCCACGAGATCAACGACGTCGCCTTCGTCGGTGTCGTCCACCCCGAGCACGGCCCCGGCTTCGACCTGTGGGTCGGCGGCGGTCTCTCCACCAACCCCAAGATCGGCGTCCGGCTCGGCGCCTGGGTGCCGCTGGACGAGGTCGCCGACGTCTACGAGGGCGTCATCTCCATCTTCCGCGACTACGGCTACCGGCGGCTGCGCAACCGCGCCCGCCTGAAGTTCCTGGTCGCCGACTGGGGCGCGGAGAAGTTCCGTCAGGTACTGGAGGACGAGTACCTCAAGCGCAAGCTCGTCGACGGCCCCGCCCCCGCCCAGCCCGTGGAGCGCTGGCGCGACCACGTCGGTGTGCACCGGCAGCAGGACGGCCGCTTCTACGTCGGTTTCGCCCCGCGCGTCGGCCGCGTCGACGGCGCCACCCTCACCAAGATCGCCGAGCTGGCGGAGGCCCATGGCTCGGGCCGCCTGCGCACCACCGTCGAGCAGAAGATGATCGTGCTCGACGTCGAGGAGGCCCAGGTCGACTCCCTGGTGGAGGAACTGGAGGCGCTGGACCTCACCGTCCGGCCGTCCGCGTTCCGGCGCGGCACCATGGCCTGCACCGGCATCGAGTACTGCAAGCTCGCCATCGTCGAGACCAAGGCGCGCGGCGCCGCCCTCATCGACGAGCTGGAGCGCCGTATCCCGGACTTCGACGAGCCCATCACCATCAACCTCAACGGCTGCCCGAACGCCTGCGCCCGTATCCAGGTCGCGGACATCGGTCTCAAGGGCCAGCTGGTCCTCGGCGCCAACGGCGAGCAGGTCGAGGGCTACCAGGTGCACCTGGGCGGCGCGCTCGGCCTGGAGGCCGGGTTCGGCCGCAAGGTGCGCGGTCTGAAGGTCACCTCCGACGAACTGCCCGACTACGTCGAACGCGTCCTCAAGCGGTACCAGGCCGAACGCCAGGACGGCGAGCGCTTCGCCACCTGGGCGGCCCGCGCCTCCGAGGAGGCCCTGTCATGAGCGAGCGCGCCGCCCCCTTCTACTGCCCCTACTGCGGCGAGGAGGACCTGCGACCCGGGGAGCAGGGCCACGGCGCCTGGGAGTGCGCGGCGTGCAACCGCGCCTTCCAGCTGAAGTTCCTCGGCCTGCTGGCCCAGGGACTGCGGCAGACGACCACACAGGGGGACGACATATGACGACGGCTCAGGAAGAGCGGACGACCGACGATCTGAGGGCGCTCGCCGAACAGGCGGGCCGCGACCTGGAGGACGCCTCCGCGCTGGAGATCCTCCAGTGGGCCGCGGACACCTTCGGCAAGCGCTTCTGTGTGACCTCCTCCATGGAGGACGCCGTCGTCGCCCATCTCGCCGCCCGTGCCATGCCCGGCGTCGACGTGGTGTTCCTCGACACGGGCTACCACTTCGAGGAGACCATCGGCACCCGGGACGCGGTCGAGGCCGTGATGGACGTCAACGTCATCACTCTCACCCCCCGCCAGACGGTTGCCGAACAGGATGCCGAGTACGGCCCCAGGCTGCACGACCGCGACCCCGACCTGTGCTGCTTCCTGCGCAAGGTCAAGCCGCTGGAGGAGGGCCTGAAGGGCTACCAGGCCTGGGCGACCGGGCTGCGCCGCGACGAGTCCGAGACCCGGGCCAACACCCCGGTCGTCGGCTGGGACGAGAAGCGGCGGATGGTGAAGATCTCCCCCATCGCCCGCTGGACCCAGGACGATGTGGACGCCTACATCGCCGAGCACGGCGTCCTCAGCAACCCCCTGCTGATGGACGGCTACCCCTCCGTCGGCTGCGCCCCCTGCACCCGCCGGGTCCTCGAGGGCGAGGACGCGCGCGCGGGCCGCTGGGCGGGCCGGGCCAAGACCGAGTGCGGACTGCACGGATGACCGCCGACGCCGCGCAGGTGAACAATTCCCCTCAGCCGATCCCCGAGACACCCCAGGAGAATGTCGTGACCACCGGAGCCACCGTCTGGCTCACGGGTCTGCCGAGCGCCGGCAAGACCACCATCGCGTACGAGCTGGCGGGCAGACTTCGCGAGGAGGGCCATCTGGTCGAGGTGCTCGACGGCGACGAGATCCGCGAGTTCATCTCGGCGGGCCTCGGCTTCAGCCGCGAGGACCGGCACACCAACGTGCAGCGCATCGGCTTCGTCGCCGAACTGCTCGCCCGCAACGGCGTCAAGGCCCTCGTCCCGGTGATCGCGCCCTACGGCGACAGCCGTGACGCGGTGCGCAAGCGGCACGAACTGGGCGGCACACCGTACGTCGAGGTGCATGTCGCCACCCCGGTCGACGTGTGCAGCGAGCGGGACGTCAAGGGCCTGTACGCGAAGCAGGCCGCGGGCGAACTGACCGGGCTGACGGGGGTAGACGACCCGTATGAGGAGCCCGAGACACCGGACCTGCGCATCGAGTCCCAGCACCAGACCGTCCAGGAGTCCGCGGCATCGGTGTACACCCTGCTCAGCGAAAGGGGACTGGCATGACGACCGTTGCCGCACTCGAGGAGAGCACGGGGACCCCGTACACCCTCTCCCACCTGGACGCGCTGGAGTCCGAGGCGGTCCACATCTTCCGTGAGGTGGCGGGCGAGTTCGAGAAGCCGGTGATCCTGTTCTCCGGCGGCAAGGACTCCATCGTCATGCTGCACCTGGCGCTCAAGGCCTTCGCCCCCGCGCCCGTCCCCTTCGCCCTCCTCCACGTGGACACCGGGCACAACTTCCCCGAGGTCCTCGCCTACCGCGACCGCACCGTCGAACAGCACGGCCTGCGCCTGCACGTCGCCTCCGTACAGGACTACATCGACCGCGGCATCCTCAAGGAACGCCCCGACGGCACCCGCAACCCCCTCCAGACCCTCCCCCTCACCGAGAAGATCCAGAACGAGAAGTTCGACGCCGTCTTCGGCGGCGGGCGCCGGGACGAGGAGAAGGCACGCGCCAAGGAACGGGTGTTCTCCCTGCGCGACGAGTTCTCCCAGTGGGACCCGCGCCGCCAGCGCCCCGAGCTGTGGAACCTCTACAACGGCCGCCACGCCCCCGGCGAACACGTCCGCGTCTTCCCCCTGTCCAACTGGACCGAACTCGACGTCTGGCAGTACATCGCCCGCGAGGGCATCGAACTGCCCCAGATCTACTACGCCCACTACCGCGAGGTCTTCCGCCGGGACGGCATGTGGCTCACGGCCGGTGAGTGGGGCGGGCCGAAGGAGTCCGAGACGGTGGAGAAGCGGCAGGTCCGCTACCGCACCGTGGGCGACATGTCCTGCACCGGCGCGGTCGACTCCGACGCCGACACCATCGAGAAGGTGATCGCCGAGATCGCCGCCTCCCGCCTCACCGAGCGGGGCGCCACCCGGGCCGACGACAAGCTGTCCGAGGCCGCGATGGAAGACCGCAAGCGCGAGGGGTACTTCTAAGCATGAGCACGACGACGACCGAGGAACTCTCGGCCACCACCCTGCTGCGGTTCGCCACCGCCGGTTCCGTCGACGACGGCAAGTCCACCCTCGTGGGACGGCTGCTGCACGACTCCAAGTCGGTCCTCGCCGACCAGTTGGAGGCCGTGGAGCGCGCGTCCGCGTCCCGCGGCCAGGAGGGCCCGGACCTCGCGCTGCTGACGGACGGTCTGCGGGCCGAGCGGGAGCAGGGCATCACCATCGACGTGGCCTACCGCTACTTCGCCACCCCACGCCGGCGGTTCATCCTCGCCGACACCCCCGGCCATGTGCAGTACACCCGCAACATGGTCACCGGCGCCTCGACCGCCGAACTGACGGTCATCCTCGTCGACGCCCGCAACGGCGTCGTCGAGCAGACCCGCCGCCACGCCGCCATCGCCACGCTGCTGCGCGTCCCGCACGTCGTGCTCGCCGTCAACAAGATGGACCTCGTCGACTACCAGGAGTCCGTGTTCGCCGCCATCGCCGAGGAGTTCACGGCGTACGCGACCGAACTGGGCGTCCCCGAGGTCACCGCCATCCCGATCTCGGCGCTGGCCGGGGACAACGTGGTGGAGCCGTCGGCGGTCATGGACTGGTACGCCGGTCCGACCGTGCTGGAGCACCTGGAGACCGTGCCGGTCGCCCATGACCTGGCGCACTGCCACGCCCGGCTGCCCGTGCAGTACGTGATCCGGCCGCAGACCGCCGAGCACCCGGACTACCGGGGCTACGCCGGTCAGATCGCGGCGGGCACGTTCCGCGTCGGCGACCCGGTGACGGTGCTGCCGTCCGGCCGTACGTCCACCGTCGCCGGGATCGACCTGCTGGGCGAGTCGGTGGACGTCGCCTGGACCCCGCAGTCGGTGACCCTGCTCCTCGCCGACGACATCGACATCTCCCGCGGCGACCTGATCGTGCCGACCAAGGACGCGCCCGCGACCACGCAGGACGTCGAGGCGACGGTCTGCCATGTCGCCGACCAGCCGCTGACCGTCGGACACCGGGTGCTGATCAAGCACGGCACCCGCACGGTCAAGGCGATCGTCAAGGACATCCCGTCCCGGCTCACCCTCGACGACCTGTCCCTGCACCCGCACCCGGGACAGCTCGTCGCCAACGACATCGGCCGGGTGAAGATCCGCACCGCCGAGCCGCTGCCGGTCGACTCCTACGCCGACTCGCGGCGCACGGGCTCGTTCATCCTGATCGACCCCAACGACGGCACCACGCTCACCGCCGGAATGGTCGGAGAGTCCTTCGCCTCCCCGGAGCCCGTCAAGGACGAGGCCGAGGACGACGGGTGGGACTTCTGAGCATGCACCTCACCGACTACTACGCCACGTTCGCCAAGGAGGGCGGCCGCGTCGGCAGCGGCGCCCTCGGCAGCGGGGAGGGCGGAGTGGCCCGATGTGTGCGGTGACCCGCGCGCACCGCATGCGCGCCGCTCCCCGCACATCCGCCGACCTCCCGGCCACGACCTGACCAGGGCGTGAGAGCCGGGCCACCGAGAGGAACACCTCCCGTGCCTGCCACCTCCGCCCTCCGTCGCGCCCTCGTGGCGCTGGCCGTACTGCCGCTGCTGGCCCTGGCCGCGGCCTGCGGCTACGGCTCCCAGGCCGTGGAGGACACCGAGCAGGCCGTCGCCGGGGCGCCCAAGGTCGACGGCCTCGACTCGGTGCGGATCGGCTACTTCGGGAACCTCACCCACGCGACCGCGCTGGTCGGCCGTCACGAGGGGCTGTTCCAGCGGGAGCTGGGCGGGACCAAGGCCGAGTACTCCACCTTCAACGCCGGTCCGTCCGAGATCGAGGCGCTGAACTCCGGCTCCATCGACATCGGGTGGATCGGCCCCTCCCCGGCGGTCAACGGCTACACCAAGGCGGACGGCAGGAACCTGCGGATCGTGTCCGGTTCGGCCTCGGGCGGGGTGAAGCTGGTCGTCGACCCGGAGAAGATCGCCTCGGTGCGGGACGTCAAGGGCAAGCGGATCGCCACCCCGCAGCTCGGCAACACGCAGGACGTGGCGTTCCTCAACTGGATCGCCGAGCAGGGCTGGAAGGTCGACGCGGAGAGCGGCAAGGGCGATGTGTCGGTGGTCCGCTCCGACAACAAGGTCACCCCCGACCTCTACCGGTCCGGTTCCATCGACGGCGCCTGGGTGCCGGAGCCGACCGCGTCCAAGCTGGTCGCCGAGGGCGCGAAGGTGCTCCTCGACGAGGGTGACCTGTGGCCGGACGGGAAGTTCGTGATCACGAACGTGATCGTGTCGCAGAGCTTCCTGAAGGAGCACCCGAAGGCCGTGGAGGCCGTGCTGAGGGCCTCCGTCGCGACCAACCGGTGGATCCAGGAGAACCCGGAGCGGGCGAAGGACGCCGCCAACGCCCAGCTCGCGGCGGACACCGGCAAGGCGTTGCCCGCCGAGGTCATCGATCCGGCGTGGGAGTCGATCACCTTCCTCGACGACCCGCTGGCCGCCACCCTCGACGCCCAGGCCGACCACGCCGTCAAGGCCGGACTGCTGGAGCAGC
>NZ_JAGPXL010000079.1 GCF_018070565.1 Streptomyces sp. B93
CCCCCACCCTCTCCCATACCTCCACCCCGCCCGCCCCGACTGTGCACCGAGAGCGGAGCTGACCTTGCCACTCACCACCAACAACACCCTCACCCTCACCCTCAAATCCGGCACATCCTGGGCCGACGCCTGGCAGCGCTGCCAGGCGGTCGCCCCGGAGGCCTTCCGGGACGACCGCGTCCTGAACCTCTGGAACGCCACCTGGCAGGCGGACGGCCGCGCCCTGCCCGCAGTCACCCCCGTCGACGGCAGCCCGATAGCGGGCCCGCCCCGCCTCGAGAGGGACACCGCCCACCGGGCCGTACGCGCCGCACTGGACCAGCACCGGGCATGGCGGCACCTCCCGCTGGCCGAGCGCCGCGCCCGGGTCGCCGCCACGCTCGACGCGCTCACCGAACACCGTGAGCTGCTGGCCCTGCTGCTCGTCTGGGAGATCGGCAAGCCCTGGCGGCTGGCCCAGGCGGACGTCGACCGGGCCATAGACGGTGTGCGCTGGTACGCCGACGGCATCGAACCCATGCTCGCCGGACGGGCGCCGCTCGACGGCCCGGTGTCGAACATCGCGAGCTGGAACTACCCGATGAGCGTGCTCGTTCACGCAATGCTGGTCCAGGCACTGGCGGGCAACGCGGTCATCGCCAAGACCCCGACCGACGGCGGTGTCGCCTGTCTGACCCTGGCCTCGGCGCTCGCCGCCCGCGAGGGGATTCCCGTGACCCTCGTCAGCGGCAGCGGGGGCGAGCTGTCCGGGGCGCTGGTGCGGGCACCGGAGATCGGCTGCGTCTCCTTCGTCGGCGGCCGGGACACCGGCGCCGCGGTGGCCACGGCAGTCGCCGACCTCGGCAAACGGCACATCCTCGAACAGGAGGGACTGAACACCTGGGGCATCTGGAACTACTCCGACTGGGACGCGCTCACGACCGTGATCCCGAAACTCTTCGACTACGGCAAACAGCGCTGCACCGCCTACCCGCGCTTCGTCGTCCAGCGGGCGCTGTTCGACGAGTTCCTGGCGGCGTACCTCCCGGCCGTCGGCACCCTTGAGGTCGGCCACCCGCTCGCCGTGGAGCGGAGCACCGACCCGTACCCCCGGCTCGACTTCGGACCGGTGATCAACGCGGCCAAGGCGAAGGAACTGCACGACCAGGTCGCCGAGGCCGTCGACCGCGGCGCCGTCCCGCTGCACCGCGGCAAGCTGTCCGACGCCCGCTTCCTCCCCGGCCAGGACACCTCGGCCTACGTCCAGCCGGTCACCCTCCTCAACCCGCCCCCGTCCTCCCCGCTGCACCACGCGGAGCCCTTCGGCCCGGTCGACACGATCGTCCTGGTGGACACGGAGGCCGAGCTGCTGGCCGCGATGAACGCCTCCAACGGCGCCCTGGTCGCCACCCTCTCCACGGACGACCGCGCGACCTACGACAGGCTCGCCCCACAGATCCGCGCCTTCAAAACCGGCCACGGCAAGCCCCGCTCCCGCGGCGACCGGGACGAGCTGTTCGGCGGCTTCGGCGCGTCCTGGCGCGGCGCCTTCGTAGGCGGCGACCTCCTGGTCCGCGCCGTGACCCGAGGCCCGGCGGGGGAGCGGTTGCCTGGCAACTTCCCCGACTACCACCTGATGCCATAGCGCCGACGCGGCCCAGGGCGGGGCGGCTCCATCACGTGATCGGCCATCACCCACCGTGATCACCTCACGCCAGCCCGTCCACCCCGCCCGGCCCACCGCCCAGGCCAAGGAAACGCAGGTGAAGGCCGCTGCGAACTCTTGGTATGGTTGTCCATGTCGCCGCGCGGGGAGCACCCCGCAGAGTGACAGACACCTGGTCCGGGTGGCGGAATGGCAGACGCGCTAGCTTGAGGTGCTAGTGCCCTTTATCGGGCGTGGGGGTTCAAGTCCCCCCTCGGACACTCCTCACTCCTCAGAGCGGTACAGAAGCGAGGGCCTCGACCTGATGGTCGCGGCCCTCGTTTCGTCGTGTGGGTCGCCAGCGCACTAATGAGCCCAGGGCGGTGTGATGGTGTTGCCGTCTGCCAGCTTGGCGGTGAGCCCGGCGCGGGTGGTGACCCACATGTGGGCGGGCTCGTCGGTGGTGTTGGCGACCGCCAGTTCGGAGCCCGCAGGTGCCACTGCCGCGTCACCTGTGCGGAGTTCGGCGCTCTCGCCGTCAATGGTGAGCCGGAGGTGACCGGAGAGGACATAGAACGCCTCCTCGTCGCTGATCGTGTGCGTCGGCCCCACCATTGCGGCCGGGATCTCGACGCGCCAGGCGGCGAGGTCCCTGCTGCCGGTGTCCGGACGGACGTAGGAAACGAAACGGCCACCGTGAATCTCGTGTACGACGGCCTGGTCACTGCGGATGAACGGCATGCTCCAGCCTCCATTTGGACAAGTCACTTGTCTAGATAGACAAGCGGCTTGACGAGTTATAGTCAAGCCCATGGACGACGCCCTGGCCTTCTCCGCGCTCGTGCTGGCGCTTTCCGGACAGCTGGTGCAGGAAATCCACACCAGCGTGTCCCAGCAGGGATTCGAGGACCTACGGCCCGCACACGGCTTCGCCTTCGCCCGCATCTCCGCTGGCGGCGCCACCACGGCCGATCTGGCCGAGCACCTGGGGGTGACCAAGCAGGCCGCCGCACAGCTGGTCGAGGAGCTGGTCCGCAAGGGGTACGTGGAGCGGCATCCCCACCCGCACGATGCCCGCGCCCGCCTCCTGGGACTCACCGAGACCGGCCGGGCCGCCACGCGCGCCGCCGACCGGGCGGCCCGGGCTGCCGTCGCGCCGTGGCGAGAAGTGCTGGGCGAGGCGCGCTTCAGCGAACTCGTCGCCGACCTGACACTCCTTGCACCACGGGGGCCGATCCGCCCCGCCTGGTGAGCCGATGGCCCACCACCCCGAAGCCGGGTAGGTCGGTGATGCCCCAGGCGTCGAGGGGGAGGCCGGAGCGGACTCGGTGTCCTGGCAACTCTGCGGACACGTACGGCCGTTGTCCCTATGGTGGGTGGTGAGGCGCGGTCGTTGATCGCTGGGGCTTCGGTACGGGGCTCCGCGTCGGGCCGCCGTGCGGGGACACCACCTATCACGTCGTGAGGGGACGGCATGACGGCGACCGCGCCAGCGGGCGGGACACCGGAACCACGGCCGAGCACCGCCGGTAGCAGCGGGGGGAGCACCACTCCGGGAGCGGCAGGGCGGAGCGGAACCTCGCACGGTACCGCACCACCCGCCCTGGTACCGCCCCCGCCGACGCGGCCCCCGGACGTGCCGCCCCCGCCCCCGTCCCCGGCTTCCCCCGGCTCGGGTGGCGGGGCCGACGATGATCTGCGGACGGTCCTTCCCGAAGCGCTCGGCGTGCCTGCCGGAGCGTCCCGGCGCAAGAGGAGGCTGTGGTTGTCGGTGGCGGCGGTGAGCGCTGCGCTGGGCGGTCTGGCCGGGGCGCTGCTGGCGTACGCCATGATCGGGCCGAGCGTCACCAAGGAGAACGACTCCAACAAGGCGTACGACGCCTCCCAGCCGCCGTTCACGGTCTCCGTCCAGCCCGAGCAGAGTGAGCCCCGGGAATGGGCGATGGTGCTCGACCGGACGCTGACGGACGAAGAGGTCCGGAAGATGAAGGCCAGCTCGGACGTCTTCGCCTACCTCAAGTCCCTGGGCGGGCGTCCGCTCGCCTACGCGCCGCTGCTGGAGCACGCTCCCCGGCGGTACACCGAGGAGCAGACCTCCAGCGGGCGCTTGGAGTTCTCGGACACGTTCAAGATGACCGTGATGAGCACACGCCAGAACGCAGTGACCATCAACGACTGGAAGGTCACCGACCTCAAGTGCAGGAAGAGCACCGCGCAGGCGGTCATCGGCCGTCCGCCGCAGGGCGGTGCCGCCTACGAGGGAATCCGGCTCCACCTTCCGCCCCGCGCCGACGAACCGGTGCTGACCGACGACACCGAGGGACAGGGCGAGCCCTATTTCGGCAATCGCTTCGTGGAGGTCGGCAACGGCCAGTCGTCGGGCGGGCTCCGGGCGGAGGTGATCGCGCCGCATGGACAGTCGTGCGAGTGGGGCATCCAGGTCCACTACAACGACACCTACCGCCCGGAAGGACGGTGGGTCCAGTTGAAGGACGACAAGGGCAAGCCGCTCCGCATCCGTACGGAGTCCGTGCCTGAGAATCCCCGGCAGAGCTGGGTCTTCGGCTCCATGCCCTGGACGTCGTGTGACGACATGCCGGAGGAGGGCCATTGTTACGGGCTGCGCTGACGGGCAAGGTGGCGGTGCTGCTCGCCGTGCTGGCCGTCCTGGGCGTCCAAGGGTGCGGCTCCTCGCAGTCCAAGGAGGAAGCAGGCCCGGAGCCGGGCCCCTCGGCGCCCTACTGGGGCAACCGTGAATACGCCCTTCCGGACAGCCCGTTCACCCGCGAGGGCACGGTCGTCACCGCGACGTGCAGTATGGGCGCGCGCTACGCCGGGGTCAACGTGCAGGCCTTGGATCCCGTGAGGTGGAAACTGCGCGAGACCCGGAACTTCTTCATCCCGGTCGACGCCGCGTTCACCAACTACCCGGACGCCAAGGACGTGCACAGCCCTCTCGTGGATCTCTGCGGAGTGGGTTCGGACAGTCCATCGCCCTACTCCGTGGACGATCTGGAGTACGTGGGTCCCCGGGTCCGGGCGCTGTTCGACCTCGCGTACACGCGCATGGCCGTGGTGCTCCGGGACTCCGACGGCAGGACGACGCACGTCGGCTACGTGGAGAGCGGGGGCAACGCCGACGACTTCGTGAGCCTGAGCGACGCGAGGGGCGACGACGAGCAGAACGCCGTGATGGCGCCGGACGGGCGCAGCGTGTGGTTCACGTACATCACCGCCGACGGTGAGCGCAGGATCGGTTCGCGGCCCACGGAGGGGGATCACCGCCTTTCGGACGAGGGCCCGGCGATCGGGCACGACCTCCCCCTGACCGTCACCGGGAAGCCCCCGCGCGCCGTCCAGGCCAACATGGTGCACCTCGCCCCGGACGGCCGTCGCCTCACCGCGACCGCGCCGAAGATCTACGGGCACGTCTTCCGCACCCGGGATTCCTCAGGACCGCTCACCGCGGCATCGGGCCGCTCCGCCACCCTGCTCAGCGGGTGCGTCGGCATCGTCGGCTGGGTCGGGGACGAACGGGTGCTGTGCCGCACCCAGTCCGGCAACTTCCGGACCGTGGATGCCCGTAGCGGCCGTGCCGAGGGGAACGCCGTCGCCGTGGTCCGCGAGGACGACGGGAGGGTCGCCGAGGGAATGGTGGTGTCGGCGGACGGCGAGAAGTTCATCGCGTCCGTTCACTCACCCAACGACCGCTCGGGGCAGCCACTGGGGCTGGGCGACTTCAGGGTGGTGTCCACCTCGGGGGAGGGGGCCGCAGCCAATGTCTCCGCTGAGTCCCTGACCAACGACACCGTGTTCCTGGAGTGGCGGTGAGGCACGCGGGTGCGGATTCGTGGCACGAAGGGATAACGGCGGGCAACCGTTGGGTGAGCAGAAAGGTCTAGTCCGCCATGAGGATCTCTTTCCTGCTCCACAACGCCTACGGGATCGGAGGGACGATCACCACCACGTTCAACCTGGCGCAGGCCCTGGCCGAGCGGCACGACGTGGAGATCGTCTCGGTGCTGCGCCACCGGGAACGTCCCAACTTCGCGCTCGACCCCAGGGTGTCCCTGCGGCCACTGGTCGATCTGCGGCACGAGAAGGAACATCCGCTGCACCTCAGAGCGGCGCGGGTCTTCCCCCGCACCGAGTACCGCTACCAGCAGTACAGCGAGCTGACCGACCAGCGGATCGGTGAGTGCCTCGCCGCGATCGACGCCGACGCGGTCATCGGCACCCGGCCGGGACTCAACGTCCACCTCGCCCTCCAGGCCCCGGAGCACGTCGCCCGCATCGGGCAGGAGCACCTGACCCTGGACAACCACCCGCCCGGCCTGCGCACCGTGCTGCGGCGCGCCTACCGCGGGCTCGATGTGCTCACCACGGTCACGGAGGCCGACGCCGCCGCCTACCGGCGCAAGATGCGGCTGCCCGGGGTGCGGGTGGAGGCCCTGCCCAACAGCGTCCCCGACCCGGTGCTGCCCCCGGCGGACGGCACCGCGAAGGTGGTGGTCGCGGCGGGCCGACTCGTCCCGGTGAAACGTTACGACCTGCTCATCGAGGCCTTCGCCCTGGTCGCCGCCGAACGCCCCGACTGGCAGCTGCGCATCTACGGGAAGGGCGAGGAGCACGACCGGCTGCGGCAGCTCATCCAGCGCCTCGGCCTGTCCGACAACGTCTTCCTGATGGGCGCGGCGGCCCCCATGGAGGCCGAGTGGGTGAAGGGCTCGATCGGCGCCGCCGCCTCCAACTTCGAGCCGTTCGGCATGACCATCGTCGAGGCGATGCGCTGCGGACTGCCCGTCGTGAGCACCGACTGCCCCTACGGCCCCGGCGAGATCATCGACGACGGCGCCGACGGCAGACTCGTACCGGTCGGGGACCGTGACGCCATGGGCGCCGCCCTGCTGGACCTCGTACGGGACGACGAGGCACGCCGGGCCATGGGCCGTACGGCCATCCGCAACGCGCGGCGCTTCGCCCCCGCGCCCGTCGTGGCGCACGCCGAGCGCCTGATCGAGGCGGCGACGGCCGCACGGGCGAGCGGCACACGGGCCGCCGCACCCGCCCGCGGCGGGATGCAACAGACCCTGGTCAGTCAGACCTTCGCCGTCCGGGACGTCGCCCGCGTCGTGGCCGGGAACGCACTGCGCACGGTACGGAGGGGACAGCGATGAGCGAGGAGAGCGCAACCGCGGTGGGGGCGAAGGTGACCACGGAGGTCGCGGGTCCTCGTACCCACTGCACGGTCGACGCCGACGGCCGGATCGTGTTCCTGCTGTCGGCCGACGCGCCCGCGTCCCAGTTGCTGCTGCGGCTGCGTCCCAAGAAGGGCCAGCCAGAGAAGACGCTGCACACGCTCGACCTGGAGGCGACGGACGACGGCCGTCTGCGCGCCGTACTGGAGCCGGAACTCGTGCTTCCCGAGGGCCGGTGGGATCTTTACCTGCTCGCCGGGCCGGACGCGCCCCGGCAGCGACTGCGGCCCGGCCTGCGCGATCTGCGGGTGCTCGTCGACGGGCAGGGCCGTGACTGGCCGTCACCGGTGGCCGTCCGCATCCCGTACGCCACCAAGGACGGCTACCTGGCCCTGCGCACCTGGCTGCGCGCCGCCCACGCGGAGGTCGAGCGCATGGACGCCGGCGAGCGGGCCCTGACGGTCCGGGCCCGGCTGCACGGTGCCACGATCACCGCACCCTCCGTCGTCCTGCGCCTGCGCGGCGGCAAGGGCGTGGTACGGACCGTGCCAGCCGATGCCGAGGACGACGGCCGGGGGTTCACCTTCACCGTGGACTACGGTGCGCTCGCCGCCGACGACGCGGACAAGGCGCGGATCTGGGACCTGAGCGTCCGGACGGACGCCGCCGAAGGGGGGCCCGGGGTCCGGCTCGCCCGCCTTCTCGACGACGTGGCCGACCGCAAGGGCGTCTTCGTGTATCCGGAATCCACAGTCGGCGACGCCACCGTGTGGCCGTACTACACGGTCGACAACGACCTGTCCGTGCAGGTGACACCAGGGCGGGTGACAGCGGCCGGTTAGGGGTGTGCCGCCGGGGCCCCGGCCGGGGTCTGCCGGATCCTTGGGGAGCGCGCCGTTCGCGCGCCGTTCGCCGCTCAGCCACCCCCGAGGAGCGACCCACCCGTGGGCAACTACCTGCAAGCCCTGCGCCGGCGCCGCGCCCGCCAGCTCGCCGCCCAGTACGCCGACCCGCACCGTGACCAGCGCGTCGCCGTCATCGGTCTCGGACGGTTCGGCAGGTCCCTGGCCGCCGAGCTGATGCGGCGCGGCTGGGACGTCCTGGGCGTCGACGTCGACCCGGCCGTAGTACGGAGGATGAGCGGCGACCTCACCCACACCGCCGTGACGGACTGCACGGACCCGGGGGCGCTGCGGCAGCTCGGCGTCGGCGAGTTCACCAGCGCGGTGGTCGGCATCGGCACCGACATGGAGGCGTCCATCCTGATCGCCACCAATCTGCTGGAGGCGCGGGTGCCGACCATCTGGGCGAAGGCGGTCAGCCGTCAGCACGGTCAGATCCTGGAGCGGCTCGGCGTCCAGCACATGGTGCTGCCCGAGCACGAGATGGGGGAGCGGGTCGCCCATCTCGTCACCGGCCGGATGCTGGACTTCATCGAGTTCGGCGACGACTTCGCCCTGGTCAAGACGATCGCTCCGGACGCCGTCGCCACGGTCCCGCTGCGGGAGAGCCGGGTCCGCACCCGGTACGGCGTCACCGTCGTCGGCATCAAACGCCCCGGTGAGGGCTTCACCCACGCCACCGCCGAGACCGTCATCGCGCACGGCGACGTCCTCATCGTCACCGGCAGGATCCGGGCCGTGGAGGCCTTCGCCGAGCTGGACTGAGGGCCCGGACGGCAGCACTGGTACCGCAGTCCGGGCCCCGCTCAGCCGGGTGCCTCCTTCAGGGCAGGGTCAGGGCAGGGTCCACTTCTGGTTGGGTCCGGTGTGGCAGGTCCAGAGGTGGACGGGGGTGCCGTCGTTCCAGGTGCCGCCGGACACGTCGAGGCATTTGGCGGACTGGGGGTTGCGGAGGGTGCCGTCGGCTTGTGGTGTCCATTGCTGGGCGCCGGTGCCGTTGCAGGTCCACAGTTGGATCTTGGTGCCGTCGGCGGTGGCTCCGCCGGAGATGTCGAGGCATTTGCCGAGGGCGCGCAGGGTGTTGTCGCCGGGCAGGGTCCAGGTCTGGGCGGTGCTGTTGTTGCAGGTCCAGATCTGGATCTGGGTGCCGTCGGCGGTGGCTCCGCCGGAGACGTCCAGGCACTTGCCGTTGACGCCCTTCACCGCACCCGAACGCGGGCCCGTCGGACCACCCGACTCCTTGATCCGGATGTTGCGGAACGCCACCTCGTCGCCGTCGCCGTGGTTCTGGATGCCGATGTGGCCCTGCGCCAGACTGCGCGCCGGGTCGGTGTTGGTGAAGTCGTTGATCTTCCGCCCGTTGAGGAACAGCTCCAGCCGCTCACCCGTGACCCGGACCTCGTACGTGTTCCACTCACCCGGCGGGTTGAGCGCGGCGTCGCGGGCGGCCAGGTCGGCCGACTTGAAGCCGTAGACGGAACCGGTGGTGCGGTCGGGGCTGTCGGTGGCGTCGATCTGGATCTCGTAGCCGTTGTTCACCGCCGACCACGGGTCGCTGGAGGCCGGGAACCCGACGAACACCCCGGAGTTGTCGTCGCCGGACATCTTCCAGTCCAGCTTGAGGGAGTAGTCGCCGGCGAACTCCTTGGCCGAGTACCACAGCATGCCGAGGCCGCCGTGCGAGGTGAGCGTGCCGTCCGCCAGGGTGAAGCCGCCGGGGCCCGCCTGGCTCCAGCCCGCCGTGCCGGTGCCGTCGAACAGCGGCCGGTAGCCGGTCTCGGGCCGGCAGTCGGACTTGGTCATGCCCGCCGCCCAGCGGATGCCGCCCAGCAGGTGGCGCCGGAACGCGGGCTCGCCGTAGGACTCGTCGGTGTGGCCGCCGCCGGTGTAGAAGGCACGGCCGCCCTGGTAGTCCTTGCACCAGCTGATCGGGTGGTCGCCGGACATGTTGCCGCCGCTGTAGCTGGACTCGTCGAGGGAGGCCAGGACATGGGCGGTGGTACGCGGGTTGGAGCGGTAGTTGTACCACTCGTCCGTGCGCTGCCAGGCCGTGCCCAGGTGGGCCGTGGCGTCATGGGCGCGGTCCTCGACCTTCACGGTCGCGGACTGGATCGCCGGGTGGGAGTGGAACAGGGCACCGGCGAGCCCTTCGTAGAACGGCCAGTCGTACTCGGTGTCGGCCGCGGCGTGCACGCCGACGTAGCCACCGCCGCCCTGGATGTACTGCTCGAAGGCGGTCTGCTGGGTGCCGTTGAGTACGTCACCGGTGGTGGACAGGAAGACGACCGCCCGGTACTGGGCGAGGTTCCCGCCGGTGAAGGCGCTGGAGTCCTCGGTGGCGTCCACGGTGAAGTTGTTGGCGCTGCCGAGGTCGCGGAGGGCGGCGATGCCGTCGTCGATCGAGGAGTGCCGGAAGCCCGCCGTCTTGGAGAACACCAGGACCTTGTACGCGGGATCCGCGGCGCTGACCGCGGCGTCCGCGGACCTGTCCGCGGGGCCGTCCACGGGCTCCGCCGAGGACACGTTCGGTGTGGCGGCCAGCAGGGCCCCGGCGAGCAGGACCACTACTGTTCGCAGTCGCTTGCGCATGGGTGACTCACCTCCTTGTGATCACGCGGGACGGTTACGGCAGGGTCCACTTCTGGTTGGCTCCGGTGTGGCAGGTCCAGAGGTGGACGGGGGTGCCGTCGTTCCAGGTGCCGCCGGATGCGTCGAGGCATTTGGCGGACTGGGGGTTGCGGAGGGTGCCGTCGGCTTGTGGTGTCCATTGCTGGGCGCCGGTGCCGTTGCAGGTCCACAGTTGGATCTTGGTGCCGTCGGCGGTGGCTCCGCCGGAGATGTCGAGGCATTTGCCGAGGGCGCGCAGGGTGTTGTCGCCGGGCAGGGTCCAGGTCTGGGCGGTGCTGTTGTTGCAGGTCCAGATCTGGATCTGGGTGCCGTCGGCGGTGGCTCCGCCGGAGACGTCCAGGCACTTGCCGTTGACGCCCTTCACCGCACCCGAACGCGGACCCGTCGGACCACCCGACGTCGCGAAGGAGAACTCGTCCACGTCGAACAGGGCACCCGCGCCGCCCTTGAACACCAGATAGAGGGTGGTCGTGGCGCTGGGCCGGTTGCTGAGCGGGGCGCTGACGTCGACGAAGGTCTCCCAGCCGCCGGTCACCGGCACCGTGGCCGTGCCCAGCAGGGTGCCGGTCGCCGAACCGGCGCGCACCTCGATGGTGCCGCCCGCGCCCGCCGAGGAGACCCGGGCGGTGAACTGGGTCGCGTTGTCCAGCGCGTATGGCCGGAACGAGATCCAGTCGCCGTTGTCGATGTTGCCCACGGTCCGGCCGCCGTGTGCCGGGGCGTGGTTGATCACCGCGACCCCGGACCCGTCGCCGTAGTGCTCGGCCTGCCGGTGGGAGGGCTGGGTGATGTGCTGGTCGTGCGTGGTGAGCGCGGGCTGACCGTTCGCGCCCCTGTCGGTGTACTCGGCGTCCAGCACGCCGAAGATGTTGGCGTTCGGGTCGTGCTCACCGTCCGCGAGCGTCTGGAGGGTGCCCGTGCAGCCGGTCGCCGAGGTCTGCGGGTGGCCGTGGCTGTCATGGCCGACGATGAAGCTGACCTTGACCCTGGAGCAGTCGATCGTGCCGTCCTCGGGATCGGTGACGGTGACCTTGAAGGGGATCGCCGCGCCGAAGTCGTAGATACGGCCGTCCAGTGGTGTGTCCAGGGTGACCGTCGGCGCGGTGTTGCCGACGGTGATCTGCACGGACGCGGTCGCAGACTTGCCGGTGGAGTCGGTCACCGTCAGGGTCGCGGTGTACTGGCCGTTGGTGTTGTACGTGTGACTGGGGTTGGCGGCCGTCGACGAGGAGCCGTCGCCGAAGGTCCAGCGGTGGGTGATGCTGTCGCCGTCCGGGTCGGAGCTGCCCGCCGAGGAGAACGACACGCTCAGCGGCGCCCTGCCGGACGTCACGTTCGCCGCGGCCTGCGCCACGGGCGCCCGCCCTCCGGTGACGTGCTCGATGCGGTACAGCGCGGAGTTGGCGTCGCCGTTGAAGTAGCCGGTGCCGTAGTCCAGGACGTACAGGGCCCCGTCCGGGCCGAACGCCATGTCCATCACCTGGGTGCCGGTCCAGGGGAAGGCGTTGATGGACTGGACCGTCCCGTCGCCGCCGCTCTCGATGCGCTTGATCCAGCGGCGCCCGAACTCACCGGCGAAGAAGTCACCGTCGTACTCCTGCGGGAACTTCACCGCCGACGTCGAGGCGGCGTCGTAGCGGTAGACCGGCCCGCCCATCGGCGACTCCGAGCCACCGCCGAACTCCGGCACGGAGGTGCCGTTGTACGGGATCCAGGCGGGCTGCGCCGGGGGCAGCTCGGTGAGACCGGTGTTGTTCGGGGAGGTGTTGCGCGGCGCCGAGCAGTTGAACGCCGAACCCGAGGCCCCGGTGGCGAAGTTGTAGTCCACGTAGGCGTCGTTGGCGCCGGTGCAGTACGGCCAGCCGAAGTTGCCCGCGCGGGTGATCCGGTTGAACTCGACCTGGCCCTCGGGTCCGCGCGCCGGGCTCGAGGTGCCCGAGTCGGGGCCGTAGTCGCCGAGGTAGACGATGCCGGTGGCCTTGTCCACGCTCATCCGGAACGGGTTGCGGAAGCCCATCGCGTAGATCTCCGGGCGGGTCCCGGCGGTGCCGGGTGCGAACAGGTTGCCCGCGGGGATCGTGTACGACCCGTCCGCGTTGACCTTGATCCGCAGGACCTTGCCGCGCAGGTCGTTGGTGTTGCCCGCGGAGCGCTGGGCGTCGAACGCCGGGTTGCGGTCGGGGCGTTCGTCGATCGGCGTGAAGCCGTCCGAGGCGAACGGGTTGGTGTCGTCGCCCGTCGACAGGTACAGGTTGCCCGCCGCGTCGAAGTCGATGTCACCGCCGACGTGGCAGCACATGCCGCGGGACGCCGGGACGTCCAGGATCTGCCGCTCGGAGCCGAGATCCAGGGTGCCGTCGGTCCTGAGCACGAAGCGGGAGAGCCGGTTCACGCCGTTGAACGGGGCGAAGTCCGACGCCGAGCCGCCCGACGGGGCGTCCCCGGCCGGGGTGTTGAGCTTGGGGGCGTAGTACAGGTACACGTACCGGTTGCCGGTGAAGCCGGGGTCGGCCGCGATGCCTTGCAGACCCTCCTCGTCGTGGCTGTACACGTCGAGCTTCCCGGCCACCTTGGTGGTGCCCGCCGCGTCGGTCAGGCGGACCGTGCCGTCGCGCGAGGTGTGCAGCACCGAACGGTCGGGCAGCACCGCGAGCGTCATCGGCTCGCCCGTCTCGGCCACGCCCTTGGCCAGCGTGACCTGCTGGAACACCGGGTCCGCCGCTGCCGCGCCGGGGGCGTCGGGAGCCGCGGAGACCGCGGGGGCACCGGGCAGCACCAGACCGACGGCACACGCCACCGTCGGTACCAGCCACCGCATGAGTCTGCGTCTGAACGGTCTTCTGCGCACAGATGTCTCCCAGAGGTGGGGGTGGGACAGGCCGGACTCGACCCGCCGGGGAGTACGGGCGCGCGCCGTCGCGCCGTGGAGCGCCGGACATGGGCTCGTACGGCTCATGTCCGGGTTGTTTCAAGGAAGTTAGTGTCCTTCGTACGGAGGCGTAACCCCTTTCGTTCAAGATCTCGATTCTTTCTCCAGCGTGCGGACAAAGTGACGGCAGGGCTCCGGAAGCGCCGTGGCGGGCGGCCACCGGAAAAATCCGGTGCCACCCGGCCGCACGCTTCCCTACACTCGCCACACCATCGCGCGCCGCCCCTCGCGGGGCGGCGCGCCGCCGTGACGAGTCGAGGGGAGCCGGACGATGCGTGAACGCGCCGTCGCCGCCGTTCCCCGTGGCCGTTACGAGGTGGTCCTGGTGTCCCCGTCGGCCCGGTGCCCGCTGCGCGCCCGGCACCGGACACCCGAGGCGCACGCCTGAACACCCGTACAGCACCAGGCTGTTGACGGGCCGTCGGTCGACCTCCCGCGCCCGGGAATCGCGCTGCCCTGTCAGGGAACGACCGAAAGGCCACGGGCCATGCGCACCACGACCAGCCGCCCCCTCGCCGCCGTCCGCAACCTGGGCATCCTCGCCCATGTCGACGCCGGGAAGACCACCGTCACCGAGCGGATCCTGTACGCGACCGGAACCACCCACAAGCGCGGCGAGGTCCACGACGGCACCACCGTCACCGACTTCGACCCCCAGGAACGGGACCGCGGCATCACCATCTTCGCCGCCGCCGTCAGCTGCGACTGGCACGGCCACCGCGTCAACCTCATCGACACCCCGGGCCATGTCGACTTCGCCGACGAGGTGGAGCGCGCCCTGCGGGTGCTCGACGGGGCGGTCGCGGTGTTCGACGCCGTCGCCGGGGTGGAACCGCAGAGCGAGTCCGTGTGGCGCCAGGCCGACCGGCACGGCGTCCCGAGGATCGCCTTCGTCAACAAGCTGGACCGTGCGGGCGCCGACCTCGACACCGCCGTGGCGTCCATCCGCGACCGGCTGCACCCCGCCCCGCTCGTCGTCCAGCTGCCCATCGGGGCGGAGGACGACTTCGCAGGCGTACTGGACCTGGTGCGCATGCGGGCGCTGACCTGGACCGACGGCACCACGACGGCGACGGAAGGGCCGGTGCCGCCCGGGCTGCTGGAGGAGGCCGAGCGGCGGCGCCGACTGCTGGCGGAGGCGGTCGCCGAGCTGCACCCGGCGGCGCTCGAGGAGTTCTGCGCCACCGGCACGCTCACCGCCACCGCCCTCACCGGCGCACTGCGGGACCTCACCCACAGCGGGGACGGCGTGGTCGTGCTCTGCGGCTCGGCCTACCGCAACCGCGGCATCGAGCCGCTGCTCGACGCCGCGGTGGACTACCTGCCGTCGCCGCTGGACGTGCCCGCCGTACGAGGCACCCACGACGGCACCGAGCAGCGGCGGCCCGCCGACCCCGGGGCGCCGTTCGCGGCACTGGCGTTCAAGGTGAACGCCACCCCCACGGGACGACTGACGTTCCTGCGGGTCTACTCCGGAACCATGGCGAAGGGAGACACGGTGTGGGAGTCCGGCACCGGCCGCACCGAGCGGATCGGACGCGTCCTGCGCGTCCAGGCCGACCGGCACGCCCAGGTCGACCGGGCGGCGGCCGGGGACATCGTCGCCGTCGTCGGGCTGAAGTCGGCCCGCGCCGGTTCGACGCTGTGCGCTCCCGGGGCGCCGCTCGTCCTGGAACCGCCGGCCGTGGCGGAACCGGTCGTCTCGGTGGCGGTCGAGGCCCGTACGTCCAGCGGCACCGACCGGCTGACCACGGCACTGGCCCGGCTGACCGAGGAGGACCCGTCGCTGGTCGCGCGGACCGACCCCGAGACCGGCCAGACCGTGCTGTCGGGCATGGGCGAACTCCATCTGGAGGTCGCGGCGGAGCAACTGCGCCGCGCCCACGGCCTGGACGTCACCGTCGGGCGGCCCCGGGTGGCGTACCGGGAGACCGTGCTGCGCGGGGTGTCCGGGCTGGTCCTCCGGCACGTCAAACAGGACGGCGGGGCGGGCCAGTTCGCCCACGTGGTGCTGGACGTGGAACCGCTCGCGGCCGACGCACCGGGCACCACGGGCTTCGGGTTCCGGTCGGCGGTCGTCGGCGGGCGGGTGCCGCAGGAGTACGTCCGGGCGGTCGAGGCCGGATGCCGGGACGCGCTGGCCGACGGTCCGCTCGGCGGCCACCCGGTGACCGGGCTGCGGGTCACGCTGACGGACGGGGCGACTCATGTGAAGGACTCCTCCGAGATGGCCTTCCGCACCGCCGGACGGCTGGCACTGCGCGCTGCCCTGCGGGACTGTGCGATGGCGGTCCTCGAACCGGTCGCCGAGGTCACCGTCACCGTGCCCGCGGACGCGGTCGGCGGGGTGCTCGGTGACCTGGCGGCCCGGCGCGGCCGGGTGACGGGTTCGGCCACCCGGCCGGGCGCGGCGGTGGTGACCGCGACCGTGCCGCTGGCCGAGCTGTTCGGCTACGCGACACGGCTGCGCGGCCGCACCCAGGGCCGGGGCACGTTCACCGCGCGTCCCACGGGGTACGCCCCGGCACCGGTGGGTGTGGGTGTGAGCTGAGGCGCGGGGCGGGTCGATCTCCACCAGGGTGGCCGAGTTGACGGGCCCGGAGTCGACGAGCAACCCGCCGAGCC
>NZ_JAGPXL010000008.1 GCF_018070565.1 Streptomyces sp. B93
GGTGGAGGGGGGCAGTTGGGGCCGGGGGTGGGTGCGTCGGCCGTCGGAGGGCGGGGGGTGCGGCGGCACTGGGGGCGGTGGGTGGGGGGTTGTGCGGCGCTGGTGATGGTCGCCGTTGGCGGGGTGGGGTGGACGGTCTACCAGAAGCTGGACGGGAACATCACGCCCGACGAGGCCGCCGCGGCGGAGCTGGCGCGGTTCGAGAAGGAACGGCCGACGTCCCTCGTGAAGGACGCGCAGAACATCCTGCTGATCGGGTCGGACTCGCGGGCCGGTCCCGGCAACGCCCGCTACGGACGGGACCCGGGGACCGAGCGGTCCGACACCACGATCCTGCTGCACCTGTCGGGCGGGCGGCGCAGCGCGACCGCGGTCTCCTTCCCCCGGGACCTGATGGTGGACGTGCCGGGCTGCCGGAAGCGGGACGGCTCCCGCAGCGAGCCGATGTTCGCGATGCTCAACTACGCGTTCCAGATCGGCGGTTCGGCCTGCACGATCCGGACCGTGGAGAAACTCACCGATATCCGCGTCGACCACCACATGGTCGTCGACTTCCAGGGGTTCAAACGGATGGTCGACGCCGTGGGCGGGGTGGAGGTCTGCGTCGCGGAACCCATCAACGACAAGCAGGCGAAGCTGCGGCTGCCCGCGGGGCGGGTGAAACTCAACGGTGAGCAGGCACTGGGGTACGTGCGCGTCCGCAAGACCCTCGGCAACGGCAGCGACACCGGCCGCATGGACCGCCAGCAGCAGTTCCTCGGGGCACTGGTCAGCAAGGTGCGCAGCAGTGACGTACTGATGAATCCGGTGAAGCTCTATCCGCTGCTGGATGCCGCGACGTCGTCGCTCACCACGGATCCGGGGCTGGCCAGTCTGCGTGGTTTGTACGAACTCGTACGTGGCGTGCGCGACATTCCCACGGAACGCGTGCAGTTCCTGACGGTGCCGCGGGAGTCGTACGTCAATGACACCAACCGCGACCAGCTCGTCGAACCGGAGGCGGAGCGGCTGTTCGCGCGGTTGCGCCGGGACGCTCCGGTGGTCGTCGCGCAGGACATTCCGCGGAATTCCCCCGAAAGCGGCTTCTCGCACGGAGATTCGGGTCGACCGTCGTACGATGTCGGGCGGTACGAAGGAAGCAACTGGTACGACGGCAGGCTCTACCCCCGAGGCGACGTTTCCCCCGCGCCCACCTTTCGCGGGAATACGGCGGCAGAGGACGCCTGCAAGTAAAACGCTCGCCAAGGACTCGCCAAGGCGACGAACGCCAGTCCAATGAATTGGGCGATTTTGCCCGGTTGTAGGGACGTGGAATTTGTCACCGCCGTCGCTCGACGCTGAGCTGGGCGGATAGTGTGAGCGACCTTGTACGAGACCCGAGCGCCTTTGAGGGGGAAGGCGCCGCGTGGCCCCGACGGAGGATTCAGACAACCGTGGACGCGCAAGGCCGTGGGCGGGCGGACGACATCGATCCCGCCGACCAGTGGGTGCTCAATCCGAACACCGGCGAATACGAACTGCGACTGTCTCCTTCCGCACCGCAGTCACCGGTGCCCAGGCCCCGCAGGGCGGCCTCCCCGGGCAGCGGCGGGACCGCCACCGTGCCGAGCGGTCGCAGGGCTGCGCCCGGCCGCTCGCCCGCCGCGCCGGACCGGGACGAGCCGGGCCGCGACGTCCCGGGACCGCGCAGACGCCGCGACGCCCCCGAGGAACCGCCCCGCCGCCGTTCCCGACGCCCGGCGAAGAAGTCGAAGTCCAAGGCGAAGAAGGCCGTCATGTGGACGGGCGGCACCATGGCGTTCGTGCTGGTCGCCGTCGGTACCGCCGGATACCTGTACCTCAAGCACCTGGAGGGCAACGTCTCCACGACGGACGTCGGTGACGTGGCCGCCAACGGCTTCAGCAAGGACGAGGCCTTCAACATCCTGCTGATCGGCACCGACAAGCGCACCGGTGCGGGCAACGAGGGCTACGGCGACGCGGGCAGCGTCGGGCACGCGGACACCACGCTGCTGCTGCACGTGGCCGAGGACCGGTCGAACGCGACCGTGCTGAGCATCCCGCGCGACATGATCGTGGACATCCCGGACTGCGAGACCAAGCTCTCCGACGGCAGCACTACGGTCATCCCCGGGACCACCGGGCAACGCTTCAACACCAGCCTGGGCCAGAACGACCGGGACGCCGGCTGCACCATGCGCACGGTGGAGGCGGTCACGGGCATCGAGGTCGACCACTTCATGATGGCCGACTTCAACGCCGTGAAGACACTGACCACCGCGGTGGGCGGCGTCGACGTCTGCGTCGAGAAGGCGGTCGACGACCCGGACTCCAAGCTCAAGCTGCCCGCGGGCGAGTCGACCGTCGAGGGCGAACAGGCGCTCGCCTTCGTCCGCACCCGGCACGCCTGGGGCAACCAGGGCGACCTGGACCGCATCAAGGTGCAGCAGCAGTTCCTGGCGTCCCTGATGCGCAAGATGTCCTCGAGCGACACCCTGACCAGCCCCGCCAAGCTGCTCAAACTGGCGGAGGCGGCCACCAACGCGCTGACCGTGGACACCGCCATCGGCAAGGTCGGCACGCTCAAGGACGTCGCGCTGGAGCTGAAGAAGGTGCCGCCGAAGAACATCTCCTTCGCCACGGTCCCGGTCGTCGACAACCCCGCAGAAACGGTCAAGGCGACGGTCGTCCTCGACGAGACCGCGGCCCCCCCGGTCTTCGAAGCCATCAAGAACGACGTCTCCTTCACCGAGGTCGAGCAGAAGAAGAAGGCGCAGAAGAAGAAGGAGAAGGCCGCCGTCGCCGCGCGGCTGGAGGGGGCGAAGGCCGACGCGTCCGAGGTGCGGGTCAGGATCCTCAACGGGGGCGCGCCCTCGGGGTCCGCGCAGGAGACGCTCAACTGGCTCCAGCTGGAAGAGGGCGTGACGAAGTCCGAGAACGCGGGCAACGCGGACGAGGAGCTGAGCAAGACCACGCTGGAGTACGCGCCGGACCAGGCCGACCAGGCCCGTCGGCTCGCCGCCATCATGGGGCTGTCCGGCTCGGCGATGAAGCCGGGCGAGAGCGTCCTGAACGCGCAGGGCCTGCCGACGATGACGCTGACGCTGGGCGAGGACTTCAAGGGCGCGGGCGTGTCGCTCACCGCACCGACGAAGGCACCGGACGTGGACAAGTCGACGGCCGACAAGGTCCAGTGCGCAAGCTGACGTTCATTCGGTGAACGTCAGCGGTCGCTTGTGAACAGGGGGTTCGTCCGAGTCTGACTCTCGGTGACCGGACGACCGCAAATTGGGGGGTAACCCAACGGGTCCGTCGTGCGTCTGACTTGACGCGGGACGGACCCGTGTCGGGTACAGGGCGGGGAGGGGCGGCCAGTTGGCGCGCAGCAGTGTGCGGGAGGATGTGGCCTCGGCGCCTTCGGCGGAGGACACCATGCCTCTCGCGACGAAGGACGCGGAGCGCACCGGTGACGAAGAGGCACCGGGTTCCGGCCGCCACGGCGGCGGCGGGGGCGGCGGACCGCGCCGTACCGGCGCGGGGTCGCGGGGGCGGCGGGTACTGCGCTGGACGGCGATGGCGCTCTCGGTGGTGGTACTGGGCACGGCGGGCGCCGGATACCTCTACTACCAGCACCTGAACGACAACATCAAGAAGGACGACCTCAACCTCGGGGACAGCAAGGTCGCCGCGCCGACGCCGAACGCCGCCGGGCAGACGCCGCTGAACATCCTGCTCATCGGCTCCGACGCGCGCGACAGCAAGGCGAACCAGAAGCTCGGCGGCGCCCGGGAGACGTTCGGGGCGCCCCCGCTCGCGGACGTCCAGATGCTGCTGCACCTGTCCGCGGACCGGTCCAACATGTCCGTCGTCAGCATGCCGCGCGACACCCTCGTACAGATACCGAAGTGCACCGACCCCGACGACGGCGAGGTGTACCCCGCCAGCGACGGCCGGACCATGACCAACGAGAGTCTCGGTCACGGCGGGCCCGGCTGCACGGTCGCGACCTGGCAGGAGCTGACCGGCATCCACATCGACCACTTCATCATGGTCGACTTCGCCGGTGTGGTGTCGATGGCGGACGCGGTCGGCGGGGTGCCGGTGTGCGTGGACGCCAACATCCACTCCCGCGACAGCAAGGGGCACGGCTCCGGGCTGAAGCTGGAGAAGGGCACGCACCCGGTCAAGGGCGAGCAGGCCCTCCAGTGGCTGCGGACGCGGTACGGCTTCGAGGACGGCAGCGACCTCGCCCGCGCCAAGGCCCAGCACATGTACATGACGTCGATGGTCCGCGAGCTGCGCGAGAACGCCACCCTGAGCAGCCCCAACAAGCTGCGCAAGCTCGCCGAGCAGGCCACCAAGGCGCTCACCGTCGACCCGGGCCTGGACACCGTCAAGAAGCTCTACGACCTCAGCAACGAGCTGCGGAAGGTGGAGCCGGAGCGGATCACCATGACGACGATGCCGAACCGGCTGGTCGGCAACCGGGTGGAGCCCACCGAGGACGCCGAGCAGCTGTTCCGGCTGGTGCGTGAGGACATCTCGCTGGACGGCAAGGACGCCCCGAAGAAGACCGGGGACGCCGACGACAAGGAGTCCGACGACCCGGCCGCCCCGGACGCGGAGATCGCCGTACAGGTGCAGAACGGCACCAGCACCGAGGCGCTGGGCGCCGCCAACGGGCGGGCCAGTACCGTGGCCGGTCAGCTGGCGGAGCTGGGCTTCACGGGCGCCGTGGCCGACCCGTCCACGATCCTGAGCGAGGACCGGACCGTCGTCCGCTACCCGAGCGCGGACCTGGAGGGCGACGCCCAGGCGGTGGCCAAGTCACTGGGGATTCCGCTGGGTTCGGTGAAGAAGTCGACACAGGTGTCCGGGGTGACGCTGGTCGTCGGCGCCGACTGGCGCGAGGACACCGCCTACGAGGCGCCCGAGCAGGACAACACCACCCCGGACAGCGCGGACGTCCTCAACGGTGCCGACGACGAGGCGTGCATGCACGTGGACCCGAACTTCAGCTGGTCCTGACCGGCGTCAGCTCAGCTCCGCGGTGTCCGTGCTGCGCACCGCGGGGCGGCGGCTCGCGATCACCTTCCTGGCCAGCGACCTGGGGCTGGTCAGGAAGCCCCAGCCCCACGACATGTGCATGGTGGCCAGGGCGACGGGGATCTGGAGGCGGGCCTTCAGCGGCAGCCCCTTGCCCGCGGGGACGGAACCGGCGGCGATCGCCGCGAGGTAGCCGCCGGGAACCAGCAGGCCCCACGGGGTGAGCAGGGCGCCGACGACAAGGCCCGCCGCTATCGCGCACACCGCGGTGGGCGGGGCGAGATAGCGCAGGTTGATGGAGCCGGAGTGGTAACGGGCGACGACGTGCCGCCAGCGGCCGTAGTCCTTGTACTGCTTGGCCAGCGCCCGCACGCTGGGCCGGGGCCGGTACGACACCCTCAGCTCGGGCGAGAACCAGATCAGCCCGCCCGCTTCCCTGATGCGGAAGTTCAGCTCCCAGTCCTGGGCGCGGATGAACTCCTCGTTGTAGCCGCCCTGCTGTTCCAGGGCCGCGCGGCGGAAGACACCGAGGTAGACCGTCTCTGCCGGGCCCGCCTGACCGCCGGTGTGGAAGGCCGCGTTGCCGACGCCGATCTTCGAGGTCATCGCCGCGGCGACGGCGTGCTCCCAGTCGTTCTCGCCCTCGGCGTGCATGATGCCGCCGACGTTCTGCGCGCCGGTCTCCTCCAGGAGGCGTACGGCGGTGGCGATGTAGTCGGGCGAGAGCATGCCGTGCCCGTCGACGCGGACGACCACCGGGTGCCGGGAGGCCTTGATGGCGGCGTTCAGCGCGGCGGGGGTGCGGCCCGTCGGGTTGGGGACGGTGTGGACGCGCGGGTCCTCCCGGACCAGCTCGGCCGCGATCTCGTCCGTGCGGTCCGTGGAGGGACCGAGGGCGATCACGACCTCCATCTCACCGTCGTACTCCTGGGCGAGGATGGCCCGGACGGCGCCGCGCAGATGCCGCTCCTCGTTGAGGACGGGCATGATGACGGACACGGGCGGAAGCTGCACGTCGGACTTGGCGTTCATAGGGCCCTCACGTTACCGCGTACGGGGGACAGCGATGCGCGCCGCGGGGGCGGTACACCGGGCAGCAGATCGTATGGGCCTACGGTGCTCACGGATCCCCCGCCCCCTTGTGCCCGGGATCTCCACGCACGGCCCGAGCGCCCGGCCCCGGCGCCCGCCCCGGAGGTGTCCCCATGCCCCGCACCACCCCGCCCCGCTCCCCCGCAGCCCGGCCGCCGCGCCGCCCGCGGCAGCGCCAGGGCGGACGTCCGCCCGTACGGCCCAGGCGCCCGCGCTGGGCCATGCGGGCGGTGACGACGCTGTCGGTGCTGGTGCTGGCGTCGGCGGGCATCGGGCACGCGGTGCTGACCGGGCTGGAGTCCGACATCGCCCGTGTGGACGCCTTCCGCGACATGAAGAACCGGCCGCGCGCCGGGCACGGCATGAACGTGCTGCTGGTCGGCACCGACGGCCGCGACAGGATCTCGGAGGCGGAGCGGCGGGCGTACCGGCTCGGCGGTGAGCCCTGCCACTGCACCGACACGATCATGATCGTGCACATCTCGGAGGACCGGGAGCGGGCCAGCGTCGTCAGCCTGCCGCGCGACTCGTACGCCGAACTGCCCGCGCACACCGACGCCACCACCGGCGCCCGGCACCGGCCGCACCCCATCAAGCTGAACGCGGCGTACGCGGAGGGCGGGCCGCAGCTGACCGTGCGGACCGTGGAGCAGATGACCCGGGTGAAGATCGACCACTACCTGGAGGTCGACTTCACCAGCTTCATGAAGACCGTCGACGTCCTCGGCGGGGTGAAGATGTGCACCGCCAAGCCGCTGAAGGACTCCCACAGCGGCCTCGACCTGCCCGCCGGGACGCATGACCTCAACGGCGGCCAGGCCCTCCAGTACGTCCGCGCCCGCTATGTCGACGGCGCCTCCGACCTGGGGCGGATGGAGCGGCAGCAGCGTTTCCTCGCCGCGCTCGTGGACCGGGCGACGTCCTCCGGGGTGCTGCTGAACCCGATGAAGTTCCGGGACGTCACCCGGGCCGTGCTGGGCTCGGTCCGCGCGGACGAGGGCTTCGGCACGGACGAACTGCTGGCGCTGGGCCGGGCGATGCGGAACTTCTCCCCTTCGTCCTCCGAGTTCACCACCGTCCCGATCGGGCAGATGGGGTACGCCGTCGAAGGCGTCGGTTCGACGCTGAAGTGGGACCCCGTCAAGGCGGGGCGGCTCTTCCAGGCCCTGCGCGAGGACCGGCCGCTGTCCGCGGAGCGGCCGAAGAGCACCCCGGTGCCGCGGGTCGAGGTGGCGCCGTCGGAGATCCGCGTCCAGGTGGAGAACGGCACCCCGACCGCCGGACTCGGCAAACGCGTCGACACCGCGCTGGCGGCGGCCGGGTTCCGCACCACCGGCCTGCCCGCGAACGCGGCCGACACCTCCGTGAGCCGTACGGTCGTCGCCTACGACCCCCGCTGGGACCGCTCCGCCAAGTCCCTCGCAGCGGCCCTGCCGGGCAGCGAGCTGCGGGCGGTGCGGGGGCAGGGGGCGACCCTGAAGGTGATCGTCGGCTCGGACTTCCGCCAGGTGCGGAAGGTACGGCCGCAGGAGCGGCCCGCGCAGGGGGAGTCGCCGGTGGTGCGGGGCGACGAGGTGAAGTGCCCGTAGCACTGGCCTCCGTGGGCCGTCTCAGTCCTCGAAGCCCTCGGCCGCCCGCTGGGCGCGCAGCTCCGTGATCGCGCGGCGGCGGGCCAGGCGGTGGGTGCGGCGGATCTGGGCCTCCTGGAAGCGGCGCTTGTCGCGCTCGGTCTCCGGCAGGACCGGCGGCACCCGGCGGGGCTTGCCGTCGGCGTCGACGGCGGCGAAGACCAGGTAGGCGGAGCCGACCTGGGTGGGCGGGGCGGACTCGTTCCAGCGCTCGGCGAGGACGCGTACGCCGACCTCCATGGAGGTCCGGCCGGTCCAGTTGACCTGGGCCTTCACATGGACGAGGTCGCCGACGCGGACGGGTTCGAGGAACGCCATCTCGTCCATGGAGGCGGTGACGGCGGGACCGCCGCTGTGCCGGCCGGCGACGGCCCCGGCGGCGTCGTCGACGAGCTTCATGATCACGCCACCGTGCACGGTGCCCAGCAGGTTGGTGTCGCTGTGGGTCATGATGTGGCTGAGCGTGGTCCGGGAAGCGGAGGTGGGCTTGCCCGGCAGGTCCGCCTCGGCGGGTATATCCGTGATGCCGGGGTTCTCCGGCTCCGGTGCGCTGGCCTGGTCTGTCATGGCCTCCACCTTATGCCGAAGCGACATCCGGGGTTTTTGTGTCAGCTTCGCAACAGCGGCGCTCCTATTTTCCGCCATCCCTTGTAAGGACCACGGCCGCGACCGGCAGACTGGGCGCATGAACGATTGGCCCCAGGGGTGGTCCGACGACAACCGCGGCACCCGGTACGGACGCGGCAGCTCCGGTGCGCAGCCCGAGAGCGCCCGCGTCATGCGCCAGGTGCGGCGCGGACCCTCGGTACCCCCCGGCGGGGGCCAGGCGGCACCGCCGTATCCGGCTGGCGTCCCGCAGCAGCCGTCGTACGTCGACGGACACGGTGAGGCGGGCTACGACAGCGGTTACAACACCGGCCAGGTCTACGGCAGCCCCGGCGGCCGGGGCCCCGGCGGCGGGGGCGGGTACGGCGAACCGCGCCCCGCGCCGAACTGGCGGCGCCGCATCAAGATCACCGCGATCACGGTCGTGACCGTCCTGCTGGTCACCACCATCGGCACCTACTTCTGGGCCGACTCCAAGCTCAACCGCGAGGTCGACCTGTCCAAGGTGATCGACAGACCCGAGGCGGGCGAGGGCACCAACTACCTGATCGTCGGCTCCGACAGCCGCGAGGGCATGTCCGCCGAGGAGAAGAAGGAACTGCACACCGGGTCCGCCGAGGGCAAGCGCACGGACTCGATGATGATCCTGCACACCGGCGACAACGGCTCCACCCTCATCTCCCTGCCCCGCGACTCCGACGTGGAGATCCCCACCTTCGTGGGCTCCGAGTCCGGCAAGACGTACCAGGGCACGGGCCGCCACGTGAAGCTGAACGCCGCCTACGCCGAGGACGGCCCCGAACTGCTGGTCCGCACGGTCGAGTTCAACACCGGCCTGCACATCGACCACTACGTCGAGATCGGCTTCGCGGGCTTCGCGAACATCGTCGACGCGGTCGGCGGCGTCGAGATCGACATCCCGCAGGACATCAAGGACACCAAGTCCGGCGCCGACCTGAAGAAGGGCAAGCAGACCCTGAACGGCGAGGAGGCGCTCGCCTTCGTCCGCACCCGCTACGCGCTCGCCGGGTCCGACCTGGACCGCACCAAGAACCAGCAGAAGTTCCTCTCCGCCCTCGCCAACCAGGTCGCCACGCCGGGCACGGTCCTCAACCCGTTCAAGCTGTACCCGACCATGGGCGCGGGCCTCGACTCCCTCATCGTCGACAAGGAGATGGGCCTGTTCGACCTCGCCTCCATGTTCTGGGGCATGAAGAGCGTCAGCGGCGGCGAGGGCACGTCCATGAACATGCCGATCTCCGGCTCCTCCGGCGGCAACCTCATCTGGGACAAGGCCAAGGTGAAGACGCTGGTGGAGCAGTTGAACAACGACGAGAAGGTCACGGTGACGAGTGACTGACGGAGCGGGGGACGCTCCGTTCGACGCCGTCCTGTGCGACGTCGACAACGTCATCCGCTTCTACGACCCGACGGAACTGCTGGCCCTGGAGCGCGCCGCCGGTCTGGCCGAGGGCACCACGATGAAGATCGCCTTCGCCCCGGAAACGGACCTGCCCCTCCTCCTCGGCCAGGTCACCCAGGACGAGTGGGCCGAGTCGGTGGCGGCGGGCCTCACGGGGCTGGTCCCGGAGGCGCAGGCGAGGCAACTCGCGCAGACCCTGTCCCACCAGCCCTTCCACGCCGACGAGACGGTGGTGGACCTGCTGCGCCGGGCCCGCGCGCACGTCCCCTTGGTCCTCCTCACCAACGCGACCCTCCAACTGGAGGAGGACCTGGCGTCCCTGGGCCTGACCGACCTCGCCGACCACCTGGTGAGCAGCGCCCGGGTGGGCCTCGCCAAGCCCGACCCACGCATCTTCGAACTGGCGGCGGACCGGGCGGGGGCCCGTCTCGACCGGTGCCTGTTCGTGGACGACACGCTGGAGAACGTGGAGGCGGCGACGGGGCTGGGAATGCGGGCGGTGCACTTCCGCTCCGCTGCGGATCTACGGCGGGCCCTTGCCCCGCTCCTGGAAGCCTGAGCGAACCGGGTCAGCGGGCCAGCATCCAGTCCACCGCCACGAGGGCGAGGACACCGAGGGCCCACAGCACCATGGGCGGCCCCAACTCCCGCCGCGTGGCAGCCCGGGTAGGGCGCAGCTCGGGGTAGCGGGCCATGAGGGTGAGCAGGTCGGCGGTGCGCTGCGCGGTCGCGGGCACCCCGGGCAGCCGATGAAGCACCGGCGGCACGAAGGCCCCCGCACGGAGGGTCGGCCCGTCCCCCGTGGCGAACTCCAGCACGCCCTCGTTCCCCGGCTCGACCCCGCGCAACTCATCCCAGCCGATCCGCCGGACACCGAGGAAGCCCCGCACCCACACGCCCGCCGCGTCCGCACCGATGCGCGCCAGGGCGAGCCTGCTGCCCAGCCACGCCCAGACGACCAGCCCCCAGACGAGGAAGAACCAGTCGTCGTACCCCCACCGCGAGGCCTCCGGCTCCACGCCCCACAGCAGGTACCCGACGGTGAGCGCCACCGCGAGACCCCGCATGAACCAGCTGGCCCCCACCGCCAACGGCGCGGGCGCCACAGGCATCACCGGCAACAGCTCCACGAGCCGCTTCTCCCGCGCCAGCAGCACGGCCTCCCGCACCTGTCTGCGCTTCACCCGGCCCCTCCCCCACCGCCCACCTCGAACCACAGCAGTTTCCCCGTACCCTCCCCCATCGCCCAACCTCCCCAACAGTCGGCGTACTCCTGCACGAGCCGCAGCCCGCGCCCACCCTCGGCGTCAACCGGGGCGGGACCACGGAGCAGCGCGGGGATGTGCGGGTGGCTGTCCCAGACCCCGACGCGCAGACGCCCGTCCGCGAGGGCGGTCAGCCGGAGGGAGGCGGGGCCGTCGGTGTGCAGGTAGGCGTTGGTGACCAGCTCGGACGCCAACAGCTCGACGGCGTGCAGGTGTTCACCCTTCCCGTGCCCGGTCAGCGCGGCCCGCACGGTCATCCGTGCGACCCGTGCGGCACGGGGGTCGTGGGGCAGACGGAGGGCGTACGTCCAGGTGTCGGGCGGGGATACGGTGTCCATGAACGGCTCCTAGGGCGGAAGGACTTGGCGTGCTGGACAGCTCGGGTTCACCGTAGAGTCCGTTCACTGAAGGTTTTGCCGAGTTGAGCAAAACCTTCAGCACTTCCCTTCCTGCGAGTGACCGCTACGCCAGGTGTACGAAACGGAGCGAGGGCATGCCCCCCAGGCCCATCCCCACAGCGCGCCGCCTCCGCATCGGCACGGAACTGCGTCGGCTCCGGGAACGCGCGGGCATGACCGCCGCCGAGGCAGCGAGAGTCCTGGGCACGACTCCCGGGCAGCTCAGCAACATCGAGTCCAACCGCTTCGGCATCAGCGCGGACCGCGTCCACGCGCTCGCCCACATCTACGACTGCACGGACCAAGCCCTGGTCGACGCCCTCGCCGCCATGGCCGCCGACCGCACACGCGGCTGGTGGGAGGAGTACCGCGACACCCTGCCGCCCCGACTCCTTGACCTAGCCGAGTTGGAACACCACGCCACGGCACTGCGCGTGACCCAGGTCATCAACATCCCCGGCCTGCTCCAGACGCCGGAACACGCCCGCGCGCTGTTCCGCCAGGCGGTTCCCGCCCTGCGTCCGCATCAGGTCGAGTACCGCATCTCCCACCGCATCAAGCGTCAGGCCATCCTGCACCGCGAGCAGCCGCCGTCGTACACGGCGATCGTCCACGAGGCCGCTCTGCGCATGCAGTTCGGCGGCCGTGAGGTGACCAGGGCGCAGTTGCGCCACCTCGCCGCGATGAGCGAGCACCCGGCCGTCAGCCTCCGCGTCATCCCGTTCGACGGCACCTCGTTCCCCACTACAGGCCACGCCGTCGACTACTTCCACGGCCCGGTACCCACCCTCGACACCGTCGAGGTGGACACGGCACATGGCGGCACACTCGTCGACGCGGCAGGACAACTCGAGAAGTACCGTCTCGTCCTGGACCGTATGGAGGCCGTAGCCCTGAAGCCAGCCGCGTCACGCGACCTCATCCACCGCATCGCCCAGTCCATCTGAGGAACGGCCCATGACGAAACAGACCTGGCAGAAGTCGACCTACAGCGAAGAAGGCTCCGCCTGCGTCGAGATATCCCCGACCCCCACCACCATCCACATCCGCGACTCCAAGCACCCCCACGGCCCTCGCCTCGTGCTTCCACGCGCCGCGTGGTCGGAATTCATCCGGTACACCGGGCAGGAGAGCCCCGAGGGGTGACCGGACCGGACGGTAATTGGCCGCATTGGCTCAGACCCGACCCAGGAAAACCCGGGCCCTCCCTGAGCCAAAGGCGCCAATCAGTACCCCTCTTGGGCGGGGTCACCCCTGCCGACCGTCGCCGCCCAGCTCACGGTGGAGGGGGCTTCCACCGACACCATTCCTGCTTTGTGCGCGGCGCGTACGGCGGCCTGGTTGTAGGTCACCGCGGGGGTCTTGGTGCCGCCCTCGAGCCCCGGCCACGCCGGCCGGGGGTTCCTTCGGCGGCCGGTTACGGCAGGTTGCGGGCCATCACGATGCGCTGGACCTGGTTCGTGCCCTCGTAGATCTGGGTGATCTTGGCGTCGCGCATCATGCGCTCGACCGGGTAGTCGCGGGTGTAGCCGTAGCCGCCGAGGAGCTGGACCGCGTCCGTGGTGACCTCCATGGCGACGTCGGACGCGAAGCACTTGGCGGCGGCGCCGAGGTACGTCAGGTCCGCGTCGCCGCGTTCGGAGGCGGCGGCGGCCTGGTAGGTCAGGGCGCGGGCGGCGGAGATCTTCATGGCCATGTCGGCGAGCATGAACTGGATGCCCTGGAAGTCGGCGATCGGCTTGCCGAACTGCTTGCGTTCCTGGACGTAGCCCTTGGCGTAGTCCAGGGCGCCCTGGGCGATGCCGAGGGCCTGGGCGGCGATGGTGATGCGGGTGTGGTCCAGGGTCTTCATCGCCGTGGCGAAGCCCGTGCCCTCCTCGCCGAGCATGCGGTCGGCCGGGATGCGGACGTTGTCGAGGTAGACCTCGCGGGTCGGGGAGCCCTTGATGCCGAGCTTCTTCTCCGGGGCGCCGAAGGAGACGCCCTCGTCGGACTTCTCGACGACGAAGGCCGAGATGCCCTTCGAGCGCTTCGAGGGGTCCGTCACCGCCATCACCGTGTAGAACTCCGAGACGCCCGCGTTGGTGATCCAGCGCTTCACGCCGTTGAGGACGTAGTGGTCGCCGTCGCGGACCGCCTTCGTCTTCATGCCCGCCGCGTCCGAGCCCGCGTCCGGCTCCGAGAGGCAGTAGGAGAACATGCCGTCGCCCTTGGCGAGCGGGGTCATGTACTTCTTCTTCAGCTCCTCCGAGCCGGAGATGATCACCGGCAGGGAGCCCAGCTTGTTGACCGCCGGGATGAGGGAGGACGACGCGCAGACGCGGGCCACCTCCTCGATCACGATCACCGTGGCGAGCGCGTCGGCGCCCGCGCCGCCGTAGGACTCGGGGACGTGCACGGCGTGCAGGTCGTTCGCCACCAGGGCGTCCAGCGCCTCCTGCGGGAAGCGGGCGTCCTCGTCCACCGCGGCGGCGAACGGCGCGATCTTCGCCTCGGCCAGCGCGCGGACGGCGTCGCGGAGCATGTCGTGCTCCTCGGACGGGCGGTACAGGTCGAAGTCAGCCGATCCGGCCAAGGTCTCTCACGCTCCAGAACGATGCGATGGTGACGCTCACTGTCGTCGCTAACAGCCGTTGCTTACTAGCCTTGCTAACTACCGTTAAGTAACCCAAATTTTAGAGGTCGCCCCGCCTCCGGGGATACGTGAGTTTGGCGACAGCGGGAAATCTTCCCAACAGCCCTCCGGGCTATGCTCGACCAGCGCATCCACGCCGTATTTCCCCAGGAGCACGCATGGCCCTCAAGATCACCGTGATCGGTACCGGCTACCTCGGCGCCACACACGCGGCGGCCATGGCCGAGCTGGGCTTCGAGGTGCTGGGGCTCGACGTCGTGCCGGAGAAGATCAAGATGCTCCAGCGCGGCGAGGTCCCGATGTACGAGCCGGGGCTCGAGGAGCTGCTGCGCAGGCACGTCGCCGGGATCGAGGGGGCCAGCGGGCGGCTGCGGTTCACCACCGACTACGCCGAGGTCGCCGCCTTCGGCGATGTCCACTTCGTCTGTGTGAACACACCGCAGCGGCACGGGGAGTACGCGTGCGACATGTCGTACGTCGAGGCCGCCTTCGCCTCCCTCGCTCCGCACCTGACCGGGCCCGCCCTCGTCGTCGGGAAGTCCACCGTGCCCGTCGGGTCCGCCGACCGGCTCGCCGACTACCTCGCCGAGCACGCGCCCGCCGGGGCCGACGCCGAGCTGGCCTGGAACCCGGAGTTCCTGCGGGAGGGGTTCGCCGTCAAGGACACCCTGCACCCCGACCGGATCGTGGCCGGTGTGCGCAGCGAGCGCGCCGAGAAGCTGCTGCGCGAGGTGTACGCCACGCCGGTCGAGGAGGGCTCGCCGTTCGTCGTCACCGACTTCCCGACCGCCGAGCTGGTGAAGACCTCCGCCAACTCCTTCCTCGCCACCAAGATCTCCTTCATCAACGCCATGGCCGAGGTGTGCGAGGCGGCCGGCGGGGACGTGGCCAAGCTGGCCGAGGCGATCGGGCACGACGACCGGATCGGGAAGAAGTTCCTGCGGGCCGGGATCGGGTTCGGGGGTGGCTGTCTGCCCAAGGACATCCGCGCCTTCATGGCGCGCGCCGGTGAGCTGGGGGCCGACCAGGCGCTGACCTTCCTGCGCGAGATCGACTCGATCAACATGCGCCAGCGCGGGCAGATGGTCGAGCTGGCCCGGCAGGCGCTGGGCGGCGGGCCGTTCCTGGGCAAGCGGGTCGCGGTGCTCGGCGCCACCTTCAAGCCCGACTCCGACGACGTCCGCGACTCCCCCGCGCTGAACGTCGCGGGCCAGATCCACCTCCAGGGCGGCCAGGTCACCGTCTACGACCCCAAGGGCATGGAGAACGCCCGCCGGATCTTCCCCACCCTCGGCTACGCCGACACCGCGCTGGACGCCGTACGCGGCGCCGATGTCGTACTGCACCTGACCGAATGGCGCGAGTTCCGCGAGCTGGACCCGGCCGCGCTCGGTGAGGTCGCCGCGGCCCGCGTCGTCCTGGACGGCCGCAACGCCCTCGACCCGGAGCTGTGGCGGCGGGCGGGATGGACGTACCGGGCTATGGGGCGCCCGACCGCCTAGCCGTAGCGAGCGACACCGGTTCGGCCGAGGCTCAGTCGGCCGAACCGGTGTCTGCACGCATTCTGCACCACATGCCGGGGGCTCACGTCCCCTTCGCCCGGTAACGGCGCATCTTGGCGCGGGCCCCGCACACCGACATGGAGCACCAGCGGCCGCGTCCCGCGGGGCTGCGGTCGTAGTACGCCCAGTGACATTCGGGCAGCTCACAGGCCTTCAGCCGGTCCCAGGTGCCCGCCGTGAGCGCCTCGGCGACGGCGGCGGCGACCCGGGAGAGCAAGGGGCCGCCGTCGGCGGGCACGAGGGTGGCCGAGCCGTCCCGCTGGTCGACCGCGATGTAGAGGGGGGCGGCGGCGAGCAGCTCGCCGAGCGGGGTCACCGGGGCGTGCGGCGGGTGCCCGGCGTGGGCCAGACAGGCCGCGCGCAGCGACTCGCGCAGTCGGCGTACGTCCGTCAGGTCGCGTTCCTCGATCCCGAAGCGGGCGCGGCCCTCGGCGGTGTCCAGCGTGTCGGCACCCGATTCCAGGTCCACCGTGTTCACCAGCGCCTCGACCAGGGCGAGGCCGCCCGGCGCGGGCGCTCTGTCATTCATGGTTGCGACGTTACCGCCAATGCGGGAGCATGCAGTAACCGTTACCGGTTACCCGGCTCTAGAGGTAACCGGTCCCTGAGTATCTGTGAGCTTCGAGGAGGAAGTCATGGCTCTCGCCAAGCTGGACGTCGTCGTCCTGGACTGTCCCGACCCGCGCGCGCTGGCCGGTTTCTACGCCGGGGTGCTGGGCGGTGAGGTGGAGGCGCAGGAGGACCTGTCCTGGGTGGACCTCAAGGTGCCCGGCGGGCCCTCGCTGGCGTTCCAGGCCGCGCCCGGCTTCACCCCGCCGCAGTGGCCGCGCGCCGACCAGGACTCCCAGCAGTTCCACCTGGACCTGACCGTCGACGACCTGGACGCGGCCGAGCGGGGCGTGCTGGAGCTGGGCGCGAAGGTGCTGGACGCCGAGGACCGGTCGCGTTCCTGGCGTGTGTACGCCGATCCGGCAGGGCACCCGTTCTGCCTCTGCGCCAGCTGACCCGGTCGGTCCACAGGAGTTTCCCGGAGGAGTTCATGCCACGCGTCGCCCGCTTCCGTTCCGTCGTCCTCGACTGCCCCGACCCGCGCGCCCTCGCCCGGTTCTACGCGGAGATCGTCGGCGGTGAACCGGAGAGCGACGATCCCGACTGGGTCGTGCTCCAGGTCCCCGGCGGTCCCCGGCTCACCTTCCAGCGGGCGGAGGGGTACACGCCCCCGGAGTGGCCGCGCGCCGACCGCAACTCCCAGCAGTTCCACATCGACCTCGACGCCGGGTCGACCTGGGAGGAGATCGACCTGGCGGAGAAGCGGGTGATCGCGCTGGGCGCCCGGGTGCTGGACGCGGAGGACTTCGAGTCGAAGGACTTCCGGGTGTACGCCGATCCGGCCGGGCATCCGTTCTGCCTGTGCCGGATCGAGCGGAACCCGGGTCCGTCCTAGCCGCACGTTCCGCTCAGCCGTCCAGGTCGGCGATCTGGGCCGTGGACGGCTCGCGGCGGGTCTGGGCGGCGCGGGCCGTGAAGTCGGCGGTGCGCAGGACGCGCTGGAGGTTGCCCCAGGTCAGCAGGGCCAGGTCGGTGTCGGTCCAGCCGCGCCGGAGGAGTTCGGCGACCAGGTACGGGTAGCAGGAGGCGTCGCCCAGCTCCTGCGGGTGGGCGCTGCCGGTGTCGTAGGTGCCGGACAGGCCGACGCACTCCGGGCCCGCGACCGCGCGTACGTGGTCGAGGTGGTCGGCGACGTCCCGGACGGTCGAGCCGGTCTGCGCGGCGGTCAGCGGCACCATGACCAGGCCCTGCGCGGCGCCCAGCTCGGCGAGCAGGTCGTCGGGCAGGTTGGCCGGGTGGGGGCGCAGCGCGCGGGCGGCGGAGCGGGTGCACAGGACGGGGGCCTTGGACACGGCGAGGACCCGGGCGCCGGTCTGGTCGGAGGCGCCGGAGAGGTCGATGAGGACGCCGAGCCGGTTCATCTCCCGGACGACCTCCTCGCCGAACCGGGTCAGCCCCGCCTCGCTCGCCCAGGAGGTGCCGGTGAGGGTGATCACGCGCAGGCCGAGGTCGTGCAGGAGGCGCAGGATGCCGAGGGAGTCGTCGAGGGCGGCGCCCGCGGCGGGGCCCAGCAGGACGGCGGTGCGGCCGCAGGCGCGGGCGTCGAGGACCTCTCCGGCGGTGCGGGCCGGCCGTAGTCCCTCGGGGTGGCCCGCGATGATCGTGCGGACCAGGTCCAGCTGTTCCAGGGTGGTGGCCACGGCCCGGTCCGCCGCGAGGCCCTCGGGCAGGTGGAGGGAGCAGAACAGGGCGCCGACATGGCCTTCCCGCAGCCGTGGTACGTCGGTGTCGACGGCGGACTCGCCCAGTTCGAGGTCGTACCAGGGCAGGTGCCGCAACGCCCAGGGCAGCCCGCTGTAGCCGTCGGCGACGGGGTGTTCGGCGAGCAGGGCGTGGGCGCGTTGGAGGAGGCCGGTGTCCGGGTCCGTGGCGGGGGCGGCGGTTCCGGTGGTTCCCGTCGGGAGAGGGTCGTCCAGGGGCAGCCCGTCGAGGTCGGCGACCTCGGTGGTGGGGTGCAGATCGTCCTGGAGTTCTGCCATGCGGCCCTCCGTGCGTGCGCGGTGATCGCTGTACGGTCACCGTCGCACGCGGTACGGGGGGCTTCGAGGTGGATGGTGCGTTCGGGGTATGGCCCGGCCGGGGGTCGCCCCGTCCCGGTGGCGTCAGCCGTCCAGTTGCTCCAGCGTCGCGTTCGACGGGCCCCGGGTGGCCTTCAGGTCGCGGGCCACCGATTCCGCCGCGTCCAGCACGCGTACCGCGTTCTGCCAGGTCAGCTTGGCCAGGTCCGCCCTGGACCAGCCGCGGTCGAGAAGTTCGGCGATCAGGTTGGGGTAGCCGGAGACGTCGTCGAGGCCGTCGGGCAGGAACGCCGTGCCGTCGTAGTCGCCGCCGACGCCGATGTGGTCGATGCCCGCGACGTCGCGCATGTGGTCGAGGTGGTCGGCGACCGTGGCGACGGTGGCGACCGGGCGCGGGTGCTCCTCCTCGAAGGCGCGGTGCACCTTCATCGCCTCGGCGGTGGTGTCGAGATGGTGGAAGCCGTGCGCGCGCATGTTGTCGTCGGCGGCGGCGGTCCAGTCGACGGCGGCCTGGAGCACGAACTTCGGCACGAAGGTCGCCATGGCGACACCGCCGTTGCCGGGCAGCCGCTCCAGCACGTCGTCGGGGATGTTGCGGGGGTGGTCGCAGACGGCCCGCGCCGAGGAGTGGGAGAAGATCACCGGTGCGACGGAGGTGTCCAGCGCGTCCCGCATCGTCGTCGCGGCGACATGGCTGAGGTCCACGAGCATGCCCTCGCGGTTCATCTCCCGCACCACCGCGCGGCCGAACGCCGACAGGCCCCCGACGACCGGTTCGTCGGTCGCGGAGTCCGCCCAGGCCACGTTGTCGTTGTGGGTGAGGGTGAGGTAGCGCACGCCGAGGGCGTACAGCGCGCGCAGGGTCGCCAGCGAGTTGGCGATGGAGTGGCCGCCCTCCGCGCCCATCAGCGAGGCGATCCGGCCCTCGGCACGCGCGGCCTCGAGGTCGGCGGCGGTGAACGCCGGACGCAGGTGCTGTGGGTAGCGGGCGAGCAGCTGCCGTACGCAGTCGATCTGCTCCAGCGTCGCGGGGACCGGGTCGGGCAGGTCCGAGCGGACGTACACCGACCAGTACTGCGCGCCGACGCCGCCCGCGCGCAGCCGGGGGATGTCGGTGTGCAGGTGGGCGCGCTGGTCGGTGCCGACGTCGCGGGCGTCGAGGTCGTAGCGGACCTGTTCGCGCAGCGCCCAGGGCAGGTCGTTGTGGCCGTCGACGACGGGGAACTCGCGCAGCAGTTCCCTGGCCCGCTCCAGCGCGCTCATGCCCGTCACTTCCCGGCGCCGAAGCCGAAGCCCGCGGCCCCGTCGACCTTGGCGCGCAGCCGCTTGCCCTTCTCGGTGGCCTGGTCGTTGAGGTCCTGCTGGAAGTCGCGCATGCGGGAGAGCAGGTCCTCGTCGTGGGTGGCGAGGACGCGGGCGGCGAGGAGACCGGCGTTGCGGGCCCCGGCGACGGAGACGGTGGCGACGGGCACTCCGGCGGGCATCTGCACGATGGACAGCAGCGAGTCCATGCCGTCGAGGTACTTCAGCGGCACGGGTACGCCGATCACCGGCAGCGGGGTCACAGAGGCGAGCATGCCGGGCAGGTGGGCGGCGCCGCCCGCACCGGCGATGATCACCTTGAGCCCGCGGTCGGCGGCCCGCTCGCCGTAGGCGACCATCTCGCGCGGCATGCGGTGCGCGGAGACGACGTCGACCTCGTAGGCGATCTCGAACTCGTCGAGGGCCTTGGCGGCGGCCTCCATGACGGGCCAGTCGGAGTCCGACCCCATGACGATGCCTACGACGGGGCCTGCGCCGGTGCTCATTCGGTGATCGTCCCTCTCAGGTATCCGGCAGCGTGACGGGCGCGCTCCAGCACGTCGTCGAGGTCGTCGCCGTAGGTGTTGACGTGGCCCACCTTGCGGCCGGGCTTCACGTCCTTGCCGTACATGTGGATCTTCAGCTGGGGGTCGCGGGCCATGCAGTGCAGGTACGCGGAGTACATGTCGGGGTAGTCGCCGCCGAGGACGTTGACCATGACGGTCCACTCGGCGCGCGGGCGGGGGTCGCCCAGCGGCAGGTCGAGGACGGCCCGGACGTGGTTGGCGAACTGGCTGGTGATCGCGCCGTCCTGGGTCCAGTGGCCCGAGTTGTGCGGACGCATCGCCAGTTCGTTGACGAGGACGCGGCCGTCGCGGGTCTGGAACAGTTCGACGGCGAGGTGGCCGACGACGCCGAGTTCCTTGGCGATGCGCAGCGCCATCTCCTCGGCCGCCAGGGCGAGGGACTCGTCGAGGCCGGGGGCGGGCGCGATGACCGTGTCGCAGACCCCGTCGACCTGCTGGGACTCCACGACCGGGTAGGCGACGGCCTGGCCGTGCGGGGAGCGGACGACGTTCGCCGCGAGTTCGCGGACGAAGTCGACCTTCTCCTCGGCGAGCACGGGCACCCCGGCGCGGAACGGGGCCTCGGCCTCCTCGACGGAGCGCACGACCCACACGCCCTTGCCGTCGTAGCCGCCGCGGACGGTCTTGAGGACCACGGGGAAACCGTCGCCCTCGGCACCCTCGGGAAGGCCTTCGGCCGCGAACGCGGCCACGTCCTGCGGGTCGGCCACGATGCGGTGCCGCGGGCAGGGCACGCCGATCGCGTCGAGCTTCGCCCGCATCACGCCCTTGTCCTGGGCGTGGACCAGCGCGTCCGGGCCGGGGCGGACGGGGATGCCGTCCGCTTCGAGGGCCCGCAGGTGCTCGGTCGGGACATGCTCGTGATCGAAGGTGATCACATCGCAGCCGCGTGCGAAGGCGCGCAGCGTGTCCAGGTCGCGATAGTCGCCGACGACGACCTCGTTCACGACCTGTGCCGCGGAATCCTGGGGGGTGTCACTGAGGAGCTTGAACCTGATGCCGAGCGGGATGCCCGCCTCGTGTGTCATACGAGCGAGCTGGCCACCGCCGACCATGCCGACTACCGGGAACGTCACGCCCCCAGGGTATCCGGCGCGCCGCAGTGGCCGGATCGTGGACCTCCGGGCCGTCCACAAGCGATCACTCAGGGGGGATGGTTAGCATGGCCGGGTTGACGATACCGACGGATGGGGGCCGCACGACCATGGGACGTGCCTCCTCGGGGCTCCAGACCAAGCCCCCCAGCGCACTGCGCGTGCGCGTCGAACGGCTGACGCGCGAGGTCGCGAAGTTCGGTGCCGTGGGCGGTGCGGGCCTGCTCGTCAACCTCCTCGTGTTCAACCTGGTGCGCGCCGTGACCGACCTGCCGGTGGTGCGCGCGAGCGTGATCGCGACGGTCGTGGCGATCGTCTCCAACTACCTGGGCTTTCGCTACTTCACCTACCGCGACCGTGACAAGAACGCGCGCACCCGCGAGATGACCCTGTTCCTGCTCTTCAGCGGGGTGGGGCTGCTGATCGAGAACGGTGTGCTGTTCGCGGCGACCTACGGGTTCGGCTGGGACAGCCCGCTCCAGAACAACGTCTTCAAGTTCCTCGGCATCGGCATCGCGACCCTGTTCCGCTTCTGGTCGTACCGGACGTGGGTGTTCCGGGCGCTGCCGGAGCCGGCGCCGGCGCCGGTGCCCCTTCCGGAACAGCCCCTCGCCACCGAGCGGGTCAGCCCGCCGCAGCGCGCCCGGGTGTGAGAACCGCCCGGCGTCTCGCTACCGCCCGGCGTCTCGCTACCGCCCGGCGTCTCGCTACCGCCCGGCGTCTCGCTACCGCCCGGCGTCTCGCTACCGCCCGGCGTCTCGCTACCGCCCGGTGTCTCGCTACCGCCCGGTGTCTCGCTACCGGACGGCGTCTCGCTACCGGACGGTGCGCCGCTCCTCCCCGGCGTCCTTCCTGACCGGCGTACGGGACAGGAACAGCCCGAACACCGGCGGTGTGGCCTGGAGCATCTCCAGGCGTCCCCCGTCCGCCTCCGCGAGGTCCCGGGCGACCGCGAGGCCGATGCCGGTGGAGTTGCGTCCGCTGATCGCCCGCTCGAAGATCCGGGCGCCGAGGTCGGCGGGGACGCCGGGGCCCTCGTCGGTGACCTCGATGACGGCCTGGTTGCCGGTGACGCGGGTGCGCAGGGCGACCGTGCCGCCGCCGTGCATCAGGGAGTTCTCGATCAGTGCCGCCAGCACCTGGGCGACCGCGCCCGGGGTGCCCACGGCGTGCAGATGCCGTTTGCCGGAGCTGACGATGGCGCGGCCCGCGCTGCGGTAGGCGGGGCGCCACTCGGCGAGCTGCTGCTGGATGACCTCGTCGATGTCGAAGGTGACGGCGGAGCCGGTGCGCGGGTCGCGGGAGTTGGTCAGCAGCCGCTGCACGACGTCGGTGAGCCGCTCCACCTGGGCGAGGGCGATGGTCGCCTCCTCCTTCACGGTGTCCGGGTCGTCGGTGAGGGTGATCTCCTCCAGGCGCATGGACAGCGCGGTCAGCGGGGTGCGCAGCTGGTGGGAGGCGTCGGCGGCGAGCCGTCGTTCGGCGGTGAGCATCCGGCCGATGCGCTCGGCGGAGGAGTCCAGGACATCGGCGACGCGGTCCAGCTCGGGGACGCCGTACCGCTTGTGGCGGGGGCGGGGGTCGCCGGAGCCGAGGCGTTCGGCGGTCTCGGCGAGGTCGGTGAGCGGGGAGGCGAGCCGGTTGGCCTGGCGTACGGCGAGCAGGACGGCGGCGATCACGGCGAGCAGCGCCACCGCGCCGATGATCAGCAGGGTGCGGGCGACCTCCCGGGTGACCGCCGAGCGCGGCTCCTGGACGGTGACCGTCTCGCCCTCCTCGCCGGTGCGGGTGGCTTCGATGACATCGCCGTCGGGCCGGTCGCCGACCTCGATGGGGGCGCGGTCGGGGATGCGGATGACGGCGTACTGGTCGGCGCCGAACTGGTCGCCGAGGAGTTCGGGGGTGATCTTCTCGGCGGCGAGGATGCGGCTGTCGACGATGCTGGCCAGCCGTACGGCCTCGGAGTCGACGCGCTCCTGGGCGCTGGCGGTGATGGTGCGGGTCTCCACGATGACGAGGGAGACGCCGAACACGGCGATCACCACGAGCACCACGGCGAGCGTGGACTGGATCAGTCGGCGGCGCATGTCCTCTTACTCACGGGTTCAGCTCTTCTCGAAGCGGAAACCCACTCCGCGCACGGTGGCGATGTAGCGCGGGTTGGCGGCGTCGTCGCCGAGCTTCTTGCGCAGCCAGGAGATGTGCATGTCGAGGGTCTTGGTCGACGACCACCAGGTGGTGTCCCAGACCTCGCGCATCAGCTGGTCGCGGGTGACGACGCGGCCCGCGTCCCGGACGAGGACCCGCAGCAGGTCGAACTCCTTGGCGGTGAGCTGGAGTTCCTCGTCGCCCATCCAGGCGCGGTGCGACTCGACGTCGATGCGGACGCCGTGGGTGGCGGGCGGCTGCTGCGGTTCGGCGGCGCCGCGCCGGAGCAGGGCCCGGACCCGGGCGAGCAGTTCGGCGAGGCGGAACGGCTTGGTGACGTAGTCGTCGGCGCCCGCGTCCAGGCCCACGACGGTGTCCACCTCGTCGGCGCGCGCGGTGAGGATCAGGATGGGCACGGTGTGACCCTCGGCCCGTAGTCGCCGCGCCACTTCCAGGCCGTCCATGCCGGGCAGGCCCAGGTCGAGCACGACCAGGTCGATGCCTCCCTGCATGCCCGCGTCGAGCGCGGCGGGTCCGTCCTCACGTACCTCGACCTCGTAACCCTCCCTGCGCAGTGCGCGGGCCAGCGGCTCCGAGATGGACGCGTCGTCCTCGGCGAGCAGTACACGGGTCATGGGGTGATGGTAGTCCGCCGCCGACAACTGCCGGGGTGTGACCGCCGAGCCGGGATTCTCACCTCCTCCGGAAGGGACTCTTACCTCCGCGTGTTAGTGACACGAACCTGTGTCTATAAGGTGAGAAGCTGGAGTGGGCCTTGGAAAGCGGGTGTCTGGTTCCCTCAATTCCTGTGATCCATCTCTCAAGTCCTTCCATTTCCGGCAGTGGGCTGTCGTATGGTGATGCAACGCCTTTAGCACCGCGGGGACCTTTGGCGGCGTATGCACCGGATGGGCACGGTATACGCGCGCTGAAGGTCTTCTTTGTGTGTGCGCTGAAAACGGAACACCCCCACCGAGCGCGCATCGCTCCAAGCGGACCCACGCGCGTCTTGACAGCAAGGAACGACCATGGCGTCCAGCCTGACGAAGGACTCGGTCACCCCGGGCACCCCCGGTTCCGAGAAGACCTTCTTCGGCCACCCCCGCGGACTGGCCACTCTCTTCATGACCGAGATGTGGGAGCGTTTCTCCTACTACGGCATGAGGGCCCTGCTCCCCCTGTACCTCGTCGCGCCGGGCGGGCTGCACCTCAACGCGGCCACCGCGACCGCGATCTACTCCGTCTACGTCTCGCTGGTCTACCTGCTGGCGATGCCGGGCGGCTGGTTCGGCGACCGGGTCTGGGGTCCGCGCAAGACGGTCGCCGTGGCCGGAGCGGTCATCATGCTCGGCCACCTCACGCTGGCGCTGCCGTCCTCCGGCACGTTCTACGCCGGTCTCGGTCTGGTCGCCATCGGCTCGGGTCTGCTGAAGGCCAACATCTCCACGATGGTCGGCCACCTCTACAACGGCCCGGACGACCCGCGCCGCGACGGCGGCTTCACCGTCTTCTACATGGGCATCAACCTCGGCGCGTTCGCCGCGCCGCTGGTGATCGGCACCATCGGTGAGAACGTCAACTGGCACCTGGGCTTCGCGCTCGCCGCGCTCGGCATGGCGCTCGGCCTCGTCCAGTTCCTGCTCGGCAGCCGCCACCTGGCCGCCAACTCCAGCGTCGTACCGAAGCCGCTGACCGTCGCCGAGAAGTCGTCCACCCTGCGCAAGGCCGCCTTCTGGGCCGCCCTCGCCGTGGTCTTCTACGCCATCGTCGGCTTCTCCGGCGTCTACACCCTGAACTGGATCCTGGTCCCGCTGACCCTGCTCGGCGTGATCATCCCGGTGATGGTGCTGGTCAACATGAAGCGCGACAAGGAGCTGGACCGCTCCGAGCAGTCGAAGCTGTCCGCGTACATCTGGTTCTTCGTCGCGGCGGCCGTCTTCTGGATGATCTACGACCAGGGCGGCTCGACCCTGTCGATCTTCGCCGACTCCTCCGCCGAGAACAGCGTCCTCGGCTGGGAGTTCCCGGTCTCCTGGTACCAGTCGGTCAACCCGGTCCTGATCATGGCGCTGGCCCCGGTTTTCGCCTGGTTCTGGCTGGCCCTGAACCGGCGCGGCAAGGAGCCCAGCACGATCGTGAAGTTCGGCTCCGGTCTGGTGCTGGTCGGCGCGTCCTTCTTCCTCTTCCTCGCCCCGCTGTCGATCGCCGAGGGCGGTCACAAGGCGGCCGCGATGTGGCTGGTGGCGATCTACTTCACGCAGACCGTCGGTGAGCTGCTGCTCTCCCCGGTCGGCCTGTCCGTCACCACCAAGATGGCGCCCGCCAAGTACGCCTCCCAGATGATGGGCGTCTGGTTCCTGGCCGTCACCGCCGGTGACGCCACGACGGGTCTGCTCTCCATCGCGGGCGTCGACCTCAACAAGACCGGCGTCGTCGCCATGGAGGCCACGCTCGCCGTGGTCGCGGGTGTGGCGGTGTGGATGTACCGCGGCAAGGTCAAGGCCCTGATGGGCAGCGTCCGCTGACCCCGGCCGCCTGACGCGGTCGGACCCGTCCGGTCCGACCGGCCCGGTCCGACCGAGGGGCCGCCGCATCCGAGGGGGATGCGGCGGCCCTTCGGCGTGTCAGCGCGCCCGCCGTCCCGGCAGGAACGTGAAGATCGCGCCGCCCAGCAGCAGGACCGTGCCCGCCACCAGGGCGAGGGCCTTGAGGGCGGCGTGGTCCCCCGCCCCGGTCTCGGCGAGGCCGCCGCCGGAGGCCGCCGCGCCGCCGCCCGTCGAGCCGCCCGTACCGGCCGAACCACCGGAGCCGCCCGAGGCGCCGCTCGCCTGCTCGGTGGTGTCGAGGGTGAGGGAGACCTCGCTCCTGCTCGGGGTGCAGGTCGTGGTCGTCCCCAGCGCCTCCACCGTCAGCACGCCCGGCGACAGGGTGGATCTGCCGCTGGCGCCCGGTTTGTAGGTGCCGGTCAGGTCGGGGATCTCGATCGGGTCGCCCGCCTTGACGGCCTCGGCGTTGGTGGGCCCCTCCACATGGACGGTGCCCCGGTCGGCGCCGCCCAGCACGACCTCCATCGACGGCTTCACCGAGTCCGCGGGGATCTCGGCCGGGCTGTCCATGACGGACGCGCCGAAGCGCACGGTCACAGCGAAGCTTCCGCCGTCCTTGCGGGCGTCGATCCGCACGGGTGAGGTGGCGCTGCGGTCACCGATGGGGGTCTTGCACTCGTAGGGGACCTGGACCTCCACGCCGGTGAAGTCGGTCTGCCCGCCACCGGTCTCGCTGGGGGAGGCGGTCGGGGTCCGCGTCGGGGTCTCCGTGGGAGTCTCCGTCGGCGTCTCCGTAGGGGTCCCGGTCGGCGGGGTCGGGGTGCCGGGGCCGCCTCCGTCCTCGGTCACCTGGATCGTCGCCGCGGGCGTCACCGCCTCGGTCGGGGCGCACTTGGTGTCCGTCGAGATGGGCTTGTTGACATTGATGTCGTAGGCGTCCGGTGTCAGCGTCACCTCGCCCGCCGCCGTCAGCTTCAGCTTCCCGGTCATGTCGGACAGCTTCATGTCGCTGTTCCTGGGGATCGGCGGGTTCTGCCGGGGCCCCTCCATCGCGATGTCGCCGCTCTGCGCGCCGCCCGCCTTGAGGGTTCCGGTGGGCTGGACGGTGTCCTGTTCCAGGTCGAGGATGTCGGGGTTCTTCGAGGCCGCCCGCACGAACTTCCAGACGATCTCCACCTCGTCGCCGACCTTCGCCGTCGCGGGCGCGGTGATCTCCACCTGAGTGGTGCCCTGCACCGGCGGCAGCCCGGAGATCGCGGGCGGTACGCACTCGGTGGCGTACGACACCTCGGCGGCCTGCGCGGGCCCCGCCGTCAGACCGAGGCCGCCGAGCAGCAGGGCGACGCCCGCCACGCGGGCCCCGACGCGTCGGACGCCCGGGGTGGTTCTCCTTCGGCTGGCTCTCCTTCGCTCGCTCACGTGGGTCCCTTTCTGGTGGGGGCCGTACGGCGGTCTGCCGCGCCCGGGTCGGAGTCCGGGGTGAACCAGGGCAACGTCGGGGCCGGGTCGGCGGGCGGGCCGGGGGACCGACGGGGCCGGGCCCCGGGCCGGGCGCGGGCCAGATCCGGCAGTCGGGGGAGGTGGGGCCGCGTGCGCGCGCCACCCGGCCGGGGCGGTCGCACCCGGTCGACGACCGCCATGCCCACCCGGAACAGCGCGGCCGGGACGACCAGGCACACCAGCACCCAGAACAGGGTCACGCCCCAGGGACGGCCGACCCGCCAGGGCTGCTCGGCGAGGACCTTCCCGCCGTACTTGAGGGAGACGGTGTAGTCACCGTGCGCGCCGCCCGTCAGTTCGACGGGCAGCCGGATCTGCGTCCTGCGGCCGGGGGCGAGCGTGCCGCGCCACTGCCGTTCGTCCCACTGCGGCGCGAACACGCCGTGGGCGGTGCCCACCTGGAAGACCGGGTCCCGGACGGCCTGTGTGCCGACGTTGCCGACGGTGAAGACCAACTCGCGGGCGGGCGGGGCGCCGAACCAGGTCAGCAGCCCGCTGGAGCCGTCGAGCCGGGTGCCGGTGAGGACCTGGAGACGGCCCCCCGCCGGTTCCGGGGGCAGCGGCTCGACCGCGTGCCCCGCCACCTGGAAGATCGCGTCGGCCATCGCCTGCGGACCGGTCACGGTCGCCACGTGCACCACGCACGGGCACGGCACGGGCGGCTCGGCGACCGGCAGCCGCTTGCGGAACCGGCCCTCGGCGTCGGTGGTGACGGCCCTGCCGTCCCCGTTGGCGCAGGAGTCGGTGCCCCCGGGCACGCCCCGCGACGGCACGGACTGCCCGCAGACCAGGATCATCAGCAGCGCCCGCGCCCGCCAGCCGTCACCGGTGACGGTGATCGAACCCCCGGTCCCCGCCTGGGACTTGGACAGCTTCACGCCCGGGCGGTCGTCGTCCGCCGCGGCGGCGGACGCAACCACCGTCCACGGCAGCAGGACCAGGGCCGCCACCAGCACCGCCACCGCACCCCGCCGTCTCACCGCACCGCTCCCCTCAACTCGCCCCGCCCGTCCGCCGGAACCGCCTCGGCGCGGTCCGCCGTACGACACCGGTGCCGCCGTACGACGACCCCCGCGCCGATCACCGCCAGCGCCCCGGCGGCCCCCGCCCCCTCGCGCCACGGCACGAAGCGCGCCGACACGCGTCCGGTGTCCCGGGCGCCGCCCGCGGCGGTCACCGTCAGCCGCACGTCCACGGCGTCCAGGGCGGGCCGGCCGGTCCAGGGTTCACTGAGCTTCAGGCGGCGGCCCGGCGGGAGTTCGACGGCGAGGGTGCGCGGGGGGCGGTCGAGGAGCGGGCCGAGGACACCGTCCGCGCGGACGGCGAGCCGGGGCACGAGGGTGGTGGTGCCGCGGTTGACCAGCTCGTAGGTGATGCGGTCGGCGCGCACCCGGACCCGCTCCACGGTGAGCGCGGCCAACGCCGGGCCGGTGACCCGCAGCCGGACCGGCACGGAACGGGTGCCGCCGGCGCCGTCCCGGGCGGTGATGGTGGCCCGGCGCGCGCCGGGTGCCGTGTCCGCCGGGACGGTCACGGTGAAGGGGACCTCGGCGCGGGTGCGGGCGGGCACGCGTACGCCGGTCTCGGCGAGGGTGACCCGGACGGCGCCGGCGGCGCGCAGCCGTACCGTTACCGGGCGCGTGGCCGGGTTGGTCAGGGTCACGGTGTCCCGCAGCACCGCGCCGGGCGGACCCTCGGCGTAGCAGGCGGGGCGGCCGTCGCCGGAGGGCGCGAACGTCCAGTGCGGGTCGGCGGCGGCTGCGGCGGGCGCCGGGCCGAGCAGCAGCAGAACGGGCAGCAGGGACAGGGTCGTCGGGGTCAGCGGGACGCGGGCGGTGGTCGGCATCGGCGGCTCCCGTGCTCGTACGGACGTCACGCGTACGGCCTCAGCGGCGGGCGCGGGTCAGCTGGTCGCGGCGGGTCAGCCACAGGGCTCCCGCGGTGCCCGCGAGGAGAACGGTGCCGCCGAGGGTGCCGAGGGCGAGGGCGTCGTCCTCGGGGCCGGTCTGCGGGAGCCGCGCGCCGGAGTCGGTGCCGCCGGTGCCGCTCTGGGAGCCGCCCGTCGAGCCGCCCCCGCCGGACGCCTCGACGTCGAGGGTGAGGGACGGGCCGGGGTCGTTGGTGGGGGTGCAGGTGGTGGTCGTACCGAGCGCCTTGATGGTGAGCACGCCCGCCGTGAAGGTGACCTTCCCGCTCTTCTTCGGGGTGTACGTGCCGCTCAGGTCACTGATCTTGATGGGGGTGTCGGCGGGGATCGCCTCCTGGTTGGCGGGCCCGGTGACGGCCATCGTGCCGCTGTCGGCACCGCCCAGCCGGATGGTGGCGCTGGGGTTCATGGCGCCCTTGCCCAGTTCGACGGGGCTGGAGGAGACGCCCTTCTGCCAGGACATGGTGATCTTGTAGCCGGAGCCGCTCGGCACGCCCTCGATGTCGATGGGGGAGACGGCGCTCTTGTCGCCGATGGGCGTCTTGCACTGGTAGTCGACGTCGACGACGTCGGCATGGGCCGCGGGGGCGGCCGACAGCACCGCCGCCCCGGCGAGGGCCGCGACGGATGCGAGCGCGGCGGTGCGTTTCGGGTGGCTGCGTCGAGTCCGGTACGTCTGGTACGCACGGTAGGACACGGTCGTCCCTCCGTCCCCTGGTTTCCTGACGGCATATCAGATCGGCCGTCAAGGTACGCCCGACCACCAGAGGAAGGAAGAGACAGTACGCGCCGGAAGCGTGCGGACGCCCCGGGACCGGTCGCCTACGCCGGTGCCGCCAGTTCAGCCCAGACCGTCTTGCCCGCGACCCCGGGGGCGCGGACGACGCCCCAGTCCAGGCAGAGCCGCTGCACGATGAACATGCCGTGACCGCCGGGGCGGCCCGCGCGGTGCGGGGTGCGGGGCGCGGGCTGGCCCGTGCCCCGGTCGGAGACCTCGATGCGGATCATCTTGTTGTCGCAGGCGATCAGCATCCGCTCCGGCCCCTCGGCGTGCAGGCAGGCGTTGGTGACCAGCTCGGACACGACGAGCAGCACATCCTCGGCGACGGCTCGCTGATCGGCGGAGGCCGCGGGCAGCCAGCCCCACTCGTACAGCGCCTGCCGGGCGAAATCGCGGGCCAGGGGGACGACGCCGCTCTCACCGTCGAGGCTCAGCGTCCGGACCTGAAGCCCCGCGGATGCCCCGGAAGCGCCGCTGGGCTCGGGGCCGCGGTCGCCCGGCGGGGAGGGCCGGGTGGTGCTCATCAGCGCTTCACCTCACCGATTCACCAGTTCATGTTTCAAAAGTCACTACTCGTTCGACCACTGCCCAGTGTCAGTGCTCAGCCGTCCGGGTTCGGTCACCGCCCGGTGTCAGGTTGTCTCCTGCCCGAGCGAACCAGGGGAACACCCCTCTTCGACCGCTCTTCCACCAAGACCGCCCTTACGGCCGAAAAGTGCAGGCCACAGCGGCGGGGCAGACCGGCCGACGGAGGCGGGGTCCGCAGCGGACGGCCTGGACGGCCCGCCCGCGCGGGTGCGGGCCGCGCCCGGCACGCGGGGTCAGCCGACGTCGTCGGCAAGGGCGTCCTCGACGGTGTCATGGACCGAGAAGACCGCCTCCGCCCCCGTGATCTCGAACACGCGAGCGACCGTGGGCAGCATCCCCGCCAGATGCACCCCACCCCCGGCGGCCTCCGCCTTGAGGCGGGCACCGAGCAGCACGTTGAGCCCCGTGGAGTCGCAGAACTCCAGACGGGAGCAGTCGATGACAAGGCGGCTGAGCCCTTTGGCGAGGCATTCGTCGAGTGGCTCGCGCAACAGGTCGGCGGTGTGGTGGTCCAACTCACCCGCCGGGGTCACGACGGCGCTGGAGCCCTCTTCCCGCACCTCCACCAGAAGCCGGCCCGACTGTGCGCTGCCGACCGTCCCGTGGTCCATGCCGTCTCTCTCTCCCGAGGTCGTGGCTGCTGACTGACGCCCTCGAACACTACGCCCTACTCACACACTCCGACCACCGAACATCCGCCCACAATCGGACATTTCTCCACAGAACGCACTTGCGGCGGGCTCGGGAAAGCGGGTAGGGCTAGTAAGGACACGTAATCAACACGGCCGGCTTTGGAGGCGCCGCACACCGCAGTGCACGTATTGGCATCGGCAGCCATATGCCGAGAACGATGGAGGACATCATGTCACCCCGGCTCGACGCATCGCATACCCAGAAGGCGACGTCGGCATCCTCTTCGGACCACCCCGGCCTCGCCGTCGACGACACCGACCACGCTCTCGGCCACGACGACGTACTCGCCGGACTCCCGGAGATCCCCCCGTACGACGAAGTGGCCCCCGTCGACGCACGGGCCCTGTCCAAGACCCTCTTCGAGCGGCTGGAGTCCCTCGAGGAAGGCACCCACGAATACTCGTACGTCCGCAACACGCTCGTCGAACTCAACCTCGCACTGGTCAAGTTCGCCGCCGCCCGGTTCCGCTCCCGCAGCGAACCGATGGAGGACATCATCCAGGTCGGCACGATCGGCCTGATCAAGGCGATCGACCGCTTCGAACTCAGCCGTGGCGTCGAGTTCCCGACCTTCGCCATGCCAACCATCATCGGCGAGATAAAGCGTTTCTTCCGGGACACCTCGTGGTCCGTGCGCGTACCGCGCCGCCTCCAGGAACTCCGGCTCGACCTGGCCAAGGCCGGTGACGAGCTGGCCCAGAAGCTGGACCGCGCCCCCACCGTGGCGGAACTGGCCGAGCGGCTCGGCCTGACCAACGACGAGGTCGTCGAGGGCATGGCCGCGTCCAACGCGTACACCGCGAGTTCCCTGGACGCCCAGCCGGAGGAGGACGACTCCGAGGGCGCGCTCGCGGACCGCATCGGGTACGAGGACCACGGCCTCGAAGGCATCGAGTACGTGGAGTCCCTGAAGCCCCTCATCGCCGAACTGCCGTCCAGGGACCGCAAGATCCTCTCCCTGCGCTTCGTCGCCAACATGACCCAGTCGGAGATCGGCGAGGAACTGGGCATCTCGCAGATGCACGTGTCCCGGCTGCTGTCACGGACGCTGGTACGGCTGCGCAAGGGGCTGACCCTAGAGGAGTGACCCCCCGCCACGGGGGCGGTCCACCAGGGACCGCCCTCGGCAGGGCCGACGGACGAACAGACCACCGACGCCACGCTGTTACCGACGGAAACACCTTTTCTCACGAGCCTCCTTCCACCACTATGGGGCCCCCGAACTGGCCGGTACGTCAGGAGGCGGAGCCATGGCCCGGGGGGACGACAACAGCGCGGAGCACAGGGCGATGTCCGACGCGCGCCTCACCGAGCTGCTGCGCGCCGCCCCGCCCCGCGCGTTCACGGCGCTCCAGGAACTCCGCGCCCGGCACCAGGCCCCGCTCCTCGCCTACGCCCGCCTGTGCACCACGGGCGAGTCGGCGGCGCGGCAACTCGCCGCCCAGGCCTTCACGCTGGCCGCCCGCCGGACCGCGCACGGCACCGACCACGGCGAACCGTGGCGGCACCACCTGCTCCTGACGGCCACGCACGCCGCCGCCCGGTGGGCGTCCGACGAGCGGGCCGCGGGCCTCGACCCCGGGCTGCTGCCCGTCCTGGACGCCGCGGGCCCCGACGGCCCGGTGCCGCCCCTGCTCACCGCGTACCGGTCGCTGCCGTCCCGGGCGCGGGGACTGCTCTGGTACGGCGTCCTCGACCGGGAGCCCGCCGACCGCGCGGCCACCCTCCTCGGCCTCACGCCCGGGGACATCGCGTACGACACCGACGCCGCGCTCCAGGCGCTGGGCCGGGCCCGCCTGCGGTCCCGGCTGACCGCCTCCGACGACCCGAGCTGCCCGGACTTCCAGCGGCTGATCGAGGAGTCGGTACGGCCTGACAGCCCGCGGCACAGCGCCGACCTGACCGCCCACATGGCCGACTGCGCGCACTGCGCGGCCGCCTACGACGAGCTGTCGGCCCTGTTCGACGCCCCGCAGACCACGCTGGCCGAGGGTCTGCTGCCGTGGGCGGGGACGGCGTACGCCCTGCGCGAGCCGGAGCCGCAGGAGCCGCCGCAGGTGCCGGGGACCGCGGCGGCCGCGCCCACGAAGGCCCCTGCCGGACCCCGCCACAGCGCTCCGCGCCCGTCGTCAGGGGCCTCGGCGGTGTCCGCCGCGAACGCGCCGCTCACGGCTTCGGCGGTGCCCGCCGCCGGGGGGCCGCTCTCGATCGACCGCACCTGGCCGCCGTCCCGCCGTCTCGCGCTCGCCTCGGCCGCGCTCGGTGTCGCGCTGGCGCCGCTGCTGGTGCTGCTGCTGCCGCCGGACGCCCCGTCCGCCGAACGCGCCGCGCACCCGGTGACCAGGACACCCGCCCCGTCGCCGACGCCGACCACGGCCTCCCCCGCCACCCGGAGTCCGAGTCCGAGTGCGACGCGGAGCCCCAGCCCGACCCCGCGGCCGACGACCCCCCGGCCCACCCCGACGCCCACCCCGACGCCCCCGCCGCCCCCGGTGTTCCGGCCGCCGGACTCCTCGTACGCCCAGGTCGTGAACGTCTCCACGAGCCGCTGTCTGGACATCCCCGGGCGGATCGAGAAGGGCGGGGACGTCGGCTCGGCCGCCTGTGACGGCTCCCGCACCCAGCCGTGGCGGGTGGACGCGGCGCGCGGGGTCGTGCAGTCGGCCGCCGACCCCGACTTCTGCCTGGACAGCCGGGGTTCGGTGGACCGGGGCGTGGGCATCTGGCCCTGCGCGTCGGTCGAGGGCCGCAACGGCCGCAACCTTCAGTTCGTGGTGGACGACGCGGGCCGGATCCGGCCCGCCATCGCCGTGCAGACCGCGGTGACCCCGGCGGAGGGCGGACACGGGCTGTGGCTCACGCCGTTGGACGGCGGGCCGGAGCAGCGCTGGCGGGCGGGAGCGGTCTGACCGGGGGCGGGGCTCAGAACTCCCGGCGTCCCCCGCGCCACACCTGTGTGACCAGGGGGACGCCGGGCCGGTAGGCGAGGTGCACATGGCTCGGCGCGTCGAGGACGACCAGATCGGCGCGGGCGCCGGGGCGGAGGCGGCCGATGTCGTCGCGCCGCAGTGCCGCGGCGCCGCCCGCGGTGGCCGACCAGACCGCCTCGTCGGGGGTCATCCCCATGTCCCGCACGGCGAGCGCCACGCAGAACGGCACCGAGGAGGTGTACGACGAGCCCGGGTTGCAGTCGGTGGAGAGCGCGACGGTGACGCCCGCGTCGAGGAGGCGGCGGGCGTCGGGCCACTCGGCCCGGGTGGAGAACTCCGCGCCGGGCAGCAGGGTGGCGACCGTACGGCTGTGGGCGAGGGCGTCGACGTCGGCGTCGGTGAGGTGGGTGCAGTGGTCGGCGCTGGCGGCGTCGAGTTCGACGGCGAGCTGGACGCCGGGGCCGTAGGAGAGCTGGTTGGCGTGGACGCGGGGGGTGAGGCCCCTGGCCTTCCCGGCGGTGAGGACGGCCCTCGCCTGGTCGCCGTCGAAGGCGCCCTTCTCGCAGAACACGTCGATCCAACGGGCGTACGGCGCGCAGGCGTCGAGCATCTCGCCGGTGACCAGGGCGACATAGGCGGCCGGGTCGTCGGCGAGGTCGGGGGAGACGATGTGCGCGCCGAGGTAGGTGACCTCGTCGGTGTGCGCGGCGGCGATGCGCAGGGCGCGGGCCTCGTCCTCGACGGTGAGGCCGTAGCCGGACTTGGTCTCGAAGGTGGTGGTGCCCTGGCGGAGGGCCTCGGCGAGGTGGCGGACGAGGTTGCGTTCGAGGTCGTCGTCGCTGGCGGCGCGGGTGGCGGCGACGGTGGTGCGGATGCCGCCCGCGCTGTAGGGGCGGCCGGACATGCGGGCGTTGAACTCGGCGGTGCGGTCGCCCGCGAAGAGCAGGTGGGAGTGGGAGTCGACGAAGCCGGGGAGGACGGCCCGGCCGCCCGCGTCGACCCGGTTGTCAGTGGCGGGTGCTTTGCTTGATTCACCGGTCCACGTGACGCGGTCGCCTTCGATGACGACGGCCGCGTCCTGGATCAGTCCGAGGGGGGAGTCGTCACCGAGGGAGGGGTCGTTGGTGACCAGCGTGGCGATGTTGGTGATGGCGGTGCTGCTGCTCATGGCGGCGTCCTCGTGGCTGGCCGGTCGGGGGGCTGTCGTCAGGCGCGCAGGGCTTCGATCGCCCGCGCGAGCGCTTGCGGCACGTCCGGTACGAGGGTGTGGACCCCGTCGCGCACGACGTGCCGCCCGCCCACGACGGTGTGCCGTACGTCCGCCGCGGTCGCCGCGAATACGGCCGTCTCGGCGCCGAGCCGTGGCACCGGCCCCGCTGTTCTGACCGAGTCGAGGGCGATGGTCGTCAGGTCGGCCCGGGCGCCCGCCTCGATGGTCCCGGCGTCCGGCCAGCCGAGGGCGGCGTGTCCGTCGGCGGAGGCGGCGCGCAGCAGGGCGGCGGCGGTCCAGTGGCCCCGGGTGCGGGTGCGCAGCCGCTCGTTCAGCTCCATGGCGCGGGCCTCTTCGAGCAGGTCGATGACGGCGTGGCTGTCGGAGCCGAGGGAGAGCGGGGAGCCCGCCCACTGGAGGGCGGCCGCCGGTCCAATGCCGTCCGCGAGGTCCCGCTCGGTCGTCGGGCACATACAGGTACCGGTGCCGCTGCCGCCGATCAGGGCGATGTCCTCGTCGGTGAGGTGCGTGTTGTGGACGCCGGTGGTGCGCGGGCCGAGGGCGCCGTGGTCGGCGAGGAGCTGGGCCGGGGTGCGGCCGTGGGCCTCCCGGCAGGCGTCGTTCTCGGCGGTCTGCTCGGACAGGTGCACATGCAGGGGGGCGCGCCGTTCGTCGGCCCAGCGGGCGACGGTGGCGAGCTGGTCGGCGGGCACGGCCCGCACGGAGTGGATCGCCGCCCCGATCCGTGCGTGATCCTGGTCCTTGAGAACTGAACAGCGTGCCGCCCAGGCGTCGGCCGTGCCGTCGGAGAAGCGGAGCTGGGGGGTGGTCGGCGGCTGGCCGAAGCCGGAGGACAGGTAACAGGTGTCGAGGAGGGTGATGCGGATACCGGCGTCGGCGGCGGCCTCGATCAGGGCCTCGCCCATGGCGTTGGGGTCGGCGTAGGGGGTGCCGCCGGGGGCGTGGTGGAGGTAGTGGAACTCGCCGACGGCGGTGATCCCGGCGAGGGCCATCTCGGCGTACACCGCGCGGGCCAGCGCGTGGTAGGTCTCGGGGGTGAGCCGGTCGGCGGTGGTGTACATGACCTCCCGCCAGGTCCAGAAGGTGCCGGAGCCGACCTGGACGGTGCCGCGCAGGGCGCGGTGGAAGGCGTGGCTGTGGGCGTTCGCCAGGCCGGGGAGGGTGAGGCCACGCAGGATCTCGGCGCCGGGGGGCGGGGCGGGCCGCTCCCGGTGGACGGCGGTGACGCGACCGCCGTCGGCCTCCACGACCACGCCCGGCTCCACATGGGTGCCGAGCCAGGCGTGCTCCAGCCAGTAGGTGCCCTTGGCCGCGTGGGTCCCTTCGGTCACGTGCGGACCAGTCCTTCCAGCGCGTCGGCGAGGGCGAGTACCCCGGCGACGCAGTCGTCCTCGGTGGCGTGCTCGGCCGGGGAGTGGGAGACGCCGGTGGGGTTGCGTACGAACAGCATGGCGGTCGGGACGGTCCCGGAGAGGATCCCGGCGTCGTGTCCGGCGCCCGTGCCGAGGACGGGGACCTTGAGGCCGGTGTCCTTGCCGAGGACGCGGGCCAGTTCGTCGCGCAGGGTGTGGTCGAACTCGACGACGGGGGTGAAGGACTCTCGGACCACGTCCAGGTCGACGCCGTGCGCCGCCGCGTGCTCACGTGCCGCCTCCTCGACGCCGGTGACCACGGTGTCCAGGGTGTCCTGGTCGGCGGCGCGGGAGTCGAGCCAGCCGCGGACCAGGGAGGGGACGGCGTTGACGCCGTTCGGCTCGACGGCGATCTTCCCGAAGGTCGCGACGGCCCCGGCGAGCCGCGCCTGCCGTCGCGCGGCGAGCACGGTCTCGGCGTACGGCAGCATCGGGTCGTGGCGGTCCACGAGCCGGGTCGTCCCGGCGTGGTTGGCCTCGCCCCGGAAGTCGAACCGCCACCGGCCGTGCGGCCAGATGGCGCTCGCCAGGCCGACCGGGTCGCCGGACAGGTCGAGCGCGCGGCCCTGCTCGACGTGGAGTTCGACGAAGGCGCCGATGCGGGCGAGCCGCTCCGGGTCCGGCCCGATGGCGTCGGGGTCGTACCCGGCCGCTTCCATGGCCTGCGGCAGGGTCACCCCGTCGCCGTCGGTGAGCCGGTGGGCCTGCTCGACGGTGAGCTGTCCGGTGGCCAGCCGTGACCCGACGCAGGCGAGCCCGAAGCGGGCGCCCTCCTCGTCGCCGAAGTTGACGATGCCGAACGGCTTGGCGAACCGCGCTCCCCTGCGGCGCAGTTCGTCCAGCGCGGCGAACGCGGACACGACGCCGAGCGGCCCGTCGAAGGCCCCGCCGTCCGGTACGGAGTCCAGGTGCGACCCGGTGACGACGGCGTCCCCGGCGGCCGGGTCACCGGCCCAGGCCCACTGGTTGCCGTTGCGGTCGGCCTCGTAGGCCAGCCCCCGCGCCTCGGCCTGCTCGCGGAACCAGGCCCGGCACTCGGCGTCGGCGGCGGTCCAGGCGAAGCGGCGGTAGCCGCCGGAAGCGGAGCTGCGGCCCACCGGCAGCAGCTCCGTCCACATGCGGTGGAAGCTCACGCGTCGCCACCCTCGCGCATCGGCACCCGCACGCCCCGCTCCCCCGCCACCGACTCGGCGATGTCGTACCCGGCGTCGACGTGCCGGATGACGCCCATGCCGGGGTCGTTGGTGAGGACCCGGCGGATCTTCTCGCCCGCGAGCGCCGTCCCGTCGGCGACCGTCACCTGACCGGCGTGGATCGACCGGCCCATGCCGACGCCGCCGCCGTGGTGGACGGAGACCCACGACGCCCCGGACGCCACGTTGACCATGGCGTTCAGCAGCGGCCAGTCGGCGATCGCGTCGGAGCCGTCGAGCATGCCCTCGGTCTCCCGGTAGGGGGAGGCGACGGAGCCGCAGTCGAGGTGGTCGCGGCCGATGACGACGGGCGCGGCCAGTTCACCGGAGGCCACCATGTCGTTGAAGCGCTCACCTGCCTTGTCGCGCTCGCCGTAGCCGAGCCAGCAGATGCGCGCGGGCAGGCCCTGGAAGTGGACCCGCTCCCCGGCCAGCTTGATCCAGCGGGCGAGGGACTCGTTCTCCGGGAAGAGTTCCAGGATGGCCTTGTCGGTCCTGGCGATGTCGGCGGGGTCGCCGGAGAGCGCGGCCCACCGGAAGGGGCCCTTGCCCTCGCAGAACAGGGGGCGGATGTAGGCGGGGACGAAGCCGGGGAAGGCGAAGGCGCGGTCGTATCCGGCGAGTTGGGCCTCGCCGCGGATGGAGTTGCCGTAGTCGAAGACCTCGGCCCCGGCGTCCTGGAAGCCGACCATGGCCTCGACGTGCCGGGCCATCGACTCCCGGGCGCGGACCGTGAACCCGGCGGGGTCCTTGGCGGCGGCGTCGGCCATGTCCTCGAAGGGGACCCCGGCCGGCAGGTAGGCCAGGGGGTCGTGGGCGGAGGTCTGGTCGGTGACGATGTCGACGGGGGCGCCCATGGCGAGAAGCCGGGGCACCAGTTCGGCGGCGTTGCCGAGGAGGCCGATGGAGAGCGGGCGGCGGGCGTCGCGGGCCTCGACGGCGAGCTGGAGGGCGTGGTCGAGGGAGTCGGCCTTCACGTCGAGGTAGCGGTGCTCGATGCGGCGGTCGATGGCGCGCGGGTCGCAGTCGACGCAGATCGCGACGCCGTCGTTCATCGTCACGGCGAGCGGCTGGGCGCCGCCCATGCCGCCGAGCCCGGCGGTGAGGGTGATGGTTCGGGCGAGGGTGCCGCCGAACTTCTTGGCGGCGACGGCGGCGAACGTCTCGTAGGTGCCCTGGAGGATGCCCTGGGTGCCGATGTAGATCCAGGAGCCCGCGGTCATCTGCCCGTACATGGTGAGACCGAGGGCCTCAAGGCGGCGGAACTCCTCCCAGTTGGCCCAGTCGCCGACCAGGTTGGAGTTGGCGATGAGCACGCGCGGGGCCCACTCGTGGGTCTGCATGACGCCGACGGGGCGACCGGACTGGACGAGCATGGTCTCGTCCTGCCTGAGGGTCCTCAGGGTGCGCACCATGGCGTCGAAGGAGCGCCAGTCGCGGGCCGCCTTGCCGGTGCCGCCGTAGACGACGAGCTTGTCGGGGTGCTCGGCGACCTCCGGGTCCAGGTTGTTCTGGAGCATCCGCAGGGCGGCCTCCTGCTGCCATCCCAGGGCGCTCGGTTCCGTGCCGCGCGGGGCTCGGACGGGTCGGGGTCCTGACATGGTCTGCCTCCCGGATGATTGCCGACTCTATTCACATCCTGACTACATGAATAGAGCTAGTCAACACGAGGGCGGGGCGGCGCGGTGCGGGCCCGACGTCACCGGCATCCGCGCATCGGCCCGGGGGTACGGGTTCACCCCGGACGGGGAGGGTCAGGTCGCCCTTGTCGTGGTGCGCGAGACGCAGTCGGTCCGGGAGATCGTCGGCGGCTGCGGGTGCGGGGTGGCTGGTCGCGCAGTTCCCCGCGCCCCTATGAGGCGGGCGGCAGCCCCCGGTGCCGATACGACGGGCGGCGCGCGGATGCCCTGGGGGCGCGGGGAACTGCGCGCCAAGTCCCCACACACCCGCGGCCGACCGACAACACCTACCCCCGGAAGCGAGTCACACCAGCGCCGCGGGCTTCCGCCTCCGGCCGCCCGGGGTCGCGTCGCCCGCCGCGATGCCCGTGCTGCGGTAGGCCTTGACCGGCTTGCCCGCCGGGGAGCCGCCCCTGGTGCTGAGCCAGTCGACGCGGACCCACAGCAACTCGTCCCCGGCCCGCTCGCGGCGGCCGAGCCACGCCGCCTTCAGCCACAGGCCGACTCCCGCGCCCGCCAGCACCATGCCGCCCGCCGCGGGCACCGCGAACGCGCTGCCCAGCGCGGCGAGGAAGGCGAGCAGGAGCCACCAGCGGTGGCCGCGACGCCAGTTGCGGGTGGTGACCGCACGGTCCTGGAGGACGTCGTTGCGGCCCGCGCGCACGGTCCCCCGGGCGAGCGCGGCGTACCGCTTACGCCGCGGCAGCGCCACCGCGGCGGCCACGACGATGAACAGCGCGGCGCCCGCGAGCACCCCGATCCGCCGCCCGGTGATCCCCGGCAGGAGCACACCGGCACCGGCCGCGACCACGCCCAGCCACCACATCGGCGCCGCTCCGGCCCGTACGACGACCGCCACCCGAGCCAGTCCCTGACCTCCGCGTGCCACGATCCGCCTCCTCGTCGCCTCGGCACATCTGACATGTGCACAGTCCTGTTGGGCAGGCAGGTTAGCGAGCGAACGTGAGACGCGTCTGAGAAAGACGCGGCCCCCGCGGTGCTGCCCGACACCTTCCGTGCTACTCGACGAACAGCCCCCGCGCCACCGCCCGCGCATCGAACTCCTCCAGCCGCGCCTGCGCGTCCGGCAGGTCGTCGCACATCGCCTCCAGCAGCACCCGGCCCAGCAGCATCGGGGCGCAGGCGGTGTCGAAGGCGAGGCCGGTGCCGACGGCGGCCGGCAGCAGCAGGTCGGAGACCTTCGCGACCGGCGCGAACGCCGAGTCGGCGACGGTGACCACGGTCAGCCCGGCCTCCTTGGCGTAACCGAGGGTGTCGAGCACCTCGCGCGGATGCCGGGGCAGCGCGAAACACAGCAGCGCGGAGGCGCCCGCGCGCACGGCGCCGTCGATCCGGTCGTGGATCATCGTGCCGCCCTCGTTGAGCAGGCGTACGTCGGGGTGGACCTTGGCGGCGAAGTAGGCGAAGCCGTACGCCTGCGCGGCGGCGGCGCGCAGGCCGAGCACCGGCAGCGGGCGGGAGGCGGCGAGCAGTGCGCCCGCCCGCCGCACCGGCCGCGGGTCGGCGAGGAGTTCGGCGAGGTGGCGCAGGTTCTCGATCTCGGACTCGACGGCCTGCTGGTACTCGTTGAACGGCGCGGCCGGTGCCGTCTGCTCGGCGGGCGCGACCTCACGCAGGTGCCTGCGCAGCGCCGGGTAGCCGTCGAAGCCGAGGGCGACGGCGAAGCGGGTCACGGACGGCTGGCTGACCCCGGCGAGTTCGGCCAGTTCCACGCTGGACAGGAAGGGCACGTCGGCGGCCCGCCGGACCATGCTGTGGGCGATGCGCCGCTGGGTCGGGGTGAGCCGGTGTCCCTCGAAGAGGCTCTGGAGCCGCGCGGCGGGGCTCTCGGCGGGGCCGGTGTCGCGGCTCTCGGTGCCGTTCATGGTGCGGTGCTCCCCCTGTAGATGTCCGTGAACCGGTCGAGCAGCCGGGCCGCTGCCGTCACGTCGTCCGTGAGCGGGCGGTCGGCCCAGTCCGCGTCGAGGACCGGCTCGGCCAGCGCCAGCGCCGCGCCCACCGGCAGCTCCGGGCCGGGCCGCAGCTCGCGCTGGCGCAGCGCCCGTACGGCGGCGACGAGTTCACAGCCGACGACGAGCCGGAAGGCGGCGCAGGCGCGGAGCGTCTGGCGGGCGGCGAGCGAGGCGAAGCTGGCCTGTTCCTCGACGCCCCGGGAGAGTACAGCGTGGCCGAGGGATGCGGGCGCGGAGCAGGCGCGCAGGTCGCCGAGGGCGGCCGCGGCGGAGTACTCCAGGATCATCACGCCGGACGCGGCCGGTTCGTGGTCGGCGAGGAAGGGCCGCAGCCGGGTGAAGGCGGGCTCGTTGAGGGTGGAGAGCCGCGCGGTGGACAGCCGGGCGACCTGCATCAGGGCGAGCCGGAAGTGGTCCAGGGCGAGGGCGAGCTGGGCCTGGTAGAAGCCGCCGTGGTGGTAGGCGGCCTGGTCGTCGACGGAGATCAGCGGGTTCTCGGCGGCGGCGTTGACCTCGACGGCGATGACCTCCTCCAGGGTGTCGGCGGCGTCGAGGGCGGGCCCGTGGATCTGGGGCAGGCAGCGGAAGCCGTACGGGTCCTGGATGCGGCCGAGCGGCGGGTGCGGACGGTCGGCGGCGCCGATCAGGGCGCGCATCCGGCGGGCGGCCTCGGCGCTGCCGCGGTGCGGGCGCGCGGTGTGCACGGGGGCGGCGTAGGGCTCGTGGGAGCCGTCGACGGCGAGCAGGGACAGCGCGGCGACGACCTGGGTGGCGGCGAGCAGTCCGCGCAGTTCGTGCAGGGCGAGCGCGGCCTGCCCGAGGGTGAGGGCGTTGCTGCTGATCAGGGCGAGCGCGTCGTTGTTGTCGAGCGGCTGGGGTGCGGGGGCGCCGCTGCCCTGCCAGGGGTGTTCCCCGGCGAGGGCTAGACCCATCTGGGCGAGCGCGGCGATGTCGCCGGTGCCGACCGAGCCGTGCTCGTTGACGACGGGGTGGGCGCCGTTCTCAAGCGCCTCGCACAGCGCGGTGACGATGCTGGGGCGCAGTCCGGCGCCGCCCGCGAGGATCTGGTTGGCGCGCACGGCGAGCATGGCGCGGACCTGCCGGGCGGGCAGTTCCTCCCCGATGGCCCCGGCGTGGCTGCGCAGCAGCCGCAGCCCGTGCCCGGCGGCGGCCTGGGTCGGCACGGGCACGGAGCGGTTGGCGCCGACGCCGGTGGAGCGGCCGTAGACCCTGCCGGTGGCGGCGAGTTGCCGGGCGGCGTGCCAGGAGGCCTCGGCCCGGCGCATGCCGTCCGGCCCCGGTACCGGGCGCGCGGCCCCGTCGGCGAGGCGTACGACGTCCTCGGCACCGAGCCCGGCGCCGTCGAGGACGACGACGGGCACCCCGGCCGCCGCTCCCCGATCCCCCCGGTCCCCCCGATCCGTCTGAGACGACACAGCCACAGCCCCGCGACCCCTCTCCGCCCCGCACACCCCATTCACCTGAGCAGAACTCTGCATGGATCCATGCAACCGGGCAAGCGGAACGGCCCGGCCGCTCCCGACCGGCCCCCGCGCCCGGCGGGCGATACGGTGGGTCACGCTCGCCGTGGACGGCACCGAGCCGTGGACGGCACCGAAGGGACTGGGCACATGGCATTAAGGGCGCTCCGCTCGGCGCTGGAGACCGTGTACATCAGGCGCCTGGCGCGCAAGCTGGAGGGCAGGCCCCGCCCCCGGCACATCGCGGTCATGCTGGACGGCAACCGCCGCTGGGCCCGCGGCTCCGGCCACGACGACGTCAGCGCGGGCTACCGCGCGGGCGGCGCGAAGGTCGGCGACCTGCTGCGCTGGTGCGACGCGGCGGACATCGAGCACGTCACCCTGTGGATGCTCTCCGACGACAACCTCCACCGCCCGCCGGACGAGCTGGGTCCGCTCCTCGAGATCATCGAGGAGACCGTGGTGAGCGTCTGCGCGGCCGACGAGGACTGGCGGGTCGAGGTCATCGGCTCCACCGACCTGCTCCCCGGGGACACCGCGCGCTCCCTGAAGGCCGCCGCCGCGCGCACCACCGGCCGCACCGGCCTCAAGGTCGACGTCGCCGTCGGCTACGGCGGGCGCCGCGAGATCATCGACGCGGTCCGCTCGGCCTTCGACAAGCACATCTCCGCCGGGGGCGACCCGCGCGAGCTGGCCGAGGAGTTCGATCTCCAGCACATCACCGACAACCTGTACTCCCCCGCGGGCCACGACACCGACTTCGTCATCCGCACCTCCGGCGAGCAGCGGCTGTCCGGCTTCCTGCTCTGGCAGTCCGCGTACGCGGAGGTGCACTTCGTGGACGTCCTGTGGCCCGCCTTCCGCCAGGTGGACCTGCTGCGCGCGCTGCGCTCGTACGCCGCGCGGGAGCGCCGCTACGGAAGGTGACCCGGACCCCCGGGTCCGCGGCCGGTGGGACGCACCCCCGCCGAAACGGGGGCTATCCCCAGTGCGGCCGGCCGCGCCGCTTCCTACCGTGGAGGGCATGAGCGGAATGGATGCGCGGGACGCCGACCTGAAGAAGGAACTCGACGCGACCCTGCGGGCGCGCAGGGACCTCGGCGAGGACTACGACTCCGCGCTGGTCGAGTCGTTCCTGGAGAAGCTCGACCAGCGCATGGACGGTGCGGTGGAGCGCCGGGTGCGGCGGCAGCTCGCGGAGCAGCAGATGGTGGTGGCCCGCGACGCCCGGTCGCCGAGGCCCACGGACAGCTGGGGCGAGCGGTTCGGCTTCGGCATCGTCTCGCTGGTGCTGGCCGTGCCGCTGTCCGCCATCGGCGGCGGGGTCGCGGGCCTGCCCGGCCTGCTGACGGCGTGGGCCGGGATCGTCGGCGTCAACGTCGTCCAGGCGGTCCGCACCAACCCCGGCCTGTTCGGCCGCCGTCAGGACGCCAAGCGCGACGACGCCTGGGAGGACTGACCCCGCCGGGGTGTCACACCTGCCGGGTGGGCAGCGCGACGATGTGGCGCAGATTGACCCGGCGCGGCCTGCTCACCGTGTAGGCGACCACGTCGGCCAGCTCCTCCGCGGACATCGCGCCCACCGCGTCCCGCATCTCGCCGACCTCCCGTGCCAGCCGCGTGTCGTCGATCTGTTCGACCAGCTCGCTCTCGACGAACCCCGGCTCGACGTTGGTGACCCGGACGTCCCGCGGCCCGAACTCGGTGCGCAGGACCTGCGACAGATAGGTGACGGCGGCCTTGGTGGCGCCGTAGACGGCGTAGTTGGGGAAGACGAGGTGCGCGCCGACGGACGAGACGTTCACGATGTCCGCCGTACGGCCGCCGGCCGCCGCCCCGACCAGGTCGTCGCTGAAGGCGCCGGTGACCCTCAGCACCCCGGCGACGTTGGTGTCCAGCATCCGCTGCCACTCGTCGGCGCGCCGGTCGGCGATCGGGTGCGGCAGCATCACGCCCGCCGCGTTGACGACCAGGTCGGCGGGCCCGTACTCGGCGTGGACCCGCTCGACGGCCGCCGCCACGGACGCCTCGTCGGTGACGTCGGCGACCACGGGCAGGGCCCGGCCCCCGTCCGCGCGGATCTTCTCGGCGACGGCGGCGAGCCGCTCCGCGCGGCGGGCCAGCAGCGCCACCCGCGCCCCGTGCCCGGCGAGCAGTACGGCGACGGCCTCACCGATCCCGCTGGCGGCTCCGGTGACCACGGCGGTGCGGCCGGACAGGTTCTCGTACGACATGAAGGCTCCCTGGGTGCTGGCGGCCGGGGCGGCTCCCCGGCCGCTCGCTTCGATGTCCACCACCCTCGGCGCCCGTGCCGCCCCTACCCAGGGATGAGCTTTTCCTGGGTCTGCCAGTACCAGGTTCGCGGGCGGCGCCCCGCCTATCCTCGGTTCCATGGACGGCGAAATCGGAGACTTCCTGCGTTCGCGCCGCGCCCGCATCCAGCCGGAGGAGGTGGGGCTGCCGTCGTACGGCCGCCGCCGCGTCCCCGGTCTGCGCCGCGAAGAGGTGGCGCAGCTGGCGGGGGTGAGCGTCGACTACTACGTCCGTCTGGAGCAGGGCCGCGGGCCGAGCGTCTCGGACGCCGTGCTGGACGCGGTCGCGCGGGTGCTGCGGCTGGACGCGGCGGAGCTCGAGTACCTGCACGCGGTGGCCCGGCCGGCGCGCCGTACGGCCGACCCGTGCCCGGAGTTCGCGCCGGTGCGTCCCGCCGTACGGCTGCTGCTGGACGGCATGGACCGCAACCCCGCCTACGTCCTGGACCACCGGATGAACGCCCTCGCCTGGAACCCCCTGGCCGACGCGCTGCTCGGCTTCTCGGACGCCGAGCGCGCCGCCCGCAACCTGGTGCGCCGTGCCTTCCTCGACCCGGCGGCCCGTGAGCTGTACCCCGACTGGTCCGAGATCGCCGGGCAGACGGTCGCCCACCTCCGGCTGAAGGCGGGCCACCACCCGGACGACCCGACCGTGGCCGCGCTGGTCGCCGAACTGTCGGCGCGCAGCGCGGAGTTCCGCCGGATGTGGGCCGACCACGTCGTCAGCCCCTGCGACAACGGGGTCAAGCGTCTACGGCACCCGGTGGCGGGCCTGCTGACCCTCCCCTACGAGACGCTGACGATCCCCTCGGCACCGGACCAGACGATCGTGGCGTACGTCCCGGACCCGGACTCGGAGACGGCGGACCGCCTGACGATGCTGGGCAGTTGGAACGCGACGACGACCACACCCATCAACTGAGCAACCCCGACGGAAACCGCAACCATCAACTGAGCAACCCCGACGGCGATCAACCAGCTCCGCGAAAGCGGCGGCGGTTCAGCCGCAACAGAGGGTGCTTGCGCGGGGACCGCCGCACCCCCGTATCCGGGGGGCGGGACGACGGCGGTCCCCGCGAGGGACGCGGCCGGGTCAGGCCAGGCATCGCGTCCGTGGCGTCCATGGAGGTCCGGGAGCCGCTCCGGAGGTCCTTGGCGCCGTTCGGGTCGGCCGGGGCGGGGAGCCGCTCCCGCCCTGCCGACACCCACCAATGTGCCGGACGCGTGTTAAGCGGGTGCTGCGCGGACGTGACGCGCTCGTACCACTTCCGCGAAGACCACGTCCGAGGCACGTCCGAGAAGACCGAACGGGGCGCGGGCGCCGTAAGTCGGGCGCCCGAACGCCCCGTCCACCGTACGTTCGCCGTCACTTCCCCGTCTTGGCGAGGAAGGACAGCAGGTCCTGACGGCTGATCACCCCGGTGGGCTTGCCCTCGACGAGGACGATCGCGGCGTCCGCCGTGCCGAGCACCGACATCAGGTCCGCGACCGGTTCGCCGGAGCCGACCTGGGGCAGCGGCGCCGACATGTGCTTCTCCAGCGGGTCCTCGAGGGAGGCCCGCTTGGTGAACAGCGCGTCGAGGAGTTCACGTTCCACGATCGACCCGACGACCTCGGCGGCCATCACGTCGGGGTGCCCGGCGCCCGGCTTGACGACGGGCATCTGCGAGACGCCGTACTCGCGCAGCACCTCGATGGCCTGGCCGACCGTCTCCTCGGGGTGCATGTGCACCAGGGACGGCAGCACGCCGCCCTGCTTGTCGTCGAGGACGTCGGCGACCCGGGCGCTGGGACCGGCGTCCTCCAGGAAGCCGTAGTCGGCCATCCACTCGTCGTTGAAGATCTTGCTGAGGTAGCCGCGTCCGCTGTCCGGCAGCAGGACGACGACCACGTCGTCCTCGCCGAGCCGCTCGGCGACCTTCAGCGCGGCGACGACGGCCATCCCGCAGGAGCCGCCGACCAGCAGGCCCTCCTCCTTGGCGAGGCGGCGGGTCATCTGGAAGGAGTCCTTGTCGGAGACGGCGACGATCTCGTCCGCGACGGTGCGGTCGTAGGCGGTCGGCCAGAAGTCCTCACCGACACCCTCGACGAGGTACGGCCGCCCGGAGCCGCCGGAGTACACGGAGCCCTCGGGGTCGGCGCCGACGACCTGGACGCGCCCGTCGCTGACCTCCTTCAGATAGCGGCCGGTACCGGAGATGGTGCCGCCGGTGCCGACGCCCGCCACGAAGTGGGTGATCTTCCCCTCGGTCTGCTCCCACAGCTCGGGGCCGGTGGAGTGGTAGTGGGAGAGCGGGTTGTGGGGGTTGGAGTACTGGTCGGGCTTCCAGGCGCCGGGGGTCTCGCGGACCAGCCGGTCGGAGACGTTGTAGTAGGAGTCGGGGTGCTCGGGCGCCACCGCGGTCGGGCAGACGACGACCTCGGCGCCGTACGCGCGCAGGACGTTGATCTTGTCGGTGGACACCTTGTCGGGGCACACGAAGACGCACTTGTACCCCTTCTGCTGGGCCACGATGGCCAGCCCGACGCCGGTGTTCCCGCTGGTCGGCTCGACGATCGTGCCGCCCGGCTTCAGCTCGCCGCTCTGCTCGGCCGCCTCGATCATGCGCAGGGCGATGCGGTCCTTCACCGAGCCGCCCGGGTTGAAGTACTCCACCTTGGCCAGGACGGTAGCCCGGATCCCCTGGGTGACGTGGTTGAGCCGCACCAGCGGGGTGTTGCCGACGAGGCTGATCATCGAGTCGTGGAACTGCACCGTTGTCTCCGGTCGCTGCAAAAGAAGTGGTGGTGATTGGTTCCGCCAGCCTACGGGTCAAGGGGCCCGTTCACTCGCTGTTGAGATTGACGCACCGTCGGTACGGGGCAAGCAGTTGATGTAGGGCTATGCGGGAGGTGGCGGCGACCCATGACGAGGATGTCGAGGGCCAGGGTGGCCCGGCGCATCGCGGCCGGTGCGGCCTACGGCGGTGGCGGCGTCGGTCTGGCCGGCGCCGCGGTCGTCGGCCTGGTGCTGGCGGAGGTGCGGCTGGCCAAGCGGCAGGTGGGCAACGGCGCGCTGCCGCACGTGCCGAACGCGGACGGGCTGTACGGCCATCCCTACACCACCTCCGGCGAACCGCCGCTGCTGCTGACCCTGCTCGGCGACTCCACCGCCGCCGGTCAGGGCGTCCACCGGGCCGGTCAGACGCCGGGCGCCCTGCTGGCGTCGGGACTCGCGGCGGTCGCGGAACGGCCGGTCCGGCTCCGCAACGTCGCGCTGCCCGGCGCCCAGTCGGACGACCTGGAACGGCAGGTGGGCCTGGTCCTGGCGGACCAGGCCCGGGTACCCGACATCTGCGTGATCATGATCGGCGCCAACGACGTCACCCACCGGATGCCCCCGACCCGCTCGGTGCGCTGTCTGTCCACGGCGGTCCGACGGCTGCGCACCGCCGGCGCGGAGGTGGTCGTCGGCACCTGCCCCGACCTGGGCACCATCGAGCCGGTGCAGCAGCCGCTGCGCTGGCTGGCGCGGCGGGCCTCCCGGCAGCTGGCGGCGGCGCAGACGATCGGCACGGTCGAGCAGGGCGGGCGCACGGTGTCGCTGGGCGACCTGCTGGGCCCCGAGTTCGCGGCCAACCCGCGTGAGCTGTTCGGCCCCGACAACTACCACCCGTCCGCCGAGGGCTACGCCACCGCCGCGATGGCGGTGCTGCCCACGGTCTGCGCCGCCCTCGGCCTGTGGCCCGCCGAGGAGGAGCGCCCCGACGCCACCCGCCGCGAGGGCTTCCTCCCGGTCGCCCGCGCCGCCGCCGAGGCCGCCTCGGAGGCAGGCACCGAGGTCGCCGCCGCCCTCCCCACCGGCCCCCGCGGCCCCTGGGCCCTCCTCAAACGCCGACGCCGCCGCCGGGTACCGGAGGCGGATCTGGACACGGTGGACACGGGCTCGACAGGTACCTGAGGACGATCCTCCTCCCGCCGTACACGAAGCGTTCACCTCATGAGTCACATGGGATAACCAAGGGCTCTTCTCCACTGGCGAGGGTGGGCGGCTCTGCCTCTGTCATGCAGCCGTCAGGAGTCCCTCCCGCGATGGAAAAGTCGCCTCCCAGACCCACCGACCGCCCGGCGCGCACCAGCCCTGCCCGTGATCCCTGGTGGGACAACACACGGTTCGTCTCGGCCACGCTCATCGTGGTGCTGCACACCATCGGCAGCATCATGAGCCGCCATGAACCGCTGGCCGCCTACCAGGTGGGGACATGGGCCTTCCGCGTCCCCGCCTTCGTCGTACTGGCCGGCGTGTTCAGCGGCGCGGGCCCGCTCGGCCCCCGCCAGCTGCGCAACCTGCTGCGCAGCATCGTGCTGCCCGCGTTGATCTTCAGCCTGCTGTTCTCGCTGGAGTCGTACGCGCTCGGTGCCCCCTTCAAGCTGCACGTCGTCCAGCTGCCGTGGACGCTGTGGTTCCTGATGGCCCTGTTCTTCTGGCGGCTGCTGCTCCCGCTGGTGGTCCAGTTGCGCCACCCGCTGCTGATCACCACCGCCGTCTCGCTCGGGGTCGGCTACATCGACGGCTTCGGGCTCACCTTCTCGGCCAGCCGCGTCCTGGTCTACCTGCCGCTGTTCTACTTCGGCTGGCGGCTGGGCCAGGGCATGCTGCGGGACTGGCTCGAGGCCCGGTGGAGCCTGCCGGTCGCGGTGACGGGCCTGGTCGCCTCCTGCGCCGTGGGCTGGTGGTGGCACGAGGACATCCAGGGCACCTGGCTGTCCATGCGGCACGCCTACCGCGCCGACACCCCGCTCGGCATGGAGGGCGCCTGGCTGATCCGGCTCGCCGTGCTGGCCTCGGCGGCGGTGCTCACCCTGTGCCTGCTGCGGGTGATGCCGAGGCGGCGGCTGCCGTGGATCTCCACGCTCGGCTCCGGCGGCTTCACCATCTACCTGCTGCATCCGCTGGTCATCCTGCCGCTGCGGGAGAAGGGCCTGATCGCCCGCGCCGACACCTACGCCGAACTCGGCGCCCTGCTGGTGGGCGCGGTGGTGCTGGCGGCGGTGCTCGGTTCGCCGTGGGTGCGGCGGCTGGTGCGCCCGCTGACCCGGCCGCCGGTCGACCGTTTCCTCTTCGCCCCGCAGCCCGCCACGCCGGACGGTGTGGGAAAGCCCACCGCCGACGAACTAAGCAAGCGCTTGGAAAAGAGGCCCGTGTCACATCACAATGACAGTGACCGGGAGCTTACCTACGGGTAATTTCCACCGTGCGCCCTACACCGTCGTCGTCTGGAGCCGTGATGCCCGAAGCCGTGATCGTCTCTGCCGCCCGCTCCCCCATCGGCCGCGCCTTCAAGGGCTCCCTCAAGGACCTGCGCCCCGACGACCTGACCGCCACGATCATCCAGGCGGCCCTCGCCAAGGTCCCCGGGCTCGACCCGAAGGACATCGACGACCTGATGCTCGGCTGCGGTCTGCCCGGTGGCGAGCAGGGCCACAACCTGGGCCGGATCGTCGCCGTGCAGATGGGCATGGACCACCTGCCGGGCTGCACCATCACCCGGTACTGCTCCTCGTCCCTCCAGACCTCCCGGATGGCGCTGCACGCCATCAAGGCGGGCGAGGGCGACGTCTTCATCTCCGCCGGTGTCGAGATGGTGTCCCGCAGCGTCAAGGGCACCAGCGACGGCATGCCCGACACCCACAACCCGCTCTTCGCCGACGCCGAGGCCCGCACCGCCGCCGTCGCCCAGTCCGAGGGCTCCGACTGGCACGACCCGCGCGAGGACGGCCTGCTGCCCGACCCGTACATCGCGATGGGCCAGACCGCCGAGAACCTGGCCCGCCTCAAGGGCGTCACCCGCCAGGACATGGACGAGTTCGGCGTCCGCTCCCAGAACCTCGCCGAGGAAGCCATCAAGAACGGCTTCTGGGAGCGCGAGATCACCCCGGTCACGCTGCCCGACGGCACCGTCGTCAGCAAGGACGACGGCCCCCGCGCCGGGGTCACCCTGGAGGGCGTCGCGGGCCTCAAGCCCGTCTTCCGCCCCGACGGCCTGGTCACCGCGGGCAACTGCTGCCCCCTGAACGACGGCGCCGCCGCCCTGGTGATCATGTCGGACACCAAGGCGCGCGAGCTGGGCCTGACCCCGCTCGCCCGCATCGTCTCCACCGGCGTCTCCGGCCTCTCCCCCGAGATCATGGGCTACGGCCCGGTCGAGGCCTCCCGGCAGGCGCTGGCCCGCGCCGGTCTCACCATCGACGACATCGACCTGGTCGAGATCAACGAGGCGTTCGCCGCGCAGGTCATCCCCTCCTACCGCGACCTCGGCATCCCGCTGGAGAAGCTGAACGTCAACGGCGGCGCGATCGCCGTCGGCCACCCCTTCGGCATGACCGGCGCCCGGATCACCGGCACACTGATCAACTCCCTCCAGTGGCACGACAAGCAGTTCGGCCTGGAGACCATGTGCGTCGGCGGCGGCCAGGGCATGGCGATGGTCATCGAGCGCCTCAGCTGAACAACGCCCCCGTGACGGAGGGAAGAACACCTCCGTAACCACGGTGAAACGTTGCGTCACGCAGCGGCCCGGAGTCCGGGACACCCCTGGACGCCGGGCCGCTTTGTGATGCAATCTCCCCCAGGATGTGACCTATCTCCCTCAGCGCGGAAACCACGCAGGTCAGCCCAGCCAATGGGATAACAGCAGCCCCAGGAACCTGTCCGATTCGTGACGTTACGCACTGACAGCTGGTTAGTTCACCTATCAAGCTGATGTAGGAAGTCGGGGGTCGACTTTGAACCGGGAGTACGTCAGTGAGCGCCATGCAGATCGCCTTGCTGGTCACCACGGCCGCCACCGGCGCCGTGGGCGTCGCCGTCCTGCGCACCCTGTTGCAGCTGCGGCGACAGTTCACGGCCCTGCACGCCGAGCTGGTTGAGCACCGCGCCGCCACCCGCGCCACGGTGCCCGCGGCCCGTGAGGCCACCGACACCGACGAGATACGCGCCGCCGTCGCCGAGGCCCTGGCCGAGGAACGCGAACGCGAACTCGCCGAGGCCCGCGCCTTCTGGGCCGCCCAGGAGGCCCGGGACGCCTCGGACACGCCGACCCTGCTGGGCGGCCTGCCCGACGGCGAACTGTTCCTGCCCCGCCAGGCCGACTTCGCGGGCCTGGAGTCCCTGGAGCCGGTCACCGAGCCCGGCCCCGAGCCGGACGACTTCTCCGGGGACTCCCCCGAGCTGGCCGCGGCCCGCCGCCGCCACCCCTCGCACCCCGACTTCGTGCCGGACCCGTCACCGGGCGTGAACGACCACGAGCGTACGGTCTCCACCCTGGAGGACCTCGCCGCCTCCCGCACCGAGCTGACCGACGTCCGTCCGGGCCCCCTCGGCACCCTCGACGTCTATGTCTTCGCCGACGGCACCACGCTCTGCATGACCCCGGGCCACCGTGAGACCGCCGAACGCCTCGCCACGGCCCTGCGCACCGGCCAGACCCCGGTCCTGCTGGGCGGCTCGGGCATCTCGGGCGCGTACACACTGACGTTCGAGTGCGGCGCCGAGAAGGTCTACATCCTGGCTGACAGGGTCATAGCGTCCCTCTGACTCCCGGGCCCACGGGCCCGAGGCCACGCCCCGTCCGTCACACCCCCGCCCGCTTCCGCGCCTCCTCAACCACCCGCACCGCCTCGGCGACTTCCTCGTCGCTCGTCAGCACCACCGCCAGATCCCTCCCGGCGACGGTGATTTGGTCGGCCGCGGCGAACATCCCCGCATCCGGCATCACCCGGGGCTCCGCCCCCGGCGATTCGAGGACCTGCGACCACCGGGCCAACTCCCTGGCCAGCGCCAGCGCCTCGGCAGCGGCCCCGCGCTGCAACCGGCTCTGCGGCGCGGCCCGCAGACGATCGGCGAAGTGGTCCACCGCTTGGATCAGAGACGTCGTATCCACCACGGCGCGAGCCTACGCACCCCACCCGGACTGTTGCCAACGGGCGAACGCTCAGGCACGGTGACCTGAAGGACCGGCTTACATCCCATGCGTCCGGAGGCGCCGATGTCCCAAGTCTTCTCCGAGGAGACCCATCGCAACCTGCTCGCCCGCATCCCTCACTGCACCGGCCGTGAAATCTCCGACTGGCTGCGCACCGTCGAGGAAGGCCCCAGTCTCTTCCGCTTCGAGGAGAAGGTCAGCTGGCTGCGCCACGAGCACAACCTCGCGTACGGCCACGCCAAAGCGATCATTCACGAGTACGACCTGAGGAGGGCCGCGCGCAAACTGCTCTGAGCGCGCTCATCGGCACGGCGAAGGGCCCCGGGGCTGAACCCCGGGGCCCTTCGGTGTCTCGCGCGGCCTCGCCGCCGAGGTCAATCGCTGCTGTTGAGGATCGAGATGAGCCGCAGGAACTCGAGGTAGATCCACACCAGCGTCAGCGTGAGACCGAAGGCGGCGAGCCAGGCCTCCTCGCGCGGGGCGCCGTAGGCGATGCCGTCCTCGACCTGCTTGAAGTCCATGGCGAGGAAGGCGGCACCGAGCAGGATGCCGATGATGCCGAAGACGATGCCGAGGCCGCCGCTGCGGAAGCCGAGGCCGTCACCGCCGCCGAACACGGCGAACAGCAGGTTGACCGCCATCAGCAGGACGAAGCCCATCGCCGCGGCCATCACGAAGCCGTAGAACCGGCGGTTGACGCGGATCCAGCCCGCCTTGTAGGCGACCAGTACGGCCGTGAAGACCGCGAGGGTGCCGATCACCGCCTGCATGGCCGCGCCCTCGGCGATGCGGTTGTCCACCACACTGGAGACGACGCCGAGGAAGACACCCTCCAGGGCGGCGTACGCCAGGATCAGCGGGGGCGACGCCTTGCGCTTGAACGACTGCACCAGCGCCAGCACCATGCCGACGAGGGCGGCGCCGATGGCGATGCCGTACGACCGGCCGATGTTGGCGTCGTCGACCGGCAGCAGCGCCCAGGCGAGGGCGGCCGTCACGACCAGGACACCGAGGGTGGTGCCGGTGCGCATGACGACGTCGTCCATCGTCATCCGGCCGGTGGTGGCCGGGGCCTGCGGCGGGGCGCCGTGCTGAAGGTCCTGCTGTGCGTACGGGTTCTGCGCGTACGGGTTACCGGCCTGCGGCTGGGCGTACGGGTTGCCCTGCGTGCCGACAGCTGCTCCCCCGGCCTGCGGCGCGGTGTTGAAGCCCGCGTAGCCGTTGTCGCGGCTGAACCCCCGTCGCGAGAAGACCGGGTTGCTGCTCCTCATTTCACTCCTCCATGGCCGCACTGCGCGGCCTTGGCTCAAGAGTAATGGAAAGGCAAAGGATTGACCCTACTGCCTGGGGAGGATCTTTCCCTCGCCGTGCTGGTCAACACGCTACGCGTACGAGTGATTCCCGCCACTGGCGGGCCCCATTCCAGCCGTTCGAATTACCCAGTTGATACCGATTCACCCCGTTTCATTCCAGCGGGAACCCCGTGTACGCCTCGGCGAGGTCGGTCGCGGCGGCGCGGGAGTCGGTGACGCGTTCCAGCCGGGCGAGCTGGAGCCGGTCCTCGAAGGGGGTGGCGTCGGGGGCCCGGTGCAGCAGGGTCGTCATGTCGTAGGAGAACCGTTCGGCCTGCCAGACGCGGCGCAGACAGGTCTCCGAGTAGGCGTCGAGGAGGTCCGCCGACCCGGTCTCGGTCAGCCGGGTGAGCGCCCGCGCGAAGGTGACGACGTCCCCCACCGCGAGGTTCAGCCCTTTGGCCCCGGTGGGCGGCACGATGTGGGCGGCGTCCCCGGCGAGGAAGAGCCGGCCGTACCGCATGGGCTCCTGAACGAAGGACCGCATGGGGGTGACCGACTTCTGGGTGATGGGCCCGCGCTCCAGCCGCCATCCGTCGCCGGTCTCGAAGCGGCGCTCCAGCTCCGCCCAGATCGCGTCGTCGTCCCAGGAGTCGGCGTCGGTCCCCTCCGGCACCTGGAGGTAGAGCCGGGAGACGGAGGTGGACCGCATGGACAGCAGGGCGAAGCCGCGGTCGTGGCGGGCGTAGACCAGTTCGTCGTGGGAGGGCGGTACGTCGGCGAGGACGCCGAGCCAGCCGAAGGGGTACGTCCGCTCGTACACGCGTACCAGCTCGGCGGGGACCGCCCTGCGGGCCACACCCCAGGAGCCGTCGCAGCCGACGACGTAGTCGCACTCCAGTACGTCCTCGCGCCCCTGGTACCGGAACCGTACGCGCGGGCGGTCGGTGGCGGCCCCCTCCACGGCCAGCGCCTCCGCGCCGAACAGCAGCGGGCCGCCCTCCTTCAGCTGGAGGGCGATGAGGTCCTTGCAGACCTCGGTCTGGGCGTAGACCATCACGGACCTGCCGCCGGTGAGCGCGGGGAAGTCGACGCGATACCGCCGCCGGTCGAACCGCAGCTCGATACCGTCGTGCCGCAGCCCCTCCCGGTCCATCCGCGTCCCGGCCCCGGCCGCGCGCAGCACGTCCACCGTCCCCTGCTCCAGGATCCCGGCCCGCTGCCGCTGTTCGACGTACTGCCGCTCCCGGCCCTCCAGGACGACCGAGTCGATCCCGGCGTTGTGCAGCAGCCGCGCGAGCAGCAGTCCGGCCGGACCGGCTCCGATGATGCCGACGGTGGTACGCATCGGTCGTCCCCTTTGACGTGGTCGGGTTTGACATGACGGCGTGTTCGCACAGTGAATTTTTATTCACTTACTCTCCGGCCTGAGTCTCCGATCCGGGCCGCCCGCTGTCAACGGGTCGGCGCCCGGCACTCCGGAAGGCAGTGGAAAAGCGGGGCGCCCGGTCGGCTGTGCGGCTCCGGGGCCGCTGGATCCGGACAGGGCGGGCCGGGCGTCGTACCGTCAGACGGTGAAAGCAGTCAGGAATCGGCCAGTTGACGACCCGTCGGAACGCCTCGGCGGCCCGGTCCGGGCGTCGCGCGCGCGGCCACCGGGTACTCACACACAGTGACGGCACCCTACCGACCACGAGGGTAGGTCGAGTGCCGTAGACGTGGAGGTGCCCGGAGCCGGACTTGAACCGGCACGCCCGCGAAGGGGCAGCGAGGTTTAAGCTCGCCGTGTCTGCATTCCACCATCCGGGCAGGCCGTGAGCTCCGCATCGAGCGCCCCGAGCCTATCGGGACGCATCCCCCGAACAGCGGACGGGCGGAGCGATGTTGTCTTATTTTATTGACGTCTGAGGGTGCATCAGCACACGGAACGAGCCATCCGCACTTGCCAACAGCCTTACGCGCGCCGACCTCCCGCGTATGCGGAATGACGGAATTTCACCGCCTGGACCAGGGTGCTCCACCCGTTCTTGACACCGCGCCCCACCGGGCCGCCCTCAGGGGCCCCCGTCATCCCCAGGTATGACACGGCGGCCCCCGGTCCGACCCGAGTCTGCCCCCGGAACCCGAACAGGGGCTGACTACACGGCACCGTCCGGTCGGGACGATGGGAGGGCCCCTTGAACGCCGCCCTCCCGACAGGAGTGTCCCTGCCGTGACCACCGCATCCCTCGCCCAGCCGACCACCACCGTGGCCGCCCGCGCCACGGACCTGTCGAAGATCTACGGGCAGGGCGAGACCCAGGTGATCGCCCTCGACCGGGTCTCCGTCGACTTCCGGCAGGCCGAGTTCACCGCGATCATGGGCCCCTCCGGCTCCGGGAAGTCCACGCTGATGCACTGCGTGGCCGGGCTCGACACCTTCTCCTCCGGCTCCGTGCGCATCGGCGACACCGAACTGGGCTCCCTGAAGGACAGGCAGCTCACCCGGCTGCGCCGGGACAAGATCGGGTTCATCTTCCAGGCGTTCAACCTGCTGCCGACGCTCACCGCGCTCGAGAACATCACCCTCCCGATGGACATCGCGGGCCGCAAGCCGGACCAGGGGTGGCTGGACACCGTGATCGGCATGGTCGGCCTGTCCGACCGGCTGCGCCACCGGCCCGCCCAGCTCTCCGGCGGCCAGCAGCAGCGTGTCGCCGTGGCCCGCGCCCTCGCCTCCAAGCCCGACATCGTCTTCGGCGACGAGCCGACCGGCAACCTCGACTCCCGCTCCGGCGCCGAGGTACTGGGCTTCCTGCGCAACTCCGTGCGGGAGCTGGGGCAGACGGTGGTGATGGTCACCCACGACCCGGTGGCGGCGGCGTACGCGGACCGCGTGGTGTTCCTCGCGGACGGACGGATCGTCGACGAGGTGTACCGGCCCACCGCCGAGGCCGTGCTCGACCGCATGAAGCAATTCGACGCAAAGGGCCGCACCAGCTGAGCCGCCGTCCCCCCAGCCACCCCTCCCCTCTGGACTGAGATCACCCCATGTTCCGTACCGCCTTGCGCAACGTCCTCGCGCACAAGGCCCGGCTCCTGATGACCGTCCTCGCCGTGATGCTCGGCGTGGCCTTCGTCTCGGGGACCCTGGTCTTCACCAACACCATCTCCGACGCCCTCCAGAACAGCTCCGCCAAGGGCTTCGACCACGTCGACGTCGCCGTCGAAGCGGAGTACCGGGACGCCAGCGGCGACCGCGTCGGCAAGCGCCACGAGCTGACGCAAGACCTGGTCGACGACAGCGCCGCGGTGCCGGGCGCGGCCTCCGCCATCGGGGTGGTCCGCGGGTTCACCGCCGTCGCCGACAAGGACGGCAAGCTGATCGGCGACGGGTTCCAGTCGCAGGGCGGCAACTACTGGGGGACCAAGGACCCGCGGTACCCGCTCGTCGAGGGGCGCGCGCCGAGCGGCGAGGGCGAGGTGCTCATCGACTCCGAGACCGCGAAGCGCACCGGGTACGGCGTCGGCGACACCGTACGGCTGTCCGTCGACGGCCCGGTCCTGGCGCCGGAGGTCACCGGCGTCTTCACCACCGACGACGGCAACGTGGCGGCGGGCGGCAGCCTCGCCCTGTTCGACACGGCGACCGCCCAGAAGCTGTTCGGCAAGCCCGGCGTCTACGACGAGATCGACGTCAAGGCCGCCGAGGGCACCAGCCAGACCGCGCTGAAGGCCGCGCTGGACAAGGCGCTGCCCGGGGACGTGGTGGAGACGACGACCGGTGCCGAACTCGCCGACGAGCAGGCGGAGATCATCGCGTCGTCGATGAGCGGGCTGAAGCAGGGCCTGCTGGTCTTCGCGGGCATCGCGCTCTTCGTCGGCACCTTCATCATCGCCAACACCTTCACCATGCTGGTCGCCCAGCGCACCAAGGAACTGGCGCTGCTGCGGGCCGTGGGCGCCTCCCGCCGCCAGGTCACCCGGTCGGTGCTGATCGAGGCGTTCGTGGTGGGCACGGTCGCCGCGGTGACCGGGCTGGTCGCGGGCATCGGCATCGGCGCCGGACTGCGGTCCCTCATCGGCTCGCTGGGCGCGACGGTGCCGGACGGACCGCTGGTGGTCTCCCCGGGCACGATCGGCACCGCCCTCGCGGTCGGTGTCCTGGTGACCATGCTCGCGGCGTGGCTGCCGGGCCGCCGCGCGGCGAAGATCCCGCCGGTCGCCGCGATGAGCAGCGTGCACGCGCAGGCCACCACCCGGTCGCTGGTGCTGCGCAACACCCTCGGCGCGCTGTTCTCCGCCGCCGGCGTCGCCGTCGTCCTCGCCGCGACGAGGATGGACGGCTCGGACGGCCAGGCCCCCATGGGCCTCGGCGCGGTGCTGCTGATCATCGGTGTCTTCATCCTCACCCCGCTGCTGTCCCGGCCGCTGATCGCGGCGGCCTCCCCGGTGATGCGGATCTTCGGGGTGTCGGGGAAGCTGGCCCGGCAGAACTCGGTGCGCAATCCGCGCCGTACCGCCGCCACCGCCTCCGCGCTGATGATCGGCCTGACCCTGATCACCGGCATGACGGTGATGGCGGGCAGCCTCCAGCAGGCCATCGACAAGATGGCGTCGGCGTCGATCCGCGCCGACTACGTGGTCTCCATGGCCAACGGCAACCAGCTCTCCCCCGACGTCGCCGAGAAGCTCGACGCCGCCGACGGGGTCACCGCGACCAGTCCGCTGCGCAACGCCGCCTCCCGGATCGACGGCGAGACCGAGTACCTGACCGGCGTCACCGGTGCCACCATCGGCGAGCTGACCGACCTGCCGGTGGCCGACGGCGCCTTCGAGGTGGGCGGCGGGCGGGTCGTGGTCGACGACGACACCGCCGAGCGGCACGGGTGGCGGGCCGGTTCGACGTTCACCGTCTCCTACGAGGACGGCGCGAAGGACCGGCTGACGGTCGCCGGGGTCTACCAGGCCAACGAGATGATGCGCGGCATCATGGTCGACAACGTCGTCCTCACCCCGCACCTGTCCGACCCGGTCGACATGCAGGTCATGGTGAGGACCGAGGACGGCGCCTCGGCCGCGGCGAAGGACCGGCTGGAGGAGGCCCTCGGCGACAACCCGGCGATCAGGGTCCAGGACAAGGAGGACATCTCCAACGACATCGCGCAGATGTTCACCCTGATGCTGAACCTGCTCTACGGCCTGCTGGCCATGGCGGTGATCGTCGCGGTCCTCGGTGTCATCAACACCCTCGCGATGTCGGTGTTCGAGCGTTCGCAGGAGATCGGCATGCTCCGCGCGATCGGCCTGGAGCGGGGCGGCGTCAAGCGCATGGTCCGGCTGGAGTCGCTGGTGATCTCCCTGTTCGGCGGGGTGCTCGGCATCGGCCTCGGGGTGTTCTTCGGCTGGGCGGCCGGTGAGCTGCTCGGGACGCGCATGGCGACGTACGAACTGGTCCTGCCCTGGGCCCGGATGGGCGTCTTCCTCCTGCTGGCCGCCGCGGTCGGCGTCCTCGCGGCGTTGTGGCCCGCGCGGCGGGCGGCACGGCTGAACATGCTGGCGGCGATCAAGTCGGAGTGAGGCGATGGGCCCGACCCCCCTCGGGACTCGGGCCCATCCCGTTCAGTTCCAGGTGCGGGCCCGCAGCGGCATGCCGGAGGCGCCGCTGTCGTCGGGGGTGCGGACGGCGAGGACCTGGTTCACGCCGATCCGGTTGTGCTCGAAGGCGAGGGCGGAGGCGGCCATGTACAGCCGCCAGACGCGGGCGCGGCCGGGCCCGGCCAGGCGCATGGCGCGCGGCCAGTCGGCCTCCAGGTTGGTGACCCACTGGCGCAGGGTCAGGGCGTAGTGCTCGCGGATCGACTCCACGTCCCGCACCTCGAAACCGGCGCGCTCCAGCTGGGTGACGGTCGTGCCGAGCGGGGCGAGTTCGCCGTCGGGGAATACGTAGGAGTCGATGAACTCGTCCAGGTGGTACACCGACTCGTCGCGCTGCGGGCGGCGGGCGATCTGGTGGTTGAGGAGCCGGCCGCCGGGCCTGAGGAGATCGTGCAGGGTCTCGGCGTACGCCAGGTAGCGTTCGGCGCCGACGTGTTCGGCCATGCCGATGGAGGAGATCGCGTCGTAGGGCCCGTCGCGTACGTCCCGGTAGTCCTGCACCCGGATCTCGATACGGTCCGTCAGTCCTTCTCCGGCGATGCGTTTACGGGCGTACGCCGCCTGCTCCTGGGAGAGGGTGATGCCGACGACGCTGACGCCGTGCTCGCGGGCGGCGTGCACGGCCATCGAGCCCCAGCCGCAGCCGACGTCGAGGAGCCGCTGACCGGACCGCAGCCCGAGCTTGCGACAGACAAGCTCGAGCTTGTCGCGCTGTGCGTCCTCCAGGCTGCCGTCCGGGGACTCCCAGTAGGCGCAGGAGTACACCATGGACGGACCGAGGACGATCTCGTAGAAGTCGTTGCCGACGTCGTAGTGATGGCTGATGGCGCGTCTGTCGGTGCGGCGGGTGTGCAGATGGCCGCGGCGGCGGACCTCCTCGCGGGGCGGGGCGGGCGGCAGCGCGGGACCGGCCAGCCTGACCAGCCCGCGTACGGCAGCCCGCACCTCCGGCTCCCGCAGCGCCTGCGCGAGCGTCCGGGCGTCGTCCTCCCGCTCCCAGATCAGCCCCGACAACAGATCGAGGGTGGTGTAGAGATCCCCCTCGATGTCGAGGTCCCCCGCCACCCAGGCCCGCGCCAGGCCCAGTTCGCCCGGCTTCCACAGCAGGCGGCGCAGGGCCCGCCGGTTGCGTACGACGAGCAGCGGTGCCGTGGGCGGGCCCGCCTGCGAACCGTCCCAGGCGCGGATACGAACCGGCAGCGGTACTCCCAGCACCTGTTCCAGCAGCCCCTTCAGCCGCGAAGCCGCGTCGGCCATGGCGCACACCTCCGTGACGACGATCCCGGAATGTCCAACACCCACGTAAACACCCCGCCGACCACTGAGCAGTCCCCCACGCCCGTCACATCTGTGCAAAATACGGCGTACGGCGCCGTGAGCACCGGACCCGGGTCACCCCGCGGCGCACCACGCCTTCTCCAACCCGGGCAGGTAGGCCCGCAGAAACGCGCCGATGTCCCGGCGCCGACCGCTCGGGTCCTCGGGCACCAGGTCCGGGTCCCCGACGTTGAACTCCACCACCAGCGCCTGGTACGGGCGCCCGCTGACCGCGTCAGACCGCGGCTGGCCCTCCTTGGGCTCACACCTCAGCCAGGCGATGGCGCCGTTCTCCCCCACACCCGCGCTCTTCACCCTGCCGCCGAGCGTGACCTCCTCCAGGTTCCGGTAGTCGTCCATGGCGTACTTCAGATCGGCATAAGCCGTCTGCCGCGACACCTCCATGGCCAGCGCGACCTTCTTGTCCACGCGGACATTGCAGTAGTCATGCGCCCCTGGCCGGACATCACTGTGGTCGATGTCCTCCGTCAGGGACTCACCCGCCGGCAGCAGGGGAGCGAGGACCTCATGCCCCGGCACACCAGGTCTTCTCCACGCCGGGCAGGTACGCCCGCACGAAGTCCTCGATGTGCTGACGCTGCTGGTCGGGGTTCTTGATCTCGGCGCCCTTGTTCCCGACCCTCAGTTCCATCACCAGAGACTCGTACGCGCCGCCGGTCGGCCTCGTCTGCGGCTGCGCGCTCTTCGGCTTGCAGTCGAGCCAGACGATGGCGCCGTCTTCTCCGACCCCGGCACTCAGCACGCTGCCGCTGAAAGAGGCTCGCTTCAGGTTGCTGTAGTCGTCGGATGCCAGCATCGCATCCACTCCGTCACCGATGTCACGGTCAAAACTGACGGTCAGGGCATAGCCCTTCCCCACCTTCAGGGCACAGAAGTCCTCCACACCCTCATCCTGAGAATACGGTCGCTTCTCCGCCAGGGAATCGCCTTCCGGGAGAAGAGGCTCGACGGCCGACTCGGCGACAGGGACATCGCAGACTTCGGCAGGGACGGCATAGTTCCGCTCCTGCTCACCACGAGAGCACCCCAGCCCGAAAAGCAGGACACTGAATGCGGCAACGGAACCGATGAGCTTGTTCTTCATGACCCCGCACCTGCCAGACGCCGGGCCGTCGCGTTGCCGTTGTTCGCGGCGTTGTCAATGGTTTCGACTGTCATCCACTTTTCTTCATCGGAAACCACACTGGGATTCTCTGTCATCCAATGCTCGGCCAGCATTTCGAGGCGCCCTTCTCTGCCAATCCCGGTCGCCAGGTTCGCGCGCGCTTGATTACTGTCAATGCGAGCAATCTCTTCCTCCAGCCACTTGGCGGTGACTACATCCACACCTCGCTGCGCGGCATCCCCGACGTGGGGAATGAAATTAACCACGCCGCCCCAGGTGTGGTAATCCCACTTCGCATCCCAGGTGGCCTTGCTCTTGGCGTCGTCGACATCTACCTGAAGGCCCTGATAACGGGCCTCCTCCAGGAATCCAATGGTGCGGCCTGCCCTGATGAGGGGCTCTTCACCGCCTTCGGCACCTGTATTGATGTCATACACGATCTCCCGGTTCAGGCTGTCGTGCAGTGTTCCGTACGCGTTCTGGTCGCGGGAGATCTGCTTGGCCACCTCGAGGACGTGCTGGCGGTTGAGGGAGGTTTCGCTGTCGTTGTGGGCGCTGGTGGCCTCGTGTACGGCGTCTCCGTGGTTGCCCATCACGAGGGCCATGGGCTCACGGAGCTGCGGTGGGAAGTCGTTGCCCTCCGCCGCGAGGTGGTCAAGGGACGTCTCGAAGATGCGGTCGTTGGCCGGCGAGTGGGGGACGAACCCGCCGCTGGAGTTCGCCGGGTCGATTCCCGTCGCGCCCGCGATCAGCGCCGCCCCAAGACCCGACCTGCTGCCCGCGTCCTCGATGTCGTACTGCCGCAGTACGTCGTCGGCGGCCCGGTCCGGGTCCATCGGGTTGCGCATGGCCGGATGCCCGTCGACCACGTTCCAGTCCCGCTCCCGCAGCAGGTACTCCAGCCGGTCGCCGGAACCCACCGCGGGGTCGAGGAAGCCCTCCGCCGCGCCGGGGTCGTGGCTCATCACCCCCAGGAGCCCGTCCAGGGGATCGTTGGCGAGCCAGTCGTCCCGTGCCCGCACGAACCCCTTGGGCAGGTCCCAGATGTCGTCGCCCCGGTCGGCGCGCTCGGCGGCGATCAGGTCGTCGCCGAGGTCGTGCAGGAACCGGTCCGAGTAACCGCCGCCGTGCTGCATGAGGGTGACGAAGGACTGGTACCCCGTGACTTCCTCCCCTGCCACTCGTACCGCCGGGCGCCCGCTTCCCGCAGCCCTTCCCGACACTCCCGGTAGAAGGCGGAGTCCGGGTCCCGCGTCGCCGTGGCGACGGCGGTGGCGAAGCCCTTCTCGACGGCCAGGTACCGCTGCCGGTTCCCCTCGTCCGAGTCGTAGGCGAGGTCGTTCAGCTGGTTGGTGAGCCGGATCGTGCCCTCGGGACCCACGTGGTCGAGCACCGTCCTGCTGAACACCTCGTCACCGGAGTTGTCCCGCATGAGGCGTTCCCACTCGGCCAGTTCGGTGCCGTCGAGCTTTTCGCCGCCGAGGATCCGGTCCGTGTACTTCTCGGCTTCCCGCGCCTCGTACACCTCGACGTCCCCGACGGCGGACCCGTTGAAGGTGTGGTCCCGGCCCAGCGGATCCCGGAGCCGGTCGAACCAGCTCCGCACACCCGCGGCCTGGTGCAGGGCGAGCTTCACGCCCTGGTCCGCGTCGTCGACGGCCCGTACCGCGTCCTTGATCTGCTTCGTCCAGGCGGCCTCGGCGATCTTCACCTGTGCCTCGTACTTCTGGAAGTCGGGATCGTGCCGCATCGCCTGGACGCTGTCCGCGTCGTAGACCGCCACGCCTTGGCTGGTCACGGTGAACTTCTCCGCCTTCGCCTGCTCCACGAGGCTGCGGACCCGGCCGATCAGTTCCGCGAACTGCTGGTGGGCGTCGCGCAGGAGGGAGGCGATGGCGCGGGCTTCCGTCTGGGCGTCCTTGAGCTGTCCGCGGGTGGCCGAGAGCTGCTCGTCGGCCGCGGTGGCGCTCACCCCGACCCATCTGCCCTTCCTGGCGACCGACAGCACCTGTGCGGCGTAGAGGGTCTCCAGGTCCTCGAAGCCCTTCGCCATGTCGTCCCAGTGCGTGGCCGCCGTGGTCAGCACGCCGATCCTGACCGTGACCACGTCCTGATAAGTGAGCATTCCCCGTTACCCCCGTCCCCCGGACTCCGTCACCGCCGCCCCGCCGCTAGACGTCCCGTCGCGGCTCGGTGCCCGCGTCGATCTGTGCCAGGCCGCTGCCCACGCCGTGGTCGACCTGCCGGAACTCCCGCTTGTTCGCCCGCAGTGCCGCCTTGTCGGCGGCCAGGCGCGCCTTGAGGTTCCTGACCTGCAACTCCCACTCCTGGTGAGCGTCCTTCAGGCCGGCGCCGGTGTCCCAGCCCGTGAACTCCCGTACGGCGACGTTCGACGACTCCTCGGCGCGGTTCCCGGCGCGGTCGGCGCCCGGCTGGATGTCCTCCTCCAGCGCCCTGACCGCCATGCTCTTGCCCGTGGGATCGGTCCTCAGGTCGGGCTGCCGGGTCGCGGCGCCGGCCTTCAGCTGTTCCCACTCGTCCCAGGACATGACAGATCTTCCCCCTTCTGCTCCAGCTTCCCCTTCAGGGCACCGGTGCCCATCGTGTCACCCCTGACAGCATCGCCCCCGGCCAAGCGCTTCGAACGAGCCAGCGGAGGCGGATGCCGAAGGGCCGCCCGCACCACGGATGGCGGGCGGCCCTTCAGGGTTTCGGTGCGGGTGGGTCAGGAGGCCTTGGCCTTCTGGTGCTCCGGCTTGGGGGTGGCCTCGGCGGGGGCCGGGGCCGGCTTCGCAGCCTCGTAGAACTCCTCGCGCGGGGACTCCAGCGCGCCGAGGGCGACGACCTCGCGCTTGAGGAACATGCCGAGGGTCCAGTCGGCGAAGACGCGGATCTTGCGGTTCCAGGTCGGCATGGCCAGACCGTGGTAGCCACGGTGCATGTACCAGGCGAGGCGACCCTTGAGCTTGATCCTCATCTTGCCCATGACGATCATCGCGACGCCCTTGTGGAGGCCGAGACCGGCCACCGCGCCCTTGTTGGCGTGCGCGTAGTCCTTCTGCGGGAAGCCCCGCATACCGGAGATCACGTTGTCGCCGAGGACCTTCGCCTGGCGCAGCGCGTGCTGGGCGTTGGGCGGGCACCAGGCGTTGGGGTTGCCCGCCTTGCGGCCGACGAGGTCCGGGACCTGGGCGTTGTCGCCCGCGGCCCAGATGTAGTCGGTGCCGGTGACCTGGAGCGTCGGCTGGCAGTCGACGTGGCCGCGGGGGCCGAGGGGGAGGCCGAAGCGGGACAGGACCGGGTTGGGCTTGACGCCCGCCGTCCACACGATCGTGTTGGAGTCGACCTCGAGTCCGTTCTTCAGGCGGACGTGGCCGTCGACGCAGGAGTCCATGGAGGTGGAGAGGTAGATCTCCACGCCCCGGCTCTCCAGGTGCTCCTTGCCGTAGGCGCCCAGCTTGGGGCCGACCTCGGGGAGGATCTTGTCGGCGGCGTCGACGAGGATGAAGCGCATGTCCTCGCGGGAGACGTTGTTGTAGTACTTGGCCGCGTCCCGGGCCAGGTCCTCGACCTCACCGATGGTCTCCGCGCCCGCGAAGCCGCCGCCGATGAACACGAAGGTGAGCGCCTTGCGGCGGATCTCCTCGTCGGTGGTGGAGTCGGCCTTGTCGAGCTGCTCGAGGACGTGGTTGCGCAGGCCGATGGCCTCCTCGATGCCCTTCATGCCGATGCCCTGCTCGGCGAGGCCGGGGATCGGGAAGGTGCGGGAGACGGCGCCCATCGCGATGACCAGGTAGTCGAACGGCAGCTCGTACGCCTCGCCGACCAGCGGCGCGATCGTGGCGACCTTGCGGTCCTGGTCGATGGTGGTGACCCGGCCGGTGAGGACCTCCGCCTTCGGCAGCACGCGTCGCAGCGGGACGACGACGTGCCGGGGGGAGATGTTGCCGGCGGCGGTTTCGGGGAGGAAGGGCTGGTAGGTCATGTACGACCGGGGGTCGACGACCGTGACGGTCGCCTCGCCGTAGCGCATCTTCTTCAGGATGCGCCGAGCTGCGTACAGGCCTACGTACCCACCGCCTACTACGAGGATCCTGGGACGCTCCGTGGTGCTCATGGCATCGAGTATCCACCCGCCCCAGGGGGGTACCTCGTGCGCCCCTTCACAAGGTTCTACCGGCCCTCTGCTACACTGCGCCGCCCGCGTGACCCAGGTCATGGGGGCGGACAGGAACCACGGTGCGGTTTCGGGCGTTGTCAATGCCGCGTGAGCTGCCGCGCAGGGTTCCGGAGGGGTCCGTACCAGTCGGTGGACGGATCTTGACAGGGTCGCCGTACACCCTCACCCCGAACCCCACAAGGGGCCGTTCGGGGCACCGAAACGGCCCCCTGCGGCCTTGCTGTCGCCCCCCGGGGCCCAATTCCTTGTGAAGAACTTCACGAACTTTTCCGACGCCATGTCACCGAAGGGCCGGTTCCACCTCGGAACCGGCCCTTCCGGCGCGCTCAAAAGCCATCCGCCCTGCTCAACCGAGGGGCGTAGACGGCATCACGAGGGCCTCAGGCGATCGACCACGCGATGCCGTCGAGGATGTCGTGCTCGCTCACCACGACCTCCTCCGCACCGATCCGCTCCATGATCGTCAGCAGCACCAGCGCGCCCGCCGCGATCACGTCCACCCGGCCGGGATGCATCGACGGTACGGCGGCCCGCTCGGCGTGCGTCGAGCGCAACAGCCAGTCCGTGATCTCCCGGACCCGCGCCCGCGAGACCCGCGAGTGGTGAATGGCCACCGAGTCGTACTCGGGCAGCTCCTGCGCGATCGCCGACACCGTCGTCACCGACCCGGCGAGACCGACCAGCGTGTGCGCCTCCCGCAGCGGCACCTGCTCCTCGGCGAGGTCCAGCGCCGCCACGATGTCGGCCCGCATCGCCGCGATCTGCTCCTCGCCCGGCGGGTCCGACACCACCCCGTCGCGCACCAGGTGCCGTTCGGTCATGCGCACACAGCCGACGTCGACCGAGCGCGCCGCGCGCACCTGGTCCTCGCCGACGACGAACTCCGTGGAGCCGCCGCCGATGTCCACCACCAGGAACGGCGGCGTGAGGTCCGTACGCCCCGCCAGCTCCCGGGTCGCGCCGGTGAACGAGAACTCCGCCTCCTGGTCACCGCTGATCACCTCGGGCTCGACCCCCAGGATGTCCAGCACCCCGCGCACGAACTCGTCCCGGTTCTCCGCGTCCCGGGAGGCGGAGGTGGCGACGAACCGGAGCCGCTGCGCGCCGTGCTCCTTGATGACCGCCGCGTACTCGCGGCAGGCCGCGAACGTCCGCTCCAGCGCCTCCGGCGCCAGCCTGCCCGTCCGGTCGACGCCCTGGCCGAGGCGCACGATCGTCATACGGCGGTCCAGCTCGGTCAGTTCACCGGTCGCCGGGTCGCAGTCGGCGACCAGCAGCCGGATGGAGTTCGTACCGCAGTCGATGGCGGCGACGCGGGTCACTGGCCGCCCTCCTCGTCGGTCACGGGGGTCACACAGGCGCCCTTGCGCCACCACTCGGGCAGCATGGCCAGCGCCTCGTCGCCCAGCGGGTTCACGCCCGGCCCGGCGGCCAGCGAGTGGGCCACCAGGACGTGCAGGCACTTCACCCGGTCCGGCATGCCGCCCGCACTCGGGAAGCCCGTCAGCTCCTCGATCTCGTCCCGGCGCCGGATGTAGTCCTCGTGCGCGGCACGGTAGGCGGCGGCCAGCTCCGGGTCGCTCGCCAGCCGCGCCGTCATCTCCTTCATCACGCCGTCGGCCTCCAGGGTGCCGATGGCCGACGCCGCCTTCGGGCAGGTCAGGTAGTACAGCGTCGGGAACGGCGTGCCGTCGGGCAGCCGCGGCGCCGTCTCCACCACGTCCGGCTGTCCGCACGGGCAGCGGTGGGCGATCGCGCGCAGTCCGCGCGGCGGACGCCCGAGCTGCTGCTTGAAGGCCGCCACGTCCGCGTCGGTGGGCTCGGTGCGCGGGGTGGGCGGCGGGGGCGTATCCATACGAATCTCTACGAGTCTCTCTCAGGTGTCACTGGTCGGCGGCGTCGGCCTTGTCGACCCCGTCCCAGACGTTGGAGTACCAGGGGCGGTCGGCGGTGCCCTGCTCGGCACGGGCCCGCTCGGCCGCGTCCGGGTCGATCACGACGTACCCGGTCTCCCCGGGCATCACATAGTGCAGCCGCTGCCGGATCTGCTGCTCGGCGTACGCGTCGTCCTGCCACCGGGCCTTCAGGTCGCGCAACTGCTCGACCCGCTCCCTGGCCTGCTGCTTCTGCCGCGCCAGGTCGGCGATCTCGGCGCGCTGGGCGACGTACTGCCTTATCGGGTAGGCGAGCGCGACGACCAGCGAGCAGACGACGAGGGCGAGCAGCGCGGCGCGGCCGGTGAGCCGGGAGCGGCGGGCCTGGCGCCGGGTCTGCGAGCGGTAGACACGGGCCGCCGTCTGCTCGCCGAGCAGCTTGAGTCTGGTGGTGGTGGAGAACCGGTCCCGGTCCTTCACGGCCATGCCCCGCCTCCCGTCTCGTCCCGCCGCACACGCGCGTACGTCCCCGCACACGGTACGGGACCGGGTACGGGGACGTACGTACGACGCTTCCTACGCGCGCGTGTGTGCGCTCAGCCCTCGAAGCGGTTCAGCCCTTAAAGGGGCTCAGCCCTTGAAGCGGCTCAGCCCTTGAAGCGCGGGAAGGCGGAGCGGCCGGCGTACACCGCCGCGTCGTCGAGGATCTCCTCGATGCGCAGCAGCTGGTTGTACTTGGCGACGCGCTCGGAGCGGGCCGGGGCGCCGGTCTTGATCTGGCCGCAGTTGGTGGCGACGGCGAGGTCGGCGATGGTGACGTCCTCGGTCTCGCCGGAGCGGTGGGACATCATGCACTTGAAGCCGCTGCGCTGGGCCAGCTCCACGGCGTCCAGGGTCTCGGTCAGCGAGCCGATCTGGTTGACCTTGACGAGCAGTGCGTTGGCCGCGCCCTCCTCGATGCCGCGGGCGAGGCGCTCGGGGTTGGTGACGAACAGGTCGTCGCCGACCAGCTGCACCTTGTCGCCGAGCTTCTCGGTGATGGTCTGCCAGCCCGCCCAGTCGTCCTCGAACAGCGGGTCCTCGATGGAGACCAGCGGGTACGCCTCGACCAGCTCGGCGTAGTAGTCGGTCATCTCGGCGGCGGTGCGCTCCTTGCCCTCGAAGACGTAGGAGCCGTCCTTGTAGAACTCGGACGCGGCGACGTCGAGGGCGAGGGCGATCTGCTCGCCGGGGGTGTAACCGGCTTCCTTGATCGCTTCGAGGATGAGGTCGAGGGCCTCACGGTTGGAGCCGAGGTTCGGGGCGAAGCCGCCCTCGTCGCCGAGGCCGGTGGCCAGGCCCTTGCCCTTCAGCACCTTCTTGAGGGTGTGGTAGACCTCGGTGCCCCAGCGCAGCGCCTCGGAGAAGGACTCGGCGCCGATCGGCGCGATCATGAACTCCTGGATGTCCACGTTGGAGTCGGCGTGCGAGCCGCCGTTCAGGATGTTCATCATCGGCACCGGCAGCAGGTGCGCGTTCGGGCCGCCCAGGTAGCGGAACAGCGGCAGGTCGCTGGCCTCGGAGGCGGCGTGGGCGACGGCGAGGGAGACGCCGAGGATGGCGTTGGCACCGAGGGAGCCCTTGTTGTCGGTGGCGTCCAGGTCGAACATGGCCTGGTCGATCAGGCGCTGCTCGGTGGCGTCGTAGCCGACCAGCTCCGGGCCGATCTGCTCGATCACGGCGAGGACGGCCTTCTCGACGCCCTTGCCCTGGTAGCGGTTCGGGTCACCGTCGCGCAGCTCGATGGCCTCGAAGGCACCCGTGGAGGCGCCGGACGGGACGGCGGCACGACCCGTGCTGCCGTCGTCGAGGCCGACCTCGACCTCGACCGTGGGGTTGCCTCGGGAGTCCAGGATTTCCCGGGCTACGACGACGTCGATGGACGGCACGAGCATCTCCTTCTTGGATGTGACGCGGGTCAGCAGTACCACGGTGGGTGCTGCGTCATGAGCCTAACCGGCCCGGGGCGATCGGCCAGCCGTCCGACCCCCCGATGACCAGAACCGAGAGTAAATTGTTTCCGAACGGAACAAAGAGTGGCCGGAAAGGGAGCGCTCACACAACACCCCGCCCCGGCGCGTACGGGGGGACACGCACCGGGGCGGGGGGTCTGACGGGGCAGCCTTACTTGAGGTGCAGCTGCTGGCCCGGGTAGATCAGGTCGGCGTCCTCGACGATGTCGTCGTTCAGCTCGAACAGCTTCGCCCAGCCGCCCTTGACGCCCTGCTCCTCGGCGATGGTGCTGAGGGTGTCGCCCTTGACGACCTTGTACTCGCCGTCGCCCTTCTTGACCTTCTCGCCGGTCGGGGTGGTGACGGTCTTCTTGGCGGCCGGACGCTCGGCGGAGCGGGAGGTGCTCGGCTGCTCGCTCTCGCGGGCGGTGGTGCCGCTGCCGGTGCCGGCGGACGACGAGCCACCCCCGTACGGGGTGCTCGACAGGTTCACGCCGCAGACCGGCCAGGCGCCCTTGCCCTGACCCGCGAGGACCTTCTCGGCGATCTCTATCTGCTGCGCCTTGCTGGCCTGGTCGGCGGTGGAGGCGTACTGGGTGCCGCCGTACGCGGCCCAGGTGGAGGCCGAGAACTGGAGGCCGCCGTAGTAGCCGTTGCCCGTGTTGATGGACCAGTTGCCGCCGGACTCGCACTGGGCGACCGCGTCCCACTCGGAGGCGGTGGCGGCGGAGGCGGTGCCGGCCGCCATCAGCGGGGCGGCGACGGCCGCGGCGCCGGTGACGCCGACGGCGGCGATGGCGCGGACGGTCTTGGACGGACGGCGGTGCTTGCCCTTGCCGGAGAACAGCATGGTGGATCCCCTCACCGACGCCTGCGAGGTGAGCTGTCGGGTTCGGGCCGGTTGAGTTGCCCGGCCACGCCCTTCTTTACGAACGGCGCGGCTTCACCCCTAGCCGGTCCGGCGGCGAGTCCTCTCAACCGCCGGGCCCGGCACTTACCTTGGGTCCCCCGCTCCTGCCTACGGCGCTTGACGCGACGACTGTTCCCGGGCAGCCACTGGCAGGATTCGGCGTTGCGGCGGCCGGGGCTCGGGTTGCCGAGCGGTCACGACCGTAGACACGCGATCCGCCGAATTTCAAAGACGATCAGGGCTTCTGAGACTCATCCCACACTTTCGCCAAACCGGACATTCAGCGCGAAGCGTGACGTGAACTCCCGCTACTTTTCGCCCGGTTCGACCCCTACTTCCAGGGTCTGACCGGGGATGATGAGGTCCGGGTCGGCACCCACGGCCTCCTGGTTCGCCCGGTACAGCGCACGCCACCCACCGCTGAGGTCAAGGGAGTCGGCGATGTAGGTGAGGTTGTCGCCGGGCTGGACGGTGTACGAGCCGTCGGTCACCTCGCGGGCGTCGCCGGAGGCTCGCGAGGCGTGCCGCCCAGAGGACTCGGACCGGTCCACGTCAGCCGGGTCCTCGTCGGCGCTGTCGCCGCGGTGACGTCCGCCACCGCCGCTCGCCTCCGAAGAGTCGCCCTCCTGGAGGGAATTGTCCGAGTCGTCGCTCTTTGTGGCGGGGGTGGACGAGCTGTGGGGCGCGGAGGAGTTGTCGCCGTCACCCGAGGAACCGGAATCGGCGCCATCGTCATCCGAGCCGGAATCCACACCGGAATCGGACTCAGGGGACTTGTCGGACTTGGTGGACTTGCCCTTGTCCGTACCGTCCGACTCTCCCGACGCCGAGTCAGAGGAGTCCCCGCCGGAGGAGGAGGGCGAGGTGGAGGGAGCGGGCGAGGCGTCCTCGGCCACGCCCGTGTCCACGTCGGCCGCGTCCGAGTCCTGCGACAGCCCGGAGAGCAGGCCGCAGGCGGGCCAGGCGCCGGGACCCCGGTCGGCGAGAATCCGCTCGGCCACGGCTATCTGCTGGGACCGGCTGGCCAGGTCGGCGCTGGCCGCGTACCCCAGACCGCCGTACGCCTCCCAGTCGTCCTGGGAGATCTGGAGGCCGCCGTAGTAGCCGTTGCCGTTGTCCGCGCTCCAGGAGCCGCCGCTTTCGCACTCGGCCACCTGGTCCCACACCGTGCCGTCGGCCGCGCTCGCGCCGGATGCGCCGAGGAGCGGGATGGCGATGGCGGAACCGGTCACCCCGGCGGCGACGAGGAGAGCCGGGGCCTGGCGGGGGCGACGGTGACGACCGTTCCCGGAGAGCATGCTGGGACCTTTCGCAAGACAGCAGGACCGGCGCGGCGTGTGTGACTGAGCGTCGCGCTGATGGGTGAACGTATAGGCAGACGATCACTTGTCACAAGTTAATGCCGCGCAGATCACGTGAAGATCACAGAGCTGAGCGTGTGTCACCTTTGCGTCGGGGAACGGTGCGTTCCGTTCTCCCCCGGCGGCGTGAACTCCACGGGCAGGGTGCGCAGTCCCCGCATGATGAGCCCGCCGCGCCAGCGCAACTCCCCGGGTTCCACGGCGAGTCGGAGATCCGGCAGCCGGGTGAGGAGCGTCGCCAGCGCGGTCTGCCCCTCCAGCCGGGCCAGCGGGGCACCGAGGCAGTAGTGAATGCCGTGGCCGTATCCGAGGTGCTGATTGTCGCGGCGGGACAGATCGAGCGTGTCCGGATCGGCGAACCGCTCCGGGTCCCGGTCGGCGGCGGCGAGTACGACGAGCACGGGGTCGCCCGCCGCGATGTGCTGACCGCCGAGGGTGAGCGGCTGGGTGGCGAACCGCCAGGTGGCCAGCTCCACCGGGCCGTCGAAGCGGAGCAGTTCCTCGACACCGGTCGCCAGCAGGCCCCGCTCACCGGCGGCCAGGGAGCGCTGGAGGCGGGCACGCTGCTCGGGGTGGGTGAGCAGCGCGTACATGCCGTTGCCGATCAGGTTCACGGTCGTCTCGAAACCGGCGAACAGGAGGATGAACGCCATCGCGGCGGCCTCGTTCTCGGTGAGGTGCTCACCGTGGTCGGAGGCGCGGATGAGCCCGGAGATCAGGTCCTCGCCGGGTCCGGGCTCGGCGGGCAGCGCCTCCCGCTTGCGGTGGATCAGCTCCGACAGATAGCCCCGCATCATCTTCACCGACCGCGCGACCCCGCCCCGCGGCCCGCCCTGATGCCGGATCATCATGCCCGCCCAGTCCCGGAAGTCGTCCTGGTCCTCGCGCGGGACGCCGAGCAGGTCACAGATGGCGTAGATGGGGAGCGGGAAGGCGAACTCATGGATGAGGTCCGCGCTCCCGCGCCCGGCGAACCGGCCGATGAGGTCGTCGGTCAGCTCCCGCACCCGCGGCGCGAACTCCGCCACCCGGCGCGGGGTGAACGCCTTGCTGACGAGCCGCCGCAGCCGGGTGTGGTCCGGCGGGTCGATGTTGAGCAGATGCGTCATCAGCTCGGCCTTGCGCTCCCCCGGGATCCCGGTCTTGCCCTTAGCGTGCGCGGGCTCGTCGTGGTGTGCCGGGTTCTTGCTGAGCCGCTGGTCGGCGAGCGCCTGCCGGGCATCGCCGTACCGGGTGACCAGCCAGGCCTCCACCCCACTGGGCAGCCTCGTCCGGTACACGGGCGCGTGCTCCCGCAGCCAGGCGTACGCGGGGTAGGGGTTGGCGGCGAACTCCCAGGTGAAGAGGTCTGGGGCGGGAGTGGACGGCGGGCTGGGCTGGTGCTGGTCGGTCACGTGTCGACGGTAGCGGGCGGGCCAGGGCGGCGGCTCAGTCCCGGGTCCCGTGCCAGTACTGAACGATGCGGTCGGCCTGGGCGAAGAAGCGGGCGTACTGCTGCTCGGTGCAGCGGATCTCGACGTAGGGGGCGGCCAGCCAGACCGTACGGCCCCGGGTGGTGCGGACCCGGACCCGGTGGGCGCCGTTGCCGCGGCTGGTCCGCTCCGCCACGGCGACGGACTCGACGTCCGCCCACGGCAGGAAGCGGCGGCCCAGCGGCCGGCCCGTGCGGATGCCCGCATCGTCCACGACCGTCTTGCCGAAGGCCACGTTGAGGAGGAACGGGGACAGGGCCAGCAGGGCGATGCCCAGCACGTCGAAGAACGTGACCTGCCCCAGCGACACCCGGATCAGCCCGGTCACCCCCCACACCGCGCACACCAGGGCGAACACCAGCGAACGCCTGCGGTCCGGGGTGCGGAACTCCAGCTTTCCGAGTCCCTGCCGCTGTGATCCTTGGCGCGCTCTCCACGGTCCCCACGGAAGACGCTTGGCGTGCGGGGCCCAGCGGGCGTTCCGCACGGCGGGTCAGCCGCTGTAGAGGACGAAGGACAGGCAGCCCCAGGCGATGACGCCCACCAGCATCGTCCACACGACCCAGGACGGTGGCTCGTACTCCTTGGACTCGATCTTCTCCCCGGCCGCCTTCCTGCGGTTCAGCTCCTTCCGCCTGCCGCGGGGGAAGTAGAGCATGAGGGACAGCAGGGCCAGACCACCGCCGAGGCTGAAAAGGAGCATGTTCAGCGGCTCGCCCTTGCCCAGCCCGAGGCTGATGCCCCCGATGAGCGGGATGAGCGCCCACAGCAGCGGCGTCCGCTGCTTCCAGTTGACGGTGACGGCGTAGTAGCTGAGCGCGAAGACGGCGGCGCCGAGAACGAAGACGACGAGCGCCAGCTCGCGAGAGGCGTGGGACATGGTGGACGGTCCTTGAATCAGCGATGGGGGAACGGACGTGGGCGGTGGGACGGGAGCCGGGAGGACGACCCGAGGCCCCCGTCAGGATGAGGGGTGCGCCGGACGACCGGGATACCGGGGTGCCACGGGGACCCAATGATCGCCGTGACGGTCACCCGTGTCACCGGCTGTGACGGCTCGGATTCCCCGGGGCCCGCGAGGCTCAGGCCGGAGAACGGCAGGACGCCAGGCGTGGCTGGGTGGAGGTGGTGGGGCGGAAGACGCGGCACGGGGTGCCCGGACGTGTCCGGGCACCCCGCTTGAGCGGTCGGGGAGGCGTCTACTTGAACGCCTTGTCCTGGCTCAGGCCCATCCACCCCCCGACGTTGGCGGCCGTGGTGTGCAGGCCGATGGACGCGCGTCCGACGCCCCGTTCCATCGCGCTCGCGCCTTGGTGGGCGAGCTTGATGCCGGGCCCGGACAGACCATCGCCGAGCGCGGCGCGGGCTCCGCGTGCGATGCCGCCGCTGCCCCTGATCAGCTTGACGGCGGCACCCGCACCGCCCAGCGTGATCGCGGCGACGGTACCGGCGAGCTGGCCCGCCGCCTTGTCGCCCTGGCCGTTGAGGGCGTAGATGCCGGCGGACGCCAGACCGGTCGCCGCGGACGCGGCCCCGAAGGCGGCGGCCACTCCTTGGCCACCCGGGACCATCGCCGCGACGCCCGCGATCGTCCCGGTGATCGTACTGACGTGCCCCAGGATCTCCGCGGCCCGTTCACTGGTGACCGCCCGGCCCACCTTCTTCGCTCCGGACCAGGTGGCCTTCGCGGCTCTCTTGGTGACCGAGGCGGCTTTCTGCACCCCTCGTTTCACCGCGCTCTTGGCCTTGGAGTAGGTGCGTTTCACTGCCCGGTAGGTCTTCTTGGCGTACTTCTTGACCACGCGCACGGTCCGCTTGACGACCTTCTTGACCGCCCGCGCCACCTTCTTGACGACCCGTTTGACCTTCTTCGCAACCTTCTTGACGACCTTGGTGACCTTTTTGACGGCCTTCTTGACCTTCTTGACGGTCTTCTTGACGACCTTGGTGACCTTCTTCGTGACCTTCTTGACGGTCTTCTTGATGGCGTTCTTGATCTTGCCGAAGAACAGGCCGTCGGGGTCGGAGAAGGAGACGGGGTTGTTGTTGGCGTAGGCGTAGGGGTTCATCCGCTGCGACTCGGTGTAGTCGACCAGCGGGTCCACGCTGATGAACCGGCCCAGCGTCGGATCGTAGGCCCGAGCGCCCAACTGTGTCAGGCCCGTACTGTCCGTGATGCCGCCGACGAAGCCCCGGTCCACCGGCCAGACGCCGGAGAGCAAGCCGCGCTCGGCACCGAACGGGTCGAGCCACCGGTGCGTGACCTCCTGCGTGGTGGCGTCGATCGCGGTCGTGCCGGTGCCGTGGTGGTCGGTGAAGAGGAACTCCAGCTGCCCGCTCGTACGGACCGCGACGGTCTCCCCGTCGAAGTCGTAGTAGCGGGTCCCCGCCTTCTTGCCGTCCGGCTGGAGCAGCAGCTCGTTGCCGCCGGGCAGGTACAGGGTGGTCCCGAGGGCGTCCTTGCGGAGCATGCGCTCGCCGCTGGCGTCATAGACGTACTCGGTGGTGGCCTTGCCCGGCTCCTCCACCTTGGCGAGCTGGTTCTCCGCGTCCCAGGTCAGCGTCTGCTGCCGGTTCCCCTCCTGGCGGCTGACGGTGTTGCCCGTCGCGTCGTAGGCGAAGGACTCGGTGGAGGCGGTGCCGCCCGCGACCGTTTCGACGGAGGCCAGGGCGTTCGGACCGCCCTGGGCCGAGCCCGACGGGCCGTAGCCGTAGGTGCGCACCGAGTCCTTGGCCGGGTCACCGCTCGTGTCGTGCTTGACTTCCTTGGTGCGGTTGCCCAGCGCGTCGTAGCTGTACGACGTCCAGTAGGGCCGCGGGCCGCCGACGTTCGCCTTCGACGGGCCGGCCGCGCAGTCGTCGGTCGACGTCCACGCCTCGGTCAGGCGCTGGAGCGCGTCGGTCGTGAAGCACTGGGTGTCGGTCTGCAGGTCCTCGCCCTGACCGGTCGACGTCTTGATGCGCTTGACGTTGCCCGCCGGGTCGTAGGTGTAGTGCGTGTCGTCGACCCGCTGGGGCGCCAGCGTCCGGTCGGTGGTGACGCGCAGCAGCTCACCGGTGTGCTCGTCGTAGGACCAGCTGCGGTACAGACGGCGGGACTGGTCGTTGTACTCCGTGCGGAGCACCCGCCCGAACGGGTCGTAGGTGTTCGAGTTGACCAGGATGCGGCCGCCCGCCGTCAGGCCCTGGGCCTGGTCGTCCCCGTCGTAGCGGGTGACCACGCGCTCCGCGGGCAGGTCGCCGATGGCCGGCTGGTTGATCTGGGTCAGCAGCCCCGTCCTGTCGTTGTAGGTGAACCCCCAGGAGTACGTGCCGGCCAGGTCCCCCTGCGCGGCGGGGATGACGACCTGGAGGCCGGTGGGCTGGTAGTCGTTCGTGTAGCCGGTGACCTTCTGGGTGTACGCCTGTCCGTCCACGTACCGCCGGGCCTCGGACAGTTCGCCCTTGGCGACCGTGTCGTAGACCCACTCGGAGCGGAGAGTGGCCCCCTCCTTGACCGAGACCACGCGGCCGAGCGCGTCGTAGCCCGTCGTCAGCGTCACGCCGCGGGCGTCGGTCGTGGACACCCGGCGGTCCATGACGTCGTACGCCATCGTGGTGGTGCCCTGGTCCGGGTCCTCGGACCGGACCTCCCGCCCACGGGCGTCGTAGGCGAACGTGCGCACGGTTCCGGCCGGGTCGGTGATCCGCTCCAGCAGGCCCCGGGCGTCGTAGGCGTACTTCGTCGACTGCGAGGCGGTGCGGGCCTCGTTGGTGTACTCGATCTCCTCGACCGGACGGTCCAGCGCGTCGGTGACCGTGGTGCGTGCCGTGCCGCCCTTCGGCGGGACGACGGTCGTGTGGTTGCCGTCGTACACCGTCGTCGCCCGGCGCGTCTCGGTGCCGTACTTCAGGGCGACCGTCTCGGTCGGGCGGCCCGCCCCGTCGTGGGTGATCCGGACGGCCGCGGGCGCCTTGGTGTCGTCGCCCGCCACGAGGACGGGCTCCGGGTCACCGGTGGCGTAGTAGTCGTCGTAGACCTTCCATTCCAGGCCCCGCGAGTCGTACAGCGTCTCGGTGAGCACCCGGCCGCCGGTTCCGCCCAGCACGGGCATCTGGGTCTGGCGTTCGCGCAGCAGGCCGTCGTAGAGGGTGTAGCTGGTCTCCGTCGACCCGTCGCCGCGCAGCTCCCGCGTCGTGACGGCGGGTGCCTCGGTGCGCGAGATGCGGTACTCGTACGCCGCGCTGGGCGAGTCCGGGTACTGGTCCTTCCCGCGGCCCGGTTCCCACACCTTGGTCACCCGGCCGAGGGCGTCGTAGGCGATGTCCGTGCGGTTGCCGTTGGTGTCGATCTCGGCGGTCTCCACACCGCGCTTGGCGTCGATCTCGGTGGTGAGCGTGTGGCCGAGCGGGTTGGTGACGACCATCTTCGTCGGCATCCCGGTGGCCGGAACGTACTCGGTGGTCATGGCACGGTTCTGCGCGTCGGTCACCGACACCGGCCGCCCGTAGGCGTCGTACGACGTCGTGGCCGCGGTGATGAAGCCGGTGCCCTTGTCGTCGTTCTCGTCCTGCCGGGTGGCGTTGCCCTTGACCGGGGCGGCGCCCAGGGTGGTGCTGCCGTCGTAGTAGGTCCGCTCCTCGGCGATCAGCTCACCGGGCGCGGCGCAGGTGCCGGTGGTGGTCTTCTCGGAGGCTTCCAGCTCCAGGATGTTCGCGCCCGTGTTGCGGGCGTACGTCATCCGGGTGCAGGTCTCGTCGCCGGCCTTGGCGGTGTCGCCGTGGTCGGTCTCCGTGGCGAGCATGCCGTAGGCGTCGAAGGTGCGCTCCGACTTGGTGCGCTGCCAGCCGCCGCCCTTCAGCGGACTGCGGCTGGTCTCCTGCGCCACGTCGGTCCGGTACGCGGTGAGCGCGGGCAGACCGGTGCGGGCGCGGGTGGCGATGGCGCCGCTGCGCCACGGCGTGGTGGTCTCCTCCGCCAGGACCGCGCCGCCCTCGTACGTGGCCTCGGCCCGCTCGACACCGGCGAACACCGGGTGGTCGGCGACCTCGTTGCCCTCGAAGTCGGCGACCTGGGCGCCCTCGATGCCGCGGAAGTAGCGGGTGCGGCTGTCCAGCCGGGGGCCGTCGGTGCCGTTGCCGACCTGGGTACGGACCTCACCGTAGCCGCGGAAGTCGCTGTAGGTGCGGTGCTCGGCCTTGGTGAACTCGTCCTCGCTCTTGGCCCAGGCCGCGCCGCCGACGTAGGTGTAGTCGGTCTGCTCGGTCGGGGACCCGCCGACCAGGTCGTTCTCCAGGACGCGGGTGACGACGTACTTGTGGAACCAGTCCTTGACCGGCTTGTAGTCGGCGGCCGGGGAGTCGGCCGAGGACCAGTAGACCGGGTAGCAGCGCTTGGTGTTGGTGGACTCCGCGGGCAGGCTGCCAGGGGCGCAGTCGGGCGCCGAGTAGGTCACGCCGATGGTGGACCCGGTCTCGGTGTTCACCTGGCGGACGCGGTAGCGCACGATCGGCGGGATGCCGTCGCCGGTGGTGTCGACGCGGTTGGCGAGCTGCTGGCCGAGGAAGGTGACCTCGGGCAGCGACTGCGCCTGGTCGGCGGTGTGTCCGGTGCGGGTGATGCCCGCCAGCCACAGCGCGGGCGTCGTGCCGTCGCCCGGGTCGGGGAACTGGTGGCGCAGCGCCCAGCTGTCGACGGCGGCGTACGAGCCGCCGGCCAGGACCTTGGTGGTGATGTTCGTCAGCCGCTTGGTGGTCCAGAAGGTGGGCGCGATCTTCGCCTTGCAGTCCTCGCCCGCGCGGCAGTACTGGTCGACGGGGACGTCGGGCCAGCGCTTGGCGTTGGCGTCGGTCATCTTCGACGGCGCGCAGTCGAAGGACGCGTCGGGCAGACAGCGCTCGGCGACGGTGAACTCCACCTTCGCGGCGGCGGCGTTGGTGCCGTAGAGGTTCCCGGCGCGCAGGCCGTACTCGATGCGCAGCGGGTAGCCGCCGCGCTGGTACTCCGTCACGGTGCCGAGGCCGGTGGTGGCGCTGGCGCCACGCGCGTAGCGGTTGGTCTCGGCGGCGTAGTAGTAGGCCGTGGCGTTGTCGTTGGTGTCGACGACGTAGTCGAGGTTCCAGCGCCAGGCCTGCTGGCAGTACGAGTCTGCGAAGGCGGTCTTGTGGCAGGGCTCACCGGACTGGTTGCCGTACACCGGCACGGTCCAGGCGGAGTTGGTCTCCGCCTTGCCCGACGTCCAGCCGGGCAGCCGGTGGTACCCGAAGTGGTACTGGGTGCCGTCGGTGGTGGTGATCCGCCAGTACTCGCCGTCGTTGTCGCCGTTGGCGCGGGCGGTGTCGGTCAGCCGCTCGATGCGGGTGCCGTCGTCGTCCTTCAGCTTCCAGGTGCCGCTGGTGTCGTCCCGGACCAGTTCGTGGGACTGGCCGTTGAGGGACATGGTCGCGTTGTAGCTGCCCCAGCACAGTTCGCCGTTGTTGGCGGTGTTGTTGCCGCCCGTCTTGTCGTCGTTGCAGGACGTGTAGCGGCGTTCGATGTAGTTCTCGGTCAGCGACCAGCCGTCACCCACCCAGTTGGTCTGGTTGTTGGTGGCGGCGGTGCGCCCGTCCAGCGACTGGGAGTTGTAGCCCAGGTCGAGGTCCGGTTCGAGACCGCCGGGGGCCTCGGGTATCTGGAGGTCGTAGGACCAGGTGAAGGCGCCGGAGGAGGAGCCCGCCGCCCACTGGCCCGAAGGGCTGAGCGGGGTCGCCTTGTAGTCGCCCCCGCCGCCGGAGGGGGCGGCCGTCGCGGCGAGCAGGGTGACACTCTGGTCGGCGGAGGCGGCGGCCCGCGCGAGCTGGGTGCGGGTGCCGTCCTCGACCGGGTCGCCGGTCAGGGTCGACGTGCCGTCCACGGGAACGTCCGCGGTCAGCGTGCGGTCGTCGGCGTCGTTGTCGGTGACTAGGGGTTCGGCGGTGGCGCACTTCCTGGCGTCGGGGTTGTCCAGCGCGCAGTGCGGCAGCCGGACGAAGGAGAGCCGGGAGGCCCATCCGGCGCCGTAGGCCTGCTCGAAGGCGGAGTAGTCGAGGGTGACCTTGACCTTGCCGTCCGCGCCGCCGCCAGTGCCGCGTACCGCGATGACGACGCCGTCGACGCCGAGTTCGCGGGTGGTGGCGCGGTCGAGGACCTGGACCTGGGCGGTCTGCGGGGGCGCGGTGTCCCGTGCCGTGCCGCCGCCCTTGGGGAGACCGACCGACACCGGCAGGGTTCCGACCTTCCGTGCGGCGCCGCGCCGCTCCGGCAGTTCGGCCTCGCCGGTGGCCGCCCGCGGCCACTCGACGTCCGCCGCGGCCTTGCGCGCGTCCCGCGCGGCGTCGTCGCGGCCCTTCGCCTTCTCGGCCCGCACCTCGGTGACCGGCACCGGCTTGACCTCGTCGAGGCCCGGCAGCTTCAGCTCCCCGACGGCTGCCGCGATGTCGGTGCCCAGTGCTCCGGTGACCAGCACGGTGACCGCGGTGGCGGCCGTCGCGCGCACCCAGCGGCGCTGTCTGATGGGTGGTCTTCTTCGCCGTTTGCGCATTGCGGCGCTCAATGGGTTGAGCACTCCCGCCCCCTGTCATTTTTGAAACAAAACGGAGGCAGGTTACTCGCCCTTTACTATTCGTCAAGCGAATAAAACGGACTCTTCGGCCTAGATCAATCCCTGGCGACAGAACGTTCTTGACTTGTGATCAGGATCGACAGGGGGGCCGCGCCTCCCGCACGAACGTTTACCCTTCTCTGGTTTTTGCCGAGTCATCCGGTGCCGCCCGTCGGCGGCACCCACGCGCTGGGGGCACAGAGCCGTCGACCGGCAGGGCGTCCCGAGCGCCAGGGAGGGGAGAGCTTTGAGACAGCAACCGCCATCACGCCGTTCCAGACCGGGGGCCGGACGCCGCGCGCTGGCCTGCGCGCTCGTCGCGGGTCTGGCGAGCGGCATCCTGCCCGCGGCGTCGGCGACCGCCGCGGAGAGCACCGCACCCGTCGAACGCACGGCCACCGAACGCGCCCTGGACCGGGCCGCGGAGACGGGCGAGCGCGTGGAGGTGACCGCCGAACGGACGGAGTACTCCACCACCTTCGCCAACCCCGGGGGCACCCTCACCCAGGAGACACACGTCGTCCCGGTCCGGGTCCGCCAGAACGGCCGCCTGGTCACCGCCGACCCGACGCTCGTCCGGGGCAAGGACGGCGTCGTACGGCCCCGGGCCACCACGGTCGGCATCGAGTTCTCCGGCGGTGGCGCCGCCGAGGACACCACCATGGCGACCATCACCCGTGACGGCCGCGCCCTGTCCCTGGACTGGGCGGGCGCCCTGCCCGAGCCCGTGCTCGACGGCGACACCGCCACCTATCCGGAGGTGCTGCCCGGCGTCGACCTCAAGCTGCGCGCCGGGGTCACCGGCTTCCAGCAGCTGCTGGTCGTCAAGAACCGCCAGGCGGCCGCCTCCCCCCAGCTCAGGCAGCTCCACTACGCGCTGGGCACCGAAGGCGTGCGCGCCGACACCGACGCGGCGGGCAACCTGACCGCCGTGGACCCGGCGGGCCAGGAGGTGTTCACCGCGCCCACGCCGCTGATGTGGGACAGCTCGGGCATTCCCGCCGAGCCCGCCGCCGCCACCCTGCGCTCGGCGGACGCCGGCCTCGCGGCGCCGCAGTCCGCGCCTCAGGCGACGGACCAGGAACACCACTTCGACCCGGCGGTGGGCGCCAAGCAGGCCGCCCTGGAGACCGACGTCGAGGGCGACGTCCTGAAGCTGACACCGGATCAGAAGCTGCTCGGCGACGCCGACACGGTCTACCCGGTGCACATCGACCCGTTCGTCTCCGGTGCCCGCAACAACTGGGCCGCGGTCGCCAAGAAGTACCCGGACACCGCGTACTGGAACAAGTCCGACAACGTCGCCCGGGTCGGCTACGAGTCGGACACCGGCGGCACCTGGCGGTCCTTCTTCACGATGGACTCCCGGAACCTGCACGGCAAGACGATCGTCAAGTCCACGTTCCGCATCAAGAACACGCACTCCTGGTCCTGCACCAAGAAGGCGGTCACGCTCAGCCTCACCGGCGCGATCAGCTCCACGACCACCTGGAACAAGCAGCCCACCTGGAGCACGACGCAGGCGACCGTCACCGACGCCAAGGGCTGGTCGTCCTCCTGCCCGGCGGGCAACCTGGAGTTCTCCACGCTGGACGCGGCCACCAAGGCGTCGGCGAACAAGTGGAACACCATCACCCTGGGGCTGAAGGCGAGTGAGACCGACACCTACGCGTGGAAGAAGTTCGACGCCTCCACCGCGGTGATCTCCACCGAGTACAACACGCCGCCGGCCGCGCCGAGCGCGCTGGACACCATCCCCAGCACCAAGAACAGCACGGGCTGCGGCGACACCGCCCCCTACGGCTTCATCGGTGACACCGACGTGTACCTGACCGCGAAGGGCAGCGACCCCGACGGCGGCACGGTGACCGTCAGGTTCCACCTGTGGGCGACGGGACACCACCCCAACGACGATCCCAACGGGGTGATGATCGTCAACCAGACCGTCGCCGTCACCTCCGGAGCGGTCGCCAAGCTCAGGGTCGCCAAGAGCACGCTGGTGCCCCACATCGGCGCCGCCAGCGGCAACTTCTCCTGGAAGGCGCAGGCCAGCGACGGCACCCTGACCTCGGACTGGACGCCCACCAAGGGCGCGCCCGGCTGCCGGTTCGTCTTCGACCCGGAGCGGCCCAGCACGCCGCCCACCGCGTCCTCGGCGCAGTTCCCCAACGGTGACGACGGCTGGCCCGCCGACACCAGCCCGGTGCGCACCAAGGGCGACTTCGTGATCACCCCCGGCGCCGCCAAGGACGTGGCCTCCTACGAGTACTGGTCCACCCTGGACGCCACCGTGCGCACCGCCACCCCGGCGGCCCTCAACGGCAGCGTGACCCTCTCGCTCACCCCGACCAAGGCGGGCCCGCACTACCTGTACGTACGCAGCGTCGACCGCGCCCAGAACAAGTCCGACCTGCTGTCGTACCTGTTCTACGTCAACGGCGCCGCGGTCCCCGACAAGCCGGGCGACCTCAACGGCGACGGCCACCCCGACCTGTGGGCGGTCGACGGCGCGGGCACCCTCCAGCGGTACTTCGGCGACGGCACGGGCGCGGCCCTCAAGGCGTCCGGAGCGGCCTCCACGGCCGGGAAGTACACCAGCGGGAAGACCACCCGGCGCGGTGACTGGACCGACGACGGCATCGAGGACCTGCTGCTGCTGCGGCCCGACACGGTCGAGCAGCGCGACCGGCTGTGGATCCACGCCAACGACGGCACCGGCGCCATCGACACCTCCGATGTGCGGGAGCTAAACGTCTGGGAGCCGGAGAACGACCACTGGCAGGGCGCGGACCAGATCCTCGCCATCGGTGACGTGGACGGGCCGCTGGACCTCGACGGGGACGGCACCATCGGCCCCGACGACCGGCCGGGCCACCCCGACCTGCTCGTCAAGCAGGGCGACCAGCTGTGGCTGTACTTCGGATCGCCCTCCGGCTACCTGGACGAGTACCTGGAGCAGCCTCCAGTGCTGATCGGCAACGGCGGCTGGTCCGGGTACGGGATCGCGGCCCCCGGCGACGCCACGGGCGACGGGCGCGTCGACATGATCGCCCGCAACCTGTCGACCGGTGTCCTGTACCGCTACGACGGCACCGGCCCGAACGGCGAGGGCCTCGGCGCCGGCGCCACCCGGGTCCAGATCGGCACGGGGTGGACTCCCGCCAACCGGCCGCTGGTCACCTCGGTGCCGAACGTCAAGGGCGACGGTCACCCGTCCGTCTGGGCCACGGACTCCTCCGGCACGCTGCTGTTCTACCCGGAGATCAAGGGCAGCGGTGTCAACGTCGGCTCCGGGCTGTCGGGCTTCCGGGCACTGAACTGATCCCCTGACACCCGAGGACACCTGACCGATCGCGCGCCCCGGCGGCCATGCCCCGGGGCGCGCGGCGCTCAGTCGCCGCCCTCGGCCACCCGGATCAGGTCCCGGTAGGCCCGGGCCGCCGCCCGCAACGCCGCCTCGGGGTCCGTGCCCGCCGCCTCGGCACGTATCGCCGCGGCGAGCAGTTCGTAGCCGATGCCTCCGTCCGTCGGCGGGGGGACGTCCAGGCCCGCCGTGCGCACCCGCGAGCCCAGCTTGGCGGCGAGGGCGAGGGCCGGCTGGTGCAGGGGGACGCCGTCGGTGACGGAGGCCCGCTGCTTCTCGACCGCCTTGGTGCGCAGCCAGTGCTCCTTGACCTCCTCCGGCGTCGAGGCGGTCGCGTCGCCGAAGACATGCGGGTGGCGGTGGATCAGCTTGGCGACGATGGTGGCCGCCACGTCGTCGATGGAGAACGGCGCGTCCGGGTCCTCCTCGGCTATCCGGGCGTGGAAGACGACCTGGAGCAGGACGTCGCCCAGTTCCTCGCGCAGTTCGTCGCGGTCGCCGTCCTCGATCGCCTCGACCAGTTCGTAGACCTCCTCGATGCCGTGCTTCGCCAGGCCCTTGTGGGTCTGCTGGGAGGACCAGGGGCACTCGGCGCGGATGCGGTCCATCACCTGGACGAGGTCGAGCAGCCGGGCGCCCGGCAGGTCGTAGGAGGCGGGGAGCAGTTCCAGGTCGGGCATGCGGACCCGGCCGGAGCCCGCGAGCCGGGCCAGGCCGTCCGTCAGGGCGGGCTCGCCCTCGCCGGTGGCGACGACGACCACCGTGCGGCCGCCGGCGCAGGCGTCGACCAGTTCCTCGGCGGTGGGGGCCGCCTCGGACACGGTGATCCCGGCCTCGCGCAGATACGGCAGCTGCGGATGCGCCCCGTCCGCGCACAGCACCCGGTCGGCGGCGTGCAGCGCCTGCCAGGCGGGCCAGGACAGCAGGCCGGGGGCGACCCGGTGGCTGGTGGTGAGCAGGACGACACGGCCGGGGCCGGCGGCCTCGGGGACGGCTTCGGAGCTGATTGCGTTCACGATCCGAACGTAACGCACCCCGCGGACCGGCCCCTCAAGTTGTCCACAAGCCCAGGTCGATCATCGGATGATCAACCCGCACCCCTCATGAAGTCGCCCAGCACCCCTCATGAGGTCGCCCGGCACCCCTCATGAAGTCGCCCCGCACCCCTCACGCGGGCTGTTCCTCGGCCCCCGCCGTCACCTCACGCACCCACGGCGTGCTCGCGTCCACCCGGCTGACCTTCTCCACGTCCCAGGTGCCGTAGCGCGGATTGACGTCGACGTTCAGCTCCTCGGACGCCTCCGACAGGACCGACCAGAAGGCGGGCTGGCTGGTGTCGGTGCCCAGCTTCGCGGCGAGCTTCTGGGCCTCCAGCTGGAGCAGCAGGTTCTCTTCGAGGCGCTCCGGCGCGACGCCGTACTGCTGGAGCCAGGCCGCCTCCAGCGCCTCCGCGCCCCCGGCCTGCTGCTCCAGGCCGCTGCGCATCTCCTGGACCTCCTTGCGGCTGACCGTGATGCCCGCGTCCTCGGCGGCGCGGTGCAGCACCCTGTCCAGCACCATGCTGTGCAGCGTGTCCCGCGCGAGACCCCCGGTCCCGGCGATGGCCTGCGCGTACTGCGCGTCGTCCTGGATCGCCGCACGCTGTGCCGAGCGCACCTCGTCGACCCGGTTCTCCAGTTGCGCGACGGTGATGCGCTGTCCGCCCACCACGGCCGCCGCGCCCGGATGCGCGTCGTTTCCGCAGGCGGTGAGCAGGGGGGCCGCGGCGGCGATCGCGGCGGTGAGGACGAGCGCGGTGCGACGGCGGCGGTGCAAGGAAACCTCCAAGGGAGATTGTGCGGCGGTGCACAAAGTCTTGCGATGATCGATGGTAGGCAGCAGGCAAGCTCTGGCCAACCCATTGGACCAACGATTCATCAGTCGTTACGGCACCGCCGCCTCCCGGGCCGCGACGGGATTCCTACCGCGCGCACAGCTCCTTGCCATGCTCCTGCTAATTGTTGACGAAACCGTCGACCTCGTGACTGACATCACGAACGACACCACGAACGGACACCGGCCCCGCACCCCCGCGACCCACCGCTCACGCCGGTGGTTCACGAACAAGGCCCTCCTCGCGGGAGGTGCCTCCGCCGTCGCGGTCATGGGCGGATACGCCGCCGCCACGGCCGGAGCCGAGGAGACCGCCACCGCCGACGCCACCGCGAGCGCGACCCCGTCCGGCCCGCCCGCGGGCGGCGGCTTCGGCCAGACCAAGGGCGCGCCGGAGCGGGCCAGGACAACGCCGTCATCCCCTACAAGGGCGTCAAGGGCTCCGACCTGACCCACCGCCAGCAGCAACCGCTCCTCGACCTCGCCGAGGTCTACGTCGGCTGCATCCACAGCCCGGTCGTCCTCATCGAGTACGACGCCCAGTCCCCGCTCGCCTACCACGAGGGCGAGGACGGCACCGGCGGCGGCCCCGGCCCCCAGGGCGGCACCTCCCAGCAGCACATCCACACCATCATCCGCACCCCCAACGGCAACGACTACGGCGTGGACCTGCTCAGGCTCCACCTGGAGACCGACCACTGACCAGGGGCCCGGCACGCCCGCCCCGGCCGGTCCGGCTCAGTCCGCGTGGAACCGCGGCGGGGCGGCCGTCGGGTTCCCGCCCGTCGGGAGCCGCTGGTCGGGGCACCCGGACAGCACCCGCTTCATGGCGGCCTGTTCGGCGGAGGTCACCCACAGTCCGTACTTCTTCTTCACCGCGACCTGGGCCGCGACATACGAACACCGGTACGACTTGTTCGGCGGCAGCCAGGTCGCGGTGTCGCCGTCGCCCTTGGCCCGGTTGGTGCCCGCGTCGACTGCCAGCAGATTGAGCGGGTCGTTGGCGAAGGCGATGCGCTTGCTCGGCTCCCACTTCCCGGCGCCCTTCTGCCAGGCGTCGGAGAGCGCGACGACATGGTCGATGTCGACCTGGCTGCGCCCGCGCACGAAGCGGACCTCCTTGCCGCTGTACGGGTCGGGGTCGAGGACCCCGGAGGCCACCTTGCAGCGCCCGTCGCCGAACTCGACGTCCTCCAGGTCGCGTTTGAGGATGTCGTCGCGGGTGCCGCAGTCGTTGGAGTCGGTGTCCGCCCACGGGCTGCCGAACCGGTCCCGGTCGTACCCCGTCTTCGGCGCCCGTCCCTTCACGGTCAGCGACTCCACGGCCGCGAGAGCGGGCCCCCCGCCCCCGCCGCCGGCAGCCCCGCTGGTCCCTCCGGCCCCCGCGGTCTCCTCGGTGCACCCCGCCGCCCCGGCCAGCAGCCCGGCCACCGCCACGGCGACCACCACGCCACGCCCCCGCCGCTTCCGCGAACCCCTCACCAGCGCTCCTCCCCTTGCCCGAGCCTGCGACCTGCCACGGTACCGACCGAGAGGTCCAGACCATATCTGCCCTTAAGGCGCATTCCGTACACCCGCGGCGTATCGTCGAACATGAGATCACCTACGGAAGGAGCCTTGCATGGGCATCTTCGACAGGTTCAAGAGCCACGGCCAGCACAAGGACAAGGGCACGGACAAGCGCGAGCAGATGTCCGACACCGTGGAACGGCAGGCCAACGAGAGGACGGGCAACAAGTACGAGGACCAGATCGACGCGGCCCAGCAGCAGGCCGAGGGCAGGATCGGGATGGACCGCGACCGCCCCGACCAGCAGTAGGGCAGCACGCGCGGGTCCCCGGGCGACGAGGAAGCCGCCCGGGTGACACCTACGTCCGGGCCCCGGCGGGGCCGCCCGCGCCTAGGACCCCGGCACCGACGTCAGGAACTCGCCCACCCAGGCCAGCAGCTCCCGCCCGACCAGCGGCTTGCCGCCCACCTTCGCGGTCTTGGGACGCGGTACGAGCACCTGCCGCACCGCGGGCTTGATCACCGAGCCCGGGTAGAGCCGCTTCAGCCGCAACTCCTGCGACTCCCGCAACTCCACCGGCGCGAACCGGATGTTGGTGCCCTGGAGGACGATCTCCCCGACCCCGCAGGCCCGCGCCAGCATCCGCAGCCCCGCCACCAGCAGCAGGTTCTCCACCGGCTCGGGCAGCTTGCCGTAGCGGTCTGTCAGTTCCTCGCGGACGGCGCGGATGTCCTCCTCGCTGTTGGCGGAGGCGATGGAGCGGTACGCCTGGAGACGCAGGCGCTCGCCGGGGGCGTAGTCGTGCGGGACGTGGGCGTCGACCGGCAGCTCGATCTTGACCTCCAGCGGCGGCTCCTCCTCGATCTCACCGGTCTCCAGCTGCCGCCGGTAGTCGGCGACCGCCTCACCGACCATCCGCACGTACAAGTCGAAGCCGACGCCCGCGATGTGGCCGGACTGCTCGCCGCCGAGGAGGTTGCCCGCGCCGCGGATCTCCAGGTCCTTCATGGCGACGTACATACCGGCGCCCATCTCGGTGTGCTGGGCGATCGTCGCGAGCCTCTCGTGCGCGGTCTCCGTGAGGGGCTTCTCCGGCGGATAGAGGAAGTAGGCGTAGCCGCGCTCACGGCCCCGGCCGACCCGGCCGCGCAGCTGGTGGAGCTGGCTGAGGCCGAAGTTGTCGCCGCGCTCCACGATCAGGGTGTTGGCGTTGGAGATGTCGATGCCGGACTCGACGATCGTCGTCGACACCAGCACGTCGAACTTCTTCTCCCAGAAGTCGACGACGACCTGCTCAAGCGCCGCCTCCGACATCTGGCCGTGGGCGGTGGCGATCCGCGCCTCGGGCACGATCTCCCGCAGCCGCGCAGCCGCCCGGTCAATGGACTCCACCCGGTTGTGGATGTAGAAGACCTGGCCCTCGCGCAGCAGTTCGCGGCGGATCGCGGCGCCGATCTGCCTCTCCTCGTAGGGCCCGACGAAGGTCAGCACGGGGTGCCGCTCCTCCGGCGGGGTGGTGATCGTCGACATCTCACGGATGCCGGTGACCGCCATCTCCAGGGTGCGCGGGATGGGCGTGGCGGACATGGTCAGCACGTCCACGTTGGCCCGCAGCTTCTTCAGCTGCTCCTTGTGCTCGACGCCGAAGCGCTGCTCCTCGTCGACGATGACCAGCCCGAGGTCCTTGAACTTGGTCTCGGAGGAGAACAGCCGGTGCGTACCGATGACGACGTCCACCGAGCCCTCGCGCAGGCCCTCCAGGACGGCCTTCGCCTCGGTGTCGGTCTGGAAGCGGGAGAGCGCCTTCACGCTCACCGGGAACTGCGCGTACCGCTCGCTGAAGGTGCCGAAGTGCTGCTGCACCAGCAGGGTCGTGGGGACGAGGACGGCGACCTGCTTGCCGTCCTGGACGGCCTTGAAGGCGGCGCGCACCGCGATCTCCGTCTTGCCGTAGCCGACGTCACCGCAGATCAGGCGGTCCATCGGGACCGTCTTCTCCATGTCCTCCTTGACCTCGGCGATGGTGGTGAGCTGGTCGGGCGTCTCCGCGTACGGGAAGGCGTCCTCCAGTTCGCGCTGCCAGGGGGTGTCCGTGCCGAAGGCGTGGCCGGGCGCCGCCATCCGCGCGCTGTAGAGCTTGATGAGGTCGGCGGCGATCTCCTTGACGGCCTTCTTGGCCCTCGCCTTGGTCTTGGTCCAGTCGGCGCCGCCGAGCCGGTGCAGGGTGGGGGCCTCCCCGCCGACGTACTTGGTGATCTGCTCCAGCTGGTCGGTGGGGATGTAGAGCCGGTCGCCGGGCTGGCCGCGCTTGGCGGGGGCGTACTCCACGACGAGGTACTCGCGGGTGGCGCCCTGCACGGTGCGCTGGACCATCTCGATGTAGCGGCCGACGCCGTGCTGCTCGTGGACGATGTAGTCGCCCGCTTCCAGGGTGAGCGGGTCGATGGTCTTGCGCCGCCGCACCGGCATCCGGGTGCCGTCCCGTCCGGCGGCCTTCTGGCCGGACAGGTCGGTCTCGGTGAGCACGGCGAGCTTGAGCGCCGGGTCGACGAAGCCGTAGTCGATGGACCCGCAGGCGACGTGCACGACCGACGGGGAGATCTCCGCCAGTTCGGTGTCCAGGCGGGCGGCGATGCCCTCGCCGCCGAGGACCTCGGCGGTGCGGGCGGCCGGGCCGTGGCCCTCGGTGACGTACACCGTGCGCCAGCCGTCGGCGAGCCAGCCCTTGGTGTCGGCGAGGGCCCGCGCGGTGTCGCCGCGGTAGCTCTCGGGGGCGCGCATGCCCACCTTGAGGGTGTCGGAGTCGTGCTCCTCGTCGGCGGCGAACGGCGACACCGACCACCACATCATGTCCAGCTCGCGCGCCCGGTCCCGGACGTCCGCGATGGACCACAGCGAGGCCGCGCCGACATCGATCGGCGCCTCGCCACCGCCGGCGGTGGCCGCCCAGGACGCCTGGAGGAACTCCTGGCTGGTCGCGACCAGGTCGGCGGCCCGCGTGCGGACCCGCTCCGGGTCGCACACCACGGCCATGGCGCCCTTCGGCAGCACGTCGACCAGCAGCTCCATGTCGTCGACGAGGACCGGAGCCAGCGACTCCATGCCCTCCACGGCGATGCCCTCGGCGATCTTGCCCAGCAGTTCGCCCAGCTCGGGATGGGCCTCGGCCAGCTCACGCGCGCGTGAGCGCACCTCGTCGGTGAGCAGCAGCTCACGGCAGGGCGGCGCCCACAGCCCGTGCTCGGCGACCTCGAGGGAGCGCTGGTCGGCGACCTTGAAGTACCGGATCTCCTCGACGTCGTCGCCCCAGAACTCCACCCGCAGGGGGTGCTCCTCGGTCGGCGGGAAGACGTCGAGGATGCCGCCGCGCACGGCGAACTCGCCGCGTTTCTCAACCAGCTCCACGCGCGCGTACGCCGCCGCGGCGAGCGCCTCGACGACCTCCCCGAGGTCGGCGGTCTGCCCGCTCCTGAGCGCCACCGGCTCCAGCTCGCCGAGCCCCTTGACCTGCGGCTGGAGCACGGACCGTACCGGCGCGACGACGACGGAGACCGGGCCCGTCTCGGGGTCGTCGGCGCGCGGGTGGACCAGCCGGCGCAGCACGGCCAGGCGCCGTCCGACGGTGTCGCTGCGGGGCGAGAGCCGCTCGTGCGGCAGGGTCTCCCACGACGGGTACTCCGCGACGCCGTCCGGCGGCAGCAGGGAGCGCAGCGCGGCGGCGAGGTCCTCGGCCTCCCGGCCGGTCGCGGTGACGGCCAGTACCGGGCGGGAGGTCTCGCGGGCCAGGGCGGCGATCGCGAAGGGACGGGCGGCGGGCGGGCCGACCAGGTCGACGTGCATGCGGTTGCCGTCCGCGGCCGCCTTGATCGCTTCCGCGAGTGCGGCGTCCTTGACGACGGCGTCGAGCAGACCGTGCAGGCTCATGGAGGGCTTTTCCGTCCTGGACCGAGGTCCTGGGTGTCCTGGGTGGGGCAACACATCGGGCAATGCTGGGCAACACGAAGGGCCCGGCGCGAAGCGCGGCCGGGGCTGTCCAGAGTACGACGCCGCACTGACGCCCGCCGGGCCTGTGGATGACGCCCGGCCTGTGGAGAACCACGTCACCCCGAACGCGAGCGGGAAAACGCCCGGTGCCGGGAAGCCCCCCAAGGCTCCCCGGCACCGGGCCGTCCGCACGCCCCCGCAACCCCCGTATGCGGTGGCCGCGGCACGTCTACTCGGTGGCGATCGCGTTCAGGACGTTCATCCGGCCCGCCCGGAACGCCGGGACCAGCGCGGCGAACAGTCCCACGAACGCCGACCCGATGAAGACCCCGATGATCGTCGGCCACGGGATGTCGAGGACGTTCAGGCCCTCCAGGGCGAGCAGCTGCTGCGCCGTGGCGCCCCAGCCCATGCCAAGACCGAGCCCCAGCAGGGCGCCGAAGAGGGCGATGACGACCGACTCCAGCCGGATCATCCGGCGCAGCTGCCGCCGCGACAGTCCGATCGCCCGCATCAGGCCGATCTCCCGGGTCCGCTCGACCACCGACAGGGCGAGGGTGTTCACCACACCCAGGATCGCCACGATGATCGCGAGGGCGAGCAGGCCGTAGATCATGTTCAGGAGCTGCCCGATCTGGTCCTTCAGGGCTTCCTTGTAGTCGGTCTGGTCGCGGACGGTGTACTGCGGGTAGTCGTCCAGCGCCGTCTTCAGCGAGGCGTACGCGGCCTCCTGCTGGCCCTCCTTCGCCATGACGAAGATCAGCGAGTCCAGCGGCATCTTGTCGGCGGGCACGTACTTGGCCAGCGTGTCGATGGAGGTGTACTTGGACCCGGCGTCGATCACGGCGTCGCTGCTGGTGATCGCGCGCACGGTCAGCTCGGCGGGGGCGGACGCGCCCTCGAAGGTGACGGCGATCTTGGAGCCGATGCTGATGCCGTGGTCCTTGGCGAAGTCCTCGTGCACGGACATCGAATCCGGCCGGTAGGCGTCGGCGAGGTCGCCCTGAACCGTCTCGACCCGCAGGTCCTGCGCGTAGGTCGGGTCGGCGGCGGTGATGTCGGTGTCCTTCAGCGTCTTGCCGTCGGGCGTGCGGTAGTCGGCCTTGAGCCACTTGTACTCGGTGACCCGCTCGACGCCGTCCGCCGCCCGCGCGGCCTCGACGGCCTGCGGGGTGATCAGCTGCCCGGAGTCGCTCTGGACGATGAAGTCGGTACCGACGCTCTTGTCCAGTTCCTCGGTCGCGGAGGCGACCATGGACGACCCCACCACCGACAGGCACGCCACCAGCGCGAGCCCGATCATCAGCGCGGCGCCCGTGGCACCGGTACGGCGCGGGTTGCGCAGGGCGTTGCGTTCGGCCATCCGCCCGACCGGGCCGAAGATCCGCAGCAGTACGGCGCTGAGGACCCGTACGACACCGCCCGCGAGGAGCGGGCCGATCACGACGAACCCGATCAGCGACAGCACCACCCCGGCACCCAGCCACAGCGCGCCCTCGCTGGCCTTGGTGGCGTCGGCGGCCAGGAACAGGGCCAGTCCGCCACCGCCGGTCAGCAGCAGCCCGAGCACGGCCCGTACGACACCGGCGCGGGCGTCGGCCGGGGCGCCCGCGTCGCGCAGGGCGGCCATCGGCGAGACCTTGCCCGCGCGGCGGGCGGGCAGGTAGGCGGCGAGGACGGTGACGACGACGCCGAGCACCAGGCCGACCACGGGGGTGGTCCAGGCGACGGTGAGGTCGTCGGTGGACAGGTTCATGCCCACGGCGCCCATGAGCTTCATCAGCCCGATGGCGAGCCCGACGCCCGCCCCGACGCCGAGGACCGAGCCGAACAGGCCGAGCAGCAGCGCCTCGACCAGCACCGACCGGTTGACCTGCCGCCGCGAGGAGCCGATGGCCCGCATCAGGCCGATCTCGCGGGTGCGCTGGGCGACCAGCATGGAGAAGGTGTTGATGATCAGGAAGACGCCGACCAGGAACGCGATTCCGGCGAAGCCGAGCATGGCGTACTTGATCACGCCCATGAACTGCTGGACGTCCTCGGCGTTGGCGTCCGCGACCTCCTGGGCCGTCTGCACCTGGTAGGCGCCGTCGAGCGCGGCGCTGACGTCCTTCTTCAGCTGGGCGTCACTGACACCGGAGGCGGCGGTGACGTTGATGTTGGTGTAGACGTCCGGCTCGCCGACGAGGGTCTGCTGGGCGGTCTTGGTGTCCAGGTAGAAGATCGCGGCGCCGGGGTTGGTGACCTCGAAGGCGGCGAAGCCGGAGACCTTGGCCTTGTGGGTGCCGACGACGGTGATGATGCCGATCTCGTCGCCGAGCTTCAGGTCGTGTTTGTCGGCGGTGTCGGCGTCCACCATCACCTGGTCCGGGCCGCGCGGGGCGGCGCCGTCGGTGACGGTCATGGTGCGGGCCTCGTTGCGGTTCCAGTTGCCGACGATCGTCGGGGCGCCGCTGGTCGGGGAGAGGCTGTCCTTGTCGGCGTCGATGACGGTGACGGAGGTGGAGAAGACGGCGCCCTCGGCCGACTTCACCCCGTCGACCTCGCCCACCCGCTCCAACACGGACGCGGGCATGACAGGCGGCTTGCCGTTGTCGGCCGTCGTCTCACCGGTGTCCGAGGAGTCCTTGGAGCTGACGGTGACATCGGAGGAGGTGGCCGCGAACAGCTTGTCGAACGTCGTCGTCATCGTGTCCGTGAAGACGAGCGTGCCGCAGACGAAGGCCACCGACAGCAGGACCGCCACGGCCGACAGGGCCATGCGTCCCTTGTGCGAGAAGAAGTTGCGCATCGAGGTCTTGAGCACGGTCATGACGTGCGCCCCCGCGCGTCGAAGTCCTTCATGCGGTCGAGAACCGTCTCCGCGGTCGGCTTGAGCATCTCGTCGACGATGCGCCCGTCGGCCAGGTACAGCACCCGGTCCGCGTACGAGGCGGCCACCGGGTCATGCGTGACCATCACGATGGTCTGCCCCAGCTCGTCCACGGACCGCCGCAGGAAGCCCAGCACCTCGGCGCCCGCGCGGGAGTCCAGGTTGCCGGTCGGCTCGTCCCCGAAGATGATCTCCGGCCGGGCGGCCAGCGCCCGCGCCACCGCGACCCGCTGCTGCTGGCCACCGGACAGCTGCGTCGGCCGGTGCTTGAGCCGCTGCGCCAGACCGACCGTCTCGACGACCCGCGCGAGCCACTCCTTGTCCGGCTTGCGCCCCGCGATGTCCATGGGGAGCGTGATGTTCTCCAGCGCGTTCAGCGTCGGCAGCAGGTTGAACGCCTGGAAGATGAACCCGATCCGGTCCCGGCGCAGCTGGGTGAGCTTCTTGTCCTTCAGCCCGGTGATCTCGGTCTCGTCCAGATAGATCTGACCGCTCGTCACGGTGTCCAGCCCGGCGAGGCAGTGCATCAGGGTGGACTTGCCGGAACCCGAGGGCCCCATGATCGCGGTGAACTGCCCGCGCGCGATGTCCACGTCCACATGGTCCAGGGCGACGACCCGGGTCTCCCCCGACCCGTAGGCCTTCACGACCTGCCGCGCCCGCGCGGCAACGGCCGTACGCCCTCCAGTACCCCCGTGCCTGGGAATGGTCACAGCCGATGTCACGGTATGTCTCCTAAGTCGGTCTTACGAATGAGTCGGTGTCACGAACAAGCCGGTCTTACGAACAAGTCGTGTGCCGCAGCCCCGCACCAGCGTGCCGGGTGAAGCGGACGTCAGCCCTACGACTGCCGCACATCTGAAGTCTGGTCGCCGAGACGGGTCCGGCGCGCTGGTGCCGGGCCCCGTCTTGTGCGGGGGAAAACCCCACCCCCGAAGCTGCGGCCAGTGGTACCGGCCGTCCCCCCGGCCGTTCCTCCGACCGCTCCCCCGCGGCGTAAAGCCAGGTTAAGGACGCACCCGGCCCCGTCTCGTCCTCCGCCGGTACCAACCCTCCCCGAGACGTAGTACGGAGATACCCCTAAGGGGCCTCCACCCCCAGGGGGACCCGGAGTAGGGGTCGTCTCCGCCTCCAGACCCAGGCACTCTCCACCCTCCCGCCGCGTGAGGCTCAAGTGGGAAGCTGTCCGACGGCAGATAGGTGCAAGGGGCACGCGGCGGCCAGGAGAGCGAGGAACCTGAGGTGGGCGACACCGGAGGTCATGCGGTACCCGACAAGCGCGGCGCGGTCGTGGCGGCCCTCATGCTCGCCATGGCCCTGGCCGCGCTCGACTCCACCATCGTCTCCACCGCCGTACCGCAGATCGTCGGCGACCTCGGCGGCTTCTCCGTCTTCTCCTGGCTCTTCTCGGGCTACCTGCTCGCCGTGACCGTCACCCTCCCCGTCTACGGCAAGCTGTCCGACACGTTCGGCCGCAAACCCGTACTCGTCATCGGCGCCGCGGTGTTCCTGCTCGGCTCACTCCTGTGCGCCCTCGCCTGGAACATGTGGGCCCTCATCGCCTTCCGCATCGTCCAGGGACTCGGCGGCGGCGCCCTCCAGGGCACCGTGCAGACCCTCGCCGCCGACCTCTACCCCCTCGAACAGCGCCCGAAGATCCAGGCCCGGCTGTCGACCGTATGGGCGGTGTCCGCGGTCGCGGGGCCCGCGGTGGGCGGCCTCCTGGCGGCGTACGCGGACTGGCGCTGGATCTTCCTGGTCAACCTGCCGATCGGCGCCGTGGCCCTGTGGCTGATAGTCCGCCACCTCCACGAACCCGCCCGGCAGTCCCCGACCGGCACCCGCCCCCGCGTCGACTGGGCGGGCGCCCTGACCATCTTCGCCTGCGGCGGCGCCCTGCTCACGGCACTCGTCCAGGGCGGGGTGGCCTGGTCCTGGCACTCCACCCCGTCCCTGACCCTGCTCGGCACCGCCGCGGCCCTGGTCGTGGTCGTCGTACTGATCGAACGCCGGGCGGCGGAACCCATCATCCCCGGCTGGGTCTGGCGCCGCCGCACCATCGCCGCGGTCAACCTCGCCCTCGGCGCGCTGGGCCTCCTCATGGTGGCGCCCACGGTGTTCCTGCCGACGTACGCCCAGTCCGTCCTCGGCCTGGCCCCCGTCGCCGCGGGCTTCGTCCTCTCCGTCTGGACCCTCAGCTGGCCCATCTCCGCGGCCCTCAGCCAACACGTCTACCGCCGCATCGGCTTCCGCTCCACCGCCATGCTCGGCAGCGCCCTCGCCGCGCTCATCCTCCTGGCCTTCCCCTTCCTCCCCTATCCCGGCTCGGCGTGGCAGCCGACCCTGCTGATGCTGCTCCTCGGCGCCGCCCTGGGCCTCTTCCAACTCCCGCTGATCGTCGGCGTCCAGTCCACCGTCGGCTGGGCGGAACGCGGCACCACCACCGCGTCCGTCCTCTTCTGCCGACAGACCGGCCAGACCATCGGCGCCACCCTGTTCGGCGCGGTCGCCAACGGCGTCCTCGCCTCCCGCCTCGGCGGCGCGAGCGATCTCGACTCCGTCACACAGGGTTACGACACGGGGACGGCGGCGCCGGAACCGGTGCGGGGCGCGATCGCCGACGCGGTCCACGCGGTGTACCTGGGCGCGTCGGCCGCCGCGGCCCTCGCCTTCCTCGCCCTGCTCCTCCTCGCCCCGCGCCGCTTCCCCGTCCTCACCCCAGCCGCAGACTCCGCTCCCGGTCCCGACACCGAGGACACGCACACGGCGGAAACCGGCCCGCCGAGTCGATAGGCGCGTCCAGCTTCGACGGCCGGAACACCAGGGTCGGGCCCCAGGTGCGGCCACCGTCCCGGGAGACGCGGAGGGTGAGGCGGGGGGTGTCGTCGTCGGCTTCCATGCTCTTCTCGCTTTCTGTGCTGTTCCGTACACAGCGTGCAGTCGGAGTGGGTAGCCTCGGAAGGTGACGGAGCGTGACAACGGAGGCGGCACGGAGGGGAGTTGAACACGTGGCCATCGAGGACAATCCGCGGTCGCGGGAGAAGTACGGGGAGGAACTGCGGAGGAGGCGGGAGGGGGCGGGGCTGACACAGGAGGAGCTGAGCCAGCGTGTCGTGATGTCGCGCACGCACATCGCCCATATCGAGGCGGGGCGGCGGAGGCCGGATGTGGAGGATGCGCGGCGGCTCGACCAAATGCTGGGGACGGACGGGTTCTTCGAGCGGTTCCTACCGGTGCTGGACGGGCGGAAGGTCTCCGAACACTTCAAGGGGGCCATGGAGTTCGAGGCGAAGGCAACCGAGATCCGGCTCTACGCCCCCAAGCTCGTGCCGGGCATCTTGCAGACGCCTGCTTACGCGCGCGAGGTACTCAGCTCCGGCGCCTCACCCAGGACGGCCGAGGATCGCGACAAGCTCCTGGCCACCCGCCTCGAACGTGGTCGCATCCTCGACAACTTCTACTCGCCTGCGGTGTGGGCCATGTTCGACGAGGCTGTACTACGCCGCCCCATCGGCAGCCCAGCCGTGATGTGCGAGCAGCTCCGGCACATCGTGTCCTTGGCCGAGAGCCACCGCATTCGCGTACATGTGCTGCCCTTCGCGCGTGGCTATCACGCCCTCCTGGAGGGCTTCGTCTCCCTCATGTGGTTCGAGGACTTGCCGCCCGTCGCCTACGTGGAAGGCTTGAAGTCAGGGCGCCTGTGGGAACTTCCACCCGTGGTCCGCGAGTGCCAGAAGGCCTACGATCACGCGCTGGGCGACGCCTTGTCGCACCAGGAGTCCCTGGCACTGCTCAGGTCGGTCACGGAGGATTACGAGCATGAAGTACAGCAAACACACCATCCCTGACGCATCGGTACTGACCGCTTGGCGCAAGTCCAGTTACAGCGGTGGGGACAGTGGGGACTGCCTCGAAGTGAACGGCACCGCCGTCCGCGACAGCAAGAAGCCCACGGGCCCGGCGTTGATCTTTTCCGCCCCCGCATGGGGGGCGTTTATCGCATCGCTCACGGGAAGGTGACCGTTCATTACGTTTTCCGCACAGGGATATTTGGATCCTTAATGGCTCTCGATTAACCAATTATCCACGCGCCCATTCACCCGTTTGCCCCGCATCCAACTGAGTGAGGCAACGTTAGTCGGTATATGAATGAGGCAACCGAGGAGGCGTCGGCCGACCTCAAAGCGACCGACTCCCTGCTGTCGGAATTCCTCGACGCGATGGCGACACTCGAAGCCGACCTCGCTCCGAGATGGCCGAGATTCGAGAGTGGACGCTTTCCAGCCAGGGCGGAATAACTCGGCCGCGCCATGTACAACGAAGAGATCGATTACGGCCGAGCAGCGTCGGCCCCGTTGGTGCCGCCGGAAGCGACCTGGGATCCGGCCGAGGAACTGGCCTGGATGCTTCAGGAAGCAATGGTCGAGCAGCCTCCGGTAATTCCGGGACCCCGCGACGAGCAGTCGGTCACCGCACCCCCGGCAGGTTCTCATCTGAGCAACCTCCAGGAAATCACGGCAGAACTACCGCCGTTGAAAAGATCCTCTCACAGTCATCGCAGGGTCCGGGAGCGTGGCCGCCTCAACGCACTGCGGTCCATCAGTTACCTCATTGCGGCGATCGCGGCGGTTATCGCGTCCGCGGTGAGTTTCCTCAGCGGAATAGTCGCGGGGGATCCCCTGCGGGCGGTGGCCGCGGCGCGTACGCAGGGCGGGGTCATCGCGTGGTGGCCGTTGCTGGTGTACGGCCCGTGGCTGGTCGCGTCACTTTCGATCCTCAGGGCGGCCCTGCACCGACGCCGGGCGACGCACTCGTGGTGTGTGGTCGTCCTCTTCTCGGCGATCGCCATCTGCCTGAGCGTCGTACAGGCGCCGCACACCTTCATCGACAGCACGGCGGCAGCGCTGCCGGGCCTCGCCGCCCTGGCCTGCCTCCAGCAGGCGGTACGCCAGATCACCCTGACCCGGACACCGCGCCGAGCGGCCCCACGCCACCGAGTACGGCAAACAGACGCACCCCCGAAGGACCAGGAACCCCACGAGGACGACACCCCCAACCCCCGGCATCCCCACGCCCCCTGAAGCCTCAACGCCGACGCCTTGGCGCAACTCCCACTGCAGCAAGAACCCCACGGGCCCCGCATTGACCTCTTCCGCCCCGCAGAGGGGAGGGAGGGGGACGTTAACCGCATCCCTCACCAAGAAGTGACCGTCGGGGCCGCCCGCTTCTTGGCCAGTGTCGTGCTTCCGCGACCCGGCCTCAAGGGCGCTCCGCTACGCTCCGCGTCGGCTACGCCGATAGCCCTGCGGGCCACCCTTGACCCCGGCCCGCTCCAGCCCGGGTGAGAAGCGAGCGGACGGCCCGGAAAGACGGGTGGCCGGGGCGTGTTCTCCCTTCGGGTGGGCTGCGTGGCGGGCCGGGGTGGCGGGGGCGCGTCGGCGCCTCGCCAGCACGCCGGGCCGGCTCAGCGGCCTGCGGCCCGGTGGGCGGTGCGCGCCCGGTGGCCGGGGGCACGCCGGGATGGACGTGGCGGCTGACGGCCGGTTAGGGACGCGCGTCCGGTGGGCGGAGGCACGCCGGGATCGGCTTGGCGGCCATCGGCCTGTGTGCGGCTGGGGAGACGCGAACGGTAGTCACCAAGCACGCTCGCTTCGGCGACCGACCGTCGGTGGCGGGTGCGCGCCGGGTGAGTGGACCACACCGGGCGGACTAGGCCACTGACAGTGACGGCGTAGTGGGCGGGGCGCGCCAGGCAGTCGGGCCACGCCGGGCGGACTTGACGGCTGACAGGCCAATGGACGGGGCGCGCCAGGCGATCGGGGCACGCCGGGATGGGTTCGGCGGCAAAGGGCCGGTGGGTGGGGGTGGTCGCGGGCGCGTCCGGTGGATGGGGGCACGCCGGATCGGCTCAGCGAGCCTCGGAGGGCGGGCAGGTGTGTGGGGGCGCGGGAAGCACGGGGGCGGGGCCGGGGCCTCGCCGGGATGGGCTGGGCCTGGCCATCAGGCGGACGGACGGGCATAAACGACCCTCACCAGCCACACAAACCTCACCAACCCCAGCAAACACACCCCCCGACACCAATTGGCCCCTTTGACCCACACGCCACCTGACCAGGCACGACATACCCCCACCTCACAGAGGATGCAGGCCAGACAGGCCATGAGCCAAAGGCACCAATCACTCCCACAGGACTCACTCACGAGGCTGATGTGACCCCAGAGGTCCCTGACCCGAGTCCCAACAGCCACCCACACCCCACCCAACCGAAAACCCCCAGCACCGGCACGCCCCACAGCAACCGGACCCCACCACCCAGGCACCCCACCCACGAACCCACACCACCCACCAGCCCGAGCCAGCCGCCGACCCCACCTGGCATGCCCCCCGCCTGACGCGCACCCCACCACCAGCCAATGGCCGCTTAGCCAGCCCGGCGTGCCCCCGACAACCAGGCGCGCACCCGCCACCGGCCGATAGCCGCCAAGCCCATCCCGGCGTGCCGCCACCCGCCTGACGCGCAACCGCCCACCGGGCCGCCACCCGCTGAACCCGCCCGGCGTGCAGGCGAGACGCCGACGCGCCCCCACCACCCCGGCCCGCCCCACAACCCACCCGCATGGCCAACACGGCCCGGCCCCCCGTCTTTCCGGGCCGTCCGCTCGCTTCTCACCCGGGCTGGAGCGGGCCGGGGTCAAGGGGCGGCCGCAGGCCGATCGGCGTAGCCGACGCGCAGCGGTAGCGGAGCGCCCTTGAGGCCGGGGCGCGGAAGCACGACACTGGCCAAGAAGCGGGCGGCCCCCACGGTCACGGCGCGTAACCGCTCCGGGAATCTCAGGTTCCCTCAAGCTGCGCCCTGGTCAGGGGGCCGATGTCGTGGGGCCGAGGTGCTTCGCGAGAGGCTGACCGGTGTCGGGAACCCGTCACTCGGGCGGACCTTCCGCTTCACGAGGTGGGTAGGGCTCCGGGGGAGGGGGGCGGGGCTGAGGTCTTGGTTCTTGGTTGTAAAAGTCTGAGTTAACGCGGGTAACAGCCCAGGTCAGCGGCTTCCCCGGTGCGTTCGCGCGTACCGACCAATCAGTTTGGCGAAAGCCTTACGTTCGGGTCTACGGACGAGTAACGTGCGTGCCCCGCACCACGCCCCCCACTCCCTGCGGTCCCTCAGGGACCTGAGCCGCGCAAGGAGCGCCGGGATGTCCTACGAGCCGTATCCAGCCAATTCCCATCCACATCCCCCTCATCTGACCTACCCCTGGCTGCCGCCACCCCCGGCCGCCCCGCCCGCCGCCGCCCCGTCCCGGGCGCCGCAGCATCCGCCCCTCGGGCACCACAGTGACCTGCGGATCCTGCGGACCGCCTACCGTTGGCAGCGGCGCGTCGCGACGCTCGCCGCGCTCGGGTACTTCGTCCTCTTCCTCGTGCTCTCCGCCTTCGCACCCGGGTTCATGGCCGGTACCGTCGCCGACGGGCTCCCCGTCGGGCTGGTGCTGGCGCTGGCCCAACTGCCCGTGACCTGGCTGGCGATCGCGCTGTACGAGTACACCGCCCACCGGTACGTCGACCCCCTCGCCCGGCGCATCCGGCGCCAGGCCGAGGTCGACGCCAAGCGTGCCGGGCACGGGGGAGTCACAGGCCGATGACCGGGTTCAGCGACTCCGACCAGGCCATGTCCCTGGTCGCCTTCACCGCCGTAGCCACCGTCACGCTGCTGCTGTGCGTGATGACGGGGCCGGACCGTGACGACCTCGACGAGTTCTACACCGGGTACGGGTCACTGTCCCCGATGCGCAACGGGCTCGCCATCGCCGGTGACTACATCTCCGCCGCCACCGTCCTCGGCACCGGCGGGGTCATCGCGCTCTACGGCTACGACGGGATCGTGCTCGCGCTGAGCACGGCTCTGTCCCTGCTGTTGCTGATGTTCCTGCTCGCCGAACCGCTGCGCAACGCGGGCCGGTTCACCATGGGCGACGCCTTCGCCCGCCGTATGCCGGGGCGCTCCGCGCGGATCGCGGCGTGTGTGGTGACGCTGGCCGCGCTGCTGCCGATGATGCTCGTACAGCTCGCGGGGACCGGGCAACTGCTCGCCTTCATCCTCGGGTTCAGCAGCGACGAGCTGAAGACCGGCGTCATCATGGGCGTCGGCGCGCTGATGATCTCGTACGCGGCGATCGGCGGGATGAAGGGCACGGCCCTGATCCAGATCCTGAAGATCGTGCTGCTGCTCGGCTCCGGTGCCGTCATCGCCGCGATGATGCTCAACCGGTTCGACTGGAGCCCGGGCGCCCTGTTCGACGCGGCCGCCGCCAACAGCGGTGTCGGGGACTCCTTCCTCAGCTCCGGCCTCCAGTTCCAGCGCGGCTCACAGCCCGAACTCGACATGGTCAGCTCCCAGCTGGCCGTCGTCCTGGGCGGAGCCTGTCTGCCGCACGTCACCATGCGCATGTACACCGCCTCCAGCGCCCGCCAGGTACGGCGGTCGATGTCCTGGGCGGTGTCCTGCGTGGCGCTGTTCGTCCTCGTCATCACCGTCGTCGGCTTCGGTGCCACCGCCCTGATCGGGCGCGAGCCGATCGCCGCCGCCGACCCGCAGGGCAACACCGCCTATCTGCTGGGCTCCCGGGCCGCGTTCGGCACCGAGGTGTCCACCCTGGAGACGTTCCTCTTCACCACGGTCACCGCTGCCATCTTCCTCACCGTGCTCGCCTCCGTCGCCGGGATGATCCTCGCCTGCGCCAACTCCCTCGCGCACGACGTGTTCGCGGCCCGGGTGCAGGAGATGACCCCACGCCGGGAGATGACACTGGCCCGGCTCTCCGCCCTGGCGGTCGGGCTGCCCACGATCCTGCTCGCCACCCTCGTCCAGCACCGCAGCCTGCAACCGCTGGTCACGCTCTCCTTCTGCATCGGCGCCTCGGCCCTCGCGCCCGCCCTGGTCTACAGCCTCTTCTGGCGCCGCTACACCCGCACCGGTCTGCTGAGCACCCTCATCGGCGGCACCCTCGCGGTCCTCGTGCTGATGCCGGGCACCAACCTCGTCTCCGGCTCCCCGCACTCCGCCTTCCCCGAGGCCGACTTCAACTTCTTCCCCTTCACCACCACCGGCCTGGTCTCCATCCCCCTCGGCTTCGCCTTCGGCTGGCTGGGCACCGTCCTCTCCGGCCGCCGCAAGGCCGACGAACAGCGTCGGCAGTACGAGGCAGTGGAGGGATGGATCCTCGCGGGGATCACCCGCAGGGGCGGCAAGTGACCCGGCAGGCAACCACCGGACGGGCTGACGGACGGGACGGGCGCCGGACGCGCTGACGCACGTGCTGACAGTGGCGGTTACGGCTACTCCGCGATCGCCCGTCCGCCCGTGAGCGCCGCGATGGTGTCGCGCACCTGGTCCATCTGCGCCTGTACGTCGTCCCAGCGCTCGCCGTGCTCACGCAGCAGCCGCTCCGTCTCCCGGGCGACCCGCTCGGCGTCCGCCCGCGCCCCGTCGACGATCTCGGCGGCGCGCGCGGTCGCCTCCTCCTGCCGGCGCCGTACGGACTCCTCCGCGTCCGCGAGTTCCTGCCTGGCCTCGGCCAACGCGGCATCGGCGCGCGCCGCCGCCTCGGCGTGGCGCGCGTCGAAGGCGGCCTCCCGTTCGGCGGTCTCCCGCTCCACGGCGGCGCACCGCTCGGCCTGCTCCCGCTCCTGCTCGGCTAGCAACGCGGCGGTGCGCTGGCGCACCTCACGCAACACGGCGAGCACCTCGGCGCGCCGCTCCTTCACCTCACGCCGGGCGGCGACCCGGATCTCGTCGGCCTCGGCACGCGCCGCGGCCAGCCGCTTCCCGGCCTCCTCCTCGGCCTCGGCGCGCACTCCGTCGGCGTACTCCCTGGCCTCCCGCATCAGACCGTCCCCCCAGGTCTCCGCCCGTGCCAGCTCCTCCCGCCCCGCGCCCCGCGCCCGCTCCCGCACGTCCGCCGCCTCTTCCTCCCCGAGCAGGAAGAGGCGCCGCGCGCGCTCCCCGAGCGACTCGTACGTCTGCGGCCGCAGCTCCGCCACGACCTCCCGCAGATCCTCCAGGTCCTCCTCCATCTCGCGGGCGAGGACGGTGAGGCGGGCGGCCCGCTCCCACGCCGCGTCCCGGTCGTCGGAGAGCGCCACGACGAACGCGTCCACCTGTCCGGGCCGGTAGCCGCGGCCCCGGACGGTCGTGAACCCATAGGGCACATAGGGCACGTGCGGCGGCATCGACGCGCTGCTCATCCTGGAACCCCTCTCCACCGGTCACGCGAAGGACAGCGAGGGGCGAACGACGCCCTTCGCTGCATTTGGCGCACATCTTGATGGATGAGAGGGAAGTGTTCATAACGCGACACTCCGCCCACAAGTCACGCACACAAAAGGGCTGGGTCCGGTCACACGACCGGACCCAGCCCCTGGCAACTGACCAACTGCCCTACAGCAGCCCGTCCCACATCTGCTCCAGCAGCACCGACCACCAGCTCTCCGGCGAACCCAGCGCCGCCGGATCGAGCGCCGCCAGCTGGGCCTGGAAGTCCACCGTCCAGCGGCCCGCCTGCTCCTGGTTCAGCCCGAACCGCAGCCGCCACATCCGCCCCAGCAGCGCCAGGCACCGCGTGAACTCCGGCAGCCCGGTGTTCACGAACTGGGGCGGCACCGGCGCACCGCCCGGACCGGCCTCCACCGGCACGGCCACGATGTGCGCGGTCCCGTACTGCACACAGATCGCCTTGCCGAAGTCGCTGCCCATCACCAGGTACGACCCCGCGTCCGACGCGGGCTGCACCCCACGCTCGGCCGCCAGCTCCGCCAGCGTCGGCACCGGCCGCCCCGGCTGGGCCTGCGCCCAGAAGAACGGGCCCATGTCCACCGGCAGCCCGGCCACCATCAGCGTGTGCGCCACGACCGGCGGCACACCCTGCCGGGACACCGCCGCCTGCTCGAACCGGAACACCCCCGGCCCGAACGCCGCCGCCAGCTCCTGCGCCACGCCCTCCGGCGGGACCGGCGGCGCGGGCTGCACGGGAGGCAACGGTGCCCGCACCGGGGCGGGACGCGCCGGGCCGTCCGCGACCTGGTGCAACTCGCCCTGGTGGGACAGCAGCTGCCGCATGCCCTGCTGCCGGCTCGCCTGATCGGTGCCGTACGGCGCGATCGACGTGATCCGCGCCTGCGGCCACTGCTCCCGGATCATCCGCGCGCAGTACGCGCCCGGCAGCTCGCACGACTCCAGCTCGGTGTGCAGCTCCAGCACCTGGTCCGGCGGCACGTTCATGGCCCGCAGCTCATGGAAGATCTGCCACTCCGGGTGCGGCGTACCCGGCGCCGAACGCCGGATCAGCTGCTGCTCGGAACCGTCCTGCGCGCGGTAGCGCAGCACGGCCTGGTAGCCGGGGCCGACGGTGGGCTGACCGGTCGGCTGCTGCGGGTAGCCGTACGCCGGGGGCGGGCCGCCCGGTGCCGGGGCGCCGGGGGGACCGGGCGGCATCGGCTGCGGGGGAGGCGGGGGCGGGGGCGGCGGCGCACCCGGGCCACCGACCGGCGGCGCGGACAGCATGGTCTCGGCGTGGTGCACGGCACCGTGCGCACCACCGGCGGAGCCGCCAGGGGCGCCCGGGGCACCGGGGGCGGCCGGGGCACCGGGGGCGCCTGGACCCGCCATGCCCCCGGGGCCGGGGTCGGCGAGCATCGTCGCGGCGTGGTGCACGCCACCCGGCGGGGTTCCGGCACCACCGGCACCACCAGGAGCACCGGGCGGACCGGGCGGACCGGGCGGGGTGGGGGGAGCAGGAGGGCCGGGCGGGTTCGGAGCGCCCGGTGTGCCCGGCGGAGGCGTGCCAGGGCCGTCCGGGCCCAGCGACGACACCATCTGCGTGGGCACGTACGCCCCACCGGTACCGCCAGCACCACCGGGCACCCCCGGCGGCGAAGGCGGCGGCGGAGTGGCGCCCCCGGCCCGCGCACCCGGCGCCCCGGGCGCACCCGGCGGAGGCGGCGGCGCGACCCCGGCGCCCCGGCGTGGCGGAGGCGCGGCCTTGCTCGTCGCGGCGTCGGCGATGTCCCCGGCGTTCGGCGCGAGCGGGCGCTCGGGCGCAGGCGGGGTGGGTGCTGGCGGGGCAGGCGCGTGCGGAGCGGGCGGGGAAGGCGGGGTGGCAGGAGGCGTCTGACCCGGCCCCGGCGCACCCGGCGGCGTCTGACCCGGCCGCCCCGGCGCACCCGGCACCCCGGGTCCCCCGGGCACCGCAGGCGCCACCGCCGTCGGCGGCAGCTGGCTGCCCCCCGACATCAACGCCGTCGGAGCCTCCGGCGGCGTACCACCGGAACCGGAACCGGAGGAACCGGAACCGAAGCTGGGGCCGCCACCGGCCCCCGGCCCCGCGTCCCCGTCGCTCAACTGCGGCGCGTACACCGTCTCCGGCAGCGGTACGGAACGGTCCTCGCCCCCCGCGCCATTGGTGTCCGTACCCGCCCACGGCGTCGCCCCGGCGGGCGCCCCCGGCGCCGCGTCGTCGGCGCCCGCGGCGGCGGGCCAAGGCGTGGCCCCACTGGACCCAACACCACTGGACGCACCGCTGGACACACCAGCACTGGACGCACGAGCACTGGACGTGCTGGACGCACCAGCACCCGAGGCGCCCCCGGAAGCACCACCCGCCCCGGACGTCTCCGCCTCCCGCCGGTCAGGAATCCCGATCCGGTCCGCCGCCTCCTGGAGCCACTCCGGCGGAGTCAGCAGGAAGGACGTCTGATTGAGGTCCACCCGGGCCGGAGGCGCGGGCGGCGCGTCGGACACGGCGTCCGCCTGGCCGCCGTACTCCTCCTCGTAACGGCGGATCACCTCGCCCACCGGCAGCGAGGGCCACAGCGTGGCCTCCCCGCTGTCGCGGGCGATCACCAGCCGCTGGGTGCCGCCGTCGGAACGCGGCCCGTCGGCCCGGTCCTCGGCCCACACCACGAAACCGAGGTCGAACTCCCGCACCCGCACCTCACGATGCTGGTACGACGGCACGTCCCCGTTGATCCACTCCTCGGCGCGCTCCTGCGCCTGCGCGAAGGTCACCATCGCCAGCTCACTCCCCCACCGGGACGGAACGGGCGAACCCGCCGTCCACCATCAGGTTCGCCACCGTGTCCAACTCCGGCGGCGAACCCGCGAGTCGGGACAGGAAGGCGTCGAAGTCCTCACCGCAGGGCAGCAGCAGCCGCTCCACCCGTTCGGCGGGTGACCACGACGGGTCGACGTCGCGGGCGTCGTCGTAGGCGCAGAACCACACCGACCCGATCCGCTCGCCCTTCACCTTCACGGCGAGCAGACCGCCCTGGACGAAGGCGACACCGAGGTAGTCCTTGGTCAGGTGGTCGCGCAGGCACTTGTTGACGTAGACGAGGTCGTTGACCGCCGCCTCGTCCCGCACCGTGAAGAACGGCTGGTCGATCAGCAGCCCCAACTCCGCGTCCAGGGCCGTCCCCACCGGCGCGCAGCCGCCCGCCGCCTTCAGGAAGGTGCGGTACGCGCCCGGCAGCCGGTAGCCGAGGTCCTCCTCGACACCGAGGACCTGCGACTCGGTCACCGCCACCGACGCCTTCGGCAGTCCGAAGTGCGCGGGCCGGGTCTCCTGGAGGGGCCGGGTGCCGCGCTTGGTGTGGTCGACGGCCGTGGTGGCGATGCCGCCGTGGTGCCGCAGCAGCGCCTTCACCTCGACCGGCACCAGCTCCAGGCGCCGCGTCCCGACGACGTGGTGCCAGGTCCAGCCGTGCGGCGTGGCCACCGCGGGCACGGTGTCCCAGAGTTCATGGCCGGATGCCGAGAGCGCCGCGTTCGCCGACACGTAGTCCGTGAGCCGCAGCTCGTCGACGCCGAAACCCTCCGGGGGCTCCGCGATCTCCGCCGCCGCACGCGCGTAGGCCGAGAAGTCGGGGTAGCCGTGCTCGTCGACCCGTACCCCTCTGGGATGACGCGACGCCCGGACCGGATCCGGGAAGTGCACGACCTGCCCGGCGTAGGCCGCGTTCGGCGGCGCAGCTTGTCCCCCGGCCTGGCGGCCGGGAGGTGCCCCCAGCCCGAGCCGACCTGTCGTCATGGCGGTTGCCCCCTGCGGCACTCTGGTACGGCCCGCGACGACCGCCCTTGGCCGTCACACCCCGTATCGGTTTCCGATCTTGCGCGGCCGGGACCCGGCGCTGGTGCCGGTCCCCGTCCGCGACGCGTTGCCCGCGCAAGCGCGGTGCCCGACAGCCTATGCGGTACGCCTCCACCGGTCACCGGCACCGGTCGGCACCCCCTCCGCTTCGCCCCCGCCACCGTGACCAGCCGTCACCCCGCCGTGACGCACCGCCCCGACCGGGCGTGTCGCACCGCCCCAGCTTCCGCACCAGCCACGCCATTTGGCAGTCTGTGACATCCGGGGGGATGCACTGGAGGGGAAAAACGATCATGAACGCGACACAGACGGGGCCGCACACCAGCGCATCAGGCGACCCACGCATCGGCTGGAGCACCAGCGAGGCCAACCAGGCCCCTACGCTCCGTCACCGCCGCGACGGCATACTCCCCACCATCGCCGCCGCCCTCTCCGTCCGCGGCGCCACCCTCACCGGCACCGCCGCCCGCGGCGACCAGCCGCCCGCCCTGCACCCCCTCGTACAGGACTTCCTCGACACCCTCACCAGCGCCCAGCGCGACCGTTTCACCGGACGCTGCGCCGAGACCATCCTCATCTCCCGGCACATCGCCACCGCCGACGCCGCCCGCAGCAAACGCGCCGCCCGCAAACCCATGACCAACGGCGAAGCCCGCAAGATCCTCAAGCAGGCCAAGCTCACCGCCCGCCGCATCCGTGAGGACGGCGACCCCCTGCACGGCAGCTACGCCGCACCCTGCCGCGCCTGCGCCGCACTCAGCGCCCACTTCGGCGTCCGCGTCGTCGACCCGACGGCCGGCGACGACTGAACACCGCGCGCCCCACGGACGTAACAAGAAACACGAAGAACCCGCGAGACCCGCACACCAGACGATCGAAGGGCAGATGCACACCGACCGCACGTCGAGCACCCGCTTCCCCGTCCCCGTCGACGCCGCCCTGCGCGCCGCCGGCTGGCAGCCCGGACACTGGGACATCAAACAGGCGGAGATCTGGGCCGACACCCTGCGCGAGCACACCTCACCGGCAGGACACCGGCACGCCGTCTTCCCCGCCGCCGTCGAGGCCTGGGCCGAATTCGGCGGACTGCACCTCACCCCCAGCGGCACCGGCCGCCAGCTCGCCCCCACCGCCGTCCACCTCGACCCCCTGCACGGCCTCCACATGGCCCGCACCCTCGGCGACCTCGGCCGCGCCCTCGGTACCGAAGTCAGCCCCCTCGGCACCGAGACCGACACCGAGGCCCTCCTCGCCATCGACGCCGAGGGCCGCGTGTACGTCCTCGACCACACCGGCGACTGGTACCTCGGCCCCACCATCGACCATGCCCTCACCACCCTGGTCACGGGCATGGAACCGGTACGGCTGACCGCCGGCTGACGGATACGGCTCCGCCTACGACGCCGGGATGACCGCCGACACCCGGAAACCCCCCGCGTCCGTCGGCCCCGACACGAACACCCCGCCCAGCGCCGCGACCCGCTCCTTCATCCCCACCAGACCGTTCCCACCGGACGGCAACCGGGCCGACGACGCCGACGACGCCTCCGGCGGCGGCTCGTTCTCCACCTGCATCGCGATCTCCGACGCCCGATGCGCCAGACGGACATACGTCTTCGCGCCCGCCGCGTGCTTGTGAACGTTGGTCAACGCCTCCTGCACCACCCGGAACGCGGTCTGCTCCACCTCCGCGGCATACGCCCGCACCTCCCCCACCACCGACAGGTCCACCACCATCCCCGCCGCTGCCGACTGCCCGATCAGCTCGTCCAGCTCATCCAGACAAGGTCCCTCCACGTCGTCCGCCACCCGCGAGGCGGCAGCCGCCGCGGCCGCCCCGACCGCCGCCAGCGGCGGCGCCCCGGCACCCGCGCCCTCGGGCCGCCGCCCGCCGTCCGAACTCCGCAGCACCCCGAGCATCTCCCGCAACTCGGTCAGCGCCTGCCGCCCCATGTCCCCCACCAGGGCCGCGTTCCGCACCGCCTTCTCCGGGTCCTTCCGCGCCACGGCCTGGAGCGCCGCCGCGTGCACCACCATCAGACTCACCCGGTGCGCCACGACGTCGTGCATCTCCCGCGCGATCCGCGTCCGCTCCTCGTTGCGCGCCCACTCCGCACGCTCCTCGGCCCGCTCCGCCAGCAACTGAAGCTCCCGCTCCAGACTGTCCGCCCGCTCCCGGAGGCTCTCCATCAGCCGCCGCCGCGCCCCCACGTACAGGCCCAGCAGCACCGGAGGCGCGGTGATCCCCAGCGAGGCGGTGACCGAGATGAACGGCACGAACCAGTCCCCGCCGAAGCCCTCGTACTCCCCCCGCGTCATCCCCTGCTGGGCCCGCACGAACGTCACGATCAACGTGCCCACCAGGGACATCCCCGCGAGCGAGGCGATGATCCGGCGGGGCAGCTCGGACGCGGCGAGCGTGTAGAGCCCGACGACGCTCATCAGGAAGCCCATCTGGGCGGGCGCCACGGCGATGGCGACCAGCACCACCGCGATCGGCCACTGGCGCCGCACCAGCAGCACGGAACCGGCCAGCAGCCCGAAGACGACCCCCACCGCCACCGGAAGCCCGGCATCCCCCGCGAACTTGACGCCCTCGGCCCCGCACTCCACGGCGGACAGCAGGGCGAGCCCCCCGTCGAGCGCGGCACTGCGCCGCCGCTCCCACCACCACGGCCCTCCCCGGGCCGTCACATGCTCTTCCCCCGTCGCGGTCATGCCTCCAGCCTACGATCGCCCGCCACCCCTTTTCCGGCGACTTCCGCAAGCGATACGTCGCGATAGCCCTCGAACTGGTGGACCCGCCGCGCCCCAGGCCCGGAACCAGGCATTCCTCCCGGACGGTATGCCCATGGCACATGCACAGAACAGGTACGCGGACTTCGAGGAACTGCGTGAACGGGCGGTGGCACTGCGACGCCAGGGCCACCGCCTTCGCCGGATCCGCGACGAACTGAAGGTCTTCAACAACGACGTCCTCAACCGCCTGGTGCAGGGCGAACCCCCGCCGGAGTGGACGAAACGCCCCGAGCGAAGGACGACCTGAGGGCAATCAACCGGGAACTCCGGCTTCAGGGGTGGACGTACGACCAGATCCCGGTGGAACTGGGCTGCTCGAAGAGTTCCATCGCGCTGTGGGTACGGGATCTGCCTGCACCTCTACGCAGCGCACAGCCGACCCAGGTGAGGGCGGCACCACGAGCCCGTCCCGCGCAGGATCCAGCCGAGAGGGAGGTCGCCGCGCCAGAGATCGGCGCTCTGTCTGATCGAGAGTTGTTTCTCGTCGGGGTTGGCCTTTACTGGGCTGAGGGCGCGAAGGCCAAGCCAGGCTCCTACCGCCGGGTCATCTTCGTGAACAGTGATCCGAACATGATCCGCCTCTTTCTTGCCTGGCTCGATCTACTGGGCATGGCCCCGGAGCGCCGCCGGTTCTCGGTCGACATCCACGAGTCGGCAGACGTGCCAGCGGCTGAGGTGTACTGGGCTCGCCAGGTCGGCATCGAAGTGCGCACCCTTCTGAAGACCTCCCTGAAAAAGCACAACCCCAAGACCAACCGCACCAACGTGGGGGATGACTACCATGGCTGCCTTCGCGTCGCCGTGCTCAAGAGCGCCGAGCCGCACAGCCAGATCGAGGACTGGTGGAACCAGATCGTTCTTGGCAGCCCACTAAGCTCGGGTATGGTCTGACGCAGCCATCCGCCATGGGGTAACTGGTAGCCCGCGGGCCTTTGAAGCCCTGTAGTGCTGGTTCGAATCCAGCTGGCGGAGCTGCAACGTGCGGGGCCCTGACAGCCATGTCAGGGCCCGCTCTCATGTCACCCCCAAACGCCCCCGGTATCCTGCGCATGTCACCCCACCCCATCCCAAAAGCCGAAGGGCAACCCCGTGAGCGCCATTCGCCCGGCAGCCGTCGTCGTACTCGCAGCGGGTGAGGGCACCCGTATGAAGTCGGCCACACCGAAGGTCCTGCATGACATCTGTGGCCGTTCCCTCGTGGGCCATGTGCTGGCCGCCGCCGGTGAACTGGAGCCGGAGAGCCTCGTCGTCGTGGTCGGTCACGCGCGTGAGCAGGTGACCGCGCACCTCGCCGAGGCCGCCCCCGGCGTACGCACCGCCGTGCAGGCGGAGCAGAACGGCACGGGGCACGCCGTACGGATGGCCCTGGAGGAGCTGGGCGGCGCGGTCGAGGGGACCGTCGTCGTGGTCTGCGGGGACACTCCCCTTCTCACCGGGGAGACGCTCGCGCGGCTCGCCGCGACGCACGGCGACGACGGCAACGCGGTGACCGTGCTGACGGCCGAGGTCCCGGACGCCACCGGGTACGGGCGGATCGTGCGGGACGAGACGGGCGCCGTGACCGGGATCGTCGAGCACAAGGACGCCACCGACGTCCAGCGGGCGATCCGAGAGATCAACTCGGGCGTGTTCGCGTTCGACGGGCGGCTGCTGGCGGACGCGCTGGGCAAGGTGCGTACGGACAACAGCCAGGGTGAGGAGTATCTGACGGACGTGCTCGGCATCCTGCGGGAGGCCGGGCACCGGGTCGGGGCGTGTGTCGCCGCCGATCACCGGGAGATCGCCGGGATCAACAACCGGGTGCAGCTCGCGGAGGCCCGTCGCATCCTCAACGACCGGCTGCTGACCGAGGCGATGCTGGCCGGGGTCACGGTCGTCGATCCGCCGACGACGTACGTCGACGTCACCGTCACCTTCGAGCAGGACGTCGTGGTGCACCCGGGGACGCAGCTCCTCGGGGACACGCACCTGGCGGAGGGCGCGGAGGTCGGCCCGCACAGCCGGCTGAAGGACACCCGGGTGGGTGCCGGGGCGAGGGTGGACAACACGGTCTCGGACACGGCGGACATCGGTCCGCAGGCCAAGGTCGGCCCGTACGCGTATCTGCGGCCGGGCACCCGGCTGGGGCTGAAGTCGAAGATCGGTACGTACGTGGAGACGAAGAACGCGTCCATCGGCGAGGGCACGAAGGTGCCGCATCTGTCGTATGTAGGGGACGCGACGATCGGTGAGTACACGAACATCGGTGCGGCGAGCGTGTTCGTGAACTATGACGGTGAACACAAGCACCACACCACCATCGGCTCGCACTGCAAGACGGGTGCGGACAACATGCTTGTGGCTCCGGTCACGATCGGCGACGGCGCCTACACCGCCGCCGGGTCCGTGATCACGCGTGATGTGCCGCCCGGTTCGCTGGCCGTGGCCCGTGGCCAGCAGCGGAATATCGACGGTTGGGTGGCCCGTAAGCGTCCGGGGAGCGCGGCGGCGAAGGCGGCCGAGGCGGCTTCCCGGGAGCCGGAAGGCGAAGGCTGACCGGAAACAGGTGCGTCTGGGACGGCGTACCGTGATAAGTGCACACCCGCACCTAACCAGCTGAGACGGCGTCCGGCCCGCCCGCTGTGACGTCGTGTCCACACCCAGCTGCGACACCTCTGAGGAGACAGTGCTGTGACCGGGATCAAGACGACCGGCGAGAAGAAGATGATGTTCTTCTCCGGCCGCGCCCACCCCGTGCTTGCCGAGGAAATCGCCCACCAGCTGGGTGTCGGGGTCGTCCCGACGAAGGCCTTCGACTTCGCCAATGGCGAGATCTATGTGCGGTATCAGGAGTCTGCCCGTGGCGCCGACTGCTTCGTGATCCAGAGCCACACGGCTCCGATCAACCAGTGGATCATGGAGCAGTTGATCATGATCGACGCGCTGAAGCGTGCGTCGGCCCGTTCCATCACGGTCATCGTGCCCTTCTACGGTTACGCGCGGCAGGACAAGAAGCACCGTGGCCGTGAACCGATTTCGGCCCGCCTGATCGCCGATCTGATGAAGACGTCGGGCGCGGACCGGATTCTCGCCGTGGATCTGCACACCGATCAGATCCAGGGCTTCTTCGACGGTCCCGTGGATCATCTGTTCGCGCTGCCACTGCTGGCGGACTACGTGGGCGCGAAGGTGGACCGGGCGAAGCTGACCGTGGTATCGCCGGACGCGGGCCGGGTGCGGGTGGCCGACCGTTGGTGCGACCGGCTGGGCGCGCCGCTGGCGATCGTGCACAAGCGGCGGGACAAGGACGTGGCGAACCAGGTCACCGTGCACGAGGTCGTGGGTGATGTGGAGGGCCGGATCTGTGTGCTGGTGGACGACATGATCGACACGGGTGGCACGATCTGTGCGGCGGCGGACGCGTTGTTCGCGCACGGTGCGGAGGACGTCATCGTGACGGCGACGCACGGTGTGCTGTCGGGTCCGGCGGCGGACCGGCTGAAGAACTCGCGGGTGAGTGAGTTCGTGTTCACGAACACGCTGCCGACGCCGGGTGAGCTGGCGGACGACCTGGACAAGATCAAGGTGCTCTCGATCGCGCCGACGATCGCGCGTGCGGTGCGTGAGGTGTTCGAGGACGGGTCGGTGACGAGCCTGTTCGACGAGCAGTAGGCGGCCCTGGCCGGGCGTTCTGCTTGATCGATTTTTCGCGGCCTTCCTGGCCGAGTATCCTGCTGGGGTTGCTCGGCGAGGGAGGCCGTGGTCCGTGTGTGGCACGGATGTACGGCGGTCCGTTATCGACGCGCTCTTCGTAGCAGGCCGTTCGTGGCCGGGTGACCTGGTCCGTCAACTAGCTTTCTACGAGGAGTGATCATGTCTGAGGTGAAGCTTTCCGCCGAGACCCGTACCGAGTTCGGTAAGGGTGCCGCCCGTCGTATCCGTCGCGCCGACAAGGTTCCCGGTGTTCTCTACGGCCACGGTTCCGACCCGCTGCACCTGACCTTCCCGGGCCACGACCTGCTGCTGGCGCTGCGTACGCCGAACGTGCTGATCTCGCTGGACATCGACGGCAAGTCGAACGAGCTGGCGATCCCGAAGTCCGTGCAGCGTGACCCGCTGAAGGGCTTCCTGGAGCACGTGGACCTGCTGCTGGTCAAGCGTGGCGAGAAGGTCAACGTCGAGATCCCGGTCGTCACCGAGGGCGAGCTGGCCGCGGGTGGCAACCTGCTGGAGCACGTGCTGAACGCGCTGCCGGTCGAGGCCGAGGCGACGCACATCCCGGAGCAGGTCACGGTCTCCGTCGAGGGCCTGGAGGCGGGTGCCTCGGTGCTGGCGAAGGACATCGCCCTGCCGAACGGTGTGACGCTGGCCGTCGACGAGGACGCGGTCGTCCTCCAGGTGCTGGCCGCGCAGGCCGAGGAGGCCCCGGAGGGTGCCGAGGCCGAGGGCGAGGGTGAGGCGGCCACCGAGGCCTGATCCTCACCTTTTCGTCGTTTCGTCAGCCGCTGTTCCGCCCGGGTCGGGTGGGGCAGCGGCTGGCGCGTATGCAACGCGTGGTCCGCGTATTCAACGCGTATTCGAGGAGAGACGGACGTGACGACCGATGCCGGTGCCCCGTGGCTGATCGTGGGGTTGGGCAATCCGGGGCCGGAGTACGCGATGAACCGGCACAACGTGGGGTTCATGGTGGCGGATCTGCTGGCGGAGCGGATCGGGGGCAGGTTCAAGCGGGCGGGCAGGGCGCAGGCGCAGGTCGTGGAGGGCCGGATCGGTCCGCCGGGGCCGGGCAGCCGGCGGGTGGTGCTGGCCAAGCCGATGTCGTACATGAACCTGTCGGGTGGTCCGGTGAACGCGCTGCGGGACTTCTACAAGGTGCCGGTGGCGCATGTGGTGGCGGTGCATGACGAGTTGGACATCGACTACGGCACGCTGCGGTTGAAGCTGGGTGGCGGGGACAACGGGCACAACGGTCTGAAGTCGGTCACGAAGGCGATGGGGCCGGACTATCACCGGGTGCGGTTCGGGATCGGGCGGCCGCCGGGGCGGATGCCGGTGGCGGACTTCGTGCTGAAGGATTTCGGGTCGGCGGAGCGCAAGGAGCTGGACTACTTCGTGGACCGGGCGGCGGACGCGGTGGAGTCGTTGGTGATCGATGGTCTGGAGCGGGCGCAGAGTACGTACAACTCCTGACTTGTCCGTTGCCCCACCGGGCTCGAGTTGACTGACCGTGCAGGCATGGCCAAGGATCGCGGCCATGCCCAAGGCCGCCGTCAGGTCCGGCCAGGGCGCCGCCGTCGCGTTGCGGTTCGGGCGGCTCGCGGTGATGGGGGTCGTCGCGGCGCTGATCCTGATCGCGGGGGTGTGGGCGTCCTGGGGGACCGCGCAGTACGTGATGCTCACCAAGGGCCGGGAGTCCGGCACGGTGGCGGTGACGCGGTGCGACGGGGAGCTGTGCGGCGGCCCGTTCACCGGGGACGGTCCGGCCCTCCGGCGCGGTGATGTGGTGATCGAGGATTCCGTGGCCGTGGAGAAGGGCCGCACCTACGCCGTCGTCGTGAAGCCCGGCAGTGACGAGGCGGTGCGCTCGGGGCCCGCCGGGGTGCTGTACGCGTGGGTGCCGCTGGGCGGCGCGCTGCTGCTCGCGTCGGTGGTGGTGGCGGGCGGGCTACGGCGTCCGCGGGCGGGCTGGGTGCTGGCGGGGGCGGGGGCCGCGCTGCTCACCGCCGCGTTTGTCGCGGTCTGAGCTTGTCGCGGTCTGAGAACAACTGTCCGACTTCCACGACTGTGGATCATTCGAGTGTTCTCTGTTCGTCATTGACCTGCGGCCGCCCGGTGCAGGAAGCTGAGCCGCCCCCCTCACATCTTCCCCATAGGTAACAGAAGATGGGTTGACTCATGCGTACCCTCACCCGCGCCGGTGTATTCGTCACCGCCGCCTCCTCCGCCGTCCTGCTCGCGGCCCCCGCCGCCCTGGCCACCGCGCCCGGCGACAACGGCACCGTCAAGATCCACGATGCGGTCACCGGCGAGGAGCAGCGCCAGAACGAACCGCACGTGTGCACCTTCTACCTGGACGCCTTCGGCTTCGACGGTGTCCAGGAGGTCGACTGGCGCATCGATGCCTGGGCCCCCAGCGCCGAGGTGAAGGGCGAGACGGTCGAGTCCGGCGCCATCACCCTCGACGCCGAGGGTCACGGCCGTACCGACGACCTGTCGCTGCCCGACGGCCACTACAAGCTGTTCTGGAACTTCGAGGGCGAGCACGGCTCGGCCAAGCACAAGGTGTTCTGGACCGACTGCGAGGACGAGGACGGCGGTTCGGAGCCCACGCCGTCCGGCTCCGCGTCCGAGAGCACCGGTACGACGGCCTCGCCCTCCCCGTCCGCCGGTGAGCCGGGTGAGTCCGGCGAGCCGGGCGAGGAGGTCGCCCCGGGTGCCTCCCCGTCGTCGTCCCCGTCGGCGCAGGGCGACAGCGGGAACCTCGCCGAGACCGGCAACGGCGCCCCCGTCGGCCTGCTCTCCGGGCTGGCCGCGGCGCTCGTCGCGGCGGGCGGTTTCCTGCTGTTCCGCCGCCGGAAGGCGCAGCAGGGCTAATCCCTTGGGGTGAAACCTGGATACGGGCGAACCCGGACACGGGTGAACCCGCGAAGACGGCGGTGCCCCCGTGCTCGTACGCGGCACGGGGGCACCGCCGTTGGTGCGAGGTCCGTCAGCCGGTGTTGCGCAGGCCCGCCGCCACACCGTTGACGGTGAGGAGCAGGGCGCGGGAGAGCAGCGGGTCGGGTTCCGCGCCGGAGGCGGCGGCGTCGCGCTGCCGCTTCAGCAGGGCTACCTGGAGGTAGGAGATCGGGTCGAGGTAGGCGTCACGGATGGTGAACGTCTGCTTCAGCACGGGCTGTGCGTCGAGCAGTTCCTCCTCGCCGGTGATCCGCAGTACCTCGCGGACGGTGAGTTCGTGCTCGGCGCGGATGGTGTCGAAGACGTGCTTCAGCTCGTCGGGGACGAGGGTGTCGACGTAGTGCCGGGCGATCCGCAGGTCGGTCTTGGCGAGGGTCATCTCCACGTTGGAGATGAAGTTCCGGAAGAAGTGCCACTGCTCGAACATCTCGTCGAGCACGGTGTCCAGGCCCGCTTCCCGCAGCGCCTTGAGCCCCGACCCGACGCCGAACCACCCGGGGACGATCTGCCGGGACTGGGTCCAGCCGAACACCCAGGGGATGGCGCGCAGGCCGTCGAGCGAGACGCCGGAGCCGGGGCGGCGGGAGGGCCGGGAGCCCAGGTGCAGGTCGGCGAGCTGGTCCACCGGCGTCGACGCGAGGAAGTAATTCGGCAGGTCGGGGTCCTCGACCAGGCGCCGGTAGGCGGCGTGGGCGGCGTCGGAGACGACGTCCATCGCGGCGTCCCAGCGGGCGAGGGCCTCGTCGGACTGTCGGGGGGCGGTGTGCAGGGCGGACGCCTGGAGGGTGGCGGCCACCGTGAGTTCCAGGTTCTCCCTGGCCAGCGACGGGATGAGGTACTTGTCGGAGATGACCTCGCCCTGTTCGGTGACCTTGATCTCGCCTTCCAGGGTGCCCCAGGGCTGGGCGAGGATGGCGTCGTGGCTGGGGCCGCCGCCGCGGCCGACGGTGCCGCCGCGGCCGTGGAAGAGACGCAGCCGTACGCCGTAGCGGTGAGCGACGTCGCGCAGGCGGCGCTGGGCGCGGTGGATCTCCCACTGGCTGGTGGTGATGCCGCCGAACTTGGACGAGTCGCTGTACCCGAGCATGACCTCCTGGACGTCACCCCGCAGCGCGACGAGGCGCCGGTAGGAGGGGTCGGCGAGCATGTCCTCCAGGATGGTGTCGGCGGCCTTCAGCTCGTCGGTGGTCTCCAGCAGGGGGACGATGCCGATCTTCGCCCAGCCGGCGTGCAGGTCGATCAGCCCGGCCTCGCGGGCGAGGACGGCGGCGGCGAAGACGTCGTCGGCGCCCTGGCACATGGAGATGATGTAGGACTCGATGACCTCGGGTCCGAAGACCTCCAGGGCCTTCTTCACGGTCTGGAAGACGCCGAGGGTCTTGGCTCCGGCCGCGTCGACGGGCGCCGGGGTGGGCGCGAGGGGTCTGCGGGAGCGCAGTTCCTTGGCGAGCAGCTTGGTGCGGTACTCGCGGGGCATGTCGGCGTACCGCCAGGACTCCTCGCCGAGGCGGTCGAAGAGCTGGCCGAGGGCGTGGTGGTGGGCGTCGGCGTGCTCGCGTACGTCCATGGTGGCGAGCTGGAGGCCGAAGGCGGCCAGGGTGCGGATGGTGCGGGCGAGGCGGCCGTCGGCGAAGAGGGCGCCGCGGTGCTCGCGGAGGGAGGTCTGGATGATCCGCAGGTCGCCGAGGAGTTCGCTGGTGCCGAGGTAGTCGCGGCCGGGTTCGTGGGCGGTGCCCTTGGCGAGCCGGGTCTTGGTGTTGACCAGCTTCTGGCGGATGCAGGTGGCCTTGAGCCGGTAGGGCTCCTCGGCGTTGAGGCGCTTGTAGCGGGGGCTGATCTCGGGCAGGCGTTCGAGGTCGGCCTGGAGGGACTCCAGCAGTTCCTCGGTGGCGCCGGTGTAGCGGATGGAGTTGGACAGCAGCCCGCGCAGCTCGTCGATCATCTCCAGGGCGTCGTTGATGCCGTGTTCGTGCTGGAGGATGAGGACGTCCCAGGTGACCTGGGGGGTGACGTTGGGGTTGCCGTCGCGGTCGCCGCCGATCCAGGTGCCGAAGGTGATGGGGCGGGTGCCGTCGGGGAGCTTGACGCCGACGCGTTCCAGTTCCGCGGTGAGGTCCTCCAGGACGTCGCCGACGGCGCCCGCGTGGAGTTCGTCGAGGTAGTAGATGGCGTTACGGGCCTCGTCGGCGGGTTCGGGTCGTACGACGCGCAGTTCGTCGGTCTGCCAGACGAGGTCGATGTTCTCGGCCAGTCGGGTGTCGTGGCGGCGGCGGTCGGATTCCAGGACCGGGGTCTCCAGGAGGGCGGCGACGCGCCGGAGCTTGTTGAGGACGGAGCGGCGGGCGGCCTCGGTGGGGTGGGCGGTGAAGACCGGGCGGACGTTGAGGTGCCGGACGGTCTCGCGCAGGTGGTCGGGGTCCGCGTCCTTGAGGCGGTCGGCGGTGCGGGAGAGCAGGCCGCCCTCGGCGGCGCGCCGCTCGCGCAGTTCCCGGCCGCGGTGGACCTGCTCGGTGACGTTGGCGAGGTGGAAGTAGGTGGAGAAGGCGCGGACCAGCTTGGCCGCGGTCTCCAGTTCGGTGCCGCGCAGCAGTTCGGCGGCGGCCTCGCCGTCCTCTCGGGTGAGGCGGCGGACCTTCTCGACGAGTTCGAGCAGCTCCGGGCCCTCCTGCCGGACGAGGGTCTCACCCAGGAGGTCACCCAGTCGGCGGATGTCGGCGCGCAATTCGCTGCTGGTCGTCGTGGTCTGGTCGTCGGCACTGCTCACAGGTGCGGCTCCTTGCAGTGTTGAAGCTCGTCTGAAGCTCGGCTGGGAGGGAACCCGGTTGACCGTCACGCGGCGGCGGCTGCCGCATACGGGCCGGACATCCGGGAAGGAATCAGAGCGGACCGCGCTGTCCGACCGACACCAGGATAGGTGTCGGCGCGGACGCGCAGGCTCACGGGCTCTTGCCGCCGGGCGACGCGCTGCCATACTTACGACGCCGTAGGTTACGGAACCGTAGGGAGACCCCGCGCGGTTCCGCGGCCCGGTACCCGCCTCAACCCTCGATCCCACAGGGACGCCCCTATGACCACAAGCTCCGATGTGATCGATGACGCCCCGAAGGCGACCGACGACACTCCGCCCTCCTCCGCCACCCTGGGCGGCGAGCAGAAGCGTTCGGTAGAGCAGCTCGCTCTGCTGCTGTTCATCACCGTGCCGTTCCTCGCGCTGCTCGCGGCCGTGCCGCTGGCGTGGGGATGGGGTGTGAGCTGGCTGGATCTCGGTCTGCTGGTCTTCTTCTACTTCCTCGGCTGTCACGGCATCACCATCGGTTTCCACCGTCACTTCACTCATGGTTCGTTCAAGGCCAAGCGGCCGCTGAAGATCGCGCTGGCCATCGCGGGGTCGATGGCGGTCGAGGGCCCGCTGGTCCGCTGGGTCGCCGACCACCGCAAGCACCACAAGTTCTCCGACGCGGAGGGCGACCCGCACTCGCCGTGGCGGTACGGCGAGACGGTCCCGGCGCTGATGAAGGGCCTGTGGTGGGCCCATATCGCCTGGATGTTCGACGAGGAGCAGACGCCGCAGGAGAAGTACGCGCCGGACCTGGTCAAGGACCCGGCCCTGCGGGCGATCTCCCGCCAGTTCGTGCTCTGGACCGTGATCTCCCTGGCGCTGCCCGCGCTGATCGGCGGCCTGGTGACGATGTCCTGGTGGGGCGCGTTCACCGGCTTCTTCTGGGGCTCACTCGTCCGGGTCGCCCTCCTCCACCACGTCACCTGGTCGATCAACTCGATCTGCCACGCGGTCGGCAAGCGCCCCTTCAAGTCCCGGGACCGTTCGGGCAACGTGTGGTGGCTGGCGATCCTGTCCTGCGGTGAGTCCTGGCACAACCTGCACCACGCCGACCCGACGTCGGCGCGGCACGGTGTGGAGCGCGGCCAGATCGACTCCTCGGCGCGGATCATCCGCTGGTTCGAGAAGCTCGGGTGGGCGTACGACGTGCGCTGGCCGTCACGCTCGCGTATCGATTCGCGCCGTAACACCGGCGAAGAAGGCTCCCGGCGCCGGAAGGCGACGGCCGAGGCGGCATGATTGACGCCGTGGCGACCGACTCCAGCACTCCCAGCAATGAAAAGCCGCGGCGCGCACGGCGCACCCGGATGACCGGTGCCGAGCGCCGCCAGCAGCTGCTGGAGATCGGTCGCACCCTCTTCGCCGCGAAGGGCTTCGAGGGCACGTCGGTGGAGGAGATCGCGGCGAAGGCCGGGGTGTCCAAGCCGGTGGTGTACGAGCACTTCGGCGGCAAGGAGGGGCTGTACGCGGTCGTCGTGGACCGTGAGATGCGCCGCCTGCTGGACATGGTGACCAGTTCCCTCACGGCCGGTCACCCGCGCGAACTGTGCGAGCAGGCGGCGTTCGCGCTCCTGGACTACATCGAGGAGTACACGGACGGCTTCCGCATCCTGGTCCGTGACTCGCCGATCCCGCAGTCCACGGGTTCCTTCGCCTCGCTGATCTCCGATATCGCCACCCAGGTGGAGGACATCCTCGGCCGCGAGTTCAAGAGCCGCGGCTTCGACCCCAAGCTGGCCCCCCTCTACGCCCAGGCCCTGGTCGGCATGGTCGCCCTCACGGGCCAGTGGTGGCTGGAGGTCCGCCGCCCCAAGAAGGCCGAGGTCGCCGCCCACCTGGTCAACCTGGCCTGGCACGGCCTGGACGGCCTGGAGGCGAAGCCTCACCTGATAGGCCGCCGCAAGAGCTGACCGGTATGGCACGCTGCGGCCATGCACCAGGTTCCCGTCAGCGAGGCCGCCCCCCCAGTTGGAGGCGCTGGCCCACCGCGTCGCCCGGCACCGGGAGACCATCGCGCTCACTGTCGAGGGGCACGTGGCCGCCCTCCTCGTATCCCCCCGCGTCCTGGAAGACCTGGAGGACACCCTCGCCGTGGCTGACTACCGACGGCGCAAGGCGGAGGGCACGCTGGAGCCGGGCGTCCCACACGAGGAGGTCAGGCGGCTGCTGGGCTTGAGCTTCGATCCCTCGCCCTCTCAGAGCGGCTCCAGGAACTTCAGGCGGTTGCCCACGGGGTCCCCTGAGTAGAAGCGGCGGTGGCCCGGCAGGCCGTCGTCCCAGGTGATGGGCGCGCCGTGGGCTGCGAGGCGGGCGGCGAGGCTGTCGATGCCGGTGACCCTCAGGCCGGGGTGCGCCTTCCTGGCCGGGCGGAAGTCGTCCTCGATGCCCAGGTGCAGCTGGACGGGGCCCGCCTGGAACCAGCAGCCGCCGCGGGCAGCGAGCGCGGGTGGCTTGGGAATCTCCGTCATGCCTAGGACACCGGCGTAGAAGGCACGCAGCCGCTCCTCGCTGCCCGGAGGGGCGGCGAGCTGGATGTGGTCGACCGCGGTGATCATGCGGACTCCCTGCGGGCCACCGCGAACACGCGGCGGAAGGGGAACGGGGTGCCGTGTGGGCCCGGTGGGTAGGCCTCGCGGAGGGCAGACCGGTAGTCGGCGATGAACGCCTCCCGGGACTCCGGGTCGTCCGCGAGGGCCGTCAGGACCGGGCGCAGGCCCGTTCCCTTCACCCAGTCGAGCACCGGATCCTCCCCCGTCAGCAGGTGGACGTACGTCGTCTCCCAGGCGTCCACCGTGCAGCCGAGTGCGGTGAGGCGGGCCAGGTACGCCTCGGGGGTGTGGACGGCGTCCTCGTGGTGGAGGGTCGTGGAGAGCCGGTTCCGCCAGCGGGGGGACCGGGCGAGGTCCCGCATCAGGCGGTGGCTCGGGGCGTCGAAGTTGCCGGGGACCTGGAGGGCGAACGTGCCGCCGGGGACCAGCGCGGCGATCCAGTCGGGGAAGCGGTCGGCGTGGCCCGGCACCCACTGGAGGGTGGCGTTGCTGATGATCAGGTCGTGGGAGGCGGGCGCGGGCGTCCAGGTGCGGGCGTCGGCTTCCGCGAAGGCCGGCCGGGGGTGGTCGGCGCGCGCCTTGGCCAGCATCTCGGGTGAGTTGTCGTAGCCGGTGACGTGGGCGGTGGGCCAGCGTTCGGTGAGCAGCGCGGTGACGTTGCCGGGCCCGCAGCCGAGGTCGGCGATCCGCGGCGGGTCGCCGGGGAGGTCGGGGACGCGGGCCAGCAGGTCCAGGAACGGGCGGGCGCGGTGGTCGGCGTGGCGCAGGTACTGCGCGGGGTCCCAGCCGGGGGCAGCGGTCGTCATACGACCAGACTGACAACCGAAGTATCTTGACGTCAAGAGACTTCACGTCGACACAACCACTACACTGATCAGCATGGAGGACGAGGTCGATCGGCTGGTCGCAGCATGGCGCCGGGAGCGCCCGGACCTCGACGTGGAACCACTAGAGGTCCTCAGCCGGGTGAGCAGACTGGCCCGGCACCTGGACCGCGCGCGCCGTCTGGCGTTCGCCGAGCACCACCTGGAGCCCTGGGAGTTCGACGTGCTGACCGCGCTCCGGCGCGCCGGGACGCCGTACCAGCTCTCCCCGGGACAACTGCTCACCCAGACCCTGGTCACCTCCGGCACGATGACCAACCGCATCGACCGCCTCGCCAAGAAGAGCCTGGTCGAACGCCTCCCCGACCCCACCGACCGCCGCGGCGTCCTGGTCCGCCTCACCCCCGAGGGCAGGGACCGCGCGGACCAGGCACTCGCGGGCCTGCTGGACCAGGAGCGCGCCATCCTCGCCGAACTCTCGCACGCCCAGCGCGGCGAACTGGCCGCCCTGCTACGCCAGCTGACCGCCCCGTTCGACAACATCCCCGGTTAGGTCGACCGGACCCACCCCGGCCCGCCGCGCCAGCGCGACCGCCGCCAGGGTGGAGTGGACGCCCAGCTTCCCGAGGACGTTCTGCATATGCGTGCGCACGGTGTGCGGGGAGAGGTACAGGCGCTCCGCGACCGCCTTGCGCCCGAGCCCCGCCACCATGCACCGCAGCACCTCCCGCTCCCGCGGCGTCAGCGACTCCACGAGCCGCTCGCTCTCGGTGCGGTGCTTGCGGGCGGCGGTCAACTCCCGCAGCACGCCCGTGAGCAGGGCGGGCGGCAGATGGGTCTCGTCACGCAGCACACCCCGTATGACGGTCAGCAGCCGGGACAGCGAACAGTCCTTCGCCACCCAGCCGGACGCCCCGGCCTGCAACGCGAGCGCCGCCCGCCGGGGCTCGTCGCGCTCGGCGAGGACGACGATCCGCACACCGGGCTGCGCGGTGCGCACCCCCGCGACCAGCGACAACCCGTCGACGAGCCCTTCCTCACCGTTCTCCCGCACGGGTACGGCGGCGGGCCGGACCCCCGGCACGCTGCCGCCCAGATCGGCGTCGACGAGCAGCACATCGAACCGGCGCCCTTCGGCGGCCGCCCGCTCCAGACTGCGCAGCGCGGCGGGACCGCTCCCGGCCGCGGACACCTCGACATCGGGCTCGGCGGCCAGTGCCGCGGCGAGCGACTCCGCGAAAATGCGGTGGTCGTCGACGACCAGGACTCGGATGCGAACCACGAAACCCCCTTCCCCAAGCTCTCCATGAGCAGGGGATCACCCCATCGTCGGAGCCGACGACCGGTGCGGGCACGACACCCGAAGCTCCCGGGTTTCCTTGCGGTCGCTTACCCCGGGATGGGTCGCCGCAGCCACACGGCCGCCGCCGTGCAGAGACTGCTACCCCCACTTCGGGTGTCGTACCCGACTTGTCTCGCCCCCTGAACAGCACCGGCCCCCACCGGTGCTGTCCATCAGAGTACGGGCGGGGGCCGTAAGGGGAAGGAAATTCACAGAACTGGCCGCCCAGCGCGTTTATGGTGTGCCGCATGTTTCGTCTGGAGACAGAAGTCGACAAGGCCCGACGCGATCTGCTCCGCGCCCGCCTGCGGGACACCAACACCAAGGCGTCCCCCGTCCTGCGCGCCCTGCGCGGCACCCCCGAGGAGCACGACACCCCCCTGCACATCTGGGCCATGGACCGGCACGACGCCCTCGCCGGCGGCCTGGTCGGCTACACCTGGGCGACCTGGCTGCACGTCAACTACCTCTGGGTGGACCGGGCCCACCGCGGCGGCGGCCTCGGCTCCCGCCTCCTCGCCGAGGCCGAACACCTCGCCGCCTCGGAACGCGGCTGCCGGGCCGCCCGCCTGGAGACCTGGGACTTCCAGGCCCCCGGCTTCTACACCAGACTCGGCTACGACATCGTCTGCGTGATCGACGACTACCCGCCGGGCATCACCGAGTACACGCTCACCAAGCGACTGCCCTGACCCCTACCGCAGCCGCCGCGCGCCCTCCGCGGGCACCGCCTCGAACACCCGGGGCTCGGTGAACCCGGCCGCGGCGAAGGCCTCCTGGACGGCCTTAGTGACCGCGTCGACGTCGGCGGTCTCCGCCAGCACGATCGCCGAGCCGCCGAAGCCGCCGCCGGTCATCCGGGCGCCGAGCGCACCGGCGGCCAGGGCGGTGTCGACGACGAGGTCCAGCTCCGGGCAGGAGACGCGGAAGTCGTCGCGCAGCGAGGCGTGGCCCTCGACCAGGACGGGCCCGATGGCGCGGGTCTCACCGGCCTCCAGCAGCCCGACGACCCGCTCCACCCGCTCGTCCTCGGTCACCACGTGCCGCACCAGCCGCCGTACCTCCTCCTCGTCGCCGAGCCGCGCCAGCGCCGCGTCCAGCTCCGCGTACGGGATGTCCCGCAGGGCGTCCACGCCCAGCAGGGCGGCGCCCTTCTCGCAGCCCGCGCGGCGCCTGCCGTACTCGCCCTCGCTGTGGGAGTGCTTGACACGCGTGTCGACGACGAGCAGGCGCATGCCCTCGGCGGCGAGGTCGAAGGGGATCTGCCGCTGGGACAGGTCGCGGGTGTCGAGGAAGAGCGCGTGGCCCGCCTCGCAGCAGGCGGACGCGGTCTGGTCCATGATCCCGACGGGCGCGCCGACGTAGACGTTCTCGGCACGCTGGCACAGCCGGGCCAGCTGCCACCCGCGCAGTCCGAGCCCGTACAGGTCGTTCAGCGCGAGCGCGACCACGACCTCCAGGGCGGCCGAGGAGGACAGGCCCGCGCCCGCCGGGACGGTGGCGGCCAGGTGGATGTCGGCGCCGGTCACGGCGTGCCCGGCCTCCCGCAGCGCCCACACCACACCGGCCGGGTACGCGGTCCAGTCCCGGTCGGTCCCGGGGGCGAGGGCGTCGACGCGCAGCTCCACGACCCCGCCCTCGACGTCGGCGGAGTGCAGCCGCAGTACGCCGTCCTCGCGCCGGGCCACGGCCGCGACCGCGGTGTGCGGCAGCGCGAACGGCATCACGAAGCCGTCGTTGTAGTCGGTGTGCTCACCGATGAGGTTCACCCGGCCCGGCGCGGCCCAGACCCCCTCCGGTTCGCTCCCGTACAGCCGCGTGAACCGCTCAGCGACTTCGGCCGCCGTATCGACGCTCATCCCCAGACCTCTCCCTGCCTGAACTGCCAGCCTGCTACTTGTCGCGCCGCTGCGCGAAGGCCCACGCGTCCGCGACGATGCCCGCGAGATCCGCGCGGGACGGATTCCAGCCGAGCCGCTCCCGGGCGACCTCGGCGGAGGCGACCAGGACGGCCGGGTCGCCGCCCCGGCGTGGTGCGGTGACCTCGGGGACCGGATGCCCCGTCACCTGCCGGACGGTCTCGATGACCTCGCGGACGGAGAAGCCGTTGCCGTTGCCGAGGTTGCAGATCAGGTGTTCGCCGGGGGTGGCCGCGGTGAGGGCCAGCAGATGGGCCTCGGCCAGGTCGGCGACGTGGATGTAGTCGCGGACGCAGGTGCCGTCCGGCGTCGGGTAGTCGTCGCCGTACACGGAGATGGCGTCGCGCCGTCCCTGGGCTACCTGGAAGACCACCGGGATCAGATGCGTCTCGGGGTCGTGCCGCTCCCCGAACTCGCCGTACGCGCCCGCCACGTTGAAGTACCGCAGCGAGACGGCCCCCAGCCCGTGGGCGGCGGCCTCGCCGCTGATCATGTGGTCGACGGCGAGCTTGGAGGCGCCGTAGGGGTTGGTGGGCGCGGTCGGGGCGCTCTCCACGATGGGCGTGCGCTCCGGCTCACCGTAGGTGGCGGCGGTCGACGAGAACACCAGCCGCCGTACGCCCGCCTCCCGCATGGCCCCGAGCAGGGCCATGGTGCCGCCGACGTTGTTGTCCCAGTACTTCTCGGGCTTCACCACGGACTCGCCGACCTGCGAGAAGGCGGCGAAGTGCAGCACACCGTCGTACGAGGAGTCCAGCCATTTGGCGGCATCCCGGATGTCGCCCTCGACGAAGGAGGCGCCCGCCGGGACGCCCTCCCGGAACCCGGTGGAGAGGTTGTCGAGGACGACGACCTCGTGCCCGGCCTCCAGCAGATGCTGGGCGACGACACTGCCGACGTACCCCGCCCCGCCGGTCACCAGGTACTTCCCGCTCATGAACTAGCCACCTCTCGCAGTCGCTCGGCCGCGCGCTCCGGCGGCACGTCGTTGATGAACACGCTCATGCCGGACTCGGAACCCGCGAGGTACTTCAGCTTGCCGGACGTACGGCGGATCGTGAAAAGCTCGAGGTGCAGCGCGAAGTCGTCACGGCTGACACCGTCGAACTCCTCCAACTGGCCGAACGGCGCCTGGTGCCAGGCGGCGATGTACGGCGTCGGAGACTCGTTCTCCCCGAAAAGCCGGTCGAAGCGCCTCAAGAGTTCCAGATACACCTGGGGAAACTCTGTGCGCGCGGCCTCGTCGAGCCCCAGCAGGTCGGGCACCCGGCGCCGCGGGTACAGGTGGACCTCGTACGGCCAGTGCGCGGCGTACGGCACGAAGGCGACCCAGTGTTCACCCGCAAGGACGACCCGCTCGTCGGCGGTCTCCCGCTCCAGCACGGCGTCGAACAGGTTCTCCCCGCCGGTGGCCTCCTTGTGGGCGGCGACCTGACGCAGCATCAGGGCCGTGCGGGGGGTGGTGAAGGGGTAGGCGTAGATCTGCCCGTGGGGGTGCTGGAGCGTGACACCGATCTCGGCCCCGCGGTTCTCGAAGCAGAACACCTGTTCCACAGCGGAAATATGGGACAATTCGGCGGTCCGGTCGGTCCATGCGTCCAGGACCAACCGCGCCTGTTCCGGGGTGAGATCGGAGAACGACGCCTGATGGTCAGAGGTGAAGCAGACGACCTCGCAGCGACCGGAGTCCCCGGCGAGCGAGGGGAAACGATTCTCGAAGACCACCACGTCGTACGACGCGTCAGGAACCTCGCTCAGCCGCCCCTGCCGGGACGGGCACAGCGGGCACTCGTCGGCGGGCGGGTGATAGGTCCGGCCCTGGCGGTGTGAGGCGATGGCGACCGAGTCCCCCAGCAGCGGGTCGCGCCGGATCTCGGAGGTGGTGACGGTGGGCTCCAGGGGGCGCTGGTCCACCGCGTTCCGCACCACGTCGTCGCGCAGGTCGTAGTAGATCAGCTCGCGACCGTCGGCCAGCCGGGTCGAGGTCTTCTTCACCGGATCTCCCACCACTCTCCAAACAGAATCAAACACATCGAAACACAACTCACCACAATCGTCAACATCACAATCAAACAAAGAACATCAACAGAAGTGTTCAATTACTGAACGCGGAGGCATGGGTTCCGCGGTATCGGTTCGCGCAACGAAGCGAGTACTTATGCAAACCCAGACACACATGCCCAACCACCTGGCCGCCGAGCTGCGGCTCCCGACCAACTGGCTCGACTACGTCATCCTCGCCATCTACTTCGTCGCCGTCCTGGGCATCGGCTTCGCGGCCCGCCGCTCCGTCAAGACCAGCCTGGACTTCTTCCTCTCCGGGCGCTCCCTGCCGGCCTGGGTCACCGGCCTCGCGTTCATCGCCGCCAACCTCGGCGCCACCGAGATCCTCGGTATGGCGGCCAACAGCGCGCAGTACGGCGTCTACACCACCCACTGGTACTGGATCGGCGCCATCCCGGCGATGGTCTTCCTGGGCCTGGTGATGATGCCGTTCTACTACGGCTCCAAGGTCCGCTCGGTCCCCGAGTTCCTGCTCCTGCGCTTCGACCGAGGGGCCCACCTCCTCAGCTCGATCCTGTTCGCCTTCGCCGCGATCCTCATCGCGGGCGTCAACCTGTACGCGCTGGCGATCGTGGTCGAGGCCCTCCTCGGCTGGCCCGAATGGGTCTCCATCGTCGTCGCCGGGTTCTTCGTCCTCGCCTATATCACCCTCGGCGGCCTCTCCTCGGCGATCTACAACGAGGTGCTCCAGTTCTTCGTCATCCTCGCCGCGCTGATCCCGATCACCATCCTCGGCCTGAAGAAGGTCGGCGGCTGGGACGGCCTCTCCGACACCCTGACCGAGAGCAAGGGCGGGGACTTCATGACCGCCTGGGGAGGCACCGGCATCGGCAGCGACAACCCGCTCGGCGCCAACTGGCTGACGATCGTCCTCGGCCTCGGATTCGTCCTCTCCTTCGGCTACTGGACGACCAACTTCGCCGAGGTCCAGCGCGCGCTCTCCGCGAAGAACCTCTCGGCGGCCCAGCGCACGCCCCTCATCGCGGCCTTCCCGAAGATCTTCATCGTCTTCCTCGTGATGATCCCCGGCCTGGTCGCCGCGGCCTTGGTCCCCCAGTTCGGCACCCCCGACTCGGGCTACCAGTACAACGACGCCATCCCGTTCCTCATGCGGGAACTACTCCCCAACGGCGTCCTGGGCATCGCCGTCACCGGACTCCTCGCGGCCTTCATGGCGGGCATGGCGGCGAACGTCTCGTCCTTCAACACGGTCTTCACCAACGACATCTGGTCGAAGTACGTCGTCCGGGACCGCGACGACAGCTACTACGTCGGCTTCGGCCGCATCATCACCGCGATCGGCGTCCTCGCCTCCATCGGCACGGCGTTCCTGGCGTCGTCCTTCTCCAACATCATGAGCTACCTCCAGACGCTGTTCTCCTTCTTCAACGTGCCGATGTTCGTGGTCTTCATCATCGGCATGTTCTGGCGGCGGGCCTCGATGAAGTCGGGCTTCTGGGGCCTCCTCGCGGGCACCACGGCCGCGATGATCAACTACTTCGTCATCTACAAGCAGGACATCATCGACATCCCCACCGACCAGGGCGCCAACTTCGTCTCGGCCATCGCGGGATTCGTCGCCGGCGCGGTCGTCATGTTCGCGGTCAGCCTCTTCACCGCGCCCAAACCCGACGAGGACCTGCAAGGCTTGGTGTACGGCACCCGCTCCCCCGGCATGGAGGAACCACCGGCCGCGGGCGACGACGCCTGGTACCGCAAGCCCGCGCTGCTCGGCTGGGGTGCGGTGGTGCTGGCGGCGGCCTGCTACATCCCGTTCTCCTTCTGACGTCCGACCGGGGAGTGTGAGAAACCATGTCCGAACACCACGAGCGTCATCCGGCGTACTCGGAGCGGGACGTCCAGCGGGAGGTCTCCGAACTCGAGACGAAGTCCGCGACCGCGGCGCGCCTCTTCGACATCCGTCGCATCATCGGCGTCCTGTTCGTCCTCTACGGCGTCATCGTCATGATCGCCGGGTTCACCGCGTCCGACGCGGACATCGACAAGGCGGAGGGGGTGAACATCAACCTGTGGACCGGGCTGGGCATGCTGCTGCTCGGCCTGTTCTTCCTGATCTGGCTGAAACTCCGCCCCACGGCTCCGCCGCCCCCACGGGTTCCTCCGGAGGAGGGACCCGGCGTCTGACAGCCGCCCGGCGTGTGGCTGAGCGGGGGCGTTGCGCACCCCGGCGCTACGGGGTGCCCGCAGCTATGCGGGGACAACCCCCGCAGCTACGGCAGCGGGCGACGGCCCGCAGGCGCCGTACCACGGAAGGGGACGTGTCGGGGGGTGTCCGCCCGCAGTGGTTCGCGCGGAAAGCCCCGGTGGCTATCCAGTTGGCAGACCGCGCGGTTCCGAGGACGGACACCCCCCGGCGCGGCCCCGACCCACCACCGGCAGACAGCGCCACGCAAGCCACCCACCGGACCCTCGCAGGCCGCCGCAGGCGATCAAGCCTCCGGCCGAACCACCCGGTCCAGCAACCCCGTCCGCGCCGCCAGCGCCGCCGCCTCCAGCCGGGAGCCCACGCCCAGCTTCATCAGCACCCGCTGGACATGGGTGCGAGCCGTCGACGGAGCGATGCCCATGCCCGCCGCGATCAGCCGCGTGTCCTCGCCCTCCGCGACCCGCACCAGCACCTCCACCTCCCGGGGCGTCAGCATCTGAAGCAGCCGCTGCCCTTCGTCATCCGGCTGCTCCGCCGGGTTCAGCAGCTCACTGAACGCGCCCTGAAGCAACTGCGGCGCCACCGCCGCCTCCCCCGCGCGCGCCTTCATGATCGCGCGCTCCACACCCTCTATCCGCTCGTCGTGCCGCACATACCCCGACGCCCCCGCCGCGAACGCCGCCGCGATCCCCCGAGGACTCGGCACCGGCCCCAGCACGAGCACCGCCACCTGCGGCCGCTCCCGCTTGATCTTCAGCACGGGATCGAACACCCCGGCCTCCGCGGGCGTCGCCGTCCCCAGCAGACACACCTCCGGCGCCCGCGCGATCACCAACTCCGCCGCCCCGGCCGCGGGCGCCGCCGCGGCCAGCACCCGGTGCCCCCGCAGCTTCAGCGCGGAGGCCAACGCCTCGGCAAGCAACCGGTGATCGTCGACCACCATGAGCCGCACACCCATCGAGCAACCCCCCAGTCCCCCCAACGGACGCCCACTATGGATGCCCGGAGGCCCACACGGAAAGACCACCTGACGCCAAGCCCCCCCGACGTCAGCTCCCCGACATGCTCCCGGAAGCTACACGCTCACCCGCCGTTGCGCTGCCCCTACCGGGGAACCTTTCACACCCCCGCACCGAAAGCGATCACCAGGTACTCCTGCTCGCCCGAACTGGACGCACTCGCGTACACATCGGACATGTACAGCCGCCCCTGCGAGTACAGGATCTCCGCGTACTCGGGCAGCATGCTGCTCTCCACGTCCCGCACCGACTCCGTCGCCGGGTTCTCCAGCAGCTTCGTCTCCTTGAACGACCCGCCGTCGATGCTGACGATCTGCCCGCCCTTGTCGTACGGCGGCCGCTTGTACGCGATCACGTTCCCGCCGTCCATCCTCAGCGGAGTGATCGTGTACCCGTCACCCGCGTCCGCCCGCTGCCCGGTCTGCTTCCCGGTCGCGAGGTCGAAGGCGACGATCTCGTTGGTACGGCTGTACGACTCACCGCTGCCGTCGTGCTCCTCGGTCGGCAGGTACAGCCGGTCGTTGCCGACGGCGATGCCCGAGCAGTCCTCGATCCGGGAGATGCCGTCGCAGTCCGCGGCGTACTCGTCACCGGGCGCGGAGATCCGGTTGCGCAGCTTCCCCGTCTTGTTGTCGATGGAGAAGAAGTCCGAGATACCACTGCCGTCACCCGCGGAGTCCCCGACGTCGGCCGCCACGACCAGCGGGTCCGTGGACACGACGCTCGCGTACTCGATGCCCTCGGTCATCTTGTACTCGGAGATCACCTTCCCCGACTTCGGGTCGATGGTCTGGATGTGCAGCTGCCGCTGGTCGTACGGCCCGCACTTGCGCACCGCGACCAGCTTGGGCCCGCCGCCGTACCCGGCGTCGTAGCAGGTGTCCTCGGGCTTGGGCGCCCACAGGGCCTTGCCGCTCTCGATGTCGAAGGCGGCCCCGCCGCTCGTACTGCCGACGGCGACGGTGCCCCCGCTGACGGTGACGTTGTCGAAGCGGATCGGCTGGTCGCCGGTCTTCGCGGTCTCCTCCCACAGCTTCTTGCCCGTGGTGAGGTCGATCGCCGCGACCTGGCTGCACCCGGCGGAGGTGTTCTTGTCCGGCATCTCCGGCTGGAAGATGACGGCGGTCTTGTTGTCGTCGGTCATGAACCGGCTGGCCTGGCAGACGGGCCCGGACAGCGGGATCGTCCACTTCTTGGTGCCCTTGGCGGGGTCGTAGCCGACGATCTCGGCGACGCCGCTCTTGGCGTAGACGTCGTCGGTGAGCCAGGAGCCCTCCACGACGATGCTGTCGTCCTTCTCGACCTTGGGCGTGGGCACCTGGAAGAGCACCTTGGACGCGGGGTCGGAGGGCACCTTCTCGCTGCCCTTGGACGAGGTCCCGCCCTTCTCGTCACCGCCGTCCTCGCCACCGGTGCCGCCGCTGCTGCTCGCGGTGTCGTTCTTGCCGTCGTCCGAGCCGCTGGTCTTGGAGTACCAGACGCCGGCGCCGACGATCAGCGCGATGGCGACGACCGCGGCGACGATGATGACGACCTGAGCGTTGAACTTCCCCCCGGCACCGGAGGCCGGCCCCGGCTGCTGGGCCTGCATCGGCACGGTCGGCCCGCCCGGGTAGCCGTACCCATAACCACCCTGCTGCCCGTAGCCGCCCGGCTGCTGGACGGTGTACGGGTTCGGCTGCTGCCCGGGATACCCGTACCCGGGCTGTGGCGCGGGCGGTCCCGCGGGCGGCGGCGTCTGCGGCGCACCCGGGGGCTGCTGCGGCTGCTGCGGGTACCCGTACCCCGGCTGCGGCGCGGGCGGCCCGGCAGGCGGCGGTGTCTGAGGCGCACCGAAGCCACCCCCCTGTGGAGGCTGGCTTCCCCCCTGCGGGGGCTGGTTGGGCGGCGGGGGCGGCGGCTGGGTCATGACGTGGGTACCTCGTGGGAGCGAAACGGCCGGGACACGGAACGAGACGGGACAGCAGGAGGAAGGCCTACTTGCCGTACGCAAGCATCAGCTTCTCCTTAGCGTCGTCGTTCCCGGACAACCGAGTCGTGGAGATGTAGAAGCGGCCGTCGACCCAGTCGATGTCCCGGGAGAAGAAGGAACGCTCGACGGTGGCCGCGCCCTGCGGGTTCTGGAGCAGCTTGGCCGGCTCGTGGCCGCTGCCCGTCGTCGGGATGGCGACGACCTGCCCGCCCGTGTCGTAGGTCGGCTGGACGTAGGCGACGAGCTTGCCGCCCTCGACCCGCATCGGCAGCATCGCGGCGTCCGCGGGCGACTTCACCCGCCACTTCTCCTTGCCGTTGTCGAGGCTGATCGCGACGATCTCGTTGGCGCTGGCCGTGGACTCGGTCGGCAGGTAGAGGGTGTCGCCGTCGGCGGCGACGCCCGCGCAGCCGGTGAGGTCACGCTGGAGGATGGCCCAGCCGCACTCGGGGGCGAAGTCCTCGTCGACGCCGACCTGGGCGCCGATGGAACCGTCCTTGCCGAGGACGGAGATGTTCCACTGCTTCTTGTCCTCGTTGGTGCTGTAGACCACCAGCGGGTCGAGGGAGTAGGCGCGCTCGACCCGCCACCCCTTGCCGAACTTCCGGGTCCACTTGGCCTTGCCCGTGGCCGGGTCCAGCTCCTGCACCTCGTCGTGGGCGTTGTCGGTGCCCGCGCCGCAGGACGCGACGGAGATCAGCCGCTCGCCGCCCGCGAAGCCGGTGGGGAAGCAGGCGTCGCCGTATTTCTTGACGTCGAAGAGCTTCTTGCCGGTCGTCACGTCGTACCCGGTGCCGGACTGGGAGCGGCCGACCATCAGTGTCTTGCCGGTGATGGACAGTTCGATGCTGAGCGCGCTGTCGAAGAGCCCGCCGTCGGCGACCTCGCCGCTCCAGCCCTTCTCGCCGGTGGCGAGGTCGATCTCCTGGAGCTGGTTGCACTTGGCGCGGTCGCTGGAGCCGTTCATGTAGGCGACGACGATCTTGTCGTCGGCGGTCTTCTGCGGGGTGGTCGCGCAGATCTTCTGGTCGAAGGTGATGGCGTCCCAGGTGGGGTCGCCGTCGGCGACGTTGAAGGCGAACAACTGCTTGTACGCCGCCTTCACCGCCGTCCTGTCGGTGATCCACATGCCCTCGGCGTCGGCGCCGGAACCGGGTGCGTCGGGTGCCTCCTTGTACCAGAGCACCTTCGCCTCACCGGCCTGGCGGCCCTCATTGAGGTTCTCCGGGTCCTCGCCGCCGTCGCCGCTGCCGTCACCGGGGTTCACCGGGGCGCCGCTGTCGGTCGGCTTGGCGTCGTCGGTCTGCTGGGCGACGGGCTTCTTCTTGCCCTTGCCGTCGTCGTCACCGCCGGACACGGCGAAGACGGTGGCCCCGGCGACGACCAGCACGGCCACCGCGGCGCCGATGATGACGGCGGGCTTGCCCTTGAAGGGGTTGCGGGAGCCGCCCCCGGACGGCGGCGGGGTGCCGGGCGCGCCCGGGAACTGGGCCTGCGGATAGCCGTACCCGGGCTGCGGCGGCTGCCCGTACGGTCCCGGGGTGTTGTACGGCCCGGGGGTGCTCCCCGGGGTGTTGTACGGCCCGGGGGTGCTGTACGGCCCCGGCTGGGCGTACGGTCCGGACGGCGCGGGCTGCGGCGGACCGGCCGGGGGCGGCGGTGGGGTCTGCGGAGCCCCGAACCCACCACCCGGCGGCGTACCCGGCGCACCCGGCGGAGCGCTCGGCGGCGGGTCCTGCGGCGCTCCGAAACCACCCGGCTGCGGCGGCTGGTTGGGCGGCTGCGTCATCAGCGGCTTCCCCCGTTCCTCACTGATTTCTAGCCAGTTCTGGCCAGCTTCGGCCAGTTCTCAGACGGCCCTTTCTATCACCCGCCGCCGACACGGCACCGGGCCGCATCCACCCCTGTTCCCAAGGGAGGACCGGCCCGTGATGCCCTCGTTACGCGCCTTCACGCCCCCTTCACGGGTCGCGCGCGCCCCGCACGCGAGTGGCGTCGAGCGCCTACGCGTCCTCGGCGAGTTCGAGCCAGCGCAGCTCCAGCTCCTCGCGCTCGCCGGTCAGCTTGCGCAGCTCGGCGTCGAGTTCGGCGACCTTGGCGAAGTCGGTGGCGCTCTCCGCGATGGCGGTGTGCAGCTTGGTCTCCTTCTCGGAGATCTTGTCCAACAGCCGTTCGATGCGCTGGAGTTCCTTCTTCGCGGCGCGCTGGTCGGCGGCGCTCTTCTCGGTGGCGGGCCTGGCCGCGGCGACCGGTGCGGAGGCGGCCGCGGCCTCCTCCATGCGCTGCCGCCGTTCCAGGTACTCGTCGATGCCGCGCGGCAGCATCCGCAGGGTGCCGTCACCGAGGAGGGCGAAGACACGGTCGGTGGTGCGCTCGACGAAGAACCGGTCGTGGGAGATGACGATCATCGAGCCGGGCCAGCCGTCGAGGACGTCCTCCAGCTGCGTCAGCGTCTCGATGTCGAGGTCGTTGGTGGGCTCGTCGAGGAAGAGGACGTTGGGCTCGTCCATCAGCAGCCGCAGCAACTGCAACCGCCGCCGCTCACCACCGGACAGGTCCCCGACCGGCGTCCACTGCTTCTCCTTGCCGAAGCCGAACGTCTCGCACAGCTGGCCCGCGGTCATCTCGCGCCCCTTGCCGAGGTCGACGCGCTCGCGCACCGCCTGGACGGCCTCCAGCACCCGCCACGCGGGGTTCAGTTCGGCCACCTCCTGGGAGAGGTAGGCCAGCTTGACGGTCCTGCCGACCTTGACCCGCCCGCCCGCGGGCTGCCGCTCGCCCTCGCTGAACGCCGCGTCCGCCATGGCCCGCAGCAGCGAGGTCTTGCCCGCGCCGTTGACGCCGACGAGGCCGATCCGGTCACCGGGCCCGAGCTGCCAGGTCACGTGCTTCATCAGCACCTTGGGCCCGGCCTGGACGGTGACGTCCTCCAGGTCGAACACGGTCTTGCCGAGCCTGGACGAGGCGAACTTCATCAGCTCGCTGCTGTCCCGCGGCGGCGGTACGTCCTTGATCAGCTCGTTGGCGGCCTCCACCCGGAACCGCGGCTTGGAGGTCCGAGCGGGCGCGCCGCGGCGCAGCCAGGCCAGCTCCTTGCGGACCAGGTTCTGCCGCTTGGCCTCCTCGGTGGCGGCGATGCGCTCGCGTTCGGCACGGGCGAAGACGTAGTCGGAGTAGCCGCCCTCGTACTCGTGGACGACACCGCGCTGGACGTCCCACATGCGGGTGCACACCTGGTCAAGGAACCAGCGGTCGTGGGTGACGCAGACCAGCGCGGACCTGCGCTCGCGCAGATGGCGGGCGAGCCAGGAGATGCCCTCGACGTCGAGGTGGTTGGTGGGCTCGTCGAGGACGATCAGGTCCTGGTCGTCGATGAGCAGCTTGGCCAGGGCGATCCGGCGCCGCTCGCCACCGGAGAGCGGCCCGATGACGGTGTCCAGGCCCTGCGGGAACCCCGGCAGGTCGAGTCCGCCGAAGAGGCCGGTCAGGACGTCCCTGATCTTGGCGTTACCGGCCCACTCGTGGTCGGCGAGGTCCCGGATGACCTCGTGGCGGACCGTCGCCTCCGGGTCGAGGGAGTCGTGCTGGGTGAGGACGCCCATGCGCAGGCCGCCGGAGTGGGTGACCCGGCCGGTGTCCGCCTCCTCCTGCTTGGCGAGCATCCGGATCAGGGTGGTCTTGCCGTCGCCGTTGCGGCCCACGACGCCGATCCGGTCCCCCTCCGAGACGCCGAGGGAGATCCCGTCGAGCAGGGCACGGGTGCCGTACACCTTGCTGACGTTCTCGACATTGACCAGGTTGACGGCCATTTCACTCCTGTGCGCGGGGACCGGTCAGCCTCCCAGCCTAGTGCGCGCCGGTGGGTGGCCGGTCCCCGTGCAGGTCAGCGGCCGGTCACTGGGCGGCGGCGGTCCGCACCTCGCCGAGCAGGTCGTACATCGTCTGGCCCGGGCACTCGGTGGCCAGCCAGTCGCGGTGGCCGCTGATGGTGTGGACGTCCTTGGTGACGCCGTTGACCGGGTTGACGTAGGTGATCTTGGCCTGCGGGTCCAGGCCCTTGATCTTGCAGACGGCCCTGATCAGGCGGGTCAGGGACTCCTTGGCCGCGGCGGTGGGCCCGGTCTCGGTCAGCTCGCCGAGGAGGGCGATGCCGAGGTTGCCGGAGTTGTAGCCGCCGGTGTGGAAGGCGGTGACGACCTTGCCGTCCGCGTCGAAGCCGGGGATGCCGTCCTCGCCTGAGTAGCGGCCCTCGTAGACGTTGCCCGCCTCGTCGATGAGGAAGTGGTAGCCGATGTCACCCCAGTCGAGGGTGACCGCGTGGTACTCGTAGATCGCCCGGATCGTGGCCGCCGGGTCGGGGTCGCCGTTCACGCCCGCGGTGTGGTGGACGGTGATCGACTGGAGCGGGTAGTACACCTCGGGCGAGTTGACCACGCCGTCCTTGTAGCGCTTGGACTCGTCGGCGCCCCACGCGGGCCGGGACAGGTAGCGCACGCCCCGCACCCGGGTGGGCTCGGTCGGCACCTGGAAGGTCCGGGCCGGTCCGTCGGTGGTGTCGATCGCCAGCGAGCGCACCTCGGTGGCCCCGTCCGGGGCCTGGACCTCGTACGCGGTGGCGTCCCCGGCGGGCACCAGCGCCGTACCGCCGCCCTCGACGGTCGCGCAGCCGCACCTCACCGGCTTGAGGGCGCCCGCCTCGGTGCCGTCGGCGAAGCGGATCGCCGCGCCGTCGGGGGCGCCGGTCCAGCGCAGGGCGACGTAGGAGGCGGTGAGCGCGGTGGCGGCCGTACCGGTGCCGGTGGCGGCCTCGGTGCGGGTGGCGGGGAACGTCTCGGGCTCGGTGCCCGTGGGGGTGGGCGCGCTGCCGGATGGGGCCGCCGCCGCGACGGCGTCCGGCAGCAGGGCGGCTCCGGCGGCGACGGCACCGGCGGCGCCGAGTACGCCGCGGCGGGACAGCGGGCGCCTGCGGGGGGTGGTTGCAGTCACGAAGTTGCCTTCCATGGGGGAGTCTTCGATCTTCGAGTCTTCGAGTCTTCGAGCAGCAACTCACCCTAGGGACAAGATCGTTGTCCGGACGGCACTTCGGCGCAACGGCGCGGTGAGACCATCGCCACGCCGTTGCCGGGCAACCGATCCCGGTACGGCCTACGCCACCGGCGGCCCCTCGGTCACCGTCGCGCCCCGCGCCGGACCCGACGCCGTGCGCACCGTCCGGCAGGTGCCGGAGCCGCGCAGCGCGTCCGCCACCTTCGCCGCCGACTCGGGGTCGCGGGCGAGGAAGGCGGTGGTCGGGCCGGAGCCGGAGACCAGCGCGGCCAGCGCCCCGGCGGCGGTGCCCGCGGCGAGGGTGTCGGCGAGGGCCGGGAAGAGGGACAGCGCGGCGGGCTGGAGGTCGTTGGAGACGGCGGCGGCGAGCGCGTCCGGGTCGCCCTTCGCCAACGCGTCGAGGAGGGGGCGGGAGGCGACCGGCGCGGGCACGTCACGGCCCTCGGCGAGCCGGTCGAACTCCCGGAAGACCGCCGGGGTCGACAGCCCGCGCTCGGCCATCGCGAACACCCAGTGGAAGACGCCGCCGACGTCCAGCGCCGTCAGCTTCTCCCCCCGCCCGGTGCCGAGCGCCGCCCCGCCGATCAGACTGAACGGCACGTCACTGCCCAATTCGGCGCAGATGTCGAGGAGTTCAGTGCGCGAGGCGCCCGTCCCCCACAGCGCGTCGCACGCCACAAGCGCGCCCGCCCCGTCCGCGCTGCCGCCCGCCATGCCGCCCGCGACGGGGATGTCCTTGGCGATGTGGACGTGCACGTCCGGGCCGCGGCCGTACCGCGCGGCGAGCGCCTCGGCGGCGCGGGCGGCGAGGTTGGTGCCGTCCAGCGGGACGAGTGCGGCGTCCGGGCCGTCGCAGGTGACGCGGACGCCGGTGCCGGGCTCGGCCGGGGTCGCGGTGATCTCGTCGTACAGCCCGACGGCGAGGAAGACGTTGGCCAGGTCGTGGAAGCCGTCGGGCCGGGCGGCACCGACGGCGAGCTGGACGTTGACCTTGGCGGGGACGCGTACGGTGACGCTCACTGCTGACCGGGCTCCTTGTGCTGGGCGTTCTCGGCGATGCGGGCGAACTCCTCGACCGTGAGGGACTCGCCGCGGGCCTGCGGGGACACGCCCGCCGCGACCAGCGCCGCCTCCGCGGCCGCCGCGGAGCCCGCCCACCCGGCGAGCGCCGCCCGCAGCGTCTTGCGGCGCTGCGCGAACGCCGCGTCGACCACGGCGAAGACGTCGCGCTTCGACGCGGACGTCCTGACCGGTTCGGTGCGGCGGGTGAGCGCGACCAGGCCGCTGTCGACGTTGGGCGCGGGCCAGAAGACGTTGCGGCCGATGGCACCGGCCCGCTTCACCTCCGCGTACCAGTTGGCCTTCACCGACGGGACGCCGTACACCTTCGAGCCGGGGGCGGCGGCGAGGCGGTCGGCGACCTCGGACTGCACCATGACGAGGGTGCGCTCGATGCTGGGGAACGTGGCGAGCATGTGCAGCAGCACCGGGACGGCCACGTTGTACGGCAGGTTCGCCACGAGGGCGGTGGGGGGCGGGCCCGGGAGGTCGGTGACGTGCATCGCGTCGGAGTGCACCAGGGCGAAGCGGTCCGCGCGGTCGGGCAGGCGGGCGGCGATGGTGGCGGGGAGGGCGGCGGCGAGTACGTCGTCGATCTCCACGGCGGTGACGTGGGCGGCCGCCTCCAGCAGGGCGAGGGTGAGCGAGCCGAGGCCCGGACCGACCTCGACGACGTTGTCGTCCGGGCGGACCTCCGCGGTGCGGACGATACGGCGGACGGTGTTCGCGTCGATCACGAAGTTCTGGCCGCGCTGTTTGGTGGGGCGCACGCCGAGGGCTGCCGCCAGCTCGCGTACGTCGGCGGGACCCAGGAGGGCATGATCGGGGACGGGGCTGCTGCTCACGGGACAAGGGTACGGGGGGTGGCCGTGAGGGTGGGCCGCGCGGCCCGGCGCGAGCGGGGTGCGCGGCCCACCCCCCGTCACCCCTCCAACCGCGCCCCGCAGTGCGGCCAAGCCGCGGCGCCCCTGCGTACGTACAGTTTCTTCGCGCGGTACGTCTGTTCGGACGCCGTCGCGTCCTGGGGGCGGCCCGAGCCGCCGAGGCTGCGCCAGGTGTGGACGTCGAACTGGTACAGCCCCCCGTACGTCCCGGACGCGTCCACCGCGTCCGCCCGCCCACCCGACTCGCACGCCGCGAGCCCCTGCCAGTTCAGCCCGTCCGCGCCCGCGACGGAGGCGGGCATGGGCCGGGTGCCGTACTTGATCACCTGCTCGCGCGGCTCCCGGACCACCTCGGACTTCTCGCGCCGGGGCCGCTCCTGGACCCCGTTGACGGTCCGCAGGAGGTAGGTGACGCGGCGCAGTCCCGGCTGACCGGCCTGTTCGACGACCTCCGTGCCCCGGAAGACCGTGGGGTCCGCCACCCGCCGTACCTGGAAGGGGATCTCCTCGTCCCGCACCTCCCGCCCCTTGGTGATCCGCAGCACGCTGATGGTCTGCCCGTCGCGCGGGAAGCTGTCCTGCGCGACGGACGTGCTGTCCTGCCCGCGCAGGGTGACCCCGGCCTCCTCGACCGCCTCGCGCACGGTGGCCACGTTGGTGCGGATCGTGCGGGCCCGCCCGTCGGCCATGACCGTGACCGCGCGTTCGGTGCGGACGTCCAGCGTGAGCCCGTCCCGCCCGATCCGCCGGGAGGACGGCACGGACAGGTACGCGCCCTGGGGCCGCACCCCGAACTGCCGCAGCGCGCCCGCGACCGTGCGGGCCGTCGTCCAGACCTGGTGGCGCCGGCCGTCGAGGGTGAGCCGCAGGGGCCGCCCGTAGCGGACCACGACCTCGTCGCCGCTGGTGAGCGCGGTACCGGGCGCGGGCGCGACGACATCGTGGGCGCCGAGTTCGACGCCCTCGTCGGCGAGGAGTTCGGTGACGTCGTCCGCGAAGGTGTGCAGCCGCCGCGGCTGCCCGTCCACGCTCAGCTCGATCGCCTTGTCCTCGGCGACGAACGCGCTGGTCCCGCCCGCGAGGAACGCCACGACCAGCGCCTGCGGCAGCAGCCGCCGTACGGGACCGTCGGCGCGTCGGCCGGACCGGGACGGCCGGGATCTGCGGCGCCGGTGCGACACCTGTCCCGCGTCGGACGGGGTGGCCTGCGGCGGCAGGTACGCCGGGGCCGCGGGCCCGTAGCCCAGCGTCGGCGCGCTGTGCACGTCGTCCACGGGTGCCTCGTACGTCCCGTACTGCGAGTTGCTCATTGCCGACACGCTCCAGGGTCCGGTGGCGTCCAGGGGGTCCGGATCGGGCCCAGAACCTAGCGGAGCGGCCGTCACTCTCCAAAGCGACGCGACTACGAAACGTGAGCGAATCGCCGGGCGGGGTGGCGGTCAGTAACCGAAGGCGCGGGCCGTGTTCGCGCCGAGCGCGGTCGCCATCGCGTCCTCGTCGACGCCGCGCACGGCGGCCATGGCGCGGACCGTCACCGGGATCAGGTACGGGGCGTTGGGCCGCCCGCGGTAGGGGGCCGGGGTGAGGAAGGGCGCGTCGGTCTCGACCAGGACCAGCTCCAGCGGGGCCACCGTCAGGGCGTCCCGCAGGTTCTGGGCGTTCTTGAAGGTGACGTTGCCCGCGAAGGACATGTAGTAGCCCGCGCGGGCGCAGACCTCGGCCATCTCGGCGTCGCCGGAGTAGCAGTGGAAGACGGTCCGCTCGGGCGCGCCCTCCTCCTTCAGCACCCGCAGGACGTCGGCGTGGGCGTCCCGGTCGTGGATGACGAGGGTCTTGCCGTGCCGCTTGGCGATCTCGATGTGGGCGCGGAAGGAACGCTCCTGCGCCGCCTTGCCCTCCGGCCCGGTCCGGAAGTAGTCGAGCCCCGTCTCGCCGACCGCCTTGACCTGCTCCAGCCCGGCCAGCCGGTCGATCTCGGCGAGCGCCGCGTCGAGGGCGGCGTCGCCGCCGGGCTCGCGGGCTCCTTGCCGGGACCATCCCGCCCGTCGCCCACCACCACCCTTGTCCGAGTCGCTACGCGACGCCCCTTCGATGGGGTCGCCGTGGACGATGCGCGGCGCCTCGTTGGGGTGCAGGGCGACGGCCGCGTGGACGTCCTCGTGGGCCGCCGCCGTCTCGGCCGCCCAGCGGGAGCCGTTGATGTCGCAGCCGACCTGGACGACCGTGGTGACACCCACCGAGGCCGCCTTGGCGAGCCCTTCCTCCACCGTGCCGGACTGCATGTCGAGGTGGGTGTGGGAGTCGGCGACCGGCACCCTCAGGGGCTGCGGCAGGGGCGGGGCTTCGGCGTCACGGGAAGGCATGCCCCGATCCTACGAAAGCGCCACGCCCCGGTGAGGCCCTAGCCGGCCCGGCGCTGGAAGGGGTGCAGCAGGTGGGAGAGCTGCCAGTGGGGTCCGGGGCGCCGGGCGCGGGAGGCGTCCCGCGCGGAGGACACCCGCCCCGGCCGCATGATCCGCACCAGGTGCCCGTCGCAGTTGGCGCACGCGGGGCGGCTCAGCGGCGACGGCACGACGCGCCCCTCGGCGACGTACCGGACGAACTCGCGGCCCCCGGCGTCCGTGTGGTGCTCGATCGCGTACGACTGCTCCCAGCCGTGTCCGCACCGCATACAGGCGAAGGAATAGGACTCGTGTACGACGGCGATGCGGCTGGCGTCCTGGCTCATGCCGACTCCCCTTTGATCCACTGGAGGACGTTTCGTCCCGCTCCAGTGCATGCCCGAGAGCCCCCCAAAGCCACGTCAACTACCCACTGTTGCCCAGCATTTGGGCCCCCCTTGCCCAACGCCCCGCACCCCTTTACCGACGCATGGCGCAACGCCTCCGGGGGCGCGGGGCTGTGACATCATGCGGCTCCGCCGCGTGGGCGCGACCAGCCACACCGAACCCGCACCCGCCTACGGCGATTTCTTGGCAGCCACGACCGCGTCAAAGACAACCCGCTTCGGCACACCCGCCTCAACGGCCACCGCCGCAATCGCCTCCTTGCGCCGCTCCCCCGCCTCCTCCCGCACCCGCACCCGCCGCACCAGCTCCTCCGGCCCGACCTCCTCGGCCCCCTTCTCCGGCGCGCCCTCGACCACCACGGTGATCTCCCCGCGCACCCCCTGCGCCGCCCACGCCGCCAGCTCCGCCAGCGGCCCGCGCCGTACCTCCTCGTACGTCTTGGTCAGCTCCCGGCACACGGCGGCCCGCCGCTCCCCGCCGAACACCTCGGCCATCGCTGCGAGGGTGTCGTCGAGACGGTGGGGGGCCTCGAAGTAGACGAGTGTGCGCCGCTCACCCGCGACCTCGCGCAGCCGCGCCAGCCGCTCCCCCGCCTTGCGGGGCAGGAACCCCTCGAAGCAGAACCGGTCCACGGGCAGCCCGGACAGGGCGAGCGCGGTGAGCACGGCCGACGGCCCCGGTACGGCGGTGACCCGGATGTCCCGCTCAACCGCCGCGGCGACCAGCCGGTACCCGGGGTCGGACACCGACGGCATCCCCGCGTCGGTGACGAGCAGCACCCGCGCGCCGCCCGCCAGCTCCTCCACCAGCTCGGGCGTGCGGGCGGCCTCGTTGCCCTCGAAGTAGGAGACGACCCGCCCCTTGGGCGTCACACCGAGGGCCTGGGTCAGCCGGCGCAGCCGCCGGGTGTCCTCGGCGGCGACCACGTCGGCCGCCGTGAGTTCCTCGGCGAGCCGGGGCGGCGCGTCCGCGATGTCACCGATGGGGGTACCTGCCAGCACGAGGGTTCCAGTCACGCCCCCATCCTCCCAGCCCCGGCGAGGCCCCCGATATCCGGACGCAACCGGCCCCGTGGCCCCATGCACGGGACTCCCACAGACGTGTTCCCTACGATGGCGCGGTGACCAGTACCGCGTCCTCCACGGACACCCGGCAGGACCAGGCCCCGCACGAGCGGCGGACGCCGTGGCAGCAGCGGCTGCGCCGTTTCGGTTACCGACCGGCCCGCCCGCGCGGCGACGTCAGGGACCGTCTGGTGCCGCCGTACGCCGCGCCGGGACCGCGGCTGTGGGCGACGCTCGGTGTGCGGCACATGCTGGCCGGGCGGATCACCCGCTGGTCGGGGTGGCTCGGTCCGCTGCTGGTGACGCTGTTCGCTGGGGTGCTGCGGTTCTGGAACCTGGGCAGCCCGAAGGCGGTGATATTCGACGAGACGTACTACGCGAAGGACGCGTGGGCGCTCATCCACCGCGGCTTCGAGGTCAACTGGGACAAGAACGCCAACGACCTGATCCTCTCCTCGGGGGGCAATGTCCCGATCCCGACGGACGCGGCGTACGTGGTGCACCCGCCGGTCGGGAAGTACGTCATCGGGCTCGGCGAGCTGGTCTTCGGGTTCGAGCCGTTCGGCTGGCGTTTCATGCCCGCCCTCCTCGGCACCCTCTCCGTGCTCCTGCTGTGCCGGATCGGGCGGCGGATGTTCCGCTCCACGTTCCTGGGCTGTCTGGCGGGCGCGCTGCTGGCGCTGGACGGGCTGCACTTCGTGATGAGCCGGACCGCGCTGCTGGACAGCGTGCTGATGTTCTTCGTGCTGGCGGCGTTCGGCTGTCTGCTGGTCGACCGGGACCGGGCGCGCGAGCGGCTCGCGGCTGCGCTGCCGGTGGACGCGGACGGCCGGGTCCGCCCGGACGCGCACGTGGCGGAGACCACCCGGCTCGGGTGGCGTCCGTGGCGCTGGGCGGCGGGTCTGATGATGGGCCTGGCGGTCGGCACCAAGTGGAACGGCCTGTACGTGCTGGCCGCGTTCTGTGTGATGGCGGTGCTGTGGGACGTCGGCGCCCGGCGGGTGGCGGGGGCCCACCGCCCGTACACGGCGGTCGTGAAGCGCGATCTGGGCCTGGCGTTCCTCGCCACCGTCCCGGTCGCGGTGTTCACCTACTTCGCGTCCTGGATCGGCTGGATCCTCTCCCCGTCGGACGGCTCCGGCGGCTACTACCGCGACTGGGCCACCGCGAACGGCCGCGGCAGCGACTGGAGCTGGCTGTTCCCGGACTGGTGGCTGAGCCTGTGGCACTACGAGAACCAGGTGTACGACTTCCACGTCGGCCTGTCCTCACCGCACACCTACGAGTCGAACCCGTGGAGCTGGCTGGTCCTGGGCCGCCCGGTGTCGTACTTCTACGAGTCCCCCGAGCCCGGCACGGACGGCTGTCCGCTGGACGCGGGCGAGAAGTGCGCGCGCGAGGTGCTGGCGCTGGGCACCCCGGTGCTGTGGTGGGCGGCCTGTTTCGCCCTGCTGTACGTGCTGTGGCGCTGGTTCTTCCGGCGCGACTGGCGGGCGGGCGCGATCGCCTGCGGCATCGCGGCGGGCTATCTGCCGTGGTTCCTGTACCAGGAGCGCACGATCTTCTTCTTCTACGCCGACGTCTTCGTGCCGTTCCTCTGCCTGGCCCTGGCTATGCTGATCGGCGCCCTGCTCGGCCCACCCACGGCCCGCGACACCCGCCGGGTCGCGGGCGCGGCGGGCGCGGGGGTGCTGGTGCTGCTGATCGCCTGGAACTTCATCTACTTCTACCCCCTGTATACCGGCATCGCCATCCCGATCGATGACTGGCGTTCACGGATGTGGCTGGATACATGGGTCTGATCCGGTATCCGGCCAGGTGAAGGGGTTTCCGGATCTCCATTCGGACAACATCCGGGCACAGAGCAGAACACCGCTCACCATCCGTCCCTCCCGCCCCATACAGTCGAAGGTCCGCAATCGGGAGGGGACCGTGCCATGCGCAGGGGGGTCAAAGCTGCCGTCGTGGGCAGTGTGTTCGCCGTGATGCTCGGGGGGGCCGGGTACGGCGCGTTCAACTTCGTGTCCGCGTTGGGCGATGACGGCGGGTCGGGGTCCGGCTCGCAGGCGGAGGTCAAGAGCGGGCCGCCGAGCGCGGCGGAGGTCGAGGAGACCACGCGGGAGTTCTTCGCGGCCTGGCAGCAGGGCGACGGGGCGAAGGCGGCGTCGTTCACGGACAACGCGGCCGAGGCCGAGCCGGTGCTGACCTCCTTCGGGCAGGCCGCGCACATCGGGGACGTGAAGATCACGCCGGGTGCCGCGGTGGGTGACACCGTGCCCTTCTCGGTCAAGGCGACCGTGTCGTACGACGGGAAGAGCGAGAAGCTGGCGTACGACAGCGAGCTGAGCGTCGTGCGGGGCGTCACCACCGGGCGGGCGCTGGTCGACTGGGAGCCCTCCGTCGTCCACCCGGAACTGGGCGACGGAGACACCCTGGTCACCGAGGAGTCCGCGAACCCTCCGATCGAGGCCGTCGACCGGAACGGCACCGTGCTGACGAAGGAGAAGTACCCCTCCCTCGGCCCGATCCTCGACGAGCTGCGCGCCAAGTACGGCGACAGCGCGGGCGGCACGCCCGGCGTCGAGCTGGCCGTCCGGCACACCGCGAGCGGCGCCGCCGACACCCCGCTGCTGACGCTCTCCGAGGGCGAGCCGGGCCAGCTGCGCACCACGCTCAGCGCGACCGCGCAGGCGGCGGCCGAGAAGGCGGTCGAGAGCTACGACGAGTCGTCGGTGGTGGCGGTCAAGCCGAGCACCGGTGAGGTGCTGGCGGTCGCGAACAACCGTGCGGACGGCTTCAACGCCGCCTTCCTGGGCAAGCTGGCCCCCGGCTCCACCATGAAGATCGTCAGCGCGGCCACCCTCATCGACAACGGGATCACCTCGATGAACGGCCCGGCGCCCTGCCCGAACGAGGCGGTGTGGCAGAGCCAGACCTTCCACAACCTCACCGGCATGACCCCGAACGAGAACGCCACCCTCTCCGAGAGCTTCGCCCGCTCCTGCAACACGGCCTTCGTGAAGTACGCCGACGAGGTGCGGGTCGACTCCCTCACCAAGGAGGCCGAGGAGCGCTTCGGGCTCGGCAAGGACAACTGGAAGGTCGGCATCCCCTCCTTCGACGGCTCGGTCCCCGCGTCCGGCGGCCCCGACACCGCGGCCAACATGATCGGCCAGGGCCAGGTGCAGATGAGCCCGCTGAACATGGCGTCCGTCACCGCCACCGCGATCACCGGCACCTTCCGGCAGCCGGTGATCGTCCCGCAGAGCCTCGACGACCGCCCGCTGGCCCAGGCACGCGGCCTGGACTCCGGGACCGTGCAGCAGCTGCGCGCCATGATGAACCGCACCGCGACCAGCGGCAGCGCGGCCGGGGTGATGACCGGGATGACCGGCAGCTTCGGCGCGAAGACCGGCTCGGCCGAGGTCGACGGCCAGGAGGTGGCCAACAGCTGGTTCACCGGCTACCGCGACGACATCGCCGCCGCCGCGATGAGCCAGCAGGGCGGCCGCGGCGGCGAGGCCGCGGGCCCGATCGTGGCCGCCGTACTGCGTGCGGGCGGCTGAAACCGAACGGTCGCCGCGCCGCGTCACCCCTGTCGGACGGGACTCTAGGGTGGTGCCGTCGTTGGGGAGTACAGGCCGGTCGCGGGGGGGCCAGCGAGAGCACGGAGGAACGGGTAACTGTGGGCACGAGAAGGCGCGTCGCCGAGCGACGGAGGACGAGACGGCCCGCCGTCGTCGGCGGGCTGGTCGCCGCCGCGGTCGTGGGGGGCGCCGGGATCGCCGCCTGGGCGCTGCTGGGCGGATCCGACGACAAGTCCGCCGCGACCGTCGCCGCCGGTGAGAAGGCGGCCGTCAAGTCCGGCCCGCTGACGGCGGCCGAGGTCGACTCGGCCGCACGTGCCTTCCTCACCGCCTGGCAGCGGGGCGACGCCGACGAGGCCGCGGCCGCCACCGACGACCCCGAGGCGGCCGGGCCGCTGCTGACCGGCTACGCCAAGGACGCCCGCATCAAGGACGTCACCCTCACCCCGGGCACCCGCGCGGGCGACCGGCTGCCGTTCTCCGTCAAGGCCACGGTGGCCTACGACGACCTCAGCAAGCCGCTGACGTACGACAGCGCGCTGACCGTCGTACGCGCGAAGGCGGACGGCGAACCGGTGGTCGACTGGTCGCCCGCCGTGCTGCACCCGGAGCTGCGGGACGGCGACCGGCTGGTGACCGGGGAGGCGGGGACACCTCCGGTGACCGCGCTGGACCGGGACGGCGGTGAGCTGACCACCGAGGCGTACCCGTCGCTGGGCCCCGTCCTGGACGGCCTGCGCGAGAAGTACGGCAAGACGGCGGGCGGCGAGGCGGGCGTCGAGCTGCGGGTGGTGCGCGGCAAGGCGGCCAAGGACGACGACAAGGACGCCGAGCCGGCCGACAAGACACTGCTGGAGCTGAGCGAGGGCACCCCGGGCGAGGTGAGGACCACGCTGAGCCCGTCCCTCCAGAAGGCGGCCGAGCAGCAGGTCGCGGGCCGGGACCGGGCGTCGGTGGTGGTGCTGCGCCCGTCGACGGGCGAGATCCTCGCGGCGGCGAACTCCTCCGCCGGTTTCAACACCGCCTTCCAGGGCTCCCTCGCCCCCGGCTCCACCATGAAGGTCATCTCCGCGTCGCTGCTGCTGGAGAAGGGGCTGGCGGCGAACGACAAGGCGCACCCCTGCCCGAAGTACTTCACGTACGGCGGCTGGAAGTTCCAGAACGACGACAAGTTCCAGATCGACGACGGCACCTTCAAGGCCAGCTTCGCGCGTTCCTGCAACACCGCCTTCATCAGTCAGGCGCCCAAGCTGAAGGACGACGACCTCACCAGGCAGGCGCAGCAGGTGTTCGGGCTCGGCCTGGACGACTGGGCGGTGGGCGTGCCCACCTTCGACGGGGCGGTGCCGGTGACGTCGAACGCCCCGATGGGCGCCGCGCTGATCGGGCAGGGCCTGGTGCGGATGAACCCGCTGAACATGGCGTCGGTCTCGGCGACCGTGAAGGCGGGGACCTTCCACCAGCCGTATCTGGTGTCACCGTCGGTGGACGGGCGCAAGCTCGCCACCGCCTCGCGCACGATGTCCGCGGGGACGCTGGGCCAGCTGCGGGAGCTGATGTCGTACACGGCCGCCTACGGCACCGCGGCGGAGGCGATGGCCGGGGTCACCGGCGATGTCGGCGCGAAGACCGGTTCGGCGGAGGTCGACAACCAGAAGAAGCCCAACGGCTGGTTCACCGCCTACCGGGGCGACCTGGCCGCGGCGGCGGTGGTGCAGTCGGCCGGGCACGGCGGGGACACCGCCGGCCCGATCGTGGCGGCGCTGCTCAGGCAGGGCGGCTGACCGGCGTGGCGGCCGGGGCCGCCAGGTAGGTGCGGCGCAGGAAGCGCATCAGGGTCTTGGACTCGAGCTGCACGACCGAGGTCCCCTTGGCCGTGTGGAACTCCACGACGGCCTGCACCCGGCCGCACGGCCACACCCGGATCTCACCGCTCCCGGCGGGGGCGCGCAGCCCCTGCTCCAGCAGGGCGCGGGGGAGGGTCCATTCGTGTGGTCCGGGCAGGCCTATCCGTACCGAGCGGGGGTCGCGGTCGGGGTCGTAGCGCAGGACGACCGGTATGGCGCCGCGGCCCGTCTGCACCTGGTCGTCCGTGTCCGTGACGATCTGGGCTCGTGCGTACTCTTCGACTACAGACATCGGACGGCCCCTAACGCTGAGCGACCTATGCGAAAGATAAGAATCCGCTTCCACTCCAATGTCCCACATCTTCCGGATTACACCCGTCGGGATACCCGCGGGCGAGATAACGACCACCTCGCTCTTGCAAGCCGTTCGCATTAAGCCCTTATCATCGACGCGTGCATGTACCTGACGGATTCATCGACGCCCCCACCTCCGTCGCCACCGGCGTGATCGCCGCGGGCGCCGTCGCCGTGTCACTGCGCGGCGCGCGCCGGGAGCTGGACGAGCGGACGGCGCCGCTGGCCGGGCTGGTGGCCGCGTTCGTCTTCGCCGTGCAGATGCTGAACTTCCCGGTCGCCGCCGGGACCAGCGGGCATCTGCTGGGCGGCGCGCTGGCCGCGATACTCGTGGGCCCCTACACCGGGGTCCTGTGCGTCTCCGTCGTCCTGCTGATGCAGGGCATCCTCTTCGCCGACGGCGGCCTGACCGCCCTCGGCGTGAACATCACCAACATGGCGATCGTCACCACCGTCGTCGCCTACGCCCTCTTCCGCGGCCTGGTGAAGGTGCTGCCGCGCACCCGCCGTACCGTCACCGTCGCCTCCTTCGTCGCCGCGCTCGTCTCGGTGCCCGCCTCGGCGCTCGCGTTCACCGCCATGTACGCGGTCGGCGGCACCACCGACGTCTCGATCGGCAAGGTCGCCACCGCCATGGTCGGCGTGCATGTGCTCATCGGCCTCGGCGAGGCCGTCATCACCGCCCTGACGGTCGGCGCGGTCATCGCCGTACGCCCGGACCTGGTGTACGGGGCGCGCGGGCTGACGCGGCGGCTGAAGCTGCGCGTGCACGGCGAACTCGTCGACGCCCCGGCCGCCGAGCCGGAGCCGGTCCCCGTCGCCGCCCGCTCCCCGCGCCGGGTGTGGATCGCCGGGCTGGTCACCTCCCTGGTGCTCGCCGGGTTCGTCAGCTTCTACGCCTCCGCCGACCCGGACGGCCTGGAGAAGGTCGCCTCCGACAACGGCATCGACGAGAAGGCCGAGGACCACGGCCTCGCCGACTCCCCGCTCGCCGACTACGGCGTCAAGGACGTCGACGACGCCCGGCTCTCCGGCGGCCTCGCGGGCGTGATCGGCGTCGGTCTCACCGTCGTCGCGGGCACGGGCGTGTTCTGGGCGGTGCGCAGGCGCCGCTCCGACCAGGCGTCCCCCACCGACACCTCGCCCGCCAGCACCACGAGCGTCTGACATGGCCGCGGGGCACGCGCACAAGCTGTACCGGCACGGGCACTCCCCCGTGCACGGACTGCCGCCGCACACCAAGCTGGCCGCCGCGTTCGCCTTCGTGATCGTCGTGGTGTCCACACCACGGGAGGCGATGTGGGCGTTCGCCCTGTACGCCGTGCTGCTCGCCGGGGTGGCGTGGGCGGCGCGCGTGCCGCCCGGCTTCCTGCTGAAACGGCTGCTGATCGAGGTGCCGTTCGTGGCGTTCGCGGTGCTGCTGCCGTTCGTGGCGGAGGGCGAGCGCGTGGAGGTGCTCGGCATGTCGCTGAGCGTCAGCGGACTGTGGGGCGCCTGGAACGTGCTCACCAAGGGCACCCTCGGCGTCGCCACCTCCGTCCTGCTGGCCTCCACCACCGAACTGCGCGAACTGCTCCTCGGCCTCCAGCGACTGAGGCTGCCCCCGCTGCTGGTGCAGATCGCCTCCTTCATGATCCGCTACGGCGATGTCATCACCGACGAGATGCGGCGGATGCGGATCGCCCGTGAGTCGCGCGGCTTCGAGGCGCGTGGGATACGTCACTGGGGTGTGCTCGCCAAGTCGGCGGGCGCGCTGTTCATCCGCTCCTACGAGCGCGGCGAGCGCGTGCACCTGGCCATGGTGAGCCGGGGGTACGCCGGTTCGATGCCGGTCATCGACGAGGTGACCGCCTCGCGAGCCCAGTGGTCCCACGCCTTCGCCCTGCCGGTCGCCGCGCTCGTCGTATGTCTGCTGGGATGGACCCTGTGACCGCACCCGAACCGCCCCCGTCCCTCGAGGTCTCCGGCCTCGCCTTCGCCTATCCGGACGGCCACCAGGCCCTGTTCGGCGTGGACTTCCAAGTCGGGCGCGGCGAACGGGTCGCGCTGCTCGGCCCGAACGGCGCCGGGAAGACCACCCTGGTGCTGCACCTCAACGGCATCCTCGGCGGCGGCACCGGGTCGGTGACGGTGGCCGGGCTGCCGGTCGGCAGGAAGCACATGGCGGAGATCCGGCAGAAGGTCGGCATCGTCTTCCAGGACCCGGACGACCAGCTGTTCATGCCGACCGTGCGGGAGGACGTGGCGTTCGGCCCGGCCGCGGCCGGACTGAAGGGTGCCGAACTCCAGGCACGGGTGGAGGAGGCGCTGACGCGGGTCGGGATGGCGGAGTTCATGGACCGGCCGCCGCACCACCTGTCCTTCGGGCAGCGGCGCCGGGTGGCGGTCGCCACGGTGCTGGCGATGGAACCCGAGATCCTCGTCCTGGACGAGCCGTCCTCCAACCTCGACCCGGCCTCCCGCCGTGAACTGGCCGACATCCTGCGCTCGTTGGACGTCACGGTCCTGATGGTCACCCACGACCTGCCCTACGCCCTCGAACTGTGCCCCCGCTCACTGGTGCTCAGCGACGGGGTGATCGCCGCCGACGGCCCGACCGGGACGCTGCTCTCCGACGACGCCCTGATGCGGGCGCACCGTCTGGAGCTGCCGTTCGGCTTCGACCCTCGGTCGGTGCCGGCGGGCGCCTGATCCACCCCGAGGAATCGAAGGCGCGGCGCCCGTGTTCCACTCACTGTCGCAGGCGGGTCGAGAGAAGTGGAGTACGGACGTGAACGCGGACGTGGAGGTGCACGGCACCGTCGCCGACGGCTTCGAGCCGGTCAGGGAAGCGTTCGCCGCGAACTTCCGGACGCTGGGCGACCGCGGCGCCGCCGTCGCCGTCTACCGGGACGGCCACCGCGTCGTCGACCTGTGGGGCGGCACCAAGGACGTCGACGGCACCCTGCCCTGGGAGCGCGGCACCGCGCAGATCGTGCGCTCCGCGACCAAGGGCGTCGCCGCCGCCGTACTCCTGCTGCTGCACCAGCGCGGCGAGCTGGACCTGGACGCGCCGGTCGGTGAGTGGTGGCCCGAGTTCAAGGCGGCGGGCAAGGAGCGGACGCTGGTGCGTGACCTGCTCGCACACCGCGCCGGAGTGCCCGTCCTGGACCGGCCGCTCACCCCCGCCGAGGCCGCCGACCCCGACCTGGGAGCCGCGGCGGTCGCCGCGCAGGCGCCCGCGTGGGAGCCGGGCACCGACCACGGGTACCACGCGCAGACCTACAGCTGGCTCACCGGCGAGCTGGTCCGCCGGGTCACCGGACGGCCCGTCGGCGACTGGATCGCCGACGAGATCGCCGCGCCGCTCGGCGCCGACCTCTGGCTCGGGCTGCCCGATACGGTCGCCTCCCGCGCGGGCCGGGTGGGCCCCGTCACCGCGCCCGCCGCGTCCGGCGCGCTGCGGACCCGGCCCAAGCGTGCCGTCGTCGACGCCTACGCCGACCCGGACTCCCTCACCAGCCGCGCCTTCGCCGCGATCACCCCGGTGCCCGACGAGAACGACCCCGGCTACCGCGCCGCCGCCCTGCCCGCCTCCAACGGCGTCGCCACCGCCGACGGGCTCGCCCGCTTCTACGCCGCCCTGATCGGCGACGTCGACGGCGGGACCCGGCTGTTCACCCCCCGCACCGTCGAGCTGGCGCGCGCCGAACGGGCCGCGGGCGCCGACCGCGTCCTCGTCGTCCACACCCGCTTCGGCCTCGGCTACATGCTGCACGGCGCCGCCTCCCCGCTGCTCTCCCCCGCCTCCTTCGGCCACCCCGGCCGCGGCGGCGCCCTCGGCTTCGCCGACCCCGAATCCGGAATCGCCTTCGGCTATGTGACCAACGGCTTCCGCACGAGCGTGACGGCGGACTCGCGGGCCCAGGCCCTGGTACGGGCGGTGCGCACCGCGATCACCCAGGAGCAGGGGCGGTCCTGAGCAGGCGCGGCCCGGAGGACCGGGTCCGCCCGGCCCTCCGAACCGCACCGCGCCTTCCTATACGTGAATGGGGTGGGAGGTCCGGCCGGACGCCGCGTCGATCTCGTCGTGCGCCTTGGTGAGCAGCTGCATCGCGAGTTCGTTGAGCGCGCGGGCACCGGCGATCTCCTCGCCGACCCTTGGCTGATTGGAGTCGGTGTGGTGCCTGGTGGCACTGCCGTGGGCCCGCACCTCGGACCCGTCGGGCAGGCGCACCAGCGCGGCTGCCTTCGTCCGCTGGTCGTCCTCCTGGAACTCCAGCTCGACATGCCATCCCACAGTGGTGTGCATCGTCATGACGGTCACCTCCGGAATACCTGCTTCCAGGGTGCCCCCCAGCCCCGCGGGACGCACCTATGAGCACGGGATTCGGGAACGCCGCGACGAGGGGGTCACTGCGTGGGCTCGCGTACGTCCACGAGGATGCCGCCCGCGTGGGCGATCAGCTCCTTGGGCTCCATCGGGAAGACGGAGTACGGGGTCCCGGCCGCCGCCCAGATCACGTCGTGGGCGAGGAGGGAGCGGTCGGCGAGTACGCGGGTGCGGGTGCGGTGGCCGAAGGGGGGAACGCCTCCGATGGCGTACCCGGTGGCCTCGCGGACGACGTCGGCCTTGGCCCGGGTCACCTTCTGGGCGCCCAGCTCGGCCCGGACCCGCTCCACGTCGACGCGGGAGGCGCCGTCCATGAGCACCAGGACCGGTTCGCCGTCGGCGGCGAAGATCAGTGACTTGCAGATCTGGCTCAACTCGCACCCGATCGCCGCGGCGGCCTCGGCCGCGGTGCGCGTGGCCTCCGGGAAGCTCCGGACCCGCGCGCCCACCTCCCCGAGGCCCAGCTCGTCGAGCGCGGCGGCGAAACGGGGGCTGGCTCCATTGGTCATGCCGGGCACGGTAGCGGTGCGTGTACGGGGCATGCGAGCGGATTCCGCGCGCCCGGCCCGGGAGCGGCTACCCGCCCCTTCCCCAAGAGACCCCTCCCCCAGGAAACCCTCCCCGGAAAAGGAGGAAGCCGGTGAGGGCGCCCCGTCCCCACGGAACCCTCACCGGCTGGTCTCTCTCAGCGGCGGTACGTCAGGCGCGTACCAGCTCCTTGTCGTCGTCGCGGTCGGCGTCCCTGTCCGACAGCGCGCGCAGGCCCTCGCCCTCGACGTCCACGTTCGGCATGACGCGGTCCAGCCACTTCGGCAGCCACCAGGCCTTGCGGCCCAGGAGCGCCAGGACGGCCGGGACGATCGCCATGCGGACCACGAACGCGTCGAAGAGGACCGCGATCGCGAGGCCGAAGCCGATCATCTTGACCATGGAGTCGCTGGAGCCGATGAACCCGGAGAAGACGGCCATCATGATCACCGCGGCGGCGGTGACGACGCGCGCCCCGTACTTGAAGCCGGTCACCACGGCCTGTCCGGGCTGCTCGCCGTGGATGTAGGCCTCGCGCATCCGGGTCACGAGGAAGACCTCGTAGTCCATGGCCAGTCCGAAGACCACGCCGACCATGAAGATCGGCATCATCGACATGATCGGGCCGGTCTCCTCGACGCCCATCAGGCCCGACAGCCAGCCCCACTGGAAGACCGCGACCACCGCGCCCAGCGCCGCCATCACGCTGAGCAGGAAGCCGAGCGCCGCCTTCAGCGGGACCAGGATCGACCGGAAGACCACGATCAGCAGCAGGAACGCCAGGCCGACCACCAGGATCAGATACGGCACCAGCGCGTCGTTCAGCTTCTGGGAGATGTCGATGTTCATCGCCGTCGTGCCGGTGACCAGCACCTCCGCGCCGGTGTCGGCCTGGATGTCGGCACCGGTGTCACGCATGGCGTGCACCAGGTCCTCGGTGATGGTCGAGGAGGGCTTGGAGTCGGGGATCACGGTGATCGTCGCGGTGTCGCCCGCCTTGTTGGGCGCGGCCGGGGTCGCCGTCACGACGCCTTCCAGGCCGCCCATCTTCTCGGACACGTCGTCGAAGACACCCGTCGCGTCCTCGCTGCCCTTGGCGTCGACGACGACCATCAGCGGACCGTTGAAGCCGGGCCCGAAGCCCTCGGAGAGCAGGTCGTAGGCGCGGCGCTGGGTGGTGGACGTCGGCTGCGAGCCGTCGTCGGGCAGGCCCAGCTCCAGGGAGGCGGCCGGGACGGCGGCGGCACCGAGGCCGATCACACCGAGCAGCAGGACAGCGACCGGGCGGCGTACCACGAAGCTGGCCCAGCGGGTGCCCATGTTGGCCTTGCCCGGCTGCTTCGGGGTGCGCCCGCCGCCGAGCAGCTTGCTCTTCTCGCCCGCGGGACGGACCTTGCGGCCCGCGTAGCCGAGCAGCGCGGGGATCATGGTGAGGGCGATCAGTACGGCGATGGCGACGGTGCCCGCCGCCGCGATGCCCATCTTGGTCAGCATCGGGATGTTGACGACCGACAGGCCGACCAGGGCGATGACGACGGTCAGGCCCGCGAAGACCACCGCGGAGCCCGCGGTGCCGACGGCACGCCCGGCCGCCTCCTCGCGCTCCCGGCCCTCGGCGAGTTCGGCCCGGTAGCGGGAGACGATGAACAGCGCGTAGTCGATGCCGACCGCGAGGCCGATCATCGAGGCCAGGATGGAGGTGGTGGAGCCGAGGTCCAGGGTGCTGGCCAGCGCGGTGATCGAGGAGACGCCGATGCCGACGCCGATGATCGCGGTGAGCAGCGGCAGCCCGGCGGCGAGCAGCGAGCCGAAGGTGATGACGAGGACGACCGCGGCGACGGCGATGCCGATGATCTCGCCGGTGCCGGTGTGCGGCACGGCCTGGAGGGCGTCACCGCCGATCTCGACGGTCAGACCGGTGTCCCGGGCGTCCGCGGCGGCCTGCTCCAGGGCGTCCTTGGTGGAGTCCTCCAGCTCCATGCCGGAGACGTCGTACCTGACCTGGGCGTAGGCGACCGTGCCGTCCTCGCTGACGGCGTTCGCCTGGTACGGGTCGGCGACGGACTCGACCTCGGAGCCGTCGGACAGCTCCGAGACCGCCTTCTCGACGGTGGCCTTGTGCTCCGCGTCGGTCATCTTCTCGCCCTCGGGGGCCTTGAAGACGACCCGGGCGGTGGCGCCGTCGGCGCTCATCCCGGGGAACCGTTCCTCCAGCAGGTCGAAGGCCTTCTGGGCCTCGGTGCCGGGGATCGAGAACGAGGTGCTCCCGGGGGTGGGGGCGCTTGCCGCGCCGACGCCGGCGAGCGTCAGCAGCGCCACCCAGATCAGGGCGACGAAATGCCGTCGCCGGAAGGCGAGCCGGCCGAGTTTGTAGAGGAACGTGGCCACGAGGGCGTACTCCCGGTCAGGTCGTGGGATGTTCGGGGCAGGGGTGATCAGCACGGTGGGGAGCGTGGCTGATCGGCCCGACGACGTGAGCGGTTCGCGTCAGGTGGTAACGGAAGAGGTGGTGCTCAGGTGGTCGGGACGCCGAGAGCGGGGAGGATCACGGCGTCTACGTACGAGATGAGGAAGTCCTGCGTCGGCGGCAGTTCGTCGATCAGGGTCCGGGTCACGAACGCGCCGAGCATCATGTGCACGACGTACCCGGTCGCCGGGTTGTCCGGGCGGACCTCGCCCCGGTCGACGGCGCGCGCCAGCACCCGGTGGAACTCCTCCAGCTCGGGCTCGATCAGGAACTCCCTGAAGGCCCGCAGCAGGTCGGGGTTGCCGTGCATCGCCATGGCCAGGCCCCGCATCAGCGCGGCGTTCTGCTCGATCTGGCCGTCGTCCTCACGGGTCACCAGCGCGATGAAGTCGCCCCGCAGGGACCCGGTGTCGAAGTCGGCGAGGCTGCCCGGCTTCAGGCACCGGATCGCCTTCGCCACCAGCTCGGCCTTGCCGCCCCACTGGCGGTAGAGCGTGGCCTTGCTGGACCGGGTGCGGGTGGCCACGGCGTCCATGGTGAGGGCGTCGTAGCCGACCTCCCGGAGCAGGTCGAGCACGGCGCCGTACAGCTCGGCCTCGCGCTCGGGTGTGAGGCGACTGCGGCGCGCGGTCGCGACCTCCGTCATCTCTCTCACCTCTCCACTCCGACAGCTCCGTGCCGAACGACACGGTTTCGTACACGTCGAGAGTAGCCCAGACCACGAGCGAAACGAAACGGTTTCGTACGTGGCGTGGATCACTCCTCGGACACACCTCCGACCGCGTGCCCCGAAAGTCACGACTTGCCCCGCCTACTCCCCCGGAAAAGCATGGGGAGGGTGAGCTATCTGCGCCTGCCCCACATCAGCGGTGACCTGCTCTGCTTCGTCGCCGAGGACGACCTCTGGCTGACCTCCCTGGACGGTCCGGGCCGCGCCTGGCGGCTCACCGTCGACCGCGCCAAGACCGGCCCGCCCCGTTTCTCCCCCGACGGCCGCCACCTCGCGTACACGAGCTGGCGGAGCCTCGCCCCCGAGATCCACCTGGTCCCGGTGGACGGCGGCACCGCCCGCCGCCTCACCTACTGGGGCAGCTACGACACCGAGGTCCGCGGCTGGACCCCGGACGGCGAGATCCTCGCCGTCGCCTCCCACGGCGAACCCTTCTCCCACTTCACATGGGCCTACAAGCTCACCCCCGACGGCGACCCCGGCCGCAAACTCCCCTGGGGCCCGGTCACCGACATCCAGGTCGCCGACCTCGACGGCGAACGCAGGACACTGCTGCTCACCGGCACCCCGCCGCACGAACCCGCCGCCTGGAAGCGCTACCGCGGCGGCGCCACGGGCCGCCTCTGGCTGCACGGCGAACGGCTCCTCCAAGGCATCGGCGGCCATCTGGCCTGCCCCATGCTGGTCGGCGGCCGGGTCGCCTTCCTCTCCGACCACGAGGGCGTCGGCAACCTCTACTCCTGCGCCCACGACGGCTCCGACCTGCGCCGCCACACCGACCACGACGCCTTCTACGCCCGGCACGCCGCCAGCGACGGCACCCGGGTCGTCTACCAGTGCGCGGGCGACCTGTGGATCGTCGACGACCTGACCGCGGGCTCCGAGCCGCGCCGCCTCGACGTCACGCTCAGCGGACCGCGCGCCGGACGGCGCCCCTACCAGGTGCCCGCCACCCAGCACGTCGACGGCATCTCCGTCGACGAGACCGGACGGGCCAGCGCCGTCGTCGTACGCGGCAGCCTCTACTGGCTCACCCACCGCGACGGCCCCGCCCGCACCCTCACCGACGCCCCCGGCGTCCGGGTCCGGCTGCCCGTGATGCTCGGACCGTCCGGGCAGGTGGCGTACGTGACGGACGCGGAGGGCGAGGACGCCGTCGAGATCGCCTACCTGCCGCGCGCCACCGGCGACCGCGAGCCCCGGCGGCTGGCGGCGGGCGAACTGGGCCGGGTCCTGGAGCTGGTGTCCGACCCGGCGGGCGAACGGCTCGCCCTCGCCGCGCACGACGGGCGGCTGCTGCTGATGGACGCCACCGAGGACTCCAACGGCGAGGTCACCGAGCTGGTACGGTCCGCCAACGGGCCCGTGCGCGACCTCGCCTTCTCCCCCGACGGGGCCTGGCTGACCTGGTCGCACCCCGGGATCGGCCGGACCCTGCGGCAGATCAGGATGGCCCGCATCAAGGACCGGTTCGTCATCGAGGTCACCGACGGCCGCTTCGAGGACGAGAACCCGGTCTTCACCTCCGACGGCCGCTACCTCGCCTTCCTCTCCTGGCGCGGCTTCGACCCGGTGTACGACGTCCACACCGGCGACCTGTCCTTCCCGCTGGGCTGCCGCCCCTACCTGGTACCGCTGTCGTCGGCGACCCCGTCCCCGTTCGCCCTCAGCCCCGACGGGCGGCCCGCGGCCGGGGGCCTGGACCCGGTGGCGGACGCGGCGGGCACCGGGGAGGCGGGCGCGGTCACCGTCGAGACCGAGGGCCTGGAGTGCCGGGTCACCCCGTTCCCCGTCACCGCCTCCAAGTACTCGGCGCTGCACCCGGTCGCGGGCGGCGGCCTGGTCTGGCTGCGCTGGCCGATCTCCGGCGCGCTCGGCGAGACCTTCGCCAACCCCGACGACACCACCGGGCGCCCCACCCTCGAACACTTCGGCATCACCAAGGCCAAGCGGACCGAACTCGTCGGCCACCTCGACTGGTTCGCCGTCAGCGGCGACGGCTCCCGGCTGGTCGTCGTCGACGAGGGCGAACTGCGCGCCGTCCCGGCGACGGAGTCCGGAGACAGCGACAGCACCGTCTGGATCGACGTACGCCGCATCCTGCACGAGGTCGACCCCGGCGCGGAATGGCGGCAGTCCTACGAGGAGGCCGGGCGGCTCATCCGCGCCTACTTCTGGGAGCCGGGGATGTGCGGCATCGACTGGGACGCGGTGCTCGCGCAGTACCGGCCGCTGGTCGAACGGGTCGCCTCCCCCGACGAGTTCGCCGACCTGCTGCGCGAGGTGCTGGGCGAGCTGGGCACCTCGCACGCGTACGTCACCCCCGCCCGCCGCAACGAGGGACCACCGCACTACCAGCGCTGGCAGGGCCTGCTCGGCGCCAACTTCGTGCGCCGCGACGGCCAGTGGACGGTCCGGCGCATCCTGCCCGGCGACTCCTCCGACTCCAAGGCCCGCTCCCCGCTCGCCGGTTCCGGCATCCGGGCGGGCGCCGTCCTCACCCATGTCGACGGGCGGCCCGTGGACCCGGTCACCGGGCCCTACCCGCTGCTCGCGGGCGCGGGCGGTACGACCGTGGAGCTGACCTTCACCCCGGCGGAGGGCACCGCGGGCCGCTCCCGCCGGGTCGCCGTCGTCCCCCTGGTCGACGAACGCCCCCTGCGCTACCAGGACTGGGTCGCCAAACGCCGGGAGGTGGTCCGGGAGTTGAGCGGCGGCCGGTGCGGCTATCTGCACATCCCCGACATGGGCGGCTCCGGCTGGGCGCAGTTCAACCGCGACCTGCGGATGGAGGTGTCCCGGCCCGCGCTCATCGTGGACGTGCGCGGCAACGCGGGCGGCCACATCAGTGAACTCGTCGTCGAGAAGCTCACCCGCACCATCCTGGGCTGGGACCTCACCCGCCACTCCCAGCCGGTGTCGTACACCTCCAACGCGCCGCGCGGGCCGGTCGTGGCGCTCGCCGACGAGGCCACCTCGTCCGACGGCGACATGATCACCGCCGCGTTCAAGCTGCTGGGGCTGGGGCCGGTGGTCGGGCAGCGCACCTGGGGCGGGGTCGTCGGCATGACCGGGCGGCACCGCCTCGGCGACGGCACGGTGATCACGGTGCCGATGAACGCCGCCTGGTTCGACGCCTACGGCTGGTCCGTGGAGAACGAGGGTGTCGACCCCGACGTGGCGGCCCTGCGCACCCCCCTGGACTGGGCCGAGGGCCGCTACGCCCAGCTCGACGACGCCGTACGGCTCGCCCTGGAACTGCTGGAGAAGCACCCCGCCGCGACCCCGCCCGACTACAGCGCCGTACCGGACCGTTCGCGGCCGGTGCTGCCGCCGCGAGCATGAGAACGGGGGCATGAGAACAGGGGTGCTCCCTCGCGGGGGCACCCCTGTCGCTCGGCTCAGGCCGGGCCGACGTCAGACGTCGTAGTCCTGGTCGAAGCGCTCCTCGTCCTCACGGTCCTGACGGGGCCGCTCGGTGCCCGGACGCATGTGCTCGGGCTGCTCGCCCTGCTGGCGGCCGCGCTGCTGCTGGGACCGCTCGCGGGTCTCCTGCATCTTGTCCTTCGCCTGCTGCTGCCACTGCTCGGCCTGGTCCTGGAACTTGTCCTTCATACCCATGTGGGTTCACTCCTGTGATGAATGAGGTTGTTGGGCCTCGTGGGCCCAACTCAGATTCACACGGGCCGTGACCCTGCGCATGTCGATCACTTACGGTGCGTAGCCCTTGCCTGTTCGTCGGCGGCGCCGCCCGCCCCGACCAGCCCCGTACGCATCCCGTCCAGCCGGTCCGCGAACCGCCGCATCTCGCGCTGGCCCACCGTCCCGATCAACGCGGGCAGATACCCGCGCACGCCCTGCATGCCGCGCAGCCACCACTGCCCGTACACATGGCTGGACCGCCGCTCGATCCCGGCGACGATCCGGTCCACCGCCGGACCCAGCGGATAGGTCTTGTTCGACGGCCACGGCAGCCGCTGCCGCAGCTCCCGCATCACGTCCAGCTGGTCCGCGCCGCGCACCATGTCCGTGTCCGTCCACGACAGGTACGCCACCCCCACCCGTACGCCCTTGTAGCCGACCTCGGCGCGCAGACTGTGCGCGTACGCCTCCACACCGGACTTGGAGGCGCAGTACGCCGTCATCATCGGCGCCGGGGTGATCGCGGCGAGGGACGCGATCTGGAGCAGATATCCCCGGCTCGCGGCGAGCAGCGGCAGGAAGGCGCGGGCGGTGACCGCCGAGCCGATCAGGTTGACCTCGATCACCCGGCGCCAGGCCTCCGGATCGGACTCGGAGAACGGGCCGCCGGTCGCGACGCCCGCGTTGGCGACCACGATGTCGACCTTGCCGAACCGTTCCTTGACCTCACGGGCGACCTCCGCCATGGCCTCGTGGTCGGTGACGTCGGCGTGCCAGCAGTCGCTGTCGCCGTGCAGCCGCTCGGCGACCCGCTTCAGTTCGTCCGGCTCCAGGCCGACCAGCGCCACGCTCGCGCCGCGCGCCGACAGCTTGCGGGCCAGCAGCTCCCCGACACCGCGTGCGGCACCGGTGACGACCGCGACCTGCCCTTCGAGGCTCACCCTGGTCATGCGCCCTCCTTGACGTTGGCGTACGTCGTGACGAGTTCCCGTATCTTGCCGGTGACCAGCTCGGGTGCCTCCACCGGTGTCATATGGCCGAGGCCGGGCGCCTCGGTCAGCCCCACGCACCGCGGCAGCGCGGCGGCCAGCGACCGCGCGTGCACCGGCGGCGTCAGCCGGTCGGCGGTGCCGACCAGCACGGCCGTCGGCGCCCGCAGCTCCCGCACCCCGTGGTCGAGGTCGAGCAGGTCCAGTACGTTCGACCAGGCGTGGCGCACCCCGCGCGGGCAGGCGTGCACGATCCGCGCGCACGCCTCCACCATGTGCGGCGCGGAACCGGCGCCCATGGTGGCGTACTTGAGGATTCCGCGGGCCAGCGGTGTGACCGGCCCGAGGGGTGCGCGTGAGCCGAGCACCCTGCGGGTGAGCCAGGTCCGGGCCCGCCCGGCCCGCATCGGGAGCACGGTCGACTCGGCGACCAGCCGTGAAGCGCCCGTGCTGCACAGCAGGACGGCCGCGGCCCGCGCCTGGAACGCCGGGCGTGCGGCGGCGGCCAGCACGGTCATGCCGCCCATGGAGTGCCCGACAACCACCGCGCGCTCGCCGGGCGCGAGCGTCGCGTCCAGTACGGCTTCCAGGTCGTCGGCGAGGGCTTCGGTGCCGCAGGCCCGGCTGGCCGGGCTGCGTCCGTGGCCGCGCTGGTCGTAGGCGATGACGCGGTGGTCGGTGGCCAGGGCGCGGATCTGGGCCGCCCAGAACGCGGTCGAGCAGGTCCAGCCGTGGGCGAGGACGACGGCCGGCGCTCCGTCGGGGCCGTGCACCTCGACGTGCAGCCGGGCTCCGTCGGCGGAGACGGCGGTGAGTTCGCGGGCGGCGGCGGGCGGGGCGTAGGGCCCGGCGACGACATGCGTCAGACGGCTCATACGGCGGCCTCGGTCTCCGCGGCCTTCCCGGAGGTCCTGGCGACGGCCGGTCGCAGGACCTCGTACTCCGCGAGATCGACGCGCCGCGTCGCACGCCGGAACTCCGCCGTCGTACCCGGCCAGATGGTGGTGTTGCGCCCGCTGGCGTCCAGGTACCAGCTGGTGCAGCCGCCGGTCTTCCACACCGTGCGTTTCATCCGCTCCTGCACCCGGTGGTTCCAGGCGGTGACGGCGTCGGGGCGGGCGTCGAGGGCGACGCGCCCGCCGAGCACGTCCAACTGCCGCAGGTAGTCGGCGAGGTAGTTCAGCTGGGACTCGATCATCAGGATCATCGAGGAGTTCCCGAGGCCGGTGTTGGGCCCGATGATCGTCATCCAGTTGGGGAACCCGGCGGCGGACGCGCCGCGCAGCGCCTCCATGCCGCCCTTCCAGGTCTCGGCGAGGGTGCGGCCGTCGGCGCCGACGACCCGCTCGGCGATGGGCATGTCGGTGACGTGGAACCCGGTGCCGAAGACGACCACGTCGGCCTCGGTCTCGGTGCCGTCGGCGGCGACGAGGACGTTCCCGCGCACCTCGCTCAGCCCGCTGGCGACGACGTCGACATTGGGCCGCGCGAGCGCCGGGTAGTAGTCGTTGGAGAGCAGGATGCGCTTGCAGCCGATGCGGTAGTCGGGGGTGAGCTTGGCGCGCAGGGCCGGGTCCTTGATGGCGCGGGCCATGTTGCGCTTGGCCAGCTGCTCGACGAAGCCCAGCTCGCCCGGGTGCTTGGTGAAGGCCTGCACCTGCAACTCCCGGATGCCCCACAGCAGTCCGCGGCGCAGCTGGGTGGTGAAGGGCAGGTTCCGGTGCAGGGCGCGTTCGAAACCGCTGATGGGGCGGTCGACGCGGGGCATCACCCAGGGCGGGGTGCGCTGGAAGAGGGTGAGCCGGCCGACCTCGGGCTGGATGGACGGCACGATCTGGATGGCCGAGGCGCCGGTGCCGACCATGGCGACGCGCTTGCCACGCAGGTCGAGGCCGTGGTCCCAGCGGGCGGAGTGGAAGACCTCGCCGGGGAAGGAGTCGAGGCCGGGGATGTCCGGGACCTTGGGGTCGGACAGCGGCCCGGTCGCGGAGACGACGACGTCGGCGGTGAGCGACCCGGAGCTGGTCTCGATGGCCCACCGCAGCCGCTCGGCGTCCCAGGTCATCTTCTTGACCTCGGAGTTGAACCGCAGGTGCGGGCGGAGCCGGAAGGTGTCGGTGACGTGCTCCAGGTAGGCGCGGATGTGCCGCTGCCCGGAGAAGGTGCGGGGCCAGTCGGGGTTGGGAGCGAAGGAGAACGAGTACAGGTGCGAGGGCACGTCACAGGCGCACCCGGGGTAGCTGTTGTCCCGCCAGGTGCCGCCGACGCTGTCGGCCCGCTCCAGGACGACGAAGTCGGTGATCCCCTCGCGGCGCAGCCGCACGGCGGCCCCGAGTCCTCCGAACCCGGACCCGACGACGGCCACCCTTACGTGCTCGTGCTCGGCCATCCGATGCCTCCTGACCCCACTGATGCCACTGGGCAATTCCGCCAGTGAACACTGGCGCAATGGGAGCGTAAGGGAGTCGGCTACCGATGGGTAGGGGTCGGTCGCAGGAAAGTTACCGGCGGTACGACTTAGAGTCGGGGCGTGACAGAGGAGCGCGAGACCCGCGAGTACCGCATGGAGGAGCTGGCCCGGCTGGCCGGCATCACCGTCCGCACCCTGCGCTTCTACCGCGAACGCAAGCTGATCCCACCGCCCCGCCGCGAGGGCCGGATAGCGTGGTACGACGACCACCACCTGGCCCGGCTGCGCACCATCGCCGCACTCCTGGAACGCGGCCACACCCTGAACGGCATCGCGGAACTGGCCGACGCCTTCGACCACGGCCGCGGCGTCGGCGACCTCCTCGGCTACGGCCCGCCCACCGAGGAGACCCCGGTCCGCCTCACCCCCGAGGAACTCGCCGCCCGCTTCGAGGGCGAGGTCACCCCGGAGAACCTCGCCGCCGCGATGGACCTCGGCTACCTCGGCACCGACGGCGACGAGATCGTCCACATCAGCCACCGGCTGCTGGACGTGTCCTCGGCACTGGTCCGCGAGGGCATCCCCCTCGCCGAGGTCCTCAAGGCGGGCGCCCGCGTCCGCGAGCACGCCGACGCCCTCGCCGACCTCTTCGCCGAGATGGTCCTGCGCCACGGCACCGAGCCCGACCTCCAGCGCCTGCGCCCGCTGGCCCGCAACGTGGTGGCGGCGGAGCTGTCACTGGCCCTGGACCGCAGAATGCGACGCCAGGACTCCTCGAACTCCTCGAACCCCTCGAACTCTTCGGACTCCTACAGGTCGTAGACCACGGTCACCGGCGCGTGGTCCGACCAGCGCTCGGCATGCGTGGCGGCCCGCTCCACGAACCCCTTGACGGCCTTGCCCGCGAGCCCGGGCGTGGCGACGTGGTAGTCGATCCGCCAGCCGGTGTCGTTGTCGAAGGCCCGCCCCCGGTACGACCACCAGGAGTACGGCCCCTCCACCTCGGGGTGCAGCGCCCGTACGACGTCGACGTACCCCCCGTCGGCCGGGTCCAGGACCCGGGACAGCCACTCGCGCTCCTCCGGCAGGAACCCGGAGTTCTTGGTGTTGCCGCGCCAGTTCCTCAGGTCGGCCCGCTGGTGGGCGATGTTCCAGTCGCCGCAGACGAGGACCTCGCGCCCGTCGGCGGCGGCGCGCTCCCGCAGCCCCTTGAGGTGGGCGAGGAACTCCCCCATGAAGCGGACCTTCTCGTCCTGCCGCTCGGTGCCGACCTCGCCGGACGGGAGGTAGAGGGAGGCGACGGTCACACCGGGCAGGTCGGCCTCGACGTACCGGCCACTGCCGTCGAACTCGGCCGAGCCGAAGCCGACCCGGACGGCGTCGGGCTCGCGGCGGCTGTAGAGGGAGACCCCGGCCCGGCCCTTCGCGGCGGCGGGGGCGTGCAGGACGTGCCAGCCCTCCGGGGCGCGGACCTGCTCGGACAGCTGCTGCGGCTCGGCGCGCACCTCTTGCAGACAGAGCACGTCGGCGGAGGTGTCGGCGAGCCACTCCACGAAGCCCTTCTTCGCGGCGGCCCGCAGCCCGTTCACGTTCACGGAGGTCACAATCAGCACCGGGGCACCATACCCTTACCTTGGACAAAGTCCAGATCCGGGCCGACCGCCCACCAACTCCCCTTCCGCATGATTGTACGATGCATCGCATGAATATTCGCCGGGTCGCCTTCGACCACCCCGACGCCGTCAAGCTCAACGACGAGGTCCAGGCCGAGTACCACGAGCGCTACGGCGACGGCGGCGACGCCACCCCCCTCGACCCGTCCGACTTCACCCCGCCCAACGGCGTCTACCTCATCGCCTACGACACCCAGGACCGCCCCGTGGCCACCGGCGGCTGGCGCAGCCAGGACAAGAACGACGAGGGCAACGAGGACGGCGACGCCGAGCTGAAGCGCATGTTCGTCGTCCGCGAGGCCCGCGGCAACGGACTCGCCCGACGCGTCCTCGCCGCCCTGGAGGACGACGCCCGCGCCGCCGGACGCACCCGCATGGTCCTGGAGACCGGCACCCAGCAGCCGGAGGCCATCGCCCTGTACACCTCCAGCGGCTACGAGCCCTGCGCCAAGTTCGGCTACTACCGCTTCCATGACGCCAGCCGCTGCTTCGCCAAGCCCCTGTGAGCGGCACCGCGATCAGCGCGGGCACCGCCGTGCCACGGCTGACCCCACAACACGATGAAGCCCCAGTCGGTTTCCCGACTGGGGCTTCATGCTGCGTGGACCTGAGGGGATTTGAACCCCTGGCCCCCTCGATGCGAACGAGGTGCGCTACCGGACTGCGCCACAGGCCCTTGCAACGAGTGAAACCTTAGCACCCCGATCCGGGTGCTTGGAAATCCGTTCCCGGCGCAGGTCCGGGGGCTCTACTCGTTGGCCGCGCGGGGGCGGTCGCCGTCCTCGTACTGGTCGAAGAGGGGGGTGCGGCCACCGCGCTCGCGGGAGCGGCGGGCGGAGGCGGCGCGGCGGCGGGCGTCGTCGCGGTCCGCGTCCGGGGCGGCGGGGGCGGGTGGCTCGGGCTCCTCACGCTGGTCCGGCTCGTCCTGGCCCGCGGGACCCGAGCGGGCGGAACTCCAGGCGTCCGGTCCCGCGAGGTCCACGTCCGCCGTCGCGCGCGGCGCCACCGGCGCGGTGACATACGTCGGCAGGGGCACCGGCACCGGGTCCCAGCTGTCGCCCTGGCCGGGCCGCCGCTGCCGCTCACGCTGCTGGTCCACCCACTCGGCGTGGTCGGTCTGCTCGACCAGTGCCCGCCGGTCGGCGGCGAGGGCGGTCAGGCCCGGGTCGGTGTCCGTCGCCGGTCCGTCCTCCTCGGGCTCGTCGGCGTCGGCGGGCGACGACACCGGACGGCGCGGGGCGCGGGCACGCTCACGCAGGTGCTGGGCGGCGGCCTCCGCGCGGCGGCGGTCCATCTGGTAGGTGAAGCGACGGCGCTCCTGGGAGCGCAGGTACGCGATGTAGGCGCTGAGCATCACGGCGGGCACGCCCGGTGCCCACAGGAACGCGAGCCCGCCGACCGCCGCGACGATCGCGCCGAGCGAGAAGGCGAGGAAGAGCATCACCGTCGTACGGCGACGGCGTGCGAGCACCTTCGAGCGCTGGGCGCGTGCTGCCGCCGCCTCCGCGCCGGGCGCGCGCCGGGGCGCCGGGGCGCGGCGCCGGGGTTGCGGGGACGGCCGGGAGGTGGCAGGGGTGGGGTCGGGGGCGGAGGGGACCGGTGTCCGGGTCCGCTCGGGTGCCTGTACCGGCGCCTGGACCGGTGCCTTAGCCGGGGGCATGGCGAAGGCCCGGACGTCCACCGAGTCGGTGACGCCGTCCGGGTCGCCTGGGCCGGGCTCCGCCTGGTCGGTGGAGCGTGCCCGCAGGTCCTTGGCGTATCGGCGCTCCATGGCCGCCCGTCCGGACAGCAACCGGATGGCGGTGCTGAAGCGCTCCGTCGGACGGGCTTCGTTCAGCTCGTCCTGCCTACGGAGCCACATCGGCACCAAGTAGGCGGCCCAGGCCCCGACGATGACTGCGTAGATGAGGCCGCTGCTGCTCACGCCTCACACGGTAGAGGGGTTCGCGTGAGGGCATCCGCCAATTGGGCCGGTGTGTCGCACGATCCGGCTGATATTTCGAACTTTTTTTGTGACCGATGCGATCAACAGCCCGCCGGAACCGTGAATTCTGTGTCCTTCAGCGATCCCTGAACGACAGAATTCGAACGTCTATTCAATTTCCGCGTTGTGCGAGTTCCGCTTCCGCCGCCAGCGGTTCAGCAGGCCGTCGGGTACTTCCTCGGCGGTCAGCGCGAAGACCAGATGGTCCCGCCAGGCCCCGTCGATGTGGAGATAACGGGGCCTGAGGCCCTCCTCACGGAATCCGAGTTTCTCGACCACCCGGCGGCTCGGGCCGTTCTCGGGGCGAATGCAGACCTCGATACGGTGCAGTCCCACCGTGCGGAAACAGTGGTCCACCACCAGGGCGACAGCCGTCGGCATCACCCCGCGTCCGGCCACCGACTGGTCCACCCAGTAACCGACATGGCCCGAGCACATCGAGCCCCAGGTGATTCCCGCGACCGTCAACTGGCCGACCAGCCTGCCCTGGTACTCGATGACGAACGGCAGCATCCGGCCCGCGTTCGCCTCGGCGCGCAGGTGCCGCACCATCTGACGGTAGGTCGGCCGGTGGGTGATCGGCCCGCCGGGCGTGGGCGGCGGGATGGTCGCCTCCCAGGGGCGCAGCCAGTCGCGGTTGCGCCGGTTCACCTCGCGCCACGCCCGCTGGTCGCGCAGCTTTATCGGCCGGAGGACGACATCGCCCTCCGCCAGCTCGACGGGCCACGACGGGCTGTTCAGCTCGCACCCCCACTGCCACCGGGTCTGGGGTGGTCGCCGCCGCGCAGCTGGTCGACGGCGTGGACCAGCAGCGGCTCCAGCACGGCCAGCCCGTCGCGCACCCCGCCCGTGGAGCCCGGCAGGTTCACGATCAGCGTCCCGCCCGCCACCCCGGCCACGCCCCGCGACAGCACCGCCGTGGGCACCTTGTCCCGGCCGTACGCCCGGATCGCCTCCGCGATGCCGGGCACCTCGTGGTCGAGGACCGCGCGGGTCGCCTCCGGGGTGCGGTCGGTGGGCGAGACGCCGGTGCCGCCGGTGGTGACGATCACGTCGTACCCGGCGTCGACCCCGGCGCGCAGGGCGGCCTCGACCGGGTCGCCGTCCGGGACCACCTGCGGGCCGTCCACCGCGAAGCCGAAGCCGCGCAGGCCGTCCGCGATCAGCGGGCCGCCCTTGTCCGCGTAGACACCGGCGGCGGCCCGGTTGGAGGCCGTGACCACCAGGGCGCTGTACGGCGCGGTCAGCGCGCCGCCAACTGATGTGTCGAGGGTCATGCCCGGCTCCAGTCGCCCGACTTGCCGCCCGTCTTCTCCTCCACCCGTACGTCCGTGATGACCGCTCCCTTGTCGACCGCCTTGACCATGTCGATCACGGTGAGCGCGGCGACCGAGACCGCGGTGAGGGCCTCCATCTCCACGCCCGTGCGGTCGGTCGTCCTCACCGTGGCGGCGATCTCCACGGCGTCGTCCGCGACCGACAAGTCCAGTTTCACACCCGACACCGACAACGGGTGGCACAGCGGGATCAGGTCCGGGGTGCGCTTGGCGCCCATGATCCCGGCGATCCGCGCGGTGGCCAGCGCGTCGCCCTTGGGGACGCCCTCCCCGCGCAGCAGCTCGATCACACGGGGCGAGACGAGGACGCGTCCGCTCGCGCGCGCGGTGCGGGCGGTGACGTCCTTCTCCGATACGTCGACCATGCGGGCCGCGCCCGCCTCGTCGATGTGCGTCAGTCGGTCCTGCGTACTCATGCTCGTGTGGCGCTCCCGGTCCGGGGTGGGCCCGGTGCGGTGCGGCGCGCGGGCCTGTCGTGCGCGACACGGTACCCCCAACCGGTGGCCCTCAGCCGAGCAGGACCACCTCGACCTCGGTGCCGGGCTCGACGGCCGCCACGTCCTCCGGGACGACGATCAGCGCGTCCGCGTGCGCGAGGGCGGCGACCAGATGGGAGCCGGCGCCGCCGACCGGGGTGACCGCGCCGTCGGCGTACGTCCCGCGCAGGAACTGTCTGCGGCCCTTGGGCGACGACAGCGGCTTCCCGGCCGTGAGGGTCGCGCGTACGCGCGGGCGGTGGACGTCCTCCAGACCCATGAGGGTGCGGATCGCGGGGCGCACGAACAGCTCGAAGGAGACGTACGACGAGACCGGGTTGCCGGGCAGGGCCAGCAGCGGGGTGTGGTCGGGGCCGATGGACCCGAAGCCCTGCGGCTTGCCGGGCTGCATGGCCAGCTTGCGGAACTCGATGCCGCCGCCGGGCTCGTCCTCGTCACCGACGTACGACAGCGCCTCCTTGACGACGTCGTACGCGCCGACGCTGACCCCGCCGGTGGTCACCATCAGGTCGGCGCGCACCAGCTGGTCCTCGATGGTGGTGCGCAGGGTCTCGGCGTCGTCGGCGACCGCGCCGACCCGGTAGGCGATGGCCCCGGCGTCACGGGCGGCGGCCGTGAGGGCGAAGCTGTTGGAGTCGTAGATCTGACCGGGCGCCAGCTCCCCGTCGGGCTGGACGAGTTCGCTGCCGGTGGAGAGCACCACCACGCGCGGACGGGGGCGCACCCGGACCGTGCCGCGGCCGATGGCGGCGAGCAGGGAGATCTGCGGCGGGCCGAGCACCGTCCCGGCCGCCAGGGCGCGGTCGCCCGCCTTCACGTCGCTGCCCTGGGCACGCACATGCGCGCGTGCCTCGGCCGCGCGGTACACCTGGACCTGCCCGGTCGCGGCCTCGGGGGCGAGGCTGCGGGCCCGCATCCCGGTGACCGGGCCCTCGCCGAGCCCGCCGTCGGTCCACTCCACGGGGACGACCGCCTCGGCGCCGGGCGGCAGCGGGGCGCCGGTCATGATGCGGGCGGCCTGGCCGGGCCCCACGTGCAGCAGCTCGGCCGCGCCCGCGGCGACGTCCCCGACGACCTCCAGGGACGCCGGGTACTCCTCGCTGGCGCCCGCGACATCCGCGACCCGGACCGCGTACCCGTCCATCGAGCTGTTGTCGAACGGCGGCAGCGAGACCGGCACCGTGATGTCGTCGACCAGGACGCAGCCCTGGGCATCGAGCAGTTGCAGCTCGATGGGGTCGAGGGGACGGACGGTGGCGAGGATGTCCTCCAGGTGTTCGTCCACCGACCACAGGTGGTCCTGGCCGGTGGCGCGGGGCGCGGCGGTGCTCAAGGTGGCTACATCTCCTCGGTGACGTAACTGCGCAGCCAGGTCCGGAAGTCCGGGCCCAGGTCCTCACGTTCGCACGCGAGCCTGACAATGGCACGCAGATAGTCGCCGCGGTCGCCGGTGTCATAGCGGCGGCCCTTGAAGACGACGCCGTGCACCGGGCCGCCGACCTTCTCGTCCGCCGCGAGCTGCTGGAGGGCGTCGGTCAGCTGGATCTCGCCGCCGCGGCCGGGCTCCGTGGTGCGCAGTATGCCGAAGACGGCGGGGTCGAGGACGTAGCGGCCGATGATGGCGTAGTTCGAGGGGGCGTCCGCGGCGTCCGGCTTCTCGACCAGACCGTTGACCTTGACGACGTCGCTGTCCTCGGTGGTGTCGACGGCGGCGCAGCCGTAGAGGTGGATCTGCTCGGGCGCGACCTCCATCAGGGCGATCACGCTGCCGCCGTACTGCTCCTGGACCTCGATCATCCGCTTCAGCAGGGGGTCCCGGGCGTCGATGAGGTCGTCGCCGAGGAGGACGGCGAAGGGCTCGTCGCCGACGTGCGGGGCGGCGCACAGCACGGCGTGGCCGAGGCCCCTGGGGTCGCCCTGGCGGACGTAGTGCATGGTGGCGAGGTCGCTGGACTCCTGGACCTTGGCGAGCCGTTCGGCGTCGCCCTTCTTCTCCAGGGCGGACTCAAGCTCGTAGTTGCGGTCGAAGTGGTCCTCGAGGGGGCGCTTGTTGCGGCCCGTGATCATGAGAACGTCGTCGAGACCGGCGGACACGGCCTCCTCGACCACATACTGGATCGCGGGCTTGTCCACGACCGGCAGCATCTCCTTGGGAGTCGCCTTGGTCGCCGGCAGGAACCGGGTGCCGAGGCCTGCTGCGGGGATGACAGCCTTGCTGATCCTGGGGTGCGACTGAGTCATGCCCGACACCATAACCGGTGCCTTTGTGTGGAATCTGAGGCTCCGAGCGTTTGGCTCATATGAGCACATTCACGAAGGGAATGGGGTACGACAGGTGCGCCAGATGGGGTCCGGGGCCGAGCCTGACAAGCGAACGTTGCGACGGGAGTTCCTCGCGGTGAGGAACAGGTTGACAGCGGATGACGTGCGGGAATCCGGCGCTGCGCTGGCGCGGCACGCGCTCGCCCTGCCCGAGTTGGCGCATGCGCGCACGGTGGCGGCGTACGTCTCCGTGGGGAGCGAGCCCGACACGCTCGCGCTGCTGGACGCGCTGCGCGCGCGGGGCGTGTGCGTCCTGCTTCCGGTGCTGCTGCCCGACAACGACCTGGACTGGGGCGAGTACACCGGCGAGGGCTCGCTCGCGCGGGTGCGGCACGGCGGGCGGATGGCGCTGCTGGAGCCCGTCGGCGAGCGGCTCGGACCGGACGCCGTCGCCGCCGCCGACGCCGTGCTGCTGCCCGGCCTCGCCGTCGACACACGCGGGATGCGGCTGGGCCGCGGCGGAGGGTCGTACGACCGTGTCCTCGCCCGGCTGGACCGCGCGGGTGTCCGTCCGGCGCTGGTGGTGCTGCTCTACGACACGGAGGTCGTCGGGCACGTCCCTGAGGAGCCGCACGACCGGCCGGTGCGGGCGGTGGTGACGCCGTCCGGGGTGCGGCGCTTCTCCTGAACCTCCTCGAACACCGGAAGGGGCCGTCACGCGCGCGTGACGGCCCCTTCCCGAGGGGTCCCGGTCAGGGCTTGAGCACCAGCGTGTCGCTCGTGCTGTCGTCGACCGCCTTGTCGGTGAATGCCCACGGCAGCAGTTCGCCGTTGGCCCACTTGTCGGTCTGGTCGACGTAGTGGGCGTTGTAGGCGTGGCCGGAGGCGCCGGTGAGGTTGATCCACTGGGACTTGTCGAGGTTGTCGAGGTTGACCACCATCCGCATCGACGGCACCCAGACGACGCCGAAGCCGCCCGCCGCGTTCCAGCCGGTCGCGTTGACCGTGGCCTCGCCTCCGCTGAGCTTCCAGGGGCCGCGGTTGAGGACGTACTGGACGAAGCCGGGGCCGGAGGTGCCGAGCGTCTGGTTCTTCAGGAACAGGCGGTGCAGCCGTCCCCAGCTCCAGGTGTCGATGTCCTTGCCCAGCTTGGCGGTCAGCTCCCAGCGGGCGTCGATCAGGGCCCGCTTGAACAGGTCGTCACGGTTGGCGGAGGCCGGCGGGCGGGTGCCCGACCGGGGCGTGGTCCACCAGTCGCTGTCCTTGTCGTCCATCAGGTTGCGGACCACCTCGAACCAGCGGTCGCCGCCGTCCGGCTGGGCCTGCTCGGCGTCGCGCTGACCGCACTCGCGGACCTTCTCCACCTCGTCCGCCGGACCGGTGGTGTTGACCGGGTCGACCCACAGGCACTGGCCCTTGACGCGCAGCTCCTTGGGCAGCTTGTTGCCGAAGGACAGCTTGAGGATGTTGCGCCACACCGAGTTGAAGTAGGCGGCCGCCGCCGAGTCGGCGTCCTGGGTGTAGTCCCAGCCCTCCAGCAGCTTCTGCGCCGCGCGGACGTCCTTGTCGCCGACGTCGATCTTCAGCAGCTGGGGGACGAGCAGCTTCGCGATCTCGCTGCTGTTGTCCATCTGCATCTGGCGCATGTCGTCGGTGGAGATCTTGCCGTCGCCCTTGATCTTCGACTCGATCAGGTCGGTGATGCGCTGGCTGCGGGTGCCGTAGCCCCAGTCCGTGGTGAGCGTGTAGGGGTAGTCCTTGCCGACGACGGCCTGGTTGGCGGTCACGATGTAGCCGCGCTCGGGGTTGTACTCGTACGGCAGCTCGTCCTGCTCGATGTAACCGGTCCAGCGGTACTTGGCGTCCCAGCCCGGCGCGGGGATGGAGCCGTCGTGGTTCTTCGCGCGCGTGGGGATCTTCCCCGGCAGGGTGTAGCCGATGTTGTTGTCGGTGTCGGCGTAGACCAGGTTCTGCGAGGGCACCTCGAACAGTGCGGCCGCCGCCCGGAAGTCGTCCCAGTCGGCCGCCTTGTTCATCGCGAAGACGGCGTCCATGGTGGTGCCCGCCTCCAGCGCGGTCCAGCGCAGGGCGATGCCGTAGCCGTCGCCCCGGTCGGGCGCCGCGGTGTCGACGGTGGCCTTCTTGCCGACCTTGACCAGCTCGTCGTCGCGGTCGGACAGCAGCGGGCCGTTGTTGGTCTCCCGGACGACGATCCGCTTGGAGGCGCCCCCGGCGACCTTGATGGTCTCCTCGCGCGTGGTGAACGGGACGACCTTGCCGTCGTACTGGTAGCCCTCGCCGGTGAGCTTCTCCAGGTAGAGGTCGGTGACGTCGACGCCGGAGTTGGTCATGCCCCAGGAGATGTCCTGGTTGTGGCCGATTATGACGCCCGGCAGGCCCGCGAAGGTGTAGCCCGCGACGTCGTACTGGCACTTCTCCGAGACGCTGCGGCAGTGCAGGCCCATCTGGTACCAGACGGACGGCAGCGAGGCCGACAGGTGCGGGTCGTTGGCGAGCAGGGGCTTGCCGCTGATGGTGTGCGCGCCGCCGACGACCCAGGAGTTGGAGCCGATGCCGTTGCCGTTGACACCGACGGCGGTGGGCAGGTCCTCCAGGAGGCCGTAGAGGCCGCCGAGCTGGGTCTGGAGGGCGTCGGTGGAACCCGTCGACGTGCCGAGCGGATCGGTGCCGCTCGGGTCGGTGCCGACGCCGCCCGTGGAGCCCTCGGTGCCGGTGCCGGTGCCGGTGTCCGTGCCGGTGCCGCTGTCGCCCTGCGTCCACGCCCCGGTCAGCTCGTCGTACTGACCCTCCTGGACGATCGCCTTGTTACGGCTGTAGGGGTACTGCGGGTACAGCTCCGCGATCTGCTGGGGGCCGAGACGGCTGGTCATCAGCGCCCGGTCGATCTCGTCCTCCATGTTGCCGCGCAGGTCCCACGCCATCGCCTTCAGCCAGGAGACCGAGTCGACCGGGGTCCACTTCGCGGGCTTGTAGTCGTTGGTGAAGCCCAGCGCCGCGTACTCCAGCGAGATGTCCTCGCCGTCCTTGCCCTCCAGATAGGCGTTGACCCCCTTGGCGTACGCCTGGAGGTACGTCTTCGTCTCGTCCGACAGCTTGCTGTCGTACTCCTCGCGCGCGATCCGGTCCCAGCCCAGGGTGCGCAGGAACTCGTCGTTGTCCACCTGGCTCTTGCCGAACATCTCCGACAGGCGGCCGGACGTCATGTGGCGGCGGACGTCCATCTCATAGAACCGGTCCTGCGCCTGGACGAAACCCTGCGCCATGAAGAGGTCCTCGTCGGAGGAGGCGTAGACCTGCGGGATGCCGTAGCCGTCCCGCTTGACGTCGACCGGCCCGGAGAGGCCGTCGAGCGTGATCGAGCCCTTCGTCTGCGGGAAGGAGGCCCGCACGGTGCTGATGGACCAGTACGCCCCGTAGGCGACGCCGCCGATGATGGCCAGTACCAGCACGAACACGATCAGGCGGGCTCCGCGTCCCTTCTTCCTGCCGGACTTGCCGGGCTGCTGACCCGTTGAGGCGGTGGTGTTGGGGGGCATCGCTGTCCTTGCTGTCCTAACGCGAGCGGCAGGTCGGGCTGTGATTTTGAATGAGCGCTGGAGCAACCATAGGCGCAGCGCCTTGAGCCAGTTGACGCGGAGTGGGGAACCGGGACGGACGGACGTTCGATCATGCCTGTCCTCGCGTCAAGAAATCGTCAAGAGTTAGGTAAGGTAATGAAGTAACCGATTGGTTGATACGAAGCCCAGGGCCGGCCGCGGGGGCGCGCCGCCGCTTCGTGTCCCATGCTCGAAGGCGTTCACGCGCGCGTGCCGCACGTGAGCCAGGGAAGGGAACGGCCGCTGACTGTCCACGACCTCAACCAGCTCCTGCTCGTCTCCTCGCTCGTCCTGCTCGTCGCCGTCGCAGCGGTCCGGGTCTCCTCGCGCAGCGGGCTCCCCAGCCTGCTCGTGTACCTCGGCATCGGCATGGCCATGGGCCAGGACGGCATCGGCGACATCCACTTCGACAACGCCGAACTGACCCAGGTCATCGGGTACGCCGCCCTCGTCGTGATCCTCGCCGAGGGCGGACTCGGCACGAAGTGGAAGGAGATCAGACCCGCCCTGCCCGCCGCCTCCGCGCTGGCGCTGGCCGGGGTCGCGGTGAGCGTGGGCGTCACGGCGGCCGGAGCGCACTACCTGACCGGGCTGGAGTGGCGCCAGGCCCTCATCGTCGGCGCGGTGGTCTCCTCCACCGACGCGGCGGCCGTCTTCTCCGTCCTGCGGCGTATCCCGCTGCCCGCGCGCGTGACGGGCACCCTGGAGGCCGAGTCCGGCTTCAACGACGCCCCCGTCGTCATCCTCGTCGTCGCATTCTCCACCGCCGGGCCGATCGAGAACTGGTACACGCTGCTCGGCAAGATCAGCCTGCAACTGGCCATCGGCGCCGCCATCGGCCTGGCCGTCGGCTGGCTCGGTTCCTGGGCGCTGCGGCACGTGGCCCTGCCCGCCTCCGGCCTCTACCCCATCGCCGTGATGGCGATCGCCGTCAGCGCCTACGCGCTCGGCGCCATCGCCGAGGGCAGCGGCTTCCTCGCGGTGTACCTCGCCTCCATGGTCATGGGCAACGCCCGGCTGCCGCACTGGCCCGCCACCCGCGGCTTCGCCGACGGCCTCGGCTGGATCGCCCAGATCGGCATGTTCGTCCTGCTCGGACTGCTGGTCACCCCGCACGAACTGGGCGCCGACATCCTCGCCGGACTCGTCATCGGGCTGGTCCTCACCGTCGTCGCCCGCCCGCTCAGCGTCTTCCTCTGCCTGCCGCCGTTCCGGGTGCCCTGGCGGGAGCAGGCCCTGATGTCCTGGGCCGGGCTGCGCGGCGCCGTGCCCATCATCCTGGCGACCATCCCCATGGTGAACGGCGTCGAGGGCAGCCGGCGGATCTTCAACATCGTCTTCGTGCTGGTCGTCGTCTACACTCTGATCCAGGGTCCGACCCTGCCCTGGCTCGCCCGCAAGCTGCGCCTCGGCGACAGCTCCGGGGCCGCCGACCTCGGCATCGAGTCGGCGCCCCTGGAGCGGCTGCGCGGGCACCTGCTGTCCCTCGCGATCCCCGAGGGCTCGCGGATGCACGGCGTCGAGGTGGCCGAGCTGCGGCTGCCCGCCGGGGCCGCCGTCACCCTCGTCGTCCGGGAGGGCACCTCGTTCGTACCGCTGCCGACGACCGTGCTGCGGCGCGGCGACGAACTGCTCGTCGTCACCACCGACCCCACCCGGGAGGCCGCCGAGCGGCGCCTGCGGGCCGTCGGCCGCGGCGGCAAGCTGGCCGGGTGGCTGGGCACCAACGGCGGCGAGACGTAGTCACGGGTGGTAATCGCAGGTGGCGAGTCCTGTGGTGCTCGCTTTCACAGGTGCGCCGCCCGCCGCTCCTTGTACCATGTGGGTGAACCACCTGATCGAACCAACTCTGCCTGACGCAGAGCTGGCGCGACCGTATGGCGGCCGGGTAGCCCGCTGGAGCAGCGGGCACCGGTATCTACCGCATCCGCGCACGAGGACAGCTCTCGGCGCCGCCCCCACCCGAAGGGGCCGCGCTACCAGGCGGCAGAAAGGCACGGGCCGTGGAGTCCACGGTCACCTCGTCGAAGGAGCCGAAGAACTCGGCGTCCTCCTCCCGCCAGGGTTACGGACAGCTGCTGCGCACCCGCGGCGCCTGGACGTTTCTGCTGCCCGGGTTCGCGGCACGCCAGCCGTTCGCGATGCTCACCCTCTCCATCGTGCTGCTCGTACAGCACACCACCGGCTCCTACGGCGCGGCAGGCGCCGTCGCGGCCGTCACCGGCGTCTCCATGGCGCTGTTCGCGCCCTACAGCGGCCGTCTCGCCGACCGCTTCGGACAGCGCGCCGTCCTGGTCCCCGGGGTGCTGGCGCACACCGTGTCCGGACTCGCCCTGACCGCGCTCGCGCTGGCCGACGCTCCCCTGTGGGCGCTGTTCGTGGCGGCCGTCCCGACCGGCGCCTCGGTGCCCCAGATCGGCCCCATGGTGCGCGCCCGCTGGGGCGTCAAGCTCCAGGGCTCCCCCCTGATGACCACCGCCGCCGCCTTCGAGTCGGTCACGGACGAGCTGACCTTCGTCGTCGGCCCACTGCTCGCGACCGCCCTGTGCACCACCGTCGACCCGGCCGCCGGCCTGGTCGCGGAGGCCACGCTGACCCTGGTCGGCGGTCTGCTGTTCGCCGCCCAGCGCTCCACCCAGCCCCAGGTCTCGACCGGCGCCCACGCGCGCGTGAAGCACGCCTCCGCGCTGCGCGTACCCGGCGTGCGGGTGCTGATCGTGGCGTTCCTGGGCATCGGCTCCGTCTTCGGCGGCATGCAGGTCTCCCTGGCCGCGTTCACCGAGTCCATCGGCGAGCCCGGCCTGAACGGCGTCCTGTACGGCGTCTTCGCCGCGGGCAACATGATCTCCGGCATCGTCTGCGGCGCCATCGCCTGGAAGTCCGCCCCGCAGCACCGCCTGGTCGTCGGCTACGCCGCCCTCGCGCTGGTCGCGTCCGGGCTGTGGGCCACCCAGTCGGTGGTCGTCCTCGCCGGACTCGGTCTGCTGGTCGGCATGGCCATCGCGCCCGCCCTGATCACCGGCTACACCCTGGTGGAGGGCCTGGTCCCGGCCGGTGCCCGCACCGAGGCGTTCACCTGGCTGACCGGCGCGGTCGCCCTCGGCCAGGCCGCCGCGGTCACGGTCGCCGGGCAGCTGGAGGACCGCGTGGGCGACGGCGCCGGGTTCCTGGTGCCGATGGGCGGCACGCTGCTCGCCCTGGTGACCGTGTTGGCGCTGCGCTCGCGTCTGAGGGCACCGGCAAGCTCGCGGACCGTCGCACGTGGTGTCGGTCACCGCGCCCCGGTGACAGTGGACTGATCGGCGGGAATACGTCACTATGGAGCGTCGTTAGCACTCATCGAGTGAGAGTGCCAGGAGGAAGACAGTGCCGACCTACCAGTACCAGTGCACCGAGTGCGGCGAGGGCCTCGAGGCGGTGCAGAAGTTCACCGACGACGCCCTGACCGAGTGCCCCAACTGCGGTGGCCGCCTCAAGAAGGTGTTCTCCGCGGTCGGCATCGTGTTCAAGGGCTCCGGCTTCTACCGCAACGACAGCCGCGGCTCCTCGTCGAGCAGCAGCCCGGCGTCGTCCAAGCCGTCGACGTCCTCTTCCGCTTCTTCGACGTCCTCGTCGTCGTCCTCCGACTCGAAGTCGTCGAGCGGCAGCACCACCTCCAGCTCCTCCAGCTCCGCCGCGTAGCACTCAGCGCGCCTTCGCCCGGACCCTGTCGTCGACCGACGGCGGGGTCCTCGGCGTATCCGGGCCTCTCGGCGGCGTACCTGGGTTTCCCGGCGGCGTATCTGGGTTTCCCGGCGGCCAGCTAGGGTCAGGGGCATGGCGAACAAGGTGAACGCCGAGATCGGCGTGATCGGTGGCTCCGGCTTCTACTCGTTCCTCGACGACGTGACCGAGGTCCAGGTGGACACGCCGTACGGAGCGCCCAGTGACTCCCTCTTCCTAGGCGAGATCGCCGGCCGTCGGGTCGCCTTCCTGCCCCGGCATGGACGCGGCCACCATCTGCCGCCGCACCGGATCAACTACCGCGCCAACCTGTGGGCGCTGCGGTCGGTCGGGGTGCGCCAGGTCCTCGGGCCGTGCGCGGTGGGCGGACTGCGGCCCGAGTACGGGCCGGGCACGCTGCTCGTGCCGGACCAGCTGGTCGACCGCACGAAGTCCCGGGCCTCGTCGTACTTCGACGGCCTCCCGCTGCCCGACGGCCGGGTGCCGAACGTCGTGCACGTGTCCCTGGCCGACCCGTACTGCCCCACCGGGCGCGCGGCGGCGCTGAAGGCGGCCCGCGGACGGGACTGGGAGCCGGTGGACGGCGGCACGCTGGTCGTGGTCGAGGGGCCGCGGTTCTCGACCCGTGCGGAATCGTTGTGGCACCGGGCGCAGGGCTGGTCCGTGGTCGGCATGACCGGCCACCCCGAGGCGGCGCTCGCCCGGGAGCTGGAGCTGTGCTACGCGTCCATGGCCCTGGTCACCGACCTGGACGCGGGCGCCGAGACCGGCGAGGGCGTCTCTCACGACGAGGTGCTGCGGGTGTTCGCGGCGAACGTGGACCGGCTGCGGGGCGTGCTCTTCGACGCGGTGGCCGCGCTGCCCGCGACCGAGGAGCGGGACTGTCTGTGCACGACTGCGCTGGGCGGTATGGATCCGGGGTTCGAGCTGCCGTAGGTGAGGCGGGGCGGGGGGTGAGGCGGCGCGACGCGGGGCAGGGCGCGGCGGGGCGCGGCGGCGGAACTTCTCGTTCGAGTGGGCGAGTTGTCCACAACCTGTGAGTAGTGCACGGGCTCCGGCGGGCCACGCCGGGAGGCCTCATCGTGGACGGGCAAGCCGATCCGTTGCCGCGTCTCGCGCCGTCCCAGGTGGTGGTCCCCGTGCCCGTGTCTCCTCCCTCGCCGTCTTCTTCGTCCTTCTCCCCTTCCTCCTGCGCGGCTCCGCTGCCGTTCCCGTCCGGCACCGAGGTGCCTCCCGGCCGTGAGGTGCCCGGCTTCGCTCCCGTTCGGGTGCGTGGCGGGCGGGCGGGGTTGCGCCGGTTGGTACGGCATCGGCGGCGGGCCGTAGCCGCCGGGCTGGCCGTCACCGCCGCCGCGCTGGTGGCCGCCGGGCCACGTGCACCGTCGGAACCCGCGCGGGACGCGCAGGCCTCCCGCGGCCACCCTGTCGTGCGGCCGGAGCGGGAGCCGGGCCGGGCGGACGAGCGGCGCGGCGACCGGCGGGTGACCGCACCGGTGCGGATCGCCGACGCGGCCACGGCGCGGCTGCTGCGGCCCGGCGACCGGGTCGATGTCATCGCCGCGGAGGAGACGGCGACCGGCCAAGAGGCCAGGGTGGTCGCGCGCGGCGCGGTGGTCAGCAGGACACCCGAGCCGTTGCGGGCCACCGCCGATCCGGACGACGCGACCGTGACGGACCTGGACGGGTCGACCGAAACCGGTGCGCTGGTGCTGCTCTCCGTCCCGCGCTCGGCGGCGGCGGACCTGGCGGGCGCGAGCGCCACGGCACGGCTGGCGGTGACGCTGTGGTGATCGGTGCGCCACGCCCTGTGCGCACAGCCGGACCTGACGCTACATCAAGCCGCCTCCTCGAACGCCCCCGTTGGACAGTCCCGCAGGGCCCTGACGTAGGTTGCGGAGCGTTTTGTTCCGTGACTTGTTCCGCGCCGTGGGCGCGTGAGGAGAGGCTCCTAAGTGAGCGAGAAGCAGGGACCGAGCGTCTGGCAGGGCTTCAAGACCTTCCTGATGCGCGGGAACGTCATCGACCTGGCCGTGGCGGTGGTCATCGGCGCCGCCTTCACCAACATCGTCAACTCGGTGGTGAAGGGCGTCATCAACCCACTGGTCGGCGCGATCGGCACACAGAACCTCGACAGCTACCAGTCATGCCTGAAGGGCCCCTGCGTGGTGGCCGAGGACGGCACGGTCACCAGCGGCGTGACGATCCTCTGGGGGTCCGTGCTGGGGGCCACGCTCAGCTTCGTGATCACCGCGGCGGTGGTCTACTTCATCATGGTCCTGCCGATGTCGAAGTACCTGGCCCGGCAGGAGGCCCGCCGCAAGGCGCGGGAAGGCACCCACGAGGTCATCGAGGTGACCGAGCTGGAGGTGCTCAAGGAGATCCGCGACGCCCTGGTCGCGCAGCGGGGCACGGGGCCCGACCGGCGCTGACGTCGGCCCGCGGGCGGGCCGGGACCGGCGGTCAGAGGTGGTGCGGCGGCTTCTCGTCGAGGAAGCGCTTCAGGTCGTCCGCGCTGTCCCCGCCCGTCGTACCCGGCCGCTCGCCCCACCCGCGGTCCGTGTCGTCCGAGGACTGCTGGTCCAGCGGGTCGTCGAAGATCAGCGGGGCCTTGGGCTCGCGCGGCTCGGGGGCGGATGCGGTGGTCATGCCTCCAGGGTACGGGGCCCGGGACGCGCGCTTTCGTACGCTGGTTCCGAAGACTTTCGGCCAGGTATCTGCTGGACTTGATCTCATGATGTCCAGTTCAACACCGCCCACCGGACCGGCCGAGTCTTCCGGCGGGCGGTTCCCACAGGCTCCGGTGCGGCCGCTCATCGCCCGCACCCGCACCGAGGTGCACCGCGGCGCCACCCCGCTTGAGCTGTTCTTCGACCTCTGCTTCGTGGTGGCCGTCGCCCAGGCGGGCGTCCAGCTGGTGCACGCCCTCGCGGAGGGCCATGTCGGCGAGGGCATCCTGGACTACGCGATGGTGTTCTTCGCCATCTGGTGGGCCTGGATGAACTTCACCTGGTTCGCCTCGGCGTACGACAACGACGACGCGCTGTACCGGGTCGTCACCCTGGTGCAGATGGCGGGCGTCCTGGTGCTCGCCGCGGGGGTGACGCGGGCCTTCGACGACCACGACTACGGGCTCGTGGTGCTGGGCTATGTGTTCATGCGCGTGGCGATGGCCGCGCAGTGGCTGCGGGCCGCGAGAACGGCCCGGGGCGCCGAGAGAACGGTCGCCGTGCGGTACGCGGTCGGGGTGCTGGTCTGCCAGGTCGGCTGGATGGGACTGCTGGTCCTGCCGGAACCCGTCCGCCCCTGGCTGTTCCTGGCGATGGCGGTCGCGGAGCTGTCCGTACCGGTGATCGCGGAACGCAGCCGCCCCACGACCTGGCACCCCCGGCACATCGCCGAACGGTACGGACTGTTCACGATCATCGTGCTCGGCGAGACGATCCTCGCGGCCACGGTCGCCGTGAAGTCGGCCGCCGACGAGCACGAGGCGCTGGGTGAGCTGCTGCCGATCGCCACGGGCGGGCTGCTGATCGTGTTCTCCGCCTGGTGGATCTACTTCGTGGTGCCGATCCACGGGCATCTGCGCTCCAACAGACAGTCGTTCCTGTGGGGTTACGGCCACTATCTGATCTTCGCGTCGGCCGCGGCGATCGGCGCGGGCCTGGAGGTGGCGGTCGAGCAGGCGGTCGGCGTGGCCCACATCTCCACCCTGGCCGCCTCCGCGTCGGTGACCCTGCCCGCCGCGCTGTACCTGCTGTCCGTATGGGCCCTGCACGCACGGCACTTCAAGGTGGGCCTGGCCCAGCAGATCGTCCTGCCGACCACGGCGCTGCTGGTGATCTGCTGCACCTTCCTCGGCGACTGGGCGGTCCTGGCGGCGGGCGTGGTGTCGGGACTCTCGGTGGCGACCGGCGTGATCCTGTCGGCGCGCACGACCGCGACCCGAGAACACCGGACACCGGACAGCACACTGACCTCATGACAGCAGACGCATTGACGGACGTGGCCGGGCTGCGGGTGGGACATGCGACGCGGAACGGGGACGGGTGGCTCACCGGTACGACGGTCGTGCTCGCACCGCAGGGCGGCGCGGTCGCCGCGGTGGACGTGCGCGGCGGCGGACCCGGCACCAAGGAGACCGACGCCCTCGATCCGCGCAACCTGGTGCAGAAGGCCGAGGCGGTGGTCCTGACGGGCGGCAGCGCCTACGGACTGGACGCGGCGTCCGGGGTGATGGCCTGGCTGGAGGAGCAGCGGCGGGGGGTGCGGGTCGGGCCGGACCCGGCGCATGTGGTGCCGGTGGTGCCCGCCGCCTGCGTCTTCGACCTGGGGCGCGGCGGTGACTTCCGGGCCAGGCCGGACGCTGCGCTCGGCCGGGCGGCCGTCGAGGCGGCCGCGGCCACCGAGTACGGCGGGCCGGTGGCGGAGGGCTGCGTCGGCGCCGGGACGGGGGCGGTGGTCGGGACGGTGAAGGGCGGCGTCGGCACCGCGAGCACCCTGCTCGGCTCGGGGATCACGGTGGCGGCGCTGGTGGTGGCGAACGCGGCGGGAGAGGGGGTGGACCCGGAGACGGGGGTGCTGTATGGGGAGCTGTTCCAGGGACGGGTGGAGTATCCGGAAGCACGGGTGCACGAGGCGGCGCGCGGGCGGCTGGCGGAGGTCGCGGCCAGGAACGCGCCACCCCCGCTGAACACCACGCTCGCGGTCGTCGCCACCGACGCGGAGCTGTCGAAGGCGCAGGCGCAGAAGCTGGCCGGTACCTCCCACGACGGGATCGCGCGGGCGGTGCGGCCGGTGCACCTCCTCAGCGACGGCGACACGGTGTTCGCGCTGGCGACCGGGGAACGCCCGCTGGACCCGCACCCGCTGGCGCTGAACGAGGTCCTCGCCGCGGGCGCGGACATGGTGACCAGGGCGATCGTGCGGGCGCTGCGGGCGGCGGAGCCGGTGGCGGGCCCCGGGGGCGCCTGGCCCTCCTACCGGGAGCTGTACGGGGATCGATAGGCGGCGAGAAGTGGCCGGGGGTGCCGAAGGTTTGACGGATCGTCGGCAATGCGGGAACTTTTCGCGCGGGGCGGCCGTTTTCCCGGCGTACGTTTTCTCGGTTCCCGGACATGATGTCCGATCGAGGGGCTACGGTATGCACCCACAAGGTGACATGCAGCAACGCCAGGAGAAACCTTGAGCGTTCCGTACGAGACGGCACCGTACGAACCGTCCGAGTCGCCCGAGTCTCCGGAGGAGCACCTCGCGCGACTGCTCGGCCGTGCACTGAACTCCTTCGAACTGCCCGACGAGACGATAAGGCGGCTCGACAGCGCGCTGGCCCACGACAGCTCCCTGCACTCCGCGCACCACGGCGCGGGCCTGCACCGGGAGACCTACCGCCACACATGGCTGCTGACGGACGGTTCGGCGCTCACCCTGTGGGAGCTGGTCCACAACACCGCGCCGGATCACGGCTTGCAGCGTGAGGTGTATGTCGACGAGGAGGAGCTGCGGGTGGCCACCGGGCGGCTGCCGATGCCTCCGGACGCCCCGGACTTCGAGCTTCCGGTGCTGGTGGAGCTGTCGCCGCTTCCCGAGCCGCGGCACGCGTATGTGCCGGACGACTCGGCGGACCACGCGCGCCGGCTGCTGCGCCGCGCGGAGAATCCGGACCGGCCGGGCGCGGACACGGCGGCCCTGCTGACCACGGCGTTCGCGCATCAGATCACCCAGGCGTTCGGGCGTCCGTGCCGGGCGGGCCGGATCGGCATGGGCTTCTCGCTGTACGAGCACGCGTTCCTGCTCCGCGACGGCCAGGAGGTCTCCCTGTGGGAGGTCGAGCACACGGCCACGCCCGACGGGCGGCACATGTGCGAGGTCTACCCGACGGAGGACGCCGCCCGGGACGCCATGGAACGCCGCGCGGCGCAGGTCCCCTGACCCGGCGCCCCGCGACAAACAGCGATCCGCACACGCGCCGGGCGGCGCGGGTCCGCTGACCCGCGCCGCCCGGTGCTGCGTGTGTGGGTGCGTTACGCCGCCACCGCCTGCTTCGTGCCGGTGGTCGCGGTCGTCGCGCCGCCCGGTGCCTCGGACGACTCGGTGCCCCGCACCGGCCCCCGCAGGCCCTTCAGCAGGATCACCAGGCCCGCCGTGACCGCCGTACCGGCCGCGATGGCCAGCAGGTAGAGGAACGGCTTGCCGATCAGGAAGGTGACCCAGACGCCGCCGTGGGGGGCGCGCAGGGTGGAGCCGAAGGCCATGGTCAGCGCGCCGGTGACCGCGCCGCCCGCCATCGAGGCGGGGATGACCCGCAGCGGGTCGGCGGCGGCGAAGGGGATCGCGCCCTCGGAGATGAAGGAGGCGCCGAGGACCCAGGCGGCCTTGCCGTTCTCCCGCTCGGCCGTGGTGAACAGCTTCTTGCGCACCACGGTCGCCAGGGCCATGCCCAGCGGCGGCACCATGCCCGCCGCCATCACCGCGGCCATGATCTTCATCGCGGAGTCGCTGGGCGCGGCGACGGAGATACCGGCGGTGGCGAAGGTGTAGGCGACCTTGTTGACGGGCCCGCCGAGGTCGAAGCACATCATCAGGCCGAGGAGGATGCCGAGGAGGACGGCGTTGGTGCCGGACAGGCCGTTCAGCCAGTCGGTCAGGGCGTTCTGCGCCTCGGAGATCGGCTTGCCGATCACCACGAACATCAGGAACCCGACGACCGCCGAGGAGACCAGCGGGATCACCACCACCGGCATGATGCCGCGCAGCACGGGTGGGATGTCGATGCGCTGGATGGCGAGGACGACGCCACCGGCGATCAGACCTGCGACCAGACCGCCGAGGAACCCGGCGCCGATGGTCAGCGAGATCGCGCCGCCGACGAAGCCGGGCACGAGGCCGGGCCGGTCGGCCATGCCGTAGGCGATGTACCCGGCGAGGACGGGGACGAGGAAGCCGAAGGCGGCGGCGCCGATCTGGAACAGCAGCGCGCCCCAGCTGTCGACCTGCCCCCAGTCGAAGTGCTCGGTGACGGACTTGGCCTCGTTGATCTGGTAGCCGCCGATCGCGAAGCCGAGCGCGATGAGCAGACCGCCCGCGGCGACGAACGGCACCATGTAACTCACGCCGGACATCAGCCACTTGCGCAGCTTGGTGCCATAGCCCTCGCCGGGCTCACCGGCCCGGTCGACGGGGGTGGAGCCGGGCCGGGCGGCGGCCGTGACCTCGCCGCGGGCGGCCTTCTCGCGCACCTCGGCGATCAGTTCGGCGGGCCGGTTGATGCCCGCCTTCACCCCGACGTCGACGGTGGGCTTCCCGGCGAAGCGGTCCTTCTCCCGTACGGCGACATCGTGGGCGAAGATCACGCCGTCCGCCGCCGCGATGACCGCGGGGTCGAGGCGGGTGAACCCGGCCGAGCCCTGGGTCTCGACGACGACCTCGACGCCTTCGGTGTCACGGCCGGCGTTCTCCAGGGCCTCGGCGGCCATGTAGGTGTGCGCGATACCGGTGGGACAGGAGGTGACGGCGACGATCCGGAACGGGCCGTCCGGCACCCGGTCGTCAGCGTCATCGGCGTCGTCGCCGCCCTCGGCGCCTTCGGTGACCGTGGCGGCGTCGGTGGAGGCCGCCGCCGAGGCCGCCACGGAGTCTGCCGCGCCCGGCGCGTCGGCGGCCGGGGCTTCCTCCCCCCGTATCAGCGCCGCCGCTGCCGCCGCGTCGGTCACGGAGCGCAGCGCGCCCGTGAACTCGGCGTCCGTCAGCTTGCGGGCCAGCGACGAGAGGATCGTGAGGTGGGCGTCGTCGGCCCCGGCGGGCGCGGCGATCAGGAAGATCAGGTCGGCGGGCCCGTCCGCCGCCCCGAAGTCGATCCCGGCCGCGCTGCGCCCGAAGGCGAGCGTCGGCTCGGTGACATGTTCGCTACGGCAGTGCGGGATGCCGATGCCGCCGTCGAGGCCGGTCGGCATCTGCTCCTCACGGGCCGCCACGTCGGCGAGGAAGCCGTCGAGGTCGGTCACCCGGCCGAGGGCGACCATGCGCTCGGCGAGGGCCCGCGCCGCGGCTTCCTTGGTGTCGGCGGACAGGTCGAGGTCGACCAGATCCACGTTGATCATGTCGCTCATCGCGGGCTCCTTAGCACGCGTATCGCCCGTTTCGGGGTGGGGAGATGGGCGGGGGTGGGGACGGGGTGCGGTGGGGGGCTGTGGGGCTCAGGGGCTGCCTACGGGGATGACAGCCGACTGGTGGGCTGCGCGTACAGCCGGTCGATAGGCGGCGCGTAAGGGCCCGTTCATGACACCGGCTCCGAAAGTTCCCGGTCCACCGGTACCTCCGCCGTCACCGTCACCGCCGCCGGGTCCAGGTCCCCGGGCGTCGGCATCACGCTGCCGGGCAGCTGGACGGCGGCGGCGCCGTGGGCGATGGCGGAGGCGAGGGCGTCCGGCCCCCGGCCGCCCGCGATCAGGAAACCGGCGAGGGAGGAGTCCCCGGCGCCGACGTTGCTGCGTACGACGTCGACGTGGGCGCTGCCGTACCAGGTCCCCGCGCCGTCGACGAGGAGCTGACCGTCGGCGCCGAGGCTGGCGAGGACCGCGCCCGCGCCGCGCTCGCGCAGTTCCTCGGCGGCCTTCACCGCGTCGCCCACGGTGGCCAGCGGCCGTCCGACCGCCTCGGCCAGTTCCTCGGCGTTCGGCTTGACGACGTCGGGGCGTTCGCGCAGCGCGGCCAGCAGGGCGGGGCCCGAGGTGTCCAGGGCGATGCGGGTGCCCGCGGCGTGGGCGCGGGCGACCAGGTCGGCGTACCAGGAAGGGGCGAGGCCGCGGGGCAGGCTGCCGCAGCAGGCGATCCAGTCGGCGTCGCGGGACTGCCGCCGTACGGTCTCCAGGAGCAGTTCCTGCTCCGCCGCGGACAGTTCCGGACCAGGCGCGTTGATCTTGGTCAGTACCCCGTCCGCCTCCGCGAGGGCGATGTTGGAGCGGGTCGCCCCGGCCACCGGGACCGGCGCCACCTCGATGCCCTGCGCGTCGAGCAGTTCGGCGACGAGCGCGCCCGGCGCACCACCCAGGGGCAGTACGGCGACCGTGCGCCGTCCGGCGGCCGCGACGGCGCGCGAGACGTTGACGCCCTTGCCGCCGGGGTCCATGCGCTCGCCGGTGGCGCGGATGACCTCGCCGCGCTCCAGCGAGGGCACCTCGTAGGTGCGGTCGAGGGACGGGTTGGGGGTGACGGTGAGGATCATGCGCGCACCACTTCCGTACCGCCCCGCTCGATGGCGGCGGCGTCCTCGGGGTTCAGCCCGCTGTCGGTGATCAGCAGGTCCACATCGCCCAGCGCGCCGAAGCGGGCGAAGTGCTCCTGGCCGTGCTTGGCGGAGTCGGCGAGCAGCACGACCCGGCGGGCCGCCGCCATCGCCGCCCGCTTCACCGCCGCCTCGGCGAGGTCGGGGGTGGTCAGCCCGTGCTCGGCGGAGAAGCCGTTGGCGGCCACGAACAGCACGTCGGCGCGGATCTCGCCGTACGCCCGCAACGCCCAGGCGTCCACGGCGGCGCGCGTACGGTGCCGGACGCGCCCCCCGACGAGGTGCAGCTGGATGCCGGGGTGGTCGGCGAGCCGGGCGGCGATCGGCAGGCTGTGGGTGACGACGGTGAGGTCGGCCTCCAGCGGGACGGCGGCGGCGAGGCGGGCCACGGTCGTACCGGCGTCGAGGATGAGCGTGCCCTCGGTCGGCAGTTCCGCAACGGCGGCCTTGGCGATGCGGTCCTTCTCGTCGGTGGAGGTGGACTCGCGCTCGGCGAGGTCCGGCTCGAAGTCGAGCCGCCCGACCGGGATGGCGCCGCCGTGCACCCGGCGGACCAGGCCCGCGCGGTCGAGGGCCTTCAGGTCCCGGCGGATCGTCTCCGCCGTGACCTGGAGTTCCTCGGCGAGCGAGACCACGTCCACCCGGCCGCTGTCGCGGGCGAGCCGGAGGATCTCCTGCTGCCGCTCCGGTGCGTACATGCCCGTTCGCCTCCGCTTCCGTCTGGCTTTCTGCCCGAACGTGTGGTTTCAGTGCGGAGGCTACGCCCGGATTTCCGGAAAGTAAACAGGCTCGGGCTTCAAGCGGACATGAACGGGCTCACCCACCCCTCGGGGAGCCGGGACACAGGTGTGGCCCGGCATCACCCCGATGCCGGGCCACCCGCAAACTCACACCCCTCGGCTCACCCCACCAGCTCAGGCTCCTTGACCGCCGGACCCTCCGCGGCCGAAGAACCCTCCACATGCTGCGCGGGCCGCTTCGGCAGCGCGAACATCAGCAGGAAGATCACGCCCATCACCGCGGCGACCCACCCGACCGAGTGCTGGAAGGCGTCCACGAACTCCGCGCCGACCCGCGCGGGGGCCACCCGCTCGTCGATCACCCCGAAGAACACCACCGAAACCAGCCCGAGCCCCAGCGCGTTGCCCATCTGCTGCACGGTGTTGATCAGCCCGGACGCCGATCCGGCGTGCTCGTGCGGCACCTCCGACAGGATCGCGTCCGTCAGCGGGGCGAAGATCAGGCCCATGCCCGCGCCCATGACGACCAGCGGCAGCATCATCTGCCAGGAGGAGATGCCGAGGCCGTACCGCTCGGCCTCCCACAGGTAGATCAGCAGCCCGGACGCCAGCACCAGCGCGCCCGCCTGGAGCACCTTGCGCCCGAACCGCGGCACCAGCTTCTGCACCGACATCCCCGCCGCCACCGACACCGACACCGAGAACGGCACCCCGGTCAGCCCGGCCCGCAGCGGGCTCCAGCCGAGGCCGATCTGCATGTAGAGGGTCCACACCAGGAAGAAGATGCCGAGCCCGATCCCGAAGACGGTCTGTACGGCGATGCCCGCCGCGAAGCTCTTCACCCGGAACAGCGACAGCTCGATCAGCGGCGAACCGTCCCGCGCGCTCTTGCGCCGCTCGTACGCCACCAGCGCCCCGAACACCCCCAGCGCGCCGCCCATCGACACATACCCCCACAGCGGCCAGCCCAGCTCATGCCCGCGGGTCAGCGGGTACAGCAGCATCAGCAGCCCCAGCGTCACCAGCGCCACACCCACCAGGTCCAGACGCAGGGCCCGCGGGGCCTTGGACTCGGTGATGAAACGACGGCCGAGGATCAGCCCGGCGATGCCGACCGGCAGGTTGATCAGGAAGATCGGCCGCCATTCGAGCCCGAAGAGGTTCCACTGCGTCAGCAGCGCGCCCAGCAGCGGCCCGGACACCGCCCCAAGACCCACGATCGCGCCGAACAGCCCGAACACCTTGCCCCGCTCGTGCGCCGGGAAGGTGGCGTGCACGATCGCCAGCACCTGCGGCACCATCAGCGCCGCCATACCGCCCTGGAGGATGCGGGAGGCCACCAGCATCTCCGGGTTCACCGCGAACCCGCACAGCGCCGAGGCGAGCGTGAAGCCACCGATACCGATCAGGAACAGCCGCTTACGGCCATGGATGTCACCCAGCCGACCGCCGGTGATCAGGCCCGCGGCGAAGGCGAGCGCGTACCCCGCGGTTATCCACTGGATCTGGCTGAAGGACGCGCCCGCGTCCCGCTGGATGGAGGGGATCGCGACATTGACGATCGTGACGTCGACGAGGTCCATGAAGGCCGCCGTCATGATGATCGCGAGGGCGAGCCAGCGGCGCCGGTCGGCGGTGCTCCCGCCCGAGGTCGGAGTCGTTTCGGTGGAGGTCATACCTCGACGCTAGAACCCCAGTAGGACAGATCATGTCCTACTCATCGGGCATCCTCGTCACCATGACGACGGACACCCCGGCCCGGCTCCTCCAACTGCTCTCCCTCCTCCAGACGCCCCGCGAATGGCCCGGCGGCGAGCTGGCGGAACGCCTCGGTGTCTCCCGGCGCACGGTCCGGCGGGACATCGACCGGCTCCGCGAACTCGGCTATCCCGTGCAGGCCACCATGGGCGCCGACGGCGGCTACCGGCTCGTCGCGGGCAAGGCGCTGCCACCGCTCGTCCTCGACGACGAGGAGGCGGTGGCCATCGCGGTCGGCCTGCGCGCCGGCGCCGGGCACGCCGTCGAGGGCGTCGACGAGGCCTCCGTACGCGCGCTCGCCAAGCTGGAGCAGGTGCTGCCCTCCCGGCTGCGCCACCGCGTCACCACCCTTCAGGCCGCGACCACCCCGCTGACCAGCGGAGACGGCCCCAGTATCGCCCCGGAAACACTGACCGTGATGGCCTCCACGGTGGCCGGGCACGAGCGGCTGCGGTTCGCCTACCGCGCCAAGGACGGCACCGAGACCCGACGCCTCACCGAGCCGTACCGGCTGGTGTCGACGGGTCGGCGCTGGTACCTCGTCGCCTACGACCTCGACCGCGACGACTGGCGCACCTTCCGCGTCGACCGCGTGACCAGCCCCTTCGCCACCGGCGCCCGCTTCGCCCCCCGTGAGCTGCCGACCGGCGACGCCGCCGAGTACCTCCGGCGCTCCATACGGCACCACCGGGAGACGTACGACTTCACCGTCACATTCGCCGCGCCCGCCGAGGACGTCGCCGCCCGGGTACCGGCCTGGCTGGGCGCCCCCGAACCCCTCGGACCCGACCGCTGCCGACTGCGCGCCACGACCGGCGATCCGGTGGAGTGGCTGGCGGTCCGGCTGGCCATGCTGGGCTGGGACTTCACCGTCCACGAGCCGGAGGAACTCGCGGCCTGCGTACGGGAACTGGGCGGACGGCTGAGCCGGGCCGGGGGTGGGTGAGCACCCGGGACCCGGATGCGCGGGTCCGAGGTGGACCTCCGCGCGCGCCGCTACGTGCCCTGCCCGGGCCAGGGGAACCGCCGCAGCGCCCCCAGGTTCCGCAGCACCGACTCCACCGGCCCCTCGGGACCGTCGAGCGGCGCGTCGCCGTTCGCCCAGGACTCCACCGCCACGCGTACGGCGGCACTGGCGACGGCGGCGGCGAAGCGCACGTCGGGACGGACGGGGGCGCCAGCACTGGCAACGTTGTCCGATACGTCCTCCGGCGCGCGGCCCACCGCCTCGTCCACCGCCTCGTCCACCGCATCGCCCAATGCCCCACCCGGCACCTCGCCCCGCGCCGCCGCCGTACGCCCCAGCAGCACCTCCGCCAGCGCCGCCTCCGTCTCCTGGCACACCTCCGCCCAGACCTTGCGCAGTGCCGGGCTGGTGCGGGCGAGGCGGATCAGGGTGCGCGCCCACTCCCAGGAGGCGGCCGAGACGCCCGCGCCGGGGGTGAGGGTGTGCCGTACGGCGTGTTCGAGGGCCGCGGGGACGGACAGTTCGGCGGGGGCGGTGCGTACCGCGTCGGCCCAGCGCTCGGCGCCCGCCGCGTAGAGCGGGGCGACCGCCTCCTCCTTGGTGGCGAAGTAGCGGTAGAAGGTGCGGGGGGCGATCCCGGCGGCCTGGGCGATGTCCTCGGCACGGGTGGCGCGCAGGCCGTGGGCGACGAAGAGCCGGGCGGCCGCGCGGGCGATCTCCATCCGGGTGGCGGCCTTGCGCCGCTCGGTCAGGGACGGGGACGCGGAAGAGGGCGGGGTGGTGCTGCTCACGTCGGCAGGCTATGCCCATGTGGCACAATCTGCCATCCGGAGCGGGCCACCCCGGTGTTCAGGTACGGGGTGGCCCGCTCCCAGGTAAGCAGGAAGCCGCAGGCACAAAAGGGCCGGGCTCCGACGCCCGGGGGAAGGCGCCGAAGCCCGGCGGGGAAAGTCCCGGCGCTGGGGGGGTGTGCGACGGGACTTGGCTTCTGGTCGGGCACGACAGGGGTGAACGTGCCCGAACTGCTGTGCCCGGAAGTCTTGTTCCCGGGCGCAGGCCGATTAAGCGGCGTTACACGGCCATGTTTGCGCGGGCTTTCGCCACCCGGCGTACGCGGCCACCGCCGGTTGTACGCCACCGGCGGTCACGCAACCGTACGCGCCCCTGGAGCAGACGTCACGTCACGCCACTCCCGTACCGCCGTCGGCGACGGGGCGCACTCCTCACGCCGCCGCGTCGAAGCCGGTCTGACGGGCCAGCTTCTTCAGCTCCAGCAGGGCGTGCTTCTCGATCTGGCGGATGCGCTCGCGGGTCAGGCCGTGCTCCTTGCCGACCTCGGTCAGCGTGCGCTCGCGGCCGTCCTCGATGCCGTAGCGCATCTTGATGATCGAGGCCGTGCGCTGGTCGAGGCGGCCGATCAGGTCGTCCAGCTCCTCGCTGCGCAGCAGCGTCAGCACCGACTGCTCCGGGGACACCGCGGAGGTGTCCTCCAGCAGGTCACCGAACTGCGTCTCGCCCTCGTCGTCCACCGACATGTTCAGCGAGACCGGGTCGCGGGCCCAGTCGAGCACATCGGTGACGCGCTCGGGCGTGGAGCCCAGCTCGGCCGCGATCTCCGCGGGCTCCGGCTCACGGCCGTGCTCACGGTTGAACTCGCGCTGCACGCGCCGGATGCGGCCCAGCTCCTCCACCAGGTGGACGGGGAGGCGGATGGTGCGCGACTGGTCGGCTATCGAGCGGGTGATGGCCTGGCGGATCCACCACGTCGCGTACGTGGAGAACTTGAAGCCCTTGCGGTAGTCGAACTTCTCGACGGCGCGCACCAGGCCCGCGTTGCCCTCCTGGATCAGGTCCAGCAGGGGCAGGCCACTGCGCGGGTAGCGGCGGGCGACGGCGACGACCAGGCGGAGGTTGGAGCGGATGAAGACGTCCTTGGCGCGCTCTCCCTCGGCGACCAGGGCTTCCAGCTCCTCGCGGCTGGCGTCGGTCTTCGACTCCTCGTAGCCGTCGAGGACCTGCTGGGCGAACACACCCGCCTCGATCGTCTGGGACAGCTCGACTTCCTTGGCGGCGTCGAGCAGCGGTGTCCGAGCGATCTCGTCGAGGTACATGCCGACCAGATCGCGGTCGGCGATCTCGCCGCCATGGCCGCGAACACTGCTTGCCGCGTCGCGGGTCTCGCCGTTGGCGGACGTACGACGGGCGACGGCACGGGTTGCCATGCGTGCTCCCTTGCGATGGTGAGGTCAGCGGGTGGTCCTGTGGACACTGGGGGCTCTCGGCACTCTCGCCACTCTTGGCACTCTCGCCGGGTGCCCGGCATCCGATGGAAACAACGACTGGAATCAGGACAGAATTCCCAACCCACCCCTCAATTTTTCTGATCATGCAGTACCCTGTCGGGCCGCGCGGGGTCGTAGGGGTTCCCGGAGGATCTCCGTGAGGGCTGTATGCCCAGGTCAGAGGGGCTGTCGAGCGACCTCCGAGCCGCTTCCGCCCGGTTCCGCCCGGTCCCCCGTCCGCCCCCGCCTGAGACCGCCCTCACCCGTCCGGCGCCCTCCACCCCCGCACCGGCGCCCTTCACCGGTATAGACGACCCGCGCCGCCCGAAGGTTGCCGGAGCCGCCCGTTGCCCTTCGGCCCGTCCGCCCGGTCAGCCGAACTGCACGGACCGCTTGGCCAGTCCCATCCAGAACCCGTCGATCACCGACTTCTGTTCCCCCAGCTCCCCGGCGGCGTCCGCGGCGCCCATGGTCACGAACAGCGGGGCGAAGTGCTCGGTGCGCGGGTGGGCGAGGCGCCCGGCGGGCGAGGTATGCCCGAAGTCGAGCAGGGCGTCGACGTCCCGAGCGTCCAGCGCCCGGCGCCCCCAGTCGTCGAACTCCGCCGACCAGCTCGGCACTCCCCCGCCGGTGTGCCGCAGCGCGGCGAGGTTGTGGGTGAAGAAGCCGGAGCCGACGATCAGCACGCCCTCGTCGCGCAGCGGTGCCAGCCTGCGGCCGATGTCCATCAGCCGTACGGGGTCCAGGGTCGGCATGGAGATCTGGAGGACGGGGATGTCGGCCTCCGGGAACATCTCGGCGAGCGGGACGTAGGCGCCGTGGTCGAGGCCGCGGTCGGGGATGTCCTGCACGGGCGTGCCCGGCCCGCGCAGCAGCTTCCGTACGGACTCGGCCAGCTCGGGGGCGCCGGGCGCGGGGTAGCGGACCTGGTAGTAGTGCTCGGGGAAGCCCCAGAAGTCGTAGACGAGCGGGACCGTCTCGGTGGCGCCGAGGGCGAGCGGGGCCTCTTCCCAGTGGGCCGAGACCATCAGGATCGCCCTGGGCCGCGGCAGGTCGGCGGACCAGGCGGCGAGCTGTCCGGGCCAGACGGGGTCGTCGGCGAGGGGCGGGGCGCCGTGGCTGAGGTAGAGGGCGGGCATGCGCTCCTGGCTACGGGCGGACATGACGGGGGCTCCTTGGATGCTGGACGCTAAATGCTTTAAATCTCAAACACTCACGACACCGCCACGATACGACCCGCTTGTTTAACTTTCAAGAAGCTCACTCGTACAGTGGACCCATGAACGAACCCGTGTGGCTCACCGCCGAGGAACAACGCGTCTGGCGCGCCTACCTGCACGCCACCACCCTCCTCGAGGACCACCTCGACCGTCAGCTCCAGCGGGACGCGGGCATGCCGCACGTCTACTACGGCCTCCTGGTGATGCTCGCCGAGGCCCCGGGCCGCCGACTGCGCATGACGGAACTGGCCATGCAGGCGAAGATCACCCGCTCCCGGCTCTCCCACGCGGTCTCCCGCCTGGAGAAGAACGGCTGGGTACGCCGCGAGGACTGCCCGGCGGACAAGCGGGGCCAGTTCGCCGTACTGACGGACGAGGGGTACGAGGTGCTGCGGCGGACCGCGCCGGGCCATGTGACCGCCGTACGCGAGGCCCTCTTCGAACGGCTCACCCCGGAACAGCAGAAGTCCCTCGGCGAGATCATGGAGATCGTCGCCGAGGGACTTCAGCCCACCGAAGCGGGAGCGGACCTGCCCTGGCTGCGCTGAGCCGCCTTCCGCTGGCGGCCGTGCGCGGTCCGGGGCAGGTCCGCCGGGGACCGTACGACGGGGCGTCCCCTTCCCCGTCGTACGGGTGGTGCTGGCGTACCCGAAGGGGTGGCGTGACTAGTGGGCGACGACGGGCACGGCGACCTCGTCCTCGGCACCGGCGCCGGATCCGGCGGCCGCGCCCATGTTGGGCTTGCCCGCGTTGACGAGGGTCATCGCGATCGCCGCGGCGACGACCAGGATGCCGACGGCGAACCAGATGGCGCTGGTGTAACCCTCCACCTGCGCCTGGAGCTGCACCAGCTGCGCCTGGGCACGGGAACCGGCCGAGCCGATGTGGTCCTGCACGTACGCGGTCGTCGCGGACGCGGCGATCGTGTTCAGCAGGGCCGTGCCGATCGCGCCGCCGACCTGCTGCGAGGTGTTCACCATCGCGGAGGCGACACCGGAGTCCCGGGGCTCGACGCCCTGGGTGGCCAGGGACATGGCGGGCATGAACGCCGTACCCATACCGAGGCCGAGCAGCACCATCGCGGGCAGCAGCAGGGCGGCGTACGAGGAGTCGATCTCCATCCGGGTCAGCAGCAGCATGCCGACGGCGGCGACCAGGAAGCCCGGTCCCATCAGCAGCCGCGCCGGGACCCGGGTCATCAGCCGGGTGCCGATCTGGGTGGAGCCGATGATCATGCCCACGATCATCGGGAGGAAGGCGAAGCCGGTCTTGACCGGCGAGTAGCCCTTCACGATCTGGAGGTAGTACGTCAGGAACAGGAACAGGCCGAACATCGCGATGATCGCCAGGCCCAGCGAGAGGTAGATCCCACCGCGGTTGCGCTCGGTGATCACGCGCAGCGGCAGCAGCGGGGCCTTCACCTTGGACTCGACCAGCACGAACGCGCCCAGCAGCAGCACCGACGCGACGAACATGGTGACGGTCACGCCGTCGCTCCAGCCGTCGGACTCGGCGCGCGTGAAGCCGTAGACCAGCGCGACCAGACCGAGGGTGGACAGGACCACGCCCGGGATGTCGAGCGGCGAGCGGTTGCGGCCGCCCTTCGGCTCACGGATGACCAGCCAGGCACCGATCGCCGCGACCACGGCGAACGGGATGTTGACGAAGAACGTCCAGCGCCAGTCCAGGTACTCGGTCAGGAAGCCGCCGAGGATCAGGCCGACGGCGCCACCGCCACCGGCGATCGCACCGTAGATGCCGAACGCCTTGGCGCGCTCCTTGGCGTCCGTGAACATCACGGCGAGCAGCGACAGCGCGGCGGGCGCGAGCAGCGCGCCGAACGCACCCTGGAGGGCACGGGCGCCGAACATCATCGCCTCGTTGGTGGCGGCACCGCCGAGCGCGGACGCGGCGGCGAAGCCCGCCAGACCGATGACGAACGCGCGCTTACGGCCCCACAGGTCGGCGATCCGGCCACCGAACAGCAGCAGACCACCGAAGGCGAGGGCGTACGCCGTGACGACCCACTGGCGGTTGCCGTCGGATATGCCGAGGTCCTGCTGGGCGGAGGGCAGGGCGATGTTCACGATGGTCGCGTCGAGGACGACCATCAGCTGGGCGAGCGCGATGAAGACGAGCGCCTTCCAGCGACCCGGATCAGGAACCGGGGCGGCTGAAGCACCGGAGGCGCTTCGGACTGTTTCAGACATGGGGGTACCCACTTCGGGACTTCGTGACGGAAATTTCGGTACTTGTACGGGACGTTAGAACTGCTGTGTCTGTGTGCGAGGTGTCTGTCTGCGAGGCGTCTCTGTGCGAGGTGCCTCTGTATGAGGTGGGGGACTGCCGGACGGGCGAGAACTCATCGCCCGCAGCCGGGGTCCCTCAGGTCCTGCAAGGTCACGGGCGTCCCCGGCAGGTCGTTTGAGCGGGAGTGGGCCCGCAGACCGTCCAGGAACAGCTGTAGGTGGCGGTGGACGTAGCGGTCGATGCTGAGGCACCCGAGCCCCGCCGGAGGCCGGCTGAGCTGGCCGATGACGATCATCAGATCGCCGACCGCCACATCGGTGCGCAGTTGACCGGCCGCCTTGGCGCGTTCCATGACGTCCGCGACGAGCCGCTCGACCCGTAGCCGGGCCGCCTCCAGATCGGGGTGGTGCTGGTCGAAGGTGGTGGAGATCATCGGACAGAGCGCGCTGATCCGTTCGTCGGCGGCGGCGTGCACGAAGCGCTCCAGCGCCATGAAGGCGTCGTCGTTCTCGGCGAGCGCCTGCTCGGCCGCCCGTGCCGTACGCTCCATCACCGAGCAGACGACCTCGCGGACGAGGGCATCACGGTCGGGGAAGTTGCGGTACACGGTGGCGTTGCCCACCCCGGCCCGGCGGGCGATGTCGTCGAGCGGCACGTCAGCGCCGTGTTCGACGAACAGCTCGCGGGCGGCGGCGACGATCCGCTCCCGGTTGCGCAGAGCGTCGGCGCGGGGCCGGGTCGTCCTGCGTCGCTCGGGAGGCGCGGTCTGCACGGTGTGCTCCTTAAGTGGCCGAGGTGCCGGGACGGTCCGGGGGCTCCCCGTTGTGCGGAAGGCTCCCCGTTCCGGGAAGGGCCCCCTGTTCAAGAGAGGGACTCCCCGTTCCGGGGAAGGAATCCCCGTTTGACCCGGACGCATGGTTAAACGGGGATCGGGTCCCCGCTTATTTCCCCCCGCCCGAATCAATTCCCGTGACCTGAGTCACATCCCCCGCCGGTCCCACGATCGGTCTCCTCCAGCGCGCGCCCGCGCCCGCCTCGGCACATGGTGATCAAGAGGGTGCAGCCGGAGACGGTGGCTGCCTGGAGCGAAAGGTCCATGCATGCAGCCGCTGCCGAGGAGCCGTCGGATACGCGCGCGGCGCGGGGCCGCCCTCACGGCCGTGACGGTCCTGACCCTCGCGGTCAGCACCTCGGCTGGCACCGGCCATCTGCTGCCGGACAGCACCACCGCGTCCGGCGCCCGCGCCATGTCCGCCGCCCGCTCCTCCGCCCTGGGCCCCTGCATGATCAACGGCGGCCTCGAGGTCCAGATGTCGGAGGGCCTGCCCACCCCCACCGGCTACACCCGCTCCACCGGCACCGTACGCGCCCTCACCCTGATGATCGACTTCCCCGACGCCCGCGGAAAGGGCAGCGCCCAGGCCCGCTACCGCGAGTTCTTCCCCCAGACCCGCACCTGGTTCCGCACCAGCTCCTACGGCCGCCTCGACTACCGCCCCGAGGTCCCCATCCGCGGCTGGCTGCGCATGCCGAAGCCCTTCCGGTCGTACGACATAGAACGCGGCGCCCCCTTCGACCCCGGCTACCGCGCACTCGTCGAGGACATCGTGGCCGCCGCCGACCCCAAGGTCGACTTCCGCCGCTACGACCTCGTGAACGTGCTGGTCACCCCGAACGCGGGCCCCTCCGCCCTCGACACCGTCCTCTCCGTCACCTTCGCGGGCAACACCGAGGCCCCGACCGCGGACGGCGTCCCCGTCGCCAACGCCTCCTTCGTCTACTCCCGCCAGGACGACGGCTCCGGCTCCTACGCCAGGACCGGCTACCGCGTCCTCCCCCACGAGAACGGCCATGTCTTCGGCCTCCCCGACCTCTACACCCAGGAAGGCGGCGGCGCCGTCGGCCACTGGGACATCATGAGCGAGGACTGGGGTGCCAACAACGACCTGCTCGGCTGGCACAAATGGAAACTGGGCTGGCTGGACCCCCACCAGGTGGCCTGCGCGTCCGCCCCCGGCACCACCACGGAACACCTCCTCACCCCGCTCTCCCGCGCGGGCGGCCCGAAACTCGTCTTCATACCCGTCGACGGGAGCACCGGATACGCCGTCGAACTGCGCACCCGCGGCGGCAACGACGAGGCGGTGTGCCGCCCGGGCGTCCTCATCTACAAGGTCGACGCGGAGGTGGACACCGGCCGCGGTCCGGTCACCGTCTACGACTCCCGCCGCGACAGCGGAGGCTGCACCCGCAGCCCCAACGTCCACGCGGAACTCTCCGACGCCACGTTCACCCCGGGCGAGACGTTCAAGGACCCACGGCACGGGGTGCGGGTGGAGGTGGCGGGAGCGGACCTTGAGGGGAACCATGTGGTGCGGGTGACTAGGCGGTAGGGGGAGGGGTGGCCTCCGGGGCGGGGGATGAGGGGGCGGGGCAGGTGAGGCGAGGCGAGGGGCCACTTGGGAGGCGAGGAGCCACTTGGCAGGTGAGGTGACGGGCAGATGCCCCGCCCCCCACATCGGGCATTACGGTGGGCCCTGCCGCCCCCGGCGCCGCCCCGCGCCCCGTACCGGAGACCCGATACCCGATGCCCGCCGCCCACACCACCACGCAGGCCCAGCAGGCCCAGGAGGCCCAGCAGGCCCAGGCCGCCCGGGAAGCCGCCGCACCGACCGCACCGACCGAGGCGGTCACTCCGCTGATCCGGGGAATCGCCGTACTGCAACGCCTCACCGAAGCCGACGGCACACTCACCCCCAGCGAACTGGAACGAGCCACCGGCCTCGCCCGCTCCACGGTCGACCGCGTCACGGCGACCCTGGCCCGCATGGGGTACGTCCGCCAGGACGGCCGCGATGTGACACTCGCCCCCCGCCTGATGGAACTGGGCAACGCCTACCTGGCCGCCCTCCGCCTGCCCACCCTCCTCGGCGCGCACGCCGACGCCCTCGCCGACGAACTCGACGAGTCGGTGTCCCTGGCGGTCGCCGACGGCGACGGCATCCGCTTCATCCACCAGGCCACGCGCCGCCGGGCGATGTCCCTGAGCTTCCGCATCGGCGACCTGCTCCCGGCCGAACGCACGGCCCCGGGCCCGCTGTTCGCCACGGAGTGGACGGAGACGGACTGGCAGACATGGCGCACCCGCCGCACGACGGACCCCACGGACGCGACGTTCCCCACGCTCCCCCCACGCCCGACCCCGATCCCGGACGAGGATTTCGAGACCCGGGTCCGGGACGCGGCACGCGACGCCCACTCCCTGGACGACCAGCTGATCGAACCGGGCCTGGTGGCGCTGGCGGCCCCGGTACGCGACCCGCACACGTCCCGCATCGCCTGCGTGGCGAGCATCGTCAGCCACACCAGCCGCCACTCGGCGACGAACCTGCGCGACACCCTGCTCCCCCGCCTCCGCAGGGCGGTGGCATCCATGGAGGCCGAACTCCGCACGGCCCCACCCCCCGAACCGGGCCCACCCCCCTCAGACCTGGCACTGTGGACAGGCGCGTCAAAGCAACAACTGGGCCGTGAATTCATCGAATCCCTGGCCAGAGGCCTGACCGTCCTCACCGCGTTCGGCGAGGGCCGCGCCGAGCTGACCCTCACGGAGGTCGCCAAGGCCACGGGCCTGGCCCGCGCGACGGCCCGCCGCGCCCTGATCACCTACGAACACCTGGGCCTGGCCACGCAAACCCCCCACCGCACGTTCACTCTCACCCCCCGAGCCCTCTCCCTCGGCTTCCCACCCCTCTCCCGCACCACACTCGCGGACATCGCGTCCCCCCACCTGGCCGCCCTGACCCAGGCCATCCACGAATCGTCGTCCCTAGCCGTCCTCACCCCCGACGCCCGCGAGATCCAGTACACGGCCAGGGTGGCCACGACACGCATCATGAGCGTCAACATCACCCTCGGCACCCGCTTCCCGGCGTACGCCACGTCCATGGGCAGAGTCCTCCTGGCAGACGCCCGCACCCCCCTGGACCTGGGCCCGCTCCCCCCACTGACCCCCCACACGATCACGGACCCCGAGCGCCTGACAGCCACCCTCACCACCATCCGCGCCCAGGGCTACGCCTTGGTCGACGAGGAACTGGAAGAAGGCCTGCGCTCCATCGCCGTCCCCATCCGCGACCGCACGGGCCGAGCCGTCGCCGCGATCAACGTCGCCACCCACGCGGCCCGCCGCACCGTCACCGACTGCGTGACGGACATCCTCCCCCACCTCTCCACCACCGCCTCAGCCATCGAGACCGACCTCCACGTCGCCTCCCACTTCACCCGCCTCCCCCTGACCTGACCCCCACACCCCGCCTCCCATCCGCTAACCTTGTGACGCCGCCCGCACAGGCGGCACCGCCTTCGTAGCTCAGGGGATAGAGCACCGCTCTCCTAAAGCGGGTGTCGCAGGTTCGAATCCTGCCGGGGGCACCAGATTAGACACATTCAAACCTTCGACACCCCGAATGGGGGCCGAAGGCCCATGACCCCCGGTCGCACGTAGTGCACCGGGGGTTTTGCCGTGCGCCGCGCCGCTGGGGCCCTGCTCCAGCGGCGCGGCCAAGGTGGCTAGTCCACTGGCCCGATCAGCCTGCATGGCCCTCCCAGCCTCGCGTACGTCCCCGTTCAGCAGGACGTCGAACGGCTCCGCGTACTCGCCGTGAGCGCTGTCTTCGTCGATCATGAGGTGAGTGAAGAACGCCTGATTGAAGAGCCTGCGCTCCTGGGGCGTTGCAGTCAGGTAGGCAGAGTGACAGTCACTGGCGAGGTCGAGCGCTGCGGACAGCGTGGATTCGATCTTGTCGGTTTCGGCTGCCGCGGCGCTGAGTCGTTCCTCGATGGCAGCAAGCCGGCTTGAGATGCGCTCCTGCTCGCTGGCGATCAGGTCCATGGGCATGGCGCCGCTGTAGATGGCCTCGACGAGCTTCTGACGCTGCGCTGTCAGCTTCTTCTTCTCGGCGAGCATGTGCCGATGCTCGTCTTCGGCTTCCTTGCGCTGTGCGGCCAGTGCATCGCGCAGGCCCTCTTCGAGCTCCTCTCGCAAGGTTGGGCCGAGCGTCACGGTTGCCCAGTGGTCTTCCACGAGCCTCTCGACCTTGCTGATGAGCAGCGCCTTGCGCGTGCAGGTCGTTGTCTTCTGGTGTCTCCCCAGGCACACGAAGTACGGGTAGATGGTGCCGTGTCGGTTCTTGGCGTTGGTGATCACCAGTCGGCTGCCGCAGCTACCGCAGAAGACGCTCGACTTGAGGTAGTGCCTATGCTCGCGCTGCTTCTCGCCGACGAGGTGGGAAGCGAGTACGTCCTGGACCTTCTGCCAGGTGACCGAATCGGTGAGATGTGGATGGTTACCCGGATGAGCAACACCTCGGTAGATCACTTCACCCTTGTAGTACGGGTTGGTCAGGATGCCGTGAAGGACGTTCGGCCGGACCGGGCGAGCGGGCTGCTTCGGCGTCTGCCGAGTGGTCAGCCCACGCAGTTCCAGCTCATCGGCCATTGAGCGTAGGGTCCACTCCCCTGTTGCGTACGCAAGGAACGCCCAGGCGATCAGCTCGGCGCGCTCCGGGTCGATTTCGACGGTGCGCTCCTCACGGCCTTCGGATGTAAGTCGGCCGACGTTGCGGTACCCGAGCGGCGCCCGTCCCGGGGTGCCTCCAGCTTTGGCCTTCTGCGACATGCCCTTGTGCACTTCGGTGGCCAGGTTGCGGGAGTAGAACTCCGCGATCGAGGACATGATGCCGTGCAGAAGCATCCCGGACGGCGTCTCGTCGATGTTCTCGGTTGCCGACACCAGCATCGCCCCGGCCTTCTTGATGGCCATGGTGATTTCGACGTCGTCCATGCGGTTCCTGGCCAACCGGTCGACCTTGTGCACGATGACAAAGTCCACGCGCGTGTTGGCCAAGTACTCCAGCATTCGCTTCAAGTTGGGGCGGTCGGCTGACTTCGCCGACTCCCCAGCATCGATGAAATCCTCGATGATGATCGCACCGAGACTTTCTGCCTTGCGTCGCAGTGCTTCACGCTGGGCCGGGATCGAGAACCCCTCGGCTTGTCCACCTTTCTGGGCCTGCTCTTTGGTTGACACCCGAAGATAAATTACAGCCAGCTTGCTTGCTTCCACGCCCTCCGGGCGCATCATTGACCAGTCCATTCCGCCTGCAATTTCCTTTCTTTCTTGGTTACTTACTACTTCCATTCTACCTCCGTTATTGCTAATTACGTACAGTGACTTTACGATTACTGGCCGGGTGGGGCCGTTTAGGCGCCACCCTTGGCCACGAACCTGGAAAATCTGTCTTTCGTGACCACTCGGAACATGCCCGTAGCGAACGACTCGCGTGTAGCGGACTCCGTTTCCAAAGCCGCTTCAATAGTCCCCTTGCGTCGTTCGTCCGGTACCACGAAGGCCACCACCGGGAAAACCTGGTGCTCACTCTGGTGGGCACCCGTGGCTGCATACTGCTGGTAAGTCATGGCCTTGCGGACAATGACTGGAGTGTGCTCAGTGCCGAGGTCTGTCTCAAGAAACCAGTGGTCCTCAAAGTCTCCGCCGGCGGTAATGGCGAACAAGTCCGGCTTGAGCCACTGCTTAGCCCCATGTGGAGCCAGGAAGGTTCGCCAGCAGTCCGGCTCACTTTCCAGGCTGGTTACCTCAATAGAGCCAGTGTCCGCCAGCTCGTGAAGCTCTACCGCTAGCTCGGCCGTAGCAATAGTGTGGAACGTGAAAGCCGCCGCTGGCTCCAGATAACGACGACGCTTTCCTTCGTTGTTGCCTTGACGAATCAGGCGGTCACCAGCACTAGTCAATTGCCAAATTACACCGGTCGAGCCAGCCCGGACACCGCCAATACGGCGGTGCAGCCTGGCAACCAAGTCATGCGACTCCAACCGCGAGAGCACGCGCATGGTGGCCACCGAGGCAGCCGCTTCGGTGGCATGCCGCTTGGGCTTCGATCCTTCCTCTGCAATGCCCCGCGGTGCGTTCTGACCGCCACTCGGAAAGTGCAGCCGCCGAATCAGGGCGGTGGTCAGCAGCCGGAATTTTCGCAGCGATCCCAGAATGCCAAGGTCACGCTCCGAGAGCGTTGACTTCACACAAGTTATATCCTTCTTCTTTTCCATGTTCTTTCCTCCCTTCCAAAATCTTCGATGAGATCTTGGGCTTGTTTGTATACATGTGGACGAAGTAGCGAGAGGGGCAGCCGGGACGGTGAAGATGACCAAGCGAAGCGGGTCAGTCCCTTCCCGCCTCGCGCCCGAACAGCCGCCTGAGCTGGGCAAACCCCTCAGCTACCTCCGTCGCGAACCTAGTAGCGAAGACAGCACCGGTGACACGGTCTAGACAGCGTTTCCCGTGCGTTGGCCGAGCGATCATTGGGTGTCTCTCCGCCGCCTTCGACCAATCGTGGTCGGCGCCTCTGCTGCGGAGGATTCCTCCGAGCTAGCCGTTTCCGAGTTCTCAGGTTTCGGCTCTGCTGGGCTGCCGTAGTTGGCTCGGCTTACTGCCCGCACGGCCTCAGCGTCTGCCGTAACCGGTGGTGGCGGCAGAGTCTTGACCAACGCCCAACCAGAAGGCGCTCCGTCTGCTACGAGATTGGAATAGGCGTGGAATCTGGGCAAGGTCATGAAGTCTTCGGCTTCCAGCCCTGAGGCCAGTTTCGCCATATCCCGAGCGTCGTCATACTCGCTGGCAAAGACAATCTTGCTACGAGCATTGACGTCGACTGCGGTTCGTAGAGACACCGGGAACTGGTCGCGGAACTGCGCGGCCAAGAACCAGCCTACTGACAGCGAGCGCGAAACCGCCAAGGCGTCGGCCAGCGACATGGGCAGGTGCAGAAAGCGAGGGGCCTCATCGACGTATACCGTGCCCGGTCGCTCACTGGCGTACGGCTCATTGGCTCGTTCCTGAGTGGCTTGCCAAATCTCGGCAATGACCAGGCTGCCGAGCAGTGAAGCCGTCCCCGGCCCAATAAGCCCCTCGTTGAGGGGCACCAACAAGACCTTTTTGTCCCGAAAGACATTACGCAGCCGGAAGTGCCCCTCTCGCTGATCCAACATCTTGACCATGGCCGGTCGTAGCAGGAATTGGCGGAGCTTGTTCATGGGGGCGGCAATAATGTTGGCTTGAGCCGCTGGCGACTGACTCTCGTACCAGGCCCAAAACTGAGCCAAGCCGACATCGCTCTGTATCCAGCCCACATACTCACGTCGGAAGCCAGCGTCAGTCAGCAAGCGCGGCAAATCCACCAAGGTCGCTGGATTCTTCGGGCTGCTACCTCGCGCCAAGGTGCGCAGTGACGCCGAGAAAATGTCGGCCGTCCTCGGTCCCCAGCCATCCGAGAAGACGTTCTCGAAGACCGACAAGATGCCATCGACTACCACGTCGGGATCGCGGCCAGCTACGTCCAACGGGTTGAAGCCAACCGGCGTCTCATCGGCAGCATTGAGCTCGACCACGTCGTTCACCCGGTGCTCTGGCATTCGCGCCAAGATGTCGTCAATGAGCTGCTGCTTGGGATCGAGAACAACCACCGGACGACCCGCCTCGATATCCGCCAAGATGAGGTGGAGCAAGGCTGTCGTCTTGCCTGAGCCGCTCGGCCCATAAGCGATGCCGTGGAAGGTCTGGTCCTTTGGTGATATGCCGAGTAGGCGGTCATCTCCTGGCGCCGCGCTCCGGGCGAACACTCGCGGTCCACGGTGGACGTGAGCCGCCGCGCGCAGCACTCGCGGATGCAGCGGGTTGCCGGGCAAGTCGCCCTCGCCGAGCGGCCAGCCGAGTAGGCCGACCAGCTCAGAGACGCCGAGCGTCAAGGGCCACAACCAGGGCAGACGGACGTCGTTCAGGCGGTCGGCAGCTTCCCGAACGAGGTCAATCTTCACGCCCGCGCCCTGGGCGACGGTCACCGCACTGAGCAGGCTCAGGATTCGGCTTCGGCGCCGGCGCGCTGGTCCGGCTACACCGAGCCGGATGGTGGCCGCGAACCCGGCTTGCCCCTGCCGCTCCTTGAGTCGAGCCCGGGTGTCGGTACTGGCCGGGACTTCGCCCATTACCAGCTTCTGAACCAAGGACGCTCCGGGGTCCGGAACATCCTTGGTCATGGTCCGGGGCTCTCGCCGCGGACCCAAGATGATCTGCACCGCCAGGGCTTCGTCGTCCTTGAGCGGCACCGTCAAGGCGGACAGCAACGCCCGCGAGGTGGCCTCGGCGACGTCGCTACGTAGCGGCATCCCTGCCGGGCGAAGCCGCAAGCGTCCGGCCACCTCGACCCGAGGCCGAGCCGGAGGTCGTCCGTTGTCGGACTGCACGAGCTGAGAACCTGGTAGGAAGTCGGTGAACAGGCGTCGCAATTGGGGTACTTCTGCCGAGCGACAACCCAGCAGGTAGCGGACAGAGCCGCGTTCACTGCGGGCTTCCAACACCAGCCGCGAAGTGGTGCGTTCGGCGGCCAGACGGCCCAGCAGCACCACGACCGATGCCTCGCTGAGCGGTCGGGGCAGGTGTAGCTCCGAGAACAGCAGTTCACTGCTGGGGTTGGCCATGTCGAGCCTTCCCCTCGGATTGGTCGTCGCCCTGGTGGGCTTCGGCGGCTTGTTTCTCGACCTCGGCCTGAGCCAAGGCGATGAGCGCCCGGCCCAGTTTGCGTAGATCAATTTCGCTGTGCTGGATACCCCGCACCACGAACCGGCGCTCGGGCTTGGGACTTCGTTTGCTTCGTTTTGCCATATATCTCCCTTCTGTTACTTCTCTTGATGGTTGTGGCGCCGATCGCTTGGCACCGGGTAGCCGGGAATGACGATGTCCGAGTCGATCTCGTTGCCCCAGACGAACCAATCCCGGTTGCTCGGTGGGCGGCGTCGGGCAAAGAGCTCGCAGAACGGACCCTCTGAGATGCGCTCGATGACGGCGTACTGTTCGTCGGGCTTCCGCGAGTGCTCCTGTACCGGCGCATTGATCCAGGTTGGTTGGCTGCGGAAGCGGATCGACGGCTTCCCGCGGGTGCAGAGCAAGAGGTGCTCCGTGCTGTTCCTGGCGTAGTGGCCCAGTCCGAGCCGGAACTTCACCCACGTGATCGGGACTCTGGGCACGTAGCCCCAGGCTTCGGCGACGTCGTAGGCGTCGCGCAGAACCGTGTTGGTTGTCCAGAGAAACAGGAAGCTGTCCGCTTCGGCGAGGTCGCCCACGGGCATCTCCTTGATGCACTCCAGGCTCATGAGTCGGTAGTGCCTCCCGGCACCTTTGGCGCCCTGCTGGTGCGTCTCCCAAGGGGGATCCGCCAGGATGGTCCGGAACCGGCGTGGTACGTCCGGCGATCGGCCCTCCTCGATTGTCTGATGGTTTGTCACGTTCTTTCTTTCCCTCCTTTCTTCGATGCCCCGATGTACTTTTTGCATCTGGGCACACCTTTAGCTATACAGAAATAGCCTTAAATGAAAAAGATGTTGGTTCGGGCGAAAGATCGCACGAAGGCACAGGCGAAGAAACGCCTGTGCCTCTCTGTTGGCTCCGCGTTTCTGGTACGCGGGTCTGCAACGAACTTTCTTGTTGTGGAATGGTCTACGAGGGACCATGACTCGCCCGGATAGCGAGCCATGGTCCTACCAACGTCGGCCGCGCCGGTGGAGGATGGCTCCACCAATCCCGCTGAGAATGACCAGTGGCACGATGATCGGGATTAGGGGAACGAGGAGCTCGTACAGAATTCGTGCTCCGATAGCCACCGCCAACAGCAGGGCCAGAGCGCGGAGCGCGCTCTGAGCCATACCTTCCCATCCGTTGTTCATGCCGCCCCGGGGCAGTAGTCCTCGTGGGACTGTGGGGTGGCGAACTCGTCAACCCGCCGCAGCTCAGCCAACAGACGGCGCTTGGCCGTCTCCCGGCGCACTCGCTCCTCGTCGTAGGCGGCGATGAAGGCCGCCTGAAACGAGTCAGTCAGGACTCGGATGGTCTTTGACTTGAGCAGCTCCAGCGGTACGGCGACCGCTGTGGTGGGAGTAGTGATCACTTCTCACTTCCTTTCTCTTGGTTGCGTATGGCCTCGGCGATGTGCTTGACACTCTCCGCCGTCTTGATGTGAGGGCGGTTCTTGTGCCATTGCCGAACTCGGCCAATGACGTAGGCGACCGCGATAACCGCCACGATTTCCAGACCGCTCACGCGCTCCTCCACAGCGCCGCTCGGCGCATCCGCCTTTCGGCTTCGCGTACCTCGGCGCTGATCTCTTGCTTGGCTTCGGTCTCGATGAGCTGGATGTAGGTCTGGCGGTCGAGCTCTCGGATGTAGAGCCAGAGCCGATCCAGACCCACACCCAGCAGCACCAGGCACAGCCCGATGAAGGTGGACATCTGTTCAGGCCAGGTCGTTCCCGAAGCGGTGGACCTGCTTCGCGATGGCACCGGCCGCCGTGTTGGCGATGAGGGCCAGGGCCTCGGCGGCATCGGGGCAAGCCTTCTCAAGCTCCATCTGCGTGTTCTTGAGGAAAGCAACCTCCGCGAGAGCGTGCTCGGCTACTGCCGAGATGGCTCGGGTGCGTGCCTGCTCGATGTGGAGAGCTCCGGCTACCTGCCGGAGCTCTCGGTGTACTTGTCGGGAGACCGGCATGCCTGCCGGCCTGCGCATGAGTTCACTCATTGGTGAGTTCCTTCCGATCTTGAGGTGTCAAGCCACTTACGTTCTGGGGTGAACGCCTTGCAGCACCAACACTGAGGCTTGCTTGACTCGGTGAGCGGAAGAAAGTTGGAAACCTTCTGGAAGTCTCTGACCTGCGATTGGAAGAAAACTGGAAGGCCTGGGGAGAGCAGACATGAAGAAGCCCGCTCACCTTAAGTGGTAGAGCGGGCGCGATGTGTCAGACAGGGTTGATCAGTTTGGCTACTAGTTACCGTTCTGGTGTCGGTAGGCAGTCATTTCATAGGCTCTGCGGTCGTAAAACTCCGGATTGCGTGGGTCGTAAATGCCAACCATGCGACGTCGGTAGGGTTCTAAGGGTGGACCTTCGTAGTCGAGCGAAATTCCGCCCTTCATCGCCAAATCAGCTATGACTAAGGCAGTCTCCAAGAAGTACTCATATTTGCCTGCGGTAAGCTCAATACCATTACCTCTCTCGAGCCATAGGCCGAGCAGAGGGTTCAGATACACCTCTTGTTCTTCAACGCCGTCTTCTGCGGTGTCACATGTTGCGACGAAGCGTTCAAAAAGATGGGCATTCTGTTCTAGACTTGTAGGGACATTCATATCACTCCTTTCGGTGATCTACTTCTATAAAACTACATTTTAGTTGAAATTGCAAGTCTGAGTTAAATGTGGTAAAATTCGCCACCCTAAAAGCGCGGCGTGAAATATAGGGTGGGGTGAAGTGGGGTCGCGGGAAGAAGCAAAAACACCCTGGGAAGAGCTGTTTCGTTTGGTCACCGAAATGGCCACTGTTGCGAATCTTGAGAGCTGCCCTACATGGCTGGCACTCGTACCTATTTCTCGGGCTCCTGCAAATTCCTCCACATATGACAAGGCTCGAGCCCTTCGTCGAATTTTCCTCGAAGTGGTCGATGCTGCATATGAGACCCACAAACAAACCCCTACAGATAACCTTGCATGCACCATTTTGGCTGCTGGCGCTTTGATGGGTCTTGTAGTGGATGATCCTAAGAGAGCCTTAGTGAGTCCTAGCCAGTCCAGGCGAGGACCCGCAGATCTGAAATCCATCCGGCAGGGCGTAGCTGGTGCATGGGTTGGTGGCGTAGACGAACGCACCGTTCGAAACCATTGGAAAACATACATCGAGAACTTCGGACAGGCGACGCATGATTATTTGGAAGAACTGACCTCTCAGGAGGAACAGAGTCGACAGCAGGTAGAGCCACAAAAGGCCCTACCTGATTTCAAGGGTAGTGAAGCTATCAAGCACAGCGACTCACGTATCCAACCATCACTCGCACTTGATGGCTCACTTCCGATTGAGACCGTTGCTAGTGAACAAAACCTAACATCTCCTATTTCGGTAGACGATCACTCCGACAGTAGCTCGTCCGAGCCAATTCAGACTCGCGATCGCACGCAACCTTCTGTTGACTCCGACGATCGCAAACAGCCGCAACCAGCGAATCCCCGCACTGTGTTTCTCTCAATTCTCAGTGCTGTGGCACTGATCATCACAACGATTGTCGGCGCGTATAAGTGGATCAGTAGCGATGCTGGTGAGTCCCCTGAACCTGGCCCAGTTGCACAGCCAGCCGACCCCTCATCGTTGCCGGTTAAAGTGGTCAATATGGTGGACATAAAACCAGCACCCGTGGGGTCCTTCGTGCTCGCGGAGAATCTTGATTTTAGCGACGAAGAGCTCGCTGAGTTCAACACTAATGTTTACGCTCAAACTGAGAGGCATTCATCCTGGTTTAAAGAACATCAAGCGATTCCCGTGGACTCGAGAGCCTACAATCCTCGGGCAACTATCACGTTAATTGGCAATCTTCAGGAAGAAATTCGTATCACAGACATGAAGGTTATCAAGGATTGCAGGCCGCCGCTTGACGGCACCTTTTTCAGTCCTTTTGATCCAGAAGGGACTACGAGCCCTGGTCCTAAAATCCCTCGTATTGCGTTCAATCTTGACGAGGGTGATCCTGCTCCCCAGGATGCAAATAAAGAACCTCGAGGTAATGGTGAAAGCTACTTCGGTTCTCGCACCATCACGCTTAGGTATGGGGAAAGTGAAACGCTCGGCCTCGGATTTTTCTCGCAGCAGTACTTTTGTAAGTTCACTCTCCGCCTGTTCGTTGCTACGTCGAAAGGATCGGTCTACCAGGATATTGACGCTAGCGGAGAGAATCGAGATCTCAAGAGCACTACGACGCCATTCTCTCTTACGGCTCTACTGTCAGGTGATTCGAAAAAATGGCATCTTGGTGGTTGGAAGAACGTTTACGCAAGGTTTGACTGGCGCGATGATCGTGGTAAATTCCATCGAGAATGGGTGCGCGTGAGTCCCGAGTGCGGCTTGCCATCCGAACTGGCCCCGTACGAAGAACTGTTCTGCCTAGACGAATGAGTCCGATGTGGTCAGTGGTCGTACGCGATTAGAGATAGAGGGACCGAGGCTCCGGTCATGCGGCCATCGCGAGGATGCGCTGAGCGACCCGGATGACGACGCCCTCGAAGGTCCGGCCACCGTGTTGTTCCAGGTCGAGCTGGCCTGAGGGTGTCGTTGACCATATCTGGACATCATGCTGAACCAGCACTGACTTACGCAGTGAATTCCCGACTCAGGACACCAGGACTCGTGCACCCCGATTGGTGAGCCTCTCACCCCAACCCCACCCGACACCAAACAACCTTCCCGCCGCTCGGCGGCTGGAAGAATCCCCACTCCTTGGCGAGGGCCTCAACAATGATCAGGCCCCGGCCGCCCTCGGCCTGGGGGCTGACAATCCCCTTGCGGACTGGCGGTTGGTGGAAGCCGTCTGCTACTTCGACGACCAGCTCGCCGGGCATGTAGATCAGCGTCAACGAGATGCGTGCCACCGAAGCGCCCAGCGTCTCCTCGGTGATGAGCACAGCGTTGGTGACCAGCTCGCTGACGCACAGCTCCACCGTGTCGATCCGCTCGGGCACCAGGCCCCAGGCGCCAAGGACGTCCCTCGTGTGGCGACGAGCCCAGGGCGAGGCGTCACGCTGAGCGGCAAGCTCCAGCCGGCTGACAAGTCGTCCGCTATTCACGACCCGCCTCCTGACTCTTCGGGGCGGTCGCTTCGAACGGCTCGACCAACCAAAGCTGGCCGCCAATCTCGCGCTCTACCTCGTCCCGCATGATCTCCGCCAACACGGGGATCTGGTGCAGGTGCTCGGGCGAGGGCATGACGACGTGGGTCACGTTCTTCATGCGGCTGTGCGCTACAACTTCTTGCCACGCCTTGAGCTGCTGCCACTGGGCCTCGACGAACACGTCTGCGAGAACCAGTCCGTTGTTCTCGGCGAAGATCACCAGGTCTCGTTGGAGACGTAGAACATCGTCGATGCCGAGGTCCGGAAGGACTCGGAGATAGCCATAGGCAAGTCGGGGTGAAGCAGGTCGCACGGTCGGCTCCTTGCCCCGTCCGCTGGACGGGTAGAAAGACGGGGGACTACCGAGCCTGCTTAGGTCTCCCACCTGCGCCAACTACGGCCGTACATACACCGGTATACGTCCGGCGTATTGCCGCCCACGGGCCCCGTATGGCAATACGCTGGGTTGGGCAAAACAAGGGGCAACAAGGGCGGGAGTACAGCGGTATGGCACCACAACCACCAGCCCGCTTTTGCCAGTGCGGTACCCGCCTGGCACGGGATAACGCCGGGACCCACTGTGGCGCCTGCGCCCGCCAGGAGCGCGGCTCAGCTGGTCAACCGCCCGTTCTGCCCGTCGAGTTCTGGCAGCACCCGCAGATGCGTGAGGCCCTGGAGAGCTGGCACTTCGGGAAGGTGCTGTACGCCTACCGCACACATCCGCACCACGAGCGCCCCATCTCCCAGGGAGCCGTCGCCAACTGGCTTGGTCTGACTCAGGCGCAGCTCAGCCGCATCGAGAACGGTCCGGCTCCACAGGACCTGTCCAAGCTCATGAGTTGGGCGCATAGCCTCGGAGCCCCGGCCGACCTACTTTGGTTCAAGCTGCCGGGAAGCCGACACCAGTTCGCCGCTCCCACGAATCCGCGGGAGCAGGCCGGTCGCCAGAAGCCAGAGCAGTCGTCCCAGACCCAGGGATCGACACTGCTCCCCGTCGTGGTCGACGGACAGACCGTCTTCGTACCCATTGACGCCTCCACGCTGGCGACCAGCGGCCTCGGCAGCCTGTCGGCGATCCCAGCCGACAGCACCACGAGCGCAGAACACGAGGCCATGAGTCCGCTTCACCGTAGAACCCTGCTCAGCGGCATCGCCGCTGCTGCCCTCCCGGGTCTGGGCCTGGAAGAACTCCAGCGCGTAGCGAGCGCCTTGGACGATTCCCGTCGGTACCAGGGCGGCCCGGTCGTCGACTACTTCCGCACCCAGTTGGAGAGCGCCAAGCGGGACGACGGCTCCCTCGGGCCCAAGACGACCCTGCCGTTTGTCCTCGGGCTGCTCGGCGCTATTGAGCGGCACGCCCGCGATGTGAAGCCGAAGGCCCGCCGCGAACTGCTGTCGGTCGGGGCGGACGGAGCCGAGTTCGCCGGATGGCTTTACCGCGACATCCACCAGCCTGGACAGGCCGGCTTCTGGTACGACCGCGCCATGGAGTGGGCTCAAGAAGCCGACGATGCAGCCATGCAGGGGTACGTCCTGCTCAAGAAGTCCCAGATGGCTTACGACGAACGGGATGCCCTGCGAGTGCTCACCCTGGCCCAAGCAGCTCGTCACGAGCGGTGGCGGCTCCCACCGCGCGTTCACGCCGAGGTCACTCAGCAAGAAGCCCTCGGCCTGGCCATGACCGGCGAACCGTTGGACGCCGTCAAGCAGAAGCTCGACGAATCGCGCAGCCTGCTAGCCGAGGTGCCTGGAGTCGACCCGAGCCCGCTGGGGGCCTACTTCGCCGAAGACACCCTGATGCTCCGCAACGCCGTCACGTACACCGAGGCTGGGAAGCCGAGCATGGCGGTGGAGTTGTTCGGCGAGGCAATCTCCTCCGGGACGCTGTCGCGGCGTGACACAGGGTTCTTCAATGCGCGGCGGGCGGCTGCCGTAGCGCTGTGCGGCGAGCCTGACGAGGCCGCCCAGCTTGGCCGGACATCTGCCGAAGTGGCCCACACCATGAAGTCGGAGCGGACCCTGCGCGTCCTCGGCGAAGTTCTGCACACTTTGGATCGCTGGAGTAGCCGGCCCGCGGTACGAGACTTCCGCGAGGCTCTGCGAGCTTCGTGAGGGTCGCGCACCCGAAGCCGTCGGGCTACGGGAAGCTTCTTCTCGACCTGCTCAATCGTGGCTAACTAGATCAGCAGATCCCAACGGTCCCGCCATTCATTCACATGCTCAAGTTGGATGACGTGATTCTTCGAATCGGGGTTCCGTGGACGAGTGCCTCCCACGCGTTCAAGGAACTCCTGATGGCGTTTACGCACACCAGCACGCAACTGGTTTGCATCAACAATGTAGAAGTCGCGGGTGTCGGAAATGTTGATCAATATCGCTCGATCGCATGTGAGCGCGGTGAACTCATCAACGTCCCCGATGATCCAGGCATTTTTGGTGGCTACCTTTACCAACGCGACGTGCTCGCCGACTTCGATGTAAGTCTGGGCTCCCCGTAGCTTCGCTGGGAGCGCACGCAACAAAGCTTCGGCGACCGCAAGATGACGCCCAGACTGATGTACCTGCGCGGTGGTGGGTCTCGTTGCTGACATGCAGCAGATCCTGCCGCATCAGCTGCATGTCACGGAAGCTCCTGGTGTAGTTTCAATCGCTTCCTACCTTTTCTGGTAGTCAGCCTGGGCCCTGACTACCCGTCTCCAACGTGGCGGCCATGCACGACCTGCAACCTGCTCACTACCCACCACACCGCGTTACAGGCTGCGCGCTCCGCGCATCCGTACGGTACCGGCGGCTCAGGCAAAGTAGCGGCAGCCCGACGGATGGACCACAGGCAAGGCCGAACGGCAGGCGGGGCACGTCGGAAAACAACTGCATGGCTATGGTGTTCGAGTCGCAGCTCAGAGGACGTGTTGAGCGGCAAAACCGCACCACTTGTTTCACGACAGGCCCGAGGCGGCGTGCCCTACTTCCGAGGGGTGAACTTCCAGCTCTGATACGTACTCCCGTTGCACGGAGCGAGGATCTGCAAGCTGGAGAGCTCGACGCACTTCCCGGAGGCCGCGTTCCTGATCTCGTACCCTCCGGCCACTGACGGAGTCCCGTGCCACTTCTGTTCGATCCTGTCGTCGCATTCCTGGATGTCCAACTTGACCCCCTCCGCAGCGCACAAGAAGCCATTAGCCATTAGCCGGTAGGTGCCGTCAGAGGACTGGGACACCTCCCACCGCTGGTAGACGCTGCCGTTACACTCTTTAGGCCGGGCCGAATAGACGTCCCATTCCAGGCAGAAATCGGGGTACCTAGTACTGGAGATCTGGTAGACCCCGTCGTAGCCATCGGCGGCGGTCGCCGGAGCGGCCAGGGCTGCAGCAGTCACGGCCGCACAGGTCAAGGAACTGAGGACACGGGACAGAGGATTCATGGGCACCTTTCAGGAAGCAGCCGACGTCAAGGGTGCTCCCTCACGCTTAACGGCTCGCATGTCCCTAATCTGATCTGCTTCACGCGCTTCGCGGGGACGGCTAGCCGATAGATCACCCGATCGCGTGCCCTGCCGGCGAGTGCTGTCGAACAACAGCCCCAAGACCCCCAGGGCTAATCAGGCGCCGACAGTGCTCGTTCCGCCGTAGGGCAGGTTCATGCGCTCCACGCTCTCTTAGACGCCATCTCATTTGGTGAGTCGGCGATAGCAGATGAGGGTGCAGGCGATGCTGGTGAAGGCCAGGAAGTGCTCGGCTTTGCGCTCGTAGCGTCGGTGCAGTCGGCGGCATCCTGCGAGCCAGGACATCGTGCGTTCTATCGTCCAGCGGTGGCGGCCCAGGCGAGTCGAGGACTCGATGCCCTTGCGGGCGATGCGGTGCCTGATGCCTCGCCTGCGTAACCATCGCCGCAGGTGGTCGTAGTCGTATCCCTTGTCGGCGTGGAGCTTTCCCGGTTTGCGCCGCCGTCGTCCGCGCCGGGAGCGGATCGGCGGTATCCCCTTCACCAGCGGGATCAGCGCCTGACTGTCGTGCAGGTTCGCCCCCGAGATCCCGACGGACAGGGGCAGACCGGTCCGCTCGGTGATCAGGTGGATCTTCGAGCCGTACTTGCCCCGGTCGACAGGATTCGGACCTGTCAGCTCCCCCTTTTCAGGGCCCGCATGTTCACCGAGTCGATCGCACAGCGGGACCAGTCCAGCTCGCCGCGGGCACCAAGCTCATCGAGGACCAGGCGGTGGAGTTTTGCCCACACCCGGGCCTTCGACCACTCGGAAAAGCGCCGGTGAGCCGTCGCTCCCGATGGCCCGAACGACGCGGACGGCAGCTGCTGCCACGTGCAGCCCGACGTGGCCACGAACACGATTGCAGCCAACACCTCCCGGTCGCCATGCCGACGCCGACCGCCGCCCTGAGGCCGCGAGGGAGCCTCCGGGACCACCCGCTGGAACAGCTCCCACAACTCATCCGGCACCAGCCGCTCAACGATCGAAACCACGACCGATAGGCTACCGATCCAAATGAGATGACGTCTTAGAGTTCCTGAGTCACCCACTCCGCCACCGTCCGGACCACGAAGGCTTGCCACTCCTGGCTCTGGGGGTTGAGGTACTGCGGGTCGTCGTGGACGGCGAAGCCGTGCTGTGCGCCCTCGATCTCGACCAGTTGGCACGGAACCCGGAACTGGGAGACGGCCAACTTCGAGGACTCGAACGGTACGAGGGTGTCCTTGGTGCCGTGCACGATGAGGGTCGGCGCCTGAACGTCGCCGAGGGCTTCATGGGGGCGGAGCCAGAAGACCTCGTTGAAGATGGGCCGCCCGTGCTTGAGGGTCGGCGTGAACTGGATGAAGCCCTCCGACGCCAACTGCTGGGCTGCCTCGTCCTGGAGGTAGTCGTTCTCCCAGAAAGGCCGGCTGTCGATGGTGCGCTTTTTGTAGTCGAGCTGGGGGTTGAAGAGGACCAGGCGCGAGAGCTCGTCCGGGCGCTGGGCCGTGTAGTAGGCACAGATCCCTCCGCCGAAGCTCGCCCCAAGCAGCGTGACCTCCGCGGCCCCAGTCTCCTCACGGACGTACGCCAGCACGACCCGGATGTCGTTGAGGATGGCGGACAGGGTGAGGTCTTCCTGACGACCCTCGCTCTGGCCGTGCCCGCGGAGATCGAAGCGCAGCGAGGCCACACCGGCCTCGGACAGCCCGGTCGCCAGCCGCGTGAAGAAGCCGCCTTCCTCACGGGTGACGCCTCCACCGTGAACGAGCACCACGGCTCGGGAGGTTGGTTGCTCCGGCGTGACCAAGGTGCCCGCCAAGAGGAGGCCGTCGAGGGTGCGGACGCTCACGTCAGTTGAAGGCATGGGAACCAGCGTAGGGAGTGCGGGGGTGGAGTGGCCAGGTGGAGCGACGACCCTGCGGCCTGACGACGGCTCGGGGCTCGTTGGTGGGGCCGGCGGGACGGGACGTAATTGTCCGTGACAGTATTTAATATTTGACTCACCTAAAGGGTATATATATAATTGAACTATTAAAAGGATCACCATTTATGAAAGATGCGTCGAACGCAGAGGGGCTTCACCCGAAGCTGGGTCAGATTGTAGATCTCGAATCTCTTCAGGAAACATTTTCATTCAAGGATAAGCTCGAATCTCACAAGACTGCTCTAGAGCAAAAATTAGAAGATTTCTATGCTCTGACAGGAACGAGTGAGGCGTTCTTTAATGACACGCCCTTTCCGAACACATCTTGGCAAATATACGCCAAGTGGGTTAAGTTGAGGCATGATTATCGGTATCAGATTCCAAACTATAACTTCCTCGTTAGGTACATAGACCTGATTGACCGCGTAAATGAAATGTTGTTTCGTCGCGACTTCGATGAATGCCTTGAGTCCTTCAGAAGCGAGCTTCAGGAGCTAACAGAAGAGAAGGTTGAAAAGGAATTTTTGCAAGCCTGTTCTAGCGGACTCCAAGAGGAACTGTTGGAAAAATTCGAGGCATCCAATAAAGATGAAAGTTCGCCGATCACGGAGGAAGATAAGGAGAATTTGAAGCTCCGCGTTGCCGACTTCTTAAAGAGAGACTACGGGTGGTCAGATGCGGAATGCGCAAAGTTGATTCGATCATATCCATGGTAATTTCTTAGAAACTCCAAACTTCCTGGTTCTCTAGAACGTCTGGCACTTCATAGTCGCGCGCTGCCGGATGAAGTTGAAGGATCTGGCGCAACGTCACCAAAGCCCGGTAAGCATCGCGCATAAGCTTGGCCTGTTCCTTGAACAGCGCGACGTTGTACTCGTCGGGCCTGATCGTGTGAGCGTTCGGGTTCCGTTTCTTACGGATTTCCTTCAGCGTCTTGATGGCGTGCTCGATCAGCTCGGGATTCTCACACCGGACCTTCGCCTTGATCCACTCGTCAAGGATTCGGATGGTTCCCCGCTGTGTGACGACCGTGCGCCCCTTCTTGTCGGTCTGCTCGTCTTCATACGGAACCTCGTTCTGGAAGAAGTCCCGGTTGATGTTGTCTGAGAGCATCTTGTCGAGGGCACCTGCGAAATTTGCCAGTTCGCGGCCCGTCGGACGAATCAGGTAGCCGAAGTCATTGGGCCAGTTCTCACTGTAGGTGTTCCTGAAGAGTGGTGGCCGCCCGATGTGCTGAGCGAGGGCGTTGATCTGTTTCATCTCTTCCAAGACCGCCCTAAACAGAGAGAGCTTCTCGTGCCAGTCTCCCAGAATGCTCGACCGCAAGTAGTCGGGGTGTGGAGCGAACTTTTCCCTGTCGTCCTCCTGCTTGGCCTTCCAGATCTGCTGATGCTCAGGAGAAAGTGAAGACAGGTATCGGCGAAATACGACAACGCCCCATCCGTCGTCCTTTTGTAGCGCCAGGCCGAATGACTCAAGCAAGATCTGATCCCGCTCGGGCATGGTTGACTGCCTGAAGTGGTCATCGTGGATGCTGATCCTGCCACTGATGTCGAAGCTGTAGTAATAACGCGGATCGTTGCGGTACGACTCCAGAATCGAGAGATCGAAGAAGTGGTATCCGAGGGCGGGATACCCGAGGGCAAGTTCGAGGCTGTACGGCCGGCCTCGGTATGTATCACGGTCTACAACCGATTCAAGGTGACCAACCGTGGGATAGAGACACGCGCCAGCCAGGTCGTTGGTTGCCAGCTTTTCAAGCTGCTGCTCTCGCGACTCCGGCTCGAACGCCAAGATATGAGGGTTGGGGTGCCGGTCACCATAGTTGACGTATGCAGTGCCCGCCTCGACCAATGGCCGCAGGAGCGCTCGGAGGTCGTCCGGTTCCATTTCAAGGGCGTGCACCGGTAGACCGTTGAAGTCGTGCGACTGCACATAAAACTCGGTGGCCAGAGCCAGGAGATACTCTGGGGTCACCTTCTCGTCAGCTGACGACTTCCGGAAGAGCTTCGAGAAGGCGGACATTGCGGATCTGAAGATCACGGGCACCTCAAGATTTTGGCGCGTAGGCAGAGCCGCCCAAGAGACGACGGCCCGCGGAAATTCTACTGCGCCACAGGTGGGGTGATGCCAGTGATATTTCTAGGAGGCCGAGGTCGGAACACCGCCACTGCCGACGTCACCCGGCGCCTTCAACCCCTGCACCAACTCTCCTGGGTCGATACCGAGCGCCTCAGCAATCTTGAGGATGTTGTGCAGGCTGACGTTGCGCTGGCCGCGCTCGACCTGCCCGATAAAGGTCCAGTGCATACCGCTGTCGTCGGCAAGGCGCTCTTGGCTCTTGCCGAGCTCGTTTCTGCGGGTGCGTACCCGGGCCCCAAAGGTCTGGGCAGCGTCTGAGATGGGCTGTTTTGCCATAACAACGCCCAACTACATATGTCCCAAGCATTAAAATCCAGAGACCTTGTATCCCAAGACTCTGCATCCCATGACTATGAGTCCTATAGTCGTGGCCAAGGTCCCCGGCACTTGGGAGGGGGGTGATGGCCATGCTGCGCGCCAACAGTGGCGGTGGTGGCGGCACCGGCGGCTGATAGCCCCCGTGCGCCACACCCAGGAGGCCCCGAGTCGTACCTAGCGACTCGGGGCCTTCCCCATGCTAACCATTGCTCTGAGCTGCACGTTTGTTATAATTGATCTTGTATATGTCAAGTCCGCTCGAGCGCCTGTACCAAACCAAACCTGCACTCCTCGCGACCGTCGTCACGGTGGTTGGTATAGCTCTGATGCTCCTCGCCCACTGGACGAGCGGCAACGCGGCCGGCGCCTGGCTTGACAGCCTCCCCGTGATGGAAGTCGGTTCAGCCCTCTTCACGACCGGGCTCATTGCCATCTTCTTTGAGTACATCGACCAGGCCGACGCCGAGGCTCGTGCCAATCAGCGACTCCGCAAGGTGCTGTCCGAGGAAGCACCTGCCATCCGGGACGCCGTGGTCGACGGCTTCGCCTTCGCGCCGGAGTCCCTGACGAACGTCGCCTCCCAGAAGACGCTCGACCGGATCGTCGAGAACACCTTGAGCATCCGTCTTGGTGACAAGGAGCTGGCGGCTGACGCCTACCAGGATCTCCGAGAGCAGATCATCGGGGCTCGGCAGCGCTGGGAAGATGCCCACGCTTCGGTAGCCCTCGCACCCTGGGGCAAGGGGCCGGCGGAAGGCCGAGGCGCGATGTTCGTCGCCACCATCCGTTGGGACTACCGCTTCGTGCCGTCGAGCCCGGTACTGCGCTTCTCCTGCGTCTCCGACCTGGATGCCTACCGAGAACTGCTGGCCGACCCAACCTCCACAGCAGAGTGGTACTTCGAGCCGATCGACGGCCTCGACGCCTCATCGCCCGAAGCCTTCGAACTGGTGCAGATCGCCGTCAACGGCAAGCCGCAGAAGGTTCGTCGCAGCGTACGCAAGGAGGGGCAGGTCTTCACCTGCAACCTCGGCAGCGACGTGAAGACCAACGAGGCCGTCACCGTCTCCTACACCTACCGCGTGTTGGTCCAGCAGCACGGGCATGTGTTGCACCTCGATCTAGCCCAGCCGACGAAGGACTTCCGAGCTGAGCTTTGGTACGGCGATTGCGGTATCCGGCACATGAACGTCTTGAACTACCTCTCCGGACCACGACAGCCGCGGTACACCCACCTCTCAGCATCGGACCCGTCACCGAGTGTCGAAGTCGCTTACGAGGGATGGACGTTCCCCAAGGGAGGCGTGGCGTTCGTATGGGTGTTGGAGAGGGAGATGCAGGAGCGGGCTGTGTCGGATGGGCGCAGGAAGTGATCGGGTTCAATCAAGGTCACGGAGAATCAGAGTGAAGTCGTCATGGTCAAGTCCGGCTCTTGCGCAGGCTCCTGTCGGTGCCACCCTCTACCCTGTGTTCGTGCAACCTGGAGGGCGATCTGACCTCTCGGATGCACCCACAGACTTCCGAAAGGGGCCGAGATGAGTCCGCGGGTCGGCGGTGAGGCTGACAAGCTCGGTAACCACTATGAGGGAGCTTGGACGGTCTGGCAGGTCCTTCAGGTGCTAGCTGGTCGTGCCAACTCCGTCATGGTTGAGCCCCTGGGGGACATCGGTGATGGCATCGAGTTCACTGTTCGTCGTCACAACGTTGTGGAAGCTCACCAGGTCAAACGCCAGCACGGGAACGCGAACTACTGGACACTTGGCGACCTGCGAGCTAAAGGAATTTTCGCGGCAGCCCAGGCCCATGTAGATGGAGGGCGGCAATATCACTTTGTTTCAACCATCCCGGCCAGAAGCCTCGACGAGCTAGCCGGACGAGCTCGGCGCTCTCCAGATCTCCAGACATTCGTCGACACGCTAACCGACACTGCTGACTTTAATTACCTTAGCTCAACTGTGTACAACTCATCCCAGATTGCCTGGGAAACGCTTCGAGGCATTCATGTCCAGTGCGTTGATGAGCGACTGCTGCGAGACTGGAATGCCGCACTTGCTGGGATGCTCCTAAAGGGTGCTTCTGGGCTCACGACCGCAGTCACTCTGGGCGACCTTATTACTGAGAAACTAGCAAGACCGCTCGACTATCAGTCAATCTGTGATTACCTACCGGAGTATGAGCTCAGCTTGGCAGGGATCGTTGGATCCCAAACGCTTGCCCAGGCCATTGGCAATACTTTCACTAGTTGGAAATCGAGCGTTAAGCGCGAGCTTCTCAATCCACCCATCGAACGTGCTGAGGCAGTGCAGATCGCCGATCAATTGATCAATGGAGATCGGTGCATCTTTGCTGTGGGTGTTGGTGGCGTCGGAAAAAGCACGGTGTTGTATGACGTAGTTGAGCGGGTCGAATCAGAGCTTTGGGCCGTACTCGCATTCCGTCTTGACAGGGAAGACCCTTTCTCATCGACCTATGAGTTGGGTCAGCGGTTCAACCTGGGTACATCACCTGTGTCAGCGCTGGCAGCAGTGGCACAGGAGCGCCCTTGTCTTCTAGTCATCGACCAACTGGACGCCGTAAGTAAGGCGTCCGGCCGGATGCCGCGAACCTTCGATGCCGTCGACGACCTTGTACGTGAAGCATCAGCATTCCCGAACATGCGGGTACTACTGGCCTGTCGCAAATTCGACTTCGATCACGACGATCGGATCAGGACACTCGCAAAGACCCGTGACGCGAAGCAAGTCGAATTGAAGGGATTGGAGGATAACCAGGTTGTTTCGGCAGTCGACTCTATGGGGGTGGATAGCAGTCGCCTGAGTGATGGACAGAAAGAAGTGCTTCGAGTACCACTGCACCTCAAGTTGCTACAAAGCATCTCAGACCAGTCAGAAGCGTTCTCCTTCTCAAGTACTAACGATCTGTTCAATGCATACTGGGATCGGAAGCGACGGGATTGTCAATCGCGAAGAGAAGCGTCTGTTCGCTTTAATGACGTTGTGGCAGTACTCGCCGACGAGATGAGCAGACGGCAGCGTCTTACTGTTCCAGCTTCATGTCTTGACGATGAAGATTTGTCGAATCATGCTGATGTCTTGGTCTCTGAGCATGTGCTGGTGCAGGAGGGACGCAAGATCTGGTTCTTTCATGAGTCATTCTTCGACTATGCGTTTGCTCGGCGGTGGACGCGCCGAGGTCAGACACTGGTGGAGTTTCTTCTCGACGGGGAGCAGGAGCTATTTCGGCGGGCGCAAGTACGCCAAATCCTCACGTATCTGCGTGAGGAGGAGCCAGAGCGGTTCGTTAACGAGATGGAAGCTCTTCTCTCTGAAGCAGGGGTTCGCTTCCACGTCAAGGATGTAGCACTTGGGGTGCTCCGGTCCTTGGAGATGCCAACGACCGCTGAATGGTTCATGGTTGAACGACTGCTCGGCAAGGATCTCTCCTTCCTGGGTCGTATCTGGTTGACACTTCGGACATGCCCGTGGTTCGAGCGACTTGATGAGGAAGGCGCGATCGAGAGGTGGCTCCGAGGTAGCGACAAGGACCAAAGAGTTCGGGCCCTTGAAATCATGCTTGGAGGCGTCAAGGAGCATCCGGATCGCCTGGCGCAGATTATTGCTCCTTATGCGGGTCAAACCGACGAATATCCATCATGGCTGCAGTGGGTTATTCGCTTCGCCGATGTCAATGAGAGTCGAGATCTCTTCGACTTGATCCTTGAGGCGGTACGAAGAGGCGATCTTGATGGCAACGATACCGAGTTGTTCATGTCTCTGTATGATCTCGGTAGCAAACAGCCTGATTGGGCGGTAGAACTACTCAAAGCATACTTGGTCGACCGTCCGGGAGCTCTAGCACTTGACTCAACTGGAAAAGTAGAGGTGCTTTCATCTCGGGATTCTGGAGCTATTCAGATCACCACAGGAGCGGCAACCGGGGCGACTCAGAAGTTCTGCGAGGAGATGGTCCCCTACCTACTCAAGGTGATGGCGCTGACGGAGTACGAGAGTGAGAATGGTCAGCTCCTTGATCGTCTCTCTTGGTATAGTGGCGATGAAGGAAATCACCATGAGCTCGGTTCGGCGTTGGTGGCCGGCGCAGTTGGAGCACTGCGGAAGTTCACGGCCGAGGACTCATCAACAGCCAGAGCACTTCTCGAGAAGCTTGCTGAAGATGGGCACGGGACAGCGCAGTGGCTCCTGTATGAAGCACTGGCAGTAGCTAGCGAAGAGAATGCTGAATACGCCGCTACCCTTCTACTCGACAGGGAATCGGGTCTACAGGCTACCGCCTCTCTGTGGCCAGTTCAGCGACTTGTAAAGGCGATCGGCCCACATCTGTCTGATGAACGCTTCGCGAGACTCGAGGGCGCGATCCTGGAATTTCGGCCCGAATGGGAAAGCGAGGCTGGTGCTTGCTCATTTGCCCTGCTGTCCGGACTGGACCAGGACAGGCTGTCCGACGCGGGCCAGCAGAGACTTGAAGAATTGCGCTGTCTGTTTAATACTGACGAACTAACCGAACCGCCGAGGCCGCGCGGTGGCTTCATTCAGTCACCTATTTCATCCGAGGTAGCCCGGCACATGTCGGACGCTCAGTGGCTGGAGGCAATGGAGGAATATGATTCGGACCAGACTGACTGGACGACTCAGCAGGGCGGCGCGGTCCAGTTGTCGCATGTGCTAAAGGAGGAAGTTAAGCGAGATCCAGCACGCTTTTCACAACTCTCAAGCAGTCTCAAGAAGGAACACCATCCGTCCTACGCAAACGCGATCTTGCAAGGGCTAGGCGATAGTGACGTATCGGTTGACCCTAGTCTCGTATTTGAGGCAGTTCGACACATCGCATCGCTTGAAGTAGAGGAAGTTGACCGATGGCTTGGGTGGGCTTTGCGCCCTCATCTGAGGAGTGAGATCCCTGACAACATTATCGCGTTGCTCGTAAAGCAAGCGCTGTTCTCGCCCGACGCGGGTGACGTAACTGACTCTGCGCAGGAAGACGGCCGCGATCCGTGGGAGCGCGGTATTAATACCGTACGCGGTGCAGCTGTAGAAATGTTGGGGAACATTCTCGTACATGACGCAGATGGAAGGCGGACAGCTCTACTTCTGCCTTCACTGGTCCAAATCGCTGGTGACTCGTCTGTTGCAATTCGTGCTTGTGCTGCCCATTTGGTTGCTGCATGCCTTCGTCATGCTCCAGATGAGTCAGTGGTGGCATTCCGGCGACTCATTGACTCAGAAGATCGCCTTCTCGCAAGTCACTACGTTGAGCGCTTGATCTTTTATATTAGTAATCGTGATGTGTCGATTGTGCATCCAGTGATTCGCCACATGATCGCTTCTCCTGTATTTAAGACGCGCGAGTCCGGAGGACGTCTAGCGGCTTATGCAGGTCTGGAACTGGGTGTAGATGACCTTCTTACAGAAGTCAGGACGAGCACCGATATCGCAGTTCGCAAGGGCGCGGCCCAGATGTGTGCTGGCCGACTGCCACACACTGCGAATGTCGTAGCTGCGGGCGATGCGCTTCGCCAGTTCCTTGAAGATGGAGAGCAGGAGGTGCGGGAAGCTGCAGCCTCGATGGCCAGTGCGCTGCGTGGAAAAGCTCTCCGTCCGTTCGAGCGTGAGCTGATCTCTCTCATCAATTCACCATCCTTCGAGCATGCCGCGTCCCAGATTCTTATCACTTTGGACCAGGCGCCAGATCGAGTAGACGGGTTGATTATGCAATGCGCTCGACGTTTCGTTGAGGCATATGGCACGGACACCGGAGACATTTCGACTAGAGCTTCAGCGGATGCACGTGAAGTGGGTGCCCTATTGGGCAGGGCGTATGCGCAAGCGCATGACTCTGGCGGGCGAGCTTCAGTGTTGGATCTCTTTGATCAACTGCTACTTCATGGTGCATACGGTGTTGTTGATGTCGTCACAGCAGCTGAGCGTTGGTAAGTGACTTCGTTCGAGTTGTTGAAAGTTTCAGGAACTAACTCTCCGAGCTTTTGCCCCTCCGTCCACCACGACTCGATCCTGTATCCGCCGGCGCCTCGTTTGAAGCCGCTGCTGTCGATCCGAGCACCTTCTCGATAGCAGCACGTTGCTCTTGAAGCTGGCGTTGTTGTTCCTCGATTCCAGCCATAGCTTTGCTACGGACTTCTGGATCTCCGAGTATCTTCTCGGTCCAGTCTCGTAGTGCCTCTTCGCCAAGTTGGTTGATCGTGTGCCCTGTGATGCCTCTCAATGCCTCTATCTGGGCACGTAACTCCTGGCTGATCCGTGGTGCAAAGACCTTCTTTTCGGCTTCTTCGCCCTGGCCCTCTGGTTGTTGCTGTTCACTCATCGAGTAACCCTCCTTTGGTTTTTAGTGAGTATCCAGTCTTATTTAAAACCTCCCATCGGATTGAGTCAATGACTTGACTTTCTACCTTGATTTCATGTTGCGGTGGGCGCATAATGGAAATATGGCAACACAAAACCGTGATGAGTTAGATAAAAAATTCGACGAGTTCGCTCTATCGCTCGCAAAATACTTCAACCAGCGCTTCGATGACCTGGAAAAGAAGTTTGACGACCGCTTCGAGAAGGTCGACCAGAAGATTGACCGGCTCCAATCCAGCGTTGACGAAGTTCACGGCATGCTCGAAGTAGAGCGTGACGAGCGCACAGTCATAGCTCATCAGCTCGACCGTCACGAAGACTGGATTGAACGAGCCTCACGCAAGTTGAGCATCGACTACGACCAAGCTGCGTAGCAGCCGAACGAGAAAGACCGCCCGAACAGAGCGATCTTTCATCGTCCCAAACTGCTAGTCACGCCACTGGTGGTCGCATTCTCACGCCCTCACGCTTAAGCGCCTTGTATACGGTGCTTCCACTGACGTTTAGCTTTCGCCCGATCTGATTGGTGCTCAGGCCCTGTTCGTACAGCTCCTTCGCTCTGGCTACCCGGATTGGGGTCATCTTGACCATCGGGCGCTTTACGACACCCGCGCGCTCCAGGTGCCGGTCAACTGTGTGGCGGTGCACACCGTAGCGGCGAGAGAGCTCCCGCTCGGTAGCCCCTCGTCGATACTCCTTGATCAGCTCTACCACCTCGTCGGGCGACAGGATCTTGTGCTCGCGGATCTCCTTGGCTATGGCCGGATCTTCCACCGGCCTCACCTGCTGTTCCGTTGCTACGTTGGCCATTACAGACCGCTTGAGCAGGCGTTCTAGTGGTGCACTCGGGTTCGCAAGCGAGTCACGAAGGCGCACAGACCGCATCGCAGGTCAGAGGAGTCACAGGCCTCCCGTTCAATTCGAACGGGAGGCCTGTTCCATGCTCGGAGTCCACATGGATGCCACATCCCCGCCGATCACACCCTCACGGCGTTCCCCTCCTCTGTGATGGAGTGGGCGGGTCGTCGTCGGGCTTCCAGTGGCAGGCGCAGCGGCAGCGGCGCACCAGCAGCACCCTGCGGCTGCAGGGCAGCGGAATGTCGTTGGTCTGGCGACAGTCACCGTGAAGGCTGCGGTACTCCGGCCGCTGGGTCGCCAGCGCGCACTCCGCCGACCGCTCCACGGCCGTTCCGCCCGGGGCAGGCGCGTCCATCAGCCCGGCCGCAGGTTCTCTCGGTGGTCACACAGGGCATTCACCGAGCGGGCGAGCCGCCGAACATGCGCGACATACGCAGGCTGCGTCTCATCGGAGGCCCCCTGGCGGAGGAGTCTGCGGGCTTCCCCGACGCAGGCGAGAGCACACGCCCGCGGAATGTCGTCCTCCGACTGTCGGTACGCCGCAGCCTCAACCTCTGGGATCGACACGACCGCATACCCCCGCATCTGGAGAACCAGGTCCTTCAACTCCTCCAGAGGAAGAAGCTCGGGGTCCCCGGTCATGAGGCGTCTTACGGCAGTCCGCATCATGGCGACGTCCAGCGGCACCTCAGCGTCGGATGGGACGAAGCCCTTCATCCGGCCGCCCTACGAGTCCTGAACGGTCCGACAGCGAGAATGCGCGCGATGCGGTCGGCGCACTCCTCCTCTGCGCCCCGCACTCCGATCTCGTAGTCGAAGCCGGTGACGTACCGGTCGGAGAGGGCGAGAATCTCTTCGGTGAGGCGATGGTTGAGCGGATTGGTGACGCGCATCCGCATCTCGGCCTCGTTCACGGTTACCTGAAGCCCATGGTTCTCCAGGTAACCCACAAGCTGTTGCAGGTCGTTGGTGTCCACACCCAGACGATCCCAACGGGGCGTAAGCCAGGGGATATGACAACCTATGACACGGAGTAGATCTTGAGTCGTACGGTGACGATCACCGGCACCCGTAGCACCGGCCACAGGCCAGTCACAGAGTATGAGGCCCTGTTCAGGGAGTGGCTCGGCCCCTTCGAAGCCGACGCGCACTTCTACATCGGCGGCGCCAACGGCATCGACAGCCTCACCCTTCTGTGGCTTGCCGGGAACACGGATGCGAGCCTCACCGTCGTCGTGCCGGGTACGGTCGCCCAGCAGCCCTCCGAGGCCCGGCAGGCGATCACCCGCGTCCGCACCCGCGTCAAGGAGATCGTCGAACTCGGGGCCGACACACTGAACTCGGACACCTACCATGCCCGCAACCGGTGGATGGTCGACCACACCACGATGACGATCGGCTTCCCCCGGGCCGGGCAACTGGGCTCCGGGACCTGGCAGACACTCACCTACACACGCGATCAGGGGAAACCTCACCTGATCGTGCCCGTGTAGCCGCCTGCTGCCGCACCATGGGGTGCCATGGAGGACAGGGCCGCGGGGGCGGCAGCGCTGAAGGCACTGCGGAAGCGGCGCGGCTTCTCCTTGAGCGCGATGGCCCGCGCACTCACCGGGCTCGCCGACGACCTGCGCCAGCCACCGCTTCCTGCCGTAGCCAGCGTCCAGCGGTCCGTCGCCCGCTGGGAGGCCGCGCGCCCGACGATGCCGGACGAGCGCTACCAGCTACTCCTTGCCCACCTATATGCCCGCACCCCGGCCGACGACCTCGCGCTCGGACCGGGCAGCGACTTCGCGCACTACGTTGACGCCCTCCGTCTGCTCGGCGAGAGCGAGCACCGTACCGCCGAACTGCGCACCACCGTCCTGCGCGCGGCGACCGACACCGACGGCGGCATGCTCGCGCTGCTCTCCCCTGACTTGCACGCCAGTCTCTCTGCGGCGCTGTCCGACCCGGCGCGCACCACCGAGGAAGCGGTAGCCGGGCTGGCGTCCGTCGTCGCCGACGTCAACGCCCAAGTCGGCAGCCTCCCGATGGTGCGCCTGCAACTCCTGCTCGCCCCGGCCGTCGAGGCAGCCCGCCGGTTACTCCCCGGGCCGGTGCCCGAACCGCTCGGTCCTCGACTACGCGAGGTCGCTGTAGCCGCCTCGGCGCTGGCCGGTCGGCTGGCCTTCGAGGCACGGGACGACGCGACATCGCGGGCCCTGTACGCCGACGCCACCCGCGAAGCACAGCGTCTGCCGTCGTGGCAGCGCGCTGGCATTCACATGAGCCACGCCCTCGTCACCCTCTACTCGGCGCCGGGCCTTGAAGGCGCACGGCAGTTGGTGGACCGGGCAGTGCATGCAGCACGGACCGGGGAGAGTCCCCTCGTCCGGGCCCGCGCGCACGCGCTTCAGGCCGAGCTTGCCGCCCGAGCCGGGAACCGGCAGCAGGCGGACGCTGCGCTCGCTCTGGCCTGGTACGACGTAGAAAGCGATCACAGGGAGGATCCTGCACCGACCAGCTTCTCCGCCGGTCACCTGCGGGGCTTCCAGGGCGTGTGCGAGCTGTACGTCGGAGACCCCGACCGGGCGCACGACCGCTTCTCCCGGTCAGCGGCGACGCTGTCCACACCCCGGGAGCAGGTCCAACGAGCGATCGTCACGACCGACCAGGCCCTGGCCCGAATCCGGCTCGGCGAACCCGAAGCGGCGGCCGCTCTACTTCATGAGTGCGTGACCACGGCGTCAAGCACGGGCGGCCGAGTACCGGCGCTACGCCTCCGCCAGGCCCGCCGAGAGCTGCGATCGTGGCGTCGGGAGGAATGGGTGGCTGACCTTGATGACCACCTGATGGACACGCTGGGGGCATGACGAAATGGCCCCGTCCGAAGTGGATAGGGCACGGTTCCCGGAGACTGGCAGCGCTGCGGCACCAGTGCCACCAACTGTGCGCTGCCTGGTGGCAGGCGCTCCAGCCGCGGGGGTCTGTCGCGACGGCAGATGACGGCGCGCCTGGGTGCCGCGGGCTGGAGACTGTAGCCATCCAGCCATGCAGACACAAGACGCCCCCTTACTCCCCATGAGCACCTGTTCGCCGAGCACTCGGTGCTTCCCCAACCCACCTCGCGGGCCAGGGCCCCAGCAGCCCATTGTTCGCCGTCCCCACCTGCACAGTGACCATCGACATGCCACATCCGCATCACTTGGTCCATCCGCTTAGCCTCCTACCGAGTTACAGCTTCCTCACTGGTGTCTTTTTCAAGGCGGCTCGCTCCGCCTCCCACGCGCGGCCCGGCCGACGCCCGGACCGCGCGCGACATCAATCAGCCGCTTGCCGTAAGAGAAGGGGTACGCACTCTCGTCAGCCACCTGGGCGCCGACATCCGGGATACGTACTACCGGCCCGCGTACGACGCAGCCGCGAACGTCTGTTCCGGCATCTTCGACACGATCCCTGTAGACCTCCACGACGTCGTACACGAGGCGGTCATGGCTGGATACGCGGCCGCGCTGAGCGACCCTGGAGGACGGCAAGCTAGACGACCAGGTTCGAGTGCGGGCCGAGATCATCGAGTGAGACCCACGCGGAGGGCCGTCGCAGCTGCCAACCCAGTACTGCCAAGGCGAGTGTCTGCACGGAGCCTGTCTGCTCTAAACGGTGACCGCCAGGGCTGCGGTGGGTTCGGCGAGGTGAAGTAGATCAGGTTGTCGCGGAACCCTGTCCGGGTTTCTGCTCCTCCTTGATGCGGTCCTATTCCGCCAGCAGTGGTCTACTCCCGGTGACGTCTTCTGGGGCGGCCATGGCCGTTCCACAGCTCGGGTCCCAACTGGGCTGGTGAGCGGGCGGGCAGGTCTCCGGCGCTCCGGCCCCTGCCCGCCCTGAACACCCAGAAGACTCAGTCGGCAACACGGAAACGCGGCAGGTTGTTGGGGTTGTTTCGTTCGATCCAACCCTTGCCGTCCGCCGCGATTCCCTCCAGAAGATGGAAGGTGTGGGCGAAACCCGCCGAAGTGAGGTTGATTTTAGCGATTTCCTCGGCATCTTCGCCGGGTGCCAATTGATGGGTGTCGGCGTCTTTGACACGAATATCCCTGACCGGCCCATTGGTGAGGATGAGCTCCAGGTCGTAGCCGACATCGACGCGTTCCGTGACCTGCACGGAAGAAAACGCATCGAACCGGTAGTTGCTTCGCTGCACTTTCTCGCGTCTTGCGTCGGCGAAATTAAACTCCGTGCTAATTTCACGAACGCCGTCCTGCGTGACCAGGAAAAGACGGAAGTTGTAGCGCGAGTATCGCCAAGGACCGCCCTTCACGCGCCCTCGCTTGTAAGGGCTTGCGGGTGTCATCAGGATGGCGTGGGTGATCAGGTCGCGCCAGGTCAGCTGGTGGTGACGGAGTGCTTCGTCGACGAACAGCGTCTTGTCACAGGTGAGCCAGGTCTCCATCTCCAGCTCGCTGGGTCGCGTGCTGTCCAGGAACGACTTCCAGTTCTGGTACGCGACTTGTCGCGCGGTCAACTGCTCTTGGTACACCTGGGTTTCCTCGGCCATTCGGCGCTCTTCGCCTCGGGCCTCCAGCCACGAGAAAGCGGCCGCGCGTCCGGACCAGACCGCACCGACTACGGCCAGGACAGCCAGCAGCATCGACTCGCCGGCACCTGAGGCCACTGTTCCGAGCAGGGCCAGTGTGGTGATGCCGAGAGCGATGAGGGCAATGACGCACACCCCCTGCGCCACCCCCGCCGTCTGGTTCTGGTGGCGTTGATCGAACAGAGTTCCTCTGTTGTGGCGTTCTCGGGCATCCTCGGCGAGATAGCGTATCAGCCAATTGACCCGGTCCACGCTGATTCGGCTCTCGCGGTACAGAAGCGCGATCTCGGCGACAAGGCTGTTACGGATGTGGACGGTATAACCGAGCCATTCCTGCGGGGCGAATCCGTGGGGTGTCCGGACACTGAAGTAATGGTCGAAGGAATGACGGACACGGTTGGTGAACCCGTCCACGGGAGAAGCGGGATCGCGCGGGTGCGGGACGTAGGGCTGAGGGTTCTTCGCTTTCAGCTGATGTTCCTGATACCACCATTGGCTGCCGAAGTGACCCGCGGTCAGGCCCGCACCGAGCGCCACCAGTAACTCGATGACTGCCGCAACCGGATTCGCGACCAGCGCCAGTATCCAGAGGAATGCGCTGCTGACGGCGAACAGGCCGGCTCGGACCGGGAGGGCTGCCCGGGCGGCAGCAGCGGTACTCGGACGGGGCGGCAGGGCTCGTGCCCCGATCGGGTCGGGCTCAAAATAGGCCCAGACCCGTTTGACCCGGTCGTTGGCGAAGCGATCCGTCTCGGCCCGCTCGCGGTTCTCGGCCCACAGGGCGTCCTTCAGTCCTCCGGTGAGTACGAGGTCGAAGTGGCGGAGAATCGCGTCACGCCGACGAGGTGAAAGGGCCCGCAACCGCTCCAGTACGCGTCTTGTCTCGCCGTCCGCGGTACTGAGCATCGCCAGCAGTTCGAATGCGATGCGCAGAGCGTCTTTCCACTCTCCGTCTGCGTAATTCCGTACGAGCCCGGAGGCATGGTGCAGCCGCTGGAGTTCTTCGGTGCTGAGGTCGTGGTAGGCGCGTCCACTGAGCATGGCGAGTACCCAGTAGAAACGGACCTCCGCGTTGTCGTATCCGTGGGCGATCGCGTCACTGATCATGTCGCGAGCACGGCTGGGGATGCCATCCTCAAGAAACCGCACACCGACGCTGCACTTTTCCTGAGGCGACGCATCAGGATGGACGAAGTACACGTTGGAATTATGTACGGTCTCGGCCTGGATTCCGACTGTGGAATGGCTGGCCCAATTGTGCGTGACACCGCTGCCGTCGATCATGATAAGTCACCCGCCGCGACAACCAGTGGTGCCAGCCTGGTCACCAGCTCGGGAGCCTCTGCGATCAGGCCCCGTAATCTCTTGAGTGCCATGGTCGCCCCCTTGGGCGATTCGGCGGTGTTCTCCCTTGCGGCCCGGCGGGCAATGCCCAGCTCGGCCAGTGCTTCTCGGTAGGTGTCGTCGTCGAGGGCTCCCTCGGCGTGGTGACGCTTCAGGTACTCACGAAAACCGTCCAGTTCCGCGACCAGGTCCGCCGCGCTGGTCACCTTCGGGTCCACGTTCACGTAGACGCTGCTCTCTTTGACTGAGCCGGCCATGATGCCAACGGTGCTGTTACGGGCAGTGTTGCTGACGTGCCCTTTGTGTCTGTCGGCCGTACAGGCCCTGTCTGCCAGGGACATCGCGATCTCCTCCTGCTCTCCCACCAGTTCCACGGCCAGTCGGGTGGCGAATGCCGCCGCGTTCGCCGCGGCCCGTGGTTGCCAGTTGCGGTCCTTCGCACTGCTCTTCGTACCGTCCGCCCGGTCGCTGATTCCCCGAATAATGGCCACCGGTGCCCCGTTGAGATGACCGGCTTGCGCCACACCGGCGGCCTCCATCTCGATCGCGAGCGCGTCGTTGTAGTGCTGCCGGATCCACCGCGCCTCGGTCGAGATCGTCGAGTTCTGTACGACCTCGCCTGCGGCGATCGCGCCGAAGCGCACCTGCGGCGCGCGCCCATGACCGGGCGTGTCATCAGCCCAGTCGTTCATGCGAGCCAGATGCGAGCCGAGCTGGCTGATACCGTGCGCCGCCTCCCACACCCGGGGACGGGCCTTGAGCCCGTCGTCCTCGCTGGTTCCGCCGTGGTAGGCGTACACGTGCGTCGCCATCACCACGTCACCCAGCCGGGCGGTATCCCACAGGGCACCGGCGACGCCCACGAAGAACACGGCCACCGGGGAAAACTCCTGTATCGCGCGCTCGGCGATCACTGCGGCGGAATGATTCCCTTTGTTCGTCAGACCGAGCGCGACACGACATGAAGTGCCTTGCACATTTCCCACCTCGAACCGCGTCCCGCGCTCATGACGGTAAACCTGCAGATCGGCCAGTTTCCGACGCACGGCCTGGTACTCCAGATTGAGGGCGGTAAGAATCACCACCAGGTCTTTCGACAACTATTTCCCTTCCTCTCTTGTGTCCTCTTCCGTCGTGGACGGAACAGGTCGGATCAGTGGTGGGAACAACACCGTATTCGGCCCGGCCCGGTACAGCCGCGCGGGCCGTCCTCCTGTGGTTCTACGTCCGGATCCGGCGGGGATAATGAATCCCTTTACGGCCTGGACTTTCCGGTAGAAATTACGAGTGTCGAGTTCGGTGCCCCAAACCGCCTCGTACACCTGTTGCAACTCGGCTATGGTGAATAGTTCTCCGCAGAATGCCGTGGCCAGTGCCGAGAATTCGAGCTTGGTACGTGCGCGTTCGATTCCGTCCGTAACGATCTGGCGGTGATCGAAGGCCAGTTCCACCTCACCGGACAGGACGGATGCCACGGGTACCCACGCGGCATCCGTGGCATCTGTTCCCGCGACTGGTTCGGGGAGTCCCGGCGCGATTGCCAAGTGGGCCACGGAAACGACTCGTCCTCGTGGATCACGGCCTGCGTCCCCGTAGGTGGCCAACTGTTCAAGATGTACCCGCCCAGCAGCCAGAGCGGTTTCCTCACTCAACTCACGGTGGGCGGCGTCCAAGATCTCCTCACCAGCATGATTGAGGAATCCGCCAGGCAGAGCCAGCATGCCCTGAAAAGGATCTTCGCCCCGCTCCACGAGCAGGAGGCACAGTTGCGCCTCACGCAGTGTCAGGATCACGAGGTCAACCGTCAGCAGCACCGGCGGGGGTGACCACTCGTCAGCTTGCATGCAACTCAAGGTACTTCGATTCCTGTCAGTTTGACAAGAAAGGTGATAAGGAAGCCGTTGGTGCTGTATGGCGGGGCGCTCCGAATGGTCAACTCGTCATCCGCCCCGCAGCCGGGCGCGGACCGATCGCGGCCTGCGGGTTCGGTGTTACCTGGTTGAGTTGGTCCAGTGGTGGTGGAGTGTGGAGCTGGAGGTCGCACGAGAGGGCACTGTCCGCTCCGTCGGGCCCGCAGTGCAGTGACCGGGAGGTGCTTCATGACGGCCGAAATAGTGGCCCCGGCATGGATGCACGAGCAGATCACGGCGGAGGAGTACGAGTCCTGGTCCGAGGGGCAGTGCGCCGGCATCGAGATCGTTGACGGGATGGCCGTCGTGAGTCCGAGTGCATCCAAGCGGCACAACCGGCTGGCCCGGATTGTGGTGAATGCCCTGGATGCCGTCGCGGGCGCGGAGTGGAGCGCCGACACGGACTTTGACGTCCGGCTTCAGGATGTCCCGCTCACCACTCGCCGCCCGGACGATGTCGTGTACCGCGCGGACACAATCAACATCACCCCCGCCGTACCAGTGTCCTTCCGTCAGCCTTCCTGGGGCGCCCTCGGGCGGGTGACCAGTACGACGGTGAGGAGGGCGTCCAGGCCTCTGAAGTCGTCGGGGTTGGTGGTGAAGAGGGGGAGGTCCTCGGCCACGGCGATGGCGGCGATCATCAGGTCTGCCACCCGGCGGCGTGGCTTGCGGCCGGCGCTGATCACCGCGGCGCAGATACGGCCGTAGATCCGGGCCGCCTCGGCGTCGAAGGGGATGGGGTCGAACTCGTTCTCGGCGCGTTGCAGGACGTCGAGCCTGCGGGCGCGTTCGGCGTGTTCGTCGTAGCTGGTCTGTTCGTCGTTGCGACGGACCTCGTGCGGGCCGGCGGATAACTCGGCCAGGGTGATGGCGGTGATCGCCATTTCATCCGGTAGCTCCTCGGGGGCCACCCAGCGGCGCAGAATCATGATGTTGGTGTCGAGGAGGCCCTGCTGATGGGTTGGGCGGTCAGCGGTCATAGGGATCGTCCGCGTAGGTGTCGGCCGTGGCGTCCTGATCGGCGCGGAACCTGTCGAGGTCGATGCCGGGGGCGGTCCTGGACATCGCGGCGAACTCCTGGCGGGAGACGAACCGACGGCGTCGGCGCAGCGGGACGAGCTGGCCGATCGGGTGTCCGTCGCGGGTGACGGTGAACGACTGACCGCCCTGTATGGCATCCATAATCTCTCGGGACCGGCTGCGCAGGTCCCTTTGGGTGATTTCGGGCTGAATGCTCATACTGGCCAAGGTAGCACTGGGTGCTACCTGGTGGCACAGGGCAGCCTGCCTTCAGTGGTCCGGCAGTGTTTGTTCTGTCCAGATTGTCTTGCCGGGGGAGCTGTAGCGGGTGCCCCAGGCTGCTGCCAGTTGGGAGGTGATGAAGAGGCCTCGGCCGCCCTCCTCGGCGGTGCCGGCGTGGTGGAGGTGGGGGGCCGCGTCGCCGTTGTCGCGGACTTCGCAGGTGAGGGTGCGGTCGTGGATGAGGCGGAGTTCGAGAGGGGGGCTGCCGTAGCGGATGGCGTTGGTGACCAGTTCGCTGACGATGAGTTGGGTTTCGTGGGAGGTGTCGTCGTCGATGTGCCAGGCGGTGAGCTGGGCGGCGGTGCGGTGGCGGGCGGTGGCCACCGAGGTGGGGTCCGGGGCCAGTTGCCAGGAGACGCAGCGTTCGGAGGGGAAGGGGCGGGCGCGGGCGACGATGACGGCCGCGTCACCGATGCCGAGGTCCGGGGGGAGGGCGTAGACGAGGGCGTCGCAGAGGTCCTGGAGGGGGCGGTCGGGGGATGTGGGGAGGGGGGTTGAGGTTGCGGAGAGGTACGAGGTGAGGAGGGGGGTGCTCGTGAAGATGAGGACGCTGCCCTCGGGGACTTCGACCTCCGTGGCCGCGAAGGGGGCGTCCCGTGGGGTGCCCAGGCGGGGGCCCGCGGGGGCGGCGGGGACGGTCACGGTGCCGTCGGGATGTACCAGGACGGGGGCGAGGCGGCCGGCCGTGGCGAGGGTGCAGGTGCCGGTCAACGGGTCGTGGACGGCGTACACGCAGTCGGCGCTGAGGGCCTCGCGGCGCAACGGGTCGCCGAGGGGCAGGTTCGCGCGTTCCGCGGCCAGTTGTCCGGCGGTGTCGTGGAGGCGGGCCAGGAGTTCGTCGGGGGGCAGGTCGAACGCCGCCAGGGAGCGTACGGCGGTGCGCAGCTGGCCCATGGCCGCGGCGGCGTTCAGCGCGCGCCCGGCCACCGTGCCGACGACGAGGGCGGTACGGGCGCTGGACAGGGCGATGGTGTCGTACCAGGCTCCAGGGTCGACGCCGGTGACGGAGAGGTAGGCGGCCTCCAGGGAGGTGTGCGTCTCGGGGCTGCGGGGCAGCAGCTGGCGCTGCACGGTCGCGGCGACGGTGTGCTCGCGGGTGTAGCGGCGGGCGTTGTCGACGCAGAGGGCCGTGTGGGCGGCGAGTTCGACCGCGAGTTCCTGGTCGCCGGCGTCGAAGGCGGGAGCCGGTCCGGCGCGGTAGAGGCTGATCAGGCCGATGGCGGTGTCACGCAGCGTCAGGGGTACGACGAGCAGGGAGTGGGCCCGCGACGCCATGATCGCCTGGGCTCGTGCCGGGTCGGCGGACAGCCAGGGGGCGGCGGGGTCCAGCGGCACCACGCGTGGGCGCAGGTCGGTGAGGGCCTGGGTGAAGGGCGTGGGGCCCGGCACGCTGTGCACGTCGCCGACCTGGTGGGCCCGCGGTGCGGTGGCGCTGCCGCTGCGGTAGGCGGTGCGCATCAGCGGGGTGCCCGGCGGCAGGGGAGCCAGCGGCGGGTCGTCGCCACGGATGACCGCGTCCACGACCTCCACGATCGCGGCGTCGGCGAACGCGGGCACCACCGCGGTCACGAACTCCTCGCCGGTCAGCGTCGGGTCCAGGGTGCGGCCCACGCCCGCCCGTACGGCGTCCAGGACCCGGGACCGGGTCCTGGACCGCTCGCGTTCGGTGACGTCGGTCACGGCGACCGCCAGGCCGAGCACCCTGCCGCGCGGGCCGCGCAGCCTGAGCACCGTCGCCTCGAAGTGCCGCGGGTCCCCGTCGAGGCGGGCCCGCAGGACGTACTCCCGCAGGGGTTCGCCGGTCTCCAGGACGCGGGTGAGGAGCGCCTCGACGTCCTCGTCCTCGATCATGTCGTAGACCTCGCGGGCGGGGCGTCCCAGCAGCTGGTCCACGGGCATGCCCTTGGCCCCGGGTGTCGTCGGGTTGATCCGCACCACCCGCAGCTCGGTGTCCAGCAGGTGCAGCCCGATCGGTGACTGCTCGAACAGGGCGTCGAGCATCGGGACCGCTGTCTCGTCCACCAGCCGTAGATCGGCGCTGTGTTTCATAGGGTCGTCCTCCCGCCTCCGCCCCGGGGTCGGCTTCCCGGCGGTGTGGTGGCGCCGACGCGGCTCCGCGCGGATGTGTCTCCAGCGTGCTCCGGGCGACGGGACGCTGCATCCGCGGGGCATCCGCGGGCGCACGCGCGGGGAGCCACGCCAAGCCTTCAGGAGCCCCGGGGCTCCCGAGAGCCCGCGGTCACCCGTGGCGGGGGAGGCGGGAGTCCGTCCCGTCCGGCCATGTTGGGTGCACGCCGCGTGGCGCCGGAGGTGACAGCGTGAAGCACTGGCGGGCCCTGATCGTCCTCGGTACGGCCCAGTTCCTGATGGTGCTGGACACCTCCGTCATGAACGTGTCCATCAGCCAGCTGGTCGAGGACTTCGACACGGAGGTCACCGCCATCCAGGCCGTGATCACCCTGTACGCGCTGGTGATGGCCGCCTTCATGATCATCGGCGGGAGGTTCGGGGACATCCTGGGGCGCCGCCGCGTGTTCACGCTGGGGCTGGTCGTCTACGGCGTCGGATCGGCCCTCACCGCCTCGGCGCCCACCCTGTGGGTGCTCGCGCTGGGCTGGTCCGTCATCGAAGGGCTGGGCGCGGCCCTGGTGCTGCCCGCCATGGCCGCCCTCGTCGCGGAGTCGTACCGCGGACGGGACCGCGCCGTCGCCTACGCGGTGATCGGCGGGCTCGCCGGTGCCGGGATCGCGGTCGGTCCGCTGCTGGGCGGCTGGGTGACGACGTATCTGACCTGGCGGCTGGTCTTCGCCGGTGAGGTCGTGGTCGTCGTGGGCATCCTGCTGGGCCGCCGGGTCGTCGCGGCTGCCGCACCCGCCGGGACGCGCCCCCGGCTGGACGGGGTCGGCGCGCTGCTCTCCGCGACCGGGCTGGCGCTGGGCGTGCTCGGGGTGCTCCAGAGCAGCAGCTGGGGGTGGGTGCAGCCGCGCAACCCGCCCTTCACGGTGCTCGGCTTCGCGCCGACGCTGTTCGTCATCGGCGCGGGCGTGGCCGTCCTGGCCGTCTTCCGTTGGTGGGAGCGGCGGCGGGAGACCGCGGGCGCCGACCCCCTCGTCCATCTGTCCCTGCTACGACGGCCCGTGCTGCGGTCCGGCCTGGCGACCCTGCTGAGCCAGAACCTCATCCTCCTCGGACTGTTCTTCACCATCCCGCTGTACTTGCAGGTCGTGCAGGGGTTCGACGCCTTCGAGACGGGGCTGCGGCTGCTGCCGGTGTCCGCGACGATGCTGGTGACCTCCCTGTGCGGGTCCGCGCTGGGGCGGGTCGCGGGGCCGCGGCGGGTGGTGCGGCTGGCCCTGCTGATCCTGGTCGGGGCCGTGGTGTGGCTGCTGGCGACCATCGACCCCGTCTTCGACGACGGGCAGTTCGCCGGGGCCATGGCCGTGCTGGGCGTGGGCGTCGGCCTGCTCGCCTCGCAGCTCGGCAACGTCGTCCAGTCCGGCGTCGGCCAGGCGGAACGCAGCGAGGCCGGAGGGCTCCAGTTCACCGCGCAGAACCTGGGCTCGGCGCTGGGCACCGCCCTGATCGGGTCGATCCTCATCGGCGCGCTGGTGCAGGCCTTCACCAGCCAGGTGGCGGACGACCCGCAGCTGTCGCAGGAGACCCGCGACGCCGTCGGCGTCTCCCTCCAGGCCGGGGTCTCCTTCGTCCCCACCGACCAGGTGCGCTCGGCGGCGGAGCGCGAAGGGCTGCCGCCGCCGCAGGTCGACGCCCTCACGGACTCCTACGCCGACGCGCAGCTGGACGGCCTCAAGGCGGCGATCCTCGCCACCGGCGGCGTCGTGCTCGCCAGCTTCCTGGTCACCCGGCACCTGCCGACCGGCCGGGAGGAACCGGAACGGGAACAGGAACGGGAGCCGGAGCCGGAACCGGAGCCGGAACCGGAGCACTGAGCCAACGTCCGAAGGGAGCCCCCCGTGTCGACCCCCAGCGACGACCCCCGGACCCGGGCCAGGCGTCCGACCCGGGCCGAACGCCGCACCCAGGCCGAACGCCGCACCCGGGCGGCGGACTACACCGGCGGCGTCTACGGATCCCTGCTCGCGGCGTCCGTGGTCCTCGGCGCCGGGTCACTGGGCGAGTTCCCGCGCACGGAGCTGGTGCTGCTGCTGTTGCTCACCGGGCTGCTGTTCTGGATCGCACATGTGCACGCCAACCTGTTCGGGGCACGGCTGGCGAAGGAGGGCCTGGACCGCCGGGTCGTGCTGCACGTGTGCCGCGAGGAGTGGCCCATCTTCAAGGCCGCCGTCCCGCCCGCCGTCGCCGTCGCCGTCAGCCCGCTCCTCGGTCTCGACGTGTCCGGTGCCCTCTGGCTGGCGCTGTCCGTCGCCGTCGCCGGTCAGGTCGGCTGGTCCGTGGCCGCGGCCGTCAGCGCCGGTGCCTCCCGGCGGCTGCTGGCCGCCACCGCGTCCGTCAACCTGCTGCTGGGCCTGCTGATCATCGGCCTCAAGATCGCCCTCAAGGAATGACCACGCCCCCCCCACCCGGCCACCCCGCGCCTCAGCGCCGCTCAGCCCTGATCCGGCCCGAGCGGTGCGCCGCCCCCAGCGCCTCGAAGTCACGCTCGTTCTGGTCGGCGTAGGACTGGGCGAACTCGGTGAGCGCGCGGTCGAAGCGGTCGCTGCCGCCCAGGTAGGCGGCGATGGCGAGGGGATCGCCGGAGCGGGCGTGGGCGCGCGCGAGGCACGCCCCGCACAACCGGCCGAACAGGGCGAGCAGCTCCGGCCCCATGGTCTCCGGGCGGGCGATGCCCTTCCAGTCCCACAGCTGGCGGACGTAGAAGTCGCGGGGCTGCCCGTCGAGGCCGGTGACATGGGTCCAGCCCAGGAAGATGTCGCTGGTCGTCTGGATCAGGCGCTGTCCGGACACCACCCGGCGGCCCTGGTTGTCGTAGCGGTCGCCTCCGGTGTGCGCGGCCAGCACCGACTCCTGGGCCTCCTTGGCCTGCAACAGCAGCGGATCGTCGTCGTCGCGGCCGAGCAGCAGCAGGATCCAGCAGCGGGTGCCGACACTGCCGACGCCGACCACCTTGCGGGCGATGTCCACCAGCCGGTAGTGCCGCAGCAGGTGCCTGCGTTCCGACGGCAGGGTGCGCGCGTAACCGCCCACCAGGCCGCGCAGCTCCCGCTCCCGGTCGGCCTCGGACGGGTCGGACCGCAGCCGGTCGAGCGGCGTGACCAGCGGCGGGTCAGGGGTGATGCGCCGCCCGTCGGCCGTGACCCGGGTGAGCTTGGCGTAGGCCTTGAGATGGGTGCGCGTACGGGCCCGCTCCGCCGCCCGGGAGACACGGTGCCTGGCGTCCTCGTCCATCGAGGACGCCAGCAGCTGCCGCAGCCCGGCGACGTCGTCCTGCGCGTACCAGACGTCCAGGGTGCCCATGGCCGACAGCTCACGCATCCGCTCCCGGTACGCCCGTACGCAGGTCCGCACGATGCGGTTCTGCTCCCGGACCGGGAAGCCGTTCGCGCGGGCCGCGGTCACCAGACCGGCGGCCAGCCGCTTCACGTCCCACTCGAACGGGCCCGGCAGGGTCTCGTCGAAGTCGTTGATGTCGAAGACCAGACGGCGCTCCGGGGAGGCCAGCAGCCGGAAGTTCAGCGGGTGGGCGTCCCCGCAGAGCTGCACCTGGAGGCCGGTGCCGGGCAGCGGCGCCAGGTCCGCCGCCATGATCGCGGCGGCGCCGCGGTAGAAGCGGAACGGCGACTCCAGCATGCGGCCGTACCGGATCGGCACCAGCTCCGGTACGCGATCGGCCGACTGGGCCTCGATCACGTCCACGGGGTCGAACCGCTGCTCCGCGGTCTCGTACCAGCCGTGGCTCGAACGCGGCGCCCGCCGGCGCGCTCCCCTGCCGTACGCCACGCGCTCGGCGGGTGTCAGGGACGCGGTGAAAGCACTGGGGACGGTCATGGTCGGTCCGCTCGTCTCGGCGTCTGCGGGGTTCCAGCCCACCGCGCCGACGACGGCGACGGATCACCCGTGGTGGGTGACCCCAGCGCCCGGCCCCCGCGTGACTCTGGACCTGCGCCCGGTCCACGGACCTGGGTCCATTCGCCCTCTCACGCTCGATCACGCGAGGAGAACCCATGACCATGCCGCGTGGTCCGGCACCGCACACCGGACGGGAACACGAACCCGAACCCAGGCCCGAACGCAGGCCCGGACCCGCCGGGTACGACCCCGAATCCGCCGCCTCCGCGCTCGCCCGCCTCGGCCGTTCCTGGACCTGGCTCCTCGGCTCGGCCGTCGCGACACTGGTGCCGGGCATCCTGGTACTGGTCTGGCCGGACGGCACCCTGCATGTGCTCGCCGTCCTCGTCGGCCTGTACCTGCTGGTCACCGGGGCGTTCCGGTTCGTGGCCGTCTTCGGCCGCGACGAGCCAGGCGAACGGCTCCCCGGACTGCTGCTGGCCGTGCTCTACGTCCTCGCCGGGGTGCTGTGCCTGCGCAACCCGCTCCAGACCGTCGCCGCGCTCTCACTCATCGTCGGCGTGGTCTGGCTGGTGTCCGGCATCCTCACCCTCTACACCGCCGTCGCCGCCAGGGACCTCTACCTGCCGCACCGCGGCGTCGTCATGGGGGCCGCGGCGCTCGGCATCGTGGCCGGGATCGTGGTGCTCGCCCTGCCCCTGGAGTCGGCGCTCGCCCTGACCCGGCTGCTCGGCCTGTGGCTCGTGCTGCTCGGCGTGGCCGAGGCGATCGTCGCCCTCGCCTGGCGGACCGCGCTCCGCAGGGCGGGCCTGACGGGCGCCCGGGACCGCCCGTGACCCCGCCCGTGCCCCCGGACGCGACCCCCGGTCCACCGGACCCCGGCAAAGACCCGGACCGGGTCCACATGATGACCGCCGACGAGCGGGCGGAGTACGAACGCCTGCGGCGGCACGCGACGGTACGGCACCGGCGACTGCGCCAGGCGGGCTCCTCGGTCCTCCTCGTGCTGGCCCTGCTGCTCGCGCCGCTGGCCGTCGTCGCGGCCTGGGTCCAGGAGACGGTCACCGACACCGACCGGTACGTCGAGACCGTGGCGCCGCTGGCCTCCGAGCCCGCCGTGCAGGACGTCGTGATCAACCGGCTCACGGACCGGGTCGTGGAGCACGTGAACGTCGAGGCGGTGACCGACGCGCTCACCCGGGCCCTCCGGGACGCCGGGGCGCCGCCCAGGGTCGTGGAGGGGGCGGAGGCCCTCACGGGTCCGCTGCGCAGCGCCGTCCGGACCGTCGTCGACCGGACCGTCACCCGGGTGGTCACCAGCCAGGTGTTCCAGGAGGCGTGGGAGGACGCCAACCGGCGTTCGCACGCCGCGGTGATCGCCATGCTCACCGGCCACGGCGAGGGGGCCGTGCGCGCCGAGGACGGGGCCGTACGGCTGGACCTCGGCGTGGTCGTGGACGAGGTGCGCAAACGGCTCGTCGCCGCGGGCTTCGACCAGGCGGCCGCCATCCCGGACACCGACCGGACGGTCACGCTGTTCCACGCCGAGGAGCTGAGCCAGGCGCAGGACGGGGTGCGGCTGCTGGACGTCCTCGGTGCCTGGCTGCCCGTCGCGACCGTCGTGCTGGCGGCGCTCGCCGTGTGGATCGCTCCGGCGCACCGGGTGATGCTGGTGATCACCGCGGCGGGTGTCGGCGTGATGATGGTCGTGCTGCTGGTGGCGCTGGCCGTCGCCAGACGCGTCTACCTGGACTCGGTGCCGCCCACGGTGCTGCCCGGTGACGCGGCCGCGGTCATCTACGACACCTTCCTCCGCTTCCTGCGCGACACCACCCGCACGCTGCTGGTCCTCTCGGTGATCACGGCGCTGGCGGCGTACCTGTTCGGCCCGGGCCGCCCCGCGCGCGCCCTGCGCCGGACCGCGGACCGGGGCACGACGGCCGCGGGCCGCGCGCTGAACCGTGCCGGGGCGCCCACCGGGGCCACCGGGCGCTGGCTGGCCGGTCACCGGGCGTGGACCACCGGGGGCGTCCTGGCGGCCGGGGCGCTGGCGCTGCTGCTGTGGAACCGGCCCACGATCGCCGTGGTCGCGCTGGTGCTCGGCGTCGTCCTGGCGGCGCTGGTCGTCCTGGCGGTCGTCGCGGCGGCGGCGGGGCCCCGCGAACGGGCGGCGGACCGGGCGGCGCCCTGAGCACGAACACGCCTCCTGCCCACGGCGGCGTGAGCGGCGGCGCCCGGAGGCCGCCCCCTGTCCTGTTCGTTCAGGTCAGCCCGATCGGGCTGGCCTGACTCCGTTGAGCGGTGCCGTGCCCGCATCCCGGGACAGGGTGACGGCCCCTGAGCGTCAGCTCGCGGTGCAGGTCGTGCCGTTGAGGGTGAACGTGGCCGGGGAGCCGTTGGCGGTGGTGCGGGTACCGGTGAAGCCGAGGGTGACGGCCGAGCCTGCCGGGATCGTCGCCGTGTAGGCGGCGGGTGTGACGGTCACCGTCGCGCCGGACTGAGCGGGGGTGCCGCCCCACATGTTGCTGATGGTCTGGGAGTCGGGGAAGGCGAAGGCGAGGGTCCAGCCGCTCAGCGCGGCCGTGCCGGTGTTGCGGACGGTGAGGTCGGCCTGAAAGCCGCCGGGCCACTCGTTGACCACGCGGTAGGTGACGGCGCAGGACGTGCCGGGGCTGCCGGTGTCCTGGCCGGTGGTGACGGTGACCGTGGCCGAGCGGGGGGAGCGGTTGCCCGCCGCGTCCCGGGCGTAGACGGCCAGGGTGTAGGCCGTGGCCGGGGTGAGACCGGTGAGGGTGACCGTGGGGGTGGCGGAGGAGGCCAGGGCGGTCTCGGTGCCCGCGCCGACGCGGACCACGTCGTAGGCGGTCACGGCAACGTTGTCCGTCGACGCGGCCCAGCTCAGCGTCGCCGAGGTGGCCGTCACCGCGGAGGCCGACGGGGTGCCGGGGGCGGTGGGGGCCTGGGTGTCGCCGGGGTTGCCGGTGCCGTAGACCGTGGCTTCCTCCGACGTCTGGGCGATGCCGTTCGGGCCGTGGAAGATGCGCTCGCCCCAGCTGCTGAGGCGGCTCGGGTCGAAGTCGACGGCGAGGTCGAGAATCGGGTCGGTGTTGCCGCTCCAGGACCAGGCGAGGTAGCCGAGGTCGAGCTGTTCGGCCGCGGCCATCATGGTGTCCTCGTCGGGGTCGCCCCACTGGTCGGCCGGGCCGCCGAACTCGCCGATGAGAATGGGCAGTCGGGCGGCGACGAAGGCGCCCAGGTAGTCGGTGATCTCCTGGGCGGTGTCGAAGACGCTGTACATGTGGATCGAGAAGATCAGGTTGCCGGTGGTGTCGGCGTCGTACACGGTCTGCGCGTTGGCGCGCATGACGCCCTGCCAGTCCTGGCCCCAGTTGGGCGCGTCGACCATGATCGTGTGCTGGAAACCGGCGCCGCGCAGCTTCTGTACGGCGGCGATGGTGGGGGCTGTCCAGCCCGCCGGGTCGGTGTTGCCCCAGGGCTCGTTGCCGATGTTGATGATGACGTAGTCCTCTTCGCCGTCGAGGACGCCCTTGAGGGAGATCCAGTAGTCGGCCGCCCCGTCCAGCGTGCCGGCGGCGGCCTCCTCGCCGTAGCCGGTGGTGTCGTGCACCTCCAGTACGCAGATCAGCCGGTTGGCCTTGCAGTCGGCGACCACGGCGGCGACGTCGGAGGCGCTGTTGCGGGTCCAGCGGTGGCCGTTGGACAGCACGACCCGGACGGTGTTCGCGCCGAGCGCCTTCACGTCGGCCAGGGACTGGGTCTCGCCGGGGTACCAGGTGTGGGCGTGGTTGACGCCGCGCATCACGAAATCGTTGCCGTTGCCTTCGAGCAGACGGCCGTCGGCGATGTGCAGGCCGGTGGCGGCGGCCCCGGCGCCCGGGGGCTCGGCGGCGTGGACGGCGGGGGCGAGGGCGCCGACGAGGAGACCGAGCAGGGCCGTGAGGGCGGTCAGCAGGGTCGCGGGGAGGGGGAGTGCGCTCTTCCGCGTGCGCCGGTCCATACGCCGGGTGCCGAGGTCTGCGGGCCGGGCGCCGAGGTTCATACGCCGGGTGCCGAGGTCCGCGGGCCGGGCGCCGGCTGGGATCTTGCTCCTTCGTGTGCTCATCGCTGCTCCAGGGAGTGGGGGTCGGGAAGGCAGTGCGACGGTTCGACGGGTTCGATGAGAGCGACCCGTGGGAGCGCTCCCATAAAGCCATCGGGTCAGGGACACGTCAACCCTCGCGGTGACACTTTCCACGCCCGGCTCGATGTGTGAGATGTGGGAATCATGAGCACTCGTGGTGCAGTTGATGCAGATGTGATGCACACCGAGCAGTTCCAGCAGACCCCATGGAGGTCTCCCGTGCGGCCGTTCGCCCTCCAGTACGCCTCCCTCGGAAAGCCCACGGACACGGTCGCGCCGTACCGGTTCGACGCGGCACGACAGCTCAACGTGCTGCCCGACGGCCGTCCCGCGATCAGCGACACCGAGCTGCTGCTCACGGCCGGGACGACGACGTCCACCGCCGGTTCGCAGACGCACTTCGACGACTGACGCTCCGTAACCGAATGACCGTACTGATCCTCACGTCCGACGAGGACGTGACCGCCGACATGGTGGTGGCCCGGCTGCACGCCACGGGCACCTCCGTCCTCCGGCTGGACCCGGCCGACCTGCCGGGCAAGGCGACGCTCTCCGTCGAGTACCGCGACGGCGACGTCCACGGGGACCTGTCGGTGCACGGCCGCACCGTGTGCGTCCACGCCCTGCGGTCCGTCTGGATGCGCAGACCCGGGGAACCCGCCGCGCACGCCGCGCACGCGTCGCCCTGGCTGACCGCCGAGACCCGGCAGGCGCTCTTCGGCATGCTGCACTCCTCCCCCGCGCGCTGGATGAACCATCCGCGCAGCGCCGAACAGGCGCGTCTCAAGCCCTGGCAGTTGCGCGTCGCCCACCACAGTGGGTTCGCCGTACCGCCGACCGTCTTCACCACCGCACCGCACATGGCCCGGGAGTTCGCCGAGCAGCACCGGGAAGTGGTGGTGAAGGCCGCCTCCGGTCCCCCGCGCGGCGGACCGGGACCCGAGCTGATGCTGCCGACCACCCTCATCGGCCCCGACGCCGACTTCGCCGCCGTGGCGGCCGGTCCGGCGCTGCTCCAGCGGTACATACCCAAGCGTGCCGACATCCGGCTGACCAGCGTCGGCACCCGGCTGTTCGCCGCGCGCAAGACCGCCGAACCCGACCAGATCGACGGCCGCTACGGCGACACCGGGCACCTCTGGGAGCCGGTCACCGCGCCGGAACGCATCCAGGCGTCGGTGCGCGAGTACGTCACCCGGGCCGGGCTCGCCTACGCCGCCTTCGACTTCGCCGAGGACCTCGACGGGACCTGGTGGTTCCTGGAGTGCAACCAGGGCGGGCAGTTCGGCTTCGTCGAACTGGAGAGCGGGCTGCCGATCTCGGCGGCGGTGGCGCGGTGGCTGGCGGACGGGGACGGGGCGGAGTAGCCGACGGCCGGGGTTGGGTGGCGGGTGGCGGGTGCGGCGGGTGTGGCGGGTGGCGACTGAGGCGGCGGTCGAGCGGCGACCGGGGCGGTCGGCTGAGGACGCTGAGGAGGCGACTGAGGCGGCGGTCGAGCGGCGACCGGGGCGGTCGGCTGAGGACGCTGAGGAGGCGGCTGGGGCGGCGGTTGAGTAGCGGCTGAGTACGTCCGCTCATGTGGGGGTGGCCGGGGCGCGGGCACCCTGGACTCATGACGAATCGGGGAACGCTTCTCACCGCCGCCACCGCGCTCGTGGCCGCCGTACCGGTCGCCGCCTGGGGCCTGATGGGCCAGCAGGACGCCGAGGGCTTCGCGCCCGCCGAACTCGACTACGCCTACCAGCCGCCCGGCGTCTCCGACGGCACCGCCGCCCTCGTGGGGGCCGCCGCCCTGCTCCTCGGCGGCCTCGCCCTGGCCCTCCTGCTGCGGGCCACCCGCACCGGCCGCCTCGACCCGCGCTGGTGGCAGGTGCTCGCCCCGCTGATGGTGACCGGGCTCGTCATCGGCGTCGGCTACCGGGTGCTCACCGCCGGGGTCGTCGGCGCCAACATCGGCGCCGGACTGACCATGCTGTTCGGCGTCCCCGTGGTCGCCTCACTGGTGTCCTGGGCGCTGCTCCGGGGCGCATGGCTGGCCACGCACTCCGGGAACGGCGGCTCCGGCCCGGTGGGCCGGATAGCTCCCCACGGCTCCTGAGCCGGAGCGCGGTCCCTTCCGGGCGCCTCCCGGGCCCTCCTTAGCGACTCCCGCGTGCCTCCCGCGCTCCTGCGCGCCTCCCGGGCCCTCCCGCGCGTCTCGCAGACAACCCCGCCCTTCCCGGGGCCCTTCCGAGCCGCTCCCGCACGCCTCCCACGTCACCCCCGGACCCCTCCCGAGCCCTTCCCGCGGGTGGCGTCCCGCCGAGTGGTGTAGCCATACGGACGCGCCGGTCCGGTTGGCCTGTGATCGGCCGGCCCGGCAGGAGCCCCGCGCTGCTGCGCGAGCCGGTCAGGGCGGCGGGGGCCGCCCGGCCCCAGGGGTGCAGGCCCAAACCCGGTCCGAGGGGTGCAGGGCCAACCCGGCCCCAGGGGTGCATGGCCCAACCCGACCGCGACCTGCCGAGCCGCGAAGGTCCGCCGACTACACCGCTGAGCGGGACGCCGCCTTCCCGCGCATCCCCGGATCACGCCCGCGCACCTCCTGAACCCGTTCCGCGCGCCCCGCGACCACCCCCACCCACCTCCCAGCTCTCTCCCGCGCACCCCCCAGACCACCCCCACC
>NZ_JAGPXL010000080.1 GCF_018070565.1 Streptomyces sp. B93
CCGAGCCCCTCCTCCACAGCACCCCCATCGCCCACCGCGACCCCGTCGCCCTCCCGCACCGCCCTGCCGCTCGGGTTCCGCCGCTACGACGCACCCGAGGGCTTCACGATCGCCGTGCCCGAGGGCTGGGAGCCGCTGCGCACCACCCGGGTGCCGGGTCTGGCGTACCGCGTGGTGCTCGGCGCGGCGGGCGATCCGCGCACCCTGACCGTGACCTACAGCGAGCGTCTGGGCCCCGATCCGGTGGCCATCTGGCGGGACGACGTCGAGCCGGGACTGCGGCGGTTCGTCGGCTTCCGGCGGATCGGGGACATCCGGCCGACGACGTACCAGGGCCGCCGGGCGGCCGACTTCGAGTGGCTGGCCGAGGTCCGCGGGACGGTGCAGCGCACCTTCGGCCGGGGGTTCCTCACGGGCGACGGGGAGGGCTTCTCGCTGCGCTGGACGACCCCGGCCGACGACTTCGACGACGCCGCGAACCGGCAGGCCCTGGACGTCTTCCTGCGCACCTTCCGGGGGAGTGCGGGCTGACGGCCGTTTCCCCCTCGGGCCCCCTGGGGACTCGGGGCACATGGTGCGAATCGGATACACGATGATGACCGAGCAGGCCGGGCCGCGTGAGCTGGTCGACCATGTCGTGCGGGCCGAGGAGGCGGGCTTCGACTTCGCCGTGACCTCGGACCACTACTTCCCGTGGCTGCGTGCGCAGGGCCACTCGCCGTACGCGTGGAGCGTGCTCGGCGCCGCCGCGCAGGCGACCCGGGACATCCCGCTGATGACATACGTGACCTGTCCGACCTTCCGCTACCACCCGGCCGTGGTGGCGCAGAAGGCGGCGACGATGCAGTTGCTGTCCGAGGGCCGCTTCCGGCTCGGGCTGGGCTCCGGCGAGAACCTCAACGAGCATGTGGTCGGCGGCGGCTGGCCGTCCGTCGACGTACGGCACGAGATGCTGGAGGAGGCCGTCGGGATCATCCGGGACCTGTTCCGGGGCGGGCATGTGAACCACCGGGGCACGCACTTCGACGTGGAGTCGGCGCGGCTGTGGGACCTGCCGGACGAGCCGCCCCCGATCGGCGTCGCGGTCTCCGGCGAGCGCTCCTGCGAACTCGCGGGGAGGCTGGCCGACCTGGTCATCGCCACCGAGCCGAAGCCCGGACTGCTGGACTCCTTCGACGAGCACGGCGGCCGGGGCAAGCCGAGGGTCGGTCAGCTGCCGGTGTGCCACGACCCCGACCGGGACACGGCCGTCAAGCGGGCGCACGCCCAGTTCCGCTGGTTCGGCAGCGGCTGGAAGGTGAACTCGGAGCTGCCGCACCCGGACTCCTTCGAGCAGGCCACCCAGTTCGTGACCCCCGACGACGTCGCCGAGTCCATTCCGTGCGGCGACGACCCGGACGACTTCGTCGCGGCGGTACGGCCGTACGCCGAGGCCGGGTTCACCGAGATCGCCCTGGTGCAGATCGGCGGGGAGGCGCAGGAGCCCTATCTCGACTGGTGCAAGAGCACACTGCTGCCCGCGCTGCGCGATGCCTTCGGCTGACCGCGCGGCCGAGCATCGTGTGGCCGATGAGGGTTACCCGAGTCACTGTCCGGCTTACTCAGGGAGGGCCCTCACGTGAACGCGTATGTGCACCAGACGCTGGTCATGCAGCTCCGGGCGGGCGGCACGGACCGCTTCCCGGTCCTCACCCATCTCCGCTACGACCCGGCCGACCCGTTCGCCGTCACCGCCGTGTTCACCCACGACGGGCGGGTGCTCGCCCGCTGGCGGCTGGACCGCGAGATGCTCGCCCACGGGCTGCGGGGCCCGGTCGGGGTCGGCGACGTGCGGTTCGGACCGACCGGGAACAGCCCGTGGGAGGAGCTGCGCATGGAGTTCTACGGCGACGCGCATCCGGACGGCGGCCGGCACCACGCGGTGGTGTACGCGTGGGCACCGGCCGTCTCCGCGTTCCTGCGCCGGACCTACGAGGTGGTGGCGCCGGGCAGCGAGGAGGTCCGGGTCGACGACTTCCTGGCGGACGTCATCACGGACGGCTGAGCCGGGTCACCGGCTGGTGTGCCGACGGCGGGTCCAGAACGGCAGCGCGTACCAGCACAGCAGGTACCAGAGCAGGATTCCGGTGACGAGCCACGGCACATAGGGGTTGTGGGTCGCCACCCGCAGTATGAGCAGCAGCGAGCAGGTCATGGTGGCGAGCAGCAGCACCAGGCCGACATGGGTGAGACGGGAGGCCATCTGCACCGCCTGCGGCTTGACCCGGCGGCCGGAGACGATGCGGTGCAGGGACACCGGACCTATCAGCGCGCCGGTCGCGGCGGCGCCCAGCATCACGGTCACGATGTAGATCGCCTGGTCGGAGTCGGTCAGGTCACGGTAGGTCGGTGTGAACACCACGGTGAGGAGAAAGCCGAAGAGGATCTGGACTCCCATCTGAGCGACCCGGACCTCCTGGATCAGCTCCTGCCACATCCGGTCCGCTCTCTCCTCCTCCGTCTCGTTGCGCCCCCTGGGCTTCTTGACGTTGTCTTCCGCGGTGGTCACGGTTTCCTCCCGGTGCGAGCGACCTCAGGTCTCTGTCACCGCGAGTTCCCCGTGAATCCGCTTATGGTCAGCCCATCGTCGGCGCGTCGCCTACCAGCGGTGCTCGACCTGCTGCCGGATCCGCCGGTCGTACAGGTCCTCGATCGCCTGGAGCGTCCTGGCCGACAGCTCGGGCAGCGCCGCGGCGGCCGCGTTGGCGCGGGCCTGCTCCGGCGAGCGGGCGCCGGGGATGACGGTGGTGACACCGGGCTGCTGGATGATCCAGCGCAGCGCGAGCTGGGCCGGCGTGCAGCCCTCGGGGGCGAGGGCGGCGAACTCGGCGGCGGCCTCCACACCGGTGGCGAAGTCGACGCCGGAGAAGGTCTCGCCCTGGTCGAAGGCCTCGCCGTGCCGGTTGTAGGTGCGGTGGTCGTCGGCCGCGAAGACGGTGTCCTTGGTGTACTTGCCGGACAGCAGGCCGGAGGCGAGGGGTACCCGGGCGATGATGCCGACGCCCGCCTCGGCGGCGGCCGGGAGCACCTGGCGCAGCGGCTTCATCCGGAACGGGTTGAGGATGATCTGGACGCTGGTCACGTTCGGCCGGGCGATCGCGGTGAGCGCCTCCTCGCAGGTCTCGACGCTGACGCCGTACCGGGCGATGCGCTCCTCCTCGACCAGGGTGTCGAGGGCGTCGAAGACCTCGTCGGAGGAGTAGACGGGGGTGGGCGGGCAGTGCAGCTGCACCAGGTCGATGCGGTCCACGCCGAGGTTGCGGCGGGAGCGGTCGTTCCAGGCGCGGAAGTTGTCCAGGACGTAGTTCTCGGGGAGCTGGTCGACGCGGCGGCCCATCTTGGTGGCGACCAGCACGTCCAGGTCCGGCCTGCCGCGCAGGAACGCCGCGATGGTCTGTTCGCTGCGTCCGTCGCCGTAGACGTCGGCGGTGTCGAAGAAGGTCACCCCCGACTCGGCTGCCGCGTCCAGTACCGCGAGGGCGTCCTTCTCGTCGACGTCGCCCCAGTCCGCCCCGAGCTGCCAGGTGCCGAGGCCGACGACGGAGGCCTGCTGACCTGACCTGTTCATCACACGCTGTTCCATGGCGTCAGTCTGCCATCCGGTTCTGGGAGCGTTCACGGGAGGCCAGGGTCCGGGCGTGGACGGTGCGGGCGAGCACCGGGTCCTGGAGCTTCAGCCGGATCGCTTGAGGCGGCGCAGCGCCGTGAGCCGCCCGGCCGTGCGGTCGAGGTGGTAGTAGAGCCGCGGGGGGAGGTGCGGCAGCAGGGGTGAGTGGCGCTGGCCGAGGAGGGCGAACATCCGGTCGGGCGGCAGGTCCATGTACCGCGGGAGGTCCTCGTACCACTGGGCGCTGTAGCGGGCGGCGCTCTGCGCGGACAGCAGGGCCGTCTTGCGGCGCTGTTCGTAGTGGGCGAGGGCGTCGGGGAGCGCCGGGTGCTCGCGCAGGGCGTGCGCGAGGGTGATGGCGTCCTCCAGGGCGAGGGTGGTTCCGGCGCCGATGGAGTAGTGGGTGGTGTGGGCGGCGTCGCCGACGAGGACGAGGTTGCCGCGGTGCCAGGTGCGGTTGGTGAGGGTGCGGAAGGTGAGCCACTGCTGGGCGCCGCCGTGGGCGGAGGGCCGGGCGAGCAGCCGATGGCCGTCGAGGACGTCGGCGAAGAGGTCCTCCAGCAGGGCGAGCCCCTCCGCCTCCCCGGCCCGGTCGAGGCCGAGCCCTGCGAAGGTGGCGGGGTCGCACTCGACGACGCAGGTGCTGCGGTCGGGGGCGTAGCCGTAGCCGTAGCACCAGATCCAGCCGTGGGCGGTCTCCTTGAAGGCGAAGGTGAAGGCGTCGAAGACCTTGGTGGTGCCCAGCCAGATGTAGGGGTTGCGGCCGGTGCTGAGGCGGGTGCCGAAGTGGTCGGCGTGGCGGGCGCGCAGGGCGCTGCGGACGCCGTCGCCCGCGACCACCAGATCGGCCCAGCCGGGCGGGTCGTCGGCGCTGACCTCGTGGCCGTACTCCAGGCGTACGCCGAGGGAGGCGGCGCGGGCGGCGAGGATGTCCAGGAGACGGTGGCGTCCGATGCCGAAGCCCTGGTCGCCGTGTTGCCGTACGGTGTCGCCGCGCACGTGCGCCACACCCTCGGACCAGCGCAGCGAGGCGGCGTCGACGGCGCGGGCCGAGACGGGGTCGTGGGTGTGCAGCCGGTCGAGGAGTCCGCGCCAGTAGGTGACGCCCCAGCCGTAGGTCGAGCCCTCGGGGTCGCGTTCGTGGACGGTGATGTCGTGGGCCGGGTCCTGGAGCTTCAGCAGGATCGACAGATACAGACCGGCGGGCCCGCCGCCGACGCAGGCGACCTTCATGCACACCCCTCGTTCATCGCTCTACGGAGTCGTCTCGCGACGCACAGTAGCAGCGGATGGGTGCGCTGCCGGGGTGGCGGACCATGTCGGCGGGGTGAGTGCCTACGACGGGACGGGGGCGGCGCCGCGCTATCCGGCGGCGGCCGTGCGGCACTCCGGGTGACCCCAGCCCTGAGCGTTCTTCGCGATCGGTTCGCCCGCGGCGTAGGAGCGGCCGCAGACGCAGCGGCCGGGGAACTTGGCCTTGATGGTGCGGGTGGAGCCGCCGCCGCTGCGGGCCGTCGCGGCGCCGCCCGACGGTTTGCGGCGCGGGGCCCTGGCGGGCACGTCCCCGGCGGGCGGCGGTTCCGGGGAGCCGAGGTCGCTGCCCGCGGCCTGCTGGGCGGAGGCGGCCTGGCTGGCGGCGCGGTCGGCGAAGTCGTTCAGCGGGTCGCCGTCGACCTGGTGGGCGGGGACATAGCGGAACTCGACGTCACGGCCACCGAGCAGTTCGTCGATGGCGACGACGAGTTCCTGGTTGGCGACCGGCTTTCCGGCGGCGGTGCGCCAGCCGTTGCGCTTCCAGTTGGGCAGCCAGGCGGTGACCGCCTTCATCGCGTACTGGGAGTCCATCCGGACCTCCAGCGGTACGCCGGGGTCGGTGGCGGCCAGCAGTCGTTCCAGCGCGGTGAGCTCGGCGACGTTGTTGGTGGACCTGCCCAGCGGGCCCGCCTCCCAGCGGGCCGGGGTCTCCGTCTCGTCCGCCACCACCCAGGCCCAGCCCGCCGGACCCGGGTTTCCCTTCGAAGCCCCGTCGCAGGCGGCCACCACACGTTCACGCATGGGTCCGATCATGCCACGGCGGGTCGGGCGGGTGGTCGCCGAGGCCCTGCCCCGGTCCGTTCAGGACACCTCGGTGGTCGCCGGGAACTCGCCCTCGGTCCGGCTGGTGTCGATCACCGAGAAGTTGGCGCCCTGCGGGTCGGTGAGGGCGGCGAACCGCCCGAAGGGGGTGTCCATCGGCCCGAACTGGAGCGTGCCGCCGAGCTTGGTGGCCCGGGTGACGGCTTCGTCGCAGTCGGGGACGCGGAAGTAGACGTTGATGTACGGCGGCACCTCGGGCGGGAAGTCGTCGGTCATCCTCATCCGGCCCAGCACGCTGTTCTCACCGAGGTCGAAGACGCGGAAGTCGACGGCGTCGTCCTGCATCTGCTTGGCGCGGTAGCCGAAGACGGCGGGGAAGAACGCGTCCGTCTTCTCCGGCTCGCGGGTGAAGACCTCCGCCCAGGTGTAGGCGCCGGGCTCGCCCATCGGCGCGGCGAAGCCCTCGTGGGCGCCGGACTGCCAGACGCCGAAGACGACCCCGCCGGGGTCGCGGGCCAGGCACATGGTGCCGAACTCGCCGACCTGCATCGGGCCCATCAGCACCTCGCCGCCGTTGTCGCGGATCCGCTGGGCGGTGGCGGCGGCGTCCTGGGAGGCGAAGTAGAGGCACCACTGCGACTGGTCCTCCTGGCCGGGCATCGGCGGTACGACGGCGGCGGCGGCCTTCCCGTCCGCGTAGGCCTCGGTGTAGTTGCCGAACTCCGTGGACGCCTCGCCGAACGTCCACCCGAGGACGCCGCCGTAGAAGGTCTTCGCCCCCTCCAGGTCGGTGAACATCGCGTCGGCCCAGCAGGGGGTTCCCTCAGGTTGCACGGCCATGGCTGCGGCCCTCTTCCGTTCGGTGGTCTGTCCGCATCCTCACGCTAGCCACCCGGCGGTCGGGGCGCGCGCCGAACGCGTCCTTCCAGGAGCGGATGAAATTCCGTCGACAGGCGGCGGGTTGCCGGATGGAATGGGCGCCGTGTGTGCCATGAACACGAAGATGCACGCGGACGAGGCCGACATCGACGACGCGCTGGTCCGCGCGCTGGTCGCCCGGCAGTTCCCCGAGTGGGCGTCGCTGCCCGTGCGGCGGCTGGAGTCGTCCGGCACGGAGAACGCGATGTTCCGTCTCGGTACGGAGCTGGTGGTGCGGCTGCCCCGGCACCCCGGCGCCGTCGACGACGTACGGCGCGAGGGGCGGCTGCTGTCCCGGCTGGGGCCGCTGCTGCCGGTGCCCACGCCCGAACCGGTGGGGCGGGGCGAGCCGGGTGCGGGCTTCCCGTGGCCCTGGTCGGTGTACCGGTGGCTGGCGGGCCGCAATCCCGTGGCGGGCGCGGTGCCGCAGGCGAAGCGCCTGGCCGAGGACCTGGGGCGGTTCGTGGCCGCGCTGCGCGGAGTCCACGCGGCGGACGGGCCGCCGGGCAGCCGGGGCGTGCCGCTGGCGGCCCGGGACGCGCCCACCCGTTCGGCCATCGCCCGGCTCACGGGCCGGACCGACACCGCCGGGGTGACGGCCCTGTGGGAGGAGGCCCTGCGCGCGCCGGAGTACACCGGGCCCCCGGTGTGGGCTCACGGTGACCTCTCCCCCGGCAATGTGCTGGTCGACGGGGGACGGCTGTCCGCCGTGATCGACTTCGGGGTCGCCGGGGTGGGCGATCCCGCCGTGGACCTGATCATCGCGTGGAACCTGCTGCCCGCCGAGGCCCGCGAGACCTTCCGGGACACGGTGGGGGCGGACGACGCCGAATGGGCGCGCGGGCGCGGCTGGGCGCTGTCGGTCGCGCTGATCCAGCTGCCGTACTACTGGGAGACCAATCCGCCGCTGGCCGAGAACTCCCGGCATGTGATCGGGGAGTTGCTGGCGGAGGCCTCCCGGTAGCGGACGGCGGCCGGGTTCACTCGCCCGCGTGCGCCTTCTCCAGGGCGGCGATGTCCAGCTTGCCCATGGAGAGCATGGCCTGGGTGGCGCGAGTGGCCTTCTGCGGGTCGGGGTCGCTCAGCAGGGCGGACAGGCGCTCGGGGATGACCTGCCAGGAGACGCCGAACCGGTCCTTGAGCCAGCCGCACGGGCCGGGTTCGCCGCCGCCCTCGGTGAGCCGGGCCCAGTAGTGGTCGATCTCGTCCTGGTCGTCGCAGAAGACCTGGAACGAGATCGCCTCGTTGAAGGTGAACTGCGGTCCGCCGTTGAGCGCGACGAACTCGTGGCCGTTGGCGGTGAACTCCACGGTCATCACGGTGCCCGCCGGGGCCATGCCGCCCTCGGGGTAGCGGGTGACCTCCTTGATGGCGGAGTTCCGGAAGACGGAGACGTAGAACTCGGCGGCCTCCTCGGCCTGGCCGTCGAACCAGAGGCAGGTGGTGAATCCGTCGCGGGTCATGAGGGGAACCTTTCGGATGCGGCGGTGCGGGACAACGGTCATCTGTGTCGACCGGTGCCGCCGCCGAAACTCATCGCTCCCGTCGTGACGGCTTTCCGCTCCGCTCTGCCCTGGGCGAATCTGCCACGGGCCTAGAAAGCCCCGGGGGCCCTCGCCCCGGCCCACAGTGGAGACCGACCGCGGTCACCACGGATACGGCCACCACGACGAGGAGCGACGCGATGTCCCCACTCACCACGGGCCCCGGACGGGCCCTGATCCCCCGGGCGGAGGAGGGCGACACCCCGCCCACCCGGTTCGACGACCAGCTCGCCGCCCAGCTGCTCGGGCAGCGGATCGTGCTGCTCGGCACCCAGGTCGACGAGGTCTCCGCCAACCGGGTGTGCAGCCAGCTGCTGATCCTGTCGGCGGAGGACCCGCGCACCGACATCAGCCTGTTCGTCAACAGCCCCGGCGGCTCGGTCCACGCCGGCCTCGCCATCTACGACACGATGCGGCTGATCCCCAACGACGTCTCCACGCTCGCCATGGGGTTCGCCGCCAGCATGGGCCAGTTCCTGCTCAGCGTCGGCGCGGCGGGCAAGCGGTACGCGCTGCCCAACGCCCGGATCATGATGCACCAGCCGTCCGCGGGCATCGGCGGCACCACCGCCGACATCGAGATCCAGGCGGAGAACCTGGAGTTCACCAAGCGGACCATCGAACGGATCACGGCCGAGCACACCGGGCAGAGCCCGGAGACCATCTCCCGCGACGGTGACCGCGACCGCTGGTTCACCGCGGAGGAGGCCAGGGAGTACGGCATGGTGGACCGGGTCGTCGAGTCGTTCGCCGACGTACGCCCGGCCGCCGCACGGCGACGGATGGGGCTGTAGACATGGGGACGTACACGATTCCGAACGTGGTCGAGCGCACCCCGCAGGGCGAGCGGTCGTACGACGTGTTCAGCCGGCTGCTGTCGGAGCGGATCATCTTCCTCGGCACCGAGATCGACGACGGCGTGGCCAATGTCGTCATCGCGCAGCTGCTCCACCTGGAGTCGTCGGCGCCGGAGCAGGAGATCGCGGTCTACCTCAACTCACCGGGCGGCTCGTTCACCTCCCTGATGGCGATCTACGACACGATGACGTTCGTGCGGGCGCCGATCTCGACGTTCTGCGTCGGGCAGGCGGCCTCGACGGCGGCCGTGCTGCTGGCGGGCGGCGATCCCGGGCGGCGGTTCGTGCTGGAGCACGCGCGGGTGCTGCTGGGCCAGCCCGCGACCGGCGGGCAGCGGGGCACGGTCTCCGATCTGGCGCTCCAGGCCAAGGAGATGGTCCGGATTCGCGCCCAGGTCGAGGAGGTGCTCGCCCGGCACACCCACCACGACATCGCGACCCTGCGCGCCGACATGGACCGCGACAAGGTGTTCACCGCGCACGAGGCGGTGGCGTACGGGCTGGCCGACGAAGTGCTCAGCAGGCGTCTCGTCCCGGCGGCCTGAGCCTGCGGGACCCGAGTCTGCGGGACTGGGCCTCCAGGACGAGACGGGGGCGGTCGGCTAGGCCGCGAGGCACAGTCCGCCGTGCGGCGCACCGGCCGGGCCCCGGCCGGGGAGGGTCCGGCTGTGGCTGGTGACCCGGATCAGCTCCTCGTGGGCCAGTGACAGCAGGTCGCCGAGGCCCAGGCCGAGGGCGTGGGCGGCGGCCGCCAGGACCTCCGAGGATGCCTCCTTGCGGCCGCGCTCCACCTCCGACAGGTACGGCATGGAGATCCGGGCCGCGTCGGCGACGTCCTTGAGCGTGCGTTCCTGCGCCAGCCTCTCCCGGCGCAGCACGTCACCGACAAGATCACGCCACAGGGGTTCGCGGGCGGCCGGGTCCCGGCGCGGGAGGTGCCCCGGCTCCGGGCGCGGCGATCGCGGACGCACGGGCTCCGGTCGTACCGCCTCCGGGCGCGGCGGCTCCGGGCGCGCGGACTCGGGGCGTACGGAGCGTGGCCGCACCGGCTCCGGACGCTCGGGCTCCCGTCGTACCGGCTCCGGACGGGCCGTCTGCCGTCGTACGGACTGCGGGCGCAGGGGAATGACGTGGGCTTCGTTCGGCGCTCGGCCGCTCACCTGGTTGCTCACGTCCTCAGACTAGGAGCCTGGGGCCGAGGGGAGGGGTGTTTCCGCCCTCGGTGGAATCCGCCGCCGGGCGGGGGCCGCGGGGGTGAGCGTTTTCGCCATCCCGGCACACACCCCGCATGGGGTCCCGCACCCCGGGTATCCGGAGGGGGCGAACCCGCGGTGCGGTCGCCGCGGGCTTCGAGGGACGATGCATAGGTCACCCGGTTCCGGGTACCTGGGGTCGGGCGGCACGGCAGCGCGCCGCAGGTGAACTGTGCAATCGAGCCCGAAGAGGCAGACGTCGAACCATGACTTTCCTGGGAGAGGCAATGGACACCGCCGTGATCCGGTCGGAGGCGAAGAACGGTGTCGAGGGCGGGGTGGGCGAGGGACCGGGGCCGGAGGTCGTGGACCCGCGGACGATCGCGCCGCGCGACGCCCGGGAACTGTCCCGCCAGTTCTTCCGGCGGCTCACGGAGCTGGAGGAAGGCACCCACGAGTACCAGTACGCCCGCAACACCCTGATCGAGATGAACGTGTCCCTGGTGCGCTTCGCCGCCGGGCGGTTCCGCGGACGCGGCGACGACATGGAGGACATCGTCCAGACCGGCATGATCGGCCTGATCAAGGCCATCGACCGGTTCGACCTGTCCCGCGAGGTCGAGTTCACGTCCTTCGCGCTGCCCTACATCGTCGGTGAGATCAAGCGGTTCTTCCGTGACACCACCTGGGCCGTGCACGTCCCGCGCAGGCTCCAGGAGCTGCGGGTGGAGCTGGCCAAGGCGCGTGAGGAACTGGCCAGCAGGCTGGACCGGGAGCCGACGGTGTCCGAGCTGGCGACGCTGATGAACATCTCCGAGGACGAGGTCATCGAGGGACAGATCGCCGCCAACGGCTACAACTCCTCGTCCCTGGACGCCGCCCTCACCGGTGACGGAGCCGAGTCCGGCGAGGCGGTCCTCGCCGACTTCATCGGGGTGGAGGAACACGGGCTGCGGCTGGTGGAGGACTTCCAGTCCCTGGCCCCGCTGATGGCCGAACTGGACGAGCGGGACCGCCGGATCCTGCACATGAGGTTCGTCGAGGAGGCCACCCAGGCCGAGATCGGCGAACAGCTGGGCTGCTCCCAGATGCATGTGTCCCGGCTGCTGAAGCGGATCATCGTCCGGCTGCGCGAGGGCATGCTGGGCGAGCTGGGCTGCGCCTGAGGAACGAGGAACCGCGGGAGGATCCGGGGCCTGTCGGGAAGGACGGGCCCCGGGCCCTGTCGTCACATTCCCGTCGTCCGCCCGAAGGGCAGGCGGGAATGTGACGACAGGGCCTAGTCCCCGTCGAGCCGCACCACGGCGCGCACCCGCTTGCCGACCGGGACGCGTTCGACGGCGACCTCCTCGGCGACGGCGTGCACGATCTCCAGGCCGTGCCGTCCGATGCGCTGGGGGTCGCGCGGATAGCGCAGTGGCACCGCGTCGCTGCTGTCGTAGACGGACACCTCGATCGCGCTGTCGGTGCCCTCGAGTTCGAGGATGTACGGGCCGTTGCTGTGCCGGTCGGCGTTGGTGACCAGCTCGCTGACGACGAGCAGCGCCGAGCCCTCGCAGCGTTCGCCGATCTCGGCGCACCACTCCGTCCTGAGCTGTTCCAGGAAGAGCGCGGCGAACGCTCGTGCCTCGGCGATGCTGCCGGTCTCGCCCGTGAAGTGCGCGGCTCGCCACAGGGGTTCCACCGGCACGTCGAACCCAGTCGGTACCACTGCCCCGTCCCGGTGGTCGATCATGCGTGTTCTCTCTTCGAAGCCGGACTGGCCGGACGATGTTGCACCAGTCCTCGTACCCCGAGCCGCGCCACCCAGTCCAGGGTCGGGTGACGCGGTCGTCACACTCCCGGCTAGGACGCCGTCGGCGCCTCGGGGCTCGCGGGTGCCTCGGGGCTGGAACCCGAGGTGGTGGTCGTCCCGGAGTCCGGTGACTGCTCCTGCGGTGACTGTTCCTCCGGCGCCTGTTCCTCGGGCGAGGTCCCGGGTGCCGACGGCGCATCGGAGGTGTCGGGCGCTTCCGGTTCGGTCGTGGTGGCCGGTGGCGTGGTCGGCGGTGCGGTGGGCGTGGTGGGGCTGGTCGACGGGGTCGGCGAGTCCTTCGGCGGCTTGGTCGCGTGGTCCTTGCCGCCGGTGTCGCCGCGGTGGCGGCCGAACCACTTGCCGGTGTCGGGGTCGTAGAGCGTGAAGACCTCGATGGGCTTCGACGCGGGTTCGACCACGACGACGTTCGAGGAGCGGTACGACGGCCAGGAGTCGCCGGTCGTCTTCGGGGTGGTCTTCTGCGCGACCGGGTCGGTGAGCGGGTTGCCGCAGGCGCAGCGGACCCGGGGCTGGCCGCGGTCGTTGATGAGGACGGCGGTGCCCGCCTGGAGGACGGCCTGGTAGCTGGTGGCCTCGCCGTCGCGGAAGCCGTGGTTGGTGACCCGGGTGTCCATGCGCAGCTGCACCGGGGTGAGCGAGCGCAGATAGCCGGGGACGTCGTCGGCCTTGATCCCGGCGACGGAGGCGAAGGCCCGGTTCCGCGGCGGGTCGTCCTGGAGGAACTTGATCTGTTTCTCCACGTCACAGCTGGAGGAGTCCTGGGTGCCGCCGTACAGGCCGGGGTCGCCGCCGTTGACGCCCTGCACGGTGTTGGCCGGGGCGGACTCGGTGGTCGGGGACGGGGTGACCGGCGGGGCGGAGCTGTCCGTCGCGGAGGAGTCGGTGAACGGGTCGGGGCCGGACTTGCCCGCCGACTGGAGGAAGACCTCGCCCTCACCGTCGGTGGCCGTGCCGGAGCCGTCGCCGCCGCCGGGGCGGGTGAGGACGACGGCGATGATCACGGCGGCGACCACGGCCGCGGTGATGGCCGCGACCCGGGGCACCGAACGCCACCAGGGCCGGTGCGGTCCCGGTTCGGGCTCGGGCGCCCCGGCGCCACCGTCGGACGGCGGCTCGGAGGGCGGCTCGGAGGGCGGCTGGGACGGGCCGGACAGGGGGCCGGAGGGGGGTCCTGTGGGGCGGCCGGACGACGGCGGTTCGACGCTCACTGAGCTTCTTCTTCCGGACGTGGGGCCGACGGCCCCGAACCAACCCCCCACCTGGACGTTGTGAGCCGCTGCACCGGGCTCGGCGCACTGCGCGTGCGCCTGTGTCCATTGTCTGCCCCGGTGCCGTGGCGCCCGCAAGCCGGACGGACCTCCCGGCGGGCGTACCGGCGGCGGGCTGCTTAGCGTGGCAACCGTGACCGTGCGAACCCCTTCCCGGCAGGCCGTGGCCCGGCACGGCTGGGCCGAGGCCCTGCTCACCGTGCTGGCGGGACTGATCGCCATGGGCGTGGTGTCCGCGCTCGGGCTGTGGGCCGCCGGCGCGACGGACCTGCCCGACGGGGCGTTCCCCCGGGTGGTGGCGGCGACGGTGGTGATGGCGGTCGGCGGGAGCGTCGAGCTGTCCGGGGACGCCGGGGGGATCGCGGGGACGGACGCCGGGCTGACCGTGCTGCCGCTGTCCGTCGCCCTCACCGGCGCCCTGGTGGTCGCCGCGGGCTTTCTGTGGCCGCTGCGGCACCGGGCGGTGGCGGGCGCCGCCGAGCTGGCCGGGTGGGCGGGCCGGATCGCGGTGCTGTGGCTGCTCGGGGTGCTGGCCCTGGCCCTCGCCGCGCGGCAGACCTTCGTGATCGACCTCGGCGACGACACGCTCGGGGAGATCGGCGACCTGTTCGGCATCCGCCCCGAGGTCGGCTTCACCACCAACGTGGGGCTGACGCTGCTGTTCGGGCTGCTGTGGCTGGCGGGTGTGCTGCTGCTGGCGCTGCTGGTGTCCCGCGCGCCGCTGCCCGCGCAGCTGCTGCGGTTCCAGGAGTCGGTGCGTCCGGCCGCGTACGCCATGGTGGCCCTGCTGCTCGCCTATGTGGCGCTGGGTGTCGTCATCGGCCTGGTGGTGGCGGCGACGCGGGGGCATGCCGCGGAGACGTTCGCGCTGATCCTGCTCGGCCTGCCCAACCTGGTGTGGCTGGCGTTCACGATCGGTCTCGGCGCCACCTGGAACGGCCGGGTGGAGGGGCCGTTCGGGTTGCCGATGCCGCAGTTGCTGGACGACGTGCTGCGGGTGCCGGACATCGCGGAGCTGAACCTCGGCACGCTGTCCGAGCACGACGGCCGGGTGTGGTGGCTGCTGGTCGCCGACGCGGTGCTGCTGCTGGCCGCCGCGTTCCTGATGGCGTCCCGCTCACCGGCCCGCATCCGGCCCTGGCAGCATGCCGTGCACATGGCGGTGGCGCTGGCGCTGACGGTGCTGATGGTCTGCCTGGTCTGCCGGCTCTCCGCGCACTACGGCCTGTCCGTCCTCGGCATCGGCGACCTGGGCGGCGGTCTCGCCGGAGACGTGTTCCTGCGCCCGCGGCTGTGGTCGGCACTGGGTCTCGCGCTGCTGTGGGGGCTGGTGACCGGATTCCTCGGCGCGCTCCTCGCCGGGGCCCTGGGCAGGCGCCGGGGCGCGGTACCGGTCGGACCTCAGTAGGCGCGCCGCCGGAACACCGGCTCCGCCCAGCGCGGCGGCGCCTCGGGGCCGTCCGGACGCGGTGGTACGGCCGCCACGTCGACCTGGGTCGGCGGGTGGACGACGGGTGACGGGGCGGACCGGATCGCGTCGCGCAGCTCGGTGACGAAGGAGAGGCAGGACTCCTGCCGCTCGTCGGGCACCTTGGCCAGGGCCCGGGCGAAGACCGCGTCGGCGGCGGGCGGCAGGTCGGGGCGGGCGGCGGTGAGGGGCGGGGGTTCGTCGTACTGGTGGGCCCAGAGCAGGGCCATGTCGTCGTCACGGCGGAAGGGCGGGTGCCCGGTGAGCAGTTCGTGGACGACGCAGGCGAGGGCGTAGACGTCGCAGCGGCCGTCGACAGGGCGGCCGGAGATCTGCTCCGGGGCGACGTAGTCGAGGGTGCCGACGAACTGGCCGACCGTGGTGAAGCCGGTCAGCGACAGGGACTTCTTCGTCAGGCCGAAGTCGGTGAGGTAGACGTGCTCGGGGTGGTCGCTGTCGGTGCCCCGGGCGACCAGGACGTTGCCGGGTTTGACGTCCCGGTGCACCAGGCCGTGCTCATGGGCGGCGTCGAGCGCGGAGGCGACCTGGGTGGCGATGCGCAGGGCGGTGCCGGGCGGCAGCGGGCCCTCGCGGTCGAGGAGGTGGCGCAGGTCGCTGCCGGGGACGTACCGCATGGCGATGTAGAGGACGCCGTCGGTCTCACCCGCCTCGAAGACCGGCACGATGTGCGGGTGGTCGAGGGCGGCGGCCACCCGTGACTCGCGGGTGAAGCGGAGCCGGAAGGTGACGTTGCGGGCGAGTTCCGGGGCGAGCAGCTTCAGCGCCACGGTGCGGTCCAGGCGCAGGTCCAGGGCCCGGTAGACCAGCGCCATGCCGCCGTGCCCGATCTCCTCCTCGATCCGGTACCCGGCGACCTGGCGTCCGATGAGTTCGGAGGGGCTGCCGGAGAACAGGCTCGGCCGGTCGGTCATGGGCGATCACCGCCCTGGGCCGTCGCTCCGGTGCGCGGCCCCACAGGCGGGAGCGGAGTTCGCCGGGCCGTCATCCGCGCTTCTCCTCCGGGGTGACGATCCGCGTCGGGGCGTCGCCGGAGCCCGGGTCCAGGGTGGTGGGCGGGGCTTCGGCTCCGCCC
>NZ_JAGPXL010000081.1 GCF_018070565.1 Streptomyces sp. B93
CAGCCACCCCCCGTCCGGGCCGCCCCGGCCACCCCCCGGGCGGGGGGGCCTCTATGCGTTCTTCACCGCCCTTCGAGCGCGGCTCTCCCGCCCCCGGGCAGGGTGGTCTGTGACCCGCATCACCCGCGCCCGGTGGGCCGGGCGCGGGCGAACCGAGCAGGAGGACGTCGATGTACGACGCCGAACAGGACGCCAGCAGGACACCGGAGCAGGCCCCGCCCTGCGTCCCGCGCCACCCGCCGCTGCGGCTCGCCGGGATCGACGAGGACGAGACCTTCGAGCCCCACCTGGTCCGCGGCATCGACTGACCCGCCCCCGGCCCGCCGGTGTGTTTACACGGTGGTGATGACCTCGTCCCCGTCCAGGCGCGGCGCGCGCGGTCCGAAGGCGTCGGGGCCGGGACGGCCGATGTTGATGATCATCAGCGGGGTGTGGTCGTCGTCGAGGAACTCCTTTTGCACGCCGGCGGCGTCGAAGCCGTTCATCGGGCCCGCGGCCAGGCCCGCGGCGCGCACCCCGAGGATGAAGTAGGCGGCTTGCAGGGAGGCGTTGAGCAGGGCGGAGTGCTCACGGACGGAGCGCTGGGCGTAGAAGAGGTCCCCCGCCTGCGGCAGGTGGGGCAGCAGGCGGGGCAGTTCCTGGTGGAACTCGTTGTCCGCGGCCAGCAGCGCGGTCAGGGGTGCGGTGGCGGTCTTGGGCCGGTTGCGGTCACTCATGTACGGCAGGAGCCGCTCGCGGGCCTCGGCGGAGCGGATCAGGGTGATGCGCAGCGGGCACTGGTTGTGCGCGGTGGGGCCGTACTTGACCAGGTCGTAGATGGCCCGGACCTGTTCGTCGGTCACCGGGTCGGCGGTGAAGGTCTGCGGGGTGCGGGCCTCGCGGAACAGCAGGTCCTGGGCGGCGGCGTCAAGGACGAACGGCACGGGTGTCAGCCTCTCTGTCTGGGATGGTCACAAGGCACCCGGAACATCAGAAGAAACCCCCGGATTTGCGCGCGCGAATTCCAGGGGTGGGGTGCGGTGAAGGTGTGTGCGGGAGAAAAATTTCCGGCCAGTCACCGGAAATGCGAAAACGCCGAAGAGGGGCGGGGGAAGCAGCCGGTGCTGGTGCCGCTTCCCTTTTTCCGCCCGTCTTCCGCTGGCCGGTGCTGTGGTGCTTGTGGCCTTTTTAGGGGCGTGCGGCCTCGGTCTGTTCGGCCGGGGCGCCGGTGGTGTCCTCGTCGGTGGCGGGCAGCGGGCCGGGACGCAGCAGCAGCCCGGCGATGACGGCGCCGACGGCGAAGATGGCGGTGGACCACCAGAACACCGTGGTGTAGCCCTCGATCGCGGCGAGGCTGAGCTGGTCGCCGGTGGGCTGGCCCTGGACGTTGTCCTCCAGCCAGCCGGTGGTGGCGGTGGCGGCGATGGTGTTGAGCAGGGCCACGCCGATGGCGCCGCCGAGCTGCTGGCCGGTGTTGACGCAGGCGGAGGCGATGCCGGCGTCCTCGGGGGCCACGTTGGAGGTGCCGGTGCGCAGCGCGGCGGCGAAGATCAGGCCGAGGCCGAGACCGACGATCATGGTCGGGCCGAGCAGGTGGGTGGCGTAGCCGGAGTCGGGGCCGATCCTCGTCAGCCAGGCCATGCCGGCCGCGCAGATGAGCAGGCCGGCGCTGATCAGGGGGCGGGGGCCGTGCTTGGGCAGCAGCTTCATGCCGCCGACGTTGGCGCCGACCGCGGTGAGCACGATCAGCGGCAGCATCGACACACCGGAGGTGATGGCGGAGTAGCCGAGGTCGTTCTGCATGTAGTAGACGAGGAACAGCATGACGCCGAACATGCCGGTGCCCACGAACAGGACGGCCACGTAGGCGCCGCCGCGGTTGCGGTCCAGGACGATCCGCGGGGGCAGCAGGGGCTGGCCGGCGCGGGTGATCCAGAACGCGAACAGGATCAGCAGGGCGCCGCCCAGGGCGAGGAAGCCCCAGGTGGAGGGGGTGCTCCAGCTGTCGTCGGCGGCGTTGGAGAAGCCGTAGACGAGGCTGAACATGCCGCCGGTGGCCAGCAGGACGCCGGGCAGGTCCATCTTGGCGCCGGCGCGGGGCTGGCGGTGCAGCAGCGTCATCCCGCCCAGGAAGGCGGCGGCGGCGAAGAACAGGTTGACGTACATGCACCAGCGCCAGCTCAGGCCGTCGGTGAGGGCGCCGCCGATGATCAGGCCGAGCGCGGTGCCGCTGGCCGCGACGCCGCTGTAGGCGCCGAACGCCTTGGCCTTCTCCTTGGGGTCGGTGAAGGTGGTGGCGAGCAGGGCCAGGCAGGCCGGTGCCAGCATCGCGGCGAAGACGCCCTGGCAGGCGCGGGCGGTCACCAGCATGCCGAAGCTGTTCGCGGCGCCGCCGACGGCGGAGGCGACGGCGAAGCCGATCACCCCGGTCAGGAAGGTCTCCTTGCGGCCGAACAGGTCCGACAGCCGGCCGAAGAACAGCAGCAGGCCGCCGAACGGCAGCGCGTACGCGGTCACGATCCACTGCCGGTCCGCGTCCGAGAACTCAAGCGACTCCTGCGCTGAGGGCAGCGCCAGGTTCATCACCGTCAGGTCGAGGCCGACCATGAGGTAGGCGGTGCAGATGACGGCGAGGATCAGCCAGCGCCGGGGGTCCGCGGCCGCCGCGCCGCTGGGCCCGGCCGCAGGGGCTGCGCTCGTTGCCATGATCGTCTCCTTGGTGGGTGTTTCATCTATAGCCGTCAGGCGTCACCCCTATGACGAGGAAGGCGCCCGCGCTGTGACATCCCCGCCCGCCTCATCCCGCGCCCCCTCCCTCTTCTTTTGCCGGGCGGAGGGCCGGGTTCCGTTTGCGGGGCAAAAAAGGGGGGCGGGACCTGCCCCGGGCAGCGTGGCGGCTGCCCGGGGCAGGTCCCGGGGAAGAGCGCGGGGGAGGCGGCCAGGTCAGTTCTTGACGTCGCCGTTGATGTAGCGCATCAGGAAGTCGTAGGCGCGGTCACCGAACTGGGCGCCGAACTCAAGGGAGCGGTCGACGGTGGTCTGGAAGTGCACGCCGCCCCACACGCGGCTGTCGGCGCAGTCGCGGTTGAAGTCGTCCCAGGTCCGCCAGTGCAGCTGGGTGTCCTTGGCGGGGACCTGGCCGGGCTCGGTCAGCAGCGACCCGGCGGGGAAGTCGTAGCGCCAGTCCAGGACGTTGTCGCCGAGGAAGCGGCGGGCGGCCTGGGCCTCGGCCGCGCACAGCGTGGTGGAGCCCGAGGGGTACTCGGGGTGGTCGCCCACCGGCAGGTAGGAGCTCCACTCGTTGGCGGGCATGTCGTTGACGGTGCCCTTGCCCACCCCGCCCCAGGCGCTGACCTTGGAGCGGCCGTAGACGTGGCGCACCGCGGTGAACGGGCGGGCCGCGTCGTACTTGTTCTTCCAGTGCCAGGCGGCGATCAGGTCGTCGAGGCGGGCCAGCGAGGTCACCGCGTACAGGTGCACCCAGCCGTCCAGGTCCAGGTTGTGGCTCTCGGCGGCGGCGCCCGGGGCGAGCGCGATCCCGGCGAGCTTGTTGTCGAACCACTCGGCCTTGATCTTCTGCTCGTCGGTCAGGTTCGCCGACGCCTCGAGGACCTGGTCCACCGACCGCTTGTACTTGCGGTGGTTGGTGTGGGTGGAGTGGTCGGGCGCGGCGAGCTTGAACTGGCCCGGGTCGCTGTAGGTGTAGGGCTTGACCAGCCGCAGCTGCGGGGTGACGAACTTCTGGATGACCCAGATGCCCTTGTCGCCGGGGCCGCCGCCGACGCGCCGCTGGTGCGGGTGGAAGGCCGGCTGCCAGCGCGAGGGGTTGACCACCTTGTAGGCGGAGTTGACGGGCTTGTAGCCGGTGTAGTCCTCGTACGGCTTGCCGTGGTACTTGCGGCCCACGGAGCCGTCGTAGTTCATGCCGTCGTGGGCGCGGGCCCGCACGATCGCCTTGCCCGCTATGTTGCCGATGCCGACGGGGGTGGCGGGGTCCTCGGAGCGGTCCTCGGGGTCCAGGCCGACCGCGGTGAACCCGGCCTTCATCACCGGCACCCGCTCGGCGAAGAAGGCTTCCAGCACCCGCAGCGAGGCGTACAGGCCCGCGATGTTCTTGTTGCGGTTGGTGGTGGCCTCGGAGGCGGGGCGCCGCGCGATGCGCGAGTGGATCCCGACCGCGGTGGGGTGGTACGGCGCCAGCGCGTCGAACCAGGACAGCTGGAACAGGGTGGTGATCCAGATGTAGATGGAGGCGTCCATCGGGCCGATGACGCCCTCTTCGGGGAAGACACCGTTGGCGCGGGTGATGATGAGGTCGCGGATGAAGTTGTCGGTGTCGAAGTCGAAGTCGAGCCCCGGCGCCGGCTCGTCACCGGAGGCAGCGGCGGCGGCCGGTGAGGCGCCCAGCGTGACCGCGGCCGCGGTGGCGGTGGCGCCGACCAGCAGCGACCTGCGCCGCGGAGAGGGACCTGTTACCGGAGAACGCCCGGACGTAGTCATGCGTGGTGTGTCCTTCCATCGAATACACAAGGGCCGTCAGGAATTTCCTGGCATGACCCGCGGCACGGCCCGGAAAACGGCATGGCCGGGCCGGAAAGGGTGACAGTGGAGGGGTCCGGGCGTGTGGCGGTGTGTGTGGGGGGTGACGTCCGAACAACGCGCCGGCGCTTTCCCCTTTTTGAAGAGGGGCGAGAAAAAGGGAGGCGCCCGTTACACCTGTTCCTGGTGCAGGGTCATCTGCCGCAGCGGCTCATAGCCCGGCGGCAGCTGGTAGTAGGAGCACACTTCGAGGAATTCCTTGTCGCGTGTCCATTTGACGGCGAACAGGTTCATGCGTTCACCGTCGTAGGCGCGCGGGGAGCTGGTCACGAACGCCTCGAGTTCCTGGCCCACCGGCAGCGGGGCCTTGGACAGCTCAAGGCCGGGGCCCGGCGGCGGGGCGAAGGCGATCCGCTGGATGTCGGGGGAGTCCCAGCTCAGGGTGACGTTCGCGCGGAAGGAGCGGTGGGCGAACGCCAGCGTGCCCGCGCTGGGCTCGGCCAGGCCGATGTCCTTGAGCAGCGCGCCGATCGTCTGCGGGCTCAGCCGCCCCTCCGCGGTGAACTGGAAGTACAGGCTCACCGTGCGGCTTTGGTAGTTGACGCCGAACATCACCACGTTGTCCAGGCCGTGCCGGGTGAACAGCGCGACGTTCTCGGCGACGGCGCCCGGCATCGCCTCCAGCTCCGCCAGCTTGGCCACCGGGGTCAGGTTGCGGGGGAAGTGCGCGTACAGCTTGCGCAGGCCCCGCCTGACCGAGCAGTCCGCGAAGTGCTCGCCGGCCTGGCAGTAGTCGCTGACCTGGGCCAGCAGCCGCCCGGCCGGGTGGTCGGTGGCGGGGATCAGGCCGCGCTCGACGGCGTGCGCGTAGGGGTCGCTGACCGAGGCCGGCACGCTCAGGCCGTAGTCGAGTTCCCCGGCGTGGCTCTCACCGGCCTGCGCGCTGAAGACGACACCGCCGCCGGGCAGGGCCTCTTGGTAGGCGTCCAGGACGGGCCACACCTTCTGTCTCGAGCAGGGCGCGCCCACCAGGCGGGCCGTCTCCTCGATGGCCGTGTACAGCTTCTCCGCGTCGGTTGCTGCGGACACCTACTCCTCCAGGCGGTGCGTCGGCAATGGCTTTTCACGGTTCCGGTTTCCGGCGGGTGAAAAAACGGCGGAACACGTCCTGCTCTCCCGCGCCTCTTCCCCCCGCCCCCCAATTTTTTTCCGGTCCGGGTCCTGGGGCCGCGCGCCGGGCGGCGGCCACAGGAAAGCCGTGAAAACCGTGGTGTCGGTCCGGAAAAACGTTCCAAACCGCATGGCCTGTATTCTTATGGGGCCGGGTGCCCGGCCACAACCCGCGCAGGGTGAACACCCCGCTTCTTCCAGCACAGTTCGAGCACGGCCTAAGCGGCTCTGGACACCCCCCGGACCCGGGCGGGCAAGAGGGCAGGTCAGGTGGGGTAGACGCCGTAGCGGCGGTCGCGGCCGCGCAGGTCCGCAAGGGCGGCGTCGAAGTCGGCGCGGGTCATGTCGTTGAGCAGGGTGGGGCAGAAGTACATCTCCGCGAACGGCGACATCAGCGGGTAGAACGACGACATGCGCACATGCCCGCCGGGACGGATGAGGTAGTCGACCGGCTCGGGCACGTAGGCGTTCTCGGCGATCATCTCCTCGGTCAGGGTGTCGACCTTGCCGTTGAACTTGTCGAAGATGCTGATGATCTCGTGGCTCAGGGACATGCCCAGGATGTAGTGCAGGGTGAAGTCGCTCGCCTTGTCGGACTTCTCACGCAGTGCCTCCAGCTCGGTCAGCCAGGGGTCGGGCACCACGTCCAGGGTGCCGGAGAAGTTGAAGTTCAGGCCGTCGTGGCAGCGCCGGATCACCTCGTTGAAGGCGTTCATGGCGGTGGCGACGGCGGTCTCGGAGCGGCTGTAGTTCGCCACCGAGGACACGGTGATGTAGAGGGTGGAAAAGCCCTCCTCCCGCGCCCAGACGGTGAACTCGCCCAGCTTGTCGGTCATCGCCGCGTAGCTGTCCTGGAGGGAGATGCCCTGCTTCTGCGACCAGCGGCGCATTCCGTCCGGCAGCAGCATCAAGTTCGTCACCGTGGGTCTCCTTTGAGCGTTGCGGGTGGATCGTTCGGGTGCGTGCCTGGAGGTGGGGCACGCGCGTGACACACGCCGGGAGGGGGGCAGGACGTCCTGCCCCCCTCCCGGGGTACGGGTCACGGAGTTGTGGGCCGGCTGTGCCTCAGGCGACCTTCGTCGCGCACAGGATGGCCTGCACGGGGATGACGTCCGGGGGGATCTCGGAGGCGTCCTTGGTGATCGCCTTGGTCACCTTGAAACCGGCCTCCTCCAGCCACTGCTGGTAGACCGACAGCTTCTGCGGGCCGCCCTGGCCCATGGTGCAGCCGATGAAGAAGGCCGGGAAGAAGTCGACGTTGTAGTTGTCGGTGTCGGTGATGTCCTCGGGGTAGACGGGCACGAGGATGTGGACCTGCCCGCCGGGGTTGAGGCTCTGGTGGACGCCGGTGAGGATCTTCGCGACGTCGTCGTGGTCGAACATGTCCAAAAAGTGCTTGATCAGGACGATGTCGTAGCCGGTGGGGATGGACTCGAAGACGTTCCCGCCGATGAACGACAGGTGCTCCGCAAGGCCGGCGGCCTTGAAGTTGGCCAGCGCCTCGCTCTCCTTCTCCGGCAGGTCGAAGGTGGTCACCGTCAGCCCGTCGGAGGCCTTGTGCCGGTAGGTGTGGATCGCGCCCAGGCCGGTGTTGCCGGCCAGGTCCAGCACCCGCGCCCCTTCGGGGATGTCGACCTGGGAGAAGAACCAGGGGTCGATGTTGGCGGTGACGGTGTTCATCAGCGTCAGCCAGGAGTCGTTGAGGTCCTGGTGGTCGGCGACCGCGTCATACAGGGTGCCCTCGGCGCCGTAGAGCTCCTTCAGGCCGACGACGGTGCCGGTGCGGGCGCTCTCGGTGAGGTAGAACAGCTGCCGCAGCGCGGTCACCTTGATCAGGTTCATGTAGGCGCGGGCCCGCCCCAGGTCCTTCTCGGCGACCTCGGCCAGGGCCTCCAGGCGGTAGCCGCCGCCGTCGGTGTCCTGGGCGACGAAGCCCTCCTTGACCATCAAGAACAGCAGCTGCTCCACGGCGTCCGGCTTGACACCGGCGCGCTCGCCCAGCTCGGCGGCGGTCAGTCCCGGGGTGGTGCGCAGCTGGTCGAACAGGCCCAGCTCGAAGCAGGACATCAGGCTCATGAACCGCGAGGGTCCCACCATGTACTCGCGGAATCGGGCGAGGGTGGCTTCCGGTGTCAAGGCAATAGCCCCTTTCGTCTCGGTGGGTTGGACCGCCGCGGCGGCCCCGTTCTCACTCATCACGCCCGCTTGGGGCTCTGCTCGGCGAACCGGGCGGCCAGCGCCAGACGCTGCACCTTCAGCGTCGCGGTCCTGGGCAGCTCGGCCTGCGGGATCTGCACCGGGTCGGCCAGCTGCGGGAACTGCGCCACCGCCGCCCGCCACCGCTCCGGGTCCAGGGGGGCGTCGTCGACGGTGCAGATCACCGGGACCGGCTCGGCGTTCGGGCCCTGCACCACCACCAGCTCGCTCAGCTCCTTCAGCCGGCCCAGGACCACGTCCTCGACCTCCAGGGAACTGCGCACGCCCGGGATCATGTCGACCTCCCGGTCGAGCATGTGCAGACAGCCCCACCTGGTGCGGTAGCCGACGTCCCCGGTGCGCCACCAGTCACCGTTGCGGTTGGTGTCGTAGCGGTCCTGCTCGGCGAAGTAGGTCTTGGCCAGACCGGGCCAGGCGACCTCGATGAAGCCCGGGTTGTGCTCGGTGGGCGGCTGCCCGTCCCGGCTGACCACCCGCACCTTCGCCGCCCCGCCGGGCATCGCCCAGCCCACGCAGCGCCCGTTGGCCTTGTGCGCGGAGTGGCGGAAGTAGGCGCGGCCGACGGCCGGCCCGACCTCGCTCTGGCCGTAGATCTGGAAGAACAGCGCACCGCGCCGGTGGGAGGCGTTCAGCAGCCGGCTCATGGTGCGCGGGTGGATGGCGTCGAAGGTGCTGGAGAACACCTTCACCGACCCGAACGGCATCCGCGGGTCGTCGGCCAGGTCCTCCCAGTCCATCAGCGAGTTGGGCAGCGCCTCCACGAACACCGGCCGGTGCTCGAGGAACTGCTCGGCGACCTGGCCCGCCTCCGACTCGCGCAGCAGCAGCACCGGGAACTGCTTCAGCAGCGCCAGCGACATCGCCGCGACCATCCGCGAGTGCACGAACGGGATGTGGATCGCGACGGTCTCCTTCTTGCGCATCAGCGCCAGCAGCCGCCACTGCGGCAGCAGCCGGATGCCCTGGGTGCGCGGGGTGTGCACCACCAGCTTGGGAATGCCGGTGGTCCCGGAGGTGTGGGTGATCACCGCCGGGGCGTCGATCGGCCGCACCACCGGCTTGACCCGCGGCGAGCCCGCCAGCGACGCCAGCGAGACGGCGCCCTCGTGCTCACCGTCCGCGGCGAGCACCCGCGAGGTGAGCGCGGCCAGGTCCAGCTCGGCCAGCTTGCCCAGGGTGCGCACATCGGTCAGCAGACTGGGCATCTCCACCCGCTTGAGCAGGGCGCCCACCGTCACCGCGTCCAGCGCGGGCGACAGCATCACCACCACCGCCCCGATCCGGGACGCCGCGGCCGCCAGCATCCAGATGTCCGCGTTGTGCGTCTTGTGGATCACCACATGCTCGTCCGGGCGGACCCCGGCCGCCCACAGCCGGCCCGCCAGGTCATCCACGTGAGCGGCATACTGAGCGACCGTCAGACGCCGGCCCGCCTGCGGCAGCACGTCCAGGTCATGGTCCAGGGTGATCGGCGTCGAGGCGTTGACGGCTGCGGCCATCTCCGGCAGCAGGCCGATGTGCAGACCGCGCTTTTGTATCGAGGTGTAGGCGATGGAGCCTTTCATGGGATGTGTCTCCTTCAAGGGGGCGCTGCCGGCTTCACGGGCGCGGGCGTGCGGGTGCGGCGCCTTGTCCGCCGGACGGCGCCGGCCGGCGGACAGGAACACCGCGGAATCGACAAGTAAGGGCGAGGACAGACCTCGTGCGTGCCACGGCGTCGGGAGCGTACGAAGAGACGTTCAAGGACCGCTCGACTCCCGGCCGAGCCCGCCCGCCCGGCCCGGCAAGCCCTGCTCTCAGGCGGCGCTGCGGGCGCCGGCGTGCTCGCGCACCGCCGCACGCAGCGCCGCCACCACCCGCTGGACCTGCTCCTCACTCAGCTCGGCGTGCATCGGGATGGCCAGGTTGCGGGCGAACAGGTCCGCTGAGACCGGGCAGGCCCGCCCGCCCTCGAACACCGGCTGGAGATGGGTCGCCCAGGTGCCGTGCCCGCAGCCGATGCCCTGCGCCCGCAGCGCCTTGGCCACCGCCGCCCGGTCCACCCGCTCATCCAGCGTCACCATGTACGACTGCCAGGCGTGCGTGCGGTCCTCCGGCACCCGCGGCACGCTCAAGAGCTCCTCGTCCGCCAGCAGCTGCGCGTACTGCTCGGCGACCGCGCTGCGCCGCTTCAGCAGCTCACCGATCCGCCCGATCTGCACCTGGAGTATCGCCGCGGCGATGTCGGACAGCTTGAAGTTGTAGCCGATCTCCGTGAACTGGGGGATCGGCAGGCCCACCACCTGCGCCTGGTCGAAGATGGACCCGATGCCGAAGGAGGAGCGCAGCCGCGCGTCCGCGCCGACCGCCGCATCGGCGGTGATCAGGGCGCCGCCCTCACCGCTGGTGGCGCCCTTGCGGCCGTGGAAGGACAGACACGCCACCTCCGCCAGCGCACCCGCCTCACGGCCCTGGTAGGTCGCGCCGACCGCGCAGGCCGCGTCCTCCACCACGAAGATGCCGTGCCGGTCCGCGATCGCCTTCAGCTGCGCGTAGTCGGCGGGCATGCCGACGGTGTCCACGGCGATCACCCCGACCGTGCGCGGGCCGATCAGGTCGGCCACCGCCTGCGGGTCCACCGTGCCGGTGTCGGCGCGGACATCGGCGAAGACGGGCACCGCGCCGACGTAGCGCACCGCGTGCGCGGGGGCGGGGAAGGTGTAGTCGGCGACGATGACCTCATCGCCGGGCTTGACGCCCAGCGCGAGCATCGCCAGGTGCAGCGCGGCACCGCAGTTGCTCACCGCGACCGCGTCGCCCGCGCCGTAGCGCTCCTTGAGCTGCGCCTCCAGCGCCTTGCCCTTCGGGCCCTGCCCGGCCGGCCAGCCGGAGGCGAACACCTCGGCGACGGCGGCCAGTTCCTGCTCGCCCAGACTGGCGTGCACCAGGTCGATCGTGTCACTCGTGCTCATCTGTCACGCTCCGCGCTTCGTGGCCGGCTGGGAGGAAAGGGCGGCGGGGGGCTCATAGCGCAGCGGGGTGAGCTGCTGGACGTCGTAGCGGCGCCGCATCTCCTCCACGGCGCCGGCGTCGACGCCCGCACCGGACGCCCAGATCTGCGCGATCTCCTCGAAATACCGCTCGTGATACGGCGAGGGAAAACACTGGAACAGCATGCGCGCCGGTTTCCCGGACACATTCCGAAAGGCGTGCGGGGTGCCCGGCGGAACGAACATGCACGCACCCTCGGTCGCGGTCACCGCCTTGTCCCCGGCCGCCGACTCCCAGTCCTGCCAGGAATCTTCCGTCCGCTTCGCCGGCTCGAACGCCAGCAGCTGCAATTCCCCTTCCAGGACGTAGAAGAACTCCTGGGAATCGCCGTGGACATGCGCGCCGACGTCGAACCCCGGCGGCACCACCACCTCGAAGATCGACACCGCGGAGCCGTCGTCGGCGGTCGCCTTGAACGTCACCTCCTGCGCGCGTGTGACCAGACGGCGGCCCTCACCCGGCGGCAGGATCAGCCCGGTCATACGGCGTTGCCCAGCTCGGCCGGGGCGTCCACGGCCCACCGGCCCAGCGCCATCTCCGCGGTGATCCCCGGACCGAAGCCCGCGATCAGACCCGTGGCGTCGGCCGCCGGGGTGTCCTCCTCGAACAGGCGGCGGGCCGCGTCCAGCACCACCGCGCTGGCGATGTTGCCGTACTCCGTCAGCGTCGCCCAGCTGTGGCGGAAGACCTTGCGGTCCACCTCCAGGAACTTCGCCAGGTCGTCCAGGATCCGCGGGCCGCCCGCGTGCACGATGTAGAAGTCCAGCGCGCCCGCGTCCCAGCTGTGGTCCTTGGCGAACTCCCGCAGCACCGGCGCCAGCGGCTCCATCGTCCCCGGCACCCGGCGGTCCAGCTGGAAGTGGAAGCCGGTGTCACGCACCGAGTAGGAGATCCACTCCTCGGTGTTCGGGATCAGGTAGGAGGCGTTGCGCTCCAGCTCGATCCCCACCCCGCCGGTCCCGCGCACCACCGCGGCCGCGACCGCGTCACCGAACAGCCCGTCCGACAGCAGCGAACCGATGTCGTCGGCGTCGGGTTGGTAGCACAGCGAGCACAGCTCGCACGCCACGATCAGCACGTTGCTGCCCGGGTGCGCCACACAGAAGTCGTGCGCCCGGTTGATCGCCGCGCCGCCCGCCGCGCAGCCCAGCTGCGCGATCGGGATCTGCCGGGTGTCGGAGCGGAACCCCAGCTTGTTGATCAGCCAGGCCGTCAGCGACGGCATCAAGAACCCGGTGCACGATACATATATGATCGCGTCGATGTCCCGGGCCGTCACCTCGGCGTTGGCCAGCGCCCGCTCGATGACCTCCGGGCACCGCTTCTTCGACTCCGCCTCGTAGATGCGGTTGCGCTCCGTCAGGCCCGGGTGCGACAGCGTCTTCTCGATGGGCTGCACGATATGCCGCTTCTGCACCCCCGTGTTCCGGATCAGCCTAAGCGCCAGCGGAAGCTGAGGCTTTCCACCGTGGACCCTTTCCGCGAACTCCAGGGTCTCTTCCATCGTGATGACATATTCCGGTGCACTCACCGCGGGCTTGCATAGCCTCGGCATATCTGGAATCTCTTTCTCTAGAGTCTGCCTTCTGCACGTGAAGAGCCTTCTTGCGCGCACAGCATTCCGCAGTGAAATGGGGCCACGCCGCGCCCGGCGTGCACATGGAAAAGGGCCCCTGCCAAACAAACAGGGGCCCTTTTGTGTTCACGGGCGGATGCGTTAAGACGGCGGCGTGACGCTCCGACGGCGTCGTCGCTCACTGCGGTGGCCTCGGTGTCGACCTGCGGGCCACACCCCTGACACGGACCCGGGGGCGCCCGGCGCCGGGCCGGGGGCCGCTCAACTCGCCGCCTGGCGGCGGGTTTTGGGCAGGGGAGGCGTGGTGAAATAGTGACACGGCCCGCGCGGCCACGCCAAGGGCGGCCCCAAGTGACCTGAGTCACCCCGCCCCCGGTCAGCGGGACGGCGGCTCGGTGGGTCAGCGGTCGCGGTGCAGGATCAGGGTCGGCTCCAGGACCACCCGCGCGGCGGGCTCCTTGCCGTCGGGGGTGGCGGCGAGCACGGGCCGGGTGCCGCGCTGCTGACGCCATCCCGCCTGCGCCACCACCACCGCCGCGTAGGGGATGAGGGCCGCGCCGATGAGCGCGCAGAGGGCGACGGCGGGCCAGCGGCTCCAGGTCGCGGCCATCACCACCACACAGGCGCTGCGGATCAGCATGGCGGTCAGATAGCGGCGCTGACGGCTGCGCAGGTCCTGGCTCAGACCGGTGCGCGCCTGGGTGATGGACGCGGCAGGGGCCTCGTCCCGGCGCCGGCGGGTGCTGCTCATCGGACCTCCAGCAAGAAGAAGGGGGAGGAGAGGGGCGGGCGAGCGGCGCCTGTCCTGAAACCGCCGGTGCGCAGGGCGGGTTGGGGGTCGGGGGTGGGGGTAAACGGCGGCGCGGGTGGCCGTGATGCTCGGCCACCCGCGCCGCCGCCGTTGCTGTCCGGCCGCGCCGGTGGGCGTCTCTTAGTGCGCTTCGCGGTCCGGCTCGCGGGCCTCCACCGCGCCCCGGGCGTCGGCGTGCCCGTTGGGGGAGGGGTGTCCGTCCGCCGCGTGCTCGGCGTGCTCCAGGGCCTGGCGCAGCTCCTGCTCGGTGGGCTTGGCGATCTGGTTGCCGTACAGCCAGCGGCTGAGCCGGTAGCGCAGGATCTCCTTGCGGGCCTTGGGGTTGGGCACGCCGTTGGCTTCCGCGGCGGGCGCGGGCAGCGGCTTGTAGTCCTGGCGGGACAGCAGGGCGTGGCCGCTGCCCTGGTCCAGGGGCTCGTGGACCTCGATGAACTCGCCGTGCGGCAGCCTGCGGATCCGGCCGGTCTCGCGGCCGTGGAGCAGCTTGTCACGGTCACGCAGCTGCAGGGCCAGGCAGATCCGCCGGGTGACGACGTAGGTCAGCGCCGGGACGACGAACACGCCGATGCGCACCGCCCAGGTGATGGCGTTCAGCGACAGGCTGAAGCGTTCGGCCAGGACGTCGTTGGCGCCGCCGAAGAACAGCACCAGGTACAGCGAGACGAAGGCGCAGCCGAACGCGGTACGCGTGGGATGGTCACGCGGCCGGTCCAGCAGGTGGTGTTCGCGTTTGTCGCCGGTCACCCAGGATTCCAGGAACGGCCACAGCATGATCACCAGGATCATCACCGTGGGCAGGATCACCGCGGGGATCAGCACGCCCATGTTGACCGTGTAGCCGCCGGGGATGACGAACTCCCAGGCGGGCATCGCTCTCAGAGCGCCTTCCAGGAAGCCCATGTACCAGTCGGGCTGGGAGCCCTGGGAGATCTGGTCGGCCTTGTAGGGGCCGTACGCCCACACGGGGTTGATCTGCGCGATGCCGCCCATCAGCGCGAGGGTGCCGGTGACCAGGAAGAAGAAGCCGCCCGCCTTCGCGGTGTAGTTGGGCACGAAGGGCTCGCCGACGACGTTGTTCTCGGTGCGGCCCGGCCCCCGGAACTGGGTGTGCTTGTGGTAGATCACCAGCGCCAGGTGCACGTTGACCAGGATGAACACGATCGCCGGGATCAGCAGGATGTGCATGCTGTACAGGCGTGGCACCAGGTCCATGCCGGGGAACTCGCCGCCGAAGGCGAGCATGTGCACATAGGTGCCCACCACCGGGACGGCCAGGGTGATGCCGGAGGCGATGCGCATGCCGGTGCCGGAGAGCAGGTCGTCGGGCAGGGAGTAGCCGAAGAAGCCCTCCAGGATGACCAGGATCAGCATGGTGAAGCCGATCAGCCAGTTCGCCTCGCGCGGCTTGCGGAACGAGCCGGTCAGGAAGTGCCGCAGGGTGTGCAGGCACAGCGCGGCGGTCATGACCAGCGCGGACCAGTGGTGCATCTGGCGGATGAGCAGGCCGCCGCGGACCTCGAAACTGATCTCCAGGGTGGAGGCGTAGGCCTCCGACATGACCACGCCCTGCAGCGGCACGTAGGGGCCGTCGTAGACGGTCTCGGCCATGCTGGGCTCGAAGAAGAGGGTGAGCCAGATCCCGGTGAGGATCAGCAGGACGAAGCTGTACAGGGCGATCTCGCCGAACATGAACGACCAGTGCTCGGGGAACACCTTGCGGACCATGAAGCGGAAGTTGTAGATCCCGAGGCGTTGGTCCGTCCAGTCGGCGATGCGTTCGCCTTTGGGCGCCTGTTCACGTGATGCCTGCGGCGCCGTTTCGGTCGCGGTCATACCCGCGCGCCCTCCCCTCGCCGCTCGGCCGTCACAGGCACACCCGCGGCCGCCGGAGCAGGGCCGGTGGCGGGGGCGGCCTGCCGCGGCGGAAGCGGGCCCGTGCCCTGGAGCTGCTGGAACGCTATCGACGTGCGATGCGGACGGACAACCGCCTTCAAGCCGAAGTCCTGCCCCCACTGGACTGATTCTTGAGCGATTCGCGAGTTGCCGGGGCGCATATCAGTCACCTCCGTGCGGAACCGGGGCATGGGCAGCGGCCTGGTGATGAGGGTACGGCGGCCGCTTGGCGCCCAAGTAGGCCTCTAAGAAGGCTAATTGATCCATTCTCATCATGTCAGGAAGCCTAGGGCCGGGCCTGCCGCGGCCTGCGACCGGGTGCCCCTTACGGGGGGGCGCCCGGCCCCTCGGGGGGCGGGGCCGGGCGCCCGCGGGGGTGGGGCCTTTTTCAGGGGCGGTGGCGTTTGCCGGCGGGAGAGACATGGGGGCCGTGCGCGCCCTGACCGGTGGCGGGCCGGGCGGGGGCGGCCGGGCGGGCGGCGCTGGGCTCGGCGCAGGTGTGGCGGCGGGGGCGGGCGTGGGGGCCGTGGGTGGTGC
>NZ_JAGPXL010000082.1 GCF_018070565.1 Streptomyces sp. B93
CCTCCCCGCCGCACGATTGCCCCCACCCCACGCCACCCCAACCCTAGAAGGCGCATTACCCGGCCCCCGCCGCCCCAGGAGGAGCATGCCCGGCACCCGTCTGCCCAGGGCCGTGTTCGCCATGGACCCCGTGCACCTCCCGCTGCTCTTTCCCGACGCCCTGCTGAGCCGGCTGCGCCGGACGGCCGAGATCGACCCCGCGCTCGTCGTCCGGGACTTCACCGACCCGGCCGCCGCCCCCGCGCTGGCCCGCGCCGAGGTGCTGATCACCGGCTGGGGCTGCCCGCCCCTCGACCCCGCCGCCCTCGCCGCCACGCCCGCCCTGCGTGCCGTCCTGCACGCCGCGGGCTCGGTCCGCTCCCTGGCCGGGGAGGAGCTGTGGCGGCGCGGCATCGGCGTCTCCAGCGCCGCGGAGGCCAACGCCGTACCGGTCGCCGAGTACACCCTCGCGATGATCCTGCTCGCCGGGAAGGACGCCTTCGCCCACCGGGAGCGCTTCCGCGCCGTCCACGCCCACCCGTCCCACGCCCACACCGCGGCCACCGGCAACCTGGGCCGCCGTATCGGCGTCATCGGCGCCTCACGCGTGGGCCGCCGACTCCTCGAACTGCTGAAGCCGTACGACTTCCAGGTGCTGCTCCACGACCCGTACCTGGACCCCGCCGGGGCCGCCGCGCTCGGCGCCCGGCCGCTGCCGCTCGACGAACTGCTGCGCCGCAGCGACATCGTCACCCTGCACGCCCCCGACCTCCCCGAGACGCACCACCTGCTGGACCGGCGGCGGCTGGCGCTGATCCGCGACGGCGGCGTCCTCATCAACACCTCCCGGGGCGCCCTGGTCGACCACACCGCCCTCACCGACGAGCTGGCGGGCGGCCGCCTCAGCGCCGTCCTCGACGTCACCGACCCCGAGCCGCTCCCCGCCGACTCGCCCCTCTACACCCTCCCCAACGTCTTCCTCACCCCCCACATCGCGGGCTCGCTCGGCAACGAGCTGGAGCGGTTGGGGCGGGTCGTGGTCGGCGAGCTGGAGCGGCTGGCGGCGGGGGAGGAGCTGGCCCACGCGGTGCGCTACGCGGACCTGACGCGGATGGCCTGAGGACGATCCGCGGGGGGCCGGAACCGAAGGGACGGGGGTGACCCGGCGGGTGTGCCGGGCCGCGCCCGCCCCTGCTTCCGGACGGCCGGGCGGGCGGGGCCATGTCACAGACCGGCCATCGTGACCGTCATAGGGGTGATGCCTCAGTCGTCCGACGGAGCCGGAACCAGGAGATGATCATGGAAGCAGCCCCTACGGCCGCCGAGCTGGGGGGCGGTCGTGCATCCCGCGCGCTCTGCCGCACGGGGCATCCCCACCGCCGGCACACCGGGCGCCTGCGTGGCCGGTAGCACCGCAGACCCGGCCGCCCGGGCCCACGCCACCACCGCCTGACGCCCGCACGGCGCAGCGGGCACCGCGGAGCCCTCATCCCCTCCCGACGACCGGACCCGGTCCGGCACCGAGTCCCTTCCTGCCTTTTTCACCCGAGAGGAACCCATGAGTACGAACGAGCCCGCACTGGGGGCAGCCGCCGAACCAGGCGGCGCAGGCACGCCGGACGCACGTCAGCTGCGCATGATCCTCACCGCCGTCTCCGTAGCGCTGATGGCGGTCATCGCGTCCGTGTCCGGCCTGAACGTGGCGCAGACCCACCTGGCCGTCGAGTTCGAGGCCTCCCAGGGCACGGTCCTGTGGATCATCAACATCTACACCCTGGCCCTCGCCGCCCTGCTGCTCCCGCTCGGCGCGATCGGCGACCGGATCGGCCGCAAGCCCATGCTGATCGCGGGCCTCGTCGTGTTCGGCGGCGCCAGCATCCTGGCGGCCCTGGCCCCGTCGGCCGAGATCATGATCGCCGCCCGGGTGCTCAGCGGCATCGGCGCGGCGATGACCATGCCCATCACCCTCGCCGTGATCACCTCCACGTTCCCCGAGGAGGAGCGCGGCAAGGCGATCGGCGTATGGACCGGCGTCGCCGGTGGCGGCGGCATCCTCGGCATGTTCCTCTCCGCCCTGCTCGTGGACGTCGCCAGCTGGCGGTGGCTGTTCATGCTGCCCATCGTGCTCACCGTCATGGCGGTCGTCCTGACCCTGCGCTCGGTGCCCAACTCCCGTGAGCACGCCGGACACTCCTTCGACACCGTCGGCGCGCTGACCTCGGTCGTCGCCGTGGCCGGGCTCATCTTCACGCTCCAGGAAGGCCCGGAGCGCGGCTGGAGCGCCCCCGCCACCCTGATCGCCCTGGCCGTCGGCCTCGCCGCCGCCGTCTCCTTCGTGGCCTGGGAGCTGCGCCGCCGGGACGCCTCCCTGCTGGACGTGCGGCTCTTCCGGGAGCGCCGCCTGCTCAGCGGCTCCGTCGTGCTGCTGGTCGTCTTCGGCGTCCAGGCGGGCATCGCCGTGGTCCTCTTCCCGTTCCTCCAGGCCGTGCTCGGCTGGTCCGGCCTCCAGTCCACGCTCGCCCTGATGCCGATGGCCATCCTGATGATGGTGGCCGCCGGTGTGGCCCCCCGGCTGGCCATGCGCGTCGGCGCCCGCACGACCATGGTCACCGGCATAGGGCTGGGCGGTGTCGGCCTCATCCTCATGGCCCTCTTCGTCACGGTCGACAACGGCTATCTGTCCATCCTGCCCGGCATGCTCGCCATGGGCTTCGGCATGGGCCTGGCGATGACACCGTCCACCGAGGCCATCACCGCCTCCCTGCCGAGCGAGCGTCAGGGCGTCGCCTCCGCGCTCAACGACGTCACCCGCGAGTTCGGCACCGCGCTGGGCGTGGCCATGATCGGCGCCCTGCTGTCGGCCGGGTACCGCAACGCGATCGACGACAAGCTCGGCGGCATCCCCGACGCCACCGCGGACACCGCGCGCGAGGGCATCGCCAACGCCGTCGAGGTCGCGGGCAGCGCGGGCTCCCAGCAGGCCGCGCTGCTGGACGCCGCCCAGCAGTCCTTCGTCGACGGCTGGCAGCAGGCCATGTGGGTGGGCGCCGCCGTCACCGGCGTCACCTTCCTCTACGTCCTCTTCCGCGGCCCGAAGAACGAGGTCCCCGCGCCGGTGCACGACGACAAGGAGGCCGCCCCCGAGACCGTCGCCTCGTGACACCCCCCGCTTCGACGGGCTATACCACCGACGCGCCGTTCCCACCAGCCCGAGGCACTGGTGGGAACGGCGCCTTGTGCGTTCCTGCACCCAACGACGTGCGGAACATTAGCTCCCTTCCAATGGCGCTGTAGCGGCGACTGACAGCGTTACGGCTCGGTTCGAACCCGGAACTGACTGTCTACGCCGACTGCTTGGAGCCATTGATGTCCGGAGGTGCTGCGATGAGAGTGACCCGCGTGGTCATCACCTCGGGCATCAACGGATCGGCTCCGTTAGTCGACTTACCCCTTTCGCGCGGCGAAATCCGGCCCGGCACCGCCCCCGAACGGTAGCTTTCCCAGCTCCGCGAGGCGTCCACGACCCGGAGTTTCACTTCACGCGCATCCTCGGCCGTCCCCCCAAAAGCCGTCGAGGCGTCCCATGTATCGGTGCCCAATTCACATGTCCGGCACCCGAGTTCGTGCAGCGGTACGTCAAGGGCAACGCCAGTTCCCCAAAATGGGCCCCCTTCCCGGCGGCCCCGCCTCATCAAACAAGGAAGACGAACATGACGATGTCCGGACGTACCTCCGACTCAGACTTCTCGCTGGGCCGCAGATCGCTGCTGCTCGGCGGCTCCTCGGCCGCCGCCCTCACCCTGCTCGGCGTCCCCCAGGCGGCCAACGCGGCCACCGGCGACGAGGCACCCCAGTTCGACTTCGACCTCGACACCGACAACTACATCAAGTGGGTCAAGCCCTCCACCGACGCGGGCGCCAGCCAGTCGCCCCTCCAGGACTTCATCGGCTCGATGGACGCGACCGTCATCCTGTGGCTGAGCAGGGTGGGCAACATAGCGGCGTTCGACGCGGTGGCGCCCTACCACGAGACCGCGGTCGGTCTGTACTCCCGGATCCCGCGCCGCCCCTCCAGCGAGTCCGCCACCAACCGCAACATGAACATCGCCATCCTCTACACCCAGCTGCGCATGTTCGAGCGCACGCTGCCGGGCGGCCTGCGCGGGCCCGCGGGGAGCGTGCGGCAGATGATGGTCGCCTTCGGCCTGGACCCCGACGACCAGTCGGAGGACCTGACCAGCCCCGTCGGCATCGGCAACGTGGCCTTCAACGCCGTCTGGAACGCCCTGAAGAACGACGGCATGAACGTCCTCGGCTACGACGGCGGCCGCAAGTACAACCCCCGCCCCTGGGCGGACTACACCGGCTACCAGCCCGTGAACACCGCCTTCAAGCTGAACAACCCCTCGCGCTGGCAGCCCCAGCTGCACGCCCACAACGGCCGTCGAGCCGGGGGCGGACCGGGCGACATGGGCATCTACGTCACCCAGCACTTCGTGACCCCGCAGATCGCCCTGACCAAGCCGCACATCTACGCCGACCCGGCCCGGTTCCGGCTCGACCCGCCCAAGTACAGCGACCACACCCGGCCCCGCGACTACAAGCGCTCGGTCGACGAGATCCTCGAGGCGTCGGCCTCGCTCAACGACGAGCGCAAGGCGATCGCCGAGGTCATGGACAACAAGCTCTGGGGCATCGGCTACACGTCCACCGTCATCGGCCGCAAGTACGACGAGAACAACGAACTGGGCGTGTTCGGCTGGGCCGCCTGGTCGCTCCAGCACTTCCTCGCGACCTTCGACGCGCTGATCGCCGCCTGGCGCAACAAGCGCGAGTACGACGCCGTACGGCCGGTCAGCGCGGTCCGGCACGTGTACGGCCGCAGCAAGGTGACCGCCTGGGGCGGGCCCGGAGTGGGCACGGTCAAGGACATCCCGGCCACCGAGTGGGAGCCGTACCTGCCGACGAGCGACCACCCCGAGTACCCGTCGGGCTCCACGTCGATGTGCGCCGCCGGCGCTCAGACGGCACGGCGCTTCTTCGACTCCGAGGTGCTGGACTGGGCGCTGGACTTCGCCGGAGGCGCCTCCGTGGTGGAGCCGGGAATGACTCCGGCGAAGGACCTCCAGCTCCACTTCCGCACGTGGGCCGAGTTCAACAGGGCGTGCGCGAACAGCCGGGTCTGGGGCGGTGTCCACTTCCGCGGGACGGTCGAGCGGTCCCTCGTCTTCGGTGAGCCGTTCGGCGACATGGCCCACGAGTTCGTGCAGCGGTACATCAAGGGCGACGTCAAGAAGTGACGTCAGGGCCGGGGCCCGTGAGGTTACGGCGTCCCGCCGTACCGTCACCGGCCCTCACCTGGCGTGTCCCGTACCGCACCTGATCGCCCCCGGCGCCCGGCACGGGCAGCTCCAGCAGCTCGCGGATCCGGCGGGCGTGCGCCGCACCGGTGTGCTCGTCGACGGAGCGCAGATGGCCGAGGAAGGTGTCGGCGTCGGACGCCTCCGCCGCCTGCCGCCAGAACGGCAGCCCGGCCTCCAGTTCGGCCACCAGCTGCTCGGTGGGCCGCTGGGCGCCGGGCAGTTCGGCCTCCGCCAGCAGGCCGATGCTCTCCGCCTGCGCCTCGGCCATCCGCTCGGCCCAGGCGGTGGCACCGGCCAGGTCGTCCCGGGGGCCGTTGGCGGGCCGGAGCACGGAGCCCACGTTCAGCGGCTTCAGGGCGGTGAGGAAGGTGTGCTGGGCGGGGGTGAGGTCCGCGCCGTCGTTGCGCACCGAGTGGTCGAGCCGGGCGGTGCCCGGTCGGCCCACCCAGCACAGCACCGTACGGCGGCCGCTCAGCCAGCCGCGCTCGTCCGGGTGGAAGTAGTAGGTCTGGAGACGGCCGAAGGCCGCGGGGTCGAGCGAGTAGTCCAGGAACCGCTCGGCGCAGCGCGGCCAGGCGAGCGCCGCTATCCGCTCCCGGCCCGGGAACTCCTCGCCGGTGAGGGTGAAGGAGGCGTACAGCTCCGCGCGGTGCGGCTGGTCGCACGGTGTGACCCGCACGCCCGAGTCGAACAGCGAGGGAGAGTCCTTCTCCGGCAGCTTGTCGTCGGGCGTGAAGCAGTCGCCGGTCTCCAGGGCGTCGATCGTCGTCCAGCCCTCCCGCACGACCTCACCGGCGTCGTCGCGCGCCGGCACGGTCCAGACCTTCAGGTCGAGGGCGGGCACGAGCACGGCGGCCAGCAGGAGTACGGCGCCGGAGACGGAGAGCCCGGCGACCGCCAGGCCCTTGCCGCGCTCCCCGCGCCGGGAGATCTGGCGGAGCGCCACGATGCCGAAGACCAGCCCGAGGGGGGCGAGGCACACCAGCGAGGTCACCAGGGCGACGACCGCGAAGGCGTTCAGCGGCGCGGGTGCCGGTGCCGGTGGCACCGGCGGCCACTGCCCACCGCCCGGATACCCGCCGGGCTGGTGGTGCGGCGGCTGGGGCGGGTACGACGGCGGGGGCATGGACATACGGTGTGGCCTTCCGGGCGTGCAGGGGCGCGGGCCGCCCGCCCGTGAGGGCCGTGCGCAGCGGCCCAGGGTTTGTATTCATTGCGCCGAGGCGCTGTCAAGCAAGGGAAGCAAGGCGACATTCGGGACGGAGCATGCGATGCCACCGCGTCCGTCCCGCCGGAAGCCGGTGCCGTGGTGATCGCCTCATCTCCGGTGTCTTCCCGCCGCGTTGGCGGCATGCCTAGGGTAGAGACGTTTAGGAAGCGCTTTCTATCGTAGGGGTCGACGGCCCTCGGGCGGGCCGGAGAGGTGGTTCCCGATGGTCCGTACGGGCAGTCCCAGCGCACCGGCCGCCGGGCCGACACTGGCGGTGGTCGCCCGGGAAGCCGGAGTCTCGGTGCCGACCGCCTCCAAGGTGGTCAACGGCCGGGAGGACGTGGCCCCCGAGACCCGCCGCCGCGTCACCGAGGCTCTCGACCGGCTCGGCTACGTCCGCCGACCCCGCTACGACACCGCCAGGGCACCCCAGCTGGTGGACCTGGTGGTGCACTCCCTGGACACCTCCTGGTCGGGGGCGGTGCTGCGGGGCGTGGAACAGGCGGCCCACGACGCCGGACTCGACGTCGTGGTGTCGGCCGGGCTCGCCCGCGGCCGGGCCGGACGGCCGGAACGGGGCTGGCTGGACAAGCTCACGACACGCGGCTCGGCGGGCGTGCTGTTCAACCTCGCCGAGCTGACCGAGTCGCAGTACGCGTGGCTGGAGCACCACCGCATCCCGTACGTGATGATCGACCCGCTGGTGGAACCGCCGCCCGGCGTGGTCTCCGTCGGCGCCGCGAACTGGCAGGGCGGGGTCACCGCGACCGAGCACCTGCTGGCCCTCGGCCACCGCCGCATCGGCGTCGTCGCCGGACCCCGGCGCACCCTGTGCAGTGGCGCGCGGATCGCCGGGTACCTCTCGGCCCTGGCGTCGGCGGGCCTCGGGCACGACCCCGAGTACGTCCGCCACGCCGGGTTCGACGAGGCCGCGGCACACCGCCGCACCCATGAACTCCTCGACCTGCCCGAGCCGCCGACGGCCCTCTTCGTCTGCTCCGACCGCATGGCCCTCGGCGTGTACGAGGCGCTGGCCGACCGGGGGCTCGGCGTCCCGGGCGACATCAGCGTCGTCGGATTCGACGACCTGCCCGAGGCACGCTGGACCGCCCCGCCGCTGACCACCGTCCGCCAGCCGCTGTCCGAGATGGCCGCCACCGCGCTGCGCCTGCTGGTCCGCATGATGGACGGCGACCGCCCGGAGAGCACCCGCACGGAACTGTCGACCCGCCTGGTGGAACGGTCCAGCACGGCCCCGCCGCGCCCCTGAGTTCAGCCGGACGGCAGCCGGGCCGCCCAGGCGATCCCGCCCCGCAGATGGGCGCGGAAGCCCGGGTCGGCGTACGCCTCGGACGCATGCCCGAGGGCGGTGTAGAACACCCGGCCGCCACCCCGCTCATGGCACCACGCCAGCGGATGGTCGTCCCCCATCCCGCCCCCCTCGTACGACGACTCGTCGGCCCGCAGCAGCACTCGCACCCGCCCCCGCGGACTCTCCCGGAAGTCGTACCACTCGTCCGTGAACTCCCATACGGCGGACAGGTGCCGGGTCGCCGGATGGTCACCGTCCTCCACCAGCACCCGGCCCGGCTGGAGGGCGGGATGCCTCTCGAAGCGGGCGCCGAGGAGGTCGCCGTAGTACGGCCACTCGTACTCGGTGCAGGCGGCGGCGTGCACACCGACGAACCCGCCGCCGGACTCGACGTACCCCGCGAGCCGGGCCCGCCCGGCCTCGGTCAGCACCTCACCGCTGGTGGAGAGGAAGACGACGGCGGCGTAACCGTCCAACGGCGCCGCGAGCCGTTCGGGGTCCTCGGTGTGGTCGACGCCGAACGCGCCGAGGCCGCGCAGGGCGTCGACGGCGGCCGGGATGGAGTCGTGCCGGTAGTCGGTGGTGCGGGTGAACACGAGGAGCCGGGGCGGCATGGGTGCGGACTCCGCCACGAGCCGTCCCGGGCGCGCCCCGGTGCGCTGTTCCGTCATCCGCCCACGCCCACGCCGTTGTTGGGGGCGCCGTCGCCCTCCGGAGGCAGGTCGCCGCGCTCCACCGGCGCGGTGGGCCCGGTGCCGGCCGCGGGCGGCAGCAGGGCGTCGAGTTCATCGCCGGACGGCCGGTGCACGGCGTCGACGGCGGCGCGCAAGGTGGCGCGCGGCACCCCGGAGTCGGCGCTCAGCCGGATCACCTGGCCGTCCCTCGCCAGGGCGTACTCGTGCTGGGAGCGGCCGTCGCGGTACCAGGCGTCACCGTCGCGCTCGCACTCCGTCGGGCCCCGGCCCAGATCACCGACCGCCTGCCCGGGACAGCTCGCGGCGGTCATCGAACCGTGGTCCACGGTGAGGGTGAAGTGCGTGCCGGTGCTCCGGGAGAAGTACGACGCGGAGAAACCGTCGTCGCCGGAGACGCCGACGGACTGCTGGGCGAGGGCGAAGCCCGGGGCGCCGGTGACGTAGACGTGCTCGGGGGCGATACCGAGGGCGGTGGCGCGGTCGGCCAGTTCCTCGGAGACGGCGGTTCCGGTGGGGGCGGGGGTCTTGGCGGTGGAGGCGGTGGCGCCGTCGGCGGAGGGCGCCTTCTCCTTGCCGCAGCCGGTGAGCAGCAGGACGGGGACCACCAGCAGCGGTGGCAGGAGTGACGGGAGCGACCGGCGGGGCGGGAGGCGTCGGACACGGGACATGGGGTCCATCCTGCCGTACAAACGTTCCATTCGGCGGACCGGACCGCGATAGCCTCGACGCCGATGAACACCATCCCCACGGCACTGGACCACCTCGTCCTCGCGACGCCCGATCTGGCCGCCACCATCGCAGACTTCACCGAGCGCACCGGCGTGGCGCCCGCCGTGGGGGGTGTCCATGTCGGGCTCGGCACCCGCAACTACCTCGTGGCGCTGGGCGGCACCGGCTATCTGGAGATCATCGGTCCCGACCCCGAGCAGGCCCACCACGACGGCCCGCGCCCCTTCGGCGTGGAGGGGCTGACCGGCCCGCGCACGGCGACCTGGGCGATCCGCACGACCGACCTGGACGCCGCCGCCGTCGACGCCGCCCGCGCCCGCGGCTACGACCCCGGCCCCGCCCACCCGATGAGCCGCCGCACCCCCGACGGCACCCTGCTCGAATGGCGGCTGACCGGCCCGGCACATCCCTGCGGCCTGGTGCCGTTCCTCATCGACTGGGGCACCTCGGCCCACCCCACCGCCTCCGGCCTGCCGACCACTCCGCTCCTGGAAGTGTCGGCGACCACGCCCGAGCCCGAGAAGATCCACCGCGTGCTGACCGCCCTGGGCACCGAACTGGCCCTCACCGAGGGCCCGGAGGGCATGACCTTCACGCTGGACACCCCACGCGGCCCCGTCACCTTCGACTGACCGCCCGCTACCTCGCCCCGCCCTCGCGGGCCACGAACTCCTCTTCCTCGCCCTTGCGGGCCACGAACACCAGCTCGCGCCCCGGACGGTCCGGCGCGTCCCGTACGCCCTCCACCACGAAGCCCTCGGCGACCAGGTCCTCCGCGACCTCCGCGCGCTCCCGGAACCGCAGCGTCGAGTCGGAGACGAGCACCTCACCGTCGTCCTCGAAGACGAGGGTCGAACGGAACGTCACCAACGGGCCGCTGACCTCCGTCACTTCGAGCCAGCTCTCCACCGCACCGCCACCGGGCAGCGGGGCCACCCCGTGCGTCGCCGCCCGGTTCCACTCCTCCCAGGCCCGCCGCCCCGGATCCCGGGTCTCGAACACCAGACGACCCCCCGGCCGCAACGCCCGGTGCGCCCCGCGCAGGGTCGCCCGCCACTCCTCGTGGCCGACTATGGCCTGGGCGGCGTTGCCCGTCATGGTCGCGAGGTCGACCCGCAGCGGCGGCAACGCCGTGGCGTCCCCGTCCAGCCACCGCACCCGCTCCGCGCCCGGCTTGCCCCGCGCCACGTCCAGCGAGGCCCGCGCGGGATCCACCCCCACCACCTCGATCCCACGCTCCGCGAGCAGCAGCGCGAACACCCCGGTCCCGCAGCCGATGTCCAGCACCCGGCGCGCCCCGAACTCCGCCGCCATGGCCAAGTAGGCGTCCAGATCGCCGCGTTCGCCGTCGAGGACGTCGTAGACGGCGGCCAGCCGCGGATGCCCGAAGAGCGCGTCAACCATGGGGCGACGGTAGGCAGCGGGGGAGGGCGGGGCAACCGGATTTCGTCAGCGCAGGAGGGAGCGGTCGGTGGGGGCGAGCCGCAGCACCTGGGGAGGCGCCGCCCACTGCCGTTCCAGGCCCGGCAGGACCTCGTCCCGCACCACGGGGTCGGCCGCCGTCGCGGCGGCGTGCTCCCGCCGGGCACGCTCGTCCGGGTACGAGGTGAGGACCACCACGACGTTCTCCCCGGCACGGACCGGCAGCCGGGTGAAGGTGTTCGCGGCGGTCTCGGTGACGAGGACGGCGAGCGGCGCGGGCCCCGACCCGCGCAGGGCGGGCAGGAGACCGTCCCGGAGCAGGGCGACCCCGTGGGACCGCCCGGGCGGGAAGGACCACACCGTCGCGGACACGAGCCGGTCCGGCGCGGGGGAACCGGCAACTGGCCGAGGCCGGGGCCGAGGCCGACCAGCCGGGAGGACGCCGGGACCGGTGTCGGCGGACAGGGGGCGCAGCAGCAGGACGTCGTCGGAGTCGACCATGGTGGCGTTGGCGCGGGGACCGTGCTCGGCCCAGACCGGGCCGCCGTAGAAGGCGGTGAGCGCGGCATGACGTGCCGCCATGTCCGGGAAGCCGCGCAGCCAGACGAAGCGGTCCGGATCGTCGAGGTCCCGGAACTGTCCGAGCACGGTCATCCCCGTCGCCTCCTGCGTCTCGACGAACTCCCGGTCGAACAGCCCGACGAGTTCATCGCGCCGCCCCGGACGCAACGTGTACTGGCGAAGCTCGATCACGGTGGGACGGCCGTCGGACACGGTGAACTCCTGTCTGGTGCTGGTGGAGGAGGGGGCGCCGGGCTGACGCTAGACGGAGCGTGTGACAGCCGCTGTCAGGGATTCCGGAGAGAATGCGGGCATGTCTGCCGGACGACTGCTGTCGGTGCTGCTGTTGCTGCAATCCCGGGGCCGCCTCTCCGCGCGGGCCATCGCCGACGAACTCGGGGTGTCCGTGCGGACCGCCTACCGGGACCTCGGACGACTCCAGCAGGCCGGGGTCCCGCTCTACGCCGAGCCCGGCCCCGGCGGCGGCTACCAACTGGTCGACGGCTACCGCACCCGCCTCACCGGCCTCACCGAAGGCGAGGCACGGGCCCTGTTCCTCGCCGGGCTGCCCGGCCCCGCCGCCGACCTGGGGCTCGCGGCGGACGTCGCGGCGGCACGGCTGAAACTGCTCGCGGCGCTGCCGACCGAACTACGCCAGGAGGCGGCACGGACCGCGGCCGTGTTCCACGTGGACGCGCCGGGCTGGTACACGGAACCCGAGGAGACGCCGTACCTGCCGCTGCTCGTCGACGCCGTGCTCAGCCGCCGTACCGTCGACGTGCGGTACCGGAGATGGCGCGCCCCGCAGGAGGTCGACCGTCGCCTCCGCCCCTACGGCCTGGTGCTGAAGTCCGGCGTCTGGTACGTCGTCGCCGCCACCGACCGGGGCATCGCGACGTACCGGGCCGCCCAGGTCCTGGACGCGCGGCTCACCGAGGAACGCTTCGACCGGCCCCGGGACTTCGACCTGCGCGCCCACTGGGCGTCCTACCTCGCCGACTTCCAGGCCCGCCGCCACACCGGCACCGCCACCGTCCGCCTCTCCCCGCGCGGACGCCGGCGCCTGCCCGACAACATGCCCCCCGAGGTCGTACGCGCGGCCGAGGCCACCGCGGTCGCCGTCGGTGACGACGGCTGGATCGAGGCCGTCATCCCGACCGAGAGCGTCCCGCACGCCTGCGGCGAGCTGCTGCGCCTCGGCACCGACGTGGAGGTCATGGCACCACCGGAACTGCGCAGGGCCATGCGCGAGGCGGTGGCCGAGCTGGCCCGGAGGTACGGGTGACCTGGGGTGCGGGCCCGTGAGCTGCTCGGTCACCAGGAGGTTCCCCTGTCACCGAAAAGTGCGTTCTTCCAGGTCAGCGCTCACTCTCCTAAAGTTCCCGAGTAACCCCAAGAAATCGCCCCGACTGCTGGGAGCCCTTGATGTCCATCACCCTCCACAACCCCGCCGGACTCCCCCGGACCGACGCCTACCACCACGTCTCCGTGGCCACCGGCTCACGCCTGGTCTTCCTCGCCGGACAGGTCGCCTGGAACGCCGACGGCGTCACGGTCGGCGAAGGCGACCTCGCCGCCCAGGTCGAGCAGTGCTACCTCAACGTCGGCACCGCCCTCGCCGAGGTCGGCGCCACCTTCGACGACGTGGCCAAGCTCAACGTCCACGTCGTCGACTGGACCCCCGACAAGATGCCCCACCTCATGGACGGCATCACCCGCGCCGCCGCGAAGCTGGGCACCACCCCGACGCCCCCGGCCACGCTGCTCGGCGTCGCGGCACTGGACGTGCCCGAGCACATGGTGGAGGTGGAGGCGATCGCGGTCCTCGACTGAAGCCGGGTGCGGCGGGTTTCGGGGCACGGGTGGGTGGCCTGGAGCCGGGTGTGGCGGGTTTTGGGGCACGGGTGGGTGGCCTGGAGCCGGGTGTGGCGGGTTTTGGGGCACGGGTGGGTGGCTTGAAGCCCGGCGTGGCGGGTTTCAGGACACGGGTGGCCGCGCCAGGGCCCGCGCGACCGACCCGATGGTCCCCGGCCCCACCCGGCAGCACCCACCGATCAGCCGCGCCCCCGCCGCCCGCCACTCCGGCACCAGCTCCGCCGAGAAGGTGACGGGACCGCGCCAGCCGCGCCCGCCCGCGTCCCACGTCTCCCCGCTGTTGGGGTAGACCACGACCGGCTTCCCCGTCACGCGCGCCGCCGTCGCCACGGCCTGACCCGCGTCCCCCGGGGCACAACAGTTCACGCCGACCGCGATCACCTCGTCCACCTCGGCCGCCAGCGCGAAGGCCTCCTCCAACGGCTGCCCGGCGCGGGTGCGGTCGCCGTCGACGGTGTACGACAACCAGGCCGGGACCCCGAGCCCACGCACCGCCCGCAGCAGCGCCCTGGCCTCGTCGGTGTCGGGGACCGTCTCCAGCGCGAGCACGTCCGGCGCGGCCCCCGCCAGCACCTCCAGACGCGGCCGGTGAAACCGCTCCAGCTCCGCCACGGTGAGCCCGTACCGCCCCCGGTACTCGGAGCCGTCCGCGAGCATCGCCCCGTACGGCCCCGCCGACGCCGCCACCCACAACGGCCGCCCGGCACCCCGCACCCGTGCCCGCGCCGCCGCCTCCCGAGCCACCGCCACGCTCAGCGCCAGCAACTCACCCGCACGCTCCCGCCCGATCCCACGCCGCGCGAAGCCCTCGAAGGTCGCCTGATAGCTGACGGTCGTCGCCACGTCCGCCCCCGCCTCGAAAAACGCCAGATGCGCCCCGACCACAGCCTCCGGCCGCTCCACCAACAACCGCGCCGACCACAACCCACCCCCCAGCTCGTGCCCCGCAGCTTCCAACTGGCTGGCCATCCCCCCGTCCAGCACGACGGGCCGGGCGGCGAGGGCTTCGGGGAGGGGGAGGGGTGGGGGGAGGGTGGAAGGAAGGGCGGGGGGAACGATGTCGCCGGTCATGCCTTCGACGGTAGACGGGGGAGAGGCGGGGGGCAGGCCGGGCGAAGGCGTGTTGGACGCGTTGCCGTGGGGGCCGCCCGCTTCTTCGCCAGTGTCGTGCTTCCACGACCCGGCCTCAAGGGCGCTCCGCTATCGCTCCGCGTCGCCTTCGGCGATGGCCCAGCGGGCCCCCCATG
>NZ_JAGPXL010000083.1 GCF_018070565.1 Streptomyces sp. B93
TGTTGAGTTCTCAAGGAACGGTCGCTTCCTTCGTACTCACCCTCTCGGGCTTTCCTCCGGGCGCTTCCCTTCGGTCTTGCGTTTCCGACTCTATCAGATCCTTTTCTCGACCTGACCCCCAGTCAGCGGGGTTTGCCTTCCGGGCCGTTGGGCCCTTCCGACGAGTGAGACTTTAGCGGATTCCTCGCTCCCGACCTAATCGGGGGCTGCGTCCTTTCGAACGCGGATTCCTCATTCCGTGAATACGCACGCCAATGACGCAACGAGGCAGCGATCAGAGATCGACTGTTCGTCGAGTAGTGGTTGGTACTGCGGAATGGCTGTCCGGGGACCGACCGGAGTCGGCGCTCACGTCGGACAACTCGGAGAACAGTACGGATGCCGGTGGGCCGTGTCAACTTCGCTGCGAGCGGCACCCCTGGGGCGTAGGGTTGGCGGCGTGATGACGCGTACGTGCAGCCAGCAGTGGTGGGCCGCCTGACGGCGGCCGCGCTCACGTACGCACTCAACGGCCGCCGCCTCGGCGGCCGTTCTTTCTCCCTCCTGGAGGGTCGGCCGGCGGGCGCGGCGGGCTCGATCAGGAGGTGGAGAGGTGAAGCGAGTCTTCAGCGGGGTCACGCCGAGTGGGCATCTGACGCTGGGGAACTATCTGGGGGCCATCCGGCGGTGGGTCGAGGTGGACCAGCACCAGGCGGACGCCCTGTTCTGTGTCGTCGATCTGCATGCGCTGACCGTGGAGCACGATCCCGGGCGGGTGCGGCGGCTCAGTCGGCAGGGGGCGACGCTGTTGCTGGCGGCGGGGCTCGATCCGGGGCTGTGCACCCTGTTCGTACAGAGCCATGTGGATGAGCATGCGCGGCTGTCGTATCTGCTGGAGTGCGTGGCCACCGACGGCGAGGTGCGTCGGATGATCCAGTACAAGGAGAAGGCGGCGCGGGAGCGGGCGCGCGGGGGGAGTGTGCGGCTGTCGCTGCTGACGTATCCGGTGCTGATGGCGGCGGACATCCTGGCGTACGGGACCGATGAGGTGCCGGTGGGGGACGACCAAACGCAGCACGTGGAGCTGGCGCGGGATCTCGCGGCGCGGTTCAACCAGCGGTACGGGCAGGCGTTCGTGGTGCCGCGGGCCACGCCGCCCCGGGTGGGGGCACGGGTCATGAACCTTCAGGACCCGACGTCGAAGATGGGGAAGAGCGACGACGTGGGTCCGGGGATCGTCTATCTGCTGGACGAGCCGGACGTGGTGCGGAAGAAGGTCATGCGGGCGGTGACCGACAGTGGGCGGGCTGTCGTCTACGACCGGGCCTCCCGGCCCGGGGTCGCGAACCTGCTGGAGATCCTGGCCGCGTGCACCGGTGAGAACCCCTCGGCCTTGAGCGGTGTATATGAGTCGTACGGCGCCTTGAAGAAGGACACCGCGGAGGCTGTGGTCGAGGTGTTGAGGCCCGTGCAGGAGAGGCACAGGGAGCTGTGCGCGGATCCTGGCTATGTGGAGGGGGTGCTCCGGGATGGAGCGGAGCGGGCTCGGGCGATGGCTCGGCCGACGGTGGATGCCGCCTATCGCGCGATCGGGTTGCTGCCGGGTGGCGGGGGCCGCGATACAGGTGACTTCGGTGTGCTGAGCGCGGCTCGGTAGGGCTCGGCGAGGGCCTGGCGGTGCGTGCGCCGCCCCCGCGCCCGGGAGCAGGTGGTGGGTTGCGGGGGCGGTGGGCCGGTCAGTTGTTGTTGCCGGAGGCGAGTTCGCGGCTGCGGTCGCGGGCTGCTTCGAGTGCGGCGATGAGGGCGGCTCGTACGCCGTGGTTCTCGAGTTCTCGGATGGCGTTGATGGTGGTGCCGGCGGGGGAGGTGACGTTCTCGCGGAGCTTCACGGGGTGTTCGCCGCTGTCGCGGAGCATGGTGGCGGCTCCGATGGCGGACTGGACGATCAGGTCGTGGGCCTTGTCGCGGGGCAGGCCGAGGAGGATGCCCGCGTCCGTCATGGCTTCCACGAGATAGAAGAAGTACGCCGGGCCGGAGCCGGAGAGGGCGGTGCAGGCGTCCTGCTGTGACTCGGGGACGCGGAGGGTCTTGCCGACGGCGCCGAAGATCTCCTCGGCGTGGGCGAGGTCGGCTTCGGTGGCGTGGGTGCCGGCGGAGATGACGGACATGGCCTCGTCGACGAGGGCGGGGGTGTTCGTCATGACGCGGACGACCGGGGTGCCGGAGGCGAGGCGTTCCTCGAAGAAGGAGGTGGGGATGCCCGCCGCGCCGCTGATGACCAGGCGGCCGGCGGGGATGTGCGGGGCGAGTTCGTCGAGGAGGGTGCCCATGTCCTGGGGCTTGACCGTGAGGATCAGGGTGTCGGCGGTCTTGGCGGCCTCCGGGTTGGTGACCGGGGTGACGCCGTGCCGGGCTCGGAGTTCTTCGGCTCGTTCGGGCCGGCGGGCGGTGACCAGGAGGTCGGCGGGGGACCAGCCGGCGCGGATCATTCCGCTGAGCAGGGCTTCGCCGATCTTGCCGGTGCCGAGGACTGCGACTTTCTGGCTCATGGTGCGGGTGCCCTCCGGGGGTTGCGTCGTCCGGGTTCATCCTCGCACCGGGGGTGGGGGGTGTGCGTGCGTTGTCCGCTGGGCGGGACGTGTCCCCCCGGGGCTCCGGGCGGGCGGGCTCCCACGCTGGGGTCAGGTGGTGCGGCGCCGCAGGGTCGCCGCTCCGAGGCCCAGGACGAGCAGGGCGCAGCCCGCGACGATCAGGATGTCGCGGAGGAAGGTGGCCGTCATGTCGCTGTGCCTGAGGACCTCGTTCATGCCGTCGACGGCGTAGGACATGGGGAGGACGTCCGAGATGGCTTCCAGGACCGGGTGCATGTTGTCCCTCGGGGTGAAGAGGCCGCAGAGGAGGAGTTGGGGGAAGATCACGGCCGGCATGAACTGGACCGCCTGGAACTCGGAGGCGGCGAACGCCGAGACGAAGAGGCCGAGTGCCGTGCCGAGGAGGGCATCGAGGAGGGCCACCAGGAGGAGGAGCCAGGGGGAGCCGGTGACGTCGAGGCCGAGGAACCAGAGGGCGAGACCGGTGGCGAGGGCGGACTGGATGATCGCGAGGGTGCCGAAGGCGAGGGCGTAGCCGGCGATCAGGTCGCCCTTGCCGAGGGGCATGGCGAGGAGGCGTTCGAGGGTGCCGGAGGTGCGTTCGCGGAGGGTGGCGATCGAGGTCACCAGGAACATGGTGATCATCGGGAAGATCCCGAGGAGTGAGGCGCCGATGCTGTCGAAGGTGCGCGGGTCGCCGTCGAAGACGTAGCGCAGCAGGAGGAGGAGCAGGCAGGGCACCAGGAGCAGCAGGGCGATCGTGCGGGGGTCGTGGGCGAGCTGGCGCAGGACGCGGAGCGCGGTGGCGGTGGTGCGGGAGGCGTTGAGGGCGGTGGGCCGGGCGGGTGCGTTCGGCTCGTTCATCGCTTGGACTCCTTGGTGCGGGCTGCGGCGATGGCCTCGTCGACGAGGGCCAGGAAGGCCAGTTCGACGGTTTCGGAGCCGGTGCGGTCGCGGAGGGCGTCGGGGGTGTCGTCGGCGAGGATCTGGCCTTCGCGCATGAGGAGGAGGCGGTGGCAGCGCTCGGCCTCGTCCATGACGTGGGAGGAGATGAGGAGGGTGGCGCCGCGGGTGGCGGCGAGGTCGTGGAAGAGGTTCCACAGGTCGCGGCGGAGGACGGGGTCGAGGCCGACGGTGGGTTCGTCGAGGACGAGGAGTTCGGGGGCGCCGAGGAGGGCCACGGCGAGGGAGACGCGGCTGCGCTGGCCGCCGGAGAGGTTGCCCGCGAGGACGTCGGCGTGGCTGGTGAGGTCGACGTCGGTGATGGCCCGGGTGACTTCTTCGTGGCGGTGGTCGGCGGAGGAGCGGCCGGGGTGGAGGATCGCGGCGAAGTAGTCGAGGTTCTGGCGGACGGTCAGGTCGTCGTAGACGGAGGGGGCTTGGGTGACGTAGCCGATGCGGGTGCGGAGGGTGGGGTGGCCCGCGGGGTGGCCCAGGACCTCGAGGGTTCCGGTGACCTTGGCCTGGGTGCCGACGATCGCGCGCATCAGGGTCGATTTGCCGCAGCCGGAGGGGCCGAGCAGGCCGGTGACCTGGCCGCGGGGGACGGCGAAGTCGAGGGTGCGCAGGACGGTGCGGGGGCCGCGTACGACGGTGAGGTGCTCGGCGCGGACGGCGGGGGTGGTGTCCGCGCCAGGAGGACCGCTGGCGTAATTCATCATGCGATGAATAATCCTCCTGGCGGGTCGGAGTCGTCAAGTGAGGAGGTCGGTCACGCCTTGGCCACCAGCAGCTCGACGACGTAGGTCTCCTCCACGATCCCGTCGGGGAACCGCTCCAGCAGGTGGGCGCGCTCCTCGGTGAGGAAGGCGGCGGTGCGGTCCTTGTCGTGGAGGAGGAAGAGGGAGTGGCTGGTGATGTTGGCGAGGTGGGTGTCCACGGGGACCCGGCGGCTCCAGCGGATCCGGCGGTCGGTGAAGCGCAGACGGCCGGTGGGGTCGGCGGGGTGGACGGGGCGGCCGCTCTTGCCGAGGGTGTGGCCGGTTTCGAAGTGGCGGGCGATGCGGTCGGCCTGGTCGGCGATCCAGTGGACGTCCGGGGCGTCGGTGTTCCACCACAGCGCGAGCGCGCCGCCGGGGCGGAGTACGCGCAGGGCCTCCGGGACCGAGCGTTCCGGGTCGGTCCAGTGCCAGGACTGGGCGTAGGTGATCAGGTCGAGGGAGTCGGCGGCGAGGGGCAGGGCGTTGCCGTCGCCGAGGACCAGCGGGACGCCGGGGAGGCCGCGGCGGAACTCGGCGGCCATGCCGGAGCCGGGCTCCACGGCGATGACCTCGGCGCCGCGGGCGTGGAGGAGGGCGGTGGCCAGGCCCGTACCGGCGCCTATGTCCGCGAGGCGAGCGCCGGTGAGGGGGCGGCCGGACAGTTCCTCGACGGCGTCGAGGAGGGCGGGCGGGTAGGAAGGGCGGTTGGCGGCGTACTGGGCCGCGGCGGTGTTGAAGGAGTGGGCTCGGGCGGTGTCGTCGAAGGTTCGGGGTGAGGTGGGTGAGGTCATACGGCCATGGTGAACCGGGACCTGGGCGGGTGAGGATCCCTTTTCCGACCGTGGCGGCGGCTAGGAGCGGCCGCGCTTCTTCTTCTGCTGCTTCCGCGGGTTGCCGCTGCGGCGGGCGGTGCGCTTCTCGTACTGCTCGCGGGCGGTCTCGTACTCCTCGCGGTGGAGCTTCTCGCCGGGGGCCTCGATGAGGGCGCGGAAGAAATAGGCGAGGAGGGAGCCGACGAAACCGATGGCCAGGAGACCGCGGAGGGAGGCCTGGCGTTCGGGGTCGGGGCGCTTGGTGAAACCGTCCCAGGTGTGCCGGAAGGCGAGCGCGCTGCACACCGCGAACATCACGACGACGAGGAGGGTGAGGAAGCTGCTGGTGTCGGCGAGGCGGAGGCCGTCGTAGGCGAAGCGGAGGACGAGACAGGAGGCGACGGCCGCGGCGAGGGAGCCGACGGCGACGCCGATGCGGCGGGCCGGGTAGCCGTTGCCGTGCTCGACCCAGCTCGTACCGAAGAAACGGATGGGCTCGGGCCGGGGGCCCGCTGCCGGGTCGGGGGTGCCGTTGTCGTCGCTCACGCGTCGATTATGACTCCGGCTCCCCGACCCCGGCCCAGCGGTGTGGGTTCAGAACGAGCAGCGAGGACGGAAGTAGCCGTCGTAGCCGGTGTACACATACGCGTCCGAGACGAACTCGCCGACGGCGATGTTGTCCCAGATGTTGGAAGTGCCGTACGGACCTGTCACCGTCGTACCCGGTGTCTGGCAGAAGATCGCGACCTTGGCGCCCTCGGTCAGGACGCGCACGACGGTGTAGTTGGTGCCGGGCCCGCTGCGGACGTTGAGGCGGACGCCGGGAGCGACCGGGTAATAGCGCACCGCCGTGGTCGCCTCCGCGGTGACGGCTTCCGTCGCACCTTCGGCCGCTGCCTTCTGGCTCTCTTCGACACGGTCAACAGACATGAAAAACCTCCCCCGTTGCTCCCATGAGTGTCATGGGACCCCGTTGATTCCCCCGAACCACCTCACGCACGCATGTACGTGGATGGAACAGGGAGGCTAGCAAGCCTCCGCTGTCTCGTACGAGTAATCGACTAAGCTCCGTGCGTCGCGCGCGCGGACGAACAGCACGGGGGTGGTCCCATGGCGCCACAGCGGAACATCGGAGCGGGCGCGGAAGCGGAACTTCCCGAATACGCCGGTCACTATCGGCTGGAATCCTGTCTCGGCTCCGGCGGTATGGGGGTCGTGCATCTGGCGCGCAGTACCTCGGGCATGAAGCTCGCGGTGAAGGTCGTCCATGCCGAGTTCGCCAGGGACCCGGAGTTCAGGGGGCGCTTCCGGCAGGAGATCGCCGCTGCGCGCCGGGTGAGCGGGGCCTTCACCGCGCCGGTCGTCGATGCCGACCCGGACGCCGGGCGGCCCTGGATGGCCACGCAGTTCATACCGGGGCCGACGCTGGCCGAGCAGGTGAAGCGGAACGGCGCGATGGCTCCGGAGCGGTTGCGGCGGCTGATGGCCGGGCTGGCGGAGGCGCTGCGGGACATCCATCGGGTCGGGGTGGTGCACCGGGATCTGAAGCCGAGCAACGTACTGCTCGCCGAGGACGGGCCGAAGGTCATCGACTTCGGGATCTCCCGGCCCAAGGACAGTGAACTGCGGACCGAGACGGGCAAGTTGATCGGGACGCCGCCGTTCATGGCGCCCGAGCAGTTCCGGCGGCCTCGGGAGGTGGGGCCCGCGGCGGACATCTTCGCGTTGGGGTCGGTGATGGTGCACGCGGCGACGGGGCGGGGGCCGTTCGACTCGGACAGTCCCTATGTCGTCGCCTACCAGGTCGTCCATGACGAGCCCGATCTGACCGGCGTACCGGAGAACCTGGCGCCGCTGATATCGCGGTGTCTCGCCAAAGAACCCGAGGACCGTCCGGGCCCGGATGAGCTGATGCGGGAGCTGCGATCGGTCTCCGCCTCGTACGACACTCAGGCGTTCATACCGGCGCAGCGTACGGGTGAGGAGGTTCGGGAGGCGCCTGAGGCGGAGCCCGAGCCGGTCGCTGAACCCGAACGGCGACGAGCGGGCAGGCTCCGGGGCAGGGCGGTGGCCGTCGCCGCCGGAGCGGTCGGCCTCGCTGTGATCGCCGCGCTGGCCTCGGCGCGATTGCTCGGCGGTGATGAGCGGAGACACAAGGACGGCGGTGCCGCTCCGGCCGCCCGTGTGTTCCAGGGCTGGGAAGCCGCTCCGGCCGAAGGCAGCGGGACGCCTCAGTGCTCCTACGGCGCCGAGCAGTTGCTGTGCTCGCAACCGGGTCTGGTGTTCGCGCTCGACCCTGCTGAGGGCCGACTGCTGTGGCGGCACACGGACTCCGGTGACCGGGCGGAGCCACCGGCCCTGGCTGGTGGGCTCGTCCAGACGGGGCTGCCCCAGAACAACCGCATCACAGCGCTCGATCCCGCCACGGGCAAGAACCGTTGGCAGCGGTCCATGCCTCCCTTCACCGGGCTGCAACACACCGGTGGCGGCCTGCTGCTCACCCACACCGACGGCACGGTCACCGGTATCGACGGCGCCTCGGGCGACACCCGTTGGCGGCACCCCATCGCCGGGCACAAGGCGCCGTACTTCGTCTCGTTCACCGAGGATCCGCTGGCGTACGCGGTGAGCAGGTCCGACGACGGTCAGAGCACGCGGGTGACCGCGGTGGATCCGGACACGGGGGGCGTGCGCTGGGACGTCCGGCTGGACGGGGCGCTTCAACCCATCGGCGTACACGGCGGATCGGTCTTCTTCCTCTCCGTCGGAGAGGTGGAGGAAGCGAAGGGCGTCGTCCGTTACACCCCGCGCGGCGGGGCGCGGCAACAGGTGAAGCTGCCCGTGCCGATCGAACTCGCCCGCGGTACCGTCCGCGGAAACGTCGCCTACCTCATGGGTGTCGGCGGATCGCTTGTGGCGGTCGATCTTGAGTTGGGCAGGCTGCTGTGGACTCTGGAGACGGGCGTTTCCCGGGGCTCCTCCCCGGCAGTCGACGACGGGCATGTGTATGTCACCACTCCCGACGGACGGCTGCTGGCCGTGGGCGCCCGTAGCGGCCGCCTCGTCGGACAGACGTCTCCCCGGCTGAGCACAAAGGCGGCGGCCGGGGTCGCGGTCGAACTCCCCGACCCGGTGGTCGTCGGCGACCGCGTCTACGCCGCCGCCCCCGACGGCACCGTCTTCGCCATGGACGCCCGGGACCCGGCCCGTTGGTAGGGGAACCCCGGGACCGGCCCGTTGGTAGGGGACGCCCCGCGTGGGACGTCCCCTTGGGTCAGCCGAGCTTCGTCACGTCCCGGACCGCGCCCTTGTCCGCGCTGGTGGCCATCGCGGCGTAGGCGCGGAGGGCGGCCGAGACCTTGCGGGTGCGGTTCTTGGGTGCGTAGGAGCCGTTCAGGGCCTCGGCGCGGCGGGTGAGTTCGGCGGTGTCGACGAGGAGTTCGATGGTGCGGGCCGGGATGTCGATGCGGATGCGGTCGCCGTCCTCGACGAGGGCGATGGTGCCGCCGGACGCGGCCTCCGGGGAGGCGTGGCCGATGGAGAGGCCGGAGGTGCCGCCGGAGAAGCGGCCGTCGGTGATCAGGGCGCAGGTCTTGCCGAGGCCGCGGCCCTTGAGGAAGGACGTCGGGTAGAGCATCTCCTGCATGCCGGGGCCGCCCTTGGGGCCCTCGTAGCGGATGACGACGACGTCGCCGTGGGTGATCTGCTTGTTGAGGATCTTCTCCACCGCCTCCTCCTGGGACTCGCAGACGACCGCGGGGCCCTCGAAGGTCCAGATCGACTCGTCGACGCCCGCCGTCTTCACCACGCAGCCGTCGACCGCGAGGTTGCCCTTGAGGACCGCGAGGCCGCCGTCCTTGGAGTAGGCGTGCTCGGCGCTGCGGATGCAGCCGCCCTCGGCGTCCTCGTCGAGGGCCTCCCAGCGTTCGGACTGGGAGAACGCCTCGGCGGAGCGGACGCAGCCGGGGGCCGCGTGCCAGAGTTCGACCGCCTCGGGGGACGGGGAGCCGCCGCGGACGTCCCAGGTCTTCAGCCAGTCGGAGAGGGACGGGCTGTGGACGGCGTGCACGTCCTCGTTGAGGAGTCCGGCCCGGTGCAGCTCACCCAGCAGGGCCGGGATGCCGCCCGCGCGGTGCACGTCCTCCATGTAGTACGTGCGGTCCCCCGCGACGTTCGGCGCGACCTTGGCCAGGCACGGCACCCGGCGGCTGACCTCGTCGATCTGCTCCAGGCCGAAGGGCACGCCCGCCTCCTGGGCGGCGGCCAGCAGGTGCAGGATCGTGTTGGTGGAGCCGCCCATCGCGATGTCCAGGGCCATGGCGTTCTCGAAGGCCTGGAAGGTGGCGACGTTGCGGGGCAGGACGCTGTCGTCGTCCTCGTCGTAGTAGCGGTGGGTGATGTCCATGACCGTGCGGGCCGCGTCGACGTAGAGCTGCCTGCGGGCCGTGTGGGTGGCGAGGACCGAGCCGTTGCCGGGGAGGGAGAGGCCGATGGCCTCGGTGAGGCAGTTCATCGAGTTGGCGGTGAACATGCCGGAGCAGCTGCCGCAGGTCGGACAGGCGTTCTCCTCGATACGGAGGATGTCCTCGTCCGAGATCTTGTCGTTCACGGCGTCGGAGATCGCGTCGACCAGGTCGAGCGTGCGGACCGTGCCGTCGACCAGCGTGGCGCGGCCGGACTCCATGGGGCCGCCGGAGACGAAGACCGTGGGGATGTTCAGGCGCAGCGCGGCCATCAGCATGCCCGGGGTGATCTTGTCGCAGTTGGAGATGCAGACCAGGGCGTCGGCGCAGTGGGCCTCGACCATGTACTCGACCGAGTCGGCGATCAGGTCGCGGGAGGGGAGGGAGTAGAGCATGCCGCCGTGGCCCATCGCGATGCCGTCGTCGACCGCGATGGTGTTGAACTCGCGCGGGATGCCGCCCGCCTCCGTGATCGCCTCGCTGACGATCCGGCCGACCGGCTGGAGGTGGGTGTGGCCGGGCACGAACTCGGTGAAGCTGTTGGCGACGGCGATGATCGGCTTCCGGCCGATGTCCGCACCGGGTACACCGGAGGCGCGCATAAGGGCGCGAGCGCCCGCCATGTTGCGGCCGTGGGTGACTGTGCGGGACCTCAGCTCGGGCATCGTCGCTCGCTCCTTCAGAGACTGCCGCCAGAGTTTTCTGACTGACGTCGAGCGTACGCCGGTGTTTCGGGGGACGGACCCGGTGTCCGGTATCCGGGACGGGTGTCTCAGGGGCCCGGCGGGGGCGCGCGGGGCGCCGTCAGGGGTTGGTCAGGTGGCCCTGTACCACCGGCGCCACCCTTGTGATGATCGACTCCACGTCCGCCGACGCCAGCGGCTCCGCCTTGATGACGTACCGGATCATCGCGATGCCGACCAGCTGGGCGGCCGCCAGTTCCACGCGCAGCTCCGCGTCCGGCAGCTCCATCCGGGCGGCGACCCGGCGCATCAGCTGGGAGGTGATCAGACGGCGGAAGACGGTGGCGGCGGCCTCGTTGTTCACCGCCGAGCGGACGATGGCGAGCAGCGGCGCCCGGGTCACCGGGTTCTCCCAGAGGCCGAGGATCATACGGGTCAGGCGTTCGCCCACGTCGTCGAGGGGGCCGTCGAGGACGCTGTCCCGGGCGGTGAAAGCGGGCGCCAGGGCGACCTCCACGGCGGCCTCGAAGACCTGTTCCTTGGTGCCGAAGTAGTGGTGGACCAGGGCGGAGTCGACCCCGGCGGCCTTGGCGATGCCGCGCACGGACGTCTTCTCGTAGCCCCGCTCCGAGAACTCCTCGCGGGCGGCCGTGAGGATCCGGTCGCGGGTGGCGGGGGCGTCGGCGGAGCCGCTGCGCGGGGGGCGGCCGCGACGGCGCGGGGCGGGGGTCGTACCGGTCATGGCCGGGGTGCCTGGAGGGCCGAGGCGAGGTGGAGGCGGGTGAAGGCGAGGGCCTCGGCGAGGTCGGCCTCGCGTTCGGCGCTGGACATCGCGCGGCGGGTGTTGACCTCGATCACGACATGGCCGTCGAAACCGCTCAGGGCGAGGTGCTCCAGCAGCTCGGCGCAGGGCTGGTTGCCGCGGCCGGGGACGAGGTGCTCGTCCTTCGCGGAGCCCTTGCCGTCGGCGAGGTGGACATGGCCGAGCCGGTCGCCCATGCGGTCGACCATCTCCAGGGCGTCGCTGCGGGCGGTGGCGGCGTGGCTGAGGTCGATCGTGAAGTGCCGGTAGTCGTCCTTGGTGACGTCCCAGTCGGGGGCGTAGGCGAGCATCTCGCGGTCGCGGTAGCGCCAGGGGTACATGTTCTCCACCGCGAACCGCACGTCCGTCTCGTCCGCCATCCGCCAGATGCCGGTGACGAAGTCGCGCGCGTACTGGCGCTGCCAGCGGAACGGGGGGTGTACGACGACGGTGCCGGCGCCCAGCTTCTCGGCGGCCGCCCGGGCGCGCTGGAGCTTGACCCACGGGTCGGTGGACCAGACGCGCTGGGTGATGAGCAGGCAGGGGGCGTGGACGGCGAGGATCGGCATGCGGTGGTAGTCGGAGAGGCGGCGCAGGGCCTCCATGTCCTGGCTGACCGGGTCGGTCCAGACCATGACCTCGACACCGTCGTAGCCGAGGCGCGCGGCGATCTCGAAGGCCGTCGCCGTCGACTCCGGGTAGACGGAGGCCGTCGACAGGGCGACCTTCGCATCCGGGACGCGTACGACTGGGTTGGCCACGGGGACAGGGTAACGGGGTGGGTTGGGGGTGGCTTTCCGCCGGGGCGGTGGGGTGGCCCTCCTCACTCCGGCGGCATGTGGTCCAGACGGCGCAGGATGATGCCCTCGCGCAGGGCCCAGGGGCAGATCTCCAGGGTCTCGACGCCGAAGAGGTCCATCGCGCCCTCCGCGACCAGCGCCCCGGCGAGGAGCTGGCCCGCGCGGCCCTCGGAGACGCCCGGCAGTTCGCCGCGCTCGGCGGCGGTCATCCCGGCCAGTCTCGGCACCCAGGACTCCAGGGACTGCCGCTTCAGCTCGCGCTGGACGTACAGGCCCTCGGCGGAGCGGGCGGCGCCGCCGATGCGGGCGAGCTGCTTGAACGTCTTGGACGTGGCCACGACATGGTCGGGGGCGCCGAGGCGGCTGAACTCCCCCACCGTACGGGCGATCTGGGCGCGGACATGGCGGCGCAGGGCGCGCACGGAGTCGGCGGTCGGCGGGTCGCCGGGCAGCCAGGCGGAGGTGAGGCGTCCGGCGCCGAGCGGGAGGGAGACGGCCGCGTCGGGTTCCTCGTCCATGCCGTAGGCGATCTCCAGGGAGCCGCCGCCGATGTCCAGGACCAGCAGTTTCCCGGCCGACCAGCCGAACCAGCGGCGGGCGGCGAGGAAGGTGAGCCGGGCCTCCTCGGCGCCGGTGAGGACCTGGAGTTCCACACCGGTCTCGTCCCGCACGCGCGCGAGGACCTCGTCGGCGTTGCTCGCCTCGCGTATGGCGGAGGTGGCGAACGGCAGCAGTTCCTCGACGCCCTTGTCCTCGGCGGCCTGGAGCGCCTCGTGGAAGACACCGATGAGCCGGTCGACGCCGTCCGGGCGGACGGCTCCGCCGTCGTCGAGGAGTTCCGCGAGCCGAAGCTCCTCCTTGTGCGAGTGCGCGGGCAGCGGGCGCGCGCCCGGGTGCGCGTCCACCACGAGCAGATGCACCGTGTTGCTTCCCACGTCCAGGACACCGAGTCTCATGTACGGAACGCTACTGCCAGGTCGAACGCCTGCGGCCCCCGGAGCGGTCCCGGAAGTGGAGCGCGGCCACTTACCCTGGACGCGTGCCAAAGACGAAAAAGGCGAAGGACAGAAAGACGACGAAGGCGGAGAAGGACTCCAAGCGGGACGAAATGCCCGCGCGGGGCGAGGCCGCCACGGGTTCTTCGCGGAAGGCGAAGGCGGCGCGGGCGGAAGGGCTGCCCGGACGGCCGGACGGACCTCCGGAGCCGGACGAGAAGGGGCTCGACTTCGCACGCGCGTGGGTGGAGTTCCCGGATCCGGCGGACGAGGAGCAGGTCTTCCGCTGCGATCTGACATGGCTGACCTCTCGCTGGAACTGCATCTTCGGCAGCGGCTGCCAGGGCATCCAGGCGGGCCGCGCGGACGACGGGTGCTGCACACTGGGCGCGCACTTCTCCGACGAGGACGACGAGAAGCGGGTCGCCGGGCACGTGGCGAGGCTCACGCCGGACATCTGGCAGCACCACGCCGAGGGCACCAGGAACGGCTGGGTGTCCGAGGACGAGGACGGCGACCGGCAGACCCGGCCCTTCGAGGGGTCCTGCATCTTCCAGAACCGGCCCGGCTTCGCGGGCGGCGCGGGCTGCTCGCTGCACATCCTGGCGCTGCGGGAGGGCCGCGAGCCGCTGGAGACCAAGCCGGACGTCTGCTGGCAGCTGCCGATCCGGCGCACCTACGACTGGATCGACCGGCCCGACGACACGCGGGTCCTCCAGGTGTCGATCGGTGAGTACGACCGCCGCGGCTGGGGTCCGGGCGGTCATGACCTGCACTGGTGGTGCACCTCGGCGACCTCGGCGCACGGCGCGGGCGAGCCGGTGTACGTCTCCTACCGGGCGGAGCTGACCGAGCTGATGGGGAAGGCGGGCTACGACCGGCTGGTCGAGCTGTGCGAGGAGCGGCTGGCGTCGCGGCTGCCGCTGCTGGCGCCGCATCCGGCGGATCCGGTCGGCTGAGCTGTGGCCTCGCGGGGGGGCGAAGCCGGTCGGCCGAGCGGTGGCCTCGCCGGGGGGCGAAGCCGGTCGGCTGAACGGTGGCCTCGCCGGGGGGCGAAGCCGGTCGGCTGAACGGCGACGGCGCGGGCCGGGTCGAGCGGGGCTCACGGGGTGGACGTGCTCGGGTCACCGCTGTCGCCGGTCGGTGGGCCCGGGTCCTGGGAGGTGGACGGCGGCTCGGACGGCGGGGGTTCCGGGTCGGGCGTGGGCCCGGGGTCCTGGGAAGTGGGCGGCGGGTCGCTGGGCGTGGGGTCGCTGGGCGTGGGGTCCGACGGGGCCGGGG
>NZ_JAGPXL010000084.1 GCF_018070565.1 Streptomyces sp. B93
CGGGCCGCCCCGCGGGCGCCCCCGACTCCGACCCCGTGGCCGCGCAAGCCGACGCCGACGCCGGAACCACCGGTCATCGTGCCGGTGACGGCCCCGACACCGACCCCGACCCCCGAACCGACGCCCACGCGCACGCCCACCCCGACGCCGACACCGGCACCGACCCCCACGCCGCCTCCTCCGCCGCCCGCCCCCGAGGTCTTCCAGTGGAGCGAGCTGTCGTACGACTTCTCCGGCGACGGCACACGGCCCGAGATGCGGCTCGGGGAGAGCAGTTGGGTCTGGCAGCGGTACGACCTGTCGATCTCCGGGAAGCAGTACGCGCGCGGGGTGACCGTCCACGGCGAGTCGTCGGTCACCATCGACCTCAACCGGTCGTGCACGGCGTACGACGCGCTCGTCGGCGTCGACGACCTGACGATGAAGCTCGGCAAGGTCTACTTCTCCGTCTACGCCGACGGAACGCGGCTGTGGCGGTCCGGGATGGTCAAGGGCGGCGACCCGGCCCTCCCGGTGCACGTGGACCTCACCGGCCGCAGGACCGTACGCCTGGTGGTGGAGCCGCACAGCCACTTCGACCCGGCGGCCCTGGCGGACTGGGCGAACTCGAGGTTCACCTGCGCCTAGGGCGGCCGGGAGCGCCCGCCGCTCAGCCTCCGGAGGCGAGCGCTCCGCGCCGGGGCTGGATGCCCGCGGGGACGGCACGCGCGCGTGCGGGGGTGCCCGTCCAGCAGGTGCCCCGGCGGGCGAGGAGGCGGTGCAGCCAGAGTTCGAGGGAGACCAGGTCGGCGAGCCCGTCCAGGGGCAGGGGTTCGCCCTGTACGGCGGCGCGCAGGGCCTTGCGGACGACCCGGGCCTCGACCAGTCCCGCCTGCGCGAGCAGGGGCGTGCCGAACAGCGCCATCAACGGGTCCACGGCGAGCCGCAGTCCCGCGCGGGCGGCGGCAGCGGCCGGGGCGTGGGAGGTGGCGCCCCAGCCGGACGGCAGGTCGGCGACGCCGGCGCCCTCCAGGACCGTACGCAGGATCGCGGCACGGGCGCCCGGCTGCACACGCAACGCCTCGGGGAGGGCGCGGCAGGCGCGGACGACCTGGTTGTCGAGGAAGGGGGCGTGCAGCCGCTGTGACCGGATCTCGGCGGCCTGTTCGAGGACGCGCAGGTCGGCGGCCTGCCGGGCGAGTGCGGCGCGGGCCCGGAAGTCGCCGGGCCGCTGTCCGGGGCCGATGCCCGAGCGGCTGGTGGCGCCTTGCAGGCGAACCGATACTTCAGCGAGCGCCTCACCCGTCAGCCAGCGCGCCGCTGGTCCGGGTCTGGCCCAGGTGAGGGCGGCGAGCGACGCCCCCACGGCGCCTCCGGATTCCTCGAAGCGGCGCCGCCGCAGCCGGTCGGCGAGGTCTTCCAGACCCGCGCGGTACGGCGTCCGGGACAGCCGTCGCGCGGCGCCGTACACGCGCGCGGGAACCAGCACCGAACCGTCCGCCTTCGCCAGCGCGGCCACCGGGCGCACCAGATGGCGCCGCTGCCGGTCCATCAGCAGGTCGGCCAGCCGGGCCGGGTGGGCGTCCAGGACCTGCCGGGCGCCGTACCCCGTGAAGTGGTCCGCGCTGCCCGCCGCGAGCCGGGCGCGGTGCCGGGCGGCCGACACCAGGCTGGGCCCGGGTTCGTCCGTCAGCGGGCCGTCCAGCTCCATGTACGGCAGCGTCTCCTCGGCGCCGGTGACGACGACGTGGTGCAGCCGCGGGTTGGCGGCGAGCGCACCAGCCCGCTCCAGCTCGGCCTCGCGCCCGCCGACGGCGAGGTCGTTGAAGGTGACGGCCAGCAGCCGCTCCCCGGCCCCGGTGCCGTGCCCGAGCACGGTGCCCGGCATACCGGGCAGCCCCGCCGCGAGCAGCGCCAGCGTCCCGGAGGCGGGCCCGCCGGACAGGTCGGCCCCGATCCCCGGGACCGGCATCCCGCGCGCGGCGCGCCGCTCGGCCGGTCCCATGCCCGGCACCGGCCCGGGGTCGATGTCCGGCACGTGCCGGGGTGCCGACAGGCGTGCCCGTACGGCGTCCACCAGGGCGTCCCGTACGGCGTCGACGGCGCGGTCGGGGTCGGCCGGGGGCGCCGCGACGGCGAGCGAGGCGACGGGCTCGTACCCGGCGACCTCCCGGGCCCCCGCGCGCAGGATCAGCGCGTGCCCCGGCGGGATGCGCCGCACGCCGTCGTAGGGCGTGGAGTCGTGCACCGCGGCGGGTACGTCGGGGGCGGCGAGCAACGCGGCGAGGTGCCCGAAGTCGAGGTTGGCCTCGATGAGGTCGGCCAGCGGCAGCGCGGCCGTGGCGTAGGCGGTGCCGCCCGCCCACGGGGTGTGGAACACGGGCCGGGCGCCCGCCAGATCGCCGCAGACCGTGATGCGCCGCCCCACCTGGACGACGGCGGTGTAGCTGCCGGGCCAGGCGGTCAGGTGCCGGAGTGCGCCGCCGCGCGCGGTGAACAGTCCGAGCCGCAGTTCCTCGTCGGTGGCCCCGCAGGTGCCGAGGACGGCGATCCGGTTCTGTTCGTCGGCCCGGATCACCCGCACCTCGTCGGGCCGCCAGTCGCCGACCGCCCACAGCGGATCGGGATCGCCCCACAGCAGTTGGGAGCCGACCGGGTGCAGGGTCTCGCCGTCGTACCCGGTGGCACCTGCCGAACCGGGCGCGCCCGTTCCCGCGGCGGTGCTGCTCCAACCCACCAACCACCGCATCGCCGCCTCCACAGGCTGTGGACAACCAGTGCACCGCACGAACCGGTTCACCATGCTGCCACGAAGGGCGCGTCGGAGCGGGTCGGCGGCGCCGCTTCCGATCCCCGGAGTGCGCCCGGCGCACCCATGACCGACCGGCGCGCGAACGACGCCCCAAGCATCCCGCTCAATGCCCGCGGCGCCTCAACTGCCCTACGGAAAAAGAGAATTAGCGGTGGGGCGCCGAACGCCACCCATCCGCACGCCGACGCGAATGCGCCCCCGAACGCTCCCCAAAAACTTCCAACGCGCCCTCAATTCCTGAGGTGAGAGGGCTGATCACCTTCGTGCGACGGGGTCGATTTTCGGCCAAATCCAGATCACGGCGAGCCGCCGTGACCCCGTCCGCGCACGCTCCGTACATGCTCTGCGCACCGCCGACGGCGCGCGGTCCGGGAGGCGCCATCGCCTCCCGGACCCGTCCGCCGCCCGCGGGGATGAAGGCGGCGGGTGTCCCCCAGCCCGCTGGATCCAGTACAGCGGGCCGACCCACGCGAGGCCCATGGAATCGCTCCCGTGGTGGCCGGAGAAGAGCGCACGCGCAGGCGCACAGCCACACAACAGGAGCACGCCGCAACGGTGCGTGCAGACCCCGTACTCGCGTACGGACCACAATCCCGCCATCCGGAACAATGCCTCTTAACGCATGGGATGCGGCGAACTACGCTGGGTTTACGAATGCCGCGTGGTTATGCCAGCGCGGCAGCCGTCTGTGTCGAGGGGTGGCGCATGTCCAGGGAGCAACGCGGGCCGAACGAAAAGCTCGGCGCCGTTCTCGCCCTCGCGGGAATCAGCAACGCAGGCCTCGCCCGACGCGTCAACGACCTTGGCGCACAGCGCGGTCTGACTCTTCGCTACGACAAGACGTCGGTGGCGCGGTGGGTGTCGAAGGGCATGGTGCCCCAGGGCGCCGCCCCCCATCTCATCGCCGCCGCCATCGGCCAGAAGCTCGGCCGCCCGGTGCCGCTCCACGAGATCGGCCTGGCGGACGCGGACCCCGCCCCCGAAGTCGGCCTCGCCTTCCCCAGGGACGTCGGCCAGGCGGTGAAGTCGGCGACCGAGCTGTACCGCCTCGACCTCGCCGGGCGCCGAGCCGGGTCCGGCGGCATCTGGCAGTCCCTCGCGGGCTCCTTCGCGGTCAGCGCGTACGCGACGCCCGCATCACGGTGGCTGATAACCCCGGCCGACAGCTCGGTCGCGCGCGACGCCAACCCCTCGGAGGGCTCAGGCGCACCGCTCAAAGTCGGCCACAGCGACGTACAGAAGCTGCGGGAGGCCGCCGAGGACGCCAGGCGCTGGGACTCCAAGTACGGAGGCGGCGACTGGCGTTCGTCCATGGTCCCCGAGTGCTTACGCGTGGAAGCCGCCCCCCTCCTCCTCGGGTCGTACTCCGACGAGGTCGGCAGGGCCCTGTTCGGCGCCTCCGCCGAACTGACCCGCCTCGCGGGCTGGATGGCCTTCGACACCGGCCAGCAGGAGGCGGCCCAGCGCTACTACATCCAGGCCCTGCGCCTGGCACGCGCGGCGGCCGACGTCCCCCTGGGCGGCTACGTCCTGGCGTCCATGTCCCTCCAGGCGACCTACCGCGGCTTCGGCGACGAGGGCGTCGACCTCGCGCAGGCCGCGCTGGAGCGCAACCGCGGCCTGGCGACCGCTCGCACCATGAGCTTCTTCCGCCTGGTCGAGGCACGGGCACACGCGCGTGCCGGCGACGCCCAGGCGGCGGGCGCCGCCCTCAAGGCGGCCGAGGGCTGGCTGGAACGCGCCCGCCCCGGCGACAGCGACCCGTCCTGGCTCGGCTTCTACTCCTACGACCGCTTCGCCGCCGACGCGGCCGAGTGCTACCGCGACCTGAAGGCACCCCGCCAGGTCCGCCGCTTCACTGAACAGGCGCTCTCCAGGCCCACGGAGGAGTTCGTCCGCTCCCACGGCCTGCGCCTGGTGGTCTCGGCGGTCGCCGAACTGGAGTCGGGCAACCTGGACGCGGCCTGCGAGCAGGGCGTACGCGCGGTCGAGGTCGCCGGACGCATCTCCTCCGCCCGCACCACCGAGTACGTCAAGGACCTCCTCCACCGCCTGGAACCCTACGGCGACGAGCCACGCGTCGTGGAACTCCGGGAACGCGCCCGTCCCCTCCTGATGGCCCCGGCGTAGAGGCGTCCCGCCGGGGTTTAAAGGGATTGTCAGTGGCGCAGTGCACTATCGAAGCGGGAGGTGGTGCAGGTGCTCGTCCATGACTGCGACGTGCTGGTGATCGGCGGCGGAATCGTCGGCCTCTCCACGGCGTACGCCCTCACCCGCGCCGCCCCCGGCACCCGCGTCACGGTCCTCGAGAAGGAACAGGCCCCCGCCCGCCACCAGACCGGCCGCAACAGCGGAGTGATCCACAGCGGCATCTACTACCGCCCCGGCTCCCGCAAAGCGCGCTACGCGGTCCGCGGCGCCGCCGAGCTGGTCAAGTTCTGCGCCGAGTACGACATCGCCCACGCCGTCACCGGCAAACTGATCGTCGCCACCGACCGCGCCGAGCTGCCCCGGCTGCACGCCCTCGTCCAGCGCGGCCGGGAGAACGGCATCCCGGTCCGCGAACTCGGCGCGGCGCAGATCGCGGAGTACGAGCCCGCCGTACGGGGTCTCGCCGCGATCCACGTCGGCACGACCGGCGTCTGCGACTTCGTCGGCGTCACCCGCCGGCTCGCCGACGCCTCCGGCGCGGAGATCCGCTACGGCGCCCAGGTCGTCCGGATCGACCGCCGCCCCGCCCTCGGAGTCGCGGTCCGCACGGCGGACGGCACGGTGCTGCGCGCCCGGGCCCTGGTCAACTGCGCCGGGCTGCACTGCGACGAGGTGGCCCGGATGGCGGGCGACGACCCCGGAATGCGGATAGTCCCCTTCCGCGGCGAGTACTACACCCTCACTCGCCCCTCACTCGTCCAGGGCCTGGTCTACCCGGTGCCGGACCCGGCGTTCCCGTTCCTCGGCGTCCACCTCACCCGGGGCATCGACGACTCGGTCCACATCGGCCCCAACGCCGTCCCCGCCCTCGCCCGGGAGGGCTACGCCTGGAGCAGGCTCAGCGCCCGCGACCTCGGCGGCATGCTCACCTACCCCGGCATGTGGGCCATGGCCCGCCGCCACTGGCGCTACGGCGCCGCGGAACTGCACCGCTCACTGTCCAAGCAGGCCTTCACCCGTGCGGTCCGCCGCCTGCTGCCCGACATCACCCCGGCCGATCTCGCGCCCGCGGCGGCGGGGGTGCGGGCGCAGGCCGTACTGCCGGACGGGACCCTGGTCGACGACTTCCTCATCCGCGAGGCACCTCGGACGATCCACGTCCTCAACGCACCGTCCCCCGCGGCGACGGCGGCACTGCCGATCGGACGGGAGGTGGCTCGGAGGGCGCTGGGGGTGTGCTGAGGCGAGGGCCCCAGCGCCCGGCGCCGAAGGCTGCCGCCAGTTGCGCTTGCCGTCGGGGGGCGTTTACGCAGCCCGGCGCGAGCGGGGTGCCGCTGCGCCCACCCGTGCCGCCCCAGCGGCACGACTGCCCGCAGCTAAGGCAGGTGCCAGGGTGAGCGCCGCCCCAGCGGCACGACTGCCCGCAGCTGGGGCGGGGTGCGGACCCGCTGCCCCAGCTACGGCGGCAAGCCACCGCGCGCCCGCAGCCGCCGTACTACGGAAGGGGACGTGTCGGGGGGTGTCCGCCCGCAGTGGTTCGCGCGGAAAACCCCGGAGCCGTTCCAGTTAGCAGCCCGCGCGGTTCCGAGGACGGACACCCCCCGGCGCGGCCCCGACCCACCACCGGCCGCAGGCGTGGGCATGGGCATGGGCATGGACGCGGGCCGTAAAATCGGGCGCACTGTGTCTGAGTCGTTGAGCAATCACCCCACCCCACCCCGCGCCAAGGGCGAGCCCCGTTTCCCCGACGGCCCCAAGGCCGACCCGGCGGGTTCGCACTTCGAGCGGCGCATCCGCAGCTTCCAGCCGCGCAGAAGCCGCGTCACCACAGGTCAGGCGGAGGCCTTGCAGCGCCTGTGGCCCAAGTGGGGCCTCGACATCGACGGCCGCACCGTCATCGACCTCGCCCAGCTGTTCGGGAACACCAACCCCGTAGCCCTGGAGATCGGCTTCGGCATGGGCGAGGCGACCGCCCAGATGGCCGCCGCCGACCCCGGCACCAACATCCTCGCCGTGGACGTCCACACCCCCGGCCAGGGCAACCTCCTCAACCTCGCCGACCACAACGGCCTCACCAACATCCGCGTGGGCAACGGCGACGCGATCATCCTCCTCCGCGAGATGCTCGCCCCGGACTCCCTGGACGCCCTCCGCGTCTACTTCCCCGACCCCTGGCCCAAGAAGCGGCACCACAAGCGCCGCCTCATCCAGCCGGAGTTCCTCACACTCGCCGCCACCCGCCTCAAGCCGGGCGCGATCGTGCACTGCGCCACCGACTGGGAGCCGTACGCCGAGCAGATGCTCGAGGTCCTCACCGCGCACCCCGCCTTCGAGAACACCCAGCCGGACGGCGGCTTCGCCCCCCGCCCCGCCCACCGCCCGCTCACCCGTTTCGAGGGCCAGGGACTGGACAAGGGTCATGTCGTGAACGACCTGCTCTTCCGTCGCGTACAGCTCGCAGACCAGCAGCCCCCCACCGGCGCCTGAGCACCAGGGGCGGCGCCTCTCCCCCGTTAGGGTCGATGCCGTGGCCACCAGTCCCTCACACGCAGCGTACGGATCGTACGAACAATACGGACCATACGGAACGTACGAGTCGTATGGAGCGCACGGCCACCAGCACCCCCACCCCCGCTGGTGGCAACGCACCTGGGTCCGCTACACCGCCCTCATCGCCCTCCTCACCCTCTCCGGCCTGGTCATCCTCGCCCTCGTCCGCAGGGAGACCGGCACCGAGGGCTTCCTGGTCGGCCTCGGCCTCGCCGTCCTCCCGGTCCCCCTCCTCATCGCCGCCTTCCGCTGGCTCGACCGCGTCGCGCCCGGCCCCTGGCGCAACCTCGTCTTCGCCTTCGCCTGGGGCGCCTGCGCCGCCGCCCTGATAGCGATCGTCGCCAACAGCTTCGCCACCCAGTGGATAGCGACCGCCACCGCGGACCCGACGAGCGCGGACACCCTCGGTGCGACGGTGATAGCCCCGGTCGTGGAGGAGTCGGCGAAGGCAGCCGCCATACTCCTGATCTTCCTCTTCCGCCGAAGGGACTTCACCGGCATCGTCGACGGCTTCGTCATAGCCGGAGTCACCGCGACGGGCTTCGCCTTCACGGAGAACATCCTCTATCTGGGCACCGCCTTCGGCACCGACCAGCTCACCGGCGACAGCGGCATCGCCTCCGTCACCGCGGCGACCTTCTTCGTCCGTATCGTCATGTCACCGTTCGCGCACCCCCTCTTCACCGCCCTGACCGGCCTCGGCTTCGGCGTCGCCGCGCTCTGCGCCGACCGCCAGCGACTGCGCCGCGTCCTGCTCCCCCTGTCGGGGCTGCTGCTCGCGATGGGCATGCACGCCCTGTGGAACGGCTCGGCGTCCCTCGGCCCGTACGGCTTCTTCGCGGTGTACGGCCTGTTCATGGTGCCCTCGTTCGGCCTGCTGACCTGGCTGGTCATCTGGACCCGGCAGCGGGAACTGCGCACCGTGCGCGAGCAACTGCCCGCCTACGCCGCCGCGGGCTGGCTGGCCCCGGCCGAGCCGTACGCGCTCGGCACGATGCGGGCCCGCCGGATGGCCCGCGAGTACGCCGGGCACCACCTCGGCAAACCCGCGGCCCGGGCGGTGGCGCAGTACGAGGAGTACGCCACCGAGCTGGCGTTCCTGCGCCACCGGGGCAACCGGGGCCGGGCCGGGCCCGACTTCGTCGTACGGGAGCAGGAACTCCTGCACGAGCTGTGGCAGCGCAAGGACATCGCCCGCCCGGCCCTGGACCACGCGGCCCGTATGACGGCCCCGCCGACGCCGGTATACGGCTGGGCACCGATGCCGTACGCACCGCCGCCCAACCCCTACCAGTACTGAGCCACCGTCACCGGCCGTCCCGAGAAGCCTCCGTCAGCCTCTCCACCTCCACGTCCGTCAGCCGCAGCTCCGCCACCCCCACCAACGCGGGCAACTGCTCCACCGTACGAGCGGACGCGATCGGCGCGGCGACCGTCGGCTGCGCGGCGAGCCAGCCGAGGGCGACCGTGGCGACGGGCACGTCATGCGCGGCGGCGATGTCGTCGAGGGCGGCGAGCACGGCCCGGCCGCGTGCGGTGTCCAGGTGCTTGCCCGCGCCCGCGGCCCGCGCGCTGTCGACCGTCGTACCGGGCCGGTACTTCCCGGTGAGGAACCCGGCGGCCAGCGCGTAGTACGGCACGGCCGCGAGACCCGCCGCCGCGGCGAGATCCTGAAGCTCACCCTCGTACGTTCCACGTGAAACCAGGTTGTAGTGGGGCTGGAGCGCGACATACCGGGCGAGGCCCTCGCGCTCGGAGAAGTCCAGGGACGCCTTCAGCCGCTCGGCGGTGATGTTGGACGCGGCGATGTACCGCACCTTGCCCGCCCGCACCAGGTCGTCCAGCGCGCTGATGATCTCCTCGACCGGGACCTCGGGCTTGTCGAAGTGGGTGTAGTAGAGGTCGATGTGGTCGGTGCCGAGGCGACGCAGCGACGCGTCGGCGGCGGCCCTGATGTTGGCGGCGGTCAGGCCCGGGTAGTCCGGGTGCTGGCTGACCTTGGTCGCGACGACGACGTCCGCACGGTTGCCGCGTGACGCCAGCCAGCGGCCGATGATCGTCTCCGATTCGCCGCCACGGTTGCCGTTGACCCAGGCCGAGTAGGAGTCGGCGGTGTCGAGGAAGTTGCCGCCCGCGGCGGTGTAGGCGTCGAGGACGGCGAAGGAGGTGGCCTCGTCGGCGGTCCAGCCGAAGACGTTGCCCCCGAGGGCGAGGGGGAAGACCTCCAGGTCGGAGGCGCCGAGCTTGCGCAGGGGGAGAGAAGTCATGTCCCCATTCAACCCGGCGGCCGTTCAGGTCGGCGGCCGGAAACCGGCAGCCCTGACGTCGGGGGGTCGCCGCCAGGACCGCCGGGGTTCGGGGATGGCACGGATGGGGCAGGTCAGGGGGTGAGCCCCTTGCTCTGGAGCCAGGCCAGCGGGTCGATGCCGCCCTCGGAGCCCGCGGTGTGGACCTCGAAGTGCAGGTGCGGCCCGGTGACGTTGCCCGTGGCGCCGACGCGCCCGATGACATCACCGGTGGTGACCTTCTGGCCGACGCTGACGTTGATCGACGACTGGTGGGCGTACCACAGCTCGGTGCCGTCATCGAGCGTGAGCACGGTCTTGTAGCCGTAGGAGCCGTCCCACCCGGCCTGCGTGATGGTGCCGCTGTGGACGGCCTTGATGAGCGTGCCGGTGGGGGCGGCGAAGTCCAGGCCGGTGTGGTAGCCGGAGGACCACATGGCTCCGGCCTGCCCGTAGGTCGAGGTGATCGTGTACGAGGAGGTGGGCAGCGTGTACTGGCGGGCCAGCTCGGCGAGCCGCTCGGCCTCGGCCTTCTTGCGGGCCTCTTCCTCCGCGGCGGCCTTCTCGGCGGCGGCCTTGGCCGCGGCCTCCTCCTCCGCCTTCTTGGCGGCCTCGGCGGCGGCCTTCGCGGCGGCGGCCTCGGCGGCCTGCTGCGCCTTGGTGTCGACCTGGTCCTGCTGCTGCTCGGCCTGGGCCATGATGCGGGCGCGCAGTGCCTCACCGGCGTCGGTGGTGCCCTGGGCGGTGTCCGTGGTGGTGACGCCGACGCCGCTGAGCGGGGCGACGGCCTCCGCGCTGGCCTCGGCGGTGTCGTCGGCGCCCTCGTCGTCGCTCGAGAAGGGCGAGCCCACGGAGGGGAGGTCGGGCATCGAGATGGAGACCGGCGGCTTGCCGGTCTGCGCGGTGGCCATGCCGCCCGCGCCGACGGCGGCTATGACGCCGACGCCGAGAACGGTGGAGCTGCGGGCGAGTCCACCGCCGCGCTGCTTGCTGACGCGGTGGCGGCCACGGACCGGGCGGATGGAGTCCGCGGTGGGGTTCCACTCCTCCCACGGGCCCTCGTCGGTGCGGTCGGCGCCGTAGACGAAGGTTTCGCCGGTGGCTGTTCCGGTACCCGGGTGAAAGTCGGGGTCGGAGTGCTGCTGGCGCTGGGCGGGCACGAACGGTGGGGCGGGTGTGCCAGGCCGGTTGGACGCCACGTAGGCGTACTCCTTCCTTCCTTCTCGCCTACCGGGTTAGCTGACGGGTTCGGAGCAGGAAGGTCTCCTACGCGCGTAAACCAGCCGTACTCCTACGGCGGTTGACGCGCGATTCACCCCAGGGTGGTGGTTCCCCGGTTCCCTCGCGGGATTCGGCGCGTGCGCACGGAGCCGTCTCTTGTGACGGCTGGGACGACCGCGCTGCGTTATCGGACGTTAATAGAACCCGGGGCTGATTTCCAAGCCGTTCCTCTTGATCGTTAAGGAAATCCGGGCGGACGTACGGGGCGATGAGCGGCGAAAATCGGGCGAGTTGACCGTGGGAGGAGGGGTTTGGTGACGGCGTGTTAGTTCTGACCGTGTGTCAGTTGTTATGCGGAGGGCGTTCGTCCGATCACGGGTGGTGATGGTGGCGGGGGTGGTTGGGGCGGCCCCTGGTGCGAGCGCCGGGGAAAACACTCAGGGCCGGAATCCATGTACTGGATTCCGGCCCTGAGCCTTCAGTAGCGGGGACAGGATTTGAACCTGCGACCTCTGGGTTATGAGCCCAGCGAGCTACCGAGCTGCTCCACCCCGCGTCGGTGATTCCAGTGTACGCCATCCGCGGGGTGGTCAGCGCACACCCTTATCCGGGGTTGCTCGCGTGGGTGAGCGTCTCCCAGGAGACGAGCCGGTCGTCGGTGCCCGCGGGGCGGGTGCGGCGGGCCAGTTTCCGGGCCTCGGCGGGGGCGGAGTCGTCGAGGCGGTGGTCGAGGTGGTTGACGACGACCTCCAGGTGGGGGCCGAGGTTGCGGTCGGTCCTGCCGCCGCAGAGCCAGCCGGGGGTGGGGGCGCCCAGCTGGTGGCGGGCGTGCAGGGTGAGGGTGGGCTTGAGGCGGTCCTTGATCTCGCTGTAGAGGTCGACGCCCTGGTGCCAGGCGGTCTCGGCGATGTGGGCGGTGGCGGCGAGGGAGTAGCCGACGTGGCGGAAGTCACGGCAGGTCTCCTGGGTGAGGCCGTCCTTGTACGTCTTCTGCCGGAACCAGTACGTGGAGATCTCGGCCGGGGTGTCGATCGTGCCGCCCTTCGGGGGGCGGGGGTGGGCGCCGTCCTTCTCCAGGTAGAAGTAGGCGGGGACGCGGGCGCGGAAGCGGGTCAGGGCGTCGTCGAAGGTCTGGTGGTCGTCGAGGAAGACGGCGATCGAGATGGCCGCGTCGGTCATGGCGAGGTCCCAGTTGCCGTTGAAGTCGGGGACGCGGGCGGTGACCTCGGGGAGGTGGGCGGTGCGGAGCATGTCCTCGAAGCGGCGTACGCGGTCCTCGGGCCAGCCGGAGTCGGGGGTGTGCCGGATGATCTCCGCGGCGCGGGCCCAGGTGGAGCCGGACCAGGCGGCCTGGAGGGCGGCGTTGCCGCCGGTGTGGCGCTTCAGCTTGGCGGACCAGGCGTCCATGATGGCGGCGGCCTTGGTGGCGTGCTGCTGTTTGCCGGTGACGGTGAAGAGGAGGGCCTGCGTGTAGGCGGCGATGGCGTCGCGGCGTTCGGCCAGGCAGGCGGGGCTGGGGGTGCCCTGGGTGGGGCAGGCGACGGTTTCCGTCGGCTTGGGGGTGTAGCGGTACGAGCCGTACGGGCTGTCCCTCATGGAGAGGTAGGCCTTCAGCCAGGGCTGTTTGCCGGCGGTGACGTTCTTGCGTACGGCGTTGAGCTGGGACTTGCTGACGAGGACGCCGGGGTGGGTGAAGTCGGCGTCGGCGGGGAGGGCTCGGGCCATGGTGCGGGTGTCGGTGCCGAGGGTGCCGCAGGCGGCGAGGAGTGTCGCCGCGAGCGTCAGGGTTGCCCCGAGGGTCACGCTTCTACCGATCGATGCCACGACGCACCACCTGCCTCCGCACTGCCCGTCGGACTGCTCACTGGC
>NZ_JAGPXL010000085.1 GCF_018070565.1 Streptomyces sp. B93
GCGACTGGTACAGCGCGACCGCGTCCGCTTTGAACTGTGGCGGATAGTTCTTCATGACCACGAGATGTCCGTTCTCAGATCCTCAGGATCCAGTGTCTCGTGTGTCCAGGATCAAGGGTCAAGGCCCCTTCTACTTCCTGGGCGGCGCGCTCGGTTCGGCGGTGGCGTCGTTCGTGTGGACATGGGCGGGGTGGACCGGAGTCTGCCTCACAGGCCTCGGTGTCACCGCCTTCGCTTTGGTGTTGTGGGCCCTGACCTGCCTGCGTGACAGGGAGGCAGTGGAGGCCGGCTGACCGCGGCAGGCGGTGTCTGCGGTTTCACGGGACGGGGCCAAGCTCTTCGTGCCTGTCGGCAGGCGTGCGCTGGCTCATGCTGTTCCCCGCCGCCCGGAAGGACGTGATGCGGGCCTGCCGCGCCCGCATCACGCGGATCCACGATGTACGGCGGCCGTCGCCCCACGTGCCGGTCACCAGCACGTCCAGTCAGATGACGGATGTGTCGTCCAGTCGTTCTGCCGAGCGTGGAAGGCGAACGCACGATCGCGGGCCGCACCGGTGGTGACACCGGATGGGAGACCGCCTCGCCACGGCAGCGTCGCCGTCGAGGTAGCTCATCCGTGTCGGTGGGCGGCGGTCTACCCGAGCGCGGACGAGAGGCCCTTTGCGTATGGCCTTGTCCCGAGCCACGAGGAGTTCGACATGGCAGACGCCACCGAGCGCACTCCGGCGATCCCGGCCGCCCTGAGCGATCCGCTGCTCAACCATGGCGTCGGATTCACTGAAGCCGAGCGGGAAGCGCTGGGACCGACCGGACGCCTGGCCTCCGTGGTGCTCACCCTGGAGCAACAGGCCGAACGTGCCTACCGGCAGCTCCAGGCCCATGGCGACAGCCTCGCCAAGAACGCCTACCTGGAACAGCTGCATGACCGCGATGAGACCCTCTACTTCAAGATCCTTCGGGACCACCTGGCGGAACTGCTGCCCATCGTCTACGACCCCACGGTCGGTGAGGCGATCAAACGCTACTCGCACAAGTACCGTCGCCCGCGCGGCGTCTTCTTGTCCATCGACCGGCCGGACGACATCGAGAAGGCGTTTCGAACGCTCGGCCTCGGCCCGGACGACGTGGACCTGATCGTCTGCTCCGACGCCGAGCAGATTCTCGGCATCGGTGACTGGGGCGTGGGCGGCGTCCAGATCGCCGTCGGCAAGCTGGCCGTCTACACGGCCGCCGTCGGCATCGACCCCAGTCGTGTCATCGCCGTGTCACTGGACGTCGGCACTGACCGCGAGTCGCTGCTGAAGGACCCGCTGTACCTGGGCAACCGCTTCCCGCGGGTGCGCGGGCCGAGTACGACTCCTTCATCGAGCAGTACCTGCGCACCGCGTCCGCCATGTTCCCCGGCGCCTTGTTGCACTTCGAGGACTTCGGCCCGGCAACGCCCGCCGCGTCCTGGAGCAGTACCGCGTCTTCAACGACGAGGTACAGGGCACCGGCGCCATCGCGCTGGCTGCGACACTCGCAGCCGTGCGGGTCAGCGGCATCCCGATGCGCGACCAGCGTCTGGTCGTCTACGGCAGCGGCACCGCCGGCGTCGCCGACCAGCTGCACGACGCGATGGTCCGTGACGGTGCCGACGAGGAGCAGGCCACCGCCCAGATCTGGCTCGTCGACCCCGGCGAGACGGACGGCTGGGCGGCCGACGGTGACGGCAGCCGGTTGCTGGAGACCGTTCGCCGGGTCAAGCCCACCATCCTGCTGGGCACCTCCACCGTCCCGGGCGCCTTCACCCAGGAGGTCGTCGAGGCGATGGGCGTCGGCACGGAGCGCCCCATCGTGCTGCCGCTGTCCAACCCGACCTCCCAGATCGAGGCCATGCCCGCCGACATCATCGCGTGGACCCAGGGCAAGGCCCTCGTCGCCACGGGCATCCCAGTGGAGCCGGTCGATCACGGCGGGACGATCTACCGGATCGGCCAGGCTAACAACGCCCTGCTCTACCCCGGATCAGGGCTCCGCACCATCGTCGCCGGCGCCTCCCGGGTGACGGACGGCATGCTGCGCGCCGCCGCCGAGGCGGTCGCCGGTCAGGTGGATGCCGCGCAGCCCGGCGCTGCCCTGCTGCCGCCGGTCGAGGAGCTGCGGGAATCGTCGGCCGTCACCGCCGTGGCGGTCGTCCAGGCCGCCATCGACGAGGGTGTCGCCGTCGACCGCCCGTCCGACCCACACCAGGCCGTCCGCGCTCGCATGTGGCAGCCCGGCTGCGACAAGCAGGGGGATGCGACGGCATGATCACGCACGACACGGACGGCACCCCCGTCATCCGTGACGTACCCATCGGCCTGGATGCGACCGGCACCCGCCGCGAGACGGACTCCATGGGCGCCATCGATGTGCCCGCCGACCGCTGCTGGGGCGCCCAGACCCAGCGAAGCCTGATGCACTTCTCCATCGGTGACGACCACATGCCGAAAGAGGTGTACCACGCCTACGGCCACGTCAAGAAGGCCGCCGCGATCGCCGACGCCGGGCCGGACGGCTGCCCGCGTGGAAGGCCGACCTGATCGCGCGGATGGCGGACGAGATCATCGCCGGCCGACTTGACGACCGCTTCCCCCTGTACGTCCCCTGTACGTGTGGCAGACCGGCTCGGGCACGCAGTCCAACATGAGCACCAACGAGGTGATCAGCAACCGGGTGATCCAACTCGCCGGGGCGAGCTCGGCAGCAAGACGTCGATTCACCCCAACGACCACGTCAACCTGGGCCAGTCGTCCAACGACACCTTCCCGACCGCGATGCGCATCGCCGCGGTCAAGGCGGTGCACGAACGGCTGCTGCCCAGTGTCCGCGCCCTCCAGCAGGCCATCGCGGACAAGGCGCGGCAGTGGCATGAGGTGGTGAAGATCGGGCGGACACACCTGGAAGACGCCGTACCGCTGGCCGTCGGCCAGGAGTGGTCCGGCTATGCGCGCCAGCTTGAACAGGCCTGCGAGCGGGTGACCGACTCCTGTGAGGGGCTGCTCGAACTCGCCATGGGCGGCACCGCCGTCGGTACCGGCCTGAAGGCTCCGGAGGGGTTCGCGGAGCAGGTCGCGGCGGAGATCGAGCGATCGACCGCCTTCCCCTTCACCACCGCTCAGAACAAGTTCGCCGCGCAGGGGGACTCAACGCCATGGTCGGTGCCTCGGCCTGGCCTACGTGCTGGCGGTCCCCCTGATGAAGATCGTCAACGACATCCGGTGGCTGGCCTCCGGGCCGCGCTGCGGCAACGGCGAACTCGGGCTGCCGTCCAACGAACCGGGCTCCTCGATCATGCCCGGCAAGGTGAACCCGACGCAGTGCGAGGCCGTGGCACATGGTGTGCATCCAGGTGCTCTCCGAGGACCAGGCCATCGCTTTCGCGGGCTCGCAGGGCAACTTCGAGCTCAACGCCATGCGGCCGGTCATCGTCAACAACTCCCGCACATGGTGGTGATCCTGACCGACGCCTGCGACAAGTTCCGCGAGTTCTGTATCAAGGGCACCGAGCTCAACCCCGAACGAATCCAGGAGTACGTCGACCATTCGCTGATGGTCACCGCGTTGTCGCCGGCGATCGGCTACGACCACGTGTCCGCCATCGCGCACAGGGGCGAACGACGAGGGCCCCACCCTCAGGGAGGCCGCCCTGGCCTCCGGATACGTCAGCGCGGAGGAGTTCGACCGGATCGTGCGGCCCGCGGCCATGGTCGGCCCGGCACCGCATCAGGGCGAGCCGTGATGGCGTGGTGGACCCTCACACCCTCGGTCACTTCGCCCGGTTCGGTGCATCGCCGGACCGGGCAAGGCTTCGGATGCCGTGGATCGGTTCACCAGGGGCGGTCCGGCGGATATGGAGGGTCGGAGTCCGGACAGTCGCGGTCCCCTTATGCACCCGTGCTCGCTGTGGCCTACGGGGGCGAATTCACTTCCGAGACCGGGCGCACAGCGGTTTCGGCGAGTAGAAAATGCGCCATGCCTACTCAACCGGCTCTTCTTCTCGTCCATGGCGCCTGGCACGGCACTTGGTGCTGGCAGCCACTGATCGACCACCTTCCCGATGTGGACGTGCGCGCCGTCGCCCTGCCGAGCAGTGGCCCAGACCCTCACGCCCTCGGGGACCTGTACGACGACGCGGCGGTGATCTCCGCCGCGCTGGAGGCCATCGGCGGGCACACCGTCGTCGTCGGTCACTCCTACGGAAGCTGTCCCGTGAGCCAGGCCGTCGGCTCGGCGGGCGACGTGCGCCGCGTCATCTACCTCACCGCACTGATGCAGGACGTCGGCGACGCGCTGCTGACCCTGGTCGACGGGGCGTATCCGCCGGACTGGGACGTGCACGAGAACGAGGAATACTTCGACGTCCACGATCCGCTGAAAGCCCTCTACGCCGGCGTGGAACCGGAATTGGCGGCCCGGTGTGTCGCCCGGCTCGGCCACGAGTCGCTGCGCGCCGTGAAGCAGCCGCTCACCGAGGTCGCGTGGCGTACCGTGCCCAGTACGTACATCGTGTGCGAGGACGATCTCGCCCTCCCGCCGCCCCTCCAGGAGCAGATGGCGGTGCGGGCGGAGCGGGTGCAGCGCATCCGCTCCTCGCACTCCCCGTTCCTCAGCCGCCCGGCGGAACTGGCCAGTCTGGTGCGCGAGGAGATGGCGGCGGTCTGAGACATCGGTTCAAGGGGCGGAGGGCGAGCGGGCGTCACCGCGACTCATCGTCGGTCGGGTGCGCGCCGGTCTCCGTCGCGAGACCGGCGCGCCGCCTGATCACTGGGGCAGGCCGCCGGTGACGGCGATGGTGGTGCCGCTGACCCATGCGGCGAGGTCTCCGGCGAGGTACTCTGCGGCGTCGGCGACGTCGTCCGGTGTGCCGATGCGGTCCGCGATGCGCCCGGCGGCCTGGATGCCGCGGAACGGGGAGTCGGTGGGGATCGAGTCGGTGAAGACCCCGGCCTCGTCGATCGGACCCGGCTGGATGGTGTTGACGGTGATGCCCCGGTCGGCGGTCTCCCGGGCGAGTACCTCCGATCTACCTCTACTTCGCATCCAAAGAAGACCTGTTCGACGCGGTGATGGCCGACCGTCTGCGCGTCCTCGCCGACGTCGCGCCCATTACTGCCGACGACCTGCCCGGTTATGCCGGCGCACTGTTCGACGCCCTCGTCGCCGACCCGGGACTCCAGCGCCTCAGTCAGTGGCGCGCACTGGAGTTCCCCGAAGCGTCAGAAGCCGAGATCAACTCTCACATCGCCAAGGCCACCGAGATCGCCGCCAGCTACGGCATCCACCTCAACCTGGCCACCGACCTGATGATGATCACCCTCGGCGCCGTGATGGCCTGGAACGCCACCGCCGAACGCATCCGCAACCCGCTCGGCGAACCCGTCGACCAGCGCGCCGCTGCGCACCGTCAAGCGGTCGTCACCGCCGTCACCGCACTGACCGACGCGCTCACTGCCCGCCCCGGCACGTCTAAGAAGGGGGCATCATGAGCGCGCGGACGTCGTTCTTACGCACCGGTATGGAGGTGCCCCGCCATTTACGCCATCGCTTCTCCGCCACATCACTCTGCTGTGACCGGTAGCGTTCGGTGGGTTGGAGGGGTGAGAGGCCGAGAACGCGATCATCGGGGATCGGCTGTCGGCTGCTCGTCAGCGCAGGGGTCGGGTGTTGATCAGCGCCCAGGCGATGCGCAGGAACGAGTTCCGCACCGTCTCGGGGAGGCTGGACCACAAGAACGCCTTGCTGCTGGCAGTGTCCGTGTGCTGCAGGTGGGCCAGCTCCCACCGCAGGCCGCCGAAGCGGGAGACCTCGTCGGTCGCAGAAGGCCGGCGAGGCGGGGTCGACACGCGGCCACGTTTCCCCTTGTGACGGCTACTGCGAACTGGGTGGTGGGGCCGCCGGGTTGCCCGTGCCCCACCACCTTTGGGACGGTCAGGTCAGTTGTTCAGGCGAAAGGCCTGGGCCGCCGAGCCGGAACAGGTCTGCTGTGACAGCTTCGCCCCGTTGGCGGTGGAAGATCCGTCCACCGTGAGGCACTTGTTGCTGTGCCGGGTCACGAAGCGGTATTGCCCCGAGGCGAGGGGCTCGGCACGCCACTGTTGGTTGGTGCCGCCGACGTAGTCCCACAGGTGCACCTTGGTTCCGTCCGCGGTTGCGCCGGCGCCGCCGTCCACATCCCAGGACTTGTTGTTGTGCTGGTTGACCACCTGGTAGTAGCCCTCACCGGTGGAGCGGAACTGCCACTTCTCGTTGGCCCCGTCGCCGCACGACCACTGCTGGAGCAGGGTGCCATTGGCGGTGCCCCAGTCGGTGGCGTCCAGGCAAGCACCGCTGTTGGTGTTCGCCACCCGGTACCAGGCGCTGGTGTCGATCGGGGTGCTCGGGTCACTGCCGCCGGACGGGTTCCACACGAAGGTTGCGACCGCGCCGCCCGGCAGGGTGTAGGTGAGGGAGCGGCCGTTGTCGGTGATGGAGAAGCGCTGTGTTCCGCCGGTGTTGACGACGTAGGCGACGCGCGTGCCGTCCGGGTTCTGGAAGGCGACGTTCTGGATCCCGCCGCCGCCCTGGCTGGTGGAGCCGATGCGGGTGGCGCTGACCTTGACGAACTTGCTGATGTGGCCGAGCGAGTAATATTCCGCGCCCCGGTTGACGTTGCCGTTCGCGATCTCGACCACGCCGTTGCAGCGGTTGGCGCAGTGCCCCTGGTGCGGGCCGCCGTTCTGGTCAAGGGCGAGGTTCCAGGTCACCACGGTCTCGCCGCCGTTGCGCATGTTCTGCACGACGAGGTTCTCCGCCTGCCAGCGCAGGCTGTCTGCGAACGTGGAAGCAGGATTGGAGCTGTCGGTCCCGGAACACTCGGTGAAGAAGACGCGCTTGCCCGCGTTGATGACCTGCTGCTGGGCGGAGGGCTGTCCGCCATAGCAGTGGAAGGCCGCGCCGATAATGCGGTTGATCCCGGACGTTCGGGAGAACACCTCGAGGGGGTAGTTGGGGTGGTCCCAGTTGTGGTCGAAGGCGAGGATGTTCGTCGACAGCGAGGCGGCGGTGAGCTTGGGGTCGAGGACCCTGAGGAAATCGGCCTGCTGCGTCGAGGTCATGGACATGGAGGGATAGCTGGTGGCGAACTCGGGTTCGTTCTGGACGCTCAGGTCGGTGAGAGTGATGCCCTCCTGCCGGTAGGCCTGGATCGTCTTGACCAGGTAGTCGGCGTAGGAGCCGTAGTTCTCGGGTTTGAGGCTGCCGCCGTTGAGCGAGTTGCTGGTCTTCATCCATCCCGGAGGCGACCAAGGGGTTCCCATGAAGCGGATGGAGGGGTTGACGCTGAGCGCCTGCTTGAGAACCGGAATGATCTCTGCCCGGTCCCGGTCGATGGAGAACTGACCGGGTGTGTCCTCGTATGAGTGCGGGTTGTTCGTGGCATCGAAGTCGCTGCTGCCCAGCGGCTGACGCAGGTAGGAAAGGCCGATTCCATCACCCGAGGTCGAAAACAGCGACCGCATGAGGTCGTTGCGCGTGTCCTGTGGCAGTTGCTGTATGAGGCGGGCTGACGCACCGGTGACTGAGGCGCCGGCACCGGTGTAGCGCTGCCCCCGGCTGTTCGCATCGACGCGGATGTCTATGGGCTGTGGGGAGCCGGTGAAGGGCGCGCTGCCATCCGAGCTGAGCTTACGGGTGCCGTCGGGGGTGGTGATCCACACCTGGGCGACGGGATCAGCGGCCTGGGCTGTTCCACCACCCGTGAGGCCAAGGCCGGTGACGGCCAGAGCCAGGACGAGGGCAGCCGCCCGAGCTCTGGGCGGGCGGGTCCTGAAGCGGTTTGACACGGTGCGGGTCTCCTTCGGTCAGTGACACGTGGGGGTATGCCCATCGGCTCGCCAGAGCGGAGAGGACGGCGAGCCGATGGGCTCGAAGGGTGGTGCACTCGGGGTCGCGTGGGCAGGCCCAGAGGGTCAACCAGGGGGCGGCAATTCTCTCTAGCGCCCCGTCGCTTCTGGTGCGCGCGCAACGCTGCGGCATCCAACGCCGAATCAAGGCCGACGCAGCGGCACAAGAAGATCAGCGGGACCTGCTCGGCATGAGTGAGGAACGCTCCGGCCGCGCCGCAGAGCAGGAGGCGGACCGGCGCTGGGTCCGCGAAGCCATTCGGCGTACCCGCGCAAGGACACGGCGTGCCAGCGGCCGATGATGCCGGCGTGCTTGGGCGGCTTCCTCTGCGAGCCGCCGCCCAGCCTGACGGCCCCGTCCTGCGCGCCCCGCGCCCAGATGAGGGCTGGCGCGCACAGCCCAACTCCAAGAGGGCGGACGTCTGTTGCTAAGGGAGAAGGCATGAGGCTCCTTATGAGCGCAACGACGAGTGGGCGACATGAAAGCACACCTACTAAGTACTTAGTAAGTGGTCTGCACCAATCCGCCCGAGAGACGCAAAGATCATCACTGGTGGTGATGGCGCGGCGTAGGCTGTCGCCTGTGAGTGACCAGTCGGTAGGCAGACCTGCCCGCAGTGCGCGGGCTACACCACGGGCCCCGCGCAGCGTCGAAGCTCGGAGGCGGCAGCAGGAGATCCTGCATATAGCCATGGATACGTTCGCCGCCCGCGGCTACAACAACGCATCCCTGGCAGAGATCGCCGACCGCGTGGGATTGACCCAGGCCGGCGTACTGCACTACTTCCGATCGAAGGCGTTGCTGCTCACCAGTGTCCTGGAACTCCGTGACGAGGCAGACATCGAGCAGCTCGGAACCGAGCGCCCGCAAGGTCTTGAGTTTCTCCGTCATCTCGTCGTCACCGCCCGCCGGAATGCCGAGCGCGAGGGCATCGTCAGGCTCTATACAGTGCTCTCCGCCGAGTCCGTCACCGACGCCCACCCCGCCCAGGCGTACTTCCGAGACCGTTATGCCGGCCTGCGCACCTTCGTCACTGACGCCGTGATCGAAGCCTGCAGCCTTGGCGAGGAGAACCGGATAGCCGCGCAGACTGCGGCGAACGCCATCATCGCCGTCATGGATGGTCTCCAGGTCCAATGGCTGCTTGCCCCGGACGCCGTTGACATGGTGGCCTCCACGGATCTGGTCATCACCTCGTTGCTCGGACACCTTGCTCCTGAGCGCTTCTCCGCGACCGCCTGAGCCCGCTACGGACGGCTCGTGGATCGGTGTCCACCAGCTCGGCGGCGGGGACGAGGCGACGGGTTGGGTCTGCCGTCCTCTCGTTGCCTTCTTGACCTGAGCACGTGTTCTTTTTCCCGTGCTTTGTAGCGGGCCTGGGGGGAGAGGTTGGGGGGGCGTGAGTAGGCGGATCGGGTCTTGTAGCGCACTGGGGGAGCCCTCCAGCGGCGGGTCGGCCTTTCTAATGCCCTGGACGCGCAGGCAGACGGCGGCATGCGCCGCCGCCGTCCTTCTGCTCGCCGTCCCGGGCAGGCCGCCCCTGCCGCCGGACCGTTTCCCTCAACCGATGATGCTTCTGTTCCTGCTGGTCAGGGCGCGTCTCGCAAGCCAACAGGGCACCGTGGAAGGAAAGTTGATGACATCCGGATCGAATCGGCCCGCTTCACGTTACCCGAGCCATTTGTCCTCGGCGGACTGAACCCCGGGAAACGAGGCAGCGTTTAGTGAATTTTCCGCTGCTCCGACCATTTGAAGATCTCGGCCCTCTTGTACCGGACCTTGGCGTTCCTGCCTCGGCCGAGCTTTGAATTGCAGCGACCTCGGATGTGTCCATGAGGACGGGCTCGACGCTACGTCGCCTGCTTACCGACCTGTGATCGATGCGGGGCTCGTCGGGGTGCGACTGCGGTTCCCATGGGCAAGATGGTGCTCCTTGAGGCTGGCCTGAGTCGGATCGCGACGGTGGCTCGCACTCTGCTCTGGCCGTATTCCAAATGTCCTTGACGCCCGCCCTGCGTCACCGCAAAGAGTCATCGGACGAGGCATACCCATGGTCATGGGAATCGCCGGTTTGGGTAACCGGCGATTCGCTGCTGTGTTGCCGCGCCGCTGCGGTCCCCGAATTCATCGTTGCGTGAGAGGACCTTCTTCCTCCTGTGAGGGGGGCAGCGGACTGGCCTCCGATCATGGCGCTGCGCAGGCCGGCTTCCCGTCGACCGGCCGTCGCTCCCGACCGCCGCCCACACCGCCGGAGTGACGGTGGTCACGGACACCCTTCGGAAGGTGCTGCGTAGGCTTGTGAGGTCGTCGCGGTGGGGTCCAGGAGGGTGGCGAAGCTCCCCCGCATGCACCTGACGATGCGTCAGGGAAGTCGGCAAGTGGTCAGCATGAGTCATGAAGAACCTGGGGAATGCTGCCCGAACATGCGACTCGTTGTAAGGTAGGGAAACCGCCCTTGACCTGCAAAAACGCAGGCAGGGAGCCTATGTCCAGGAGTACCTCGATGATGCGTACGATGTTCAAGTCCAAGATCCACCGCGCCACCGTCACCCAGGCCGACCTGCACTACGTGGGGTCCGTGACGATTGACGCCGACCTGCTTGAGGCCGCTGATCTGCTGCCCGGGGAGTTGGTGCACATCGTGGATGTCACCAATGGGGCCCGGCTGGAGACGTATGTCATCGAGGGGGAGCGGGGGTCCGGGGTGGTGGGGATCAACGGGGCCGCGGCGCATCTTGTGCACCCTGGGGATCTTGTGATCATCATCAGTTACGCTCAGGTCACCGACGCCGAGGCGCGGGAGCTGGAGCCGAGGGTCGTGCATGTGGACGGGGACAACCGCATCGTGGCCCTCGGGGCCGACCCCTCCGCGCCGGTGCCGGGTTCGGACCAGGAGCGCAGTCCGCAGGCCGTGGGGGTCTGACCGGGGCGGCCGCTCCGCCGTGGACGAGGAGGAGTGTGGCCCGTGAGCGACATCGAGATCCGTGACGACCGGAGCGCCGGTCGGCTGGAGGCGGTCCGCGGCGACGAGGTCGTCGGCCGTATCGAGTACTTCGTGCTGGAGGAGCCGCAGCGCGCCCTCGTGCCGGTGCACACCATCGTCGAACCCGAGCACGAGGGGCAGGGCATCGCGGGTTCGCTGGCCCGTGAGCTGTACGCCACCGCGGGCCGCGAGGGTGTCGTCGTCGCCCCGCTCTGCCCCTACGTCGTCCGCTGGGCCGCGCGGCACCCCGACGAGGCCCCGGCGGCCGACCCCGAGCTGCGGCGGGCCGCGATGGAGTGGCTGTCGCGGCATCCCGGTCGGTTCTGAGGGGCGCGGGGTCGGCATGCTCGCCCTTGTGCACACCTCCGCCGTCCATGTGCCCGTCTTCGACGCGTTGCGGGACGAGGATCATCCAGGGCTTCAGCTACGGCACTTCGTGGGTGCGGAACTGCTGGAGCGGGCCCGGGGGGAAGGCGGTCCCGAGGCTGTTGCCGCCGAGGTGAGGGGGCTGGTGGAGCGGGCCGTGGGGGAGGGGGCTCGGGCCGTGTTGTGCACCTGTTCGACCATCGGTGCCGTGGCGGAGGCCACCGCCGCCGGTGCCGGGGTGCCGGTGCTGCGTGTCGACCGGCCGATGGCCGCCGCCGCGGTCGCCGCGGGGCCGCGCCTCGTCGTGCTGGGCACCGTGACGAGCACCCTCGGGCCGACGGTCGCCCTCGTCGAGGAGGAGGCGCGGCGCGCCGGGGCCCCGGTGCGGGTGCGCACGCTCCTCGTCGAGGAGGCGTGGGAGCACTTCGCGGCGGGCGACGCCGACGCGTACGCCCGTGCTGTCGCGGATGCGGTCGATGACGTTCGGGACGCCGACTCGATCGTCCTCGCCCAGGCCTCGATGGCCCCGGCCCAGCGGCTGACGCGCACCTCGGTGCCGGTGTTCGCCAGTCCGCGTCCCGGTCTCGCCGCGGCCGCCGCCGCGGCGAGACCGGGACGTGGGGTGTGACCCACCCGGCGGCCACCGCTGACACCGGCGGGTGACTGAGGGCTCGGGCGGCGGGTAGGCGGGGGAGGAGTCCAGAGCCAAGGAACGTTCGTCACTGGCCGGAGGACAGCATGACCGAGCCGTACCCGGACCCCGTGCAGCCCGGGCCGACCCCGGGCCCGGAGCCCCAGCAGCCGGAGCCTCAGTATCCGGGGCGCCAGCAGCCGGAGCCTCAGCATCCGGGGCCTCAGCATCCCGAACCCCCGCAACCGGAACCCCACCCGGTGCCCACCCCCGAAC
>NZ_JAGPXL010000086.1 GCF_018070565.1 Streptomyces sp. B93
TCTACGGCTACCAGGTCACCAACGTCGAGGCGTCGATGGCGTCGCCCTCGTCGCTGCTGCACTGGACCCGCCGCATGATCGAGATCCGCAAGCAGAACCCCGCCTTCGGCCTGGGCTCCTACACCGAACTCCAGTCCTCCAACCCGGCCGTGCTGGCCTTCCTCCGCGAGCACGGCGACGACCTGGTGCTCTGTGTGAACAACTTCTCCCGCTTCGCCCAGCCGACCGAGCTGGACCTGCGGGCGTTCACCGGACGCCACCCCGTCGAGCTGATCGGCGGGGTGCGGTTCCCGGCCATCGGCGAACTGCCGTACTTGCTGACCATGGCGGGCCACGGCTTCTACTGGTTCCGGCTCCGCAAGGACGCCACCGTCTAGAACCCGGCGCGGGGCGGTTTCCGCCGTCCCGCCCTGGGCACGCATGAGTAACCCCCGACCTCGCCCCCGGGGAAAGGACGCACGCCATGTCGGACGCCGTCACCCGCCCCGTCACGACAACCAGCCCCGGCCTCCTCGTGTCGCTCGACCCGCTCCTGCGCGAATGGCTGCCACGACAACGCTGGTTCGCGGGCAAGGGGCGTCCGGTCGCCGGGTTCACCCTGGTGGCGGCCACCGAGCTGCTCCCCGCCGGGGGCAAGCTCAGCCTCCACCACCTGCTCGTCCAGGTCCACCAGCCCCTCTCCCCCGCCCAGGGCGCCCCGCCCGCCCCCGGCGACTGCTACCAGCTCCTCATAGGGGCGCGCGAGGCGCTGCCGCCCCGGCTGGCGCCCGCGCTGATCGGCCATGTGACCGACGGTCCGCTCGCCGGACGCACGGTGTACGAAGCCCTGTACGACCCCCGGCCCGCCGACGTGCTCCTGGAGGCCCTGCGCACCCAGGCCCGCATCGGCGGGCTGCGCTTCGAACGGGACGGCCGGCTGGAGATCCGGTCCGGCCTGGTGCCCCGCGTCGGCACCGCCGAGCAGTCCAACTCCTCCGTCGTCTACGGAGATACGTTCATCCTGAAGCTGCTCCGCCGGATCGTGCCCGGCGTCAACCCCGACCTGGAGCTGCCGCTCGCCCTCGCCCACGAGGGCTGCCCCCGGGTGCCGCCACCGGCCGGATGGATGTCGGCGGAGCTGTCCGGCCAGACGTACGTCCTCGGCGTGCTCCAGCCCTACCTCCAGGGCGCGGCCGACGGCTGGGAGCTGGCCCTGCGGGAGCTGGCCAAGGGCCAGGACTTCGGCGCGGAGGCGCGGGCGCTCGGCCGGGCCACCGCCGAGGTGCACACCGCGCTGGCCCGCGCGCTGCCCACCCTCACCCTGGGCCCGCCCCAGCTGGACGTCCTCGTCGACGGCATGACCCAGCGGCTGGACGCCGCCGCGCAGGCGGTCCCCGCGCTCCGGCCCTACGTCCCCGAGCTGCGCACCGCCTTCACCGCACTCGCCGACCTGGCCGCCGACGGATGCACCTGGACGGCCCAGCGCATCCACGGCGACCTGCACCTCGGACAGTGCCTGCGCTCCCCCTCCGGGCAGTGGTGGCTGATCGACTTCGAGGGCGAGCCCGCCAAGCCGCTCGCCGAACGGCGGATGCCGCAGCCGGTGGTCCGCGACATCGCCGGGATGCTGCGCTCCTTCGACTACGCGGCCCATTCGGTTCAGCCCCGGGTGTCCGGCTGGGCCGATACCTGCCGGGCGGCCTACTGCTCCGGGTACGCCGAGATAACCGGCCGCGACCCGCGCACCGACCCGGTGCTGCTGCGCGCCTACGAGACCGACAAGGCGGTGTACGAAGTGGTCTACGAGGCCCGGCACCGGCCCGACTGGCTCCCGGTACCGCTGTCGGCGGTACGCCGCCTGGCCGCACCGCAACCGACCTGACCCACTAGGAGGCTCCGTCCGTGACCCCCCGCTCCCCGTCCAGCGGTTCGAGCCCGAACGCACCGGCCGACGACAAGGCAGTGGAAACGCCCGTCGAGAAGCCGACGGTGCCCGCGCAGGCCTCGGCGAAGAAGGCCACCGGCAAGAAGACGGCCGCCAAGAAGACGACCGCGAAGAAGACCGTGGCGAAACAGGCCACGGGGGAGAAGGCGCCCGCGAGGAAGGCCCCGGCGAAGAAGACGGCGACGGCGAAGGCGGCCGAGAAGAACACACCGGCGAAGAAGGCACCGGTCAAGAAGACCGCTGCCGAGAAGACGATCGCCAAGAAGACGACCGCCAAGACCGCGGCAAAGAAGACGGCCACCAAGAAGGCGGCTCCCAAGAAGAGCGCGGCGAAGAAGACCCCCGCGAAGAAGACCACCACCGCCAGGAAGACCACCACCGGAAAGGGCACCGCCGGAAAGACCACGCGGAAGTCCCCGTCCAGGACCCCCGCCTTCTCCCCCACCTTCTCCCCCGCCCTCCCCGACTCCGACCGCGAGCGGCTGCTGACCGGTACGCACCACGACCCGCACGCGGTCCTCGGTGCGCACCCCGGACCCGACGGGGTGGTGTTCCGGGCCTTCCGCCCGTACGCCCTGTCGGTGACCGTCGTCGCCGGGGAGCTGCGGGCCGAGCTGCACGACGACGGCGACGGCTTCTTCTCCGGGCTGCTGCCCCTGCGCGAGGTCCCGGAGTACCGGCTGCTGGTGGCGTACGAGGGGTCCGTCCAGGAGACGGAGGACGCGTACCGCTTCCTGCCCGCGATCGGCGAGTTCGACCTGTACCTGATCGGTGAGGGACGGCACGAGCAGCTGTGGCGGGCGCTCGGCGCGGAGCCGATGACGCACCAGGGCGTGACCGGCACCCGGTTCACGGTGTGGGCGCCGAACGCGCGGGGCGTCCGGCTGGCGGGCACGTTCAACTTCTGGGACGGCACGGGCTTCCCGATGCGGTCGCTCGGCTCGTCCGGTGTGTGGGAGCTGTTCGTGCCCTCGATCGGCGAGGGCGAGCTGTACAAGTTCGAGATCACCCGCCCGGACGGCTCGAAGACCCTGCGCGCTGACCCGCTGGCCCGCCGCACCGAGGCCCCGCCCGCGACGTCGTCAGTGGTGTGCGCCGCGCACCACGAGTGGCGGGACGAGGAGTGGATGGCGACCCGCGCGGGTCGTTCCCCCCACGAGGCGCCGTTCTCCGTGTACGAGGTGCACCTGCCGTCCTGGCGCCCCGGGCTGACCTACCGCCAGCTGGCGGAACAGCTCCCCGCGTACGTCAAGGACCTGGGCTTCACCCACGTGGAGCTGATGCCGGTCGCCGAGCACCCGTTCGGCGGCTCCTGGGGCTACCAGGTCACCGGCTTCTACGCGCCGACGGCCCGCCTCGGCACCCCCGACGACTTCCGGTACCTGGTGGACGCCCTGCACCGGGCGGGCATCGGGGTGCTGATGGACTGGGTGCCCGCGCACTTCCCGCGCGACGACTGGGCGCTGGCGGAGTTCGACGGGCGGCCGCTGTACGAGCACGAGGACCCGCTGCGGGCGGCGCACCCGGACTGGGGCACGCTGGAGTTCGACTTCGGCCGCAGGGAGGTGCGGAACTTCCTGGTGGCGAACGCGGTGTACTGGTGCGAGGAGTTCCACATCGACGGCCTGCGCGTCGACGCGGTCGCCTCGATGCTCTACCTGGACTACTCGCGCGAGCCGGGCCAGTGGGTGCCGAACGAGCACGGCGGCCGGGAGAACCTGGACGCGGTGGCGTTCCTCCAGGAGATGAACGCGACGGTCTACCGCCGGGCGCCCGGGGTGGTGACCATCGCGGAGGAGTCCACGGCGTGGGACGGCGTCACACGCGCCACCCACCACAAGGGGCCCAGCGGTTTCGGGGGCCTGGGCTTCGGCCTGAAGTGGAACATGGGCTGGATGCACGACTCGCTCCAGTACATGGCCCACGAGCCCGTGCACCGCAAGTACCACCACAACGAGATGACGTTCTCGATGGTGTACGCGTACAGCGAGAACTACGTGCTGCCGATCTCCCACGACGAGGTGGTCCACGGCAAGCGCTCCCTGGTCTCGAAGATGCCGGGCGACTGGTGGCAGCAGCGCGCCAACCACCGCGCCTACCTGGGCTTCATGTGGTCCCACCCGGGCAAGCAGCTCCTCTTCATGGGCCAGGAGTTCGCGCAGGGCGCGGAGTGGTCCGAGGCGCACGGCCCCGACTGGTGGCTGCTGGACCCGGCGTACGGCGCGGAGCCGGACCACCGTGGCGTACGGGACCTGGTGCGCGACCTGAACACCGTGTACCGGGCGACTCCGGCGCTCTGGCAGCGCGACACCCATCCGGAGGGCTTCCAGTGGGTGGTGGGGGACGCGGCGGACGACAACGTCCTCGCGTTCCTGCGTCTCGACGCGGAGGGCTCCGCCCTGCTGTCGGTGTCCAACTTCTCGCCGGTCGTGCGGGACGAGTACCGGCTCGGGGTTCCCGATGACGTGCCCGCGTGGCACGAGGTGCTGAACACCGACGCGGCGCGGTACGGGGGTGCGGGGGTCACGCGTCCCGACCCCGTCAAGCCGGAGCCGGTCCCCTGGCACGGCCGCGCGGCCAGCATCCGCCTGACGCTGCCGCCCCTGTCCACGGTGTGGCTGCGCCCGGCGTGACCCCCCTGGGGGCTCCGCCCCCAGACCCCCGGCCTATGCCCACCCACCACCCGACGCGGTGGGCTGGAGGGTGGGCCAAGGGCCACTTCCCGGCCGCCCGGCCGAGACCCACCGCTGGGTCACCTCTCGACCCACCGCGTCGGGTGGTGGGGTGGGCATAGGCCCGGGGTCCGGGGGCGGAGTCCCCGGGCGGTCAGGTCATGCCGAGGCGGCCTCGGCCAACCCCGCCGGCAACGCCCCCTCATGCAGCACACCCAGCCGCTGCGTCGCCCGCGTCAGCGCGACGTACAGGTCACTCGTCCCGTACCGCCCCGGCTCCACCACCAGCACCGAGTCGAACTCCAGCCCCTTCGCCTGCCGCGGATCCAGCAGCACCACGCCCCGCGTGAGATCGGGCTCCGCCCCCGCCGTCACCCCGTCCAGCCGCGCCGCCAGCACCCGGTGCAGCTCACGCGGCGCGATCACCGCGAGCCGCCCCTCCGCGGGGGCCAGTTCCGCGACCGCCTTCGCGACCGCGCCGGGCAGGTCGTCGGTGGCGCGGATCCAGGGACGTACCCCGGTGGACCGTACGGAACTCGGGGGTTCGAAGCCGGGCTGCTCCGCCCGGACGACCGCCGCCGCGAGGTCCATGATCTCGGCGGGGGTGCGGTAGTTGACGCCGAGGCGGGTGTGCTCCCAGCGGTCCTCGACATAGGGGGCGAGGATCTCCGCCCAGGACCCGACCCCGGCGGCCTCCGCGGTCTGCGCGGGGTCGCCGACGAGGGTCATCGACCGGGTGGGGCTGCGCCGCATCAGCAGGCGCCAGGCCATCGGGGACAGCTCCTGCGCCTCGTCGACGATGATGTGCCCGAACGCCCAGGTGCGGTCGGCCGCCGCGCGCTCGGCGGCGCTGCGGTGGTCGTCCTCCTCCTGCCGTTCGGCGAACCGCTCGGCGTCGATGATGTCGTGCGCGGACAGCACCTCGGAGGCTTCCGGGTCGTCCTCCTCCTTGTCGTCGAACTCATAGGTGCGGGACGCGTAGGACACGTCGAGCACGCCCTGCGCGTAGGCCACCTGGGTCTCCCACTCGCGGGCCGCGCGGGCGCGGGCGCGCCGGTCGTCCTCGCCGAGGAGTTCGGCCGCCTCGTCGAGGAGCGGTACGTCGGCGACCGTCCAGCGGCGGGTGACCGGGCGGCGGATCGCGGCGGCGTCGGCCTCGTCGACGTACCCGTCCGGTTCGGCGAGGAAGTCAGCGACCAGCCGCTGCGGGGTGAGCACCGGCCACAGCTGGTCGACGGCCGTCCAGACCTCGGGGTTCTCGGCGAGGTCGTCGCGGATCTGGGTGATGTCGGCGGCGTCGAGCAGGCTGGAGCCGTCGTAGGGGTCGGTACCGATGCATTCGGCGTACAGCTCGGTGAGGGTGTTGAGGATGTGGCCCTCGAAGTGTTCGCGGGCGGCGTTGTGCGGCAGCTTGGTGTCGCGGGTGCGCTCGCGGGCGACGCGGACGAGTCCGTCGTCGAGCATGAGGATCTCCCGGTCGTGCTCGATCGCGATGACCGGGTCGGGCAGCGCCTGCCGGTCGCGTACGACGGCGGCGAGCACGTCGGCCATCTCCGCGCGGCCCTTGACGGCGGCGGCCTCGGGGCTGTCGGTGGCGGTCGCCTTCACACCGGGGAAGAGTTCGCCGACGGTGGCGAGCAGCACGCCGGTCTCGCCGAGGGAGGGCAGCACCTCGCCGATGTAGCCGAGGAACGCCGGGTTGGGGCCGACGATCAGCACGGCCCGTTTGGCGAGCAGTTCCCGGTGCTCGTAGAGCAGGTACGCGGCGCGGTGCAGGGCGACCGCCGTCTTGCCGGTGCCCGGGCCGCCCTCGACGACGAGGACGCCCTGGTGCGGGGCGCGGATGATCTCGTCCTGTTCGGCCTGGATGGTCTGGACGATGTCGCTCATCCGGCCGGTGCGCGCGGAGTTCAGCGCGGCGAGCAGGACGGCGTCGCCGGTGGGGTCCTCGTGGCCGGTGCGGGTGGCGTCGCCGAGGTCGAGGATCTCGTCGTGCAGGGCGGTGACCCGGCGGCCGTCGGTGGCGATGTGGCGGCGCCTGCGCAGGTCCATCGGGGTGTGGCCGGTGGCGAGGTAGAAGGGGCGGGCGACGTCGGCGCGCCAGTCGATCAGGATCGGGGTGCGGTCGGGGTCGTCGGCACGCAGGCCGATGCGGCCGATGTGGTGGTCGACTCCGGAGGTGAGGTCGATGCGGCCGAAGCAGAGGGAGCCGTCGACGGCGTTGAGCGCGGCGAGCAGCATCGAGCGTTCCGCGACCCGGATGTCCCGCTCCAGCCGGGCCTGCATGGGCTTGTCGCCCTGGGCGAGCGCCTCGGTGACCGCGCTCTCGGCCTCGCCGCGCAGCACGTCCACACGTGCGTACAGCCCGTCGATGAATTCCTGCTCCGTGCGCATTTCATCGTCAGGAAATTCAGGGTTTGAATCGGCGTTTGACAATTCCGCTCCCGGCCGGATATACTGTGCTCACTCAAGCCTTGCTGCGACGGAATATCTGAAGTCGCGAACTGCTGAATATACGCAGAGAAATCCCCCGGGCGCAATTGCCCGGGGGATTTTTTCGCGCGCTTCTCGGTTACCGCGGTCGCAGCGCCTGAGCCACCTCCTCCAGCAGCCGCCGCTTGGGCCGCGCCCCGACCATCGACCGCACCGGCTCACCGCCGCGGAAGACCAGGAAGGTCGGCATCGACAACACCTTGTAGGCGTGGGTGGTCTCCGGATTGGCGTCCACGTCCAGCTGCACCACCTTCAGCCGCCCCGCCTCCTCGGCCGCCAGCGCGCTCAGCACCGGCGCCATCTGCCGACAGGGCGGGCACCAGCCGGCGGTGAACTCCACCAGCACCGGAAGGTCCGCGCCGATCACCTCCGCCTCGAAGTCCGCGTCCGTCACCTCGGCCACACCCGCCGCCTTGCTCACAGCTCCCGCCCTCCCAGTTCGCACCGTGGTGGTCCCTCCTCGGCCATGGCCAGCCGCAGCCCGATCTTCGCCCGTACCGCCCGCAGCTCGTCGATCAGCCCGTCGAGTTCGCCCAGCTTGCGCCGGTAGACCGCGAGCGAGGCGGGGCACAGATCGCCCTCGGGGTGACCGGCCCGCAGACACTCCACGAACGGCCGGGTCTCCTCCAGGTCGAACCCGAAGTCCTGGAGCGTGCGGATCTGCCGCAGCAGCTCCAGGTCGTGCTCGTCGTAAGCCCGGTGCCCCTTGCCGTCGCGCCGCGCGGGCAGCAGGCCGCGGGACTCGTAGTACCGCAGCGTCCGCGTGGTGGTCCCGGCCCGGGCGGCCAGTTCGCCGATTCGCATACGGACGAACGTACGGCTTGACGCCGACGTCAAGGCAAGACGTCGGCGTCAAGGGGTGCTCCGGGTGCGGTCGGTCAGGCCTTGGCCAGTTCCTTCTCGCCGCCCGGGCGCGGCTGCTCCGCCACCTCGTCGGCGGCCGGGGCGCCGCCGTGCCCGTGGTCGTCGACCAGGGTCTTCTCGTCGAAGGGCAGCTGTCCGGCGAGGACCTGCCCCACCCGCTCCCGGTCGATCTCCTTGGTCCAGGTGCCGATCAGCACGGTGGCGACCGCGTTGCCCGCGAAGTTGGTGAGGGCGCGGGCCTCGCTCATGAAGCGGTCGATGCCGACGATCAGGCCGATGCCGTCCACCAGGGCGGGCTTGTGGGACTGGAGGCCACCGGCGAGGGTCGCCAGGCCCGCGCCCGTGACACCGGCCGCGCCCTTGGAGGCGACCAGCAGGAACAGCAGCAGCGGGATCTGCTCACCGACCGACATCGGCGTACCCATGGCGTCGGCGATGAACAGGGACGCCATGGTCATGTAGATCATGGTGCCGTCGAGGTTGAAGGAGTAGCCGGTCGGAACGGTGATGCCGACGACGGGCTTGCTGACGCCCAGGTGCTCCATCTTCGCGATCAGCCGCGGCAGCGCCGACTCGGAGGAGGAGGTGGACAGGATCAGCAGGAACTCGCGGCCCAGGTACTTGAAGAGGGTGAAGATGTTCAGGCCGGAGACGATCCGCAGCAGCGCGCCGAGCACGATGAAGACGAACAGCACACAGGTGACGTAGAAGCCGAGCATCAGCACGGCCAGGCTCTTGAGCGCGTCCACGCCCGCGGAGCCGGTGACGGCGGCGATGGCGCCGAAGGCACCGACCGGGGCGGCCCACATGATCATCGCGAGGATGCGGAAGACGAGGCGCTGGATGTGCTCGATGCCGCGCAGGATCGGCTGCCCGGCGTTGCCCATGGCCTGGAGGGCGAACCCGGCGAGCAGGGCGAACAGCAGGGCCTGGAGGACCTCGCCGGAGGTGAACGCGGACACGATGGTGGTCGGGATGATGCCGAGCAGGAACTCGGTGGTGTCCTTGGCCTCGGCCTCCACCTGGGCCTGGCCGGTCTCGCGCACCGCGTCGGTGACCGCGAGGCTGCTGCCGGGCTCCAGGACGTTGCCGACGACCAGGCCGATGCCGAGTGCGACCAGGGACATCACCAGGAAGTAGCCGAGCGCGATACCGCCGACCGCGCCGACCTTGGCGGCCTTGCGGACGGAACCGATACCGAGCACGATCGTGCAGAAGATGATCGGCGAGATCATCATCTTGATCAGGTTGACGAACCCGGTTCCGATCGGCTTCAGCTCGACCGCGAAGTCCGGCGCGGCCAGGCCCACGGCGATGCCGAGCACCACCGCGATGATCACCGCGATGTAGAGGTAATGGGTGCGGTCCCGCTTCACGCGGGGTGCGGCAGGTGCCGTATCGGGGGTGCTGGCGGCCACGGCTGCCCTCCTTGACGTCTTCGTCGGCATCACCGGCGTGCGGCTCACGTCCGGGGGATGGCTCGGGGAGATGGGGAACGCCGTGACTATGTCGCGCCCTGTGAGGGCGGTCACCCTTCCGTTCATTTAGTTCACGCGCGGCGCCGTTCCGGCGGGTCGGGGCGCGTGGCACCGGCGCGAGCGCGTCCACGCAGGTGAGCGGGGTCTTCCGGGCGTCCGGCCGCACGGCACGGCGGGGCAGCCCCGGAGACCGGCGACGGCACCGCCGCCGCGCCTGCCGGGCCCCGCGCCTCCGGCCCGCCCTGCTGGAGCGGCCCGGTCGCCGTGCACACTGGCCGCATGCGCCTGACCCTCCCCCGTCCCCGCAGCCTGGCCGGGCAGCTCTTCGCGATGCAGGCCGTGCTCATCGCGGTGGTCGTCGCCGGGTACGCGCTGTTCACCTACGTCAGCGACCGCAGCCAGACCGAGGAGGCCGCGGGCCGCCAGGCCATGGCCGTGGCCCGCTCCATCGCCGACTCACCCTCCGTGCGGGCGGCCATCGGCACCCCCGACCCGACGGCCACCCTCCAGCCGTACGCCCTGGACGTCATGCGGGACACCGACGTCGACTTCGTCACGATCATGAACCCCGAGGGCATCCGCTGGACCCACCCCCGCGAGGAGGAGATAGGGCAGCGCTTCCTCGGCCACACCACCCCCGCCGTGCAGGGCCGCGGCTTCACCGAGACCTACACCGGCACCCTCGGCCCGTCCGTCCGCGCGGTCGTCCCGGTCCTCGACGGCGACCGGGTCGTCGGCCTGGTCAGCGCGGGCATCAAGGTCGAGGCGATCAGCAAGCGGGTCCAGGGCCAGCTGACCGCGCTGATCGGCGTCGCGGCCGGTGCGCTCGCCCTCGGCGCGGTCGGCACCTACGTCATCAACGCCCGGCTGCGCCGCCACACCCACGGCATGAACGCGGCCGAGCTGAGCCGGATGCACGACTACCATCAGGCCACTCTGCACGCGGTACGCGAAGGGCTGCTGATGCTGGACGGGCAGTACAGGGTGGCGTTGGTCAACGACGGCGGGCGGGAGCTGCTCGGGGTGCCCGAGGACGTGGTGGGGCTCTCGGTCGCCGACCTCGGGCTGCCCGCGCCGCTCACCGGCGCCCTGCTCTCCTCCGAGCCCCGCGTCGACGAGGTGCACCTCACCGCGGACCGGGTGCTGGTCGTCAACACTTCCCCGGTCTCCGGCGGTGAGCGCCGCGGCACGGTCGTCACCCTGCGCGACGTCACCGAGTTGCAGTCGCTGATGGGCGAACTGGACTCCGAGCGCGGTTTCACCCAGGCCCTGCGCTCCCAGGCCCACGAGGCGGCCAACCGGCTGCACACCGTCGTCTCCCTGATCGAACTGGGCCGCGCCGAGCAGGCCGTGGAGTTCGCCACCGCCGAGCTGGAGCTGGCCCAGGCGCTCACCGACCAGGTGGTGGCGGCGGTGAGCGAGCCGGTGCTGGCCGCGCTGCTGCTGGGCAAGACGGCACAGGCCAACGAGCGGGGCGTGGAGCTGGTGGTGTCCGGCGACAGCGGCCTCGACGACGGGCTCCTCCCGGCCGACCTGCCCGCCCGCGACCTGGTCACCATCCTCGGCAACCTGATCGACAACGCCGTGGACGCGGCGCAGGGCAGCGTCCGGGCCCGGGTCACGGTGACCGCCCACGCCGACGAGGGGGAACTGGTCCTGCGGGTGTCGGACTCCGGCGACGGGGTGGACCCGGGCCACGCCGACCTGGTCTTCCAGCGCGGTTTCTCCACCAAACCGGCGGGTCCCGGCGGCCGGGGCCTCGGCCTGGCGCTCGTCCGGCAGGCGGTGCACCGGCACGAGGGCGTGCTGACCGTGACGGCGGCCGACGACGGCGGGGCCGAGTTCGAGGCGCGGCTGCCGCTGCGCGCCGTGGTCCGGACGGGAGCGGAGCGATGACCGGCGGGGGCGAGGCGATCCGTGTGCTGGTCGTGGAGGACGACCCGGTCGCCGCCGACGCGCATCTGATGTACGTCGACCGGGTGCCGGGGTTCGTCGCGGTGGGGAAGGCGCACACGGGCGCGGAGGCGCGGCGTGCGCTGGAGCGTACGCCGGTCGACCTGCTCCTGCTCGACCTGCACCTGCCGGACGTGCACGGGCTCCAGCTGGCCCGGACCCTGCGGGCCGCCGGGTACCACGCGGACGTCATAGCGGTGACGTCGGCGCGGGATCTGGCGGTCGTGCGGGAGGGGGTCTCGCTGGGGGTCGTGCAGTACGTGCTGAAACCGTTCACGTTCGCGACCCTGCGGGACCGGCTGGTGCGCTATGCCGAGTTCCGGCAGACGGTGGGTGAGGCCAGCGGGCAGGCCGAGGTCGACCGGGCCCTGGCCACCCTGCGCGCCCCGGCGCCGGTGGCGCTGCCCAAGGGGCTGAGCGGGCCCACCCTGGAACGGGTCACCGGCGCGCTGCGGGAATCGGAGGAAGGGCTCACGGCGGCGGCGCTCGCGGAGGCGGTCGGGATCTCCCGGATCACGGCCCGGCGCTACCTGGAACACCTGGTGGACACGGGCCGCGCCGGCCGCAACCCGCAGTACGGCCAGGTGGGCCGCCCGGAACTGGTCTACCGCTGGGTCCGCGCGACCAACCGCTGACGACACCGCCGTACGTCACCCCAGCCCCCCGACCTCGCTCACCACCCCCC
>NZ_JAGPXL010000087.1:2500-11309 GCF_018070565.1 Streptomyces sp. B93
TTCTCGATCCGATTTCCTCGGTGCTTTCCAGGTGTTCGCTTTCGCGTTTCCCTTTCCGGCGGGTCCGACTTTATCAGAACTCTGGAGCCGGTCTGACCGGCCATTCGTTTCCGATTCATCGGGAGGGGGCTTCCTCGGAATCGACGTTCTGGGAAGCCGGTAGGTTGTGCACGGTTGCCGAAGCGGACTACATCCACTTCCAGGCAACTGTTCGAATCTACCTCCCCGCAGGGGCCGTGTCAACAGCTCCCTTGGGGCGAAGAGGAGATTAGCAGCTCAGTGGCCGCCAACGCACATCAGGCGGCGGTGGGCACGGTGCTGCTGCGTTCGGCGGCCTCGACGTCGCCTGTCTCACCGGTGCGGGCGGCACGGCCGCCGAGGACGAAGACGTAGGCCAGGAAGGCCAGCTCCGCGACGACACCGATGGTGATGCGGGCCCAGGTGGGGAGGCCCGAAGGGGTGACGAAGCCTTCGATGGCGCCCGAGATGAAGAGGACCAGTGCCAGGCCTATCGCCATGCCGATGGCTGCTCGGCCCTCCTCGGCGAGGGCGGTGCGGCGGGTGCGCGGGCCGGGGTCGATCACGGTCCAGCCGAGGCGCAGGCCCGTGCCCGCGGCCACGAACACCGCGGTCAGTTCGAGCAGGCCGTGAGGGAGGACGAGGCCGAGGAACGTGTCGAGTCGGCCCGCGGAGGACATCAGGCCGAACCCGACGCCGAGGTTGAGCATGTTCTGGAAGAGCACCCAGAGGACGGGGAGGCCCAGGAAGATGCCAAGGACGAGGCAGAGCGCGGCTGCCTGGGCGTTGTTCGTCCATACCTGGGCGGCGAAGGACGCGGCGGGGTTGCTGGAGTAGTACGTCTCGTACTGGCCGCCCGGGCGGGTCAGCTCGCGTAGCTCGCTGGGGGCCGCGATGGAGGACTGGACCTCTGGGCTCGTGCCGATCCACCAGGCGAGCAGGACCGCGACGAGGGTGGACAACAGTGCTGTGGGCACCCACCAGTGGCGGGAGCGGTAGACAGCGGCGGGGAAGCCGTGGGTGAGGAAGCGCGTCACGTCGCGCCAGGAGGCACGGCGGGTGCCGGTCACCGCGCTACGCGCGCGTGCCACCAGTTGGCTGAGCCTGCCGGTCAGCTGGGGGTCGGGTGCGCTGGACTGGATCAGGGACAGATGGGTTGCGGTCCGCTGGTAGAGAGCGACGAGTTCGTCGACCTCGGCTCCGTTGAGGTGACGCTGGCGCCGGAGCAGGGCGTCGAGGCGGTCCCACTCCGCCCGGTGGGCGGAGACGAAGACGTCGAGGTCCATCGGTGTGACTGCTCCTCTTGTCGTACTGCGGCGCGGTACGCCCTCAGCTTGGCAGACTGGCGGTTCTCGGGGCAGGTCAGGGGAAGGACGACGGGTGTGAATGAGCTGGTGACCGGTGAGGCGGTGGCGCTGGAGCTGCGCCCTGCGAGGCTGCCCAGCAGGGCACTGGCTGTGCTGCTCGATCTGGTCGTGGCCATGGCGGCGTATATCGCCGTGACGGTGGTGCTGGTGATGTCCACCTCGTCGCTGGACGAGGCGGCGCAGTTCGCGCTGTCGATCGCGACGTTCCTGCTGGTGCTGGTGGGAGCGCCGATCGCGGTGGAGACGCTCAGTCACGGGCGGTCGCTGGGGAAGATGGCGTGCGGGCTGCGGGTGGTGCGGGACGACGGGGGGCCGATCCGGTTCCGGCATGCGTTGGTGCGCGGGGCGGTCGGGGTGATCGAGATCCTGCTGACGTTCGGGGTCATCGCGTGTGTCGCCTCGCTGGTGTCGGCGCGGGGGCGGCGGCTCGGGGACGTCTTCGCGGGGACGCTCGTCGTGCGGGAGCGGGTGCCGGAGGCGCGGTCGGGATTCGTGCCTCCGCCGCCGCCCTGGCTGGCCGGGCAGTTCGCCGGGCTTGATCTGTCGGCGGTACCGGACGGGCTGTGGCTCGCCGTGCGCCAGTACCTGACGCGGATGCAGCAGTTGGATCCGCAGGTCGGCTGGGCCATGGCGGAGCGGCTGGCGGGTGATCTGGCGGCTCGTACGGGGGCTCCGGTGCCGCCGGGTGTGCCGCCCGCCGCCTATCTGGCGGCGGTGGTGCGGGAGCGGCAGGATCGGGAGGCCCAGCGGGCCTTCGGGGCGGAGCGGGGCGGTGTGGTACCGGTGGCCCAGGCGCATGGGGGCCCTGGGCCTCTTGGGGCTACCGGGACTCCTGCGGCTCCTGCGGCGCAGCCCTCCCCCGTGTCGCCGTCCGTGCCAGCCACGCAGCCGGTGCCGCCGACTCATGTGCCACCCGCGGGCGCGGCTCCCGCGCCGTCGAGGGAGCGGTCGGAGGGGTCGTCGGGTGAGCGGCCGGGGACGGGGTTCGCGCCGCCCGCGTAGACGGCGGCGGGGTCAGAGGGCGTCGGGGAAGGCGGACGGCGGGGATTCGAGGTCTTCCAGCTCGATGCCGGGGGCCGCGAGTACGACGTCGCCCGCGATGTGCACGGTGTGCTGTTCGCCCGTGTCCAGGGCTGTGACCTGGTATTCGTCCACGGTCAGGGGGCCGTTGTCAGTGGCGTGTGCTTCTCTCTTCAGCAGGGCCCAGGACTGATCGACCGTGCGGGGGGCGAGGACAGGATCCGTGAAGGCGACTAGGCGTACGCGGGTCGCGGTGCCGGAGGGGGTGAGGCGAAGGAGGCGGGTGGTGGCGATGAGGAAGGCGGGGGACGTGCCGGTGAAGGCGTGGGCGGGGGTGTTGCCTTCCTTGGCGTGAGTGCCGGTGGGGTCGGTGCGTACCCAGGTGACGCCGTCGAGGGCGGCGCCGCGTACCTGCCAGCTCGCGGCGTGGAGTTCGAGGCGGATGGGGCGGCCGAGTTCGTCGAGGGTGAGGTCGACGGAGCCGTGGTGGTCGCCCGAGGGGGTGGTCAGCTGGGAGACGTAGCGCCAGCCGGAGGGGCCGGGGGCGCATTGGAAGTGTTCTTCTGCGAGGGGGGTGTGATCGTGCGGATCGTGGAGCGAATAGCGGCCGCGGGGCATGGGGGTCCTGGCTTCTGACGTGCTGGGTCGGGGTGGTCCCGTCGGTCCGTCCGGGCGGGCTCGGTCGGACCAAAGGGGCAGGCCCCCGGCACGGGGGTGCGGGGGGCCTGCCTCGGAGGGGCTTCGTGGGGCTTCGGTGGGACCGTCCGCTCAGTAGCGGTAGTGGTCCGACTTGTAGGGGCCCTCGACCTTCACGCCGATGTACTCGGCCTGCTCCGGGCGGAGCGTGGTGAGCTTCACGCCGAGGGCGTCGAGGTGGAGGCGGGCGACCTTCTCGTCGAGGTGCTTGGGCAGCACGTAGACGCCGGTCGGGTAGGCGTCGGGCTTGGTGAACAGCTCGATCTGGGCCAGGGTCTGGTCCGCGAAGGAGTTGGACATCACGAACGACGGGTGGCCGGTGGCGTTGCCCAGGTTGAGCAGGCGGCCCTCGGACAGCACGATGATCTTCTTGCCGTCCGGGAAGGTCCAGGTGTGGACCTGCGGCTTGACCTCGTCCTTGACGATGCCGGGCACCTTGGCGAGGCCCGCCATGTCGATCTCGTTGTCGAAGTGGCCGATGTTGCCGACGATCGCCTGGTGCTTCATCTTGGCCATGTCGCCGGCCATGATGATGTCCTTGTTGCCGGTGGTGGTGATGAAGATGTCGGCCGTCTCGACGACCTCGTCGAGGGTCGTGACCTGGTAGCCGTCCATCGCCGCCTGAAGGGCGCAGATCGGGTCGATCTCGGTGATGATCACTCGGGCGCCCTGGCCGCGCAGGGACTCCGCGCAGCCCTTGCCGACATCGCCGTAACCGCAGACGACGGCGGTCTTGCCGCCGATCAGGGTGTCGGTGGCGCGGTTGATGCCGTCGACCAGGGAGTGGCGGCAGCCGTACTTGTTGTCGAACTTCGACTTGGTGACGGCGTCGTTGACGTTGATCGCCGGGAACAGGAGGACGCCGTCGCGCTGCATCTCGTACAGGCGGTGGACGCCGGTGGTGGTCTCCTCGGTCACGCCGCGGATCTCGGAGGACAGCTGGGTCCACTTCTGGGGGTTCTCGCCCAGGGTGCGGTGCAGCAGCTGGAGGATGACGCGGTGCTCGTCGGACTCGGCGGTCTCGATGGCCGGGACCTGGCCGTCCTTCTCGTACTCGACGCCCTTGTGGACGAGGAGGGTGGCGTCGCCTCCGTCGTCGAGGATCATGTTGGGGCCGCCGGTGGGGGTGTCGGGCCAGGTCAGGGCCTGCTCCGTGCACCACCAGTACTCCTCCAGGGTCTCGCCCTTCCAGGCGAAGACGGGGATGCCCTGGGGGTTGTCCGGGGTGCCGTCGGGGCCGACCGCGATCGCGGCGGCGGCGTGGTCCTGGGTGGAGAAGATGTTGCAGGAGGCCCAGCGGACCTGTGCGCCGAGGGCGACCAGGGTCTCGATGAGGACGGCGGTCTGCACGGTCATGTGCAGGGAGCCGGTGATGCGGGCGCCGGCGAGGGGCTGCGCCTCGGCGTATTCCTTGCGGATCGCCATCAGGCCGGGCATCTCGTGCTCGGCGAGGGTGATCTCCTTGCGGCCGAACTCGGCCAGGGAAAGGTCGGCGACCTTGAAGTCCTGTCGGTTGTCGACAGTCGTCATGACGAGCTGCTCCTCGGTATCGGGTCGAGGTGGGTACGGCCGGTCTGCGCGGCGGCGGACACAGGGGTGCCCGAAAGGGGACACAGGCATGCCCGCGTGCGCGCAGCGCAGTCCGTCGGATCCCTCTCTCCCTCGGACGGTCCGCTATGGACCGCCCGACCGCCATCAGCAGCGACGTCTGGCTCTGTTCCAAGCTACACCGGTCGGCCCAACCGTCCCCAGTCCTCCTGCGCACGGATCGAGCGGATCGAGCCGTTTCCGAGCGGTCGGGCCCCGGTGGTCGCGGCGGTGGCGAGGGGAGGGTGGCGGTCAGTGCTCGCTGGTGGGGGCGGGGCCGCCGGGGCTGGCCTCGGGGTCGGGACCCTTGGCCGCTTCGGTCTCGCTGTAGATGTCGGGTTCTAGGTAGATGACGCGAGCGATGGGGACGGCGTCGCGGATGCGGGACTCGGCGGCGTTGATGGCGGCGGCGATCTCGGTGGCGGTGTCGTCGTGCCGGACGGCGACCTTGGCGGCGACCAGCAGTTCCTCGGGGCCGAGGTGGAGGGTGCGCATGTGGATGATGCGGGTGACGGTGTCGCCGTCGACCGTGGCGGCCTCGATCTTCCTGACCTCCTCGGCGCCCGCGGCCTCGCCGAGCAGCAGCGACTTGGTCTCGATGGCGAGCACGACCGCGATGAGGATGAGCAGGACGCCGATGCAGAGGGTGCCGATGCCGTCCCAGACGCCGTCGCCGGTGGCGAGGGCGAGGGAGACGCCGACGAGGGCGAGGATCAGACCGACGAGCGCGCCGAGGTCCTCCAGGAGGACGACCGGCAGTTCGGGCGCCTTGGCGTGGCGGACGAACTCCTTCCAGGACTTCTTGCCGCGGACCTGGTTGGACTCCTGGATGGCGGTGCGGAACGAGAAGGTCTCGGCGATGATCGCGAAGACGAGGACGCCGACCGGCCAGTACCAGTGGTCGATCTCGTGCGGGTGCTTGATCTTCTCGTAGCCCTCGTAGAGGGCGAACATGCCGCCGACGGAGAAGAGGATGATCGAGACGAGGAAGGCGTAGATGTAGCGCTCGCGGCCGTAGCCGAACGGGTGTTGGGGCGTGGCCTCGCGCTGGGCCTTCTTGCCGCCCACGAGAAGCAGGCCCTGGTTGCCGGAGTCGGCGAGCGAGTGCACCGATTCGGCGAGCATCGACGACGATCCGCTGAAGAGGAACGCTACGAACTTCGCTACCGCGATCGCGAGGTTGGCGGCGAGTGCCGCCACGATCGCCTTGGTACCGCCTGACGCGCTCATGTGTGCGTGTTGTCCCTTCGTACGTACGCCGTCCGGGGCCGTTGCCCGCTGTCGGGGCCGCGTTGGCCGCCTTGTCGGTGCGCCATTGTTGCAGTCCCGTCAGGCAACGGCCGCCAGGGTCGTTCGTACGGGCGTCAGGCGATGACGGTGGCCCGGAAGAGGGTGCCGGTACCGGAGACTTCGGCGTGCTCACCGGCCGGGACGAAGACCGACCGGCCGGGCGTCAGCTCCTGTTCGCCGGGGTCGCCGAGGCGGACCGTGCCCGCGGTGCAGAGCAGGATCTGCGGGGTGGGGCGGGTGAGGTCGTGGGTGGCGCCGCCGGGCGGGAGGACGTACCGGGAGAGCCGGAACTCGTCGATGGGGGTCTCGTAGACCTCTTCGCCGTCGGGGGACGCCTCCGGGCGGAGCACGCCGGGGTCGCTGGGTTCGAAGCGGACGATGCGCAGGAGTTCGGGGACGTCGACGTGCTTGGGGGTGAGGCCGCAGCGCAGGACGTTGTCGGAGTTGGCCATGATCTCGACGCCGAGGCCGTTGAGGTAGGCGTGCGGGATGCCCGCGCCGAGGTAGAGGGCCTCGCCGGGCTGGAGCCGGACGTGGTTGAGGAGCATCGCGGCGATGACGCCGGGGTCGCCCGGGTAGTGGTGGGCGAGGTCGGCGTAGGGGCCGTAGTCGCCGCCGAGGCGGGTGCAGGCGGTGGTGGCCTCGGTGACCGTGCGGGCCATGTCCTCGCGGTCGGCGCTGAGTACGGCGGTGAGGACCTCGCGCAGGGCGGCGTCCTCGGGGTGGGCGTGCAGCAGGTCGACGTACGGCTTGAGGGAGTCGACGCCGAGGCCGTCGAGGAGGTCGGCGGCCTGGACCGGGGCACGGAAGCCGCACAGGCCGTCGAACTCGGTGAGGGCGCAGATCAGTTCGGGCTTGTGGTTGGCGTCCTTGTAGTTGCGGTGGGGCGCGTCGAGGGGGACGCCGCGGCGCTCCTCGTCGTCGTAGCCCTGTCGGGCCTGGTCGAGGTCGGGGTGGACCTGGAGGGAGAGCGGGGCGCCCGCGGCGAGGATCTTGAGGAGGAAGGGCAGCCGGGGACCGAACCTGGCCACCGCCGCGGCGCCGAGTTCCCGTTCGGGGTCGGCCGCGATCACGTCGGCGAGGCTGCCGCGGGGGGTGCGGGAGGGGGCTCCGGGGTGGGCGCCCATCCACATCTCGGCCTGGGGTTCGCCGGTCGGTTCGGTTCCGAGGAGGTGCGGGATCGCGGTGGGGGAACCCCAGGCGTAGGGGCGGATGGTGTTCTGGAGGAGGTCCATCGGTTCTTTCTGCCGATTCGTGGTGCGTACGACGCGGGGTGGTGCCGCGTGCGGGGGTCGGGTGCTCGTCGCGTCCCCGGGTCAGGTCAGGCCCTTGAGGCGAGCGCCAGGTAAACGGCGGCGAAATCGGTGATGGCGATCAGTTCGGCGAGGGTCTCCAGCTCGGCGCCGGGTTCCGGTTCGAGTTCGCTGATCGGTGTGTCGTGGCTGAGGGCCAGGTCGCGGGCGGACGGGGCGGCGGTGAGGCCGTCGATGGGGCGGTCGCGGAGCAGCACCACGCGCGCGTGGAGCGCGGGTGGCTCCTCCACGCGGTCGCGGAAGAAGTCGTCGGGGTCGGCGCTGGCGGCCAGTCGTCCGGCGAGCAGGGTGCTGTGCGCGGCGAGTGCCTCGGGCAGTTCGGCGACGATCGCGGCGGTGCCGGAGAGTTCGGCGAGGGCGGCGGCGAAGCGGCGGCCCGCCGGACCGGCCGAGGCGCCTTCCGTCCAGATCACGGGGAGCGCGTCGGCCAGTTCGGCGGCGAGGGTCTTGGCCGGGTTGCTGTACGTGGCGATGGCGGGCCCGCAGCGTTCGGCGACGTGGTCGAGGCGGTCGGCGACCTTCTGGAGGGCGTCCGGCGGGGCGGTGATCAGGCCGATGCGGTCGAGAAGGGCGAGCAGCGGGGTGAGCAGCGCCCACAGGACGCCGGGGGCGGAGGCGGTGAGGGACTCCTGCTGCTCGTCGTACGGGGCGGTGGCCAGGGGTACGAACATGCCGTGGGCGCCTGCCACGGACTCGCTGAGCGGGGTGCCGGCGGGGGCTACGGCGACGACGGTGCAGCCGCGCCGGTAGGCCTGGTCGGCGAGGAGGCTGAGGCTGGGCTCGGTGCCGTCGGGGGTGGCGATCAGCAGGAGGTCGACGGAGCCTGCCCAGCCGGGGAGTTCCCAGCGCAGGGCACCCGCGGCCGGGGCGACGCCGGTGGGGGCGAGGCGGATGACGGGGCTGCCCGCGCCCGCGAGGGTGCCGAGGAGGTCGGCGGCGCAGATGGCGGCGGCGCCAGGGCCCGCGATGAGGATGGCGCGGGGGCGGCCGTCGGGCTTGAGGTCGGCCACCCCTGCCTCGGCGGCGTGCCGGGCGGCGGTGCGGACGCGGGCTCCGGCCTCCGCGGCGCCGCGGAGCAGGCCGCGGTCGTCGGCGTCCGCGAGTGCTTCGGGGGTGTCGAGCAGGGCTTCGTCGAGCATGGGGGCGAGTGCCTCCGATCGCCGTGGGTGCGCGGGCGGGTGGCGCGGTGCGGTGCGCTTATGCCGGGCGGCGTGCCTCGTCGACGAGGAGGACGGGGATGCCGTCGCGGACGGGGTATGCCAGACCGCAGTCCTGGCCGGTGCAGATCAGCTCGGTGTCCTGCTCCTTGAGGGGGGAGTGGCAGGCCGGGCAGGCGAGGATCTCCAGGAGGCCGGCTTCGAGCGGCATGGTGGGTCCCTTCGGGGGCGGGGTGGGTGGTGCGGCTGTGCCTGGTCAGGGTACCGCTGGAGGGGGGCGGGGGTGGGGGGCTCGGCGTGGCCGGGTGCGGGGGGGGGGGGGTGCGGGGGGTGGGGCGCGCGGCCGGGCGCGTGCGGGGGG
>NZ_JAGPXL010000088.1 GCF_018070565.1 Streptomyces sp. B93
CCCCCACCCCGTCCCCATCCACCAAGCCGAAATCGACCGCCAAACCAGACCCCGCCATCCCCACCGGCGTGACCCTGATCAAGAACAAGAAGTACGGCTTCTGCGTCGACCTGCCCGGTACCGGAAAGGGCAAGCCGGACGGCAAGGTCCAGGACGGCGCCTGTGAGCCGTCCGGGGCCGACAACCAGCGCTGGACACTGGAGCGGCGGGTGAAGGGCGGTGGCACGCGGGGGGCCGACCTCTACCTGATCCGCAACGCCAAGGACGGTCTCTGCTTCGACCTGCCGAACTACGGCCCCGTGCGCGCGACGACGCCCGTGACCGAGTACCACTGCGACGGCACCGACGCAGACAACCAGCTCTGGTGGCTGGACAGGCGCCCGGACGGCGCCTACTGGATCCGCAACCAGAAGAGCGGTGACATGTGCCTGGACGTGGCCCGCACGGACAAGGCGGCGGCGCACACCAACGCCACGCTGTACCCGTGCAGCGACACCGACGACCACCGGTGGGTGTTCCGCACGCCCTGACCGGAGCAGGCGCGTCCCCGTCATCCGGCACCGGGTGACGGGGACGCCTCCGCTAGCGGGCGGGCTCTCCGAACGGGTCCTTGGCGTCGACCGGCGGGACCTCCTTCGCACGGTGGTTGCCGGGCTTGCAGCCCGCGAAGGGGCCCGACGGGTCGCGCAGGGAGGTCATCACCGGTCCCAGGTAGTCCCGGTGCCAGTTGGCGGGCCCGCACATCCCGGAGCCGGGGCCGGTCAGCTCACCCCAGGCCAGCCACAGGCCGTGGAGCTGGGCGACCGCCTCCGGGTGCTCCCACCAGCGGGAACACCAGGGTTCCCCGGAGGTGACCTCCCTGCCGTAGACGGGGAGCAGGACGTGGTGGGCCCACAGCGTGAGCTGGCGCAGGGTCCGCGCGTAGTCGACGCCGTTCAGGTAGAGGATGAACTGCGGCTGCTCGGGCTCCTCCGCGGGGCTGTCGGACGTCATCGGCCCTTCTTCTTCGCGGGCCCCTTGCCCTTGCGGTCGCTGCCCTGCCCGTGCTGGTGCCGGGAGGACGACTGACTGCTCTGCGTGGACTGCGTCGACTGGCTGGACCGCCGTGTCTGCTCGCCGTTGCCGGTGTTGGGCGACATGAAGGCGGAGGAGCTGCCCACGGGGTTCTCCATGGCGCCGCGCATCTGTCCCATGCGCGACGACTCGGCGACCGGCCGGTCCTGAGTGGCGGTCTCCCAGAGCCGCGGGTCGTACTGCTCCCACTGGCCCACCGGGGCCACCGGGGCCACCGGCTGGTCCTGGGCGGTGGCCCTGCTGTGCCGGCTGGTCGTGGACCGGCGGTCCGAGGAGGGCAGGTCGCTCAGTTCCGTGCCCTGCGTCGTGTCCTGCCTGGTGGACTGCGTGTTGTTCCGGTTGGCGTACCACTCGGCCAGGGGCTGGGCCAGTGTCCCTGCCCCGAGGGACAACGCGCCGATGCCCTGGGTGAGGTAGGCGCTGTTGGCGTCCTGCTGGTGGCCGCTGGCCCCGTAGCCGTAGGCGGCGGCGCCTCCCGCCTGCATCGCCTGGGTGACCCACACTCCCAGGTTGCTCCACTTGGACTTCTTGAACTCGGGTGACGGGCCCTGGCCGGTGTAACGGCGGTGCAGCTCCAGCGCGACGCTGCGCAGGCCCTCGACGGTGCTGAGCGCGCCGAGCGCCGCGGCCACCCCGGTGCCCGCGCCGTAGGCGGCCTGCCCCGGTGTCCGGGCGGGCGCGGCGGCGTCCTGGCCGAGGATGCCGGCGCCCTGGAGGACGGCGGCGGTCCCACCGCCGCCGATGGCGGCGATCTGGTTCCGGTTCGCCTCGACCCACCGGTACGCCGTTCCCGCTCGGTTCAGGGCGGACGTGAACGTCCTGCCCCGGGCCACGTACGCCCAGCCCTGGATGGCGGTCGAGTAGAAGGGGTTGCGCTCCGGGAGCTGCCGCAGCGACTCCGGGTCGAAGTTGGCGGGCAGCCGCACCCTCTCCTTGTCCCGCCGCGTCTCCTTGATCTGCCGATCGCTGGGAGGGTCGTCAGGCAGACTGCTCCAGACCTCCGGTGCGGTGGTGTAGCTGTCACTGCTGGAGACGCTGGTGCTGGACGCCGTCTGCCCGGAGTTGCCGCTGCCTGTCGAATCGGGTGATCCCTGCCTGTCCCTGTCCTGTTCGCCGGCCATCGCTGGTCCTCCTCCTTGTTGACGTCGTCAGGCACATCGGAGTGGCGGGGGGAACGGTTCACGTCTTCTGCGGGGCCTGCTTGTTCCAGCGCCTGTTGGTGTCGTTGACCGCCAGTTCCGCCTTGGTCAGGTCGACGTGCAGGGGGATGCCGGGGCGGCTGCCGACCTTGATGAGGAAGTTGCCGAGGCCGGGCGGGTCGGTGTGGCGGCCGCCCGTGGCGTCCCAGGCGGGCGGGGTGGACCAGTCGGTCAGGAGGCGTTTCTCCGCCTCCGTCAGCTCCACGACCTGGGACAGGTGCGGCATCTCCGCGGGGGGCAGCCCCCCGCATATCACCATCCCGGCGCGTTCGACGAAGCCCTTGGCCTTGGTGCGGTCCTCCTCGGTGGGCAGGGCGAGGAGGTCGTCGATGCTGTGGGTGACCATGGCGAGGCCGACGCCGCGCTGCCGGTCGAGGCGGGTGAGGGCGTTGACGCGGTCGACGAGGCCGCGGCCCGCCTGGAGGACGCGCCACAGCTCGTCCATGACGAGGAAGTAGTTGCGCTGGGGTTCCAGTCCGGCGTCCGCGAGGGCGTGCGCGGCGGAGACCGCGCCGAAGCCGTAGGACCAGCAGGAGAGCAGGGCCGCCGCCTGGAGCAGGGTCTCGCTGTCGTCGATGCCGCTGACGTCGAAGCAGACCGGGCGGTCCAGCTTCATCGGCTCGGTGGTGGGGCGGGCGAAGGTGCCGCCGAGCCTGCCGTCGCCGAGCAGGGCGGTCAGGGACGCCTCCAGGTTCTCGGTGATGTCCCGGTAGCGGGCGAGGTCACCGCGGTCCAGGGCGACCGAGCGCACCGCCTCCGGGGCGTCCTTGATGACCCGTACGAGGTCGCCGAGGACCGGCGTCTGAGCGCCCGTACGGTCGTCGAGGACGTTCAGCGCGGCCGACAGGATCGTCTCCTCACGGTCGGTCGGCGGTGCCGAGCGCAGGATCGTCACCAGCGCCGAGACCATGTGGAGGCGGCGGCCGTGGATGTCGGCGAGCAGACGGCGGCGCGCGTCGCCGGTGAGCCGGGCCGCCGCCTGGAGGGACTCGCCGGGGTCGAGGACGTTGAGGTTGCCCCGGCCGCGGCCGAGGCTGATGACCTGGCCGCCGATGGCCCGGATGAGGTCGGTGTAGTCGGGCTTGAGGTCGCCGAAGACGAGGGGGTGGACGCCGTAGCCGGACAGGCCGAGCGCCATGCGCCGTACGACCGTGGACTTGCCGAGCCCAGGGCGGCCGAGGACGAACATGGACGGGTTGGCGAGCAGGCCGGTGCGCATGAACCAGGAGACGGGGTCGCAGCAGACCGTGGCGCCGGAGTCCAGGTCCCGGCCCAGCGGCACCCCCACCATGGGCGTTCCGGCTCCGGCGCCGAACGGCCACAGGCCGCAGACCTGGACGGTGGTGCCGCGCCATTCGGGCGCGGGGTCGACGTAGCCGACCGTGCCGCCGCCGGGGCCCGGCCAGCCCCGTGCGGTGGGGCGCGGCGGGCGGGCTTCCTTGGTGGTGCGGGCCATGCGGGGTCCTCCTGGTGTCTGCTGCTGCGTCGAGCCCTGCCGTGCCGCCGTCTCCGTCCGGCGGTTACATCGCGTCCCGGACGGTCTGGGGCAGCGCCGTGTGCAGCGGCAGCACCAGGCCGAGGGGCAGTGCCGCGGCGAAGGCGGCGGCCTGGGAGCCGTAGACGGGTCGTACGGCGATCCGGGCGGCCGGGGCCAGGTTGTCCACGGCGGCCGCGGCGGTCGCCAGTTCGGCGGCGGAGGTGACGGTGGCCGTGATCAGCAGGCCGAAGCGGATGACGCCGTGGCCCTGCGCCTGTTCCTCGGTGGTGCGGCGGGCCGCGGTCACCTCGGCGTCGTCGCGGGCCTGGCCGATCTGTGACTGCTGGGCGGTGAACAGGGCGTTCTTGTAGTCCTGTTGGACGACTCGGGCGCCCTCGGCGCGGCTGTGCGGGCGGTACAGCAGGGTGACGCGTTTGCGGGCGATGTCGCGGCTGGGCTGGACCAGGCCGGTGAGCACGTTGGAGAAGACCTCGCCCTGCGGGGCCTCCGTCATGGCCCAGGTCACGCTGTACGCGCCGTCGTGGCGGTAGTGGTCCCAGGCTTCCTGCGCGGCCATGGGCCCGGCCTCGTCCCAGGTCAGTCCGGAGCCGCCGGTGGCCCGCGCCTCCTCGACCAGGGGCGCCACGGTCGGGTCGTAGGCGACACGTACGGCCTCGGCGAGTTCCGTCGCCGTCATCGGTACGGCCGTACCGGCGCCGGTCATGGACAGTCCCGCGGTCAGTCCGGGCAGCCGGGTCCCGATGTGCACGGCCATGTCCTCGGCGCTGCGGCGGGGTGAGCCGGGGCGGGCCGCGCCGGAGTACGTCAACGCGACCCGGGTGGCGATCTGCGCGGAACCGGCCGGGTAGGCGGCCAGGACCTCCCGGAGCATCGCGGACGCCAGATCGGGGGCGTCGTCGACGGCGTTGGCGGCGATCTCCTGCTGGAGGCGCACCCCGGTGTCGGGGGCGGTCTCCACGGTGACGCTCGCGGCGACGAGGCCCGGCTCGGCGCCCAGGGTGGACAGCCACTGCCCCCAGTGCGCCACCCAGGTGTCGACCTGCTGTTCGTCGACGAGGGCGGCGCCGTCGGCGTCGCAGGAGATGACGACGGTGTGGTGGCCGGTCGACGGGATCGTGATCACCGCGAAGGGGCGGCCGTAGCCGTCCTGAGCCTCCGTCAGCGTGGACCCGGCGGCGAGACCGGGCAGCTTGCAGGTGCCGTAACCGGCCCGGCCCAGCGGGCCCGAGCGGTACAGGTGGCCGCCGGAGGAGGTGGTGCGCCACCAGGCCAGCCGGACCGCGCCGCGCTGCATCAGGGTGCGGCCGTGCCGGTCGCGCACCGCGAGCGGGGCCGTGAGCACGGCCAGCGTGAGGGCGAGGCCGAGCGCCGCCCAGGTGGAGACGAGGGTCGCCAGGACCACGGCGACCAGTCCGGCGAACAGCAACAGGGTCGCCCCCAGCGACAGGCCCCGCAGGCCGGAGGTGCGGGGCCTGCGGAAGTTGCCGTAGGTGCGGGGCCGGGGTGCTTCAGTGACTGCCACGGGGCTTCTCCTGCCGGTCGTCTGCGGGGTCCCGGTCGGGGACCGGTACGGGCGCCGCCGCCTCGTCGTCGTACGCGTCGGTCTGCTCGGTGTCGTCGGGGCGCGTCGGCCGGGCGGGGCCGCCCGGGACGCGCTCGGGGTCGGGGGTGCCGCGCGCCGCGCCGTCGGCGCCGCGGGCCGGAGCGGGACCGGGTGCGGTACGGCCGCCGGTGGCCGCCGCCCCCTCGGCGGTGAGCGCGGCGCCGGACACCGACCGGCCCGCGGCCAGGTTCCGCAGCTGCGGTACGGGCAGGGCGCCGGTGGCCGTGACCGGGCCGCCCGCCGCGGTGGCCGCCCGGGGAGCGCGGCCCGTGCCGGACGCCGCCGCCTGCACGACGGGCGCGGCGAACCGCATCAGCGCGGGCAGGGTGAAACAGGCCAGCACGATCAGGACGACCCCGGAGACCATGGAGACCACGCCCTGGCCCTGGGCGTCACCGCCCTGGCTCTCGCCGCCCATCGCGAACGCCGCCGCGTACACGACGGCGGCGGCCGGTTTGTACAGCACGAACGCCAGCAGCCAGCCCACCGACCGGCGGAACCACACCCGGCCGCCCGCGGTGCCGCTGGCCGCCGCCGCCAGCGGCAGTGTTCCGGTGAGGATCACCAGCATGGCCATCCGTACGATCATCAGCGCGATCTGCGCCACGCTGGCCACGACCACCAGCAGGGCCATCAGCAGGACGAGGAACGACGACTCCGTGCCGCCCAGCGCCAGCATCGCCGAGGTGCGCCGGTCGAACTCGGCGACGCAGGCCGCCACCGGGTCGCCGGTGGCGCTGATCTGCTCGCAGCCGGTGGACCGGTCGATGATCCACACGCTGAACTTGTCGCCCGCCACGGCCAGCAGACTCACCGCGGCGACCCCGGCCGAGGAGACCACCACCAGGTTGAGCAGCCCTTGCAGCGCCTGCCGGGCGGGCTCGCCGCGGCGCTGCCAGGCGATGTGCCCGGCGGCCACCAGCAGGCAGAGCACGGCGGCGAACGAGGTGAACCAGAGCGTGGAGCCGCGCAGGAACGCCACCGGGCCCGCGCCGTCGGTCAGATCGGGCGTGCCGAGGTTCATCCAGGCGCCGCCGAGCGCCTTCACGGTGGTGCTCGCCGCCTGCGCGGCGCTCTCGGCTATGTCGTCGAAGGCGCTGTCGCCGAGGTCGTCGGGCGTGGTGCCCGCCCCGTCGCCCACGCAGTAGCCGCCGATCGTCGGGGCCACCCAGCCGAAGTCGCAGCCCGCCATCAGACGCCTCCCCACGCGGTGTACCCGGCGAGGGAGTCCACCGGGGTGGGGGCGGCCGGATCGGCCGGGTACTCCAGTTTCCAGTCGCCGTCGCGCCACAGCACGGTCGTGGTGGCGGACTGCATACGGCCGTCCGGGAACCGCCACACGGTCTGGATCACCGCCGTCGTGTCGTGGTACGTGACGAACCGGAACCCGGCGATCTGACCGTGCACGGCGCCCGTCGCCCCGTCCGCGTCGGCCGTGCGCTCCGCCTCCCCGCGGTCGGCGATGTAGGCGTCGCGGCCCGCGCCGACGGTCTGGGCGCGGGTCACCTCCCGCCAGTCGCCGGCCGCCAGGTAGCGCACGCTGATCTGGCTGGTGGCCAGCAGGGCGCCGAGGGGCGTGCGGGCGTAGCACCGGGCCACGTCGTCGTCGGTCACGGCGGGCCCGGCCGCCCGGGAGGAGGGCAGGGCCACGGACCCGTACAGGGTCCAGGTCACGTCGGCGGGGGCGGCGGCGGGGATGTCCCGCGCCCGGTCGGTGAGTTCGGGGCAGTCGCCGCCGTCGGCGGCGGGGGCGGACGTCCGCGTCTCCGGCGTCCGGGGCGGGGTGGCGGCGTCGTCCTCGCCGGGATTGTCCGAGCCCACGGCGAGCGCCGCGCCGATCACGGTGACGAAGCCGACGAACGCGGCGGCGAGGACGAAGCCGCCGCGCAGCCAGGGACTGCGCGGCTCGTCGGCGGCCACGCGGTCGCGGGGTTCTGGCATGTCGCTTCTCCCTCCTCAGGGGTGGTCAGGTCAGGGCGGTCAGACGAGCGCGCCGACGATCCCGGACGCGGAGCCGACCAACAGGCACGCCCCGAGGACCAGGCCGAGGCCCCTGGCGTGCTCGCGGCCACCGCCCCGGGAGTGGTCGACGGCCATCCGGGCGGCGACGCCGAAGATGCCCGCGACACAGAGGGCGGTGACGCTCCAGGCCACCCACTTCAGGACCGTCAGGAGCCCCTCCGCGCCGGGCGGCGCCTCTCCGCCGCCGACGTCCGGGACGCCCGAGGGCTGGTTGGGCGCCGCGGCGAGGTCGGCCAACGGGGCGAGGTGGAGTGAGGCGTCCGATACGGCCGCCAGCAGGCTGGACAACGGGTTCCTCCGGGGTGGTCGGGTCGGGGCCTCAAGCAGGTCGGGGCCTCAAGCGGATCGGGCCTCAAGCAGGTCGGGTGAGACGGGTCAGGTCGCGGGACAGCGGCGCGCACTCCCGCGGCAGATGGGCCAGGGGCGGCTCACCGAGCCGCCAGGACTCCACCCACGGGATCTCCCACAGCCGGGGCACCGCGCCGGAGACCAGCCGCACCAGGTTGTGCAGGGTCCGGGGGCGGCGGCCGGGGGCGTCGGCGACGACCACCAGGCCGAGCAGGTCCACGCCGGTGACCATCCCGGACGCCCACTGCCGTGCCGCGCTCTGCGCCGCCTTGACGCCGTACGCGCTGGAGCGGGCGACGAGGACGACGGGCACCGTCGCCGACGCGGACGCCGCGGGCCAGGCGCGGCCCGCGTCCCGGCCGCCGGGCACCGCGCGCTCCAGGGTGGAGACGCCCGCGCCGCCGTGCACGCCCAGCCACCACCAGGAGTGCCCGGTGTCCGCGCGCGGCGGCCGGGCCACCGGCAGCGCGTGCTCGGGGCGCGGCACTCCGACGCCCTGGGGTGCCGCCGGGCCCGAGAGCTTCACCGACATCTCCTGAACCGATCGCCGGGGTTTCCCGTTGCTGCTCCCCGGAGGGCGCGGCTGCGGCAACCAGGGATTGACTTCCGGCACATCCCCCGCCACGGCGACTCCTTCAGCAGTTGACTCAACTGCCGCAAGTTATACATAAGTTGCTTACCGTGCACAAGTAGCAATTCCTGAAGTAAGCGACAGACGGGACAAGTTGTCCCTGCTGTGCGTGCGCGTCTTCCGAACGGCGCCGGTTCCTAGGGAGGTTGGACATGAGCGGCCTGACCACAGGGGTGAGGTCGGCGACGCTGGCGACGGGCTGCGCCGCCCTCGGGCTGGTCGGTTCCCTGCTCGGCCTGTCGGTGCTGGGGGCCGCCGGGAAGGAACGGGACCCCGCCCCCGAGGGGTTCGCCACCGCCTTCTCCCCCGGGCGCGCCCCGGCGGAGTTCGTGGTGTGGATCGAGCGGGCCGCGCAGCTCTGTCCCGAGGTCAGCGCCCCGCTGCTGGCCGCCCAGATCGAGGCCGAGTCGGGCTGGAACCCCAGCGCGGTCAGCCCGGCCGACGCGCGGGGCCTGAGCCAGTTCATCCCCGGCACCTGGGCGACCTGGGGCGTCGACGCGGCGGGCCGGGACGGCAGCGCCGAGCCGGACGGGGTGGCCGACCCCTTCACGCCGGGCGACGCCATCATGACCCAGGCCCGCTACGACTGCTGGCTCGCCGACAAGGTCGGTTCGACGGACGCCGACGGCGACCCCACCCGGCTGATGCTCGCGGCCTACAACGCCGGACCCGGCGCCGTCGAGACGTACGGCGGCGTCCCCCCGTACCCGGAGACCCAGACCTACGTCACCCGGATCATCGCGTCGATGGCCGACTACACCGACGGCGTGCCGACCGGGACCGGAACCGCCGAGAGCGGCGGCGCGTTCGGCGACCGGGTGGTGGCCGCGGCCAGGAAGTGGCTCGGCACCCCGTACGCGTGGGGCGGCGGCGGGCCGGAGGGGCCCGGGCGGGGCTTCGCGCAGGGCGCGAACACGGTCGGGTTCGACTGTTCGAGCCTCGTGCAGTACGCGGTCTACCAGGCCAGCGGCGGTGAGGTCCTGCCGCCGCGGGTCTCCCAGCTCCAGGTCGGCGCGGGCCGGGCGGTGTCCCGCGACGCGATACGGCCCGGTGACGTGATCGGGTTCAGCCTGAACGGCACCTTCGACCACGTCGGCATCTACCTCGGCGACGGCCAGTTCATCCACGCCCCGCGCACCGGTGACGTCGTACGGATCGACCGCCTCGACCAGCCCTACTACGCCGACAAGCCGCAGAAGGTGAGGCGCTTCGGATGACTGTCCGCCGCACTCCGGACCCGCGGGGCCTCGCCGCGGTGACGTTCGCGCTCCTGCTCGCGCTGGGCGGCTGCGGCTCCGGCTCCGGCTCCGGCGACGACACGGGGGCGGCCTCCGCCGCGCCGTCGGCTCCCGCCGCGACCGGCACCGGCCCGTACCCCTCGCCGTCCGGCCCCGGCGAGGCCACCCCGCTGCCGACGGCTACCCCGGGCACCCCCCGGGTGGACGTCCCCCGGCCCGCCGACGTCGACCAGCGGGACGCCGACGCGGTCGCCCGGGGCGCGCTCACCGTGCTGTGGACGTTCGACACCGTCACGGACAGCGGCCCGCACGACGCCGGGGTGCGCGCCGCGGACGCGGGCTGGCTGACCCCGGCCTACGCGCGCCGCCTGCGCGGCCACCAGCCACGCTCGGTCCCCGGCGCCCAGTGGCGGGAGTGGGCCGGGCACCGGGCCGCCACCGACGTCACCCTGGAGCGGGCCCCGGACGCCGCGATACCGCCCGACACCGTCACGGAGGCCTGGCGGCAGTGGGCGGTCACCGCCTCCCCGCACGGCTCCGACCGGTGGACGGGCGAGCCCACCACCGTCGTCGCGTACGTACGACTCACCCGCGCGGCGGCCGGTCAGGCGTGGCGGGTCGCCGACGTCGCCGTCCGGTAGCCCGGACCGTCCTGTCCCCCACCAGCCGGAGAGAAGACGCACATGCCGCACGGCTCCACCGAAGTGCCCGCCTGGCCGGTCTACTCCCTCACCGTGGACGACGACGGCCGGGTCCTCGCATCGGGCCCGCTGGTGCCCGCCGCCCGGCATCCCGGCCGGGCCGGAGCCATCGGCGCGGTCGCCGCCGCTGCGGCCCGGCTCGGCCGCCCGGTGCGGGCCCGGGCCACCGAGCCGGACGGCACCGTGTGGCTGCTGGCCGTCTCACCGGACGGGGCGGTCGCCGAACTCCCGGGCGGCGGGCGGCGCGAACGGGTCTCGCGCAGGCGCGGCGACAAGGGCGTCCCGGACCCCGTCGACGCCGGTCCGCCCACCGGCCCGGCGACGGCCCGCGAGCCCGGCCCCGACCCGCGCCCGGGACCCGACGCCTACGCCGGGTCGCTGGCCCAGGTCACCGAACACCTCCGGGCGGGCCGCCTGGACGAGGCCGCGGAACTCGCCGCGCGCCTCGACGAGGGGGCCGC
>NZ_JAGPXL010000089.1 GCF_018070565.1 Streptomyces sp. B93
TCCCAGCCATGACGGCCGGAGACGGGGTATCAACATATCTGGCGTTGACTTTTGGCACGCTGTTGAGTTCTCAAGGAACGGTCGCTTCCTTCGTACTCACCCTCTCGGGCTTTCCTCCGGGCGCTTCTCTTCGGTCTTGCGTTTCCGACTCTATCAGATCCTTTTCTCGACCTGACCCCCAGTCAGCGGGGTTTGCCTTCCGGGCCGTTGGGCCCTTCCGACGTCTCAAACCTTAGCGGATTCTCTCGGCGATTCCCAATCGGGCTGCCGAGTCCCTATGCGAATTGAATTCGGGCACGCCGAAATCAACCCCGTCGGGAGATCGTGCTTGTGGTTTGGGTTGCCGCTCGCGCGGCGGGAGTGTTGTCGCGGAACCGTTCCGGCTCCGTGGCAACCCGAAGAACCCTACGGATCGGGGTGGTGGGTGTCAAGCGCCCGCTGTCAAGATCTTTTGCCGGGCCTCAGTCCAGGTCGCTGAGGCGGCCGCCCGCGTCCGGCTGGGCGTCCTCCACCCGGCGCAGCAGCCTGGTGAGGACCTCGCCGAGGACTGCTCGCTCGGCGGGGGTGAGGTCCTGGAGGAGGTCCTCCTCGAAGACCGTCGCCAGGCGCATGGCCTCCAGCCACTTCTCGCGGCCGACCGGGGTCAGCTCGACGATGACGCGCACCCGGTTGCTCTCGTCACGCTCCCGGGTGACCAGGCCCTCGGCCACCATGCGGTCGATCCGGTGGGTCATGGCCGCGGGGGTCAGACCGAGCCGCTTGGCGAGGTCGCTGGGGCCCATGCGGTAGGGGGCGCCGGAGAGGACGAGGGCCTTGAGGACCTCCCAGTCGGCGTTGCTGATGCCGAGTTCGGAGGTCTGGCGGCCGTAGGCGACGTTCATGCGGCGGTTCAGGCGGGAGAGCGCCGAGACGATCTTCTCGACCTGGGGGTCGAGGTCCCGGAACTCGCGCTGGTACGCGGCGATCTGCTCTTCGAGTGTCGGCTCGGGGAGGTCGGAGGTGTCGCCCATGGGCGCAGTATGACACGCCCCCTTTGCCTTGAAGTCCTTCAACATGTAGTCTTTAGCTTCGAACTTTAGGTCTTAAGTCTTCAAGGTTGAGAGAGGTGAACGTGACCAGGGCGAAGGGCGCGGCGATGCGCCGGATCCACGTGGGCAACGCGCTCAGCGCGTTCGGGCTCGGTTTCACCGTCCCCTATCTGTATGTCTATGTGGCGCAGGTGCGGGGGCTGGGTGCCATGACGGCGGGTTCGGTGCTCGCCGTGTTCGCCGTGGCCGCGCTGATCGTGCTGCCGTTCGCCGGGCGGGCCATCGTCCGGCGGGGCCCGCTGCCTGTCCTGCTCGCCGCCCTGGTCACCGCCGCGGTCGGAGCGCTGAGCCTGGGGCTGGCGGGGAGCGCGGCCACCGTGCTGTCGGCCGCGGCCCTGCTGGGGGCGGGACAGGCCGTGATGCAGCCCGCGCTGGCGACGATGATCGTGGACTGCTCCACGACGGCGACCCGCTCCCGGGCCTTTGCGACGCAGTTCTTCCTCCAGAATCTCGGGCTCGGTGTGGGCGGGCTGATAGGCGGCCATCTCGTCGACACGACCCGGGTCTCCTCCTTCACCGTGCTGTTCGCGATCGAGGCGGCGATGTTCTTGCTGCTGGTGGCCGTGATGGCGACGGTGCGGATGCCTCGCGCGCCGCGGATCGGTGAGGCTCCGGCGCAGTCCGCGCGGGGCAGCTGGAAGCAGCTGCTGGGCAATCGGGCCATGGTGCAGCTGTCGGTGCTGGGCTTCGTGATGTTCTTCGCCTGCTACGGGCAGTTCGAGTCGGGGCTGAGTGCCTACGGCGTCGAGGCGGCCGGGATATCGACGTCGGCGCTGGGGACGGCGCTGGCGGCCAACACCGCGGTGATCGTGGTGGCGCAGTTCGCCGTGCTGCGGTTCGTGGAGCGGCGGCGGCGTTCCCGGGTAATCGCGGCCGTGGGGCTGATCTGGGCCGTGGCGTGGCTGACGGCCGGGTACGCGGGGCTGGGGCATGGCAGCCAGGAGATGGCGACGGCCGCGTTCGTGTCGACGTACGCGTTGTTCGGGCTGGGTGAGTCGTTGCTGTCCCCGACGGTGGCACCGCTGGTGGCCGATCTGGCTCCGCCGGGGATGGCGGGGCAGTACAACTCCGCGTTCGCCCTGGTGAAGCAGTTGGCGCTGGCGGTGGGGCCGGCGGTGGGCGGGCCGATGGGGGCGGCGCTGCACGGGCCGTACATCGTGACGTTCCTGCTGTTCTCGCTGGCGATCAGTGTGCTGGCGCTGCGGCTGGGGCGGCGGCTCAGTGTGGTGCAGGACCGGCCGTGGGCGGCGCGGAGCCGGGTGGTGACGCGCGGCGGGGCGACTGCCGAGGCGGTGTCCGCGGAGGCGTGAGCCGGGCGGGGGCGCTTTGGGCCGGGGCTGTGCGGGTGCGCCCCGGCCCGTCCGGTGTCCGGGGTCTGTCAGCGCGTGGCCGTGACCAGGACGGCGGTGAAGGGGAGCTTGGCCGTGCCGTCGGGGGCCGTGTGGTCGGTGAGGCGGTCGGTCAGGGCCCGGGCCGCGTGGGCCATGGTCTCCGGTCCTGCTTCGCCGAGGGACTGCGTCCAGGGGACGGAGGCCATCTGGCCGGGGACCCATTCCCTGAGCGGGGGTGTGTGGACCTCGCGGGTGATCTCGCGGGCGGTGACGTCGTGCAGGCCCGCTTCGGTGGCGGCCGCGGTGAGGCGGTCGGCGGTGCAGGAGAAGGCGGCTCTGAAGGAGGCGGTGTCCTGGGGGGAGGCGTACTGCTCCAGTACCTCGTACTGGGCGGCGAAGTAGGGGGAGCGGTCCTTGGGCGCCCAGACCGTGAGGGCCAGTCGGCCGTCGGGGCGCAGGACGCGGGCCGTCTCCCTGAGGGCCGCCGTCAGGTCGGGGAAGAACTGGGCGCTCTGCTGGCAGATCACCACCTCGAAGGACGCGTCCTCGTAGGGGAGCCGGTCGGCGGGGGCGAGGGTGAGTTCGATGTCGGGGTAGACGTGGGGTGCCTTGGCGTGGGCGATCTTCAGCATGCCCTCGTTGATGTCGGCGGCGGCGACATGGCCGGTGGGTCCGACGCGGTTGGCCGCGGCGCGCGCGACGAAGCCGGTGCCGCAGGCCAGGTCGAGGACCTGGGCGCCGGGATACAGATCGACGGTGTCCAGCACGGTTTCGATGAACGGCGCCATCAGGGGCGCGATGAAGTGTTCATAGCGCTCGGGGGCGCTGCCCTGGAGTTGGAAGCCCGTTTCGTCTGGCATGGATGTGCTACTAGCACCGGATGCGCAAGGTGCCTAGGTGGCGCGCGGGAGGACGAATTCGCACCACACCGCCTTTCCGCCGCCCGGTGTGCGCCTACAGCCCCAGTTGGAGGCGATGGTGGCGACGATGGCGATGCCTCTGCCGGACTCGTCGGCGGGTTCGGCGCGGCGGCGTCTGGGCAGGTGGTCGTCGCCGTCGGTGACCTCGACGATCAGGCGGCGGTCGGTGCGGCGCAGGCGCAGCCGCATGGGTGGGGTGCCGTGCTGGAGGCTGTTGGCGACGAGTTCGCTGGCGGCGAGGACGCCGAGGTCGTGGAGTTCGGTGGGGAAGCGCCAGCTGGTGAGGACGCCGGAGGCGAAGGCACGCGCGCGTGGGGCGGCTTCCACGCCGCCGAGGAGGTCGAGGGCGGCGTTGCGGAAGAGGTCGCCGTCGGGGCCGGTGCGGGCGGGGTGCTGGAGGACGAGGACGGCGACGTCGTCGTCGTGGTCGGCGGCGACGCCGGCGGAGCGCATCAGGCGGTCGCAGATGACCTGGGGGGTGCCGATGGCTCCGGCGAGGGCGTGTTCCAGGGCGGCGATGCCGTGGTCGAGGTCCTCGTCGCGGCGTTCGACGAGGCCGTCGGTGTAGAGGACGGCGGTGGAGCCGGGGGCGAGGGGGACGGAGCCGGAGGCGTGCATCCAGCCGCCGGTGCCGAGTGGTGGGCCGGTGGGTTCGTCGGCGCGCAGGACGGCTCCGGTCTCGTCGCGGACGAGGATGGGCAGGTGGCCCGCGGAGGCGTAGACCAGGCGTCCCTCGTTGGGGTCGTGGACGGCGTAGACGCAGGTGGCGATCTGGTTGGCGTCGATCTCGGTGGCGAGGCCGTCGAGGAGCTGGAGGACCTCGTGCGGCGGGAGGTCGAGGCGGGCGTAGGCGCGGACGGCGGTGCGGAGCTGGCCCATGACGGCGGCGGCGCGCACCCCGCGGCCCATGACGTCGCCGATGACGAGGGCGGTGCGGCCGCCGCCGAGGGTGATGACGTCGTACCAGTCGCCGCCGACGGCTGCCTCGGTGCCGCCGGGCTGGTAGGTGGCGGCGATGCGGAGGTCGTCGGGTTGTTCCAGTTCCTGGGGGAGGAGGGAGCGCTGGAGGGTGACGGCGGTCTCGCGCTGGCGGCGTTCGCTGGTTCTGAGCCGGTCGGCGGCCTCGGCGTGGTCGGTGACGTCGGTGGCGAAGACCAGTACTCCTCCGACGGCGTCGGCGTCGCCGGTCTCGGTGACGGGGGTGCAGGTGAAGGTGTAGGAGCGGCCGTCGGTGGCCTTGCGGGACTTCAGGGTGCGGGGTCTGCCGCTGCGCAGGACCTGGTCGAGGAGGGGCAGCAGGCCCAGTTCGCTCAGTTCGGGGAGGGTGTCGCGGGCGGGTTCGCCGGTGGGGCGGGGGCCGAAGGCGGTGGCGTAGGCGTCGTTGACGTAGGCGAGGCGGTGGTCGGGGCCGTGGACGAGCGCGACCAGGGCGGGGACGCGGTCGAGGACCTGGCGTACGGGCAGTTCGTCGACGGCTCGGGTGGGCGGGGGGTCGTCGGTGAGTTGTTCGGCGCGGGCCGCGGGTACGGAGCCTTCGCCCCGGCGGTCGTGGGTGACCGCGTGGTCGGTCCGCGCTGCGGCGCGGCGCTGCGTTCCGGGGAGCCGGGCGCTCCAGCGCGTGAAGTTCACGAATCCTTGCCTCGTGTAGTCGTCGTCGGCCGGCTCTGGACCCGGCCGGGGCCCTGGTGAGCCGCGCAGCGGTAGCCGCACCTGTCATACCCCCGGAAAATGCGGCACTTGGGAACAGCCTCGTGGGTGTCGGGAGGGCGGGTGGTGGTCCGTCCCCCGGTCAGTCGTGGGCCAGTCTGGCAGTGTGGGCGACCGGGCTGGCCGACAACCGTCAGACGCCGGGGTGCCCCTGAGAGTTCCTGGGTCCGGTCAGGACGACCCCTTCGGGTCGTGGGGAGGTTCGTAAGGAGGTTTTCCCCCGGCCGCGAGTTCGAACTCCGCTCGAGGGTGTTCGAGTGAGCCCAGGGAGACGATCTCCCGTTTGAAGAGGGCCGACAAGGTCCATTCGGCCACCACGCGCGCCTTGCGGTTGAAGGTCGGGACGCGGCTGAGGTGGTACGTGCGGTGCATGAACCACGCGGGGAAGCCCTTCACCTTGCGTCCGTACACGTGTGCGACGCCCTTGCGCAGGCCGAGGGAGGCGACGGAGCCCGCGTACTTGTGGGCGTACGTCTCCAGGGGTTCGCCGCGCAGGGAGTGGGCGATGTTGTCGCCGAGGACGCGGGCCTGGCGGACGGCGTGCTGGGCGTTGGGGGCGCAGTCGCGGCCGGGTTCGCCGGCGGTGAGGTCGGGGACGGCGGCGGCGTCACCGGCGGCCCACGCGTGCGCGTGCCCCTCGACGGTCAGTTCGGCGGTGCAGCGCAGTCGGCCGCGGTCGGTGCGGGGCAGGTCGGTGGCGTCGAGCAGGGGGTGGGGTTTGACGCCGGCGGTCCATACGACCGTACGGGTGGGGAAGCGCTGTCCGTCGCTGAGGACGGCGACGCGGCCCTTGCAGGACTCCAGGCGGGTGCCGAGGAGGACCTGGATGTTGCGGCGGCGCAGTTCGGTGACGGTGTAGCGGCCCATCTCGGCGCCGACCTCGGGGAGGATGCGGTCGGAGGCCTCGACGAGGATCCACTTCATGTCCTCGGGCTTGACGTTGTGGTAGTAGCGCGCGGCGTAGCGGGCCATGTCCTCCAGTTCGGCGAGCGCCTCGACGCCCGCGTAGCCGCCGCCGACGAAGACGAAGGTGAGGGCGGCGTCGCGGATGGCCGGATCGCGCGTGGAGGAGGCGATGTCCATCTGTTCGATGACGTGGTTGCGCAGGCCGATGGCTTCCTCGACGGTCTTGAAGCCGATGCCGTGCTCGGCGAGGCCGGGGATGGGGAGCGTGCGGGAGACGGAGCCGGGCGCGAGGACTATCTCGTCGTACGACAGCTTCTGCGGACCGGTGCCCTCGTCCTCGGTGGCGAGGGTGGTGAGGGTGACGGTGCGCTCGGCGTGGTGGACTGACCGGACCTCGCCGATGACGACGCGGCAGCCGTCGAGGACGCGGCGCAGGGGGACGACGACGTGGCGGGGTGAGATGTTGCCCGCGGCCGCCTCCGGGAGGAAGGGCTGGTAGGTCATGTACGCGTCCGGTGTGACGACGGTGATCTCGGCCTCCCCCCGTCGCAGTTCCTGCCTGAGCCTCCGCTTCAGACGCAGGGCCGTGTACATCCCGACGTAGCCGCCGCCGACAACGAGAATGCGCGCACGTTCCTTCACCATCCCATGACGCACCCGGCGCTGGAGTTTGTCCACAGCCTCGACGATTCGTATGACCGCGGGCCGGGCTCGGGGCGGGTTGGCCGACTCCCCGGCGTATGGGGGAACGGGCCAGGTCAGAAGGGATGTGTCGAGGCTTCGGCGGGGGTGCAATCGGGACGTATACGACCCGTACTCCGATCGGGGGGCGCTCCGTGCGGAACCTGCCCCTTCTGAATTGACTGTCTCTCAACTATGTTCGTGTGTCGACGGGGTGTAGGGGGATGCGCTCATCGAGTCCGCGACGGGCGGGCTCGAGGTCAGGCCCGTTCCGCGCGCTCCGGCTTTCGATGGCGGGGAGTCTCCGGGGGGAGACGTCATTACCGGGGGATTTCGTATGCACATTCAGGACACTCGTTGGTCTACCGCTTCTGCCATCGCGCCTGGTGGCGCGGTGGGCGCCGCGGCGGGCAACGGACGCGGGGACGGCCCGCGTCAGGCCCCGCTGCGCGTGGACGCACAGCGCAACCTGGAGCACGTACTGCGCGCGGCGCGCGAGGTCTTCGGCGAGCTGGGGTACGGCGCGCCGATGGAGGACGTGGCGCGGCGCGCGCGGGTCGGCGTGGGCACGGTGTACCGGCGCTTCCCGAGCAAGGACGTCCTGGTGCGCCGGATAGCCGAGGAGGAGACCTCGCGGCTCACCGACCAGGCCCGGGCGGCGCTCGGGCAGGAGGACGAGCCGTGGTCGGCGCTCTCGCGCTTCCTGCGCACCTCGGTGGCTTCCGGCGCCGGGCGGCTGCTGCCGCCGCAGGTGCTGCGGGTCGGCGTCGCGGACGAGAGCGGGACGGGTGCCGCCTTCGACGGCGCGCGGGTGCCGCAGCAGCGGGTGCAGCCGGGCTCGGGCGAGCTGCGCCTGGTGTCCGGCGAGGGGCAGGCCGGTGAGGCGTCCCTGGCGGACGACGCCGGTGCCGCGGCGCTGCTCGAGGTCGTCGGCCAGCTCGTGGAGCGGGCGCGGGCGGCGGGCGAGCTGCGACCGGACGTGTCGGTCTCCGACGTCCTGCTGGTGATCGCGACGGCGGCGCCCTCGCTGCCCGACGCGGCCCAGCAGGCGGCGGCCTCCGCGCGGCTGCTGGACATCCTGCTGGAGGGGCTGCGGTCCCGCCCGGCGTGACCTGGCGGCCCGCGTGCCGTCACGCGCGCGTGCCAGTTGCGGTCCGGGGGAGGCCCGTTGGCGCTCCCCCGGACGGACGGCGGCCAGGTCCTGTCCGGCGGATCAGGTCGCAGGAGACCTGCGGCCACTTGTCAGCACAGGTGCATGGGGTCGGATGGGCGTGCAGACCCGGCGTCCGCGACATGGTCCGTCGGAACAGGCCCTGGGCCGTCTCCGCAAAGTCCCGTCGTCCGCCCGGAGGGCGTGCCTCGCGGCGTCTGGTATGTCCTCTGGGGGTACTCCCTGCTCGGAGAACTCGGGGGAGGGCCGGGCGGAGGCCTTCGTACCGGACGTACTGGGGACTTCGCCCGGTGTGGCGAGAGGGCGTGCCAGGCGTCGCGGGGCAGGCGGGACTTTGCGGACACGGCCTAGCACTGCCGTGCGGCAGGTCCCCACGGACGAGTGGACGGGACCACCTCACGGGCTCCCGTCCGAGAGCGGTGTGGCACTCTGACCCGGTGTTCTTGAGGGCTGTGCAGGCGGCGGGGGCTTCGCGCGATGGGCGTTGAGGGACAGGACGGGTCACCCGGAGATGGCGACGGCGCGGACGCCGACGGCCCGGCAGCGCCCCAGGTGCCGCCGCAGGGCGGCCGGGCGGACGTACCGCGGGGCGCGGGTCTGCCGGACGAGGGCAGCGTCCCGCAGCAGCGCGACTGGCGCGACGACGGCTGGCGCGAGGACAGCGTGCTGCCGCCGCCGCTCGAACTGCCGCCGCCCGACGCCGAGCTGATCGGGCTGATGCGCGGGGGCGACGACACGGCGTACGAGGAGCTGTACCGGCGCCATGCCGGCGCCGTGCGCCGCTACGCCCGCACCTGCTGCCGGGACGCGCACACCGCGGACGACCTCACCGCCGAGGTCTTCGCACGGATGCTCCAGGCGGTGCGCGGCGGCTCCGGCCCCGAGCACGCCGTACGCGCGTATCTGCTGACGTCCGTGCGCCGGGTCGCCGCGAACTGGACGAACTCCGCCCGGCGGGAGCAACTGGTCGACGACTTCGCGGTGTTCGCGACGCAGGCCGCGCGCGCGTCGGAGGTGTCCGACACCGACACCCTCGACCTCGGGGCCGACGTCCGCGCGATGCACGAGGCCGAGCGGTCCATGGCGATGCGGGCGTTCCGGTCGCTGCCGGAGCGCTGGCAGGCCGTGCTGTGGCACACCGAGGTCGAGGACGAGTCGCCGAGCGAGGTCGCCACCCTCTTCGGCCTGGACGCCAACGGCACGCGCGTGCTGGCCAGCCGGGCCCGTGAAGGCCTCAAGCAGGCCTACCTCCAGGCCCATGTCAGCGACGCCCTCGCCGACGACGAGGCCTGCGCGCGGTACGCCGACCAGCTCGGCACCTACGCCCGGGGCAGGCTGCGCACCCGCGCCGAGCGGGGGCTGCGCAAGCACCTGGAGGAGTGCGCCAAGTGCCGCCTCGCCGCCGGCCAGATCGCCGAGGTCGCCAGCGGCATCCCGGCCGTCGTGCCGGTCGCGGTCATCGGCTGGTTCGGGGCCGCCGGGTACGCCAAGGCGGCCGGGATCATCGCCGGGGGCGCGGGAGCGGGCGCCGCGGGCGCGGCAGCCGCCGCGAGCGGCTCCTCGGGCTCCGGCGGGGCCGGGGGCGGTGCCGCGGCCTCCGAGGGGCTGGGTGCCCCCGCGAAGGCCGGGATCGCCGCGGGTGTGGTGGCCGTGGCGGTCGCCGTGGTGG
>NZ_JAGPXL010000009.1 GCF_018070565.1 Streptomyces sp. B93
GTGTGGGGGTGCGGGAGGGGGTCGGGGGCTTGGGGCCGGTCGGGGTGGGGTCGGGGCCGATGACGATGCCGCCGCCGTCCTTGCCGCCGTCGCCACCGTTACCGCCGTTGCCGTCGCCCTCGTCTACCGGCTTGGTCGCCGGGGTGTCTCCCCCGGCGCCGGGGGACCGCGGGATGACGCCCTCGCCGTCGGGCACCGGGTGCACACCACTGCGGTAGAAGTCCAGCCAGTGGCGGACCAGCCGGAGATAGGAGTGCGAGTGGTTGTAGCTGAGGATGGCGCGGTCCAGGTCCGCCGCGCGGTTCAGGTCGCGGTCGCCCGCGCACAGGTAGTGTCCGGCGGCCAGGGCGGCGTCGAAGATGTTGTTGGGGTCGGCGCGGCCGTCGCCGTTGCCGTCGGTGCCCCAGCGGGCCCAGGTGGAGGGCAGGAACTGCATCGGGCCCACCGCCCGGTCGTACACCGTGTCACCGTCGTGGACGCCTCCGTCGGTGTCGAGGATCAGCGCGAAGCCGTTGCCGTCGAGGGCGGGGCCGGTGATCCGGCCCAGGGTGGTGCCGTGCCGGTCGACCGCGCCGCCGCGCGCCTGGCCGGACTCCACCTTGCCGATCGCGGCGAGCAGTTCCCAGGGCAGCGCGCAGCCCGGGTCGGTACGGGCGACGGACCTCTCGGCCGCGCGGTAGGCGCGCAGCACGGTTCCGGGGATGCCGGACTCGGCCCGGATGCGCTCGGCCTGCGGGGGGCGGGGTGGCAGGTCCGGGGTGACCAGGGGCGGGAGTTCGGTGTGGTACGAGGCGTCGCCGGGCGGGTCGAGTTCGGCGTACGGGACGTCCGGGGCCGGGGTGGCGGCGCGGGTGTCGTCGTCGGCCGCCGGTAAGCCGTGCTCCGGGCCGGGCAGGCCCGGGGCCTGGGACGCGGTGAGGGCGGCGACCGCGGCCACGGCGACGGCGGTGGTCCGCAGACCCTGCCGGGTACGGGCGCGCGGACGTCGGGCGCGGGGTACGGGCATGGCTGGTCACATCCCTGGGGGCGGAGGGGGCGGGGTCGGTTGTCAGCGGCCGAAGGTGTCGATGCCGGAGACCAGCCAGCGGCCGTCGCGTCGTACGACGTCCACGGCGAGCATCGCCCCGGCGTACGTTCCCTCGTCGGCGGTGTCGGTGGTCTTCGTCCCGGCGGTGCTGACGCTGCTCTGGTCGGCGAAGACCAGCACGCGGGCCCGGTCGCCGTCGATGCGTTCGACCGCGCTCTCCGTGACCGTGGTGGTGATCACCGCCTTCTGCTCCTGCGCACCGGCGCGGACGTCGGCGAGGAGTGTGCGGTGCTGTTCGACGGCCCTGCCGGTCAGCAGCTGCGCGGCGGCCTTCTCGAAGGCGGCGGGGTCGGCGTGGTCGTAGGAGAAGAGCGCGGCTACGGCCTTGGCGGTCTGGCCCTTGATCTCGCTGGTGCGGGCGATGTCGGTGAGGGCGGTGTTGCGGGCGGCCGGGTCGTCGCGCAGGGCGTCGGCGCGGGCGTGCGCCCAGCCCGCGAAGCCGCCGAGGAGGAGGATGAGCAGGCAGAGCAGCGCCGCCGGCAGGGGGCGGCGCGCGGGCGGCGCCTGGCGGAGTGCCGTCTCGACGGGGGCGGGGCGGCGGACCGTGCGGTCGGCACGGCGGGGCGGCGGCTGGGTGCGGGTGGTCTCGCGGGCCTGGCGGCGGCGTCGGCTGTTGATGTGGTGACGGGTGGTCGTCGGCATGGTGTCTGTCGTCCTCTCGTGCCGCCGGGTCAGCCGGCCGGGGTGCCGCCGACGGGGGCCTGCCCCAGGGCGCTGAGCTTCCATCGGCCGTCCGTGCGGGTGAGTTCGCCGAGCAGTCGGCTGTCCTTGTCGGTGCTCGCCTCGCCGGGCGTCCGCACCGTCACCCGCAGCGCGACGAGCACCCGGGCGCGGCCCGCCCGGTCGTCGAGTTCGGTGACGGCGCCGGACAGCACCTTGGCCGTGGTGACCGTCTTCGCCTCCTTCACCTGCGCCGCGAACTCGGTCCGCCCGTCGACCAGTTGGTCGTGGAGTTCACCGGTCGTGGAGGACTCCCACAGGTCCAGGCCGCGGTCGAGGTCGCGGTGGTCGAGGGTGTTGAGGTTCTGGACGGCCTGTTCCCCGGCCGCCAGCGCCCGGTCGCGCTGTTCGGCGTACGCCGCGGAGTCGTCGTGGGCCGCGTCGTACCAGCTCCAGCCCGCCCAGGCGGCGAAGCCGCCCGCGACGAGGGTGAGCGCGAGGGCGATGGCCGTCACCGCGCGTGTGGTGAGCCGCATGGGGCGCATGGGGTGCTCTCCTGTCCCGGGCACGGTCAGCGGGCCCTGATGTCGACGATGCGCCACTGGTCCCGCTCCCACCGCGCGGTGACCGTGAGCTGGGCCGCGACGGAGGTGGGGCGGTCGGTGCCGCGGCGGGAGATCTGGTCGAGGAAGACGAGCAGCCGGGCCTGGTCGCCGTCGAGTTCGAGTACGCCCGTGCGGACGGGCTGCGTGCTCAGGGTGACGCCCTGCTGGGTGATGTCCTCACGGATGCGGTCGATCAGTTCGGCGTACTGCCGGGCCGCCTTCCCGGCGAGCACGGCGTCCGCCGAGCGCTCGGTCGCCGCGAGGCCCTCCGGGGTGTACGAGAAGATCCGCGCGAGGGCGTTGCCGACGTCCCCGGCGACCTTGGTGGTCGCCTCCGCGTCGGTCAGCGCCCGGTTCTCGGCGGAGGGGTCCGAGCGCAGGCCGTGGGCGGCGTACAGGAAACCGGAGCCGGTGAGGAGGAGGGCGGTGCAGACCAGGGCGGTGAGGGTGTGGCGTAGCCAGGGGCGGGGGGTGGTGGTACCTGCCCCGTCGGCAGGGTCGGGGGGGAGCGGGTCCTCGTCGGCCGGGCTCACGGCTTGGGCGTCCTCGGTGGACTGCCCGTCCGGCGCGTCCGGTGCGTCTGGCGCGTCCCGTGCGTCGGGTGCGTCGGGTGCGTCCGGCTCATCGGGTGCGTCCGGTGCGTCCACCGCGTCCCGCAGCCGCATTCTCAGCGACAGCCGTGTCATTCGTCCTCGCCCCCTTCCACCGCCCGCGCCAGCGGTACCGCGCTCAGCGCCTTCACCTTCCAGTCGCCCCCGGAGGTGCGGGCGAGGACGGCCTCCAGGCGTTTGCGGTCCGTGGTCGGGGACTTGGCGCCGGGGCGGGTGACCTCCACCCGGACCGTCGCGATGAGCTTGGCGGTGCCCGCGCGTTCGTCGAGCGCGGTGACGGCCGCCTCGGTGACGACGCCGCGGGCGGAGGCGCCCGCCTTGGCCTCGGTGCGGCCCAGTTCGTCGCGCAGGGGGCCGGTCGCGGCGGCGCGCCAGGCGCGGATGCCCGCCTGGGCGGACTGCCGGGACGAGGCGTCGAGGGTGTGGAGGACGGCGAGGTGGGCGCGCCCGTCGGCGAGGGCGTCGTCACGGGCGCGGCCGTAGGCGAGGGCATCGTCGGCGCGGGCCTGGGCGTAGGTCCAGGCGCCGGTGCCGCAGAAGCCGAGCGCGAGGGTGAGGGCGGCGGTGGTGAGCAGGCGGGTGCGGTTCATCGGGGGTCCTCCGGGGATCGGGAGTCCTCCGGGGATCGGGGGTCCTCCGGTGCCGGGTAGAGGAGGTCCGCGAGGGTGGGCGGCCGGGTGCTGTCGCCGGTGTCCGGGAGGGCCAGCGCGCCCGGCAGTCGGGTGGCCTCGGGACCGCCGCCGGAGGTCGCGCTGCCGGACGGCAGGGAGCCGGGCCTGGCGGGTTCGGGGACCGGACCGCCGCGGGGGGCGTGCGCGGAACCCCGTACGTTGACGCCGCTGGCGGCCGGTGCGGTGCAGGCGGCGCCGGTGTTGAGGGCGGGGGTGGTGCCGAGGTCGAGGCCGTTGCGGTAGCGGGTGGCCTCGTAGCCGCTGGTGCAGGGCAGCGGGTCGAAGAAGGTGACGGCGAGGCCCAGGTTGAGCTTGCCGCCGTCGACGGCGGTGGCTCCGGCGGAGATGGCCGCGGGGTAGGTGACGAGGAGTTCCTCCAGGCCGCGTTGGCGGGTGACGGCGACCTCGGAGGTGGTGAGCAGGTTGGCGAGGACGACGCCGAGGCTGGGGTCGACGTCCCGCAGCAGGCCGCTGATCTGGGTGGCGGCGTCGGGGGCGACGGTGAGCAGGCGGCGCAGGTCGGCGTCGGAGCCCTTGAGGGTGCGGGCGAGTTCCTCGGCTCCGTCGGCGAAGCCGCGGATGGCGTCGGCCTCCTCGGCCTGGGTGCGCAGCACGGTCTCGCCGTCGGTGAGGAGGCGGGTGGTGGCGGGCAGCGCCCGGTCGGCCGCGGCGACGAAGTCGCTGCCGCTGTCGAGGAGCACCTGGAGGTCGTCGCCGTGGCCCTCGAAGGCCTTGCCGAGTTCGTCGACGACGGTGCGCAGGTCTTCCAGGGGCACGGACTTGCTGAGGTTGTCGACGCTGGTGAGGACGTCGGTGACGGGGGCGGGGACCTCGGTGTCGGGTTGTTCGATGCGGGAGCCGTCGGTGAGGTAGGGGCCGTCGTCGCCGTGCGGGCGCAGGTCGATGTACTGCTCGCCGACGGCGGAGAGCCCGGCGACCACGGCCTGGGTGTCGGCGGGGATGCGCGGGGCGGACTTCTTGATGCGCAGTTCGGCGACGACGCCGGCCTCGGTGAGGTCGATGGGTCCGACGCGGCCGACGGAGACGCCCCGGTAGGTGACGTCGGAGTGGGTGAACAGGCCGCCCGTGGTGGGGAGTTCGACGCGGACGGTGTAGTGGTCGGAGATGCCGACGTGGCGGCCGAGGTCGGCGTAGCGGATGCCGACGAAGCCGAGGACGAGGACGGCGATCACGAGGAAGGCGAGGTTCTTCAGACGGATGGCGAGGGTGATCATTCCGTGTTCCCTCCGGCCGTGGTCGTGGTCGTGGACGGCAGCGGCAGGGGCGCCGACTTCGAGTCCGCCTTCGTCGTCGCGTCGGTGGGCGTGCCGGACGGCACCAGCGGTGGGATGACCTGGGTGCCGGGGGCGGCGGTGAGGTCGAGGTACACGTTGAGGTAGTCGCCCTTGACCCCGCGCAGCACCTCGTCGGTGAACGGGTAGGTCAACAGCACTTCCAGGGAGTCGGGGAGATCGGTTCCGGCGTCCGCGAGGGCCCGCAGGGTGGGGGCGATGGCCTTGAGGTCGGCGATCATGTCGTCCTTGCTCGCGTCGACGGTGGAGACGGCGACGCCGGACAGGGTGTCCAGGGAGCGCAGCATGGTGAGCAGTGAACCGCGCTGTTCGTGGAGGGTCTTCAGGCCGGGGGTGAGGCCGGTGAGGACGGTGTGCACGTCGTCCTTGCGTCCGGCGAGGGTGGCGGAGAGCCGGTTGACGCCGTCGAGGGCGTCGGTGATGTCGCCGCGGTGCTCGTCGAGGTCGGAGACGAGTTCCTCGACCCGCCTGAGCATCGAGCGGACCTCGGGTTCCCGGCCGCCGAGGGCGGTGTTGAGTTCCCGGGTGATGGTCTTGAGCTGGTTGACGCCGCCGCCGTTGAGCAGCAGGGACAGCGCGCCGAAGACCTCCTCGACCTCGGTGTTGCGGTTGGTGCGGGAGCGCGGGATGACGTCGCCGTCGCCGAGTGGTCCGGCGGTGGTCGTCTTGGCGGGGGCGACCAGCTGGACGTACTTCTCGCCGAGCAGGCTGGACTGTTCCAGCCTGGCCCCGGAGTCGGCGGGGAGGACGACGTCGCCGTTGACCTGGACGGTGACGCGGGCGGTCCAGTCGTCGCCGAGGTCGATGCCGGTGACCCGGCCGACGGCGACGTCGTTGACCTTGACCGCGGCGTGCGGGACGAGGCTGAGGGCGTCGTCGAGTTCCACGGTGACGGTGTACGGGTTCCGCCCGAGGTCGGCGCCGCCGGGCAGCGGCAGGTCCTCGATGCCGTCGAAGCGGGGGACGCCGGCGGCGAACGCGCCGACGGCGAGGGCGAAGCCGAGGACGAGGGCGAGCAGTCCGCCGAGCCCGGCGCCGGTGGTCAGCGCCCCGCGTCTGAGCAGGTCTCTCACCGCTGTCCCTCCCCCGTGGTCGCGCCGTCCCCGGCGACCGGCAGCGGCAGCAGGGGGCCGCCCATGCTCAGTTCGTTGAGGTTGGTGCGGCCGTCGATCCGGCCGGTGCCGGGGTCGTAGGCGCCGACGAGGTTGCCGGCGGCCAGGGGAGCCACGTCGAGGGCCTCGGCGAGGGAGGCGCGCTGGTCGACGAGGGTGCGGGTGATGGGCACGAGCCGTTCGACGTTGTCCTTGAGTTCGCCCCGGTTGTCCTGGATGAAGGTCTTCACCTGGCCAAGGGCGGTCCCGAGTTCGTCGAGGGCGCCCGCGAGGTCGTCCTTGTTGTCGGCGAAGAAGGAGACGACGGTGTCGAGGCGTTCCTGCGCGGTGCGTACGTCGGTGTCCTTGTCCTTGAGCATGGTGGTGAAGGCCTGGAGCTGGGCGAGGGTGGTGAACAGGTCGTCGCTGGAGCCGTCGAGGGTCCGGGCGGCCTTGCCGAACTGTTCGACGCTGTCGCCGATGGCCTCGCCGTTGCCGTCGAGGTTGGCGGCGCCGGTGCTGAGCAGGTCGGACAGGGCGCCGGTGGAGTTGGCGCCGTCGGGGCCGAGGGCCTGGCTGAGGTCGGTGAGGGAGGCGTAGAGCTGGTCGATCTCGACGGGGGTGCGGTTGCGGGCGGCGGGCAGCACGGCACCGTCGGCGAGGGTGGGCCCGGAGCGGTGGGCGGGGGTGAGCTGGACGAACCGGTCGGCGACGACGCTGGGCGCGACGATCACGGCCCGCGCGCCCTTGGGGACCTGGACGCCGTCGTCGAGTCGCAGGCCGACCCTCACGCGGGTGCCCTGCGGCCGTACGGAGGTCACCTCGCCGACGCGGACACCGAGGATGCGCAGGTCGGAGCCCGCGTAGATGCCGACGGCGCGGTCGAAGTAGGCGGTCAGGCGGGTGCCTTGGTCGTCGAGGGCACGGACCGCGGCCAGTCCGGCGGCGACCACGGCGAGGGCGATCACGGCCGCGAGGAGTCTGCCGCGCCTGGTCATCGGGCACCTCCCGGCGCTTGCTTGGGCGGTATGCATCCGCTCTCCGGTTGGGACCCGGCGGGCAGGTAGTTCCGGGGCACGACCCCGCACAGGTAGCTGTCGAACCAGTGGCCGTTGCCGAGGGTGTTGCCGACCAGGCGGTAGTAGGGACCGGCGAGGGCGAGGGTGCGGTCGAGCTGCCGGGTGTTCTTCTGGAGCACCTTGGTGACCCGGCCGAGCGCCTTGAGGGTGGGTTTGAGCTGTTTGTCGTTGTCGGCGACCAGGCCGCTGAGTTCGGTGCCGAGGTCGCGGCTGCCCTCCAGCAGGGCGTTGATGGCGTCGCGGCGGTCCTGGAGTTCACCGAGCAGGGAGCCGCCGTCCTCGATGAGGGTCTCGAAGCTGGACTTGCGTTCCTGAAGGGTCCGGGTGAACTGGTTGCTGCCCTTGAGCAGCCGGGACAGCTCCTGGTCCCGCTTGGAGACGGACTTGGACAGGTCGGACAGTCCGGTGGCGGCCTTGCGGACGTGCGGGGGCGAGTCCTCGAAGGTCTCGGAGATGGTCCGGAAGCTCTCCGCGAGCTGCCGGGTGTCGATGGCGTCGACGGTTCCGCTGAGGTCCTGGAACGCCTGGGTGACGTCGTACGGCGAGGTGGTGCGGGCGAGCGGGATGCGGCGGCCGGGGTCCTGGCGGGCGGCGCCGAGCGGGTCGAGGGCGAGGTACTTGTCGCCGAGGAGGGTCTTGATGGCGATGGCGGCGGTGGTCCGGTCGCCGATCCAGGCGTCCTCGACCTCGAAGGTGACCTTGACCCGGTCGCCGTCGAGGGCGACGCCGGTCACCTCGCCGACCTTGACCCCGGCGACGCGCACCTCGTCGCCGTCGTCGAGTCCGGCGGCCTCGGAGAAGTCGGCGGTGTAGGTGGTGCCGCCGTCGATCAGAGGCAGCCGTTCGGCGTTGTAGGCGGCGACGGTGAGGAACGCCAGCAGGAGCAGGCCGACGACGGCGACGCCGACCGGGTTGCGCTCGCGGACGGGTTTCAGGCGTCTCATGCGCCGCACCTCGCTTCGGTGACGGCGATGCCGGTGGGCGGGCGGGACCCGTCGGAGGTGGTCACTCCGCTCACCTTGGCCTCGCAGAGGTAGAGGTTGAACCAGGAGCCGTAGGACGACAGGCGGCTCAGCGCGGTCATCTTGGCGGGGGTCTTGGCGAGGAAGTTCTCTATCTGCGGGGTGGCGTCGCCGAGGTTGCCGGAGAGGCGGCCGAGTTCGCGGATGTCCTGCTTGAGGGGTTCGCGTCCGTCGTCGAGGAGGTCGGCGGTGACGGTGGTCAGGTCGCCCATGGCGGCGACGGCGCGGCCGAGGGGTTCACGGTCCTCGTCGAAGCCGGTGACGAGTTTCTGGAGGGTGTCGACGAGGCCGTCGAAGTCGGCCTCGCGGTCGTTGAGGGTGGTCAGGACGGTGTTGAGGTTGCTCACGACCTCGCCGATGACCTCGTCCTTGGCGGCGACGGTGGTGCTGAGGGAGCCGATGTGCCGGATCAGGCTGTCGACGGTGTCGCCCTCGCCCTGGAGGACCCGCACGATGGAGCCCGCGAGTTCGTTGACCTCTTCCGGGTCGAGGCCTTCGAACAGCGGCTTGAAGCCGTTGAAGAGCAGGGTCAGGTCGAGTGCGGGGGCGGTGCGTTCCAGCGGGATGGTGTCGCCGCCGCGCAGGGTGCCGGTGAGGTCGCCGCTGCCCCGGTCGAGGGCGATGTAGCGCTGGCCGACCATGTTGAGGTACTTCACGGCGGCGGTGGTGGAGCGGGGCAGGGTGCGGTCCTCGCTGACGGTGAAGGTGACCTGCGCCAGGCGCCGGTCGACGACGCGTACGTCGGTGACCTCGCCGACCTCGACACCGGAGACGCGGACGCTGTCGCCGTCGGCGAGTCCGGTGACGTCGGTGAACAGGGCCCGGTAGGTGCGGGTGCCGTCGCCGACGCCGGTGTTCGCGATGCTCAGGGCGAGCACGGTGGTGGTGAGCGCGGTGACCAGCAGGAAGGCGAGGGACTTGAGCACGGTCCCGGTGAGCGGGCGGCGCCGGGTGTGCGGGTCGCGGCGGGGTGTCATCGCAGGGTCACCTCCGCGCCGCGCAGGGCGGGACCGGCGAGCAGGCTGCTCCAGTCGGGCAGTTCGGCGGGCTGCCGTCCGGTGGCGGGGGCGAGGAGTTCGTTGACGAGGTCGTTCTCCTGCGGGGAGTTGGCCGGTCCGAGCTCGGCTCCGGTGTCGGCGGGGGTGCGTACGGCGGGCCGCGCGGGGACGTCGAGATAGGGCACGGGGTAGCAGCGGGGGCCGCCGGTGGCGTCGTAGGACGGGGTGTCGCGGCCGGGGCGGTAGGCGCCGCGGGAGGTCACGGTGGTGAGGTCGACGCGGAGTCCGGGGCGGTCGGTGCCCTTGCCGAGCGCCTTGTCCATGGCGGGGACGTGCTCGGCGAGGGTGCGCAGGGTGCAGGGGAACGAGGAGGAGTACTCGGCGAGCAGTTCCAGGGTGGGGCGGGAGGCGGCGGACAGCCGGATGATGTTGTCCTTGTTCTGCCGCAGGAAGGCGGTGGTGTCCTCGGCGGCCGTGGTGGTGGCGCCGAGGGTGGCCGCGAGGTCGTCGTCCTTCTCGGCGAGGGTGCCGGTCGTGGTGGTGAGGTCGGTGAGGGCGGTGATCACCTCGGGGGCGGCGTCGGCGTAGAGGTGGCTGACCTTCACGAGTTCTTTCAGGTCGCGGTTGAGGGTCGGCAGCTGCGGGTTGAACTTCCGCAGGTGCGCGTCGAGCCGGCTGAGGGTGGCGCCGAGGTCGTCGCCGCGTCCCTCCAGCGCCTGGGAGACCGCGGAGAGGGTCGCGGCGAGCTTCTGCGGCTGCACGGCGGTGAGCGTCGGCAGCACGTTGTCGAGGACCTGCTGGAGTTCCACGGCGTTCGCGGAGCGGTCCTGCGGGATGACGGCCCCGGCGCTGAGCGTCGCGCCGGAGGTTCCCGCGGGGGGTACGAGGGCCACGAACCGTTCGCCGAACAGGGTGGTCGGCAGCATCTGCGCGCGGACGTCGGCGGGGATGTCGTCGAGGGCGCCCGGCTTGAGGGCGAGGGTGAGCCGGGCGCCCGTGCCGGTGGCGTCGATGTCGCGGACCTCTCCGACGACGACGCCGCGCAGCTTCACCTCGGCGCCGCGGTGCATCTCGTTGCCGACGCTGCCGGTCTCCACGGTCACGTCGGCGGAGTCGGTGAACCTCTTGTCGTAGACGGCGACAGCCAGCCACACCAGCAGGGCGAGCACCAGCAGGAAGACCAGTCCGGCGAACCGGCGGCGCAGGACGGCGCCTTGTGCTCCGCTCATCTCACCCCGCCACCTTCACGGTCGTGGTGGCGCCCCACAGGGCGAGGGAGAGGAAGAAGTCGGTGACGCTGATCAGCACGATGGCGTTGCGCACCGACCGGCCCACGGCGACGCCGACCCCGGCGGGTCCGCAGGTGGCGCGGTAGCCGTAGTAGCAGTGGGCGACGATGACCATCACGCTGAAGATGAGCACCTTCAGTACGGAGAGCAGGACGTCCGTGGGCGACAGGAACAGGTTGAAGTAGTGGTCGTAGGTGCCCGACGACTGGCCGTTGAAGAGGACCGTGACATAGCGGGAGGCCAGGTAGGAGGAGAGCAGCCCGATCGCGTAGAGCGGGATGATGGCGACGACCCCGGCGATGATGCGGGTGGTGACGAGGTAGGGCATGGAGCGCACGCCCATGCCCTCGAGGGCGTCGACCTCCTCGTTGATGCGCATGGCGCCGAGCTGGGCGGTGAAGCCCGCGCCGACGGTCGCGGAGAGGGCGAGTCCGGCGACCAGGGGGGCGATCTCGCGGGTGTTGAAGTAGGCGGAGACGAACCCGGTGAAGGCGGCGGTGCCGATCTGGTCGAGGGCGGCGTAGCCCTGGAGTCCGACGACGGTGCCGGTGAACAGGGTCATCGCGATCATCACGCCGATGGTGCCGCCGATGATTCCGAGGCCTCCGGTGCCGAACGCGACTTCGGCGAGGAGGCGTTGCACCTCGCGGAGGTAGCGGTGCAGGGTGCGCGGGACCCAGAGCAGGGCGCGGGTGTAGAAGAGGAGCTGGTCGCCGGAGCGGTCCAGCCAGACGAGCGGGGAGGCCACCGGCCTCAGCCTCCCTTCGGCGGTACGAGTTGGAGGTAGACACCCGTCATCACCATGTTGACGAAGAAGAGCAGCAGGAAGGTGATGACGACGGACTGGTTGACGGCGTCGCCGACGCCCTTGGGTCCGCCGCGCGGGTTGAGTCCGCGGTGGGCGGCGACGATGCCCGCGATGAACCCGAAGACCAGGGCCTTGAGTTCGCTGACGTAGAGGTCGGGCAGCTGGGCGAGGGAGGAGAAGCTGGAGAGGTAGGCGCCGGGGGTGCCGTCGTGCAGGAAGACGTTGAAGAAGTAGCCGCCGAGGATGCCGACGGCGGAGACCAGTCCGTTGAGGAGGACGGCGACGCCCATGGTGGCCAGCACCCGGGGCACGACCAGCCGCTGCACGGGTGAGACGCCCATGACCTCCATGGCGTCGAGTTCCTCGCGGATCTTGCGGGAGCCGAGGTCGGCGCAGATCGCGGAGCCGCCGGCCCCGGCGATCAGCAGTGCGACGATGAGCGGGCTGGCCTGCTGGACTACGGCGAGGACGCTGGCGCCGCCGGTGAAGGACTGGGCGCCGAGCTGCTGAGTGAGCGAGCCGACCTGGAGGGCGATGACGGCGCCGAACGGGATGGAGACGAGGGCGGCGGGCAGGATGGTGACGCTGGCGATGAACCAGAACTGCTCGATGAACTCCCGGAACTGGAAGGGCCGTCGGAAGACGGCGCGGCCGACCTCGGCGGTGAGCGCGAACAGGTCGCCGGTCGCCCGCAGCGCACCGGTGATCATGCGCCGCTCCCGAAGGTGCCGGTCCCGGCGGAGGGCAGGGGCAGGGTGGGCGCGGTGGCGTGGGTGCGCTCGATGGCCCGGCGGGCGGACGGCGGCAGGGTGTCGATCATGCCCATGACACGCTCACGGCGCCGGGTGACGGCGCGGCGCGCGGGAAGGCCCTCGGACGGCTCCAGCTGCGGGACGATCGGCCGGGGCCCGGCGTCGGCGGGAGCGACCCCCTCGGCGGCCAGGCTGGCCGCGTCCTTCTCCTCCGACATGCCGATCGGGCCCTCGCGGCGCCCGTCGAGGAACTGCGCCACCGCGGGCTCCTCGCTGGTCAGCAGCACCTCGCGGGGGCCGAAGGTGACCAGCTCGCGCCGGAAGAGCATGCCGATGTTGTCGGGGACCCGGGCGGCGATGTCGAGGTTGTGGGTGACGATCAGCATCGTCGCGTCGGTGCGCGCGTTGAGGTCGATCAGCAGCTGCGAGAGGTAGGCGGTGCGCACGGGGTCGAGCCCCGAGTCCGGCTCGTCGCAGAGGATGATCTGCGGGTCGAGGACGAGCGCCCGCGCCAGACCGGCCCGCTTGCGCATGCCGCCGCTGATCTCGCCGGGCAGCTTGCCCTCCGCACCCAGCAGACCGACGACCTCGATCCGCTCCATGACGATGCGGCGGATCTCGGACTCCTTCTTGCGGGTGTGCTCGCGCAGCGGGAACGCGATGTTGTCGAACACGGACATGGACCCGAAAAGGGCCCCGTCCTGAAACATGAGCCCGAATACTTTCCGGGTCTCGTAAATATCGCGCGCCGGACTGTTCACCATGTCGACGCCATTGATGAGAACGCGCCCGCGCTGGGGCTTGAGCAGCCCGATGAGCGATTTCAGGAATACGGTCTTTCCGGTTCCGGACGGGCCCAGCATGACGCTGACCTCTCCGGCCGGCAGGGTGAGGGACACGTCCTGCCAGATCGTCTGCTTGCCGAAGGACATGGTCAGTCCCTCGACCGCCACTTCGATTCCCACATCACCTCCAAAAGGGCTCTCCGGTGCACCCACCAGCGAGTACAGCGACGTGTCCGGCACGCTACGGCTGAGTAACCTCGCCAGGCAAGACCGGGTTCCGACTTTTCCAACAGTTTCGGCCCGGCTACCGGCAACCTGTCATCCGGCAACCAAAACCGGGCGCCGGTTTTGTCATCCAGCGCAAAGACGGGCGGCCGGGAGGCCCGCCTTAGCAGCCCGTTGACTAAAGGACAGCGCGGATCGCTCACTCGACGGACAGATGTTCGGGCACCGGCAAAGAATCATGGTCGGCGGCATTGTTCGGCCAAGTTTCCCGCAAGTAACGTCGAGGTCGCGGCCGGAGGAATTCCGGGCCGTGGACCTCTGCCCTCAATCCACAAGGAGAGTCCCGAACCCATGAATAAACCCCTGCGAAGAATAGCCGTGGTGGCGGGCGCGGGTGCGGCCGCGTTCGGTATGGCCGTCGCCCCGGCGTCGGCGGTGCCGTCCACCGTGTGGACCGTCACCCCGTCCCCGGCCAACTTCACGGCGACCAACGTCGGAAACGTCGTGATGACCGCCAACATCCCGATGACGTGTACGGTCTCGTCGGCGTCCGGCACGATGCAGAGCGCCAGCGGCAACCCCGCCACGGTCGCCAGCATCAACAGCATCAGCTTCGGCGTCCCCGTCACCGCGCCCTGCACCAGCGTCCTGGGCAACGTGACCACCGTGGCGACGACCCCCTGGACCATCAAGGCGGTCGACTACAACGCCTCCACCGGCGTGACCACCGGCTACGTCGACAACATCACGGCCGCCGTGACCGCCGGGACCTGCAAGTTCACCGTGACGGGCCAGGCCGCCGGCACGTACACCAACTCCACCGGCATCCTCGCGGTCAACAGCACCAGCGGGCAGCTGTCCGTCTCGGGTGCCACCGGCTGCGGCACGTTCGTCACCAACGCCACCAAGCCCACCTTCCGGGGCAACTACGCGGTCAAGGTGGCGGGCACCAGCACCATCCCGACCGTGGTCGGCTCCAACCCTCCGTGATCGACGGGTCAAGCACAGCAGCCCGGCCGGTGACACCGGCCGGGCACACGTGGGCTGTCCGGGCCCGCACGACCGTCGACCGACCGAGTGGAGCACCAGATGAGAGGTCCCCGTCCCGCCCGCACCCGGGCGCGGAGCGCGACGATCGCCGCGTTCACCGTGCTGGCCGCCACCGTCCCCGCCGGTGCGCTGGCCGCGTCCGCCCAGGAGGTGGACACCGCGCTGCCCTATGTGTGCGACCTCCCCTCCGGGCCCCGGCCCGCGACGGTACGGGTCCTCGCCACGCTTCCCGACCGGGTCGCCGCCGGGGAGCCGGTCCAGCCCGCTGACGTCACCACCACCGTCGAACTGCCGCCGGAGGCGGTGGCGGACCTCACCGCGCTGGGCGCCGCCGACACCCTGGCCGCGACCCGGCTCACCGTCGGCGTGGCCCAGCACGACGCCACCGCCGAGGCCACCTGGCGCGGCACCGCCGCCCCCGCCCCCGTGCCGGAGTCCGGGCCGCTGACGCTGACCGCGACGGGCGACGTGCCCTCGATGACGGCGCGGCGCGACGGCGACCTCACCCTCACCGCCGGGAAACTGGCCGTCGACCTGGCCCTGACCACCGCCGACGGCACCGCCACCGAGCCCGCCGCGCTGACCGTGGACTGCGCCCTCGCCGAGGACGCGCCGGACGGTGGCCGACTGGCCGTCGTACCCGTGGGGGCGGAGCCCTCCCCCGGCACCGAGGCACCGAGCGACTCACCGTCCGCGTCACCCTCGGCCTCCCAGGCACCCGAGGAGCCGGAGCGGCAGGGCGACCGTGCCCCCACCATCGACGAGAGCGCGCCCGGCGGCTCACCGGCCGACGCCCAGGCGCCGCCGTGCCGGTACGACGATCAGCGCCCGGCGACCCCCGACTCGCTGAACGCCTACATCACCGGCTACTCCAACGTGCGCAAGCTCGACGGCGCCTCGGTGATCCCGCTCACCTGCTCCTTGCTCGAACGGACCAGGTCGGACTTCGAGATGCTGCCGGACGGCAGCGGCGCCCTGATCATCAACGAGGCGGTGGGCGAACTGAGCACCGAGGGCGAGCGGCGCATCGGCGCCTTCGAGGCGACCTTCCTGACCTTCGGCTTCACCCCGACCACGGCGACCATGGTCCTGGAGCAGACCGGGCCGATGACCGTCGACTCCCTCGGCTTCATGGACTTCAGCACCTTCTTCACCTACCTCGACACCTACGTCCGGCTGCCCGTGGTGCTGCGGGTCACCTCGCTGGAGGTCAACGGAACGCCGCTGGACGTGGGGCCCGACTGCCGGACGGAGACGTCCCTCAGCTCCACGGACCCGGAGCCGGACAAGTTCCCCGGCGACCACATGGTGCTCTACGGCCGGGGCGAGATGCCGCCCGGTGAGCCGGTGGTCGGCTATCAGCTGACCTCCGGCGGCCCGCTGACCGGCGAGTTCACCATCCCTGCCTTCACCGGCTGCGGCACCGGCGGCGAGGACCTCGACCCGCTGCTCACGGCGTCGGTCTCCGGGCCCGGCAACTACACCAAGCAGATCCAGGGGCAGACCTGCGCGCCACTGGTGTTCAACCCGGCCGAGTGCACCGAGGACCTCCAGCCCCTCCAGGTTCCCGCTCCACAACGCTGAGCCCCTTGCCGAACCCCCCTCTCACGAAAGGTCACCCCATGAACCGGTCCTTTCCCGGCGCCAGAGCCGTCACCACCGCCACCGCGCTCGGCACCGCGCTCGTCGCCTTCGCCGCCACCGGCACCGCCACCGCGGCGGCGGCGCCGAACGGCGAGTGGGCGCCGTTCACCCGCTGTCCCGTGGACGCCCCGGCGATGCTGGCGGCGGACGGCATCGCCAGGACCCCGCAGTGCGTGGTCTCGACCTCGCCGAGCGGGTCGATCAAACTGGGCAACACCACGGTGACGACCGGCAGGACCAACCTCCAGATCGGCGTCATCCAGAACTCCGACGGCACCAGCAGCGTCGTGGCCCCGGCCGGCGGCGCGCTCATCGCGGACTCCGCGACCGTGCCCGGCGGTCTGCTGGGGCTGATGTGCCCGAGCAACATCCCGGCGATCACCCAGATCTGCGAGTCCCTCAGCAACAGCACCCTCAACAAGATCACCGCCACCGTGGAGTCCGTGGGCGCGCCCTACGACTTCAACCAGACGGCGGGCATCGTCACGGGCGAGACGATCGTCGCCATACCGGTCCGCATCCATCTGGAGAACCCGATCCTCGGCGGCAACTGCTACATCGGCAGCAAGTCCAACCCGATCGTGCTGCGCCCGAAGAACCTCACCTACCCGGACTTCGGCATCTCCTTCTTCGACGGGGACGGCACGGTCGCCGACGACGGGGAGCTGACCCGCATCAACCTCACCGGGGCCACCCAGAACGACAGCACCTTCGCGGTGCCCGGCGCCACCGGCTGCGGCCTCGGCCTGTTCGGTCTGATCGACGCCGCAGTGAACGCCAAGACGGGGCTGCCCGCCCCGGCCGGGACCAACAGCCTGACCCTCGACAACAGCCAGACCGCCCTCGCCGGTCTGACCGCCCCCGGCACCGTCGCACCCGACGCGGGCAAGCTGCTCTCCCAGGCCTGGCACTCCGCCGTCGACTAATGGCCGTACAGCGGCGATTCTCAGCCGTCCCGGCAGTCCGCCCGCGTCCCGCCGCACCGAAATGTGCACAGGCTGTGTACGGCGCAACGAAGTTGTTTTAACTTCATCAGCCCAGACAGGCAGCACCTGGACGCCGGTCGTGCGCCCCCGTCCCCGGCCGGGCGGGGGCGCACGGCCGGTCCCCCCACCACGGGCGCAACGGAGAGCAAGGGACGCCTCATGTCTTCCATCACGCACCCGCCGGAGGTCGGTGAACCGATCGGGCCCCTGCCCAAGGAGTTCGCCGCCCTGATGAGACCTGAGTTACCCGGGCTCCTCAGGGAGATACGCGCCGAGGTCACCCGCGCCTATCCCGTCTACGGCCGACTGCTCAACGGCCCCAACGCGGGCGCCATCCGGCAGGGCGTCGAACAGGCCCTGTCCGCCTTCGTCGACCGGGTCGCCGAACCCGGCAAGAGTTCCGCGCTCCGCGACCAGCTGCTGCGCAAGTTCGGCCGCGTCGAGGCGTACGAGGGCCGCGAACTGGACACCCTCCAGGGGGCGTTCCGGCTGGGCGCCCGGATCGCGCTGCGCCGCGCCAAGGCCGTGGGGCAGCAGTACCAGCTCTCCCCCTCGCTCATCCTCGCCTTCGCCGACGCCCTGTTCGCCTACGTGGAGGAGCTGGAGGCCGTCTCCCGCGAGGGCTACGCGGAGGTGCTGTCGCGGGCCTCCTCCGAGGTGTCGGCCCAGCGAAGACGGCTGCTCCACCTCGTCCTCGCCGCGCCGCCGCTGCCCCAGGAGTTACCGAGGCTCTGCGAGACGGCCGCCTGGCAGCTGCCCGCCGAGGTCACCATGGTCGCCCTGCGCGCGCCCGTCCCGGACCACCTGGAGGCGGGGCTCGCCGGGGACGTCCTGGCCGACCTGGACATCCCGCACCCGCATCTGCTGATCCCCGGCCCGATGACGCCGGAGCGTACGGCGATGCTCGACGCCGCCCTGTCCGGCGCCCGCGCCGCGGTGGGCCTGACCGTGCCGCTCACGCAGGCCGCCGACTCCATCCGCTGGGCGCGCCGGGTGCTCCAGCTCATCGACGAGGGCGCCGTCGCGGACGCGCCCGTGGTCCGCTGCGAGGACCACCTGGTGACGATCTGGCTGCTGTCCGACGCGCCCCTCGTCTCCCATATCGCCGCCCGTGAGCTGGCCCCGCTCGACGATCTGCCCGCCAGCCGCCGCGACCGGCTGGTGGAGACCCTGCGGGTCCATGTCTCGACCCGGGCGCCCGCGGAACAGGTCGGCGAGGTGCTGGGGGTGCACGCGCAGACCGTGCGCTACCGGCTGCGCAATCTGGACGCCCGCCTCGGCGACCGGCTCACCGACCCGGACCGCCGCTTCGCCCTGGAGGCGGCCCTGCGTGCCCTGCACCTCCAGGGCCGGGTGCGGACGGGCCCCGAGCGGCCCTAACCGGCCTCCCGCTCCGGTAACGGCCGCTGGGCCGAGGCCTGTTCGCGGTCGGCCAGCTTGCTGAGCATCTCCACGACCCGGTCGCGGGACTCGTCCGCGGCGTCGATGGCCTCCATGCACTGCCAGTACGTGCCCTCGTCCGGGGCGGCGCAGGTGATGCCGACCAGGGCGATGCCGACCTCGCCGAGCAGGCCGCCGAGGCGGAGCAGGGTCTGGCGGGCGTCGCCGAGGTCGGTGAGCTGGGCCGCGCGCAGTTCGCCGGGGGCCAGTTCGGGGGTGTCGAGGACGCCGCAGCCGCGGCCCGCCAGCTCGGTCAGGCCCAGGGCCTCGCCGCGCAGCTCGGGTGGGCCGTGGACGGCGAGGCGGCTGCCGATGGCCTGGGCCAGGGCCTGGGCCTGCCACACCTCCGTGAGGATCTGCGGCACTTCGCCGCTCCCCATCAGGGCACGCCTGCTCGTCACGATGAGCCGCACCGCGTCCATGCGCTGCCCCCGTCGTCATGACGCGCTTCCGCGCGTCCGCCCGAACTCCCTTGTTCACTACCCAGCGTGAGGGAGCTTGACCCCAAACACCAGAGGAAGGCGGAAAATTGTGGACAACATTTCGGATTCGAGCCCGATTTCAACTGCGGAGAGTAATAACGGAGTATGTGGCTCCGGGGTCAGCCGCCTTCCGCTTCCGCGCCGTCGCCCGTCGCCGGGAACCGGCCCTCGTTGCGGTCGATCTTCGCGTCGAGGGCGGCCAGCGGGTCGACGCCGAGGACCGCGCAGAACTGGAGCAGATAGGCGAGGACGTCCGCGACCTCGTCGGTGACGCGGTGTGCGGTGCCGGGATCGGCCATCACCCGCGCGGACTCCTCCGGGGTCAGCCACTGGAAGATCTCCAGCAGTTCGGAGGCCTCCACGCTGAGCGCGGCCGCCAGGTTCTTGGGCGTGTGGTACGGCTGCCAGTCACGGGCGGCGGCGAACTCGACCAGCCTGCGCTGGAGCCGCGCCACATCGAGGGGTTCGGTCACGGCGTCAGGTGTATCACCGCGCCCCCGGCATCCCCATGCCCTCCATCAGCCCCTGGACCTCCGTGCCCGGCGGGGTGAGGAGGAAGACGTTGCGGTCGACCCGGTGCATCCCGCTGGCCAGCCCGAAGACGACGCCGGTGCTGAAGTCGAGGACGCGTTTGGCGACCTCGGTCTCGGCGCCGCTGAGGTCGAGGAGGACCGGGATGCCCGACATGAGCGTCTCGGCGACCTCGCGGGCGTCGGCGAAGACGTTGACGCGGAGGACGACGAAACGGCGCCGCGCCTCGGTCTCGGCTTCCGGGTGCGCGCGGTGGTCCACCGCGGACGGCCAGGCGTCCCGGCCGCGCAGCGGAACGACCTGGGCGAGCCCCTCCCACTGTTCATCGGTGACGTCGTGACGGTGCACCGGCTCCCCCGATCTGACTCGCGCTCATCTCCTGCACCAGCCAATTCTTACGCCAAGTCACCCGTTCGGCCCAACAGCGACACGGTGTGCGACCGGCCACGCCCGCGACGAGGCGGTTCCACCGGGCGCCACACGCGGGCTGCGAGGCCGCTCCCGGCCCCGCATCCTGAACCCGCACCGGCCGCGGCGCGGCGCCGGTGGACCACGACGAAGGCGGACGAGGCGAGGCGATGGGCAGCATCGACGTGACCGTGCGACGGGTGCTCCCGTTCCCGCCCGAGCGGGTGGCCGGGTACGCCATGGACTGGCGGCACGACGCGGAGTGGACCCAGGGCATCCGCACGGCCGAACTGACCCGCCCGGCGGACGGCGGCGGCTTCGGCGTCGGCGCCGAGGTCACCCGTACGGCGTACTTCCTGGGCCGCCGTATCGACTACGTGCTGAAGGTGACCGGGTACGAGCCGCCGCGGCTGCTCGACATGCGGTCCGTGGCGGGACCGCTGCCGATGCACGTCACCTACGCCTTCGAGCCGCATCCGCGCGGCACCCTCGCGCAGCTCCGGGTCCGGGGCGGCGAGGGCGGCTTCTACCGGCTGGCGGCCCCGCTGCTGTCCCGTCGGGTCCGCTCCTCGCTCGGCAAGGACCTGCGCGATCTGGAGCGCAGGCTCACGGAGGGGGCGCCGGACGGATGACCTCTTACGGAGTCGTGACGTGCCGGGCGCGGCCCTGCGGTCCGGCCGGGTCGCGGACCTAGCGTGGCCGTATGCGTGTACTGGTCACCGGCGGTGCCGGGTTCATCGGGTCCCATGTGGTGGAGGAACTGACGGCGCGCGGGCACGAACCCGTCGTCCACGACCTGCGGGCGGACGCCCGGTGCGACGTACGGGACGGCCCGGCGGTGGCCCGCGCCCTGGCCGGGGTGGACGCCGTCTGCCACCAGGCGGCCATGGTCGGTCTGGGCACCGGCTTCGGCGACGCCCCGGACTACGTGTCCCACAACGACCTCGGTACGGCCGTGCTGCTGGCCGCGATGGCGGACGCGGGCGTACGGCGGCTGGTGCTGGCCGGGTCGATGGTGGTCTACGGGGAGGGGCGGTACGACTGCCCGCACCACGGCGTGGTGCGGCCCGGCCCGCGCGCCGTCGCCGACCTGGACGCCGGACGGTTCGAGCCGCGCTGCCCGCGCTGCGGGGCCGAGCTGACGCCGGGTCTGGTCGCGGAGGACGCGCCGGTGGACCCCCGCAACGTGTACGCCACCACCAAACTGACGCAGGAGCACCTGGCCGCCGCGTGGGCGCGGTCGACCGGCGGTACGGCGGTGTCGCTGCGCTACCACAACGTGTACGGGCCGCGGATGCCCCGTGACACCCCGTACGCCGGGGTCGCCTCGTTCTTCCGGTCCTCGCTGGCCCGCGGCGAGGCGCCGCGCGTGTTCGAGGACGGGCGGCAGCGGCGGGACTTCGTGCACGTCCGGGACGTCGCCGCGGCCAACGCCGCCGCGCTGGAGGCACAGCCGCCGGACGGCACGCTGACGGCGTACAACACCGGCAGCGGGGACCCGCACACCGTCGGCGAGATGGCGCGGACGCTGGCCGCCGCCTGCGGCGGGCCCGAGCCCGTCGTCACCGGCGAGTACCGGCTCGGCGACGTCCGGCACATCACCGCGGACTCGGCGCGGCTGCGGGCCGAGCTGGGCTGGAAGCCGGAGGTCGGCTTCGAGGACGGCATGCGGGAGTTCGCGCGCGCCGGGATGCGGGGGGCGGGACGATGACCGGCCCGGACGTGGACGTGGTCCTGCCCTGCCTGGACGAGGCGGACGCGCTGCCCTGGGTGCTGGAGCGGATCCCGGCCGGGTGGCGGGCGCTGGTCGTGGACAACGGCTCCACCGACGGCTCCCCGGACATCGCCCGCGAGCTGGGCGCGACCGTGGTCCACGAACCCCGCCGCGGCTTCGGCGCCGCCTGCCACGCGGGCCTGACCGCGGCCACCGCCGACCTCGTCTGCTTCTGCGACTGCGACGCCTCCCTCGACCCCGGTCTGCTGGTGCCGTTCGTCGCCGAGGTCCGTTCGGGCGCCGCCGACCTGGTGCTCGGGCGGCGCCGTCCGCGGGGCCGGGGCGCCTGGCCCGCGCACGCCCGCGCCGGGAACCTCGCGCTCTCCCGGATGCTGCGCCGCCGCACCGGGCTGCGCCTGCACGACCTGGGCCCGCTGCGCGCGGCCCGCCGCGAGGCCCTGCTCGGCCTCGGCCTGACCGACCGGCGCAGCGGCTACCCGCTCCAGATGGTCGTACGGGCCGCCGACGCGGGCTGGCGGGTCACCGAGCACGACGTGCCGTACCTGCCGCGCACCGGCGCGTCCAAGGTGACCGGGACCTGGCGGGGCACCTGGCAGGCGGTGCGGGACATGCGCCGGGTGCTGGCCGAACCGCCCGCCGCACCGTCCGCCGCCATCGAGGAGGGCACACCCCGTTGAGCACGTTGCTCGTCATCGCCAAGGAGCCCCGGCCCGGCCGGGTGAAGACCCGGCTGACCCCGCCGTTCACTCCCCGGGAGGCGGCCGGGCTCGCCGAGGCCGCCCTCGTCGACACCCTGCACGCCGTCGCGGCCACCCCCGCGTCCCGGCGCGTCCTCGTGCTCGACGGGACACCGGGACCGTGGCTGCCGCCCGGCTTCGAGGTCGTACCGCAGAGCGCGGGCGGGCTCGACGAACGGCTCGCCGAGGCCTTCGCCGGGTGCGCCGGACCCGCGCTGCTGATCGGCATGGACACCCCCCAGGTCACCCCCGGGCTGCTCACCGTCGACTTCGACGGCTGCGACGCCTGGTTCGGGCCCGCCGACGACGGCGGCTTCTGGGCGCTGGGCCTCGCCGACCCCGATCCGGCGCTGCTGCGCGGGGTACCCATGTCGACGCCGTCCACGGGGGCCGTCCAGCGGGCCCGGCTCACCGACGCCGGGCTGCGGGTGCGGGACCTGCCGCGGCTGCGGGACGTGGACACCGCCGCCGACACCGAGGCGGTCGCCGCGCTCGCCCCGCACGGCCGGTTCGCCGCCGCGCTGGGCCGCCTGACGATGCCGACCGGCCGATGAGCACGGCCCGCGACCTGACCCACCGGACCGGCCGTGGCCCCGGCGACCCGGGCACCGTCACCGGGGACCGTACGGGCGCCTGGCCGGTGCGTCCGCATCCGGAGCACCCGGCGGTCACCGCCCCCGCCGCGCCCTGGTCCGCCGGGGACCCCTACACCGAGGCGCTGCGCGCCGGGCGGGGGCCGCTGTTCCTGGAGCGCGACGACGGCTGGCTGCTGCCGCTGGACGTGGAGCGGTGGTGCGCCGCCGCCGATCCGGTGGACCTGGCGGTGCTGGACCGCTGCGAGGGCGCCGTGCTCGACGTGGGCTGCGGGCCGGGGCGGCTGGTCGTGGCGCTCGCCGCGCGCCGCCGCCGGGGGCTCGGCATCGACATCAGCGAGGCCGCCGTGGCGCACACCGTCCGGCACGGTGGGCGGGCGCTGCGCCGCTCGGTCTTCGAGCCGCTGCCCGCCGAGGGCGGCTGGGGCACCGCCCTGCTGATGGACGGCAACGTCGGTATAGGCGGTGACCCGGGCGCCCTGCTGGACCGGGTCGCCGAACTGCTCGTCCCGGGCGGTCTGCTGATCGCCGAGACGGCGGCGGCCGACATCGACGAGCGCGTCCGGGTCCGGGTGGTGCGGCTGGCCGCCGCCCGGCGGACCGCGGGCGCCCCGTTCCCGTGGGCGCGGATCGGCACCCCGGCGCTGCTGCGGCACGCCCGCCGCGCGGGCTGGCGTGCCGTCGCTCAGTGGTCGGCGGGGGGCCGCTGCTTCGTGGCCCTGCGCAGCCGCAGCACGAACAGCAGCGCGGAGCCGCCGAAGAGCACGGCGGTGATGAGCAGCCACCGGCCGAGGAAGCCGTCCGCGGAGAGGTCGGCGGCGGACCGGTAGCGGTCGTCGACCCGCCCGCTGATCAGCGGGAACCACACGAGCAGCAGCAGCCCGGAGAAGGCGGCCGGGACCCGGACGTACGCCGTCCAGGTCCGGTGCCCGGCCGCCCCGAACGCCCGGACCACGGCCCGGTCCGCCGTCCCGTACAGCGGCACCAGCACCAGGTCGTGCAGGACCGCGGCCCCCACGAACCACAGCAGCACCTGGAACCAGTCGCCCGCCAGCAGCCGTACGCCCGCGTACCCGGCGAGCGCGAAGGAGCAGGCCAGCAGCAGGATCTGCAAGGGGCTGCCCAGCGGCAGCACGTTCTTCACACGCATCTGCGGTCTCCTCACAGGTCCCCGAAGTCCATCCGGGTCACCCATTTGGTGTTCAGCACTCCGGGCGCGGCGGGGACGATGATCCGGGCCGGGAAGCCGTGGTCGGGGGTGAGCGGCTCGCCGTTGACGTCGAGGGCGAGCAGCGAGCGCGGGTCGCGGACCTGGTTGGCGCGGAGCGCGGCCATCCGGAAGGCGCCCGTGCGTTGCAGTGACTCCACCAGCACATCGGGCGCGCGGTCGGGGTCGTCGTAGCCGACGAGCGCGGCGAGGTCGGTGAGCCGTACGCCCCGCCACCACTGGTCGGAGGTGGACCAGCCCTCCACGCAGGCGATGGGCAACGAGGAGCTGTGCAGGGGCAGTCGGAGGAGCTGGGCGCGGGCGAGCCGGACCGTGCCGGTGGGGCCGGTGACGGTCAGCCGCCAGGCGTCCTCGGTGGTCTCGGCGGGGCGGATGCCCCGGGACGCGGCCGTCTTGTTGATCTGGAAGGCGGCGGGGCCGCTGCCCGGTTCGGGGCCGCCATGCGGGGTGAGCAGGGCGGTCTGGCGCAGCGGCCCGTCGAAGGAGCGCCCGGCGCTGGTGACGAAGAGCAGCAGCGAGCCGCCGCCGACGAACCACAGCGCCCCGCGCCGGGACACGGACGGCGGGTCGGGCCGCGGGGAGACCAGCGAGGCCGCGGCGGACTCGCCGGGCGCCCCGGACTCGCCTGCCTTCTCGGGCTTCTCGGAGGTGTCCCGCATCCGGCGCAGGTTGCGCAGGGCGAGCGGCAGTTTCAGCGCGACATGGGCGAGGAACGCGGCGAAGAAGACCCACGCCCCGTAGAAGTGCAGGGGGTAAAAGGAGCCGGGGAAGACGTAGTCCAGCTGGACGTTGAGCACCCCGGTGACGAACTCGAACAGGGCGCCGCCGACGAGCAGCAGCAGTGAGAGCCGTTCCAGCGCGTGGGCCACGGAGCGCACCGGGGGCAGCGCGAACAGCCGGGGCACCACCGACCACAGCTTGGCCAGCAGCACCGGGATGAGGGTGAGGCCGAGGGTGACGTGGACGCCCTGGTTGAGCCGGTACAGCCAGTGCGGGTCGGTCGGCCAGGAGAAGAGGTAGAAGCCGAGGAGCCCCTTGTCCGGCGTCTTGTCGTTGACCGGCGAGAGGTCGGGGTTGTAAGCGGCGTACGACAGCAGCCCGGTCACGAACAGCACGGTGATCCCGCCGAGCAGGACCGCGCCGAGCACCGAGGTGAACCAGGGGCCGCGCACGGGGCTGCGCCAGAACCCGGGGGCGGAGGGAGGAAACGGAGACCGTGCCATGTGCCGACCGTAAGCCGGGTCGGGCGCGGGGAGGTGTCCCGGACCGATGACGAAACGCTGACGTCCGCCGCGCGTACCAGCCGGTGGGCGGTTCGGCGGCCTAGCGTTCCGGTGTGACCCGCACTTCGCTTCGCCCCGAGGACGACCAGCGCACCCCGCCCGCCGCGTGGCGGCCCGCGCCCGATCTGCTCGCCGCGGCCGTCGCGGTGCTGCTCTTCGCGGCGGCCGTGCTGATCGGCCGTCATATCGAGGACACCGACGGCACGCTGTTCGTGGACTGGCCGCCGCTGCTGGCCTGGTGGGGCCCGCACTGGGGGCCGGGCACCCCGGCCGCGGTGCTGGTGGCGGTGGCCGTGGTGGCGTACGCCCCGACCCTGGCGGCGCGGCTCCCGTGGCGGGCGCTGCTCGCCACCGCCTGGGCGACGGCGCTGGCGTGGACCTGGTCGCTGGCCCTGATCGACGGCTGGCACCGGGGCGTGGCCCGCAGGCTGACCACCCGCTACGAGTACCTCCAGGTCATCGACCGCTTCCACGACATCCCGGCCGCCCTGGCCACCTTCACCGACCACATCCTGATCCAGGCCCCGGCCACCGACCACTGGCCCGCGCACATCGCCGGGCACCCTCCGGCGGCCACGGTCACCTTCGTGCTGCTGGACCGGATCGGGCTGCGCGGCGGCGGCTGGGCGGGAGTGTGGTGCATCACCGTGGGGACGACGGCCGTGCTGGCGGTGCTGGTGGCGGTGCGGGCGCTGGCCGGCGAGTCGCTGGCGCGGCGGGCGGCGCCGTTCCTGGTGCTGGTGCCGGGCGCGGTGTGGATGGGCACGTCGGCGGACGCGTACTTCGCGGCGGTGGCCGCCTGGTCGGTGGCGCTGCTGGCGCTGGCGGTGACGGCTCGGACGCCGGGCCGGGCCCGGGCGGCACTGTTCGGCTCGGGCCTGCTCTTCGGCCTGACCTGCTACCTCTCCTACGGCCTCACCCTGGTCGCGGTGATCCTGGCGGGGGTCCTGCTGATCACCCGGGACCGGGTGCGCGGACTGCTGCCCGGGGTGCCGTACGCGCTCGCCGGGCTGGTGGTCGTACCGCTGGTGTTCACGCTCTACGGCTTCGACTACTGGGAGGCGTACCACCTCCTCGTCGAGCGCTACAACCAGGGAGCCGGGGGCACCCGCCCGTACGGCTACTGGGTGTGGGCCAATCTCGCCTGCACGGTCCTGGTCGTGGGGCTGGCGACGGTCGCGGGGCTGCGCCGCAGCGGCGCCACCCTGCTGCGCCGCCGCCGGGACCTGCTCACGGACCCCTCGGCGCCCGAGGTGCGGCTGTCCCTGCTGGTGTGCGCCGCGCTGCTGGCGCTGCTGGTCGCGGATCTGTCGGGGATGAGCAAGGCGGAGACGGAGCGCATCTGGCTGCCGTTCGCGCTGTGGCTGCTGCCCGCCTGTGCCTTCCTGCCCCGGCCGCGGGCCTGGCTCCCGGCGCAGGCGGTGGTGGCGCTGCTCGTCAACCACCTGCTGCGGACGGGGTGGTGAGGGGGCGGACACCGGGCCCTGATGACCTCATCAGATCTGGTACGTCCGGCACTGTCGCCGTTAGACTCGCGGCATGAGTACGTCGGCCCCGCCCAGCAACCGCTTCGAACGCCGCCGCGCCGAGACCCGGCGAGCCCTGGTCCGCGCCGCCCGGCAGATCCTCGCCGAGAACGGGGACACCGGCGTGAGCATCCAGGCGATCGCCGAGCGCGCGGACGTCGGGTTCGGCTCCTTCTACAACCACTTCGCCTCGAAGACGGAACTGTTCGCCGCGGCGGTGACGGACGCCCTGGAGGAGTTCGGCCGGACCTTCGACGAGCGGCTGCGCGGCATCGACGACCCCGCCGAACTCGTCACCGCCGGTTTCCGGCTCAGCGTCCGGATGGCCGACTCGCACCCCGAGCTGATGCGCATCATGCGCCACAGCGGCCTCGGCCACATCCACTCCGACACCGGCCTCGCCCCCCGCGCCCTGCGCGACCTGGAGCACGGCACCGCGACCGGCCGGTTCCGTCCCGTCGACACCACCGTCGCGCTGTCCGCGCTGGGCGGTTCGCTGCTCTCCCTGCTGGAGCTGCGGTTCAGCCGCCCCGACCTGGACGGCGACGAGACGGCCGCGCACATGGCCGAGCTGATGCTGTGCATGCTGGGCGTCCCGGCGGCCGAGGCCCACGAGGTGGCCCACCGCCCGCTGCCCGACCTCGACGGCTGACGGACGGCGGCGATCCCGTCGCCTCCCCTGCCGAGAATTACTTGGCTAGCCACAGGCATGGTGCTACGGTAAATATGTGGCTAGCCACGAACCACCTCTGCGCCCGTCGACCAAGGAGAACCCCGTGCTCAACGCCCTGTGGACCCCGACGACCCTCGGCGACATCACCCTCCCGCACCGGCTGGTCATGGCCCCCATGACCCGTGACCGGTCCACCCCGGAGGGCGTGCCGACCGAGATGAACGCCGAGTACTACGCCCAGCGCGCCTCACACGCCCTCGTCATCACCGAGGGCACCCAGCCCTCCCCGGACGGCCAGGGCTATCTGCTCACCCCCGGCCTGCACTCGGCGGAGCAGACGGCCGGATGGCGCAAGGTCACCGACGCCGTGCACACGGCGGACGGACGGATCGTCGTCCAGCTGATGCACGTCGGGCGGATAGCCCACCCCGACAACACCCCGCACGGGCGGCAGCCGGTCGCCCCGTCCGCCGTACGGCCCGCGGGCACCATGTTCACCGCGTCCGGGCCCCGGGAGATGCCGACGCCCCGCGCCCTGACCACCGCGGAGGTCACCGCGACGGTCGACGACTTCCGCCGGGCCGCCGCGGCGGCGATGGACGCCGGAGCCGACGGCGTGGAGATCCACGGCGCCAACGGCTACCTCGTCCACCAGTTCCTCGCCGGCAACACCAACCAGCGCACCGACCGCTACGGCGGCTCCCCGGAGAACCGCATCCGCTTCGCCGTGGAGGTCGCCGCGGCCGTCGCCGACGAGATCGGCGCCGGGCGCACCGGCATCCGTCTCTCCCCCGCCAACACCTACAACGACATCCAGGAGAGCGACACCCACCAGCTGTACCCGGCGCTCGTGCGCGCCCTCGCCCCGCTCGGCCTCGGCTACCTGCACCTGGTGCACTTCGGCGACGAGGAACTCCTCGACACCCTGCGCGGACTGTGGCCCACCGCGCTGGTCCTCAACCGGGCGGGCGCCGACCTCCCGGCCCGCGCCCAGGACATCGCGGACGGCCGCGCCGACGCCGTGTCGGTGGGCACCCTGGCCCTGGCCAACCCCGACCTGGTGGAACGGGTACGCTCCGGAGCGCCGCTGAACACCCCCGACCCCACCACCTTCTACGGCGGCGGGGCGGCCGGGTACACCGACTACCCCACCCACTCCGGCTGAGGAACACCACGATGACCGCCGTACCCCCGACCCCGAGCACGGCGAGCGACGGACGGCTCAGCTACGCCGTCTTCCAGCTCGCCCGCGCCCACCGCGGACACGCCGCCGCCATGCTGCGCGCGATGGACCTGCATCCGGGTCAGGAGCTGCTGCTGATGCAGCTCTTCGACAGGGACGGCCAGACCCAGTCCGAACTCCTCGAGAGCGTCGGCCTGGACCACTCCACCGTCTCCAAGTCGCTGCGCCGGATGCAGGAGGCGGGGCTGCTCACCCGGGAACCCGCCGAGCACGACCGGCGGGTGATGGTCGTCCACCTCACCGACCGGGGCCGCGCCCTGCGGGCACCGATCGCGGCGATGTGGCGGACCCTGGAGGAGACGTCCGTCCAGGGGCTGACGGCAAAGGAGATCGAGACGTTCGTCCGTATCGCCCGGAGCGTGACGGAGGCGCTCGGCGACCGGGGCGCGGGCGGCTGCTGACGGCGTGCCCCCGCCGGGGCGCGCGGGGTTTCCGACCATAGTGGGGCCCATGAGCACGGAAGCAACCGACCAGGCACCCGGACCCGCGCCCGGCACCCCCGACTCCGGCAGGCCCGACCCCGTCCTCGTCGGCATCGGGATGGCCGCCGTCCTCGGGGTCGTCCTGTGGGCGTGGATCGGGGACGAGTCCTTCGACGACGTGTCGTCGACCAGCCTGACGTGGGTGCTGGACAACTTCGGCTGGCTGTTCGTGGTGGCGGCGGACGTGTTCCTCGTCCTCTGCCTGGTCATCGCGTTCAGCAGGTTCGGGCGCATCCGGCTCGGCAAGGACGACGCCGAGCCGGAGTTCGGCAACCTGGCCTGGATCGCGATGATGTTCAGCGCGGGCATGGGCATCGGCCTGATGTTCTACGGCGTCGGGGAGCCGCTCACCCACTTCCTCGCCCCGCCGCCGGCGAGCGGGGCACAGCCGGAGTCGGCCACGGCGGCGCGTACCGCGATGGAGTACTCGTTCTTCCACTGGACGCTCACCCCGTGGGCGATCTACGGCATCGCGGGGCTCGCCCTGGCCTACGCGGGCTTCCGCAAGGGCCGGGGCAACCGGCTCAGCGCCGCGTTCGTGCCGCTGCTGGGTGCCCGGCGGGCGGCGGGCTGGCCGGGCAGGCTGATCGACCTGCTGGCGGTGTTCGCGACCGTCTTCGGCACCGCCACGAGCCTCGGTCTGGGCGCGCTCCAGGTGGCGGAGGGCCTTGACATCACGGCGGGCATCGACGCCACCCGCACCTCCGAACTGGTCATCATCGCGGCCCTGTCGGCGGCGTTCGTGGTGTCGGCGTTCTCCGGTCTGCACCGGGGCATCAAGTGGCTCTCGACCCTGAACATCGTGCTCGCGGCGTGCCTGATGGTCTTCGTCTTCCTCCTCGGCCCGACGGTCTACATCCTGGACACCATCCCGGCCTCCGTGGGCGGCTACCTCCAGAACCTCCTCCCCATGGCGACCCGCACCGGGGCGTTCTCCGACCACGAGTGGCTGGGCGCCTGGACGATCTTCTACTGGGCGTGGTGGCTGTCGTGGGCGCCCTTCGTGGGCACGTTCATCTCCCGCATCTCGCACGGCCGGACCATCCGCGAGTTCCTCATCGGCGTCCTGCTGGTCCCGTCCGGCGCCACGGTGATCTGGTTCTGCGTGATGGGCGGCACCGCGCTGCGGCTCCAGTCCACCGGGGAGGCCGACCTCGCGGGCGCCATCGAGGACGGCGCCGAGGCGTCGCTGTTCGCCATGCTGGACGCGCTGCCGATCGGCACGGTGACGTCGTACGTCGCGATGATCCTGGTCATGACGTACTTCGTCACCAGCGCCGACTCGGCGTCCCTCGTGATGGGCTCCCTGACCAGCCGCGGCGCGCTGCACCCGCCGAACTGGCTGGTCGTCATGTGGGGCGTCCTGATGGCGTCGGTGGCGGCGGTCCTGCTCGTGGTGGGCGGCCTCAACTCCCTCCAGACGGCCACGATCCTGGTGGCGCTGCCCTTCGTGGTCGTCATGCTGGTCCTGTGCTGGGCCCTCCTGCGCGAACTGCGCGAGGACCCCGGCGCGGGCCCCGCCCGCCACCACGCCCTCCACGGCCTGCGCGACGTCGTCCGCACGATGGTCGGTGACGCCGTCTCCGAACAGTCCCGCACCCGCCACCACCGCCTCCGCCGGGCGGCCGAGTCCCGGAAGGACACCGACAGCGAGGGATGACGGCCGATCAGATGACGTCCGCCGGGAACCCGAGGTGCCGACCGCCCCGTACGAGGACCTGAGCGGCAGCCCGAGAATCCGGGATCGGGGTCGGCGGTGCGACCCGCTGGAGTTGTCGGCTCGCACCCTGGTGGGCGTCACTGGCGCCTTCGACCCACTCGCGGGAGGGTGAAGCCCGCGGCGACCTGTGCCAACGTGCCGAAGGCCAGGGTCGAACGGGCCAATAGGCCCTCGTCAGCGTCCGGTCGCGAACCTCACGAAGTGGGTCCATCCGTCTCGCCGTACGGTGAGGTCGGGGCGGGTGGTGTCCTTGGAGTCGCGGATGTGGACGGTGGCGGGGGTGACGGCTACCTCGATGCAGTCGTCACCCTGGGTACCGCTGTAGCTGGACTTGAACCAGGTGAGTTCTCTCGCGGTCACAGCTCTCCTCGTAGTCGCTCCAACAAGCCCCGTGAGTCAGTGGGGTTGAGGGCCTGTGAGCGCAGTCTGTCATAGCGCTGGTAGAGGGGGCTCACCTCTTTCGGGACGGAGATCAGACGTCCGTTCTGCTGCCCTTCCGAGTACGCGAGCCGCTTGCGCTCCGGCGTTTCCAGCAGTCGTACGGGGCCGTCCAGGCACCCATGGGACTCGGCGTCCACCGGCATCACCTGAAGAGTCACGTTGCGCAGGGCGCTGATACGCAGGACGTGATCGAAGAGGCCGCCTGTCACATCAGCCCCGCCCAGGCGCCGCCGGAAGACGTGCTCCTCGACGATGAAGCTGAACGGCACTTCATGGCGCTCGTACAGCATGCTCTGCCGTTCCATGCGTGCGGCGACCTGCGCCTCCAACTGCTCCTCCGACAGCAGAGGGACGCTGTTGTCGAACACGGCCCGCGCGTAACCCTCCGACTGCATCAACCCCGGCACCAACCGGCACTCGTACGTGCACAGGCTCACCGCCGCCCGCTCCAGTCGGGCCCAGCGTCGGAACCAGGCCGCCAATCCCACCTCACCCCGGGTCAGATGACATGCCGCCCTCCGCAGCGCGCCCGTGTTGCCGGTGGCGTCCTCCGCGCGCTCGACGAAGGACTCGTCCGGCATGCGTCTGCCCAACTCCACCGACTCCACGGTGTGCTTGGAGAAGCGGACGAGTTGGCCGAACTCGGCCCGGTTGAACCCCGCGTGCTCGCGCAGGGCCTGGACGACGGCCCCGAAGGTCCGGAGACTGTCGGAGGGGTCGGGCTCGCCGTCGTACTCGGTGATGTCGCTGTACGCCATGCACCCAGAGTGACGAGCAGGCGGCCGTACCGTCTACCCAGTGTGCCCGTACGCTGACGCACCGTACGGGGCGTGCCCCTGGAGAACGCCCCCGCGCGCCCGTCACCGTGGCCCCATGAAGTCCACCGCTCCCCAACTGCCGACGACCGTGCGTGCGTTCGGCCAGCTTCTGTCCTCCACCCGCCGTGGCGCCCGCCTGGGCCGGCTGCTCGCCGTCGGGCAGCTCCAGGCGTGGGACGTGTCACCCACCGTCATCGACCGTGCCGAGCAGATCGTCGCCGAACTGGCCGCCAACGCGGCACTGCACGGCGGGAAGGGGGAGAGAGGGCATGACTTCCATCTGGCCCTCGCGCTCGACGACGGCACGGGGTTGCTGCGCATCGCGGTCAGTGACGCGCGCGGTGATGTGGCGCCGGTAGCGGCAGGGGAGGTGGTGGACCCGGAGGGGGCCGAGTCGGGGCGGGGGCTCGTCCTCGTCGCGGCGCTCGCCGACCGGTGGGGGACGGAGGCGAGCGCGCGCGGGGGCAAGACCGTGTGGGCGGAGCTGGATACAACCATGTGACGGTGTCAGGGGTCTTGTAAATGATCACGTAGGTGATCGCACTGACGGAGGAGACCATCATCACCGCCATACGCAAGACCCTGACCGCCACCGCAGTCGTCGGCGCCGTCCTGGCGGGTTCGGCCGCCTGCGGCACCGTGGAGCAGCTCACCGCCGGGCAGAAGCTCGACGCGGCGTTCGAGAAGCTCGGCCAGGAGAAGACGCTCTCCTTCGAGCTGGACCTCGACACCGACGAGCGGAGCCTGAAGGCGCTGGACGCGCTGTCGGACCCGGAGCCCGGCGAGGAGATCCCCGACGAGGCCGCCGAGCTGCTGAGCGGGGCGAAGATCAGTTTCACCATGCAGTCGAAGAAGCCGATCGACGAGTCCGGCGAGGAGGACTACGTCGGCATGGCCATGAAGGTCAGTGTCGAGGACGGCGACATCGTCGAGTACCGGGTCATCGGCGACGACGTCTACGTACGGACCGACACGGCGGTGCTCGGTGAGGCGATGGGCATGCCGGTGCCGTCGGCGAAGGACCTGCCCCCGGAGGCGGGCTCGCTGAAGAAGGTGCTTGAGGGCGAGTGGGTGAAGTTCGACGCGCAGGAGATGGAGGAGGCCACCTCCGGGCTGGACGAGGAGCCCTCGCCGGAGCCCACCCTGGACGCCAAGACGCAGAAGAAGCTGCTGGCGGCGGTCCGCTCCACCATCGCGCGTGAGGTCGACTTCAAGACGTCCGAGGGCGAGGACGGCTCCGAGCACGTCACCGCCACCGCTCCGTTCCGCACGCTGATGACGGAGCTGCTCGGCGAGATCCGTCCGCTCGCCAAGAGCCTGCCGCCGGGCATGGAACTGCCCACGGAGAAGGACCTCAAGGACGCCCCGAACGCCAGGGTCACCGCCGACTTCACCCTGAACGACGGCGAGCTGACCGAGGTCTACGTGGACCTGGCCAAACTCGCCGAGAACGCGAAGGTGAAGAAGCTGGGCCTCAGGCTGAGCCTCGGCGAGGGCCAGGCGGTCAAGGCCCCGGCCGACGCCACCGACCTGGACATCGAGGAGCTGCTGGGCGGCTTCGGCGCGGCGATGATGGGCGAGGAGGGCTTCGGCGAGGAGGAGTTCTAGGGGGAAGGCCGCGCCTGGTCCAGCCAAGGGTTCCGTGGGACCACCGATCCGGCCGGACTGGTCAGCGCGCGCCCTCCGCCGCCTCCCGGAAGCGGCGCACCGCCTGCCGGGCCCGGCGACGCTGGCCGGCCACCTCGGACGCCCCGGCGTCGGAGTCCAGCCGCGCGGCCCAGGCGGTCAGTTCCTCCTCGGCCGCGCGGGCCGCCCGCGCGACGCTGTCCGGGCAGATCAGGAACAGGTCCGCACGCCGCTCCGCGAAGTCGCGGACGCCCCGTCGTATGCGCCGCGCCGCGACCCCTCGGTCCGGCGCCTCGTCGCCGTCCTGGAGCGTCCGCCTGGCGGCGTCGACCGCCGCCGGGACGAGTCGCGGACGCCAGTACCGCCGCCACAGGTACTGCTCGAACTCGTCGTGCCGGAAGCGGTAGGAGGTGCCGTCCACCCGGAGCAGACCGCCCTCGTGGGCCCAGTCGAGGAACCACCCCAGCCGCAGCGGGAGGCGTCGGCGCAGGGCCGCGCAGACCAGGAAGACACGGTGGCGCCTGCCGTGCGCCCCTCCCTTGACGGTGCTCCAGGTCTCGACCGACACCAAGCCCGCGAGGGGTACCGCGAGCACGGCGCCCACGGCCGCCGCCGCCCACACCGACGGGGGGAGGTCCGCCGGTGAACTCACCTCGACGCCGACGAGGTGGTACCCCACCGCCAGCCCGTAACTGCCCCCGGCGAACGCGCCGAACGACAGCCGGTGGGTGCCGGCGAGGTGGCGCTCCGGGATGCCCAGGAAACGTCCGGACGTGCTGACGTGCCGTATTCCGCTGCGGAACAGGTCATGGCGCCATGCCTCGGCGGCGGGCAGCGAGGTGGCCAGAATCAGCAGTCCGCACAGGGCCAGGTCCGCGCTCACCCCGACGGTGGCGAGCGCGAGCCCTGTGACGGACAGTGCCACGGCGCTCGCCAGCGCCGCGTCCACGGCGCGCACCAGGCGGCGGCCCCCCAGCGGCCACAGGCGGTGCGGTGCCAGGTCCGCGCGGGTGACGGAGAGCGTGTGGAGGGAGGGGGTCCGGCGGGCCTGACGGTATCCGTCGATCTCCCGGTGCCTGGCCAGCAGGGCGAGCCAGGAGTGGACGCGCTCGGCGTCGTAGCGGCGGCGCGGACGCGGGTGGGAGGCCAGGGCGGAGGGGACGTACAGCGCCATCAGGTACTCCTCCGCCTCACTCCTCATATCGCTGGCGAGAGGGGAGTCCGCGGCCCTCGCCAGCCGCTCGTCGACCGGCAGTCGGTCCCACTCCCACTGCCACCACCACTCCCGGGCCGCGTACTCCGCCTCGAAGCGCCGCAGCAGCGCCCGGTGGCCCCAACGGGACACCAGCTCGGCGGGATCACGGGCCTCGTCCGTGGGGGCGTGGTAGGCGTGGGCGAGGACCGTCAGCCGCCAGGGTGTGTTGAGTTCGCGGGCCAGCGGGGCGTCGGGGGCCGTGCGCAGGTCCTCCAGCAGGGGGGCCCACCGGTCGGTGCTGCCTCCGTCCAGCCAGGCGCTCTGCCGCCTGAGGTACGCGAGCGCCGTGTCGGCCGGTACGTCGAGGAGTTCGGCGCGGGCCGCGCCCGCCAGCGGAACCGGGGCCCCGAAACTCTCGTACACATGCGTCCGGCAGGTGACGATCACGTTCCCCGGCCGTCTCCGGTTGCCGCGCAGATACGCGAGCAGTGCCCGTGCACGGGGGCGGATCGTGTCGTCCCGGCCGTCCAGCTCGTCCAGCCCGTCGAGTACGAGGACCGCGTCGTCGAGCACCCGCTCCACGAGCCGTGGGGAGCGGCCGTAGGTGCCGGAGATTTGCTCCACGAGCCAGCCGCGGAAGGCGCGGTGGAACTCCTCGTCCGCCGGTCCCATCTCTTCCAGGGGAGCGGACCACGAGGACAGCGGCAGCAGGACGGGTACCCCGCACCCGCCTTCCGCGTGCCGGGCCGCCAGTTCCAGGGTCAGCGCCCTGGCGAGCAGCGACTTGCCGCTGCCCGGTCCGCCGGTGACGGCGAGCCGTCGGCCCCCGCTGTCGGGCAGTTCCAGGTAGCGGTCCGCGATGCGTTCCCACTCCGCCTCGACGGCGGCCACCGGCCCCTCGTCCGGGCCGCCGGGCGGCGGTGTGAGGCGGAACCGGACCGGCATGACGACCCGGCTCGGGCCCAGGATGTTGTCGTACTGGCTCCGTTCGTGGGCGCGGACGGCCTGGGCGAGCAGGCCCTCCGCGCCGCTCTCCCGCTCCCGGAGGTACTGCCGGACGGGGATCGCGAGCCCCGCACCGGCGAGGAGCACGCCCAGGGCGCCCAGCACCGCGCCGAACGGATCCACGTCGCCCTTCGGCAGCGAGCGGAACAGGCTGACCGCCGCCGCGCACACCAGCACCACGCCCAGTACGGCCCCCGCACGCCACCATCGACCGCGCGCCCGTGCCTCCACGCCAACCCCCGCCCCGGTTCCTCCCCCTCCACGGCCGCCCGCGAAGATCGGGGAACCCACGTTAGCCGGGAGCGCCAGCCGGATGACCTGTTCCCCACGGGGGTTGGGGGCCGCACGCACCGACATGATCGAGCCGTTGTCGAGGCGGGCGCCCCGGACAGCCCCTGGTACCCCACCGATCACTACCGCGTGGCAGTCCCGCCCCCAGGACGGGCGGGGTGTCGGGGCGCGTCGCGGAGTCAAGGCGTCCGCAGGCCATAACCGATCAACGGGCCAGTCTCAAGCTTGAACACAAATTCCACACATCCCCTCTGCATCCAGGCCCCGATGGTCTAGATTGACCGTGCTTCAGCCGTTCGGGCACGAGCCGACCAGTAATGATCATGTAGGTCCGACGCTGCGGAAGCATGTGGGGGCGGGGGCTCCTGGGAGAAGGGGGGAGTGCGCACAGCACAGCACAGCACGACGCGGGAGGCGGGGGCCTTCCGTGGGGGTGCGAGAACAGTGTGCGGCGAAACACGTCGGACCACTGGGGACCTGGGGGGGTTCTGTGCGGCAAGGGGGAACTGTCAGCCCGTTTCCGTCCGCCCGCGGACATCTGGGGAACGGGACAAGCAACCAGCCCGCGAACGACTGGGAGCAGCGGTACCGGCGTACCGTGATCCTCAGCGACACCGTGGCCACCGCCTTCGTCGTCGCGGCGATAGGCAACTTCTTCGGCGTCCGCGACGCGGCCAACTGGCACGAGAAGTGGGGCATCCTCGCCTTCTGCACCGAGTTGCTGGTGCTGGGGTCGCTCGCGGTGAGCCGGGCCTGGGCTCCGGCCGTGCTCGGGCAGGGCGCCGAGGAGTTCCGGCGGCTCGGGCGCTCGCTGTTCATGGCGGTCGTCGTGCTGGCGCTCGGCGGCATAGCCCTGACCTCGCGCAACATCAAGCTCTGGATCTTCGTCGCGGTCCCGGCGATCGCGCTCACCACCATGGTGCAGCGGTACCTCCTCCGGCTGTGGCTGCACCGACAGCGCAAGGAAGGCCGGTGCCTGCGGCCGGTGCTCGCCGCCGGGAGCCGGGCCACCGTGCGCGACCTGATCACCCGTACCCGCAAGTTCCCGCACCTCGGCTGGCGGATCGACGCGGTGTGCACGACGGACGGTCTCGGGCTGCACGGTGACCGGCTGGACGGCGTGCCGGTCGTCGGACGGCTCGCGGACGTCGCCGACCACGTCCGCGTCGACGGCTACCGCGTCGTCGCGGTCACACCCGACCCGCACTGGACGCCGGACCGGCTCCAGCGGCTGGCCTGGAACCTGGAGGGCAGCGACGCCGAGATGGTCGTGGCCCCCGTGCTGATGGAGGTGGCCGGTCCGCGGCTGCACGTCGACGCGGTGCTCGGCATCCCGCTGCTGCGGGTCAGCATGCCGACGTTCACCGGGGGCCGCCGGGCGGTGAAGGAGGTCGTCGACCGGTTGGGCGCGGCGGTCCTGCTGCTGCTGTTCGCGCCGCTGATGGTGTGCGTCGGGCTGCTCGTGGTGCTGGACAGCCGGGGCGGGGCGTTCTACCGGCAGCGCCGGGTCGGCAAGGACGGCCGTGAGTTCACCATCTGGAAGTTCCGCACCATGGTCGTGGGGGCCGACCGGGCCCGTGCCGAACTGGCCGACCGCAACGAGGGCGCGGGTGTGCTGTTCAAGCTCCGCCGGGATCCGCGGGTGACCCGGGTGGGATCGGTGCTGCGCCGGTACTCGATCGACGAACTCCCGCAGCTGTTCAACGTACTCACCGGATCGATGTCGCTCGTCGGTCCACGGCCCCCGCTGCCGGAGGAGTGCGCCGCGTACGGCCCGGACATCCGGCGGCGGCTGCTGGTCAAGCCGGGGCTCACCGGCCTGTGGCAGATCAGCGGACGCAGCGACCTGTCGTGGGAGGAAGCGGTCCGGCTGGACCTGCGGTACGTGGAGGACTGGTCGCTCGCCCTGGACACGGTGATCTTGTGGAAGACGCTGCGTGCGGTGCTCTACGGGCAGGGGGCCTACTGATGTGCCGACAACCGCGACGGGGCGCTCCCGCCGCCGCGCGGACCGCAGGCCGTCAGGGCCTGCCTGGGGGGGAGGAACGAGTCATGAGAGTCAGCGTTTTCGGCCTCGGCTACGTGGGCTGCGTATCGGCCGCCTGCCTGGCCAGCATGGGCCACGAGGTCATCGGGGTGGACGTCAGCCAGGTGAAGGTCGACCTGGTCAACGACGGCAAGGCCCCGGTGGTCGAGGAGCGGATCGGCGAGCTGATCGCCGAGGTCGTGGGGACCGGTGCCTTAAGGGCCACCGACGACGTCCGTGAGGCGATCGCGGGCAGCGAGATATCGCTGGTGTGCGTGGGCACACCGTCGGAGCCCAACGGCAGTCTGTGCACGACGTATCTGGAGCGGGTCACCGAGCAGATCGGGGCCGCGCTGGCGGACCGTCAGGGGCGCGGCGGGCGGCACACCGTCGTCTTCCGCAGCACCATGCTCCCGGGCACCTGTCTGAACCTGCTGGTGCCGATCCTGGAGAAGGCCGTCGGCGGCACCGCCGGGGTGGACGTCGGCGTCGCGGTCAACCCGGAGTTCCTGCGCGAGGGCACCAGCGTGCGGGACTTCTTCGACCCGCCCAAGACGGTCGTCGGGGAGCTGGACGCGGCCAGCGGCGACGCGGTCCTCGCGCTCTACGACGGCCTGCCCGGCGAGGTGTTCCGGGTGCCGGTCCCGACCGCCGAGGCGATCAAGTACGCGGACAACGCCTTCCACGGCCTCAAGATCGGCTTCGCCAACGAGCTGGGCGCGATATGCCAGGCCCTCGGGGTCGACTCGCACCAGGTCATGGACGTGTTCCTGGCCGACCGCAAGCTCAACATCAGCCCGGCCTATCTGCGGCCCGGCTTCGCCTTCGGCGGCTCGTGCCTCCCCAAGGACCTGCGCAGTCTGGTCCACGCCGCGCGGCGCGCCGACGTCTCGGTACCGATCCTCTCCCATGTGCTGCCCTCCAACTCCGACCACCTCCAGCGCGCGGTGGAGCTGGTCGAGCGCACCGGCAAGCGCCGGGCGGGCCTGTTCGGGCTGTCCTTCAAGCCCGGCACCGACGACCTCCGCGAGAGCCCGCTCGTCGAACTGGCGGAACGGCTCTTCGGCAAGGGTTACGACCTGAAGATCTACGACGCCAATGTGAGCCTCTCCCGGCTGCTCGGCGCGAACCGCGAGTACATCGAGACCCGGCTGCCGCACCTCGCGCAGCTGCTCGCGGACTCCGTCGACGAGGTGCTGGAGCACGCGGAGGTGTGCCTGGTCGGCACGAAGGACCCCGCCGTGCTGTCGGCCCTCCCCCACGGTGACGGCCCCGTGATCGTCGACCTCGTCCGCCTCCCCGACGCCGAGGCGCGCCGGGCCGAACCGGGATACATGGGCCTTGCTTGGTGACAGGACGACCGGCGGCGACGGGGCGACCCGGCGCGCGCTGGTCCTGGTGGAGAACCTGTCGGTGCCGTTCGACCGGCGGGTGTGGCAGGAGTGCGTGACACTGCGCGACGCGGGCTGGGAGGTGCACGTCATCTGTCCCCGCGGAACCAAGCGGGACACGGAGCCGGAGGCGGTGGTCGACGGCGTGCGAATACACCGCTACCCGCTGCGCGCGGCCACCGGAGGACCGTCCGGCTATCTGCGGGAGTACGGATCGGCGCTGTGGCACACCTTCCGGCTGGCCCGCAGGGTCGGCCCGGTCGACGTGGTGCACGCCTGCAACCCGCCCGACCTGCTGTTCCTGCCCGCGCTGTGGCTGAAGCGGCGCGGCGCTCGGTTCGTGTTCGACCAGCACGACCTGGTGCCCGAGCTGTACCTGTCCCGGTTCGGCCGCGGCAAGGACCTGCTCTACCGCGCCGTGTGCGCACTGGAGCGGCGGACGTACCGGGCCGCCGACGTGGTGCTCGCCACCAACGAGAGCTACCGGGACGTCGCCGTGCGGCGCGGCGGGCGACGGCCCCAGGACGTGTTCGTGGTGCGCAGCGCCCCCGACGTCGACCGGTTCCACCCGGTGCCGCCCGAACCGGAGTTGAAGGAGGGCAAGCCCCATCTGCTGTGCTACCTCGGTGTGATGGGCCCGCAGGACGGCGTCGACTACGCGCTGCGGGCGCTCGCCAAGCTCCGCGACGAGCTGGGCCGCACCGACTGGCACGCGGTGTTCGTCGGCGCCGGTGACACCTTCGACGCGATGGTGGAGCTGTCCCGGCGGCTCGGGCTCTCGGAACACGTACGGTTCACGGGACGCGTACCGGACGCCGAACTGGTGCGCTACCTGTCCACCGCGGACGTGTGCCTCTCCCCCGACCCGCACAACCCGCTCAACGACGTGTCCACCATGAACAAGGTCCTCGAGTACATGGTGATGGGCCGTCCGATCGTCTCCTTCGACCTGAAGGAGGCGCGCGTTTCCGCCGGTGAGGCGGCCGTCTACGCGCCCGCCAACGACGAGACCGAGTTCGCGCGGCTCATCGCGCGGCTGCTGGACGATCCGGAGAAGCGGGCCCGGATGGGCAAGATCGGCGAGGAACGGATCAACGGGCACCTGTCGTGGCGGAACTCCCAGCGCGCGCTGCTCGCCGCCTACGCCGCCGCCTGCCGTGACCACGCTCCGGTGCCGGGGAGCCGCCCGGCCCGGTTCGGTTCGGGAGGAGGCCGCGCAGTTGAGAGATGACACGATACGCCTGGTCACGATCGGGCGGATCATCCGTCGGCGCTGGCGGTTCCTCGCCATCGTCACGGTGGTGGGCGCGCTCGTCGGGTACGGCGTCTCCGTGCTGTTCCCGCCGGGCTACACCACGTCGGCGTCGGTGCTGCTGCCGGGGGCGTGGGAGGAGCGCGAGCTGCTGACCCAGCAGGAGATCGCGACCAGTTCGGTGGTGGTCGACCGCACGGCCGCCGCGCTCGACTGGAGCGGGGTCGACGGCACCGAGCTGCGCGAACAGGTGAACGCCAAGGCCGCCGACGGGAACATCATCAAGATCTCGGGTACGGCCGAGTCCCCGGAGCGCGCGCAGCAGCTCTCCGACCAGGTGGCCCAGCAGTTCGTCGCGTTCGCCGCGCGGATCGCGGGCGGCGAGACCGACCCGGAGGCGGCGGAGCGGCCCGAGGAGCTGCGCCAGCTGGTGGTACAGACCAGCCGCCGCATCACCGATCTGGCCAACGCCGCCGACCCGGGGCGGACCGTGGAGAGCGTGCAGGCCCGCACCGATCTGGAGCAGCTGCGCACCGCGCTCCAGGAGGCCATGAACAAGCTCGACCAGGCCGAACTGGCCTCCAACAAGGCCAACATGGTCGTCATGGGCCCGGCGGCCCGGCCGACCGGCGAGGCACCGCCGACCCGGACGCAGCTCATCGTCGCCGGGGCGGTGCTGTTCTTCCTGCTCGCGGTCGTCGGCCACCTCACCGCCGCCCGGATGAGCCGTCGGCTGCGCACCGATCCGGAGATCGTCGCGGCGCTGGGCTCCGCGCTGCTGGGGACCGTCGACGTGCCCGCCGAACGGCCCGCGCACCGGCGTACCCGCGGTGGGCGGGCCCGGGTCCGGCGGCTGCTGGGTCTCGACGGCCGCTGGGACGTACCGGCGCCGCAGGCGTCCGGCGACGAGGCCAGCAGACGCATCCGGTACCGGCGGGTGTGCGCCCGTCTGCGGGACCGGCTGCCCGCTCCCCGGGAGCTGCTGGTCGTCGTACCGGACGGCGACGAGACCGCCCGCCGGGCCGCCGAGCAGCTCGTCACCGAGGCCGGGGGCGATCCCCTGCTGCGGACGCTGGAGGTCCCGGTAACCCGGCCGGTCGTGCCGGACCGCGACACCGAGTCCGGTGCCCTGATCGTGCTCAGCGCGGGCAACTGGACCGCGGTGGAGCTGGGCGGTGTCGCCGAGGCGTGCGCGGACGCCGGGCACGAGATCGTCGGCATCGTCGTCGCGGGCACGGTCCTGGGCCGTCCGGCACGGCCCGCCGACCACCCGCGAAAGCACCAGGCACCGCCTCTCGCGGTGGGCAACAACGCGACAGGAGGTGCCGGGTGACGACGAGTACGCCCCCGGAGTCGTCGGCCCCGGCTCCGCTTCTGGACCTTCAGGCACTGGTGGTGGCGGTGCGCAGGCGCCGCCGCCTGTGGTGCTCCGTGGCGCTGCTGGGCCTGCTCGCCGGCGTGGCGGTGGCGGTCCTGCTGCCGCCCCCGCCGACCGCGGTGGCCACGGTGCTGGTCGCGCACAAGGAGGACCAGCCCAACGACACCGGCACGCTGATCCGCACCGACGTCGAGCTGCTGCACACCACCCGGATCGCCGACGCCGCCCTGAAGTCCCTGGACTCCTCCGAGAGCCGGGAGGACTTCATGGAGGAGTACGAGGGGCGCGGGCTGACCAACAACCTGCTGCGGATCAGTGTGACCGGCGACGACGAGGCGGAGGCGGTGGCGCGGGCCAAGGCGCTGGCCGACGCGTTCGTCGCGGACCACGTACAGCGGATGCGGGAGGCCGCGGACGCCGAGGCCGACGCGCTGATCGACCAGCGCGACCGGATGCGGGACGAACTCGCCCAGGTCAACAAGGCGATCGGCCAGGCCCCGGAGACCGATCCGACGGCGTCGGCGGACCTGGAGACGCTGTTCGCCCGCCGCGCCGAACTCGACTCCCGGATCGCCGACTTCGACCAGCGCGCCGCGGAGGCGCGCATCGGCACCCCCCAGCTCATCGCCGGTACGCAGATCGTGGACGCGCCGCGCGCGGTGGAGCACTCGCTGCCGAGGTCCGCCGCCACCGACGCGGCGATCGGGCTGGTCCTCGGGCTCGTCCTCGGGCTCGCGCTGGCCGCGGTCGGCACGGTGGTCGCGGACCGCCCGGTGCTGCGCCGGGACATCGCGGCGAACCTGGGCGCCTCGGTGATCGCGGAACTGCCCCGCCGCCCGGGCGGGCTCTGGCGGCGCCGCCGCACCCGCGCGGCCCGCGACCGGCTCACCGCGACGCTGGCCCGCACCGTACGCGGCTCCACGGAACCGGTGTCGCTGCTGGAACTGGGCAGCGCGCGCGGTACGAGCGTGATCGCGCTGGACCTCGCCAGGGCGCTGGAGCCGGAGGGGCCGGTGGTGCTCGTCGACGGGCTGCCCGGCTCGCAGCTCGCCCGGCGCCGCAAGCCGGGGGACCCGGCCGTGGTCAGGGGCGAGCGTGCCCCGGCCGGGCCGCCGCGGGAACGCCGGATCGGCGTCGGCTCGGTGGCGCCGGGCACGGCGTGGACCGACCTCCAGTACCTCGGCACCCGGACGGTACTGGTGGTGCGTGCCGGTCACGGCAGCGCCGCGTGGCTGCACACGGTGGCCCGGCAACTCGCGGACCTGCGCGTTCCGGTGATCGGCGTGGTGCTGATCGACCCCGACCCGCGGGACCGCACCGACGGCACGCTGTGGGACGGGCTGCACACCGCGCTGCGCGGCCATCAGGAGTGGCTGGCGCTGCAGAACGGAACGGGGCGGCTGCGGACGGAGCGGCTGCCGAAGCCGGCCGCGCGGGTCCCGGACAGCGACCAGGAGGCGCGCTAGCACATGTGTGGCATCGCAGGCACATACCGGTGGCCGGACGGCAAGGCGGTGACCGACCGGCTCACCGGCGTCCTCGCCCACCGCGGTCCGGACGGGACGGGCCAGTACAGCCATCCCGCGGGTGACGGCGAGGTGCACCTCGGGCACCGTCGGCTGGCCATCATCGACCTGTCCGAGACCGGCGCCCAGCCGATGGTCTCCGACGGCCTCGTCCTGACGTACAACGGGGAGCTGTACAACGCGCCCGAGCTGCGCGCCGAGCTGGCCGCGGCCGGGGTGCGCTTCCGCGGCACCTCCGACACCGAGGTGCTGCTGGAGGCGTGGCGGCGCTGGGGCACGGACTGTCTGCCCCGGCTGCGCGGCATGTTCGCGTTCGGGGTCTTCGACGAGCGCACCGGTGAGCTGGTGCTCGCCCGTGACCAGCTCGGCATCAAGCCGCTGTTCCTGCTGCGGCGCGGCGGCGGTCTGGTGTTCGCCTCGGAGCTGAAGGCGCTCGCCGCCGTGAGCGGCGGGTCCCTGGAGGTGGACCACGGGGCGCTGGTGGCCTCGCTGCTGTACTACTGGGTGCCGGACTCGCGCTGTGCGTTCCGGGAGGCGGAGAAGCTGCCGCCGGGGAGCTGGATGCGGTTCCGGCCCGACGGGCGGGTGGAGCGCGGGCGGTACTGGAACCTCCGGGACGTCGCCGCCGAGGCCCGCGCCGGTGAGCAGCCGGACCTGGCCGCCGTGATCGAGGAGTCGACCCGGCGCCACCTGCTCTCCGACGTGCCCGTGGCGACGTTCCTCTCGGGTGGTCTGGACTCCAGCTATCTGACCGCGCTGGCGGCCCGCGACCGGCCCGGCATCTCCGCCTACACGATCGGGTTCCGCGCCGAGGACGCCCGGTTCGAGGCGATGCCGGACGACCTGCGCTACGCCCGGCAGGTGGCCGAGCGGTTCGGTGTCGACCTGCACGAGATCGAGATCGCCCCGAACGTGCTCGACCTGCTGCCGGAGATGACGTACCACCTGGACGAGCCGATCGGTGACCCGGCCGCCATCAACACCTTCCTGATCTGCTCGGCCGCCCGGGAGGCCGGGGTGAAGGTGATGCTGTCGGGGATGGGCGCGGACGAGTTGTTCGCCGGCTACCGCAAGCACCTGGCCAACCTGATCGCGCTGCGCTACCAGCGGGTGCCGCGGCCCCTGCGGCGCGGTGTGTCCGCGGCCGTCGGCCGGCTGCCGGTGGCGACGGCCCGCCGCGGGTACCGGTCGGTGCGGTTCGCCAAGCGGTTCCTGTCCTTCGCCGAGCTGCCGGAGGAGACGGCGTTCCGGCGCAGTTACACCATGTACGACCGTCAGGAGCTGCTGGCCCTGCTGGACCCGGATCTGGCGGGGACGGTCGAGGACGTGCTGACCGAGCACGCGGACGTGTACCGGGACAACGACCTCGACGACTTCGTCAACCGCATGTGCCTGGCCGACGCGCGGATGTTCCTGCCGGGTCTGAACCTGACGTACACGGACCGGTCGAGCATGGCCGCGTCGACGGAGGTGCGGGTGCCGTACGTGGACGTCGAGGTGGTGAAGGCGGCGTTCGCGGTGCCCGGTGACCGCAAGATCGTCGGGCGGCAGGGCAAGGCCGTGCTCAAGGAGGCGGCCACCTCCGTCTTGCCGCGGGAGATCGTGTACCGGCCCAAGGGCCTGTTCAGCGCCCCGCTGCGGGCCTGGATGAGCCGGGACCTGGCGCCGCTGGTGCGTGAGGTCGTCAACGACGGGGTGCTGGTGCGGTCCGGGTTGCTGCGCCGCGAGGCGCTCCAGCGGCTGGTCGCCGAGGACGCCGCCGGGCAGCGGGACTTCTCCAAGCATCTCTGGCACGTGCTGACTCTCGAGTACTGGTATCGCGGCGCGACCTCAGGGTCCGGCCACGGCTCTCATCTGGCCGCTTAGCCACGCCGCGCGGGAACACCGCTTACATACAGGGGACTTCGGTGAAACAGGTTGTGCAGAACTACAAGAGCGGCGAGCTGGCGCTGCTCGACGTGCCGGTGCCGGGGTGCAAGCCGGGCGGTGTGCTGGTCAGGACGGCCTACTCGCTGATCTCCACGGGGACCGAGGTCATGAAGGTGTCCGAGGCCGGGATGTCGATGCTGGGCAAGGCCCGCTCCCGCCCGGACCAGGTGGCCAAGGTGATGCAGAGCGTGGCCACCAACGGGCTGCCCGCCACCTACCGCAAGGTGATGGGCAAGCTGGACTCGTACACACCGCTCGGCTACTCGCTGTGCGGGGTGGTCGAGCAGGTCGGGCCCGGGATCGACGATGTGAAGGCCGGCGACCTCGTGGCCTGCGCGGGCAACGAGCACGCGCTGCACGCCGAGCTGAACTGGGTGCCGAGGAACCTCTACACCCCGGTCCCGGACGGCCTCGCGGCGCGGCACGCGGCCTTCGGCACCGTCGGCTCGATCGCGTTGCAGGGCGTCCGCCAGGGCGAGCCGCAGCTCGGTGAGGTGGCGCTGGTCATCGGGCTGGGGCTGATCGGGCAGCTGGTGGTGCAGTTGCTGACCGCCTCGGGGGTCCGCGTCGTCGGGGCGGACCCCGACCCGGGGCGCTGTGAACTCGCCGCGCGGCTGGGCGCCGTGACCTGCGGCGATCCCGGCTCCACCACGGTGGTGAACGCGGTCGCCGAACTCACCGGCGGGCACGGTGTGGACCAGGTGTACCTGGCCGCCGGTGGCGGCAGCAACCAGCCCGTGGAGCTGGCGGCGCAGCTGAGCCGGGACCGGGGCCGGGTCGTCGACATCGGCAAGTGCCGTCTGGACCTGCCGTGGAACGCGTACTACGAGAAGGAGCTGGACGTCCGGTTCTCCCGCAGTTACGGCCCCGGGCGCTACGACCCGGAGTACGAGCTTCAGGGGCGGGACTACCCGATCGGCTATGTGCGCTGGACCGAGCGCCGCAACCTGGCCTGCTTCCTGGACCTCGTCGCCCGGGGCCGCGTCGACGTGGAGCCGCTGGTCTCCCATGTCGCCGACTTCGACGACGCGGTGGAGACCTACCGGCGCCTGAAGGACGGCGACCTGAAGGCCGTGGCGGTGCTGTTCCGCTACCCGGAGCACACGGCGGAGGCGGCACCGGCCCCGGAGGTGACCGTGCCCACGGCGACCGTGCGGACGGCCCCGGCCCGGACCGCCAAGGCGTCGGTGCGGCTGGCGTTCGTCGGCGCGGGCAACTACGCGACGTCGATGCTGCTGCCGCACCTGGCGCGGCGCGAGGGCGTCGAGCTGTCCACGGTCGTCACCACGACGGCGCTGTCCGGGGCCAACGCCCAGCGCAAGTTCGGCTTCGCGCGGGCCACCACGGACCTCGACACCGTCCTCGGTGACGACTCCGTCGACGCGGTGTTCGTGGTCACCCGGCACAGCTCGCACGCCGAGCTGACCAAGAAGGCGCTGCTGGCGGGCAAGACGGTGTTCGTGGAGAAGCCGCTGGCGCTCACCGAGGACGAGCTGTCCGAGGTGCTCGCGGTGGTGGAGGAGTCCGGCAACGACCGGCTCCAGGTGGGCTTCAACCGCCGGTTCGCGCCGCTGCTGCGCGAGGCCAGGAAGCGCTTCGGCGCCCGCACCGGACCGGCGAGCCTGCGCTACCTGGTCAACGCGGGCCGCCTCGACCACGGCAGCTGGTACCTGCGGCAGGACACCGAGGGCTCCCGGTTCACCGGCGAGGGAGGCCACTTCATCGACACGGCGGGCTGGCTCCTGGGCGCCGACCCGGTCTCGGTGTACGCGCTCACCACGCCCGGCGACGAGGACCTCCAGGTCGTCCTGCGCTACCCGGACCGGTCCACCGCCACCCTCAGCTATGTCACCAGCGGCCCGTCCGCCTTCCCCAAGGAGACCCTGGACCTGGTGGCGGACGGCCGTGCGCTGCGGCTCGACGACTTCGTCCGCGCCTCGGTCTACGGCCGCAAGCGGTGGGTCAGTTCACGGCTGCCGAAGGCCCGGGACAAGGGGCAGCGCGCCGAGCTGGACGCGTTCCTCGCCGCGGTGCGCACCGGCGGGCCGATGCCGGTACCCCTCCAGTCGTTGGCCGCGACCACGGCGGCGACCCTCGCGGTGCGGACCAGCCTGGCCGGCGGGGCGCCGGTGACGCTGGCGGGCGCGCGATGACCGTGATGTCGGGAAGTCCCGGGTGGTACCTGCGGCGGCTGTCCCGGATGGGGCCGCGGGAGGTCGGCGGCCGGGTGGCCGACACGGTACGCCGAAGGCGGTGGCGCTCGGCGCGGCCGGAGGCCCCGGCCGTGACCGGCGCCCGCTTCACCGCCGTACTGCCCGCGGGGACGCTCGCCGCCGTGCCGCCGGACGCCGTGAAGCGCCTGGTCGCCGAGGCGGACCGGCTGATGGGCGGGCACGCCGAGTTCTTCGGGGTGGTCCGTGACGACCTGGTCGACCCGGACTGGTGCTTCGACCCGAAGACCGGGCGCCGGGCGCCGTGGGGTTACGCCTTCGACGTGCCGTACCGGAACGAGGAGGCGGTCGGGGACATCAAGCAGATCTGGGAGCCGTCCCGGCACCAGTACCTCACCGTCCTCGCCGCCGCCTACGCGGTCACCGGGAACGAGCGGTACGCCGAGCGGGTCGCCGACCACCTGCGGTCGTGGTGGACCCTCAACGCGCCGCTGCGCGGGGTGCACTGGACGAGCGGCATCGAGCTGGGCATCCGGCTGCTGTCCTGGGTGTGGGTACGGCGGCTGCTCGACGGCTGGCCGGAAGCGGCCGGGCTGTTCGAGGAGAACCCGGTGGCGCACCGGCAGATCTGGTACCACCAGCGCTGGCTGGCCGCGTTCCCGAGCCGGGGGTCCTCGGCGAACAACCACGTCATCGCCGAGACGGCCGGGCAGTTCGCCGCGTCCTGCGCGTTCGACTGGTTCCCCGCCTCGGCGCGCTGGCGGGCCGAGGCGCTGCGGTCGCTGGAGCGGCAGCTGCGGGCCAACACCTTCGGCTCCGGTCTCAACCGCGAGCTGGCCACCGAGTACCACGGCCTGGTGCTGGAGCTGGGGCTGGCCGCCCTCGCCGAGGCGGACGCCGCCGGGGTGCCGGTCCCGGAGCCGGTGCGGCGGACGCTGCTGCGGATGACGGACGCGCTCGCTGCCGTCGTGGACAACCGGCTGCGCCCACCGCGCCAGGGCGACGCGGACGACGGGCACGGTCTGGTCGTGGACGGCGCGGGCACCGACCGCTGGGCCTCGCTGCTGGCCACCGGGGACGCCCTGTTCGGGCGGCTCCCCTGGTGGCCGGAGGTCACCGGCACCGATGTGCGCACCCCGCTGCTGGCGGCGCTGATCCGGCCCACCGGACCGGCCGCGGCCCGCCCGGCGACCCGGCCGGACCACTTCGCCGACGCGGGGCTGACCATCCTGCGGGGGCCGGAGGAGATCTGGTGCCGCTGCGACGGCGGCCCGCACGGGTTCCTGTCCATCGCCGCGCACGCCCACGCGGACGCCCTGTCGCTGGAGGTCAGGCACGACGGGGTCGACGTGCTCGCCGACCCGGGGACGTACTGCTACCACGGGCAGCCCGAGTGGCGGCGGTACTTCCGGTCGACCCTCGGCCACAACACGCTCCAACTGGACGGCGCCGACCAGTCGGTCTCCGGCGGCCCGTTCCTGTGGACCAGGCACGCCAGGAGCCGTGTCCTGGTCGCGGACACCTCCCGGGCGGGGGTGGGCCGCTGGTGCGCCGAGCACGACGGTTACCGGCCCTCCGTGCACCGCCGCCGGGTGGAACTGACGGCCGCGACGCGGGAGTTGCGGGTGGTCGACGAGGTGCGCGGCGGCCCGCGCCGGTCCGTGCGGCTGGCGTTCCACCTCGGCCCCGCGATCACCGCGGACCTGGACGGGAGCCGGGCGCTGCTCGCCTGGAACCGGGACGGCGAGGACCGCTCGGCCGTGCTCGACCTGCCCGGACAGCTGTCGTGGGCCGCGCACCGCGGGGAGAGCGAACCGCCGCTGGGCTGGTACTCCCCCGGCTTCGGGCGCAAGGAACCCTCCACCACGCTGGTCGGCACCGGCTTCGCCGACGGTACGGAGGAGTTCACCACCGTACTGGGATTCCGCGGCTAGGGAGGACGCGTGGGGATCAAGTGGCGGCACGGGGCGTGGCCGGCGGTGACGCTGGCGCTGGCCCTGCTGGCGGTGACCGGGTGCGAGGACACGCCGGTCGCGCGGCCGGAGCCGACCCCCGCGCCGACCACGTCCGTGGCGCGGGTGTGCGCCGATCCCGAGCCCGGACCGGCGAAGGCGCCGCCGGGTGCGGTGACGGTCGACCCCAAGGTCGCCGGTGACCTGGCCGAGAAGACCAAGAAGAGCCCTCCGAACACCACGTTCTGGCTGCGGCCGGGCAAGCACCGGCTCGACGCGGACCGCTACGCCCAGGTCGTCCCGAAGGAGGGCAACACCTACGTCGGGGCGCCGGGCGCGGTGCTCGACGGCCGCGGGACCAACCAGTACGCGTTCGGCGGCACCGCCGACGGTGTCACCATCCGCCATCTGACGGTGCAGGGGTTCGTCGCGCCGCACAACGAGGGCGTGGTCAACCACGACTCGGCCGACGGGTGGGTGATCGAGCACGCCACGATCCAGAACAACTCCGGCGCCGGGCTGATGGCCGGGGCCCGCCAGCAGGTCCGCGCCAGCTGTCTGCGCGGCAACGGCCAGTACGGCATGAACGCCTACAAGGGCGGCGGCCGTCTCACCGGTCTGGTGGTCGAGGGCAACGAGATCGTCGGCAACAACACGGACGACTGGGAGCGGCGGGAGCCGGGCTGCGGCTGCACCGGGGGCGTGAAGTTCTGGGCCGTGGACGGCGCCGACGTGCGCGGGAACTGGGTGCACGACAACCGCGGGGCCGGGCTGTGGGCGGACACCAACAACAACGACTTCCGTATCGAGGGCAATGTGCTCGAAGACAACGACGGTGCCGCGCTGATCTACGAGACCAGCTACAACGCGGTCATCCGCGAGAACACCATCCGGCGCAACAACTGGGTGGAGGGCCGCAGGTACGCCGACCGCGGTGACACCTTCCCGTTCGCGACGGTCTACCTGTCGGAGTCCGGCGGCGAACCACGGGTCGAGGCCCGCACCGACAAGATCGAGATCTACCGGAACGTGCTGGAGGACAACTGGTCCGGGATCACCCTGTGGGAGAACGCCGACCGGTTCTGCAACAGCCCGGCCAACACGTCGTCGAACTACTGCACGTTGCTGGTACGGGAGACCGACCGCTGCGCCCAGCCGGAGATCGCCACCGCGCCCCTGTACGACGACTGCCGGTGGAAGACCCAGCGGGTGGAGATCCACCACAACCGCTTCGCCCTGGACAAGTCCGTCGTCGGCTGCACGGTGCGGTGCGACCGGATGGCGGTGCTGGCCAACTACGGCACCTACCCGGACTGGTCGCCGTACCAGGGCGAGCGGGTGGCCGAGGCGATCACCCGCGAGCAGCGCAACCGCTGGCACCACAACGACTACGTCGGTCCCTGGAAGTTCGTCGCCCACGACCCGAGCCGGGTCCTCGACTCCGGGCAGTGGCAGGCCGCGCCCTACCAGCAGGACGCGGGCAGCACCTTCCGCGCGACGGACGGTGGTTGAGATGACCTCCCGCCAGATGACCACCGACCAGGTGACCACCGGTCAGGTGACCACCGGTCAGACACCGAAGATCGTCGGAGCGGTGTGGGGACTGCTGATCCTCAACACCCTCGGCTCCGCGGGGGCGAAGACCATCGTCCCGCTGCCGCGCTCCCTGATCCAGATGGTCACCATGGGCGCGCTGGTCGCCGCGTTCGCGCTGGCGCTCGCCGTCAACCTCCGGCTGCGCATCCGGGCCAGCGCCTTCCTGCTGCTGCTCACCCTGCTGCTGGTGCCGAGCGTGATCTCCAGCGCCGGCCTGGAGTCCGGGTTCGGCGCGCTGTTCCGCTGCGCCCGCCTGGCGCTGTTCGTCGGCACGCTGTGGCTGCTCAGCCGCTGGTGGGACGGCGGCCCCACGTTCGTACGGCACCACATCCGCATGTACTTCGTGGTCCTCGGGTCGGTCGCCGCGGGGCTGGTCATCTCACCGGGCGCCGCCATGCCCGAGCTGTACGGCGGGCGGCTGGTCGGCGCGCTGTGGCCGCTCACGCCGCCGCAGATCGGGCAGTACGCGGCGGTGATCACCGGACTCACCGTGCTGCTCGTCATGGGCCGCCGGACCGACCGGAGGAGCGCGGCGGTCGTCATCGTCCCGGCGGTGGTGCTGCTGGCGCTCACCCACACCCGCACGGCCACGGTCGGTCTGCTCGTCGGGCTGGTGCTGGCGATCGGCTCGCTCATCCTGACCAGCGCCGCCGCCCGCCGGTTCTTCGTGTGGGCGGTGGTGTGCGCCGTGGTGGCCGCGGTCGGGTTCGGCTCCGCGCTCCAGGCGTGGTTCCTGCGCGGGCAGAGCCAGGAGTACTTCACCAGCCTCACCGGCCGCGCCAAGGTCTGGGACGCCCTGCTGGCGGCACCCCGGACGACCTCGGAGCGGCTGTTCGGCGCGGGCCTGGGCGACAAGTCGTTCGGCGGGCTGCCGATCGACAACAGCTGGCTGGCCGTCTACCACGAGCAGGGCCTGACCGGGGTCACGCTGGTGGCGGGGATCGTCCTCGTGCTGGGCGCCGTCGCGCTGCTGCGCCCGCCGTCGCTGTCGAGGGCCTGCGCGATCTTCCTGATCAGCTACTGCGGGATCGCCTCGTACACCGAGGCCGGTCTCGGTGACGCCTCCCCGTATCTGCTGCACCTGGCCGTCGCGGCCTCGCTGCTGGCCACGCCCGTCCCGGCCCCGCCCCTCCCGGCGCCCGAGACGCCACGACGACGCGCCCCTCGCTGGGCCCGCAGAACGGAGGTGGTCTGAGCATGCACGTCCTCGTGGTGCACAACCGCTACGCCTCGGCGCAGCCGAGCGGGGAGAACAAGGTCGTCGACCAGGAGGTGGCGCTGCTGCGCGAGGGCGGTCACCGGGTGGAGGTGTTCGAGCGGCGCAGCGACGACATCGCCGCCCGCTCCCTGCCGGGCAAGGCCACGGTGCCGCTGCTGGTGCCCTGGAACCCGGCCGTCCGCAGGGAACTCGCGGCCCGGCTGCGCGCCGGCCGGCCGGACGTGGTGCACGTCCACAACGTCTTCCCGCTGCTGTCGCCCGCGGTGCTGGCGGCCTGCGCCGACGTGGGCGTGCCCGCCGTGGCCACGCTGCACAACTACACCCAGGTCTGCCCGCCCGGCACGCTCCAGCGGGACGGCCGGCCGTGCGCCGAGTGCGTCGGGTCGACGCCGATGCCCGCCGTACGGCACGGCTGCTACCGCGGCTCCCGGCTGGCGACGGTGCCGCTCGCGGTCAGCCTGTCGGTCAACCGGCGGCGCTGGTGGTCGGGGGTGCGGCGGTTCCTGTGCATCTCGGCGGCGCAGCGGGACGTCCTGGTCAGGGCCGGCATGCCGTCCGAACGCCTGGCGGTGAAGCACAACTTCGTGCCGGACCCGCAGGCCCGCCGCACCGGCGCCGGGGAACACCTGCTGTACCTCGGCCGTCTCGCGGAGCCCAAGGGCGTACGGCTGCTGATGGCCGCCTGGGACGAGGTCGCCGCGTCCGGCGGGGTGGGCGTGCCGCTGGTGATCGCCGGGACCGGGCCGCTCCAGGGGGAGGTGACCGCGTGGGCGGCGGGCCGGGACGACGTGCGCTACGTCGGCCTGCTGGACCCGGACCAGTGCCGTCGGACCATCGCGCGGTCGGTCGCCGTGGTGGCTCCCTCGACGTGGCTGGAGGCGTTCGGCCTGGTGGCCGTGGAGGCGATGGCGGCGGGGGTGCCGGTCGTCGCCGCCGGTCACGGAGCCTTCGTCGAACTCGTGGAGGACGGGACGACGGGGCTGCTGCACCAGCCGGGCGACACCGCCTCGCTGGCGTCCAGCCTGCGCCGGATCACCGCTGATCCGGCGCGCAACCGGGAGATGGGTGGGGCGGCCCGGCGCCGTTACGAACAGGACTTCAGCCCGTCCGTCGGGCTGGAGCGCCTGGTGGACGAGTACCGCACCGCGATCAGTGGGGGACATGGACCAATGGGGGGACACAGATGACACGATGCCGACTCTGCGGTTCGGCGGCGCTGGAGAGCGTCGTCGACCTGGGGGCCACGCCACCGTGCGAGAGCTTTCTCGCCGCGGACCAACTCGACCGGCCGGAACCGGCGTACCCACTGCACCTGCGGGTCTGCACCGACTGCTGGCTGGCACAGCTCCCGCCGCTGATCACCCCGGAGGAGACGTTCGAGGAGTACGCGTACTTCTCCTCCTACTCGACCTCCTGGGTGGAGCACGCGCGCACGTTCGTCACCGACGCCGCCGCCCGGCTGGACCTCGGCCCCGACTCCTTCGTGGTCGAGGTCGCCAGCAACGACGGGTACCTGCTGCGGCACGTGGTGGAGCGGGGCATCCGCTGCCTGGGCATCGAGCCCTCGGTCAACGTCGGCGCCGCGGCCCGCGACGCGGGCGTGCCCACACTCACCGAGTTCCTGGGCCCGGACACCGGCGCGGCCGTGCGCGCCGAGCACGGCCCGGCGGACCTGGTCGTGGCCAACAACGTGTACGCGCACATCCCCGACGTGGTCGGGTTCACCCGGGGCCTGCGCGCCCTGGTCGCCGACGACGGCTGGGTCTCGATCGAGGTGCAGCACCTGCTGACGCTGATCGAGGAGAACCAGTACGACACGATCTACCACGAGCACTTCCAGTACTACACGGTCGCCTCCGCGATCCGGGCGCTGGCCGGCGGCGGACTCACGCTGGTGGACGTGGAGCTGCTGCCCACGCACGGCGGCTCCGTCCGGCTGTGGGCCCGCCCGGCCGCGGCGGCCGGTGAGCCGTCCCGCCGGGTGGCCGACGTACTGGACCGGGAGAAGGCGGCCGGGCTCCAGGAGCTGTCCGGGTACACGGAGTTCTCCGCCCGGGTCGCCAAGGTCCGCCGTGACCTGCTGAAGTTCCTCATCGAGGCCGCCGAACGCGGCGAGACCGTGGTCGGCTACGGCGCCCCCGGCAAGGGCAACACCCTGCTCAACCACTGCGGCATCCGCCCCGACCTGCTCCCGTACACGGTCGACCGCAACCCGTACAAGCACGGCCGGTTCACCCCCGGCACCCGCATCCCGGTCCTGCCGCCCGAGCGGATCGCCGCCGACCGGCCGGACTACGTGCTCGTCCTCCCGTGGAACCTGCGGGCCGAGCTGGTCGAGCAGTTGTCCTACGTGGGCGACTGGGGCGGCCGACTCGTCTTCCCCATCCCGGAACTGAGCATTGTCGAGGTGAACTCATGAAGGTCGTCCTGTTCTGCGGCGGTTACGGGATGCGGATGCGCAACGGCACCGCCGACGACGTGCCCAAGCCGATGGCGATGGTCGGCCCCCGGCCGCTGATCTGGCACGTCATGCGCTACTACGCGCACTTCGGGCACACGGAGTTCATCCTGTGCCTCGGCTACGGCGCCCACCACATCAAGGACTTCTTCCTCAACTACGAGGAGACGACGTCCAACGACTTCGTGCTGCGCGGCGGGCGCACCGAGCTGCTGTCCACCGACATCTCGGACTGGACGATCACCTTCGCCCAGACCGGCATCGAGTCGCCGATCGGGGAGCGGCTGCGCCGGGTACGGCACCACCTGGACGGCGACGAGATGTTCCTCGCCAACTACGCCGACGTGCTCACCGACGCCCCGCTGCCGGAGATGATCGAGAACTTCGCCCGGCGGGACGCGGGCGCGTCGATGATGGTGGTGCCGCCGCAGTCCTCTTTCCACTGCGTGGAGCTGGGCGAGGACGGCCTGGTCGGCGGCATCACCGCGGTGAGCGAGCTGCCGCTGTGGGAGAACGGCGGCTACTTCGTGCTCCGGCAGGAGGTCTTCGACCACATACCGGAGAACGGGGACCTGGTCGCCGACGGCTGCGCCCAGCTCGCCAAGCGGGGCCGGCTGGTGGCGCACCAGCACCGCGGCTTCTGGAAGCCGACCGACACCGTCAAGGAGCGGGCCGCGCTCGACGCCTCCTACGCGCGCGGTGACCGTCCGTGGGCCGTGTGGGAGCGGGACGGCGCGGGGGTGGGCGCGTGATCCGGCTCAGGACCGGCCCGCTGGAGCGGATCGCCGCGGTGGGCGCGCACTGCGACGACATCGCGATCGGCGCGGGCGGCACCCTGCTGACGCTGTGCCGGGCGCGGCCCGGTCTGCGGGTGGACGCGCTGGTGCTGTCCGGCGGGGGCGGCGAACGCGAGCAGGAGGAGCGGGCGGCGCTCGCCGCGTTCTGCCCGGGCGCCGATCTTCGGCTGACCGTGCTGAAGCTGCCGGACGGGCGGCTGCCGGTGCACTGGGACGAGGCCAAGGCCGCCGTCGAGGAGCTGCGGGAGCGGACCGACCCGGACCTGGTGCTGGCGCCGCGCACCGACGACGCGCACCAGGACCACCGCGGGCTGGCGCGGCTGGTGCCCACCGCCTTCCGCGACCACCTGGTCCTCGGCTACGAGATCGTCAAGTGGGACGGCGACCTCGGCCGGATGGCCGCCTACCAGCCGCTGACGCCGGACACCGCCGAGGACAAGGTGCGGCTGCTCCAGGAGCACTACCCCTCGCAGCGGCACCGCCCCTGGTACGACCGGGAGGCCTTCCTCGGTCTCGCGCGCATCCGCGGCATCGAATGCCACGAGCGGTACGCCGAGGCCTTCGCCGTCACCAAACTCACGCTCGACCTGGGGGACTGAACCTTGCGCGTACTGCTCACCGGACACCAGGGCTACCTGGGCACCGTGATGGCCCCGGTCCTCACGGCCGCCGGACACGAGGTCGTCGGCCTGGACGCGGGCCTGTTCGCCGACTGTGTGCTGGGCACGCCGCCCGCCGACCCGCCGGGCCACCGGGTGGACCTGCGGGACGTCACGGCCGAACACCTCACCGGGGTGGACGCCGTGATCCACCTGGCGGCCCTGTCCAACGACCCGCTGGGCGCGCTGGCGCCGGAACTCACCTACGACATCAACCACCACGCGTCCGTACGGCTGGCCCGCCTCGCCCGCGACGCCGGGGTGGAGCGCTTCCTGTACGCGTCGACGTGCTCGGTGTACGGCGCCGCGGGCGGCGACGAACTGGTCGCCGAGGACGCCCCGCTGCGCCCGGTGACGCCGTACGCGGAGTCGAAGGTGCGCGTGGAGGACGACCTGCACGAGCTGTCCGACGGCGACTTCAGCCCCGTGTACATGCGCAACGCCACCGCGTTCGGCTATTCGCCCCGGCTGCGCGCCGACATCGTGCTGAACAACCTGGTGGGCCACGCGCTGCTCACCGGCGAGGTGCTGGTGCTCTCCGACGGCACTCCCTGGCGCCCGCTGGTGCACGCCGCCGACATCGCGCGGGCCTTCGCCGCCGCGCTGGTCGCGCCCCGGCAGGCGGTGCACGACCGGGCGTTCAACATCGGCAGCGAGGTCAACAACGTCACGGTCGCGGAGATCGCCGGGCAGGTCGCCGAGGCGGTGTCCGGCTCGAAGGTGGTGATCACCGGGGAGACCGGCGCCGATCCACGCTCGTACCGGGTGGACTTCTCCCGGTTCCGGGCCGCGATCCCCGGCTTCGACTGCGAGTGGTCGGTGAAGCGGGGCGCGCTGGAACTCGCCGAGGCCTACCGCAAGCACGGCCTGACCAAGGAGGACTTCGACCAGCGTTTCACCCGGCTCGCGGTGCTGCGCGCCGCGTCCGACGCGGGCGCCGTCGACGACACCCTGCGGTGGCGCCGGTGACCGCGCCCGGCGAGGAGATGCACGCGCTGGTGGAGCGGCTGTACCCGCTGTGCCGGAGCATCACCGGCGACGGGGTGCGGGCCACCCTGGACATCGTCGGCGAGTACGTGCCGCTGGACGTGCACGAGGTGCCGACGGGGACGCAGGTCCTCGACTGGACGGTGCCGCAGGAGTGGAACATCCGCGACGCGTACATCGCCGACGCCGGCGGCAACCGCGTCGTCGACTTCGCCGCGTCCAGCCTGCACGTGCTCGGCTACAGCGTGCCGGTGAAGCGGACCATGCCGCTGGCCGAGCTGCGCGCACACCTGCACACCCTGCCGGACCACCCGACCTGGGTGCCGTACCGCACCAGCTACTACCAGCCGCGATGGGGGTTCTGCCTGGCCCAGGAGACCCTGGACGCGTTGCCGGACGGCGAGTACGAGGTGTGCGTCGACTCCACGCTCGCCGACGGCCACCTCACCTACGCCGAGCACGTGGTCCCCGGGCAGGTCCCGGACGAGGTGATCGTCTCCTGCCACGTCTGCCACCCGTCGCTGGCCAACGACAACCTCGCCGGGATCGCGGTGGCGGTGTACCTGGCCCGCTGGCTGGCCGAGCGGACGCCGTACTACACCTACCGGTTCCTGTTCGCGCCCGGCACCATCGGGGCGATCACCTGGCTGGCCCGCAACGCGGAGCGGATCGACCGGGTCAGGCACGGTCTGGTGCTGGCCTGCGCGGGCGATCCGGGGCAGCTGACGTACAAGCGGAGCAGGCGCGGGGACGCGGAGATCGACCGGGTGCTGGAGCATGTGCTGACCGTCTCCGAACGCCCGCACCGGGTCGTCGGGTTCACCCCGTACGGGTACGACGAGCGGCAGTTCTGCTCGCCCGGTTTCAATCTGGGCGTGGGCTCGCTCACCCGCACCCCGTACGCGGGCTACCCCGAGTACCACACCTCGGCGGACGACCTGGACTTCGTCTCCCCGGAGGCGATGGCCGACACGCTCGCCGTGTGCCGTGAGGCGTTCGCCGTGCTGGACCGCAACCGGCGGTACGTCAACCTCAGCCCCTACGGCGAACCGCAGCTCGGCAGGCGGGGGCTGTACGACTCGCTCGGCGGGCGCAGCGACGCCAAGGAGGCCCAGATGGCGATGCTGTGGGTGCTGAACCTCTCCGACGGCGAGCACAGTCTGCTGGACGTCGCCGAGCGGTCCGGGCTGCCGTTCGACACCGTCGCCGCGGCGGCCGACGCCCTGGGCGCCGCCGGGCTGATCAAGGCATGACGCCGATGACCACCGAGGAGACGAGCACGACGCGCCCGGCCGGGTCCGCCCGGCGGGCCGTCGTCGGCCGCCTGTCCTGGGGCCTGGCCGACCAGGCGGCCTCCAGCATGACCAACTTCGCGGTGGGGATCTACGTGGCCCGCTCGCTCGGGCTGGCCGCGTTCGGCGCGTTCAGCCTGGCGTGGGTGACCTACGGCGTGGTGCTCAGCGTCTCCCGGGGTCTTGCCACCGATCCGCTGGTGGTGCGCTTCAGCGGGGTGCCGGAGAACCTCTGGCGGGGGGCGGTGGCCCGGTCCTCGGGCACCGCGCTCGGCGTCGGCGCCGCCGTCGGCGCGGCCTGCCTGGCGGCCGGTCTCGCCGTCGGCGGGGACGTGGGGCCCGCGTTCGCCTGCCTCGGTGTGACGCTGCCGGGGCTGATGCTCCAGGACGCCTGGCGGTACGCGTTCTTCGCCGCCGGCACCGGCCGCAAGGCGTTCGTCAACGACGTGGTGTGGGGCGTCGCGCTCGTCCCCGCCATGGTGGTGGCGGCCCGCGTGGGCAGCGTGGCGGCGTTCGTACTGGCCTGGGGCGCCTCCGCCGCGGTGGCCGCACTGTACGGCTGCGTCCAGTCCGGCATCCGGCCGCGCCTGGCCGGGGCGCGCGCCTGGGTCCGCGACCACCGTGACCTCGGCTACCGGTACCTGGTCGAGAACACCTGCGTGAGCGGCGCGAGCCAGCTGCGCGCGTACGGGCTCGGCGCGATCGTCGGGGTCGGCGCCGTGGGCGCGGTCCGGGGCGCCGAGCTGCTGCTCGGTCCGTTCCTCGCCGTGCTGATGGGGCTGTCGCTGGTCACCGTCGCGGAGGCGGCGCGGGTGCTGCGGCGGGCCCCGCACCGGCTGGGCCCCTTCTGCCTGCTCCTCGGCGGCGGGCAGGCCGTCGCCGCGCTGCTGTGGGGCGCGGCACTGCTGCTGGTGCCGGACCGGCTCGGCGAGCTGGTGCTGGGCGGCGTCTGGAACTCCGCCTCCGAGCTGATCGTCCCGGCCACGCTCGGGGTCGCGGGCGCCGGGCTCGGCACCGGCGCGGCGGCCGGACTGCGCGCGCTCGGCGCGGCCCGGCGCAGCCTGCGCGCCCAGCTGTTCGCCTCCGCCTGCTATGTCGGCGGCGGGCTCGGTGGCGCGGCCGTGGGCGGCGTGACCGGCTCGGCCTGGGGCGTCGCCGCCGCGACCGTCACCGCCTCGGCCGTGTGGTGGCTGCACCTGCGGTCGGCCCTGCGCGAGCACAACCGGAACCCATCCCCGAAGTGAGGACGTCATGACCGCCCATCCCAGGCTGAGCATCGGCCTGCCCGTCTACAACGGCGAGGAGTACCTCGCCGAGTCGCTCGACGCCCTGCTCGGGCAGACCTACGAGGACTTCGAGCTGGTCATCTCCGACAACGCCTCGACCGACGGGACCGAGGACATCTGCCGCCGGTACGCGGCGAAGGACTCCCGCATCCGGTACCTCCGGCTGCCCCGGAACATCGGCGCCGCCCCGAACCACAACCACGTGTTCACCGAGTGCCGCGGCGAGCTGTTCAAGTGGGCCTCGCACGACGACCTGTACGCCCGTGACCTGCTGCGGCGCTGCGTGGAGGCGCTGGACGAGCGTCCGGACATCGTCCTCGCCCACTCCGACCAGGCGGTCATCGACGGCGACGGCCAGGTGAAGGTGCCCTACGAGTACTCACTGGCCACCGACTCGCCGCACGCGCCGGAGCGGTTCCGCAGCCTGCTGTTCGAGCCCGGCGGCGACGACTTCTACGGGGTGATGCGGGCCGACATGCTCCGCAAGGTGAAGCCGCACGACAGCTACCACCACGCCGACCGCACCTTCGTCGCCGAGATCACCCTGCACGGCCCCTTCCACCAGGTGCCGGAGCTGCTGTATTTCCGCCGCGACCACCCCACCCGCGCCGAGCGGGCGAACCCCTCCAAGCGATCCCGGTGCGTCAACCTGGACCCGCGCCGCGCGGGCCTCCTGCACCCGACACCCCGGCTGCTCGCCGAGTACGTGTGGGGGTTCGTCTCGGCCATCCGGCGGGCGCCGCTGTCCCCGGCCGACCGGCGCGAGTGCTACCGGCACCTGGCCGCGTGGGCGACCAGCAGGGTCCGGCCGGGCGCGGGCGAGCGGGTCGAGGACCGCGCCCCGGTCGACCCGGACCGCCTCACGGTCTCGGTGGACGCCCTCGTCGCGGGCCGCGAGGGGAGGCGGACGTGAACTCTCCCGTACGGGTGGGGGTGTTCGGCCTGCTCGGCTCCGGCAACCTCGGCAACGACGGCTCGCTGGAGGCGGTGCTCGGGTACCTGCGCGCCGCGCGCCCGGAGGCGGTCGTGGACGCGCTGTGCGGCGGCCCCGAGGCCGTCACGGCCCGGTACGGCATCCCCGCGACACGGCTGCACTGGTACCGCGGGGAGTACCGGACCGCCTCACGGGCGGGCGCGGTCGCGGGCAAGGGCCTGGGCAAGCTCGTCGACGTCTTCCGCACCGCGGCCTGGGTGCGGCGGCACGACGTGGTGATCGTGCCGGGCATGGGCGTCCTGGAGGCCACGCTGCCGCTGCGGCCGTGGGGGTTCCCGTACTCGCTGTTCCTGCTCTGCGCGAGCGGGCGGCTGCTCGGCACCCGGGTCGCGCTGGTCGGGGTCGGCGCCGCCCCGATCGGCGACCGGGCCACCCGGGCCCTGGTGCGCTGGTCGGCGCGGCTGGCCGCGTACCGGTCGTACCGGGACTCGCTGTCCCGGGACGCGATGCGGGCGATGGGCGTGGACACCGCCCGCGACGCGGTCCACCCGGACCTGGCGTTCGCCCTGCCGGCACCCAAGTCGGCCGCGGCCGAGCCCCGTTCGGTCTGCGTGGGCGTCATGGACTTCCACGGCGGCAACGATGACCGCGCCCGCGCCGACGAGATCCACCGCCGCTACCTCGACGGGGTCACCCGGTTCGTCCGGGCGCTGGTCGAGGAGGGCAGACGGGTCCGGCTGCTCACCGGCGACGCCTGCGACGCGCCGGTGGTCGCGGCGATCCTCGACGCGGTGGACTCGCCGCTGGTCAGCGCCGCCGAGGCGGGGTCGCTCGCCGACCTGATGAAGGAGACGGCGGCGGCCGACACCGTGGTGGCGACCCGCTACCACAACCTGGTCTGCGCGCTGAGGACGGGCACCCCGACGCTCGCGCTCAGCTACGCCGCCAAGAGCGACGCGCTGATGACGGAGATGGGCCTGGGCGCGTACCGCCACCCGGCCCGCGAGGTCGACGCCGACCGGCTGCTGGAGCGGTTCCGGGAGCTGGAGAAGCGGTCGGCGGAGCTGCGGCGGACCCTGGCCGAGCGGAACGCGGCCACCACCCGGAGCCTGGAGCACCAGTTCACCGCCCTGACGGCGGCGTTGTTCCCGGCGCCCGACCACACCTTGCGGGAGACGTCATGAAGGCGACCGAAGTCCCTGCCATCGCGGGCGCGTACCTGTTCGAGCCGACGCCGTACGCCGACGAACGCGGCTTCTTCTGCCGCACCTTCGACGCCGACGTGGTCCGCTCGGTGGGCCTCGACCCGGACGCCTTCGTCCAGGACAGCGTCTCCCGCTCGGTCCGGGGCGTCCTGCGCGGCCTGCACCTGCGCTCCGGCGCGGGCGAGGCCAAGCTGGTGCGGTGCTCGTACGGGGAGATCTTCGACGTGGTCGTGGACCTGCGGCCGGACTCGCCGACGTACCTGGGCCGGGCCTTCTTCGAACTGTCCGGCGAGACACAGAAGACCCTGTACATCCCGGCGGGATGCGCGCACGGCTTCCAGGCGCTGACCGGGACGGCGGACACCTCGTACCGGATCGACCGCCCGCACGACCCGGCCGAGGACGTGACCATCGCCCACGACGACCCGGACCTGGCCGTCCCCTGGCCACTGCCGGTCGCGTCGATGTCCCAGCGGGACCGGGAGGCACCGAGCCTCGCCGAGGTCCTGAAGCAGCTGGACCCGAAGCAGTTGGAGAGGTGAAGTCGGCGTGAACACCGAAGAGTTCTCGCTCCCCCGGTCCCGGGCGGCGAACGAGCGGCTGCACGAGCTGGTCCCGGGGGGCGCGCACACCTACGCCAAGGGCGACGACCAGTACCCCGAGGACCTGGCCCCGGTCATCAGCCACGGCAAGGGCGCCCACGTCTGGGACGTCGACGGCAACCGCTACATCGAGTACGGCTCCGGCCTGCGGTCGGTCAGCCTCGGCCACGCCCACCCACGGGTGACCGAGGCGGTACGCCGCGAACTCGGCCGCGGCGGCAACTTCGTGCGCCCGTCCGTCATGGAGGTCGAGGCCGCGGAACGCTTCCTCGCCACGGTGCCGACCGCCGAGATGGTGAAGTTCGCGAAGAACGGCTCCGACGCCACCACCGCCGCGGTACGCCTGGCCCGCGCCGCCACCGGACGCCCGAAGGTGGCCGTCTGCGCGGACCACCCGTTCTTCTCGACCGACGACTGGTTCATCGGTACGACGCCGATGTCCGCCGGAATCCCGGACACCGGCCTCACGGTGGGCTTCCCGTACGGCGACCTGGCCGCCACGGAGGACCTGCTCACCCGCCACCAGGACGAGATCGCCTGCCTGATCCTGGAGCCCGCCACCCACACCGAGCCACCCCCCGGCTACCTCGCGGGCCTGCGCGCGCTGGCCGACCGGCACGGCTGCGTCCTGGTCTTCGACGAGATGATCACCGGCTTCCGCTGGTCCGAGGCGGGCGCCCAGGGCCTGTACGGCGTCGTCCCCGACCTCTCCACCTTCGGCAAGGCACTGGGCAACGGCTTCGCGGTCTCGGCGCTGGCCGGGCGCCGCGAACTGATGGAACGCGGCGGTCTGCGCGACTCCCACGACCGGGTGTTCCTGCTGTCCACCACGCACGGCGCGGAGACGCACTCCCTGGCGGCCGCGATGGCCGTGCAGACCGTCTACACCGAGGAGGGCGTCACCGCGCGGCTGCACGCCCTCGGCGAGCGGCTGGCCGCCGGGGTCCGTGAGGCCGCGGCCGGCATGGGCGTCGGCGACCACGTCCTCGTCCGGGGCCGGGCCAGCAACCTGGTCTTCGCCACCCTCGACGAGCGGGGGCGGCCGTCGCAGGAGTACCGCACCCTGTTCCTGCGCCGGCTCCTCGCGGGCGGCGTACTGGCCCCGTCGTTCGTGGTGTCCAGCGCGCTGGACGACACCGACATCGACCGGACCGTGGACGTCGTGGCCCAGGCGTGCGCGGTGTACCGGAAGGCGCTGGACGCGGGCGACCCCACGCCGTGGCTGGGCGGACGCCCGGTGAAGCCGGTGTTCCGGCGCCTGGCCTGACTGGACGTCAGGGACGCCCGGTCCGCCGGGCGTCGGCCACCCGGTCGACCAGCCAGGCGGTCACCGGGATCACCGCCAGGGCGGTGCACCAGCCGCCGAGGACGTCGGTCGGGTAGTGCGCGCCGAGGACGACCTGGGCCCAGCCCATGGCGGCCCCGGCGGCCAGTCCCGCGCCCAGCACGAGCGCCGTGCCGGCGGCCCTGCCCAGGCCCAGCCGACCGGTCGCGAGCAGCGCCACCGCCAGGGCGAGCGCGGTGAGGAAGGCGGTGTGCCCGCTCGGGTAGGCCAGGTTGTCGTCGCCGTGGATGGTGCGCCCCACGAGCGACTTCAGCAGGGTCGTCGTCCCCACGGCCAGGGCGGCGCCGGTCACGACGAGCACCGCGGCCCGCGGACACCGCAGCAGCAGGCACCCCGCCACGGCGAGGATGACCAGCGCCGCCGCTCCCCGGGGCTCCCCCAGGAAGTCGACGGCACGGGCGACGTCCCGCCACGGCGACGGCACGTCCTCCAACGCCGACCAGACCCGTGAGTCCACCCGCCCCGGCTCCCCGTCGCCCGCGTACCGCCCGCCGAGCCCGGCGACCACCAGCACGGCGAGCCCCGCGACCGCCCCGAGCCGGACCCGCACCGCCGACGGCAGCACGGCGGGCCCCGACCGACCGGTCATGGGCCCACCGCGCGCACCGTCGCAGACCATCTCCCCCACCCCTACCGCGATGCCGCGCCCCGACAACCGCCCGCCGTCGCGGCCGGGCCCGTCGAATCTACCCGCCGGGGCGTAAGCACCGCGTCGGGCCGGGTCAGCGTTGCAGGGTGAGCACCCCCGGCCGCCACGGCAGCTGGTCGTAAGGTCCGCCCGCGGACGGGGACTTGCCCTGGTACAGGAACTGGAGGTTGCAGGGGTCGATGGTCATGGTCTGGTCGGGGTTGTTGCGGACCAGGTCACCGTGGCTGATGTCGTTGGTCCAGGTGGCCCCGCTGTTGGCCTTGCCCGCGAAGGGGGTGCTCTCGCTGGCGGCCTGCGGGGTCCACGAGCCGCTGAGGCTGGAGGCGGTGAAGGAGCGGAAGTAGCGCCCGTTCGCGCCCATCGCCTCCACGATCATGAGGTACTGGTTCTGCCCCTGGACCTTGTACACCTGTACGCCCTCGAACAGGTTGGCCTTGGTGTCGCTCATGATCGTCGTGTACGACGAGCCGAAGTTGCCCGGGAAGTTCCCGATCGGCATGCTCGCCCGGTAGATCTTGCCGTTGTCACCGGCGAAGAACAGGTACATGTTCTGGCCGTCGGCGATCAGCGTCTGGTCGATCGGCCCGGTGTCGGAGCCGGAAATGCTCCCGGTGAACAGCGGCTGCGGGGCGGACCAGCCGTTGGGGTTGGTGGGGTCGCTGGACGTGCGGTAGATGAAGGGCCAGGAGCCCCACTGGTAGGCCAGGACCCAGATGTTCTTGGGCGCGAAGTAGAACAGCGTGGGCGCCACCGCGGCCTGGTTCATCCCGATCTGCCCGGTGGACCCCATGTCGGACCAGTTGGTGAAGGGGCTGAACATCATCGAGCCGTACGACGATCCGGACACGTTGGTCGCGTAGACCAGGTGCCTGCCGTTGTGCGTCACGGTGGTGAAGTCCTTCACCGCGGCCCACCCGTTGGCGGGCTGCGCCAGCACACCGGTCGACGACCACCGGTACGACGACGGAAGGGCGCAGCCGTCCGTGGGCGGCGTCCCGGTCAGGCCGGTCCACTTCTGGTTGCTGCCGCCGTTGCACGTCCACAGCTGCACCGCCGTGCCGTTGGCGGTAGCGGCGCCCGCCGCCTCCAGGCACAGCCCGGACTGCACGCCGACGACCGTGCCGTCGGAGTTCACCCGCCACTGCTGGTTGGCGCCGCCGGAGCAGGACCAGATCTGCACCCGGGTACCGGCCGTGGTGGCGCTGCCGGGTACGTCCAGGCACTTGTTGCCGTAGACGGTCAGCTGGCCCGAATCCGTCGACGTCCACTGCTGGTTGGTCCCGTTCCAGCAGTCGTAGAGCTGGAGGTACGCGCCGTCGCTCTGGCTGGCGCCGACGACGTCGAGACACCGCCCGGAACCGACGCCGCGTAGCGCGCCGGTGCTGGCGGCCTGGGCCGGGGTGGCGACGAGCATCGCCGCCAGGGCGGCCAGGACCGCGAGCGTGGCGGCGAGCACCGCGGACGGATGCCTGCGGCTGAATCTTCCTCTGCGCATGGGCACTTCCCAACCTCGGAGCGGACTCGTTCGCAATCTCGAACGAGTGTCGGAGTGTCGAGCAACCCGAAGCATCAGGGAGTCGATGAACGGCGTCAACCGTTCTCGCAAGAGTCGCCTGCTACCTCGAAACGTTTCGCGCCAACCGGTCACGCGACTTGGCCGGAAACCACGTTCGGACACCCATGCGCCGCCGATCCTTCACTCCCTGGAGACGACGGCGCCCCATAACGGATTTTGGCTCAAAGTGTTGACGACCTATCAGGCCACCCCTACGTTGTCGGCGACTTGAGAGCGCTCTCAGAAGGGCTGTGCATGAAGTCTCGAAGAAACCTGTCGTTGCTGACAACGGCGGTTCTCACCGTCACCGCCCTGGGCACCGTGGGCAGCGGTACCGCCTCCGCCGCCACCATCGAGGTGGGCAAGGGCAGTTACAGCGACGTCCGGCCGGCGGGCCGCCAGGGGCCGACGAACAGCGACGGCCAGGCGGTCAAGCCGAAGGTCACCTCCGCCATGGCGGACGTCCCCGTCCCGACGAACGACTGGTGGTCGTCCCTGGCCTTCCAGCGCTTCTCCGGCAACCCGTGGTCGGAGAACATGTACGGCCACCCCCTCACCTACAAGGCGGTCTCCGGCGGTCTGGAGGTCGGCTACCCGACCACGCACCAGATCGTCGGCGACGGCCGCCAGTACGAGTTCCCGCACAAGGCCGACCTGACCCTGGGCCTCGCCGGTCTCAACTCCCCCGACGCGAAGGCGGACGGCTGGAGCGACTGGACCGTCAGCCCGTACTGGAACGACGGCGCGCGCAGTCTGCGGACGACCATCGGCCACGGCCTGCCGTACGTGTACGCGGAGGGCACCGGAGGTGCGGCGCAGATCAGCGCCACGGCCACGCCCACCGTCTTCGCCGACCAGGGCAACGTCCTCGGCGTCACCATCCAGGGTCATCACTACGCGCTGTTCGCCCCGAGCGGCAGCGACTGGACCGTCTCCGGCAACCAGATCCGCGCGGATCTCGGCGGGAAGGACTACTTCTCCCTGGCGGTCCTCCCGGACCGGGCGGCGCTGGCCGACTTCACCAAGTACGCCTTCAGCTTTGTCACCGGATCGACGGTGGACTGGGAGTACCGGGAGGGGGACGGCGAGGTCACGGCGACCTACTCGCTGACCACCGAGGCGAAGGAGGGCACCCGGACCGGCACCTTCCAGGCGCTCTACCGCCACCAGTGGCTGCACAGCGGTGACCCGCTGACCGCCTACCGCTACGTCTCCCCGCGCGGCGAGATGAAGGTCCGCGAGGGCACGACCTTCACGACCACCCAGAAGGTCAACGGCGTACTGCCCGGCCTGCCGAGCGCCGCGGGCGTCGACAAGGCGAAGCTGAGGGCGTACATCAACGACGTACTGGCCCAGAGCGACCCCTTCAGCGGCGCGGTCGACACCTACTGGACCGGCAAGGCCCTCGGCAAGCTCGCCCAGCTCGTCCCGCTCGCCGAGCAGGTCGGTGACACCGCCGGCCGCGACAGACTGCTGAGCCTGATCAAGGGCCGCATGGAGGAGTGGTTCACGGTCGGCGGCGCCTCCGAGTTCTCCTACGACAAGGACTGGCGCACCCTCATCGGGTACCCCGCCTCGTACGGCAGCGACCAGGAGCTGAACGACCACCACTTCCACTACTCGTACTACGTGCTGGCCGCGGCGGTCGTGGCGCAGTACGACCCGCGGTGGGCCGCCGACTCCGAATGGGGCGGCATGGTGAAGGAACTCATCAAGGACGCCGCCAACCCGGCGCGCAGCGACGGCAAGTACCCCTTCCTGCGCGGCTTCGACGTCTACGCCGGTCACAGCTGGGCCGCGGGCCACGGGGCGTTCGCCGCGGGCAACAACCAGGAGTCGTCCTCGGAGTCGGTCAACCTCAGCGCTGGTCTGATCATGTGGGGTTCTGCCATGGGCGACGAGGCGCTGCGCGACCAGGGCGTCTACATGCTGATGACCGAGTCGGAGTCGATCGCGCAGTACTGGTTCGACGCCGACCAGCAGGTCTACCCCGAGGACTTCGGCCACGACGTCGTGGGCATGGTCTGGAGCAACGGCGGCGCCTACGCGACCTGGTGGACCGCCAACCCCGAGGAGATCCACGGCATCAACTTCCTGCCCGTGACCGGCGGTTCGCTGCACCTGGCCCGCGAGAAGGACATGCTGCGCCGCAGCGTGGCCGAGATGGAGCGGGAGAACGGCGGCCCGGCCGTCGAGTGGAGGGACATCTTCTGGCAGGTCCAGGCCCTCTACGACCCGGCCGGGGCCATGAGCCGCTGGAACCAGGGCAACGGCGGCTACGTCCCGGAGGAGGGCGAGACCAAGGCCCACACCTACCACTGGATCGCCACGCTGGACTCGATCGGCGCCCCGGACATGACCGTCACGGCCAACTCGCCCACGGCCGTCGCCTTCGCCAAGGGCGGCACCAGGACGTACGCCGCGCACAACTACACCGCCGAGGCGTGTTCGGTCCTCTTCTCCGACGGCGGCGTGCTGAACGTCCCGGCGAGGTCGACCGCGTCCGGAGCGGGCGACGACACGGCACTCGGCACCCTGTGCGGCACCCCGGGCGCCCCCGGCGACGACGAGAGGCCCGGCGCGCCCGGCACCCCGGTCGCCAGTGACGTCACCGACGGCTCCGTCAGGCTGACCTGGAGCGCCGCGACCGACGACAAGGGCATCAAGGACTACGACGTCTACCGCGGCACCGCCAGGGTCGCCACCGTCACCGGCACCTCCCACACCGACACCGGCCTGAACGCGGGCACCGAGTACACCTACAGCGTCAGGGCCCGCGACACCTCCGGGCAGGTCGGCCCGGCCAGTGGCACCCTGACCGTCACCACCTCCGGCCGCCCGCCGGTCACGGGCGGCACCTTCCACCTGCGCTCCGGCGGCCGGTTGAGCACCGAGGCGGCTTCGGCCGGCTCCTCGGCCACCATCCCGTCCGCGGGTGGCGCCAACCATGACGGCACCCCGTACAACCCGCTGGTCTACGAGGTGCGGAACGTCAACGGCAGCCTGAAGGCGGGCTCCGGCACGGCCTTCACCCTCAAGGTCGACGCGGGCACGAACGTCGGCTACGCCCAGCAGGCCCGGGTCTCCTACGACCTGACCGGCGACGGCACCTTCGACCGTGTCGAGACGTTCCGCTACTTCGCCACCGACCCGGTCACCGGCTGGGAGGACTACTCCTCGGCCCGGCAGGGGACGCACTCCGCGTCGGGCGCCCTGGGCGACCTGAGGGGCGGCACCGTCCGCGTCGAGGTCTGGAGCGCCCTGGGCAACGGTCCGTCCACCCTCCAGGTGGACACGGGATCGGTGCTGACCATCCCGTTCGACTGACGGCCGACCGGCCCGGCCCCGGCCCGTGGGGAACGACCCCCACGGGCCGGGGCGTTTCACACTCCGTCTTCGAAACTTTCGAGCCAAAGGCAGAAACTTTTTCTGCGCGAGGCATTGACGCTGCACCGTCAATGCCTCAATCATCCCTGTCTGGGAAACCGGTCACAGTTCGATAACTCGAACGCCTCCACCGAGTGGGGCGGCCGACGCAGTCCCCCGCGCTTCAGTCCTTCCGTGATTCCTACCTTGGAGGCACAGTCATGGGCCCGCACGCCCTTGCCAGATCAGCTGTCCCACGCAAGATCCGCGGCCTGCTGCTGGCGCTGATCGTCACCGCCCTCGGTGTCGTCACCGCCCTGGTCGCACCGCCGTCCGCGCACGCCGCCGAGAGCACACTCGGCGCCGCGGCGGCGCAGAGCGGCCGCTACTTCGGCACCGCCATCGCCTCGGGCAGGTTAGGCGACTCGACGTACACGACGATCGCGAACCGTGAGTTCAACTCGGTCACGGCCGAGAACGAGATGAAGATCGACGCCACCGAGCCGCAGCGGGGCCAGTTCAACTTCACCGCCGCCGACCGCGTCTACAACTGGGCGGTGCAGAACGGCAAGGAGGTCCGCGGCCACACCCTGGCCTGGCACTCCCAGCAGCCGGGCTGGATGCAGAGCCTCAGCGGCAGCGCCCTGCGCCAGGCGATGATCGACCACATCAACGGCGTGATGGCCCACTACCGGGGCAAGATCGCCCAGTGGGACGTCGTGAACGAGGCCTTCGAGGACGGCAATTCGGGAGCCCGCCGCGACTCCAACCTCCAGCGCACCGGCAACGACTGGATCGAGGTCGCCTTCCGCACCGCGCGCGCCGCGGACCCGGCCGCCAAGCTCTGCTACAACGACTACAACGTCGAGAACTGGACCTGGGCCAAGACCCAGGCCATGTACAACATGGTCCGCGACTTCAAGCAGCGCGGCGTGCCGATCGACTGCGTCGGCTTCCAGTCGCACTTCAACAACGGCAGCCCCTACAACAGCAACTTCCGCACCACCCTCCAGAACTTCGCCGCCCTCGGCGTCGACGTGGCCATCACCGAACTCGACATCCAGGGCGCCTCGCCCACGACCTACGCCAACGTGGTCAACGACTGCCTGGCCGTTTCGCGCTGCCTCGGCATCACCGTCTGGGGTGTGCGCGACAGCGACTCCTGGCGAGCGGAGCAGACGCCGCTGCTGTTCAACAACGACGGCAGCAAGAAGGCCGCCTACACCTCCGTCCTCAACGCGCTCAACGGCGGCTCCACCACGCCCACGGATCCCCCTCCGGGCTCCGGACAGATCAAGGGCGTCGGCTCCGGCCGCTGCCTGGACGTGCCCAACGCCAGCACCTCCGACGGCACCCAGCTCCAGCTGTGGGACTGCCACAGCGGCACCAACCAGCAGTGGACGTCCACCGCGGCGGGTGAGCTGAGGGTCTACGGCAACAAGTGCCTGGACGCCTCCGGCACCGGCAACGGAGCCAGGGTCCAGATCTACAGCTGCTGGGGCGGCGACAACCAGAAGTGGCGCCTGAACTCCGACGGTTCGATCGTCGGCGTCCAGTCCGGTCTCTGCCTCGACGCCGTCGGGGCCGGTACCGCCAACGGCACCCAGATCCAGCTCTACTCCTGCTCGAACGGCAGCAACCAGCGCTGGACCCGCACCTGACGGGACCTCCCGAGCGAAAGGGTGAATCGATGACAGGAAGACGTCATTGGTGGTCCCGGATCGCCGCCGTGGTGGCAGCCACCCTCGCGATCGGCATGCTCACCGCGGTGAGTCCGGCGCCCGCCCAGGCGGCGACGGTGGACACCGACGCCTGGTACGTCCTGGTCAACCGCAACAGCGGCAAGGCACTGGACGTCTCCGGCGCCTCCACCGCCGACGGCGCGCGGGTCCACCAGTGGACCCGCGCCGACAGCACCAACCAGCAGTGGCAGTTCGTGGACTCCGGCGGCGGCTACTACCGCCTCAAGGCCCGGCACTCGGGCAAGGTGCTCGACGTGTCCGGCGCCTCCACCGCGGACGGTGCCGCGATCCAGCAGTGGGCCGACCACGGCGGTGCCAATCAGCAGTTCCGCCTGGCCGACTCCGACGCGGGCCACGTCCGGCTGGTCAACCGCAACAGCGGCAAGGCGGTGGAGGTGCAGGGCGCCTCGACCGCCGACGGCGGCAGCGTGGTCCAGTACGCCGACTGGAGCGGCGCCAACCAGCAGTGGCAGCTGGTCAGGCTGTCGTCCGGCGGAGGCGGCGGGTGCGGCAGCACCCCGACCCTGACGAGCGGCACGCACACCATCCAGAGCGGCGGCAAGAGCCGCAGCTTCATCCTCAGGGTGCCGGCGAACTACGACAACAGCCACCGCTACCGGCTGATCTTCGCCTTCCACTGGCGGGGCGGAACAGCCGGAGACGTCGCCACGGGCGGCACGAGCGGGAGCGCCTGGTCCTACTACGGCCAGCAGGAACAGTCGAACAACGGAGCGATCCTGGTCGCCCCCCAGGGCCTGAACAACGGCTGGGCGAACTCCGGCGGCGAGGACATCACCTTCGTCGACGACATGATCCGGCTGATCGAGGGCGACCTCTGTGTCAACCCGGCACAGCGTTTCGCCACGGGCTTCAGCTGGGGCGGCGGCATGAGCTACGCGCTCGCGTGCAGCCGGGCCACCGTCTTCCGGGCCGTCGCGGTCATCTCCGGCGCCCAGATCAGCGGCTGCACCGGCGGCACCCAGCCCATCGCCTACTTCGGGATCCACGGCATCAGCGACTCCGTCCTCAACATCGCGCAGGGACGGTCCCTGCGCGACAGGTTCGTCGCCAACAACGGCTGCACAGCGCAGAACCCGCGCGAGCCCGCACCGGGCAGCCGCACCCACATCACCACCGCCTACGCGGGCTGCCGGTCCGGTTACCCGGTCCAGTGGGCGGCGTTCGACGGGGACCACATCCCGGCTCCGGTCGACGGCTCCCCCGCCGAAAGCGGCACCGCCACCTGGACCAAGTCAGAGATCTGGAGGTTCTTCTCCCAGTTCCAGTGACCCGCCCACCAGCCCTGTGGAGCCAGGACCACCCCGGCTCCACAGGGCTCGTCCGGTTGCGGCGGACCGGCGGGCAGCACGACGGGACCGGGACCGCTACCAGACCCCGGCCAGACGGCCGCCGATCCGGGCCGCCGTCTCCCGCAGCCAGATGTGCGCCGCGTCATGGGTGTGCACCGGGTGCCACCACAAGGCCTCCCGCAGCGGCACCGCGTCATGGGGCGGCTCGACCACGCGTACGGCGGCCGACGGCGCGCACAGCCGGGCGAGGCGGGCCTGGACCAGGGCGATACGCCTCGTACCGGCGACCAGCAGCGGCATGACCTGGAAGCTGTCGAGGGAGACCTCGACGCGGGGCTCGATCCCCAGCATGCCGAGCTGCCGGACGGCCGGAGCGTCATAGGTGCGCTGGTAGGTGACCCAGGGCAGGCGGGCCAGGTCCTCCCGCGTCAACCGGTCGCCGACGTCCGGGTGGTCCTCGGCGACCAGGAAGACCCAGCGGTCGTCGTAGAGGTCGGTGGCGGGGAACCCGCTGATGACCCCGTGCGGCATGAGCAGCCCGTCGGTGGTGCTCAGCAGGGTGTCCGTGGCGTCCACCACGGTGGTCGGCGTCTGCGCGAAACGCAGCCGGATGCCGGGCGCCTCCCGATGGACGGCCCCGGCGAGTTCGGCGCCGAAGACGGCGACCGCGTAGTCGGAGGCCACCAGCTTGAACTCACGGCTCTCCTTCGCCGGGTCGAAGTCCGCCTGGCTGGCGAAGAGGCGTTCCAGCAGGTCGTACGCGGTGGCCACACGGTCGAGGAGCACCTGGCCGAGGGCGGTGAGTTCGTAGTGGCCGCCGACCCGGGCGAGCAGGTCGTCGTCGAAGTGGCGACGCAGCCGGGACAGCGCCGCACTCATCGCCGGCTGGCTGAGCCCGACGCGCTGCCCGGCGCGGGTGACGTTGCGCTCCTCCAGCAGGGCGCGCAGCGCGATGACGAGATTGAGGTCGAGACGACTGAGATTCACGGCTGCTTCCCTGGCTTCGCTGCGGCGACCAGCATGAATTCACCGCATGGATGAGCGTCATCCACAGAATCGATTTCCTTGATCCCGGTGGGCGGGTCCAGATTAGTCGCACCGCAATCAGGAGGACATGTCCGTGAAACCTGAACCCGCGTCCGCGCTCTTCGCAGGACCGTTCGCGCTCGCCACCGTCTCCGCCCCGGACGGCCCCGCGTTCCCCGCGCTCGTCACCCCCGACGGCCGGGCGCTCGACCTGCGGTCCGCCCTCGGCGAGGAGCGGCTGACCACGCTGGCCGTACTGGACCGCTGGGAGACCCTGCTGCCCCGGCTGCACGCGCTGGCCGGGGACAGCGGCCTGCACCGCACCCCGCTGGCGGACCTCCGCGTCCACGCCCCGGTGCAGCCGCGCCAGGTGTTCCAGTCGGGCGCCAACTACCGGCAGCACGTCATCGACCTGCACCTCGCCCACCGCGCCCCCGGCGACGAGCGGCCGGACGACGAGCGGCGCGCCGAGGCCGCCGAGATCATGGACCGGCGTACGGCGGAGGACCTGCCGTACGTCTTCATCGGCCTGCCCAGCGCGATCACGGGTCCGTACGACGACGTCGTCCTGCCCGCCTGGGCCGAGCAGCCCGACTGGGAACTGGAGCTGGCGGTCGTCATCGGCAGGCCGGCCCACCAGGTGTCCGTGGCGGACGCGCCCCGGTACGTCGCCGGGTACACCATCGCCAACGACCTCACCGACCGGGCGACGGTCTTCCGCCGGGACATGCCACGGATCGGCACCGACTGGCTGCGCAGCAAGAACGCGCCCGGGTTCACCCCGCTCGGCCCGTGGATCGTCCCGGCCGAGTCGGTCGCGGACCCGGACGACCTGCGCGTCACCCTGAAGCTGAACGGCGAGACCATGCAGGACGAGTCGACCAAGGACATGATCTTCAAGGTCGCGCGCATGGTGTCCTACGCCTCACAGACCGCGCGCCTGCTCCCCGGTGACCTGGTGCTCACCGGCTCCCCGTCCGGCAACGGCATGCACTGGGGACGGCTGCTGCGGGACGGCGACGTCATGGAGGGCACGGTCACCGGACTCGGGACGCAGCGCACCCGCTGTGTCGCGGAGGGCCCGGTGTGAACCGCCACGACCCCGAGGGCGCGATCGCCGGGGCCGCGAAGGCGTACTCCAACTGGGGACGCTGGGGGGAGCACGACCGGCTCGGCACCCTCAACTTCCTGGACGAGGGCAAGCGGCGTGCGGGGGCCTCGCTGGTGCGGCGGGGGGTCAGCTTCTCGCTCGCGCAGTCCTTCGACATGAACGGGCCGCAGAAGGGCTGGCGGCGGCGCACCAACCCGGTGCACACCATGCTCGACACCGGCACCGACGCCGCCCTCGGCACCCAGGGCTTCCCGCACGGCATCGGCGGCGCCGACGACGTGATCGCGATGCCGCTCCAGTGCTCGACTCAGTGGGACGGACTCGGCCACATCTTCGACCACGGCAGGGCGTGGAACGGGCGGGCCGCCGAGAAGGTCGTCACGTCCGACGGCGACCTCGTCACCGGCATCGAGCACATGGCGCCGTACGTCGCCGGGCGCGGCGTGCTGCTGGACGTGGGCCGGGTGATCGGCACCGACGGTGAGCTGCCCGACGGGTTCGCGATCACCGAGGAGCACCTGACGGCGACGGCCGAGGCGCACGGGGTGGCCGTCGGCCGCGGCGACATCGTCGTCGTACGGACCGGGCAGCTCGCCCGGGCCCGCCGCGAGGGCTGGGGCGAGTACGCCGGAGGACCCGCGCCCGGGCTGTCGTTCACCACGGCCGGGTGGCTGCACCGGACGGAGATCGCCGCGATCGCCACCGACACCTGGGGTTTCGAGGTCCGCCCGAACGAGTTCGAGCACGCCTTCCAGCCGCTGCACCAGGTCGCCATCCCGAACATCGGGCTGCTGATCGGCGAGATGTGGGACCCGGACGCGCTGGCCGAGGACTGCGCGGCCGACGGCGGGTACGACTTCTGGCTCACCGCCGCCCCCCTGCCCATCACCGGCGCGGTCGGCTCCCCCGTCAACCCGGTCGCCGTCAAGTAACGCACGGAACAAGGGAGTTCCCTCATGAGCACAGCCCGCACGGTCCTGGTGATCGGCGGTGGCGCCGCAGGCAACGCCGCGACGGTCCTCCTGCGCCGCGCCGGGATCGCGGTGGACCTGGTCGAGGCGAAGGACGACTGGAACGCCACCGCCGGCTCCGGCATCACCCTCCAGGGCAACGCCCTGCGCGTCCTGCGCGAACTCGGCGTCTGGGAGCGGGTGAAGGCGTCCGGCTTCGGCTTCGGCTCGGTCGGCATCACCGCCCCCGACGGCACGGTCCTGCACGTCGCCCGGGACCTGCGCACGGGCGGCGAGGACCTGCCCGCCACGGTCGGCATGCGCCGGCCGCAGCTCCAGCGCATCCTGATCGACGCCGTACGAGGCAGCGGCGCCACCGTGCGGCTCGGCACGACCGCCGAGATCCTCGGCCAGGACGCGGACGGGGTGTCGGTACGGTTCTCCGACGGCGGCGAGGGCCGCTACGACCTGGTGATCGCCGCCGACGGCCTCGGCTCCGCGACCCGCGCCGCGATCGGCGTCACCGACAGGCCGGAGCCGACCGGCATGGCCATCTGGCGCGTCGCCGCCCCGCGCCCGGCCGGGGTGGTGCGCACCGACCTCGCCTACGGCGGCCCCGCCTACATCGCCGGGTACTGCCCCACCAGCGACACCACCCTCTACGCGTACGTCGTCGAGGCCAACCGCGACCGCGACGCCATCCCGCCGCAGACGTACGCCGACGAGATGCGCCGCCTGGCCTCCGCCTACGGGGGACACTGGCCGGAGATCACCGCGCACATCACCGACCCGGCGCAGGTCAACTACACCTGGTTCGACCGGCTGCTGGTGGAGGGCTCCTGGCACCGCGGCCGGGTGGTTCTGGTCGGCGACGCCGCACACTGCTGCCCGCCCACCCTCGCGCAGGGCGCCGCGCTCTCCCTGGAGGACGCCTGGGTGCTCACCCAGCTGCTGACCGCCACGGAGACCTGGGACGACGCCCTCCTCCAGGGGTACTACGAGCGGCGTGTGGCCCGCGTCCGCCCCGTCGTGGAGGCGTCCGTGCAGATCGGCCAGTGGCAGCTCGACGGCGTCCGTGACGCCGACCTGCCGGGCCTGATGGGCCGCATCATGACCATGCTGCGGGAGCTGCCGTGACGACACCCCCCACCGTGGACGTGCACGCCCATGTCCTGCTGCCCGAGGTCGAGGCACTGGTCGCCGGCCTGCCGGGGCTGACGGCGGCGAAGGCGCTGGACGCCCGGCGCAACGGCCCGGCGGCACTCGCCGTCAACGGGCCCATGGTGCGCGACCGCGTCCCCGAACTGACCGACCCCGCCGTGCGGCTGGCCGCGATGGACGCCCAGGGCGTCGACGTACAACTCGTCAGTCCCTCCCCTTCGCACTACCACCACTGGACGGACGAGGAGACCGCCGAGAAGCTGTACCGGCTCGCCAACGAGGCGACGGCGGCACACTGTTCGGCCGCCGCGGACCGGCTGCGCGGACTCGGCCTGGTGCCGCTCCAGCACCCCGGACACACGGTCCGCGCCCTCGACCACGCCCTGGAGCAGGGCCTCCTGGGCGTGGAGATCTCCAGCCACGCACCCGGACGGGAACTGTCCGACCCGGCCTACGAACCCTTCTGGGCCCGGGCCGAAAAGACGGGGGCGATCGTCTTCCTCCACCCCTTCGGCTGCACGCTCGACGAACGACTCGACCGCTGGTACCTCTCCAACACCGTCGGCCAGCCGGTGGAGAACGCCGTCGCCCTCTCCCACCTGATCTTCTCCGGTGTCCTGGACCGCCACCCGCGCCTGAAGCTGGTCGCCGCGCACGGCGGCGGCTATCTGCCCACCCACCTCGGCCGCTCCGACCACGCCTGGTCCACCCGCTCCGACGCCGGGGCCGGCTGCGCCCACCTGCCCAGCAGCTACCTCGGGCGCCTGTACTTCGACTCCCTCGTCCACGACCCGCACGTGCTGCGGGAACTGGTCCGCGTCGCCGGGGCCGACCGGGTACTGCTCGGCTCCGACTTCCCCTTCGACATGGGCACCGAGGACCCCGTCGGCTCGCTCCGCGCGGCCGGGCTGTCCTCCGCCGACTTCCACGCCGTACGCGGCGGCAACGCCTCCGCCCTCCTCTGCAAGGAGTGACCCCATGCGCCTGCTCACCCATCTGCGGCACGTCGACCTCGCCGTGCCCGACTACGACAAGCAGCTCGACTTCTACTCCGGCGTCTGGGGCCTCACCAAGGTCGCCGAGGACACCGGCATCTCCTTCCTCGCCGCCGAGGGCTCCCCCGAGCAGTACGTCGTACGGCTGCGCAGGGCCGAGGAGAAGCGCCTCGACCTGGTCTCCTACGGCGCCGCGAGCGCGGCCGACGTCGACACCCTCGCCGAACGGCTCCTCGCGGGCGGCGTGCGGCTGATCTCCCAGCCGGGGAAGGTCGACACACCCGGCGGCGGCTACGGCTTCCGCTTCTTCGACGTCGACGGCCGCACCCTCGAGGTCTCCGCGGACGTCGAGGTCAGGCGGCACCGCAAGATCGAGGAGAAGGAGTCGATCCCGGTCAAGCTGTCGCACGTGGTCCTCAACTCCCCCGACCTGGACCGCACCCGGCGGTGGTACGAGGAGCACCTGGGCTTCGCGCTCTCCGACACGCTCAGCTCGCCGCACATGGGCGAGGTCATGCACTTCATGCGGATCTCCACCCAGCACCACTCGATGGCCCTGGCCAAGGGCCCGCACACCTCCCTGCACCACGTCTCCTTCGAGATGCGCGGCATCGACGAGTACATGCGCGGCTCGGGCCGGGTCATGCGGGCCGGGTTCCGGAAGATCTGGGGCCCGGGCCGCCACCTGGCGGGCGACAACACCTTCACCTACTTCCTCGACCCGCACGGCAACACCGTCGAGTACACCACCGAGCTGGAACTCCTCGACGAGGACACCTGGCACCCGCACGTCTACGACTTCTCACAGCCCGAGGTCACCGACCAGTGGGGCACGGCCAACCCCATGAACGAACTCGTCGCCAAGGAGTCCTTCAACGACCCCGACCCCGGCGTCTTCGTCGCCCCACCGGTCTGATCCCGCCCAGCCTGCCCGGAGCCGCACCATGCGTTTCGCCGCCTACGAACACCATCACCGCCGCCGCGTGGCCGTCGTGGAGGCCGACGGCACCCTGCTGCCGCTGCCCGGCGTCACCTCGCTCACCGCCCTGCTGGCGGAGTGCGGCGGTCTGCCCGGCCTGCTCACCGCGGGCGCGGCGGCGCTCGACGTACCGCCCGGCCCGCACCTGACACAGGTCCGGCTGCTGCCGCCGCTCCAGCCCGTGTCCGTCCGGGACTTCGTCACCTTCGAGGAGCACGTCAAGGGCGTACGGCGCTCGGTGAGCGGCGCCGTCGGCGTGCCCGAGCAGTGGTACGCCGCGCCGACCTTCTACTTCAGCAACCCGCACGCCATGTACGGCCCGTACGACGACGTCCCCGTCCCACCAGGCTCGAACGTGCTGGACTACGAACTCGAGGTGGCCGCCGTCATCGGCCGCGAGGGCCGCGACCTCAGCCCCGGGCAGGCCCGCGACCACATCGTCGGCTACACGGTCCTCAACGACTGGTCCGCGCGCGACCTGCAGGCCGCCGAGATGACGGTCGGTCTCGGCCCGTGCAAGGGCAAGGACACGGCCACCACCCTCGGCCCATACCTGGTCACCGCCGACGAACTGGAGCCGTACCGGGACACCGAGGGGTTCCTGCGGCTCGCGGTCACCGCCGAGGTCAACGGCGAGGTCGTCGGCCGGGACCAACTGTCCAACATGAGCTGGACGTTCGAGGAGATGGTCGCCTACGCCTCCCGGGGCACCCGGGTCGTGCCCGGTGACGTCCTGGGTTCCGGCACCTGCGGCAACGGCGGCTGCCTGGCCGAACTCTGGGGCCTGCGCGGCGAACGGACCCCACCGCCCCTGAGACCCGGCGACACCGTCACCCTCACCGTGGAGGGGATCGGCAGCGTGTCCAACACGGTCGTGCCCGGCACGTCACCGGTGCCACTGCCCGTCGGCCGCCGCCGGGAGCGGCCATGAGCGGCCTACGGCCCGGGAGACTGCCCGGCAGGGTCGTCGTGGTCACGGGTGCGGACCGTGGCCAAGGCGCCGCGGAGGCGGAGGCGCTGACCCGGGAGGGCGCCCGGGTGATCGCCACCGACGTACGGCCGGAAGGTGCCTGCCGCCGCCTCGACGTGACCAGCGCACAGGAGTGGGCCGACCTCGCCGCCGAGCTGAGGGAGTCGTACGGGCAGGTGCACGGCCTGGTCAACAACGCGGGCGTCACCTGGCGCGCCCGCCTGGGCGACGTACGGACCGAGGACTTCGACCGGGTCCACGCCGTCAACGTCACCGGCCCGCTCCTCGGCATCCAGCACCTCACCCCGCTCATGCCGCCCGGCGCCTCGATCGTCAACGTCGGCTCCTCGGCGGCCCTCACCGCCCACTACCCCGTCGCGTACACCACCAGCAAATGGGGGCTGCGGGGCCTGTCCAGGACGGCGGCACTGGAACTCGGCCCCCGGGGCATCCGCGTCAACATGGTCCACCCCGGCTACATCGAGACGGACATGACCGCCTCCGCCGCGCCCGCCTTCCGCGAGGCCAACCTCCGCGAGACCCCGCTCGGGCGCACCGGAACGGCCGACGAGGTCGCCCCGCTGGTCGTGTTCCTGCTGTCGGACGAGTCGTCGTTCATCACCGGCACCGAGATCCCCGTCGACGGCGGTCTGACCGCGCACGGCGGCGTCAAGTCGGTCTCCGACGCGTTGCGCGAGGCCGCCTCGTGAACCGCTGGTTGGTTCCGCGAGCGGCTGCGGGACCCGCCGAGAGGACGGGTCCCGCAGCCGGTCGTCCGACGGACAGGGATCAGCCGCTGACCGAGATGTTGGAGCTGCCGCTGCTCTGGAAACCCTCGGTGGCCATGATCATGTAGTACCTGAACTGGCCCAGGTTCATACCCGCGCGCGCCCAGGCGTCGAAGTGGTTCCCGGAGGTGATGGTGCCGGAGCCACTGGTCACCTTCGACTGCCGGACGCTCCAGTACTGGTCGAAGGTCCGGGTGCCCTCGACGGACGGCGCGTTGTACCGCGTCGTCTTGTAGATGTCGTACGTGCCACCGTCGCTGTAGACGGTGCCCCGGTACTCGCCGGTGGGCCGGTAGCTGCCCCAGTTGTCGACGATGTAGTACTCGACCAGCGGGTTCGAGGTCCAGCCGTAGAGGCAGCCGTAGCCGTTGCCCGACGGGTTGAAGTAGCCGTTGTAGCGCACCGTCCGGCGCCCGCCGGTGTTCCAGCCCTTGCCCGCGACGAAGTTGCCGCAGTTGGTCCACTGGGTGCTGTAGCTGCCGCCGCCGTTGAGCGTCATGGACACACGGCCGCCGCCGTCGGTCCAGAACGAGTAGTACATGCCGTCGTAGCCGGTCTGGTTGGTGGTGATGGTGGTGGCGGCGTGAGCGGTGCCGGGCAGCAGCAGCCCGGACGCGGTGGCGACCGCGACGGTCCCGGCACCGCCGAGGAACCCTCGCCGGCTCAGGCCGCTGAAGGGAGCGGGGTTGTGCTTCATCTGATCCTGCTGCGTGCCGTCCTGACGCATGCGTCCTCCCGATGAAGGCAGGTGGGGGTCGGGCGACTTCTGCCGCCCACGGCCTTGCATGGAACAGGCTTCGCAGAAGCCATGCCCCTGTCAACACTTTCGACAGGCTTTCGGAAACATATCCAGTCCTGGTCGAGCCCTCGGCGAGCATATCTCCGCAGGTCAGATGACCTCTTCCGCAAACCATTGCGAGTGATGGGGCGAGACGAGCAAGAGACTTAACGCAAGTGCGTGATCAGCCTTCGAAAGTTTCGAGCACTCGCATGGATACGGAGAACCGACGGCGTCTTCCCGCGCGTCTGATCTACGGTGCTACCAGTGACCGAGGGTGAGGGAGTGGCCGTGGAGCAGGCGGGGACGGTGCTGGCCGAGCGGATCGCCGAGCGCAGAGCGGGAGTCGGCGACCCGCGTGCCCTGGTCGGTGAGATGAGGCGGGCGGTGCTGCTGGTGCCGGTCGCCGGTGGGGGCCTGTGGTCGGCGCACTCGGGCGGCGTGCGCTGGATCTGCGCCTTCACCGACGAGGCGGCACTGGCCCGCTTCGCCCTCCGGCACGGCCCCGGGGACCAGCCAATGGAGTACGCGGCGTTGCTGGGCGCCCGCATCGTCGACGAGATCGTGCCGTCCCTGGGCGAACCCGCGGGCCTGGCGGTGGACATCGCCACGGAGGACGGGTCGATGTTCTTCCCGCCGGTTGCGGGGATCGTGCCGGACGCGGTGGCGGTGGACGCCCGTGGGTGAGGACGGGGTGGACATCAAGGTCGGCCGGGAGGCGGTGGCGAAGTTCACGCAGGGCGTGGGCGCGGTCATCGACCAGCTCGGGGACCTGGGCGGGGCGACCGGCTCGGTGATGGGCAAGGGCTTCTCGGAACTGTCGATGACAGGCATGGAGGCCGGACACCACGGTCTGTCGGTGGACTTCGAGGACTTCTGCGAGCGCTGGGAATGGGGCGTGCGCGCCCTGGTCGGCGACGCGAGCGCGATCTCGAACCGGCTGGGCCTGGCGGCGGGCACGCAGTGGGAGCACGACCAGTACGTGGCGGGCGCCCTGAAGGTCGGGGTGAACTCGGTGATGGGCGGCAACCCGCACGCGTCGGAGGAGGAGATCACCCAGCAGGACTGGGGAGACGTCTTCACGCCGGACTACCTGAGCCCGGACTGGAGCGGGGAGTCGTGGGACCGGGCGGGTGAGGAGATCGAGCAGACGTGGAAGGACACCGGCCGCACGGTCCTGACGGAGGGCCAGGGGGGCAGGCAGGCGGATCTGCTCAACGACGCGCTCGGCATCTCCGACGAGCAGTGGAACCAGGCCCTGGACGACACCTTCGGCCCGTCCCCGGAGGAACGCGCCCAGCAGTCTCAGCAGTCTCAGCGGGAGGGTGACTGACGGTGGGCGTGGGGGACTTCATCAGCGACATCACCCCGGATGTCGTGGAGGACGCGGTCGAGGACGGCGTCGAATGGGTCGGCAACCGCGTCGAGGACGCCGGCAACTGGACCGCCGACCGCCTCGACGACGTCGGCTGGGAGTCCGGCGCGGACTGGGTGCGCGAGCAGTCCCGCTCGGTCGCCAACCGGATGGGCGCCGAGGTCGACGAGATGGACCTCGGCCAGACGGAGGACAAGACCAAGCTCGTCTACGGCAGCCCGGAGAAGATCCGCGCCACCGCCGAGAAACTCCGAGGCTTCCAGTCCGCGTTCGACAGCGCGGGCGAGGGCCTGAAAGCCATGGACTCCTCCCGCCTGAAGGGCGAGACCGCGGAAGCCCTGCGCACCGCGGTCCGTACCCAGCCACCCAAGTGGTTCACCGGCGCGGACGCCTGCGAGGACGCCGCCGCCGCGCTGGAGGCGTTCGCGTCCACCGTCACCTGGGCCCAAGGCCAGGCCCAGACAGCGATCGACAAGTGGAAGGAGGGCGTCAAAGCGTCCGAGGACGCCGCCGACGCCCACCGCAAGAAGGTCGACGACTACAACAGCGCCGTCGACCGCTACAACGCCCAGCCCGCCGACAAACGGGACCCCTCCACCCTCCCCCCGCGCCCGGCCGCGACCTTCACCGACCCCGGCAAGACGCTGATGCAGGAAGCGCAGGAGATCCTCGCCGAGGCCCGCAAGCAGCGCAACACGGCGGCGGAGACAGCACGTTCAGCGGTGCGCGCGGCCCGGGACAAGGCGCCCGCGAAACCGTCGTACGCCGAACAGCTGCGCGACGGCGTGCGGGAAGCGCAGATCATCGGCGACCACGTCGGCGGCGGCATCATCAAGGGCACCGCCGGGCTGCTGAACTTCGTCCGCGGCATCAACCCCCTGGACCCCTACAACCTCACCCACCCCGCCGAGTACGCCACCAGCCTCAACAGCCTCGCCGCCGGACTCGTCGTAGCCGCGAACGACCCCGTCGGCACCGGCCGCCAGATGGTCACCGACTTCATGAAGGACCCGGCGGAAGGCTTCGGCCGCCTGCTGCCGGACGTGGCGCTGACGGTGGCCACGGGTGGCGGCGGCGCCGCCGTCAAGGGCGTACGCATCGCCGCCGACGCAGCCGACGCGGCACGAGTCCGCCGCCTCGTCGACGACGCCCCCGACGGCACCCACAACCGCCCCGACACCACCCGCACCACCGACGGCACCGACCCCGTCGACCTCGCCACGGGCCGCATGTTCCTCCCCCAGACGGACGTATCGATCCCCGGCATACTCCCGCTGACGTTCACCCGCCGCACGGAATCCGGCTGCACAGCAGGCCGCTTCATGGGCCCATCGTGGACGACCACCGCCGACGAACGCCTGACCATCGACCCCGTCGGCGTCCTCCACGTCACGGCGGACGGCCTGCTGCTCCCGTATCCGCATCCAGTTCCCGGCGCACCCACCACCCACAGCCGCACCCGCCTGTCCCGCACCCCGGACGGCGACTACACCCTCACCGACGAAGACACCGGCCTGACCCGCCACTTCACTCCCCCACCCGGCACCGAACCGGGCGCGGACGGCACCGCCTGGCTGACCACCGTCACGGACCGCAACGGCCACACGATCACCATCGACCGCACCGACGATGGCCTCCCGCTGACCCTGACCCACTCAGCGGGCACACAACTACGCCTCACCACCACAGACGGCCTGATCACCGCCATCGCCCTGACCGGCGCGGGCGAGGACGGCACCGACCTCCCCCTGATGGCGTACGGCTACGAGGACGGCAACCTCACCACGGTCACCAAACCCTCCGGCGCCACGACCCGGTTCACCTACGACGAGCGCCACCGCGTCACGTCCTGGACCGACTCCAACAACAGCCGCTACGACTACGCCTACGACGACCAGGACCGCGTCATCGCCGAAGGCGGCGAAGCGGGCCACATCCAGATCACCCTCACCTACACCGACCCCCACCCCGACACCGGCCACCGCACCACCACCCTCACCACCCCAGGCGGCCACACCACCCACCACCTCATCGACAACCACAGCCGCGTCATCGCCACCACCGATCCCCTAGGCCACACCACCCACTTCACCTACGACACCCACGGCAACCTCCTCACCCACACCGACCCACTCGGCCGCACCACCACCCACACCTACGACGACCGCGGCCGCCTGCTCCGCGTGGCCCGCCCGGACGGCACCGAACTACGCCTCGAGCGCGGACCGTTCGGACTGCCGACGCAGGTCGTGGCACCGGACGGCGCCCGCACGACCTACACCTACGACGAGCGCGGCAACCGCACCACGGTCACCGACCCGGCCGGTCACACCACCCACTACACGTACGACGCGCACGGCCGTCCGACCTCCGTCACCGACGCCCTCGGGGCCACGACACGCGTGGTGTGCGACGCGGCGGGACTGCCCGTGGAGGTCACCGACCCGGTGGGCGCCGTCACGCGTACGGAGCGCGACGCCCTGGGCCGCCCCGTCGGCATCATGGACCCGCTGGGCGCGGTCACCCGCCTCACCTGGACCCCCGACGGGCAACTCGCCCACCGCACGGGCCCCGACGGCGCCGCTGAGTCCTGGACCTACGACGGCGAGGGCAACTGCCTCACCCACACCGACCCGGTCGGCGGAGTGACCCGCTTCGAGTACACCCACTTCGACCTGCTCGCCGCCCGCACCGGACCGGACGGGGCACGCTACGAGTTCGAGCACGACGAGCACCTGCGCCTAACTCAGGTCACCAATCCACAGGGCCTCGTCTGGAGTTACGAGTACGACCCGGCTGGACGCCTGGTGTCGGAAACCGACTTCGACGGGCGAACCCTCAGCTACTGTCTCGACGCAGCGGGACAACTGACATCCCGGTCTGACGCCCTCGGCGGCCTCCTCACCCTGGAGCACGATCAGCTCGGCCGAATGATCAGGAAGGACGCCGGAGGCAGGACCACCACCTACGTTTACGACGCGGCGGGACGCCTCCTGAGGGCCTCCGGCCCGGACGGCGACCTGATCCGCCAGTACGACCGGCGCGGCCTGCTCAAGACCGAACTCGTCGACGGCCGTGCCATCACCTACGCGTACGACGCGCTCGGCCGCCGGACCCGGCGTGTGACGCCGACCGGGCATGTCACCACTTACGCCTATGACGTCGTAGGTCGACTGGACCTCATGGCCACGAGCGGCCGTCAGGTCGGCTTCACCCATGACGCCGCAGACCGGGAGGTGTCACGCTCCTACGGCGACATGATGACTCTGGCATCCGTCAGGGACGACGTCGGCAGGCTTTCCGCCCAGTACCTCACGGCCGGCGGGCAGTCCCTGAACAGCCGCACGTACACCTACCGTGCCGACGGTCACCTCACTTCCGTGACCGATCGGTTGTCCGGCACAAGGTCATTCGAGCTGGACACCGTCGGCCGTGTCATCGCCGTCAGCGCCCACGGGTGGACCGAACGCTACGCCTACGACCTCGTCGGCAATCAGACGGAAGCCTCCTGGCCCTCATCCCATCCAGGTCACGAAACGACCGGCCCTCGCACGTACACCGGCACCGCGATCACCCGCGCCGGCGACAGCCGCTTCGCTCACGACCGCCTAGGGCGCGTGCTCCTCAAGCGGCAGACCCGCCTGTCCCGCAAGCCGCGGACCTGGCGTTACACATGGGACACCGAAAGCCGCCTCACCTCTGTCATCACCCCGGACGGCACCCTCTGGAACTACCGCTACGACCCTCTGGGTCGGCGCGTCGCCAAGCAGCGTCTCGCGGACGACGGCGCGACCGTCGTGGAGGAGACCTGTTTCACCTGGGATGGGATGGTCCTGTGCGAACAGACGACCGTCTCCGATGGCCTGCCTCACACCGTCGCACTCACCTGGGACCATCGCGGCTCGACCCCTCTCGCCCAGACTGAACGCGTCCTCACCCGCGACGCGGGTCAGCGGGAGATCGACCGCCGCTTCTTCGCCATCGTCACGGACCTCGTCGGCACCCCCACCGAACTGGTCGCCGAGAACGGGGACATCGCCTGGCGCACCCGGTCCACCCTCTGGGGCACCACCGCCTGGAACCGGAGCAGCACCACATACACGCCTCTCCGCTTTCCCGGCCAGTATCACGACCCCGAAACCGGCCTTCACTACAACGTGTTCCGGCACTACGACCCCGCCACGGCCCGCTATCTCACCCCAGATCCCCTCGGTCTTGCTCCCGCACCCAATCCGGCCGCCTACGTCCATAATCCGCACACCTGGGCGGACCCGATGGGCCTTTCTCCGTACCAGGAGAAGGGAGGAAGCACGGAGGTCGACCCCCGAAAGCTGGACTACCTCTTCAACAAGGACATCAAACCGGATTCCCACAACTCGCCGAGAGCACTTCAGAACGAACTGCAGCTGCACCGGATCGGCATACCGGACACCCCGGAGATGCGGCAGTACGTCACCGATCATCTCACCCAAGCCGCTCGACAGCCGTTCGAGCGCACCTTCACCAAAGAGTGGCCCGGCGGAAGCGGCGAGTTCGGCGTGACGGAGTCTGTCCTTTACGGCCCGCACGGGGCACTGGGTGTGGAGAGCACATGGCAGATCCTGCCGGACGGCGGACATAGACTCTCCACGGTCATCTTCCGTGGCAGCGGCCCGAATGTGAGCATCCACGGCAGCCTGGACCACTGGCCGCCGTACAGTGGAAAGTGAAGGTGGACGTGTACCGAGAGTTCCTCACTCCCGACGACGAAGAGGTCTACGAGGCCACCGGCGAATGGCCGGACTCGGACGAGAGCGGCGCACGCGTTCTCAACCTGCGAGATCTCTCCGGGCAATCGCTGATTTTCTCGTACGACTCGCTGGCACGGTCAGTCAGAATCCGCTGGACCGACCATCAGGGAACTGAGGTCCTGGACTGCTTCCGCGAAAGCGCAACACGCCTTTCCTTCACTTCGGGGTCATCATCCAAGCACATCTCGATCGACTTCAACATGGGCGAGTGCACGGGAACAATGGAGATCCAGCTGACCCCCATTCTGTCGGTACGTGACCGCGTAATGTTCCAATGAAGCCGGTGGTACGGCACGGCCCCGAGCGGTTCCTGGTGGCCACGCTCGGTAGCCAGCACCGGCTCTGGGCCGCGCCTCGACCCGGCCGCCAACACCGACGACCCCACCCCACCACGCCCTCGGCCGCGTCACCCTCCGCCAGAAAACGCGCCTCTCCCGTAAACCCGACACCTGGCACCACGAATGGGACACGCAGAACCGCCTCACCTCAGTCACCGCCCCCGACGGAAACCGGTGGAGGCACCGCTACGACCCCCTGGGCCGCCGCGCCGCGAAGCAGCGTCTGGCGGCCGACGGCGAGAGCGTGGTCGAGGAAGTCCGCTTCACCTGGGACGACCCCGCCCTCTGTGAGCAGACGACGGTGGCCGAGGACTGGTCCCGCCCCGTCACCCTGACCTGGAATCACCGGCGCTCAGGCCTCCTCGCGCAGACCGAACGCATCCTCACCGCGGATGCGCGGCAGAAGGCCATAGACCGCCGGTTCTTCGCCATCGTCACCGACCTCGTCGGTACTCCGACAGAACTGATCGACGAACACGGTGAGATCGCCTGGCGCTCACGGGCCACCCTCTGGGGCACCACCGCCTGGACCCGCACCAGCACCGCTCACACCCCGCTGCGCTTCCCCGGCCAGTTACTACGACCCCGAGACAGCTCGCTATCTCACCCCCGACCCCCTCGGCCGGGCAGCCTCTCACGCTCGGTCCGTCCTCTCCGACGACTCATGGTGTGCCATTCCGGAGCGGACACCTCAGGAATCGCCCAGCAAATAGTCAACGAGATGGGCGTCACCGGAAGGGCTCTCACCGACCGAGTGGGCACCAGGTCCCACAGATCGACAAGGGCGGATACTGGTGAAACTTTCTTCCCATCATCGGAGGCTGACGTGCGGCTGATCGGTTTCTACCAGGAAATGGACACGAAATACGATCCGGCTTGGGGCGGACCCGTTCCTGCCCCCGACTCGGGTACCGGAAAGTATCCGGTCACGGAACTACTGGGTTACCTCACCTCCGGTTACCCCATCCTCGACGTCACCGAACTCACGTCCGACGTCATCAACGGGGCGTTCCGCGTGCCGGTCGGCTCATCCGTGCTCACCGACGGCGAGTTCGTCTGGCGTGGACCTTGTGAAATACGTCGAGCACTACCGTATTGACCTCCCCCTGGAGTTTCTGACCGCCGTCCAGCGGCGCGGTTTCCGTATCCCTCCAGCCGACTACGACACCCGCCTCCCGCTCTCCCTGGAGGTGAGCGGCCTGCTCGGTTTCCGGCCCGCACCCGGACAGCCCCGCGGAGGTGCGCCTGACCGGTCGTGGGTGAGAACGGGGTGGACCTCAGGCCCGACCAACTCGGGGACCTGGGCGGCGCGACCGGTTCGGTGACGGGCGGCGACCCCGACCACCTCAAACGTCGGCTGAAGCCGGGAGTCGTTCGAGCAGTCGGGCGGCGACATCGAGCAGACGTGAAAGGACACCGGCCGCACCCTCATGACCGAAGGGCAGGGCGGCAGCCGGGCGGACCTGCCGCACAACGCACTCGGCATCTCCGACGACGAATGAACCCAGGCCCTGGCCGACACCTTCGGCCCGTCTCCGGAAACGCGCCCACGGGGAGGGTGAGCAGTTGTGGGCATCGGGGACTTCGTCAGCGACACCACCCCGGAGGCGACGAGAACACCCTCGCCGCCCTCGTCCCACAGCCTCGGGACTCGCGCCACAGACGCCACCCCCGACCCCCTCGGCATCGCTCCCGCGCCGAGCCCCGTCGCCTGCGTGGACAATGCGTCCAGCGAGTACGACCTCTGGGCCTCATGCCCAAGTACACGAAGGAGGAGCGGGCCCAGAGGCGGATCAACAAGATCGAGGACGGCCTCGTCGAGAAGGCACAGGACGGCGGGTTCAGCGATGACGAAGAAACTGAGGTCCGACGGCGGCTGGTCCGCGACGGTGACGGGCGAACCGCTCGACCTCGTGCCCCGCCTCCTCGGTACCTTCCTGATCGTTTCCCCCTATGCGGACAGGGTGGAACGGGAGAAGTTCCTCACGGCCACGCTCGGCAGCCAGGACAGGCTGTGGGACCTCCCTGACGTCTTCCGCTTCGCCCCGAGCGGCCGACGGCTGGCGGGGGCCGAATTCCGGATCCCGGCAGAGTCCGCCTCAGCCGAGGACTCGGCCCGCCTTCCCCTCACGCCCGCAGTACGCCCGGGCGGGCTCCGCATGGACGAGGCCAAGGACTTCCGGCATGAGATGTGCACGGTGCTGTGCCGCGCTCCCGACGATGCCGTGCTGACCTGTCTGCGCGACCTCGACGTCCTCGACGAACCGCTGGAGGCCCGCATCGGCATCGCCCCCGACGTGGCCCTCCTCTTCCAGCACGGCACCGTCGTCGGCTGGAGCCTCACCGATCCCACGCGGTACCTGACCGCCACGTACGCCCACCCCGACACCAACCCGCCGTCGCCCGCCACCCGACGGCTCCTCACCGAGTGCCTGGACCTGATCACCACGCCGGTGGTCGACGACCTGATCGACGGCGAACCGGCCGCCCTGACCCGTCTCCAGGCCGCCGAGAAGGCCCTGCGCGAGCAACGCGAGGACCGCAACCGGGCCGAAGCCCTGCTTGAGCTGATCGCCACCCTCGTGGAGGACTACGGGAACCAGTGAAATGTCAGGCACGGGCAAGCAGCACACGACAAGCGTCAGGACGGTTGCCGCACACCCTCCCGTTGGAAGCAACGCGTCCGCCATCTCACGACGTCGCAGGTCAGCGACGCTGGAAACAGGTCGGGCACCCCCGCCCACGCCTGAGCAACGCAGGGAAAACCGCAGGTCACAGACCCTACTCGGCAGGCTCCAGAATCGCCACGCACTCCACATGATGCGTCATCGGAAAGACGTCAGAAGGGGGAGGACCTGACGTATTCGCAGGTCAGCCGCCATTTGTAGCCCCGCCGAAGGACCCCACGAACGCCCGGAGCGTCAAACGAGCGTCACGGCCGAGGCATGAGCTGGCCTCCGCCCAACGAGGCTCAGCCAGCTGTAGGCGCTGGCGCCGCCCCGCCGACGTCGACCCACATCCCCGTGACTACGCCCCACGGAAGGCCATGGAGTGAGGAACCTACCCCTCCTCATGCCCTGCGGTTGGCATCAATCCTCGGCAGCTGAGAGCAGGCTGGCAACTGCCACGACAAGCAGGCGACGGCCGCGGAGGGGTGTGGGACGACATGCGCGAGCCAGGCAGTATTCCGACGGGGATGGACCGGCTGAAAGGGCACGCTGAACGCGCCTTCGTCGAGGTGCAGAGGGCCGATACAAAAGCAACGGCGTTGTGCGGAATAGCCGGTGGCCTGCTGGCTGCAGGGGTTGCCGTGCTGTCGAGTGCACACGGCATGCCCCCCATCGCGGTGTTTTCCCTTGTCCTGATGTGTCTGTTGCTGATGGCCGCGATAGGGGCTGCGCTGCTCGCGCTGCGGCCCGTGGTCCCAAGGGCGGGGCTGCATACCGAATTGATGGGCGAGGCACTCGTACACGACCGGGCCGGTGTGAGTACGACTGCTCGCGGGGAGCTTGAACGGCATGTCGAGGGCCGCCGACTACAAGTGCTGGCCTGGCTGGCGGACAGGAAGCTGCGAGCGGCCCGCCTGGCCGTCGACTTTGCCCTAGCAGCACTCCTGATGGCTGGAATGTGCCTATTGAGCAACATTCTGGTTAGTTGAGACGATCACCTAAGTGTGTTTGGGCCGCATAGCAGGGGGACGCGTGTATCAGCCGCATGCCACGGTGATCGGCGACAAGTTATGGGCACGACTGAAGGCGCTCGCACCGCAGCGCGTCAGGCCGGCTCGGAGTGTGCTGCTCCGGCAGGGAGATCCAGCAACTCACGTGATCGTGCTGGAGTCCGGGTCAACGCTGATCACCCTGGCCGGGGTCTGCGGAGAAAGGACGCTTCTTGCCGTGCGCGGCGCCGGTGAGTTACTCGGTGAACTGGCCGTGTTGGACTCCCAGCCTCGCACGGCCACGGTCATCGCCGCCGAGTCCTGTCAGATCCGCATCATCCCGGCTGCCGCTTTCCTCACGTTCGTTGAGGAGCATGATCTGCTGGCCCCGCTCCTGCGCCATGCCATCGCCCGAGTCAGGGAATCCGAGGCCGTGCGGCTCGAACTGGCCACTGCGTCTGTGCCGCTGCGTCTGGCATCGGCTCTGTCGCGGCTGGTCGAGGCCGCATCCGCTTCGGCTTCGGATCTTGCCGTGCGTCTGACCCAGACGGAGCTGTCTCAGATGATTGGCGCTTCCCGCAACGCGGTGGTCAACGCGCTAAAGCCCTGGCGTGAGCAGGACTGGGTCCGCACCACCTCCAGCGGTGGGCTCCTCGTTCGCGACATCCATTCGATTCAGTTGCACGCGCGTACGCAGGCGTGACGGGCCGCACTTCAGGCGTGCCCACTACTGGGCAGCGGCGGCCGTCCCGCCCGATCAGCATGGGCACTTCCCTGACCGCCTGTGCTGAAAGGACGGTGCTCAATGGATGCGCCGCTGCACGCAGAGCCCCTGGATGTGCCCGCCGAACTCGCCCTTGTGGCGATCGACATGGAGAAGTACAGCCAGATCCCCGAGGCGAAGATGGCCGCCGCCCGGTGCGACGTGGACGACATCGTGGCGACTGTGCTCGCCGAATGTCAGCTACCCGACCCACAGGAACTCCCCGGCGGCTACAAGGACAGTGGCGACGGGGCGATCCTGCTGTTCCCGCCCTCGGTACTGGCACGTCTCGTGGACCCGCTGCTCGGCCGGCTCGATGCGGCTCTGCTGCGCTACGAGCGGCAGCGGCTGGCCAGTAGTCCCGTCCTGCGGCTGCGGGCCAGTGTGCACGTCGGCCCGCTGTCCCTGCCCGACCACCGCGGTGACGCCATCAATGACACCACCCGGCTACTCGACAGCCAGGCGAACCGCCAGGCACTGTCCGCCGCGAAGGACAGTGGCGGCTTCCTTGCTGCCGCGCTCTCCGAGATCGTCTACCAGCGCACCGTGCACGCGGGCCGCTCGCAGGATCTGGGCCCACACCACTTCCTTGAGGCGGTTGCCCGCGTCGGCGACAAGCCCGGCTTCGAGCAGCCTTGCCGGATTCATGTGCCGGGCCTGACCGGGCCGGCCGTACGCCCCTACGTCACGGACGCCGCATCACCGGCCGCTGCTCCCTCCTCCACCGCGCAGCCGAGCGACGCGTCAGTGACACCGGTTTCCGGCAGCGGCGGCACGTTCCAGTTCCACGGTCAGGTCAGCGACGCCACGATCGCCAACAGCATCGACACCCTGCGAATCGATCGCCGCCAGCGGTGAGTCGCCTGGCCTTCCGCCCTCCCACTCTTCCCACACTCACCCTGGAGCACTCGTATGTCTGACGTGCCGTTCGACCCCATCCAACCGACCAGCGAAGCTACCGAGAACCAGTCCAACGGCTCCGGCGGCTGGCTGCATCGCTTGCGCCCCGGATCCGGCGCTCCCGACCGACGGGACGCGACCCCTGACGCCCCATCTCCTACCCTCGCTCCCCTACCACCGGATGCCGCCTCGCCCGCGCATCGCGTGCATGAAACGCAGGACCGGGGGACACACGTGTATGGGAACCCCGATGTCGTCGCCCACCACATCAAACAGCTGATCCTCGAGACCCGAAAGCAGGACTTACTGGAGGGCGTCGAGCAAAGTCGCGAGCGACTGCTCGATCAGCCGTTCGTTCGCAGCGCGCACTGGAACACGATCTGGGAGCAGATCGTCAATCCCGTCACCAGCCGCCCCCACCAGCCCGTGATCATCATCGTCGCGCCCCGCTCATACGGCTCGACAACCCTCGCACTGCGGCTTCTGGCCGAGCACACTGCTCACGACGCCACCCTGGTCAAGTTGGACGCAGACTGGAAGACCCCCAGCAAAGGACGCCTGCCGCTGGAGATCGCGCACGCCTACCAGCTTGACCTCAAGCACCCGGAGAAAGATCAGGTATCGGCCGACTTCCTCGACGCGCTGTCGGAACACGCCGCCCACCTCCGGGGTTGCGGTTCCTATCTGGCGCTGACCGTGGCACAGGACCTGTGGAAGGATCACCGTCTCAGCGATCGCGACGGCATCCAAGTGGTTCGTCTGCACGAGGCTCCCGATGCCCAGGAAGTCGTAGAGGCGCATCTGGACGCCAACGGCTACGGACAGCTGTTCACATCGCTTCGCTCCTTCCCCAAGGCCACGGCTTCCTTGCGCGGACTGACGGCGGTGGCCGCCGTACGGGCCGCGTACTCCGCCGTGACGGCTTGGAAGGAACATATCCACGTCGGTTCCCAGCAGTCGCGAGTGCGGGCAGACTCCGATGGCGGAACCCCGGCCACGCTGGAAGAACGCATCATCGCGGCTCTGACCGACTGGCGCGGCGAACTCGACGGCCGGTTCGGCGAGATGAACAGCCTGTACGCCCACGACAACCCCTCACTCACCGTGGAGGACCGCTGTCTGCTGCTGGCCCTAGCTGTGCAGCAGACGGCACCCATGCCCGTCGTCGCGCGCAGTGCGGCCGCTCTGCTGAAAGCCATCGGCGACGCCCCCGACGCTCCCGACGCAGCACCAAAATTCTCACCGCCCCTCAGTTCGCTGGCCGGACGGGGAATGCGCCGGCGCATCCAGGATGTCGGGGGTGAAGTCGACCTGCAGGACACCGTGGTCTTCGATCGGCCTGCTTATGGACGCGCCGTGCTGGAGTATGTCTGGGACAACTACGACGTCATGCGTGAACCCTTGCTGACCTGGCTCGTCGGGACGGCTCAAAGCGCCGATCCGGAAGACAACGCAGTGGCTGCGTTGGCCGAGCTCACCGTGCGGCACGGATCGGTGGACTACCTCACGACACTGGGCGGCCTGGTCGGCAGCAGTCATCCCTTGGTGCTTGCTGCGGTCATGGAACGTGCCGTGCATAACGAACACGTGGGACGCCTGGCGTGGGAGGCGCTGTACGGATGGGCGGAGAAGGAGAGTTACGCGCCCGCGGTGATTACACTGTGCCGACGCGTCCTGGAGGACTCCTCCGTCGCCACTTCTCTGGCCAAGCGGGCAATGGTGCGCCTGCGCCGGGTCGCGCACAAGAACACCGGGGGCACCGTAATCGGCCAAGTCCAGGCTGCCTTCGACTCTCTGGTCCTTCACCCCACCGTCGCCCTGCGACTGGCCGGTGAAGTCGTGAGCTGGCAGCAGGGCAAGGTCTCCTGCGCTCGCAGCGGCGCCCTGGCCTTCCTTGCATTGATGACCCTCGGCCACGACGGCACGCCGTGGCTCGTGGACACCCCTCCCACGGACATCGACGTACAGCGCGGCATCCACGACCTGCTGTCCTCTTCGGAGACCGCCGCCGAGGTCACCTCGCGTCTGACGGACTGGATCCGTGCTTGTGCCGACGATCCCAGCGCCTATATGCAGTTGCGCGACCAGCTTCTGCCGGCGCTGCGGGGCCACAACATGTTCGAGGCCGGCTTGAGGTTCATGAGCGGGCTGCGCGGCATCTCCACCGTTGAGGGTGTCAGCGTGGCCGACGACTTCTACAACCACCTCGTCGACAGCCGTGTGCGCACGGTCTTCCCGCTCGAAGAGAACCTCGTATGAGGTGGCCATGGCGCCGCGCCGTCCGTACAAGCAGGCCTGCCCAGCCACGATTGCTGCCCAGTGCCACCGATGGCATCGCCTTCGAGGCCCTATACACAATCACCTGGCGACCACTATGGCGGGTGCCTCCCAGCGTGGAGGAGACGGTACGCACCACCGTGCATGCCACGGCGACCGAGACAGCGGTACGTTTGCGCGCCTCGGACGTGCCCGCCGCGCAGGACGTCGTCAACGCGGCTCTCGGCACTCTGCCCCGCCGTGCCCCGAACTACTGCCTGCTGAACGTCAAGGCGACTCTCGGTCTGCCCAGCGCAGCACAGGAGCTGCTGGCGCAGCGGGCAGCGGACGAGCAACGCGTCCGCCGCCTGCGCTTCTTGAAGGAGAACCTCTACGACCACCCGGACCTCGTCGTTCTGGACCAACTCGAACACCACGCCCCCGGCGCCCTGGGCGACGAGCACGTTGCCGAACTCCAGCGCCTTGCGCGCCTGATCTGCTCCTGCGACCGCTGGTGGTTCCCGCTCCTGCAGCAATGGGAGCAGGTCGGCCAAGGGTTCACGAACATCGAGAAGCGACAGCAGGCCATGCTCGTGCTGTCCGACTCCCTTAAGGCTCTCAACGGCGGCAGTCTCCCCAGCGGCATCGCAGCAGTGGGCATGTCCGGGTCTGACGGAGCACCCCGAAGGGCGCACTCATGAAGCTCGCCCTGTGGCGGATGCTGCTGGCACCCCTGACCAGCCTCCGAGCCCTGTTCATTCAACGGCGCAGCGCAACACCCCTGTCCTACGACGTCGCCTGGCGCCGGGCCCGCCTGGACCGTTGTCCCGACGACATGGTCTATCGACTACACGGCCACCAAGCCACCGCAACCGACCAAGCATCCAGTGCGCAGTCGCCCTTGGCCGCGCCGAGAAAAGACGAGCCGACCGACCGGCGCCCCTGACCGACGTCTCCACAAACACACAAACACCTTCGCCCTGTCCGGGAGGACAGGGCAAAGGACGTTCATGCGGCAATGGTCAACGGCGCGTCCAGACGCTCCCAGGCTCCGAGTACCGCCTTGTGCGCGTCCGGCTGCAGGTGGGCGTAGCGCTGGGTGGTCTGGAAGCTCTCGTGACCGAGGATGTGCTGGACCTCGTAGAGCGAGACTCCCTTCTGGACCAGCCATGAGGCGCAGGTGTGGCGCATGGAGTGCGGCGGGTAGTGCGGGACAGGCTTTTGCTCGCCGTCGCCGTCGAAGTAGCGGGCGCCATCGACGGCCGGCCACCAGTCTGTGTGCGCCAGTTGCTGTCGCTGAGGAGGCGGCCGGCACGACCCTTGGTGATGGTGGGGAACACCACGGCGTCCCGTTCGAGCCGGTGGATGTGGCGTTCGAGGGCCTCCAGGACGTGGGGCGGGAGCGGGACTTCGCGACGACTCTTGGAGCTCTTCGGATACTCCTTGATGCCGCTCTTGGTGTTCACCTCCACCACGAACAGGTGCGAGCGGCGCTGGTCGATGCGGTGGCGGTGAAGGCCGGAGAGCTCGCCCCAGCGCAGCCCGGTGTAGAAGCCGAGCAAGCACATCGTCCGCCAGGGCGTGGGGAGTTCGTCCAGAATGCTCTGCGCCTGATCGAGCGTGAACCACTGCGGCGGCTTGACCGCGATGGCCGGCAGGTCGATGTTGCGGCAAGGGCTCACCGCGAGGATGTCGTCGTCGACCGCCGCGCGCATCATGGAGGACGTCAGGTTGTACGCCCTCTTGATCGCGGAGGCTCCCGCGCCCTTCTCCGCCAGGGCGCGGATCCAGCTCTGGATGTCCATGCGGGTGATGGCCCGCATCTCCCAGCCCTCCCAGTAGGGCAGGACATGGTTCTTGATGGAGGAAGCGTCGCCGCGCAAGGTGTGGGGCTCGACGATGCGGGGGGTCCACCACCGGTCGTGTCAGTCGCTGAAAGAGATCTCGCCCGCTCACGGGTCGCGCAGGGCGCCGCGAGCGAACTGGGTCTCCATGTCGGCGCCCCAGGCTCGGGCCTGTGCTTTGAGGGGGAACGACTCGCTGAACCGGTCTCCCGCTCTGTTGCGTACGGTCGCCTGCCACTTGCCGGATGCCAGTTTCCGGAGGTACGTGGATCTACTCCTTGTTCGACTGCCGAGGGATTCGGAAACTGGTGTGGGTCAGCGACGGGCCATGGCCGGGGTGACGGTCCTGCTGCTGATGAACTCCTCCAGACCGGCAGCGGGTACTCGCACGCGGGAACGTCCGGGCCCGGTACGGAGATCGACGATGGGCAAGTCGTCAGCGGCGATGAAGCGGTAGACGGTGCGGCGGTCGACGTCCAGAGCGGCGGCGACAGCGGGTATGGAGAGCAAGCGGGCAGGCATGGGGAGTCCTTGGCGGTGCAGGTGGGGTGGGATGAGTGGCCCGGCGATTCGGCAGCCGGGCTGTAGGCCGGTTCAGCAGAAGGCCAATCAGCCTTGCCAGGGCATCGAGGCGTCAGCGGTTACGGCGTGAGGCGTCGTGGGCACGAGGGCTGGCGATGTGCGGGGCAGGCGTCTGGCAACCGCGCCGTTGTCAGGCGGGGCCTCGGGCTGAGCTCACGCCTTGAAGGCGTGGGGAAGAGCCGAAACGGTCGGTCGAGGACGCTGGAGTGGGGGCGGAACTCTGCGACAGCCGGCTCTTCGGTACGGCAGCGCGGGGAAAGCGCAAGCACTTCGTGTACCCCCTTGGTCGGGTTGGGGCGCGTCTAGTGCTGTGACCGCATAGGTTCGCCGGGTTGGCGGTCGTAACGGTTGGACGTGCGGTGACATCCGATTCGACCGCTGGAGGCGCGGTGGCCGAGCCCGTCCGTGTGCGCAGACTGACCGACCAGGAGGGTCAAAAGCAGCAGCAGTTCGGTGCGCTACCGGCGGGCGATGATGCTGCTGGCCTCGGCCGGCGGGAACCGAGTGCCGGTGATCGCCCAGCTCCTGGGCCGCTTCCCGGACCGGGTCTTCGCCTTCGACGAGTTCGGCCCACTCGGGATCCGGCCCACCGCGGGCTCGGGCTGGGCCGAACAACGGCGTCCCGACCGGCTGCCGGCCACCTACCACCGCACCTACGGAGTCCGGTACTTCCACGGCTGCTACTCGGTGGGCGACGACCGGCTGTGGGGCGTGAACCGGCGAAAGAAGGGAGCCGTGAACACGCTGGCCGCGCTGAAATCGATCCGCGCCGCCCGGCCCGCCGGCGCCCCGATCTACGTGATCCTGGACAACCTCTCCGCCCACAAGGGCGCCGACATCCACCGCTGGGCGAAGAAACACAAGGTCGAGCTGTGCTTCACCCCGACCTACGCCTCATGGGCGAACCCGATCGAAGCGCACTTCGGACCGCTACGGCAGTTCACCATCGCTAACTCGAACCACCCCAACCACACCGTGCAGACCCGGGCCCTGCACGCCTACCTCCGCTGGCGTAACGTCAACGCCCGCCACCACGACGTCCTGGCCGCTGAACGCAAGGAACGCGCCCGCATCCGAAGCGAGAAAGGCATCCGCTGGGGCGGCCGACCCGCTCTCGCCGCATGATCAGGCAACATGGCGAACGTTCCAGGTCACAGCACCACCTCCGCCGCGGATCTGTCTGGGCTACTTGACCAGCCGGAAGGCGGGGGGCCCAACCCAGGCCCGCAGGAACTCCGCCGATCCCAGCGCCGTCCAGTCGTCGCCCGCGATCCCCAGCACCCCCGGAAGACCAGCGACAACCGACGCCTGTCCGTCCAGCAGCTCGACATTGGCCACGCCCCCGATGACATCCATGACAGCGGCGGTCAGCAGGGCCATGGTCACGTGGTCGATCTCGCGATTGCAGCAGGCGCTGACATTGACGGCATGGGTCGGTCTGAAGCCGAGGATGGCCTCCACCTCGGGCTCGTCCACGTGCTCAGCCTCGAAGGTTCTCTCGTCGCCGACGCCCGGCCCCATCAAGTAGACCAGGAAGGGCCGACGCCAGTCCTCGCGCTGCGGGTTGAATCCCACCAGGGCTGTGAGCTCCTCGTCCGCGGAGGTGTCGCCGAGAAGTGGAAGCGGAAACGGCTTTCGCCAGTCCTTCTCTCGCCTGTCCTCGACGCCCAGTCGCTCTGCGGGCACGTTGACGTCGAAGAACCCGGGCCGCTTCTCGGCGAAGTGGGCAGAGAGCCCCACCATCAACGCGCGGAACTCCCGCAGCGCAGCCGGGGAGAGCGGCTCCGCCAATTCGATCACCAACGTCGGACCAGACATGCTGGGAGCCTAGTTTGATCGGCTCCGCGACCGCTCGCATTGTTCCCACACCGAGTCCAGCCGACCCGAGCACCGACGCCGCCAACCCGGCGAACGTACGCGGTCACAGCACTAGCAGGCTCGTGTACGTGTCCGAAGTCAGCGTGATCGTGGAGTGCCGGAGCGTCTCCTTCACCGTGTGGATGTCGCTGCTGCTCCGTGCGTGAGCGTCGCAGCGACGTGGCGTAGGTCCCGCAGGGTGATGGACGGCAGGTCGGTAGTGGCGAGTATGCGGCGACACCTCTCCGGGCGATCCCAGTCAGGCGGCGTGTCAAACCAGCAATCTGAACAGGTATACCCCGTAGCGGCCTACCGCTGCGAGACTCTGGCTATCCGGCCCCCATGAGCACGCGCTCAGTGGCCCTTCGGTGCGCACCAGAGCCACCGTGTGGTGCCTGACGGCGTCCCAGATCCGCACTGTGCGGTCACGACTGACAGTGGCAAGCCACGCTCCGTCGGGTGTGACAGCCACCGCCGTTACACGCTCGGTGTGGCCGTTGAGTGTGGCAAGGCAGGTCCTGGACGCCAGATCCCAGATCCGCACGGAGCAGTCTTCGGATGCAGTGGCGAGCCAGGCTCCGTCGGGTGCCACCACTGCCGCCGTCAGACGCTTGGTGTGACCTGTCAGGCTGGCAAGGCGAGAGCCTGACGCCGAGTCCCAGATCCGCAAGGAGCGGTCTCTGCTGGAAGTCGCTAACCAGGCGCCATCCGGCGCCATCGCCATCAGCTGGACTGGATTGGTGTGGTCAGTGAGGACGGCAGTGCAAGTCTGGGACACCACGTCCCACATCCGCACCGACCCGTCGTTACTGGCGGTGGCAAGCCGCGCCCCATCCGGCGTGATCGCAACTGAGTGCACTGTTCTGGTGTGGCCGTCAAGCGTTGCAAGGCAGGTTCCAGACGTCAAGTCCCAGATTCGCGCTGTGCGGTCATCGCCGACGGTGGCGAGCCGCGCTCCGTCGGGTGTGACCGATACCGACCGCAGTTGCCGGGTGTGACCGGTGAACGTGGCTGTACGAGTTCTTGACGCCGCGTCCCAGATTCCCACCGACCCGTTGTAGCTTCCGGTGGCAAGCCGCGCCCCATCTGGCAAGACCGTCAGCAGCCAGAAGGCCCTGCCGTAGCCGGAAAAGGCGCGTGGGACAACAGAGGCGGGGTGATCGGGTGGAATCCATCGATTCGTCAGAAGCGGATGCTGGGAGGCATCACGCTCACGCGCGGTGACCTGATCTCCCCAGTATCGGTTGGGCTGGAGGCGACTGTAGAGGACACCGGTGATCGCCCGCGCGGGATCTGTGGGCATGAGCAGGTGGGCCGCTTGGGCGAGGCTGAGGGCTGCCGCACGAGCCCGAGGAGTATCGATGCGGGCGAGATCACTCCAAGGTGCGGTGGGGCCACGCTGGGTCAGTCGAGTTTCGACCCAGCGCAGGTCGCCTGCCACGGCTTCCGCTTGGGCGGTGAGGTTCGCCGCGAGAAGGTGCTCTATGAGGTGGTCGAGCAGGTAGCCCTCTTGAAGGCACCACCAAGCGCGTCCGGGATGGGGGGCAGTCGGCGCTAGCGGCGCGGCTCCGGGCAGCGTGGCAGCGACTGCGCTCACCAGGCGTGTATGTAGGGCAGTGAGTGGAGCCTCGCCGAGACGGCCACGCAAGTAGTCACGGATGACGTCGTGCAGGCGGATGCGGCCGCCTTCGTCAGGCTTCAGCGTCAGCAACGACAGGCGTTCCATGGCGCGGCACAGAGCGCGTGACTGCCCTTCGGTGAGTCCACCTGTCTCACGCCACAGAAGTGCGACCAGGCCGAGGGGGATGGCCTCATCCTCAGCGAAGACGGCGAGTTCGGCGAAACGGGCCGCACCGTCTGGGGGCAGCAGGGTGATCGCTGCCTCGATCGATGCCTGGACGGCTTGGCTGCGACGCTGGGGGTCGTCCAGGTCCCAGGCTCCGGCCGGTTCATCCACGGCAGCTGGCCCCAACACGCGTAACTGCTGCAAGATCTGCGTTGCGGCAACAGCGGGGTCGGCGCCAGTTGCCGTCTGTTCGGCGATCAGCCGGTTGGTCAGGTGCAGCAGGAGGGCCCACCGGCCTGTGGTCTCCAAGAGTGCGTCGATGATGTCGGCAGGGAGCGGAGGCAGTTGCCAGGCCAACACCGCACGGGCTTGGTCACGGGACATCTCATCGACCTTGATCGGTCGGGTGCCGAGCGGTAGCAGGTTGGGATTCCGGGTGGTAACCAAGCGAACGCAGCGACGACCACCGCGCAGGAGCGGGGTTAACTGCTCGTCCTCCCAGACATCATCGAGGACCAGGAGGATACGAGGCCGCTGATCGAGTAGGCGGCCCAGGTGGTCGCCTGCCAGATTGGGATCGTCAAACTCGGTGGTGTCGCCTGTGATAAACAGGGTCACTTCCGCGATCTTGGCCGCCACGGCTGCTCGGCCACGAACATCCCGGCCGATGGTGACGGTGTAGATGCGGGAGCGAAAGCGCCGTCGAACCCGCTTATGTGCGCAGACTGCGGTAGCCAAAGCCGTCTTACCGAATCCGCCAGCGCCCCACAGCGACGTGGTGATTCCTACGGCGCGACCACCACGACATACCGCCGCCACTGCGTCGAGAGTCTCTGAGCGAGCCACGAACCAACCTGGTACCTCCGTCGGCTGTGGGGGTGGAGGGTCGTCGCGACCAGCAGATGGGCGCCCCTGCTTCCAGGTCATTGCGCCAGCGACGGGAAGAGACAGCACCACCAACACGGCGACCGAGGGCCATGATTGTTGACGCAAACTGTCTAACGGGCCCGGCCAACGTTGCTCTGCAGTAGCCGCGTTAGCAGCCAGCGACAACAAGGCGGCCAGCACCAGGCTCGCAACAACGAGCGCCACCATCCCCATGCGTTCCCGCACTCCACACTCCCCGTGAACAGCCTCGCAGCCAGGCGACACTACCTTTACTCCCGATCCCGAACTGGTCGAATACCGCCACAAGCGCAGGGCTGTTCTCCCTGTTTTGCGGCGCATCGGTTCAGGACGACCCCCGCGCTCTGGGTGAGCGATGCGTGAGCGGACGGTGTGGCATCGTCCGAGACGGAACAGACCGCGCATCACGCCGCAGGCGCCTTGACTAGGCGGTTCCGGACCCCGAAGAAGCATCCGGAACCACCCAACAAGATCACGCCAGGACTTTTAATCCATTGGTTGGGGGATCGAGTCCCACAGGGCCTACCGGTGGCGGGGAGGTAAACACCTTCTGACCTGCTACGCAGCGCCTGAGCCAGCTCCGGTTGGCTCAGGCGCTGCGTCCTTTCGAGCCAGCACGAGAGCGGATGTGGCCTGCAGATCGGTGCCGCTTGGGCGGACGAATCAGCAGCTGCCGGACGCGACCGGGGGATCAGCTTGGCTGCCTTCTCGGCGGCTTACGGTCCAGCTCAGGGAGCGGGCTCGTGAACGTCTCCGAGGTCAGCATGACGGTGGAGTGCCGAAGCGTCTCCTTCACCGGCGTACGGTCTCGATCAGGGCCGGCATGCGCAACTTGGCGCGCAGGGACGCGACATGCACCTCCAGGTTGCGTCCCGTCCCCTCCCAACTGGTGCGCCACACCTCGCGGATGATCTGCGTGCACGCGCGTGTGTGAACGCATTCACGCTGATGGACGAGGGCGACGTCAAGTAGGTTCCGGCTGCTCATGGCTTCCGTCATCCAGCCGATACGTGCCTTCCGGCAACTGCCACGACGCGTGTGCGATTGCTGTCGGATCGTGATGCTCAGATTCCCCTCAGATGTAATGACGCAGGTCGGAGGGGGTGTCCACCTTCTTCCTCACGAAAGGCTCAACGGAAGGGCTCAGCACGCCCAGGCCAGCTGGGGGCGTGACGAACTGCCTTCAGCGACGCGGGGCGCTTCCCCGTCCGACCGAAGGGGGGTCGGCTCTCATGCCGTCCCGTCGATCCGGGAAAGACCGCCAGCCGAAAGCGAAGGGGAAGTGGAGGAGTCGCTTCAAGAGGGACATCCCACTCCGCTTCAGGCCAGACACCGTGTCCGCGGCCTGCGAGGTTCTGCTGGTAGTCGCGTACTTCTACGACCGGTGGAAGTGATCCTAAGGGCCGCGGCCTCAGCTAAGAGCTGAGGCCGCACCATCAAGGCCAGAGCCTTCGCCCCGAAGAAGCCCACGGCACGCACCCGGGGGGACGGGCGGGGCTCTGGCAGCCGCCTGGCCAGCATCAATTCGATGTCGCCTATGACAGTCGCCGCGACCCTACCTGACCCGTCGCGCGGAGCGTAACTGCTGATGGCTGCAAGGGGTGTTGAGCCTTCGCCCAGGATGGCGTTCCGCAGGCCCGGGGCGGCATCCTCCTCCAGCTCCATCAACTGGCACGAGTGCAAGACAACCGAAAGGTCATATGTGCGGGTCAGCGACACACGGTCACCCAACGCGGCAAATCGCAGCTCCCTGGTCTCTTCCGGGACATCCGACCAGCAGGATCCAGCAACTCTGCGCACAGCGTCGCCGACCCTCGGTTCAGCATCGATATTCGCTATCCCGACAAGACCTGACCTGCTCCAACAAGCCACCTGACACCCCATCAGAACGAGCGTCAAATGAGCATCACGAGCGTCATTTCAGCGTCAAGATATCGCCCGTAACGCCCACACCGCACATAATGCGCACGCACAAAACCGCAGGTCAGGAGCCCTTGGCCACCGGCTCAAGGATGGCAACGCACTCCACATGATGCGTCATCGGAAACAGATCGAACACCCGCAACACCCGCACCCGATACCCCCCGTCCCGGAAGTACCCCAGATCCCGCGCCAGCGCCGCCGGATCGCACGCCACGTAGGCGATCCTCCGCGCCCCCAGCGTGGCCAGATGCCCCACCGTCCTGCGCCCCGCCCCCGCCCGCGGCGGGTCGAGGACGATCAGGTCGACCTCGGTGATGCCGGTGCGCGGCAGGACCGACTCCACCTTGCCCTGTTCGATCCGCACCCGCGGGAAGTCCGCGAGGTTGTGGCGGGCGTCCTCGACCGCTCGCTTGCCGGACTCGATGCCGAGGACGGCGCCCTTCTCGCCGAGGCGGTCGGCGAGGGCGCCCGCGAAGAGACCGACGCCGCAGTAGAGGTCGAGCGCGGTCTCGCCCTTGCGGGGCAGCAGGCCCTGCATGACCGCCGTGACGAGGGTGTCGGCGGCCTTCGGGTGGACCTGCCAGAAGCCGCCGTTGCCGACCCGGTAGGTGCGGTCGTCGGCGCGTTCGCGGACGAAGGGGCGGCCGTGGACGCGGTGCACGCCCCCGTCCTTCTCTCCGACGCGCAGCACCGACACCGGCTTGTCCAGCTCGACGATCGGCAGCCGCGCCCCCGGCCGGGGAGTGAGGATCACCTGCCGGTCCTGGGAGCCCGTCGCCGCGATCGCCTCGACCGACGCCATGCCGGTCCAGTCCCGCTTCTCGATGCACAGCTCGCTGACACCCGCCGCAGCGATCATGCAGTGGTCGATCGGCTCGACCTCGTGCGAGCGGTGGCGGCGCAGCCCGGCGTGCCCGGAGGCGTCGACGGCGTACTGCACGCGCGTGCGCCACTGCGGGACCTGCCCGGCGGGCAGCTTGTCGCCCTCCGCGGGCATCACCGTGCCGTCCCACCCGGCCTCCTCGGGGGTGAGCCCGGCGAGGCGCTTGAGCTGCTCGGCGACGACCTCGCCCTTCAGGCGCCGCTGGGCGCCCGGCTTGGCGTGCTGCCAGTCGCAGCCGCCGCAGCGGCCGGGACCGGCGTACGGGCAGGGCGCCTCGATGCGGTCCTTGGACGCCGACAGCACGGTGACCGCGTCCGCGCGCAGGAAGCGGGCGCCCTCCTCGCCCTCGGTGACCCGGGCCACCACCCGTTCCCCGGGCAGTGCGTGCCGGACGAAGAGGACCTGGCCCTCCTCCGTGCGGGCGATGCAGTGCCCGCCGTGCGCGACGGGGCCGACCTCGACCTCGTACTCGGCCCCTACCAGCGACCCCGCCTGCGTTTTCTTCGGTTCTGCCTGCATGGCGTGGGTGCTCCAGACGAAGGACTAGGTACGAGGGACAACAGCCCACCAGTCTACGGCCTCGCCGTGCCCTCAGTGCCCGCCGTCCTTCGGGGGCGGCCCGGCGGGCCCGCGCCGCACCGAGCCGGGCGCGTTCCACTCCTGCCGCCTGCGGGCGCGCTTCTTCGCCACCTCGGAGGACGCCAGCTGGTACGGCACCGAGGTCACCATCACACCTGGCGAGAACAGCAGTCGGCCCTTGAGCCGCAGGGCGCTCTGGTTGTGCAGCAGGTGCTCGTACCAGTGGCCGACCACATACTCCGGGATGATCACGGAGACGATGTCGCGCGGGGAGTCGCGGCGGATGCCGCGGACGTACTCGATGACCGGCCGGGTGATCTCCCGGTACGGGGAGTCCAGGACCTTCAGCGGTACGTCGATGCCGCGCCGTTCCCACTCCTCGCGCAGGGCCTTGGTCTCGGCCGGGTCGACGTTGACGCTGAGCGCCTCCAGGGTGTCGGAGCGCATCAGCCTGGCGTAGGCCAGGGCCCGCAGCGTGGGGCGGTGGATCTTGGAGATCAGGACCACCGAGTGGACCCGTGAGGGGCGGGCGCTGTCCTCGCTCGGGCCCTCGGGGGCCGTGAGTTCGCCCGCGACATGGTCGTAGTGGCGGCGGATCGCGCTCATGGTGACGTAGAAGATCACCATGCCGAGCAGCGCGACCCAGGCGCCGTGCGTGAACTTCGTGGCCAGTACGACGACCAGGACCAGTCCGGTGAAGAAGGCGCCGAAGGCGTTGATCGCGCGGGAGCGGTGCATGTGGCGGCGCTTGGCCGGGTCGCGCTCGGTGAGCAGGTGGCGGTTCCAGTGCCGGACCATGCCGGTCTGGCTGAGGGTGAAGGAGACGAAGACGCCGACGATGTAGAGCTGGATGAGGCGGGTGGAGTCGGCGCCGTACACCCACACCAGCAGTCCGGCCGCACCGGCCAGCAGCACGATGCCGTTGGAGAAGGCGAGCCGGTCGCCGCGGGTGTGCAGCTGGCGCGGCAGGTAGCGGTCCTGGGCGAGGATCGAGCCGAGCACCGGGAAGCCGTTGTAGGCGGTGTTCGCGGCGAGGAAGAGCACCAGCGCGGTGGCCGCGGCCAGCAGGACGAAGAAGAAGGTGTCCTTGCCGAAGACGGCCTCGGCGACCTGGGTGATCACCGGGTTCTGGACGTAGTCCGGGCCCACCGGTACGCCGCCGGACAGCAGGTCGTGGGCGGGGTTCTCGGCCATCCGGACGTCGGTGGCGAGGGCGAGCCCGATGATCCCGCAGAACATGGTGACCGCGAACAGGCCCATCAGCGCGAGCGTGTTCGCCGCGTTGCGTGACTTGGGCTTGCGGAAGGCGGGGACGCCGTTGGAGATCGCCTCCACGCCGGTGAGCGCGGCACAGCCGGAGGAGAAGGCCCGCAGCAGCAGGAACACCAGGGCGAAGCCCGCCAGGCCCTGGTGCTCGGGCTTGATCTCCAGGTCGGCGGTGGGTGCCTTCATGGTGTCGCCGAGGACCAGCCCCCGGAAGGCGCCCCAGGCGATCAGCAGGAAGACCCCGCTGACGAAGACGTACGTCGGGATGGCGAACAGCTTGCCCGACTCCTTGACCCCGCGCAGGTTCATCAGCGTCAGCAGCACGATCACCGCCAGCGCCGAGAACACCTTGTGCTCGACGATGAAGGGGACCGCGGAGCCGAGGTTCTCGACGCCGGAGGAGATGGAGACGGCGACGGTGAGGACGTAGTCCACGAGCAGGGCGCTGGCGACCGTGAGGCCCGCCTTGGGCCCGAGGTTGGTGTTGGCCACCTCGTAGTCGCCGCCACCGCTCGGGTAGGCGTGCACGTTCTGCCGGTACGACGCCACCACCGTGAACATCAGCACCACGACCGCGGCCGCGATCCAGGGGCTGAAGTGGTACGCCGACACGCCCGCGATGGACAGGACCAGCAGCACCTCGCCGGGCGCGTAGGCCACGGAGGACAGCGGGTCGGAAGCGAACACGGGGAGTGCGATGCGCTTCGGCAGGAGCGTTTCACCCAGCCGGTCGCTGCGCAGTGCGCGCCCGATGAGGATCCGTTTGGGCACGTCGGTCAGTTTGGACACAACAGAGGATCGTAAGCCTTCGAACAGACAGTCGCCCACCGCCCCGCCCTCATCTGCCTCACGAGTGAAATCGCGTTCGCCCACGGCTACGGATTCCACGTATCCGGCACCAAACGTGCCTATATGACAAAACGCTCCCGCCAGCCGTCCCCCGTACTCCCCCGCGCTCCCCGCGCGCCCCGGAACTCCCCCGCACTCCCCCGCACTCCCCCGCACCCCCCTCGGAGGTTGTCCATGCCCGCCCCCGCAGAGCTGATCGGTGCCACCGCGTCACTCGTCGGCCTCGGCATCCTGACGATCCTCAGCGTCCTGAGCATCAGCCGCCGCTGAGCACCGCGAACCGTGCACGGGGGTGCCCCCGGCGGACGGCGCGTGTGTAGCTTGGGCGGCGGTCTGAGACCCTGTTGCCAGGTCCTGGGCCAGACCCCGTTGCCAGGTCTTGGGCCAGATTCCTGTACCTGGCCTCGGCCGAGGTCGACAACTCATGACACCGGAAGGACGGTCGTGCACATCGTCATCATGGGCTGCGGCAGAGTGGGTTCCGCTCTCGCCCAGACCCTGGAGCAGCAGGGGCACACGGTCGCGGTGATCGACCAGGACCCCACCGCCTTCCGACGACTGGGTTCCGCGTTCGGCGGCCGCCGGGTCACCGGCGTCGGCTTCGACCAGGACACCCTGCGCGAGGCGGGCATCGAGGAGGCCGGCGCCTTCGCCGCCGTCTCCAGCGGCGACAACTCCAACATCATCGCGGCCCGGGTGGCCCGTGAGATGTTCGGTGTCGAGAATGTCGCGGCCCGCATCTACGACCCCCGCCGCGCCGAGGTCTACCAGCGCCTCGGCATCCCCACCGTGGCGACCGTCCGCTGGACGGCCGACCAGATGCTGCGCAGGCTGCTCCCCTCGGGCTCGGAGCCGCTGTGGCGCGACCCGACCGGTGGTGTGCAGCTGGCCGAGGTGCACGCCTCGGACGCCTGGGTGGGCCACAAGATCAGCAAGTTGCAGGAGGAGACGGGCGTCCGGGTGGCGTTCCTCACCCGTCTCGGCGAGGCGGTCCTGCCGACCTCGCAGACGGTGTTGCAGGAGGGGGACCTGGTGCACGTGATGATGCGCTCGGACGAGGTCGAGAAGGTCGAGGCGTCCTTCGCCGAGGGCCCGAAGGAGGGCGGTCACTGATGCGTGTCGCCATTGCCGGGGCCGGTGCGGTCGGCCGGTCCATCGCCGGTGAGCTGCTGGAGAACGGCCATGAGGTCCTCCTGATCGACAAGGCGCCGACCGCCATCTCGGTGGAGCGCGTCCCGCTGGCGGAGTGGCTGCTCGCCGACGCCTGTGAGATCACCTCGCTGGACGAGGCGGCGCTCCAGCGCTGCAACGTGGTGATCGCCGCGACCGGCGACGACAAGGTCAACCTGGTCGTCTCGCTGCTCGCCAAGACGGAGTACGGCGTCCCGCGCGTCGTCGCCCGCGTCAACAACCCCAAGAACGAATGGCTCTTCAACGAGTCCTGGGGCGTCGACGTCGCCGTCTCCACCCCGCGTCTGATGTCGGCCCTGGTCGAGGAGGCGGTGAGCGTCGGCGACCTGGTCCGGCTGCTGCGCTTCAGCCACGGCGACGCCAACCTGGTCGAGCTGACCCTGCCGGAGGAGTCCGCCCTGGCGGGCACCCGCGTCGGTGATGTGCAGTGGCCCCAGGACACCTCCCTGGTCACCATCATCCGCGGCACCCGGGTCCTCACCCCGTCCGTGGAGGACTCACTGGAGGCGGGCGACGAACTCCTCTTCGTCGCGGCCCAGGCCCGCGAGGAACAACTGGAGGACCTGCTCTCGGTCCGCCGAGCGGACGCCCCGAGCTGACAGCCGGCAGTCGGCCTGACAGCCAGCAGCCGACAACGCCGGACGCGGCTCCACAGCCCGTCCGGCACCTGGCGGCACGGCCGAGCGGACCGACCCAGCCCGTCCGGCGTTTGAGGACAAGGCCCGTTCAGGGCCGAAGCGGGGGTCTGGGGGCGGAAGCACCGGGGCCGGAGCCCTACTCGGCTGCCGACCTCGCTTTTTCCTCCGCCTCCAGCTCCGCGAACACATCGATCGGCGCGGGCGCCTTCGCCAGGAACACCCACGTCAGCCACACGGCGAGCAGGAATGGCGGGATCTTCAGCGCGACCAGCACCCACCCCAGCTGGGTGGTGTCGGCCCACCAGTACAGCGGGAAGAGGATCGCGCACTTGGCGAGCAGGATCAGCCCCCACGCATAGCTGGCCTTGGCGTACGCCTTCTTGCGGCCGGGGTTGCGGGTCCGCCAGGACAGGTTCTCCTTGAAGACCGGGCCGAGGATCAGACCGATCAGCGGGACCCCGCACAGGGTCGTGATGATGTACGCCAGACCCAGGCCCAGCGTGTAGAGCATGCCGGGCAGGTAGAAGTCCTTCGCGTTCCCGGTCATCATCGCGAAGACGACGCCGAAGGCCACGCCGAAGACACCGCTGAAGGCGTGCTTGACGGTGTCCTTCATGGCGAGCCGGACCACCACGAGCAGCAGGGACACCGCGAGCGCGGCGATCGCCGACAGGTGCAGGTCCTTGTTGATCGTGTAGATGGTCACGAAGAGCAGGCCCGGCAGCACCGTCTCGACCATGCCCCGTACTCCGCCGAAGGCCTCGAAGAGCGCGGCCTCGGTCACCGCCCGGGCGTCCTGCGCGCCGTGCGTGGCGTCTTCGGTGGCTTCAGTCGGCTTGTCCAGCGACGTCACCGGCTACTCCCGTCCGAGGGGTCTCAGTTCGTACTTGGGGTTGAACAGCACCCGGCGGCCCCGGCTCATCGAGATCCGGCCCGATGCGATGAGCTTGCGCCCCGGTTCTATCCCGTTGATGGAGCGTCGGCCGAGCCACACCACATCCAGTGCGGCGGAGCCGTCGAACAACTCGGCCTCCAGTGCCGGGACTCCCGCACGCGGGCGCAGGGTGACCGTGCGCAAGGTACCAGTAACGGTGACGATCTGCCGGTCGTGGCAGTCGCCTATCCGCGTACAGCCTGCGGTGTCGGCGTCCTCTCGCAGCTCCTCGGACTCCAGGTCCTCCTGCGACGAGGAGAGCCGGTCGAGCATGCGCCGGAACCGGCCCACCGGCTTGTCGGAACGAGGAACAGCACTCATGTCTGAAGCCTACCGGGGTGTACCGACACCTACGTACCCTCCGGACGCCCGTTCGAACCGAACCCGCACGCACCTCCACGCGGGGCTCACTTCTCGAAGCGGTACCCCATCCCCGGCTCCGTGATGAAGTGCTTCGGGTGCGACGGATCGGCCTCCAGTTTCCTGCGCAACTGCGCCATGTAGACCCGTAGGTAGTTCGTCTCCGTCCCGTACGACGGCCCCCACACCTCCTGGAGCAGCTGCCGCTGCCCGACCAGTCGGCCGGTGTGCCGCACCAGCACCTCCAGCAGGTGCCACTCGGTCGGGGTGAGCCGTACGTCCCTGCCGTCGCGGTGGACCTTCTTGGCGGCCAGGTCGACGGTGAACGCCTCGGTCTGAACCAGCACGCCCTCCTCGCCGCCGCCGGTCGGCTCGGCGCGGCGGACGGCGGCGCGCAGGCGGGCGAGCAGCTCGTCCATGCCGAACGGCTTGGTGACGTAGTCGTCGGCCCCGGCGTCGAGCGCCTCGACCTTCTCGTCGGAGGAGTGCCTGGCGGACAGCACGAGGATGGGCACCCGGGTCCAGCCGCGCAGGCCCCTGATCACCTCGACGCCGTCCATGTCGGGCAGGCCCAGGTCGAGGACGACGACGTCGGGGTGGCGGGCGGCGGCGAGCTGGAGGGCGGTGGCTCCGTCGTGGGCCGCGTCCACCTCGTACTTGCGTGCCTTGAGGTTGATCACGAGCGCCCGGACGATCCCCGGCTCGTCGTCGACGACGAGCACCCGGGTCGGTGTCCGCGCGGTCCCCCCGGATGTGGTCACCATGAAGCCTGCCTTTCTGGCTCGGTGCGGGTGCCCGGCCCGGGGCGCGGTCCCGCCGCGCGGAGCGTGAGCACCATGGTCAGTCCGCCGCCGGGCGTCTCCTCGGCGTTGAGGGTGCCGCCCATGGCCTCGGCGAAACCCCGGGCGACCGCGAGGCCAAGGCCTACGCCGTTGCCGCGCGGGACGTCGCCGTAGCGCTGGAAGGGTTCGAAGATGCGCTCCTTGGCCTCCTCGGGGACGCCCGGGCCGCGGTCCACGACCCGTACCTCCACCCGGTCGGCGAGTGCGCTGGCGGAGACCAGGACGGGCGTGGTGCCGGGGCTGTACTTGACGGCGTTCTCCACGACGTTGGCGACCGACCGCTCCAGCAGCCCGGCGTCCACGGCGACCATGGGCAGCGTCTCGGGGATGTCCAGGCGCACGCTGTCCTCGGGTACGCCGCCCAGCGCCTTGGGCACCACCTCGTCGAGGTCGGTGTCGCGGATGATCGGCGTGACCGTGCCGGTCTGGAGGCGGGACATGTCGAGCAGGTTGCCGACCAGGTGGTCGAGCCGGTCGGCGCCCTCCTCGATGCCCTCCAGCAGTTCCGCCTGGTCCTCCTCCGACCAGGCCACGTCGTCTGACCTGAGGCTGGAGACGGCGGCCTTGATCCCGGCCAGCGGGGTCCGCAGATCATGGCTGACGGCGGCCAGCAGCGCCGTACGGATGCGGTTGCCCTCGGCGAGCGCGCGGGCCTGGTCGGCCTCGGCCTTCAGCCGTCTGCGGTCCAGGACGACGACGGCCTGCGCGGCGAACGCGGCGAGCACCCGCCGGTCCTCGGCGGGCAGCACCCGGCCGGTCAGCGCCAGCGCCATCCGGTTGCCGACGGGCATGTCCACGTCGGCGTCCTCGGGCCGTTCCAGCGGCGGCCCGTCACCGGCCCGCCCGACGCAGGTCCACGGGTGGAGGTCGTCGGCCCGTTCCAGCAACGCCGCCGACTCCATGCCGAAGGTCTCGCGCACCCGCTCCAGTACCGCCTCCAGACTGGTCTCGCCGCGCAGCACGTTGCCCGCGAGGAAGGAGAGGATCTCCGACTCGGCGCGCAGCCGGGCCGCCTGGTGGGTGCGCCGGGCGGCGAGGTCCACCACCGAGGCCACCGACACCGCGACCGCGACGAAGATGACGATGGCGACGATGTTCCGGGGGTCGGCGATGACGAACCGGTGCTCGGGGTGGGTGAAGAAGTAGTTCAGCAGGAGTGAGCCGAGGGCCGCCGAGGCCAGCGCCGGGAGCAGTCCGCCGAGCAGGGCGGCGGCCACCACGACGGCGAGGAACAGCAGGACGTTGTTGGCGAAGCCCAGGTCGACGGAGTTCAGCAGCACGGTGAGGAGCGCCGGGCCCGCCATCCCGACCACCCAGCCCCAGACGCTGCGGGCCCGCCCGAGCCGCGCGCCGCGGGCGACCGGCAGTCCGCGCCCCTTGGCGGCCTCCTCGTGGGTGACGATGTGCACGTCGAGGTCGGGGCCGGAGTCGCGGGCCACGGTGGCGCCGACGCCGGGGCCGAAGACGTACTGCCAGCTCTTGCGGCGCGAGGAGCCCAGCACTATCTGGGTGGCGTTGACGCCGCGCGCGAACTCCAGCAGCGCCGCGGGTATGTCGTCGCCGATGACGTGGTGGAAGGTGCCGCCGAGGTCCTCGACCAGGGTGCGCTGGACGGCCAGTTCCTTCGGTGAGGCGGAGGTCAGGCCGTCGCTGCGGGCGATGTACACGGCGAGCACCTCGCCACCGGCGCCCTTCTCGGCGAGCCGGGCGGCCCGGCGTATCAGGGTGCGCCCCTCGGGTCCGCCGGTCAGTCCGACGACGATGCGTTCCCGGGAGCCCCAGATCCGCGACACCTGGTGGTCGCTGCGGTACTGCTTGAGGTACTCGTCGACCCGGTCGGCCACCCACAGCAGCGCCAGTTCCCGCAGGGCGGTGAGGTTGCCGGGCCGGAAGTAGTTGGACAGCGCGGCGTCGATCTTGTCGGGCTGGTAGACGTTGCCGTGCGCCATGCGGCGCCGCAGCGCCTGCGGGGACATGTCGACCAGTTCGATCTGGTCGGCCCGGCGGACGATCTCGTCCGGTACGGTCTCGCGCTGCCGCACCCCCGTGATCGACTCCACGACGTCCCCGAGGGACTCCAGATGCTGGATGTTGACGGTGGATATCACGTCGATCCCGGCGGCCAGCAGTTCCTGCACGTCCTGCCACCGCTTGGCGTTGCGCGAGCCGGGCACGTTGGTGTGCGCCAGCTCGTCCACCAGCGCCACCCGGGGGCGCCGGGCGAGCACCGCGTCCACGTCCATCTCCTCGAAGACGCGGTCGCGGTACGTCAGCTCCCGGCGCGGCAGTTGTTCGAGGCCGCTCAGCATCACCTCGGTGCGGGCCCGGCCGTGGTGCTCGACGAACGCCACGACGCAGTCCGTGCCCCGCTCGATCCGGCGGTGCGCCTCGGACAGCATCGCGTACGTCTTGCCCACGCCCGGCGCCGCGCCGAGGTAGATCCGTAGCTTGCCGCGTGCCATGGCCTCATTGTCCGTGTCGTCACCCTCGCTGCGTACGCAGCGCAATGACCCTACGACGAATGTTCGGGACATAACGGACGGAGAGACGGGCGAAAGCCGACTTTGACGCCCTTCTGACGCGGCCCCCGACGACAGCAGGGGCCGCACCCCGACGTGGTGCGGCCCCTGGTGAGGTCGTACGGTGCTCAGCGCACCTCGGTGATCTCCGGCCCGCGCTGGAGCTGGCCCATGCCGCCGGAGAAGCGGGAAGAGGCCTGGTCCTCCTGCTGGACGCCCTCGGGAACCATCTGGGCGTCGTTCGGCAGCTTCAGGACGATCGGGTCGCGGGGCGCCATCGGGCCCTCGCCGCGCACCACGACCGTGTCCCGGAAGATCTGCTCCAGCAGCCCGGCCGCCTGCGGCTGCACCGCGCCCTGGCCCGAGATCACCCCGCGCAGGAACCAGCGGGGACCGTCCACGCCGACGAACCGCACGACCTGGAAGCCGCCGGTGCCGTCCGGCAGCTGCACCGGCACCTGGGCCCGCAGCTCCCAGCCGAGCGGGCCCTCCACCTCGTCGATGATGCCGCCCTGCTGGGTGATGCCGGACGCGATCTCCTCGCGCACCTCGCCCCAGATGCCCTCGCGCTTGGGCGCGGCGAAGGCCTGGAGCTGGATGGCACTGTCGCGGAGCACGACGGTCGCGGCGACGATGGCGTCGCCCGCCACCTCGACCCGCAGCTCCATGCCGTCGACACCCGGCACGAACAGACCGCCCAGGTCCACCCGGCCCTCGCCGGGGTTGCGGACCTCGGTGCTGTCCCAGGGTCCGTCGGGCCGCGGCTCCGGCTCCAGCCGTACCCGCTCGCGCTCGCCCTCGCCCGCCTCGGTGCCGACTCCGTCGACGACCTGCTCGGCCTCGCCCGCCGCGTCCGCCGCGCCGTCAGCGGAGCCCTTCTTCTTGCGACGTCCGAACACGTCACTGTCCTTCCCGGTCGGATACGACCGAAGCGTATCGATACCCACCCGCCTGGCCGCCCTCGGCGGCCCGACCGTTCGTACTGCTCTTACCGGTGCTCTTACCCGTCTTACCGGCCTCACCGGTCACAGCGGCGTGGCCGCCGGTGGACCCGAAGCCCCCCTCGGCCCGCGCCGAGCCGGGAAGCTCCGCCACCTCCTGGAAGCGGACCCTCTCGACCTGCTGGACGACCAGTTGGGCAATCCGGTCGAAGCGCTCGAACCGCACGGACTCGCGCGGGTCGAGATTCACCACGATCACCTTGATCTCCCCACGGTACCCGGCATCAACCGTCCCCGGGGCATTCACCAGGGCCACACCACAGCGGGCGGCGAGACCCGACCGCGGGTGCACGAAGGCCGCGTACCCCTCGGGCAGCGCAACAGACACCCCCGTGGGCAGTACGGCCCGTTCCCCCGGCGCCAGTTCGCGGCTCTCGGTGGTGCGCAGATCGGCTCCCGCGTCCCCGGGGTGCGCGTACGACGGCAGCGGTACGTCGGGGTCGACGCGCCGGATCAGCACGTCCACGGGGTCGTGGCTCACGGGTTCACCTCGAAGGCGCGGGCCCGCCGGACCTGGTCCGGGTCGTCCATGGCCGCCTGGATCTCCTCCTTGCGGCCGTGGTCGATGAAGTGGTCGACCTTGACCTCGATGAAGAGGGCGTCGGCCCGCACGGCGACGGGACCGTCGGGACCGCCGACGCGTCCGGTGGCGGTCGAGTAGATCTTCCGTCCGGCGACCGCGGTGACCTCGGCCTCCAGGTGCAGGGTGGTGCCGACGGGCACCGGCCGTACGAAGTCCGTCTCCAGCCGTCCGGTGACGGCGATCGTGCGCAGCAGCCAGTTCAGCGAGCCCAGCGTCTCGTCGAGGGCGCTGGCCAGCACCCCGCCGTGCGCGAGGCCGGGGGCGCCCTGGTGGGCGGCCTGCACGGTGAACTCGGCGGTGATCGACACGCCCTGACCGGCCCGGGCCTGGAGGTGCAGCCCGTGCGGCTGCTCACCGCCGCAGCCGAAGCACTGGCCGTAGTGCGCGCCGAGCAGTTCGCCGGGGGCGGGGGCGTCGGGGTGCCGTACCGGCGCGACGGCGTCGGCCGGGGGCTGAAGAGCTGCGGAATTACCACTCACAGCCGCAGACCTTACCCGCGCGTCGGCGATTCCCGGACACCGTGCCAAGCTAGGTGTTATGCAGCCCTCCGCCACCCCCTACGAAGAACGCCTCACCGCCCCCCGCTCCTGGTGGCTGCTCAGCCTCCTGGTGGGCGTCTCGATGGCCCTGATCCTGCTTCCTTTCGGCACCCTTGCGCTGCTCGGCGGCCTGGTGGGCGGTACGGCGGTGGCGGCGACGGTGGCCAGTTCGTACGGGTCGGTCCGGATCCGGGTGGTGGGCGACTCGCTGATCGCGGGCGACGCGAAGATCCCGGTCTCGGCGCTGGGCGAGGCGGAGGTGCTGGACGCGGAGGAGGCGCGCGCCTGGCGCACGCACAAGGCGGACACCCGCGCCTTTCTGCTGCTGCGCGCCTACATCCCCACCGCCCTGCGGGTGCCGGTGACGGACCCGGCGGACCCGACGCCGTACCTGTATCTGTCGACCAGGGAGCCGGAGCGGCTGGCGGCGGCGCTCGCGGCGGCCGGGAAGGCCGCGGCGTAAGGCCCCGGCGGGCCGCCGTCAGAGCTCGGGCGACCGGGGTTCGTCCGGGGTGCCCTCGATCCTGAGGGGGTCGGCGGGGCGTTCCAGCGGCGGCAGCGCCGGGAGCGCGTCCCAGGGCACCTGCATCCCGCGCAGGTCCCCGCGGATCCGCTCCGCGAGCTTTCTGGTGTCCCGGCGGTTCATCATCGCGCCGACCGCGGCGCCCACCAGGAAGGGCATCAGGTTGGGCATGTTGCGGACCATCCGCTTCATGATCTGCTGCCGCAGTTCCCGCCTCATCTGACCGCCGAGGGCGGTGTTGACCGAGGCCGGTTTCATCACGTCGATGCCGCGCTCGCCCGACCAGGATCTGAGGTAGCCGGTGCTGCGGTCCTTCAGGTTGCCCGGCGGTCGTACGCCGTAGACCTCGTGGAGTTCGGCGATCAGCTTCAGTTCGACCGCCGCGACGCCGGTGACCTCGGCGGCCAGTTCGGTGGGCATCGCGGGCGGCACGGGCAGCATCGCCGCCGCGCCCACTCCGGCGCCGACCGTCGCCGACGCGTTCACCGCGCCCGCCACGAGCTTGTCGGCGATCTCCTCGGGCCCGAGCCCGGGGAACTGCCTGCGCAGGGTCGCGAGGTCCCGTACGGGGATCCGCGGGGCGTTCTCGATGATCCGGTCGGTGAGGTGGGCCAGGCCCGTCCTCGCGCGGTCAGAGCCCCTGCGGACGCCTTCCTGGGCCAGTTCCCTGGCCCTGCCCCGGATCGCCGCCGCGCGTCTGCGCGCCGGGGGTACGGGGCGGATTGCCGGCGCCGGGCTCGCGGCCCGGTCTCCGGCCGGTTCGAGCGAGGCCGATCCCGCGGGTTCAGTTCCCGCCGCGGATGAGCCCCGCTCGTCGTCACGCACGCCGTGAGGGCCGTCCGGCGGCCCCGAGTCCGCTCCCCGTGAGGAACGGCGCTTCCAAGGTGGGGTCGAGCCAGTCACGGCCGACCCCGCCTCAGTCGCAGTCGCGGCAGATCGGCTGACCGTTCTTCTCGCGGGCCAGCTGGCTGCGGTGGTGCACCAGGAAGCAGCTCATGCATGTGAACTCGTCCTGCTGCTTGGGCAGGACACGGACGGCCAGTTCCTCGTTCGAGAGGTCGGCGCCCGGCAGCTCCATGCCTTCTGCGGCTTCGAACTCGTCCACGTCGACGGTCGAGGCGGACTTGTCGTTCCGCCTGGCCTTCAGCTCTTCGAGGCTGTCCGAGTCGACGTCGTCGTCGGTCTTGCGTGGAGTGTCGTAATCGGTTGCCATGTCGCTCTCCCCCTCCGGGTGTCTGCGGTGTCTCCAGCGCACGTAACGCGTGAGAGGCCGGACTTGTGCCCGACCCGAGGCGGAGATTTTGCCTCACATCAAGGTCTGTTACTCAATCGACACCCAACCGGACTCCGCATGAGTGATCGGCTTGGATGGCGATCGGGACCGTACACGGTCCAAAGGTTGCACTTCAAAGGGGTCTCACCGTGTACTTCCCGTGATCAAGCCACAGGAAAACCCGGATTTTCCCGGCTTTCCGCCACTCTGCATGATCACGGAGAGTAGATGGCTGGAAAATCGCCCCTGTGATCGATCACACACCACGTAGCAGACCGAGTGCCCAGAAAATTCCGCGCAAAGCGAACGTCCTCGAGTGTGTCCGGGTGTGCGGCGCAAGGATCTCAGACCGGCAGGGTGACCCGCATCTCGAGTCCGCCCCCTTCACGCGGGCGCGCCGAGATGTGCCCGCCGTGCGCCCGCGCCACCGACCGCGCGATGGACAGGCCGAGCCCCACGCCCTTGTCGCTGCCGGTGCGCTCGGTCCGCAGCCGCCTGAACGGCTCGAAGAGGTTGTCGATCTCGTACGCCGGTACGACCGGCCCCGTGTTGGACACCAGGAGGACCGCCTGACCGCCCTGGACGTCCGTGGTGACCTCGACCCAGCCGCCCTCGGGGATGTTGTACCGGACGGCGTTCTGCACCAGGTTCAGCGCGATCCGCTCCAGCAGCACGCCGTTGCCCTGGACCACCGCGGGCTTCTGTTCGCCGTGGATGCGCACGCCCTTGGCCTCCGCCTCGGCGTGCACCTGGTCGATGGCCTGCCCGGCGACCTCGGCGAGGTCCACCGGTTTGCGCTCCACGATCTGGTTGTCGCTGCGGGCGAGCAGCAGCAGCCCCTCGACGAGCTGCTCACTGCGCTCGTTGGTGGCGAGCAGTGTCTTGCCGAGTTGCTGGAGTTCCACCGGCGCGTTCGGATCGGAGAGGTGCACCTCCAGGAGCGTGCGGTTGATCGCCAGCGGGGTGCGCAGTTCGTGCGAGGCGTTGCCGACGAAGCGCTGCTGGGCGGTGAAGGCCCGTTGGAGGCGCTCCAGCATGTCGTCGAAGGTGTCGGCCAGCTCCTTCAGCTCGTCGTCCGGGCCGTCCAGCTCGATCCGCCGGGACAGGTCGGACCCGGCCACCGCGCGTGCGGTGCGGGTGATGCGGCCGAGCGGCGACAGCACCCGTCCGGCCATCGCGTACCCGAAGGCGAAGGCGATCACCGCGAGGCCCAGCAGGGCCAGCAGGGAGCGGCTGAGCAGGTTGTCCAGGGCGACCTGGCGCTGGTGGTCGATGCACTCGCTGATCGCCTCGTTGAACGCCGTCAGCGAGATCGGGCTGGCGTTGTTGATCGCCGGGCAGTCGTCACTGGTGACCTTGATGGCCTGACCGTCGACGATCTTGAACGAGGGTTCGTTGCCCGTGTTGATCGCCTGCGCCGCGAGCAGGTAGATGATCGACAGCAGCAGGATCCCGGCGATCAGGAACATGCCGCCGTACAGCAGCGTGAGCCTTATCCGGATGGTCGGGCGCAGCCAGGGCGGCTGCACGGGCCGCCTGGGGTCCCAGGTGGGCTTCGGAGGCGCCTGAGGGGGCGCGGGGGTGGCTGCCACGGGACATCAGATCCGGTAGCCGGAGCCGGGCACGGTGACGATCACCGGCGGCTCGCCCAGCTTGCGGCGGAGCGTCATCACGGTCACCCGGACCACGTTGGTGAAGGGGTCGGTGTTCTCGTCCCACGCCTTCTCCAGGAGTTGCTCGGCGGAGACCACCGCGCCCTCGCTGCGCATCAGGACCTCCAGCACGGCGAACTCCTTCGGCGCGAGCTGGACCTCCTTGCCGTCCCGGAAGACCTCGCGGCGGTTCGGGTCCAGCTTGATCCCGGCCCGCTCCAGCACCGGCGGCAGCGGCACGCTCGTACGGCGGCCCAGCGCACGCACGCGTGCGGTCAGCTCGCTGAACGCGAAGGGCTTGGGCAGATAGTCGTCGGCGCCGATCTCCAGGCCCTCGACCCGGTCGCTGACGTCGCCGGACGCCGTCAGCATCAGCACGCGCGTGGGCATGCCCAGCTCGACGATCTTGCGGCAGACGTCGTCGCCGTGCACCAGGGGGAGGTCGCGGTCGAGGACGACCACGTCGTAGTCGTTGACGCCGATGCGCTCCAGGGCGGCCGCACCGTCGTACACGACGTCGACGGCCATGGCCTCCCGGCGCAGTCCGGTGGCCACCGCATCGGCGAGCAGTTGCTCGTCCTCGACGACGAGTACGCGCACGTCGCTAGTCCTTCCTCTGTCCACCCGCGTAGCACCAGGGCACGCGCGGGCAGGGGTCCATGGGGTGTGTTGCCTCCATCCTGCCCTTTTCGGCCATAAGTCGGCTGTAAGCCGGGAGATTGGGCTCCGGCAGGGGCGGGACGGCCGGGTGGGACGGCCCGTTCGGGCGGGCGGGAATGCCAGATTTTCTTGTGCGGTTGAGGTTTCCGCGGGAGGGAGCGGGGGGAGGACGCTTTACACCCCGCGATCACGCTCTGCTCGTACCGCAACACCATGCGGTACACCGCGGCCGCTTCGCAGAGTGGGCGTGGGTGTCCGGCACCGTCGCCGCCCGGCTCGGGCAGCGCTGGGCATCCACGGGAGACGTGATCGCCCCTTCCGAACGGCACACCCCCGTGCCAACGACCCACGACCCAGGACGAGGGGGCGCAGCATGGACGCATTCACGGCAGGACTTCTGCAGCGCATAAGGGCGACCGAGTCCGATCTGACGCGGGCGCGTGACGAAGGCGACGACTTCCTCGTCGAGGTGGAGCAGGGCGAGCTGGACGACCTCCGCCGCCTGGCCGCCGAGCATGGCGTGGAGGTCGGCGTTCTCAACGCGTGACCGGCATTCAGGACCCTGACGCGGCGGGCCCCCGGCGAATCCAGCGCCGGGGGCCCGCTGCGTATTCTGCTCGGTCGCCTACGGGCACCGCGCGGGTTGGTGGGCTCTTGCCTCCGGTTCCCGTGGCGGGACCCTCCCGTCAGTCGTGCCAGGCGCCCAGATCCTCCAGAAGGGGCTGGAGCCGCTCGAAGACCCCCGGTGTCGCCGCGACCGTCAGGTCCCAGGACGGGGGTTGTCCGGGGCGGCCGCCGGTCAGGGCGCCCGCCTCACGGGCGATGAGGTCACCGGCCGCCAGGTCCCAGGGGTGGAGGCCGCGCTCGTAGTAGCCGTCGAGGCGGCCCGCGGCGAGGTCGCACAGGTCGGCCGCGGCCGAGCCGCCGCGGCGGATGTCGCGCAGCTGGGGGATGAGCCGGCGGGCGACCTCGGCCTGGTGGTCGCGGACCTCGGCGACGTAGTTGAAGCCGGTGGAGACCAGGGCCTGGTCCAGGGGCGGCGCCGGGCGGCAGGCCAGCTCGCGTTCGCCGGTCCAGGCGCCGGTGGCCCGGGCGCCGCCGCCGAGGACGGCGTGGAAGGTCTCGCCGCGCATGGGGAGGGCGACCACTCCGACGACCGTCTCGCCCCGGTGCTCGGCGGCGATGGAGACGGACCAGGTGGGCAGCCCGTAGAGGTAGTTGACCGTGCCGTCGAGGGGGTCGATCACCCAGCGGACCCCGCTGGTGCCCTCGCTGGCGGCGCCCTCCTCGCCGAGGAAGCCGTCGTCGGGGCGCCGGCCGGAGATCAGGTCGGTGATCAGCTTCTCGGCGGCGATGTCCATCTCGGTCACGACGTCGATGGGGCTCGACTTGGTCGCGGCGACCGCGAGGTCGGCCGGGCGGCCGTCCCGCAGCAGCTCACCCGCGCGCCGGGCGGCCTCATGGGCGAGCTTGAGCAGTTCCGTGTGCAGGGCGTCGGTCACGGGGCTCCTCACGCGTAGGGGCTGTCGGCGCCCGCGGCGGCGGGCCGGGGGGCGCGGGCGGGGCAGCAGCCGACCGGGCACAGGTCGTGGCTGGCGCCGAGGGTGCCGAGGGCGCACGGGGTGACCTGCTGCCCGCGTTCGACGGCGGCGCGCTCCAGCACGAGGTCGCGGATGGCGGCGGCGAACCTGGGGTCGGCGCCGACGGTCGCCGAGCGGCGTACCGGCAGGCCCAGCTCCTCCGCCTTGGCCGTGGCCTCGGTGTCGAGGTCGTAGAGGACCTCCATGTGGTCGGAGACGAACCCGATGGGGGCCATGACGACCGCGGGTACCCCGGCCGCGTGCCGCTCTTCCAGGTGGTCACAGATGTCGGGTTCGAGCCAGGGGATGTGCGGGGCGCCGGAGCGGGACTGGTAGACGAGCTGCCAGGGGTGGTCGACGCCGGTGCGCTCACGGACGGCGTCGGCGATGAGGCGGGCGACGTCCAGGTGCTGACGGACGTAGGCTCCGCCGTCGCCGTGGCCCTCCACCGGGCCGGAGGTGTCGGCGGCGGAGTCCGGGATGGAGTGGGTCGTGAAGGCGATGTGGGCGCCGTCCCGGACCTCTTCGGGGAGGTCGGCCAGGGAGCGCAGGACGCCCTCGGTCATCGGCTCGACGAAGCCGGGGTGGTTGAAGTAGTGCCGCAGCTTGTCGATCTTCGGCAGGTCGAGGCCCTCGGACTCCAGCTGGGCGAGGGCGTCGGCGAGGTTCTCGCGGTACTGGCGGCAGCCCGAGTAGGAGGCGTAAGCGCTGGTGGCGAGGACCAGGACGCGGCGGTGACCGTCGCGGACCATGTCGCGCAGGGTGTCGGTCAGGTAGGGCGCCCAGTTGCGGTTGCCCCAGTGGACCGGCAGGTCCAGGCCGTGGTCGGCGAAGTCCTTGCGGAGGGCGTCCAGCAGGGCGCGGTTCTGGTCGTTGATGGGGCTGACCCCGCCGAACTGGAAGTAGTGCTGTCCGACTTCCTTGAGTCGTTCCTTGGGGATGCCGCGCCCCCGCGTCACGTTCTCCAGGAAGGGGACCACGTCGTCGGGTCCCTCGGGGCCGCCGAAGGAGAGCAGGAGGAGGGCGTCGTAAGGGGTGGCGTCGAGCACGTCTGGCATGACACCGATCCTGCCACCCGGCACCGACAGCCGTGTCACCGGCGGGGTGGCCGATGCGGTTCCGACTGCTCCGGAAGGGTGCGTTAGGGTTGCCTAACTCGTAAGCTGTATCGGCGGCGGTCGCACCTTACCGACGCCTTGCTGACACCTCGCTGACACCGCCGTACCGCCGACCCCTCGGCCGCGGCGCGGACCACCGGAGACCTCCGTGCCCAGCCCCTATCGCGCCCTGTTCACCGCCCCGGGCTCCAAGGCGTTCTCCGCCGCCGGTCTCCTGGGGCGGATGCCGTTGTCGATGATGGGCATCGGCGTGGTGACGATGGTCTCCCAGCTCACCGGGCAGTACGGGCTCGCGGGCGCGCTGTCGGCCACCATCGCGCTGTCGGCGGCGGTGGCGGGTCCGCAGGTCTCGCGGCTGGTGGACCAGTACGGGCAGCGGCGGGTGCTGCGCCCGGCCACCCTGGTCTCGCTGGCCGCGGCGGCGCTGCTGCTGTTCGCCGCGCACTACGGCTGGCCGGAGTGGGTGCTGTTCGTGGCGTGCGTCGGCATCGGCTGCGTGCCGAGCGTCGGCGCGATGATCCGGGCCCGCTGGGCGGCGCTCTACCGGGGCACTCCCCAGCTGCACACCGCCTACTCCTTCGAGTCGGTGATCGACGAGGTCTGCTTCATCTTCGGGCCGATCATCTCCATCGGCCTGTCGACGGCCTGGTTCCCGGAGGCGGGGCCGCTGCTGGCGGCCTGCTTCCTGGCGACCGGCGTCTTCTGGCTGACCGCACAGCGCGCCACCGAGCCGGAGCCGCACCCGCGCGAGCGGCACGGCGGCGCGGGGGGCGGCAGCGCGCTGCGCTCGCGGGGCCTCCAGGTGCTGGTGACGACCTTCGTGGCGACCGGGGCGATCTTCGGCGCCGTCGACGTGGTCACGGTGGCCTTCGCCGAGGAACAGGGTCACAAGGGCGCCGCGAGCGTCGTCCTCGCGGTGTACGCGGCGGGCTCCTGTGTGGCGGGCGCCGTCTTCGGGCTGCTGCACTTCAAGGGAGCGCCGGAACGCCGGTGGCTGCTGGGCGTCTGTGCGATGGGCGTGAGTATGATCCCCCTCCTACTGGTCGGGAACTTGCCGTTTCTGGCCGTGGCGCTCTTCCTCGCGGGTCTGGCCATCGCTCCGACGATGATCACGACGATGTCCCTGATCGAAGAGCACGTACCACGCGCGCAACTGACCGAGGGCATGACCTGGGTGAGCACCGGGCTGGCGGTGGGGGTCGCGGTCGGCTCCTCGGTGGCCGGCTGGGTGATCGACGCCGCCGGTGCGCGCGCCGGGTACGGGGTTCCGGCGGTGTCCGGGGCCGTCGCGGTCGCGGTCGGTTTCCTCGGTTACCGCCGGCTGCGCAGGCCGGCTCCGGGTCGGGGAGGCACCGTTGAGCAGCACAGCGAGCGGGAAGAGCGGCACGTGGCGTAACTGGGGCGGCAATGTCGCCGCGCGGCCCGCGCGGGAGGTCGTCCCCGCCTCCGTGGAGGAGCTGGCGGACGCCGTGCGCCGGGCCGCCGAGGACGGGCTCACCGTGAAGGCCGTCGGCACCGGGCACTCCTTCACGTCCATAGCGGCGACCGACGGTGTGTTGATACGTCCTCAACTGTTGACGGGCATTCGCGACATCGACCGTACGGCCATGACGGTCACGGTCGAGGCGGGCACCCCGCTCAAGAGACTCAACACCGCCCTGGCCCGCGAGGGTCTGTCCCTGGCCAACATGGGCGACATCATGGAGCAGACGGTCTCCGGTGCCGTCAGCACGGGCACGCACGGCACCGGCCGCGACTCCGGGTCCATCGCCGCGCAGATCAAGGCGCTGGAGCTGGTCACCGCCGACGGCTCGGTGCTCACCTGCTCGGAGAAGGAGAACCCGGAGGTCTTCGCGGCAGCCCGCATCGGTCTCGGCGCGCTGGGCGTCGTCACCGCGATCACCTTCGCCGTGGAGCCGGTCTTCCTGCTCACGGCCCGCGAGGAACCGATGCCGTTCGCCCGGGTCCTCGCCGAGTTCGATCAACTGTGGGCCGAGAATGAGCACTTCGAGTTCTACTGGTTCCCGCACACGGAGCGGTGCAGTACCAAGCGGAACAACCGCAGCGCGGGCCCGGAGCGGCCCGTCGGCCGTCTCGGCGCCTGGTTCGAGGAGGAGTTCCTCTCCAACGGCGTGTGGCAGGTGGCCAATCTGGTGGGCCGCGGCGTGCCCGCCGCCATCCCCGCCATCGCGCGGGTCGCCAGCCACGCGTGGTCCGCGCGGACGTACACCGACATCCCCTACAAGGTCTTCACCTCGCCGCGCCGGGTGCGTTTCGTGGAGATGGAGTACGCCCTGCCGCGCGAGGCGGTGACGGACGCGCTGCGCGAACTGAAGTCCATGATCGACCGGTCCGGCCTGCGGATCAGCTTCCCCGTGGAGGTGCGCACCGCACCGGCCGACGACATCACCCTGTCCACCGCCTCCGGCCGTGACAGCGCGTACATCGCCGTCCATATGTTCAAGGGCACCCCCTTTCAGGCCTACTTCACCGCCGCCGAACGCATCTTCACCGCGTACGAAGGGCGGCCGCACTGGGGCAAGGTGCACACGCGCGACGCGGAGTACTTCGCGCAGGTCTATCCCCGTTTCGGGGAGTTCACCGCGCTACGGGACCGGCTGGACCCCCAGCGCCGGTTCCAGAACGCCTACTTGAGGCGGGTTCTGGGGCAGTAGCGGCGGCGGCGCCGGGACGAGACGGGAAAGTCGAAGAAGAACAGAGAACGACAGGGAGCGACAGAGAAAGAACGAGAACGCCCCGGGAACGCGTGAAATAGGCCACGTTCATGATCGAGAAAGCCAGTGAACACCGGCCAAGTACTGATCCTTGCCAGAAGTTGGGCGGCGTGCCAATCCACGCACGTGGCCCAAATGGAGTACTGTTGCGAGCCCTGGGTCCGGTCTCCCGCCAGGCTGTCCGGATCCTTCAAGGACCGCCGGGAGGGAGCTTGTTGCACAGGGTGACGGAGTTGGTCACTTAGCGTTGCGAATAGGTTACCGTGCCATAACGGCGATCCAGGGCCCGTGCCCGACACGCCGGGCAACTCGGCAAGGTTGTGGCAGGCTGCACCCGGGCAGGCCACACTCGACTAGCGGAAGCAGCGACGCACGTGACGTCGGCAGGCACCACCCGGGAGGTCCCCATGCCCGAACTGCGTGTCGTGGCCGTCTCCAATGACGGCACACGGCTGGTGCTGAAGGCTGCGGACTCAACGGAGTACACGCTTCCGATTGATGAACGGCTCCGTGCCGCCGTGCGCGGCGACCGTCCCCGCCTCGGCCAGATCGAGATCGAGGTGGAGAGCCATCTCCGCCCCCGCGACATCCAGGCCCGTATACGCGCCGGTGCGACCGCGGAAGAGGTCGCCCAGATGGCGGGCATCCCTGTCGACCGCGTACGCCGCTTCGAGGGACCGGTGCTCGCCGAGCGGGCCTTCATGGCCGAGCGGGCCCGCAAGACCCCGGTCCGCCGCCCCGGCGAGAACTCCGGCCCCCTGCTCGGCGAGGCCGTCCAGGAGCGGCTGCTGCTGCGCGGCGCCGAGAAGGACACCGTCCAGTGGGACTCCTGGCGCCGCGACGACGGCACCTGGGAGGTCTTGCTGGTCTACCGGGTCGCCGGCGAACCGCACTCGGCGAGCTGGACGTACGACCCGCCCCGGCGGCTCGTCCAGGCCGTCGACGACGAGGCGCGCGCGCTGATCGGCGAGTCCGACGACCTCGGCGCCCCGGAGCCCAGCTTTCCGTTCGTGCCGCGTATCGCCCGGCTGCCGCGCGAGCGGACGCTGGACCGGCCCGCGGACCGGGAGCGGCCGAGCCTGCCGCCGGTGCCCGAGCCCGCCGAGGAGAGCGGCGCGGGTGAACGGGACTCGCTGACCAGCCTGCTGGAGGCGGTGCCCAGCTTCCGCGGCGACCTGGTGGTCCCGGAGCGTCCGTCGGCGGAGCCCGTCGAGGAGCCCGAGGAGCAGCCCGAGGCGGAGGAGCCCCCGGCGCCCGCGGCCTCGGCCGGTGCCGGTTCCGCCTACGCGGACGTCCTGATGCCGCGCTCGGTGGGCAGCCACCGTGACCGGCTCATCGGCTCCACCGACCGTCAGGCCGAGGCGGACGGCGTCCGCCCGGGCCGCCGCGCGGCGGTGCCGAGCTGGGACGAGATCGTCTTCGGCACCCGCCGCAAGAAGCAGGAGTAGCGGCGGAGGAGCAGTGGGGCGCTCCCCCTGCACATGCACAAGGGGGGCGCTGCAAGGGACCCTCCCCGAGGGCGGCGCCCCGAGGACCGGGCTACTGCGGATCCGGCCCCACCGCCACCGGCCGCGAGGGGTCGGAGGACCACTCCGACCACGAACCGACGTACAGCTCGGCCGGAATGCCCGCCACCGCCAGCGCCAGCGCCTCATGGGCGGCGGAGACGCCCGAGCCGCAGTACACGCCCACCGCGGTGCCGTCCGCGGCGCCCAACGCCTTGAAGTGGTCCCGCAGCTGTGCCGCGGGCAGGAAGCGGCCGTCCGGGCCGACGTTCTCGTGGGTGGGCGCGGAGACCGCGCCCGGAATGTGTCCGCCGATCCGGTCGATCGGCTCCACGTCACCGCGGTAGCGCTCCGCCGCCCGGGCGTCCAGCAGCAGTCCCGAGCGGGCCAGCGCGGCGGCCCCGTCCGCGTCGAGGAGTCCCGTGGGCCCGGGGACCGGCCGGAAGTCGCCCTCCGGCGGCGTCGGCTCGTGCGTCGACAGTTCCCCCTGCCAGGCGGCCAGCCCGCCGTCGAGGACCCGCACATCCGGGTGCCCCGTCCAGCGCAGCAGCCACCAGGCGCGGGCCGCCGCCCAGCCCTGGCCGCCGTCGTAGACGACGACCGGCCGCCCCACCGTCACGCCCGACCGGCGCATCGCGGCGCCGAACTCCGCCAGGTCGGGCAGTGGATGGCGGCCCGCCGGGCCCGGCGCCGAGGCCAGTTCCCGGTCCAGGTCGACGTAGACCGCGCCGGGGAGGTGCCCGGCCGCGTACTCGGCGCGGCCGTCGAAGGCGGGCTCACCGGCCGCCTTGGCCAGGGTCAACTGCCAGCGGACATCGAGCAGTACCGGCGGGTTCCCGCCCGCGAGGTCGCTCGCCAGTTCGGATGCGGAGATGATGGCGTTCATGGCCACCATCCTTGCCTACGGGGTGGCCGCGTCGCCCATGTCCGGCTACTCTGCCCGCCGGGCAGGTCCGATCACCACGCGTACGGGATCGGGCACATGCTGTACAACAGGCTGACACCCGCAATCACATGAACGGCCAGGAAACCCCCGCGGACCGGGCACGGAGCGGGGAAGGGCCCCCGGCGGCGCGCCCGCAGCGCGCGGCGCCCCGGGTGGTGCGAGCATCGGCACGGGGGTCGAAGGGCGGAAGCGACGCGGTCACCGCGAGGGGCCGAGAAGAGAGAGACGATGACCGAGGCACGGGGGCCGGCCGGCCGCAGCGGCGAAGCGCACGCCCGGTACGCGCCCGGCACGCCCTGCTGGGTGAGTCTGATGGTGCACGGGATGGCCACGACCCAGGAGTTCTACGGCGCCCTGTTCGGCTGGGAGTTCAGGCCGGGGCCCCGGCAACTCGGCCCCTATGTGCGGGCCCTGCTCGACGGCCGTGAGGTGGCGGGCATCGGCCAGCTCCCGCCCGACCGGCATCTGCCCATCGCCTGGACGCCCTACCTCGCCACGGCCGACGCCGACCGGACCGCGGACACCGTACGGCTGTGCGGCGGCACGATCGGCGTGGGGCCGCTGGACGCGGACGAGGCCGGGCGGTTGGCGATCGGATCGGATCCCTCCGGTGCCGTCTTCGGCGTCTGGCAGGCGGCGGCGCACAGTGGCACGGCCGTCACCGGGATGCCCGGCACCCCGGTCTGGAACGAACTGCTCACCTTCGAGACGGTCGGCGTCGCCAAGTTCTACGAGTCGGTCTTCGGCTACGAGGAGGAGCCGGTGGTCTCCGCCGACTTCGACTACGTCACCCTCCTCGTCGACGGCCGCCCGGTCGCCGCCATCCACGGTGTGGGCAACACCCTGCCGCGCGACCGGGGGCCGCACTGGGTGACGTACTTCGAGGTGGACGACCTGGAGGAGACGCTGTCCCGGGTCGTCGACCTGGGCGGGCAGATCATCAGCCCGGCCCGCGACAGCGAGCAGGGCCGGGTGGCCACGGTGGCGTGCCCGGAGGGTGCGCGCTTCTCCCTGCTGCGACCGGACCGCCGCGGTTGAGGCCTGTCCGGCGGACAGCCGCTAGGCGTGCGGCACCGGCAGGACGTCCGGGGAGAGTGTGGCCGCGCGGGCGGTGGCGGCGGTCATCCGGCGGCGGTGGTGGCGACGGCACAGCACCTCGTAGCCGACGGCCTCGGACTGGTTCACGTCGCCGACCACGACCTGGGCGCCCTCCACGACCATCTCGCCGCCCACCGTACGGGCGTTGTGCGTGGCCCGCGCGCCGCACCAGCACAGCGCCTCGACCTGGAGCACCTCCACCCGGTCGGCCAGCTCCACCAGCCGCTGCGAGCCGGGGAAGAGCTTGCTGCGGAAGTCGGTCGTGATGCCGAAGGCGTACGCGTCGAGACCGAGGTCATCGACGACCCGCGCGAGCTGGTCGATCTGCTCCGGCGCCAGGAACTGTGCCTCGTCGGCGATCACATAGTCCGCGCGTCCGCCCTGCGAGAGGTGGTCGACGAGATAGCCGTACAGGTCCATGCCGTCCTCGACCTCCACCGCGTCGGTGACCAGGCCGAGCCGCGAGGAGAGCTTGCCCTCGCCCGCGCGGTCGTCACGGGTGAAGATCATGCCCACCAGCCCGCGCGCGGAACGGTTGTGCTCTATCTGGAGAGCCAGCGTCGACTTCCCGCAGTCCATGGTTCCGGAGAAGAACACCAGCTCGGGCATGGCGGGTTGAGCACCTTTCGGCGAGGGGACGGACGGGGGGCGGGCGTCAGGAGCGTACTTCGAGCAGCGGGACCAGCTGCTCGGCGGGGGTCATCGAGCCGTGGTTGCCGACCATGGCCGACTCCTTGGGCTCCCGCTCCGAGGCGATGATGAGCACGTCGTCGCGGGCGGCCGCGACGACATCGCCGATCCGCCCGTGGACGCGTCGGTCGATCCGCGGGCCGAACCAGCCCGCCGCGATCGCCTCGTCCCGCGAGGCCACCCAGAACTGCTCGCCGAGCACCTCGCGCCAGCACGTCAGTACGTCGTTCTGGGCGCCCGGCACGGCGTACACGTGCCGCGCCCGGCCCTCGCCGCCGAGCAGGGCGACCCCGGCGCGCAGCTCCCAGTCCGTGTCGAAGTCGATGCGGTGCTCCTCGTCGAACGGCACGTCGATCATGCCGTGGTCGGCGGTGACGTAGAGCGCGCTGCGCGGCGGAAGCTGCTCGGCCAGCCGCTGGACGAGCCGGTCGACGTACATCAGCTGGCCGCGCCAGGTGTCGGAGTCGACGCCGAAGCGGTGGCCCGCGCCGTCGACCTCGGCGTAGTACGTGTAGACGAGGGCACGGTCGCCAGCGGCCAGTTGCTCCGCCGCGAGGTCCATGCGGTCCTCGCCGGACAGCCGCCCGTGGAACGTTCCGCCACTGAGCGCGACCTTGGTCAGCGGGGTGTTCGCGAAGGCGGGCGAGGAGACCTGGGCGGCATGCACCCCGGCGTCGTGGGCGAGCTGGAAGACGGTGGGGTACGGCTGCCAGGTGCCCGGCGCGGTCCAGGGCTGCCAGCGCAGCTGATTCATCAGCTCACCGGTGTCCGGGTTGCGGACGGTGTAGCCGGGCAGGCCGTGCGCGCCGGGCGGCAGGCCGGTGCCGACGGAGGCGAGGGAGGTCGCGGTGGTCGCGGGGTAGGCCGTGGTCAGGGGGCGGCCGGTGCCGCCGCGCGAGCTGCCGAGCAGGGACGCCATGAACGGCGCCTCCTCGGGGTGCGCCTTCAGCTGCTCCCAGCCGAGGCCGTCGATCAGGAAGACGCAGGCCCGGTCGGCGGGCTCCAGTTCCCCGATGGCCGCGGTGACGCCGGGCACGCCCATGCCCGCGGCGAGCGTGGGGAGCAGGTCGGCGAGGGAGCCGCCGCCGTACTCGGGGCGGGGCGCGGAGTCGACGGACAGGGGCTCGGGGTGCTGCTCCCAGGCGGTGGGATGTGCCATCAGCGGGTGATGTCCGCGGTCGCCTCGGAGATGGCCTGCGCGAAGACGAGCGCCTGCCGCACGGTCTCCGGGCCGTCCCCGGCCTCGCTGACGCGCAGGCTGAGGTCGTCGGCCGTCGAGTTGCCCGTGTAGCCGTGGTCCGCCTCGCAGTTGGGGTCGCCGCAGGCGGCGGGCTCCAGGTCGATGCGGGAGACGGCGCCCCAGCCGATGGTCAGCACGACCTCACGCGGGAGGGTGCCCGGCTTGTACGACTCCGGATTGGCGACCACCCGGCTGACCACGACCGACGAGATCCGGCCGAGTTTCACGGACTCCGTGGAGGTGGTGGCGTACGGCGTCGGGGAGGTGCTGTCGGCGGCCTGCTCGTCGGTGTGGCTGACGATGAAGCGGTTCTCGGTGAGGACCAGCACGGTCACATGGCGCCGCACCTCGTTCTGGTCGAACGTCGTCTCCTGGTGGACCAGGTACGACCGCATGGGCTCACCACCCACGGCGGCCTCCACCGCCTCGGCCACGAGGGCCGGGTAGTAGCCACTGCGCTCGATCGCCGCGCGCAGCCCCTGGGTCGTCGTACTGGTCTTGGCCATGCCGTCCATCCTAAGGGGGCCCACTGACTGCGAGGCACCGCTCAGCCGCGCGGTCCACGGGCCCCTGCCGGGTGCCCCGCGCGGGGTGTCAGTAGGCCGGGAGGGTGCGCGGGCCGAGGTCGTCGCGGGCGGGCGGCGGGGCGAGCCGGACGGACGCGCCGAGGACGCTCAGGCCGCCCGGGGCGACGACGACCGGCTCCAGGGTGACCGCCACCACCTCCGGGTGGTCGTCGACCAGCCGGGACACCCGCAGCAGCAGCTGCTCCAGCGCGGCCGTGTCGACGGGCGCCGAGCCCCGCCAGCCGAACAGCAGGGGCGCCGTGCGGATCGATCTGATCAGCGAGGTCGCCTCACGGTCGGTGACCGGGATCAGCCGGTGCGCCATGTCCCCGAGCAGCTGCGAGGCCGCCCCGGCCAGCCCGAACGACAGCACGGCACCGGCCGCCGGGTCGATCACCGCCCGTACGACGGTGTCGACCCCGCGCGGGGCCATCCCCTGCACCACCGGACGCAGCTCCTCCGGCGTCCCGAACAGGTCGGTCAACTCGGCGTACGCGCGTCGCAGTTGCTCCTCGTCCGCGAGATCGAGGCGTACGCCGCCCAGGTCGGCGCGGTGCCTCAGGTGTGGGGCGGTGGCCTTGAGGGCGACCGGGTAGCCGATGCTCCGCGCGGCGGCGACGGCCTCGTCGGGGGTGGCGGCGGGCACGGCCCGGTGCACACCGATGCCGTACGCCCCGAGCAGCTCGCAGGTCTCCTCGGTGCCGAGCGTCAGCCCCTGCCCCCGCTCCAGCAGGCCCCCGATCAGCCCGGCGGCCCTCTTCTCGTCGATGTCCTCGTACTCCGGCACCTTCCCCGGCTCCGCGACCTCCCGCCGCCACTGCGCGTACTTCACGGCTTCGCCGAGCGCCCGGACGGCGCGTTCGGCGGCGGGGTAGGCGGGGATCAGCCCGCGGGCACGCGTGCCGCCTGGGGCGGCAGGGGTGGGCGCGGACGGCACCCCGTCAGCGCCGGGCTGCGCGACCGGTCCACGCTCAGCCGCGACACCGGCCACCTTGGTGCCGACCTGTGGTGCGGTACTCGCCGCCGCGGACAGCGCCTCCGCCAGCCCGCCCAGCTCGACGTGCACCACCAGCACCGGCTTCGACGGCGCCTCCCCCGCCGCGGCCTGCAACGCCTCCGCCAGGACCGCGTCCTCCGCCGACGTCTCCCCGATCGCCGGGATCGCCGTCACCACCACGGCATCGCAGGAGTCGTCGGCGAGCGCCCGCGCGAGCGCCGCCCCGAAGTCCTCCGGCGACGCCCCGGTCGTCAGATCGACCGGCGGCTGCGGCCGCAGCCCCTCCGCGAGACAGGCGTCGTACGTCAGCAGCCCCAGCGACTCCGAGTTGCCGAGGATCGCCACCCGCGGCCCCCGGGGCAGCGGCTGCCGGGCGAGCAGCAGCCCGGCGTCGACCAGCTCGGTGATCGTGTCGACCCGGATGACCCCGGCCTGCCGGAGCAGCGCGGACACGGTGGCGTGCGGCAGCCGCGTGGCCCGTACGGCGTGGCCCTGGGGCGCGGCCCCGCGGTGACGGGCGCCCTGCACGACGACCAGTGGCTTCGCCGCCGCCGTACGCCGGGCGAGGCGGGTGAACTTGCGGGGGTTCCCGATGGATTCCAGGTACATCAGGGCGACGTCGGTGTCCGGGTCGTCGTACCAGTACTGGAGCACGTCGTTGCCGGAGACGTCCGCGCGGTTGCCGGAGGAGACGAACGTGGACACACCGGTGACGCCGGTGACGCCGCCGCCGCGCCGGTGCAGCCGGGACAGCAGGGCGACGCCGATGGCTCCGGACTGGGCGAAGAGTCCGATGCGGCCGGGGCGGGGCATCTCGGGGGCGAGGGACGCGTTGAGCCGTACCTCGGGCGAGGTGTTGATCACGCCGAAGGCGTTGGGGCCGATGATCCGCATGCCGTACGCGCGTGCCTGCCGCACGAGTTCGCGCTGGCGTTCCCGTCCGTCGGGGCCGCTCTCGGCGTACCCGGCGGAGACCACGACGAGGCCCTGCACACCGTGTGCACCGCACTCGGCGACGACCTCGGGGACGTGCGCGGCGGGCACGGCGACGACCGCGACGTCGACGTGGTCGTCGATGTCGCGGACGGAGCGGTGCGCGGCTACCCCGTCGATCTCCTTCTGCTCGTCGGTGTACGCCCTGTTCACGGCGTACAGGCGGCCGGTGTACCCGGCGTCCTTGATGTTGCGCAGGACACTGCGGCCCACTCCCCCGGGGCTGCGCCCGGCGCCGATGACGGCGACCGAGCCGGGCAGCAGGAGCCGCCGCACGGACCGGGCTTCCGCGCGCTGCTCGCGCGCGTACTGCACGGCCAGCGAGCGGTCCGTGGGTTCGAGGTCGAACTCCAGGCGTACGACGCCGTCCTCGAAGCTGCGTTTCTGGGTGTACCCGGCGTCCGTGAACACCTTGATCATCTTGGTGTTGGCGGGGAGCACCTCGGCGGCGAAGCGGCGGATACCCCGCTCGCGCGCGACGGCGCCGATGTGTTCGAGAAGGGCGGAGGCGACGCCCCGGCCCTGGTGGGCGTCCTGCACCAGGAAGGCGACCTCGGCCTCGTCGGCGGGCGCGGAGGCGGGCGTGCCGTCGGGGCCGATGCGGTCGTAGCGTACGGTGGCGATGAACTCGCCGCCGATCGTGGCGGCGAGTCCCACCCGGTCCACAAAGTCGTGGTGCGTGAAGCGGTGGACGTCCTTGGCGGACAGGCGCGGGTAGGGCGCGAAGAAGCGGTAGTACTTCGACTCGTCCGAGACCTGCTCGTAGAAGCTGACCAGGCGCTCGGCGTCGTCGACGGTGATGGGCCGTACGCGCGCGGTGCCGCCGTCGCGCAGCACCACGTCGGCCTCCCAGTGAGCGGGGTACTCCTGTCGGTCCGCCGAGTTCTGCATGGGCCCCAGCGTACGGCTCGCGTACGACAACGGCGCGAGGCAGTCTGTGGGGGACGTCAGCCGGACCGAGGCCGCGGTCCGGCGTCATCCGAAGGGGCGGGTACAGGTCCGCTCCGGGCATGCTTCACGTTATGGGACACTGGTCTAGACAACCCTGAACACCGAAGGGCAGCATCACATGGCTGAGCGCCGCGTCAACGTCGGCTGGGCCGAGGGCCTCCACGCCCGCCCCGCCTCCATCTTCGTCCGAGCCGCCACGGCCACAGGCGTCCCGGTGACGATCGCCAAGGCCGGGGGCAACCCCGTCAACGCGGCCTCCATGCTCGCTGTTCTGGGCCTGGGCGCCCAGGGCGGCGAGGAGATCGTCCTCGCCTCCGACGCCGAGGGCGCCGACGCCGCTCTCGACCGCCTGGCCAAGCTGGTCGCCGAGGGACTCGAGGAGCTGCCCGAGACCGTCTGACCGGCGCGCGACAGCACGCGACGGAGCCGCGCCACCCATTCCGGGCGGCGCGGCTCCGTCGTTTTTCTCTGGGCGCCGTGTTCCGTGCACGCATTTACATGCGGGCGATAATTCACGCTGGTGTTCGCGACGGAAAAAGGGCAGCAGAAATAGCCCCCGCCGAATACCACCTCTTTGTATACGGCGCCTGTGTTAATGCCGCAGGCTCGGCATGTTTACGGGATGTTGCGAAGTCCTCACACGCTCCGGGCGGTCCGCGCCCACGGAGAAGCGCAGCCGGTGCGCGGCGGTCGCGCGCTCGGTGTGCAGTGCGGTGAGCGCACGCGCGCGTTCCCCGTCGCCGCGCGCCACCGCGTCCACGATCGCGCCGTGCTCGGCCCAGGACTCCACCGGCCCGGCGGGCGCCTCCACGGTGTACATCCAGGCGATCTTGTGCCGCAGCTGGGTCAGTACGGCGATCAGGGCGGGGCTGCCGGAGGCCTGGGCCAGCGTCTCGTGGAACCAGCCGCCCAGCGAGCGCAGATCGTCGCTGTTGCCCCGCCTGGCCCGCTCCTGACCCAGTCTGACCAGCCCGCGCAGCACCTTCAGATGGGCCTCGGTGCGCCGCTGCGCGGCCCGGGAGGCGCCCAGCGGCTCCAGGAGCATCCGCATCTCCAGCAGGTCGGCGGCCTCCTGCTCGGTCGGTTCGGCGACGCACGCGCCCGCGTGCCGCCGGGTCACCACGAAGCCCTCGGCCTCCAGGGTGCGCAGGGCCTCCCGGACGGGGACGCGCGAGACGCCGTAGCGGCGCGCGAGCAGTTCCTCGGTGAGCCGGCTGCCGCGCTCGTAGACACCCGAGACGATGTCGTCCCGGATCGCCGTGCACACCGAATGCGCCGGAATACGCATGCCCGACCTCCGTCTTAATCCCCGTGAAACGTCGACGATTGACGTGTGTTCAGCGACTCTATTGCAATGAGCCGGAATTTCCGACGGCGGCCTGGAAACCATGGATATTTTTTGGACAAACGGACCTCCGAAACGCCGAAAGCCCCGGCTCGTGAGCCGGGGCGGGGGTTCGGGGGTCCTACACGTTCACGCCGTGGGAGCGGAGGTAGCCGAGGGGGTCGATGTCCGTGCCGTAGTCGGCGCCGGTACGGACCTCGAAGTGCAGGTGCGCCCCGGTGACGTTGCCGGTGGCGCCGGAGAGGGCGATCTGCTGGCCCGGGGTGACCGTCTGCCCCACCGACACGGCAATGGACGACAGGTGTCCGTACTGGGTGTACGTGCCGTCGTTCATCTTGATCACTACTTGATTGCCGTACGCCCCGGCCCAGCCCGCCTCGACGACGGTGCCGGAGCCGACCGCATGGACGGAGGTGCCGCTGGCGGCATGGAAGTCGATGCCGGTGTGGCTGCCGGAGGACCACAGGCCGCCGCCGGAGCGGTAGCTCGTGGAGACGTACGAGCCGGAGATGGGCGCCACATAGGTGTTCAGGCGCTTGCGCTCGGCCTCGCGGGCGGCGCGCTCCTTAGCCTCGTGTGCCCGCTCGGCCGCCACGGCGGCCTGGCGGCGGGCCGCCTCGTGGGCCTGCTGCCGGGCCTCGGCCAGCTCGGCGGCCTCCCTCTGCGCGTCGGCCTGGGCGTCGACCCGGTCGGCGGCGATGTCGCCCATGCTGACGACCGGGGTGAGGCCGGTCTGCTCGGGGCTCGGCTCGGAGGCGAGCGCGGGGACGGCCAGGGTGCCGACCACGCCGGTGGTGGTGAGCGCCGCGACACCCGCCGCCTGGGCGGTGGTGCGCTTGGTGCGGCCGGTACGGCGGTGCTTCCCGGCAGGGCGGGTGAACGCCATGGAGTGGCTGGTCCTTTCCTTCCCTCTCGCCTACCGGGTTAGCTGACGGGTTCGGAGCAGGAAGGTCTCCTACGGACCCCCTCGCGGCACGCGCGGGCGTCCGATTCACCCCAGGGGACTGTGTGGTGGGTCCCCGGCTCCCCCGGCTCGCGCCGTACGGGGACTCGGCGATGACTGTCCGGTGCCGCGGGCGCGGCGCACTGCCTGACGGACAGCCCCGGAGACGCTAAGCGGCGCCGCTTTCAATTCCCAAACAGAACGCGGTTTTTGTAGCGCATCCCACAGGACAGATCGCTGATCTTCCTCTGAAAACGGGCATAGAGGGGCCCTGGTGACGGAACCGCCACCAGGGCCTCACGCGCGCGTGCCGCTATTCGGCGGCGACGACGGTGACTTCGCCGATGCCGAGCGCCCGCACGGGCTCCTTGATCTGCGCCGCGTCCCCGACCAGGACCGTCACCAACCGGTCCACCGGGAAGGCGTTCACGACCGCGGCCGTGGCCTCCACCGTGCCGGTCGCGGCGAGCATCTGGTAGAGCTTCGCCTGGTAGTCGTCGGGCAGGTGCTGCTCGACCTGATCGGCGAGGGTGCTCGCCACGGCAGCGGCGGTCTCGTACTTCAGCGGTGCCACACCGACGAGGTTCTGCACGGCGACGTCCCGCTCGGCGTCGGTCAGACCGGACTCCGCGAGCGTGCGCAGCACCGTCCACAGGTCCCGCAACGCGGGGCCGGTGTTCGGGGTGTCGACGGAGCCGCTGATGGCGAGCATCGCGGCGCCCGTGCCGTCCGGGGCGGAGCGCAGGACCTGGCTGAACGCCCGTACCCCGTAGGTGTAGCCCTTCTCCTCGCGCAGGACGCGGTCCAGACGGGAGGTGAGGGTGCCGCCGAGGCAGTACGTGCCGAGCACCTGGGCGGGCCACACGCGGTCGTGCCGGTCGGCGCCGACGCGCCCGAGCAGCAGCTGCGTCTGGACGGCACCGGGGCGGTCCACGATGACGACCCGGCCGGTGTCGTCCGCGGACACCGGGGGTACCGGGCGGGGCTGCGCCGGGGAACCGGTCCAGGCGCCGAGGGTGTCGCCGAGCAGCGCGTCCAGGTCGATGCCGGTGAGGTCGCCGACGACAACGGCGGTGGCGGTGGCGGGGCGAACGTGCTTCTCGTAGAAGGCGCGTACGGCCGGGGAGTCGATGGCCGCGACGGTCTCCTCGGTGCCCTGGCGGGGGCGCGACATGCGCGAGTCCGCCGGGAACAGCTCCTTGGACAGCTCCTTGGCGGCGCGGCGCGAGGGGTTGGCCAGCTCGTGCGGGATCTCGTCGAGGCGGTTGCGCACGAGCCGCTCGACCTCGCTGTCGGCGAACGCGGGCGCCCGCAGGGCGTCGGCGACCAGCCCGAGCCCCTTGGCCAGGCGGGACGCCGGGACCTCCAGGCTGAGCCGGACGCCGGGGTGGTCGGCGTGCGAGTCGAGGGTGGCGCCGCAGCGCTCCAGCTCGGCGGCGAACTCCTCGGCGGAGTGCTTGTCGGTGCCCTCGGAGAAGGCCCGCGCCATGATCGTGGCGACGCCGTCCAGACCGGCGGGCTCGGCGTCCAGCGGCGCGTGCAGCAGCACCTCGACGGCGACGACCTGCTGACCGGGGCGGTGGCAGCGCAGCACCGTCAGGCCGTTGTCGAGGGTCCCGCGCGTGGGGGCCGGGAACGCCCAGGGCTTCGGCTCGCCGGCCTGCGGCTGGGGGTGGAACTCCATCGGGGCCAGCTCGGTCACTTGGCCGCCTCCTCGGTGTCGTCGTTCTCGTCGTGCTCGGCGTCCTCGGCTCCGGCGACCGGCTCGTAGACGAGCACCGCCCGGTTGTCGGGCCGCAGGCGGGCCTTGGCGACCTCCTGGACCTCCTGCACCGTCACGTCGAGGACGCGCTGTACGGCGGTCAGGGCGAGCTGCGGGTCGCCGAACAGCACGGCGTACCGGCACAGTTCGTCGGCGCGGCCCGCGACGGTGCCGAGCCGGTCCAGCCACTCGCGCTCCAGCTGGGCCTGGGCGCGCTCCATCTCCTCGGCGGTGGGGCCCTCGGCGGCGAACCGCGCGAGTTCCTCGTCGATGGCGGTCTCGATGACCGGCACCTCGACGTCGCCGGAGGTCTTCACGTCCAGCCAGCCCAGGGAGGGCGCCCCGGCCAGCCGCAGCAGGCCGAACCCGGCCGCGACGGCCGTACGGTCGCGGCGCACCAGCCGGTTGTAGAGGCGGGACGACTCACCGCCGCCGAGGATGGTCAGGGCGAGGTCGGCGGCGTCGCACGCGCGCGTGCCGTCCTGCGGCAGCCGGTAGGCGGCCATCAGGGCGCGCGCCGGGACCTCCTCCTCGACGACCTCGCGCAGCTGCTCGCCGATAGTGTCGGGCAGCGTGCCGTCGCGCGGGGTGGGCTTGCCGTCGTGGGCGGGGATGGAGCCGAAGTACTTCTCGATCCACGCGAGCGTCTGCTCGGGGTCGATGTCGCCGACCACGGACAGGACCGCGTTGTTCGGCGCGTAGTAGGTGCGGAAGAAAGCGCGCGCGTCCTCCAGCGTCGCCGCGTCCAGGTCGGCCATCGAGCCGATCGGGGTGTGGTGGTAGGGGTGGCCCTCAGGGTAGGCGAGCGCGGTCAGCTTCTCGAACGCGGTGCCGTAGGGCACGTTGTCGTAGCGCTGGCGGCGTTCGTTCTTGACGACGTCGCGCTGGTTCTCCATGGACTCGTCGTCGAGGGCGACGAGCAGCGAGCCCATGCGGTCGGCCTCCAGCCAGAGGGCGAGTTCGAGCTGGTGGGCGGGCATGGTCTCGAAGTAGTTGGTGCGTTCGAAGCTGGTGGTGCCGTTGAGCGAGCCGCCCGCGCCCTGTACCAGTTCGAAGTGACCGTTGCCCTTGACCTGGGCGGAACCCTGGAACATCAGGTGCTCGAAAAGGTGAGCCAGACCGGTACGCTCCTTGACCTCGTGGCGTGAACCGACGTCGTACCAGAGGCACACCGCCGCGACCGGGGTCAGGTGGTCCTCGGAGAGCACCACGCGCAGACCGTTGGCCAGGCGGTGCTCGGTCGCTGTCAGGCCGCCGGAGCCTGCCTTGGCTGTGGCCGTGTGACCCATGGGCATGTACGTCCCTTCGATCGCGGGCGCGGTCCTCGGACCGCGGATTTCCTGCCGTCCTGCCACTGTATGCAAGCGCGCGGACCAGCGGTGAAGTTCCCGCGGGACGTACGCCGACAGCGAGATCCCGTAGCCTCTCGGGAAGTCGGGCCACCGCACGGCGCCCCGAGGGGACGCCGGCGCCCCGGCGCGGCCCCGCCGGGGCGGCGGAACGGCCTCCCCGTCCGGTGTTGTCAGTGCCGCGGTCCACAATGGACCGCGTCAGACCTGTTCCACGCCTCAGCACGTGCAAGACGCGCCCCGTGGGCGAGCGACCAGAAAAGAGGAGCCAGGCAGCGATGGCCCGCCGTAGCACGAAGACCCCGCCGCCCGACGACCCGTACGAGGAGAAGATCCTCGACATCGACGTCGTCGACGAGATGCAGGGCTCCTTCCTCGAGTACGCGTACTCGGTCATCTACTCCCGCGCCCTGCCGGACGCCCGTGACGGCCTCAAGCCGGTGCACCGGCGCATCGTCTACCAGATGAACGAGATGGGGCTGCGCCCCGAGCGCGGCTACGTGAAGTGCGCCCGCGTCGTCGGCGAGGTCATGGGCAAGCTGCACCCGCACGGCGACTCCTCGATCTACGACGCCCTGGTGCGCATGGCGCAGCCGTTCTCGATGCGCGTCCCCCTGGTCGACGGCCACGGCAACTTCGGCTCCCTGGGCAACGACGACCCGCCGGCCGCCATGCGGTACACCGAGTGCCGGATGACCGAGGCGACCAGCCTGATGACGGAGTCGATCGACGAGGACACCGTCGACTTCGCCCCGAACTACGACGGCCAGGAGCAGGAGCCGGCGGCGCTGCCCGCCGCCTTCCCGAACCTCCTGGTCAACGGCGCCTCCGGGATCGCGGTCGGCATGGCCACCAACATGCCGCCGCACAACCTGCGCGAGGTCGTCGCCGCCGCCCGCCACCTGATCCGGCACCCGAACGCGGATCTGGACGCCCTGATGCGCCACATCCCGGGCCCCGACCTGCCCACCGGCGGCCGGATCGTCGGCCTCGCCGGGATCAGGGACGCGTACGAGACCGGCCGCGGCACCTTCAAGATCCGCGCGACGGTCTCCGTGGAGGACGTCACCGCGCGCCGCAAGGGCCTGGTCGTCACCGAGCTGCCGTTCACGGTCGGCCCGGAGAAGGTGATCTCCAAGATCAAGGACCTGGTCGGCTCGAAGAAGCTCCAGGGCATCGCCGACGTCAAGGACCTCACCGACCGTGCGCACGGGCTGCGGCTGGTCATCGAGATCAAGAACGGCTTCGTGCCGGAGGCCGTGCTGGAGCAGCTGTACAAGCTGACGCCGATGGAAGAGTCCTTCGGCATCAACAACGTCGCGCTCGTCGACGGGCAGCCGCTCACGCTCGGCCTGAAGGAGCTGCTGGAGGTCTACCTCGACCACCGCTTCGAGGTCGTGCGCCGCCGCTCGGAGTACCGCCGCGGCAAACGCCGCGACCGGCTCCACCTGGTCGAGGGCCTGCTGACCGCCCTGCTCGACATCGACGAGGTCATCCGGCTGATCCGCTCCAGCGAGAACAGCGCGCAGGCCAAGGAGCGCCTGATGGGCCGCTTCGGCCTGAGCGACGTCCAGACGCAGTACATCCTGGACACGCCGCTGCGCAGGCTCACCAAGTACGACCGGATCGAGCTGGAGGCGGAGAAGGACCGGCTCACCGCGGAGATCGAGGAGCTGACCCGCATCCTGGAGTCCGACGCGGAGCTGCGCAAGCTGGTCTCCTCCGAACTGGCCACGGTCGCCAAGAAGTTCGGCGCCGACCGCCGTACGCTGCTGCTGGAGGCCGGTGAGATCCCGGTCGCCGCGGTGCCGCTCCAGGTGGCGGACGACCCGTGCCGGGTGCTGCTGTCGTCGACGGGTCTGCTGGCCCGTACGGCGAACGGCGAACCGTTCGCGGCGGACGCCAAGGCCCGGCGCGTCAAGCACGACGTGATCGTCTCGGCGGTCCCGGCGACCGCGCGCGGTGAGATCGGCGCGGTCACCTCGGCGGGCCGTCTGCTCCGGCTGAACGTGATCGACCTCCCCCAGCTGCCGGAGACCACCTCGGCCCCGAACCTGGCGGGCGGCGCGCCGCTGGCGGAGTTCGTGTCGCTGGAGGACGACGAGACGGTCGTCTGCCTGACCACGCTCGACGAGTCCTCCCCGGGTCTCGCCCTCGGCACCGAGCAGGGCGTGGTCAAGCGGGTCGTCCCGGACTACCCGGCCAACAAGGACGAGCTGGAGGTCATCACCCTCAAGGAGGGCGACCGCATCGTCGGCGCGGTGGAGCTGCGTACCGGCGACGAGGACCTGGTCTTCATCACGGACGACGCCCAGTTGCTGCGCTACCAGGCCGCGCAGGTCCGGCCGCAGGGGCGTCCGGCGGGCGGCATGGCGGGCATCAAACTCGCGGAGGGCGCGAAGGTCATCTCGTTCACGGCGGTCGACCCGGCGGCCGACGCCGTGGTGTTCACGGTCGCGGGCTCGCGCGGCACACTGGACGACTCCGTCCAGACGACCGCCAAGCTGACCCCGTTCGACCAGTACCCCCGCAAGGGCCGCGCCACCGGAGGTGTCCGCTGCCAGCGCTTCCTGAAGGGCGAGGACTGCCTGGCCCTGGCCTGGGCGGGTCCGACCCCGGCCCTGGCCGCCCAGAAGAACGGCACCCCGGCCGACCTCCCGGAGATGGACCCACGCCGCGACGGTTCGGGCGTGTCCCTCCCGAAGACGGTGGCGACGGTGGCGGGACCTGTCACCTGAGGACTGGCCAAGGGCTGTCGGTCCCGTCGTCCGGGTCCGGTACGTAACGCAGGACGCCCCACATGCCGTGCTCGTCGGCGGTGTGCGGGGCGTCGCCACGGCACGCGTCGAGTTCCTTGCCGAGGGCGTCGGCGTCGATTCCGGACCCGATGAGGACGAGCTGGCTCAGCCGCGCCTCACCGCCGTCCCAGCGCTCCGGATAGAACCGCAGGAACCTCCCCACGGCGTGCAGGGCATACCGGTTGCGCGCGTCGTACGCGCCGAAGTCGACGTACCCCTTGATCCGGTAGAGCCCCGCGGGCCGACTGTCGAGGAAGCTCATCAACCGACGCGGGTCGAGGGGCACTTCGGACACGAAGGAGACGCTGTCGTACCCGGAGTGCAGATGCCCGGCATGCCCACCCCCTTCAAGACCATGATCATGCAGATCATCGAAGGACAACTGCCCGATCCGCTCCGCACTGGGCCGGCAGTCGAAGAGGAACTCCGGATCGACACGGCCGTGGGAAGCCGGAACCACGGCCGCCCCGTCGACGAGCGACCGCACCAGCCCGAGCACCCGGTCGCCACCGTCCACCCGGTCGACCTTGTTGACCACGACCAGATCGGCGATCGCGAGATGCCGGTCGATCTCGGGATGCCGCGCGCGCGTGTCGTCGAACTCCGCCGCGTCGACGACCTCGACCAGCCCGCCGTAGACGACTCGCGGATTGTCGCTGGCGAGCACCATCCGCACCAGCTCCTGCGGTTCGGCGAGCCCGCTGGCCTCGATCACGACGACATCGATCCCGAGCCCCGGCCGGGTCAGACGCTCCAGGTACCCGTCCAGCTCACTGACGTCGACAGCACAGCAGAGACACCCGTTCCCCAGGGAAACGGTCGAATCCCCCATCGCCCCCGCCACCGCCATCGCGTCGATCTCGATCGCCCCGAAGTCGTTCACAATGGCACCGATCCGGCTGCCGCCGCTGTGGTGGAGCAGATGATTGAGCAGTGTCGTCTTCCCTGACCCGAGAAATCCGGCAAGGACGACGACCGGGATCTGCCGTGGACTGGGCTCGTGCACCAACGTGCGACCTCTCTCACGCCCACGCGCGCACCGGATCGCGGCCGTGCGCGCGTACGAGGATGGAATGCCGCCCCAGGATACGAGCCATCGGATACGCCCCGCAGTGAACGATTGTTAGCACTCCCGACGGGGCAGAGGTTTCGGCAAGGCGCCGGAGCGTGCGACCCTCGCTTCCCTCCGTGCGCCTCTTCTCCGCCTCCCTGCCGATCAGAGCCGCTCGGCACCCTGGGAGACGGCTAGGGATGTCCTTCGCATCGGACCGGCGTCGAGCAGCAGCGCCCGGCAAGGCCGAGCGGGACCACCCGGGGTCCGTACCTCGACCGATCCCGCAGGACGCTCTCTAGCGCCACCCATCGCCCGCCGGTCCCCTCCAGTCGACCCGCACCCGACGACCGGCGGTCGGTCGCATGATTCGGGGGTAGTTGACATGGCCACTCGGAAGTACGCAAGGGGGCGAATAGCCTCTGCCGCCAGCCTGGTGCTCGCCACTGCCGCAGTGTCACTGGTCTCGCGCCAGCGACGCCTCGAGGCAGCGCGTCTTCAGGTGAGGCAGCTGGAACTGGAGGACGTGACGTCACGTCGGGCGGCGATCGCCCATCAGCAGCGCATGCACTGGGAATTGCTGGCCAAGGCGATCGACGATCCCTCGCTGGCGGCGGTGATCGACACCTACGACAAGAACATTCCGGCGGAGAAGCGACGCCAGTACTTCTTCGCGAACGCCTGGTACGTCAACCTCTACCACCTCTACCGCGCGGGGATCGTGGATCAGGAGGAGCTGTACGGACACCTGCGGGAGCTGTTCCAGAGCCCTCTTCTCCGCGAGTACTGGGAGGCGTCGCGGGGACAGCGGGCCACGCTGAAGCAGTCCTCCGACGAAGCTCGGATCGGGCGGATGGTCGACGGACTGATCAAGGACTTGGACGAGGCAGACACGGACGAGTGGTGGGTGGTGGGCAACCCACCACCACTTGAGTAACGTGCTCCCCAATCGCATCGCCCAAGCCTCTAAAAGGAGCGGTACCCTCTTGAAGATCGTGCGCCGAATCGGTGTGCCTCCAAGCGCCCGTGGCAGTGCCTCCGGAGCCAACTGCCCTGACCTCTTCGAGCTGAGCGACGGCAACTTCGCTGTGATCGGCACCGAGGCCACCGCGGCGTTGGAGGGCGAACTGCCCGCCGACGCGTCCCGTGCCGATTACGAACGCATCGTCGTCGTGAGCCGGGAAACCCTGATCCGCGCCAAGGCGGACATCCCCGACGCCTGACCGCAGCGCACGAGCACGCGTCCACCCAAGACCGTCCGTCGCACGACCCGGCCGCCTGCCACCAGTCAACGAGCCGGACACCCACCAGCGAGCAGCCCGGCACCCCGTCCCTGCTCCATGACCACCCGATGAGGCCTGGCGCCAGAACGGCACCAGGCCACACTCATCCCTCAGGCCACCTCGGGCACCTTCACCTGCACCCCCGGCCCCACATACCGCGCCACCGGTCGGATGATCTTCGAGTCCTCCGCCTGTTCCAGGACGTTGGCGCTCCAGCCGACCATGCGGGCCGCCGCGAAGGTGGGGGTGAACATCTCGCGGGGCAGGCCGCAGAGTTCCATGACGAGGCCCGCGTAGAACTCGACGTTGGTGTGGAGTTCGCGGCCGGGTTTCAGTTCGGCGAGGATCGCCTCCACCCGGCGTTCGACCTCTACGGCGAGGTCGACGCGGCTGCCGCCGAAGGTCTGGGCGATCTCGCGGAGCATGCGGGAGCGAGGGTCCTCGGTGCGGTAGACGGCGTGGCCGAAGCCCATGATGCGGTCACCGGCGAGGACCCGTTCACGGATCCAGGGGTCGATGCGGTCGGGGGTGCCGATGGCGTCCAGGGTGTCGAGGGCCCGGCTGGGGGCGCCGCCGTGCAGGGGGCCGGACAGCGCACCCACCGCCCCGACGAGGCACGCGGCCACGTCCGCGCCGGTGGAGGCGATCACGCGGGCCGTGAAGGTTGACGCGTTGAAGCCGTGGTCAATGGCTGAGATCAGGTATTGCTCGATCGCCCTGGCCTGGCGCGCGTCCGGTTCCTCGCCCGTCAGCATGTAGAGGTAGTTCGCCGCGTAGGACAGGTCCTCGCGCGGCTCCACCGGGTCCAGTCCCCGGCCGAGCCGGTGCAGCGCGGTGAGCAGGGTGGGCACGGCCGCGGTGGCGGTCAGGGTGTCGGCCCGGCGCCGGTCGGCGTCAATGTCGTACACCGGCCGGAAGCCCTTCGCCGCGCCCAGCAGCGACAGCGCCGTCCGCATCCCGGCGAGGGGCCCCGAGGCGCCACCGGCCGCCGCGATGGCGGGGAGTGCGGACGCGACCTCGGCGGGCAGCCGTCGCAACGCCGCGGTCCCGGCGGCGAAGGCAGCGGCGCGGGCCGCGTCCGGCAGTTCGCCGTGGACCAGCAGATGCCAGACGTCCTCGAAGCCGCGCGTGCGGGCGAGTTCGACGGCCGAGTACTGGCGGTAGTGGTAGAAGCCCTCCAGCCCGCGGACGTCTCCGATGCGGGTCTCGGCGACCACGACGCCCGCGAGCCCGCGCGGTACCTCGACAAGGGTGGTTCCGGACCTGTTGGCGGTGGCGTTGCCGGACATATTGACGGACATGATTACCTCCTTGTACTTGATTCGACTGTCTATGGTTGACTTATTATCTGTCAATGTTGATTCGATCAATGTGGGGAGAGGATCGATAGCGTGGCAGCCATGCGCGATCAAGAGCCCGGTCCCGGTCACCCGGAACGACGGCTGAGCACCAAGGAAGCCGCCGAACTCCTCGGCGTGAAGCCCGAGACCGTCTACGCCTACGTCAGTCGCGGCCAGCTCAGCAGCAGACGCGCACCCGGCGGCCGGGGCAGCACCTTCGCCGCCAAGGAGGTCGAGGCCCTCTCCCGGCGCAACAGGCGGGAGAGCGGCACCGGCACGAGCGGCTCCGGGGGCGAGCCCGCGGTGCGGACACGGATCACCCTCATCGAGGAGGACCGGTTCTACTTCCGTGGCGTCGACGCCGTCGAACTCGCCGCCCGGCACTCCTACGAGGAGGTCGCCGAATGGCTGTGGACCGGCACCCTGCGCCCCGGCGTCACCTTCACCGCCGCCGACCCAGCCGTCGCGGTGGCCCGCCGCGCGGTGGACGCCCTGCCCGAACACGCCGCGCCCACCGACCGGTTGAGGGTCGCCGCCATCGCCGCCGCGGCCACCGACCCGCTGCGCTTCGACCTGTCCGAGGACGCCGTGCTCGGCACGGCCCGCAACCTCATCCCCACGCTCGTCGCCGCGCTGCCACCGGTCCGGCCCACGCATCGCGACGAGGGTCCGCTGGCACAACGCCTGTGGGGGCGGCTCAGCGAGCGCCCGGCCGACGAGCCGTCACTGCGCGTCCTCGACACCGCCCTGGCCCTGCTCGTCGACCACGACCTGGCCGCCTCCACACTGGCGGTACGGGTCGCCGCCTCGGCCCGCGCACACGCGTACGCCGCCGTCTCCGCGGGGCTCGGCGTGATCGAGGGCCCGCTGCACGGCGCCGCCAGCGGCCTCGCCCACCGGCTGCTGCTGGACGTCCTCGACCACGGCGACGCGGCACCGGTGATCGCCGAGGAACTGCGTGCCGGACGGCGTATCCCGGGGCTCGGTCACCGCCTGTACCCCGGCGAGGACCCACGCGCGCGTGCCCTGTTCGCCCTCCTGGACGACATCCCCCACGCCGCGCCCGCCCTCGCGGCGGCCCGTGACATCGAGGCCACCGCCGCCCGCCACACCCCGCTGCACGCCAACGTCGACCTGGCGCTGGCCGTCCTCACCGCCTCCTGCGCCATGCCCGCCACCGCGGGCGAGACGATCTTCGCGGTGGCCCGTACCGCGGGCTGGATCGCCCACGCCCTGGAGGAGTACGGGGAGCGTCCCCTGCGCATGCGCCCCAGTGGGCACTACGTGGGTCCCCGTCCCCCTCAGCCACTCCCGCGGACCGGGCCATAACCAGACGGGGACGGGGAATCCGGAACAGGACACGAGGACGTCCGGAAGTCACACCCGATCAACTCAGGTTAGGCTCACCTCTGTGAGTACGTGTGCGAGCGTCTCCCGCGATCTCGACGAGCCCATTTCCGGCACCGCGGCCACGGCGACGACCTGGCTGCTGCTGGAACAACCCGGCCCGTGGGGACCCCGGGCGCTCACCTCCAGCCACTTGGACCCCGCCCTTGGCCGGGCCCTGGAAGCGGCTGCCGAGGGCACCGGCGTGCGCGTGGCGCTCATCCGCCGCCCCGGACGGCACGCGGACCCCGGCACCCCCGCGGCGCGCCAGGTGTACGCGGCGCACACCCTGCCCGGCGCCACCTGGCTGCGCTCCGCCACGATCACCGATCCGCGGCGGCTGCTCGACCTGGACCTCTCCGCCCTCGGCCGAGGCGAACACCGCAGCTTCGACCGGGCCCTCGACGGCGGCGCGCACACCGGCGACCCGCTCGCACTGGTCTGCACCAACGGCCGACGCGACCGCTGCTGCGCCCTCCTGGGCCGCCCCCTGGCCGCCGAACTCGCGACGTCCGGCGTGCGGGGCGTCTGGGAGGTCACCCATCTGGGTGGACACCGCTTCGCGCCGACGGTGCTCGTCCTGCCGTACGGATACTCCTACGGCCGGGCGGAGGCGCACACGGTCAAGGAGGTCCTGCACGGCGTCCAGGAGGGCCGGGTCGTCGTGGAGGGGTGCCGCGGCAGCTCCGCGTGGGAGCGGCCCGGCCAGGCGGCCGAGCTGGCGGTACGGACAGCGACGGGCGAGTACGCGGCGGGCGTGCTGAGCGTCGTACGGACCGAGAACGCCGTACGGACCGACGGGGCGGCACCGCGCTGGGAGGTGACCGTCGCGCACGTCGACGGGCGCCACTGGCGGGTGCTGATCGCCCAGGGGGCGTCCCTGCCGCCACGGCCGGAGAGCTGCGCCACCTCGGTACTGGGCTCGCCCGCGCGGATGGACGTCGTCGCGGTCCGTGAGCTGGCCCCGGCGGCACTCGCGAGCTGACGGCTCCGGCCCGTGCCCGCCGGCAGACGGCTCGCCGGCCAACAGCTCCGCCCCGCCTCCGCCGGATCAACAGGATCAACAGGATCAACAGGATCCACGCCACATCCCCTTCGACCGCGCGCCGCCACCCCGTACCGTCAAGCCCATGAGTCACCCGTCCCCCGTACGCCGTCTGCGTCTCGGCCTCCCCCGCCGGGTGTTCTCGCAGGTGCTGCTGATGCAGGTGGCGATCGCCGCGGGAGTCGCGGTGCTCGCCACCGGGCTGTTCCTCGCACCGCTCAGTGAGCAGCTCGACGACCAGGCGATGCGCAGGGCGCTGGCGATCGCCCAGACCACGGCGGCCCAGCCGCGGCTCGCCGAGGAGGTCACGAGCACCGCGCCGACGGCCGACGGGCCCGTGCAGCGGGAGGCGGAACGCATCCGGCGGTCCACCCGGGCCGAGTACGTCGTCGTCATGGACACGCGGGGCGTGCGCTGGTCGCACACCGAGCCCGCGCAGATCGGCGGCCATGTCTCGACCGACCCCAGCCAGGCGCTCGCCGGGCAGGAGGTCATGCAGATCGACGAGGGCACCCTGGGCCGCACCGCCCGCGGCAAGGTGCCGCTGCGCGACGGCGACGGGGACATCGTCGGGGCGGTCTCCGTCGGCATCGCCTACGACAGCGTGCGCGCCCGTCTGGTCCACGCGATCCCCGAGCTGCTGGCGTACGCCGGGGGCGCACTGGCCGTGGGCGCGCTCGCGGCCTGGCTCATCGCGCGCCGGGTCCAGCGCCAGACCCACGACCTGGCGTTCTCGGACATCGCGGGGCTGCTCGCGGAGCGCGAGGCGATGCTGCACGGCATCCGGGAGGGCGTCGTCGCCCTGGACCGCGAGGGCAGGATCCGGCTGCTCAACGACGAGGCGCAGCGCCTGCTGGGCCTCGGTGAGGAGGCCGTGGGCCGTTCCCCGGACGAGGCGCTCGGCGCTGGCCGCACCGCCGATGTGCTGGCCGGGCGGGCCACGGGAACCGATCTGCTCACCGTCCGCGGCCAGCGCGTCCTGGTCGCCAACCGCATGCCCACCGACGACGGCGGCGCCGTGGCCTCCCTGCGCGACCGCACGGAGCTGGAGCAGCTCGGCCGGGAACTGGACTCGACGCGCGGCCTGATCGACGCCCTGCGCGCCCAGGACCACGAGCACGCCAACCGCATGCACACGCTCCTCGGACTGCTCGAACTGGAGATGTACGACGACGCCGCCGAGTTCGTCGGGGAGGTGGTCGGCGAGCACCGGGCCACGGCGGAGGAGGTCGCCGAGCGGATCCGGGACCCGCTGCTCGCCGCGCTGCTGGTCGGCAAGGCCACCGTCGCCGCCGAGCGCGGGGTCGCGTTGCGGCTGTCGGGCCGTACCCGGCTGCCGGACCGGCTGGTCGACCCCCGGGGGCTGGTGACGGTCGTCGGCAATCTGGTGGACAACGCGCTCGACGCCGTGGCGGGCACACCGCACGCGCGCGTGGAGGCCGAGTTGCGCACCGAGGGTCGTACGGCCGTCCTCACCGTGCGGGACACGGGACCCGGCATCCCGGCCGGGCAACGGGAGTTGATCTTCACCGAGGGGTGGTCCACCAAGCAGTCGCCCGCGCACCGGGAGCGCGGCATCGGGCTGTCCCTGGTCCACAGGCTCGCCGAGCGGCAGGGTGGCACCGTCACGGTGGGCGAGGCGGCGGGCGGGGGCGCCGAGTTCACCGTCGTACTGCCCGAGGCCCTGGCCGGACCGGACCAGGAGGCCGCGTACGCCGCGCTGCCGGGGACACGGGGCGTCGGCGAGGAGGAGTCGGGATGATCGAGGTCCTGGTGGTGGACGACGACGTCAGGGTCGCGCGGGTCAACGCCGCGTACGTCGGGAAGGTCCCGGGCTTCCATGTCGCCGGGGAGGCACACAGCGCCGCGCAGGCGCTGCTGAGGCTGGCGGAGCTGCCGCGGGTGGACCTGGTCCTCATGGACCACTACCTGCCCGACGGGACGGGCCTGGAGGCGGTTCAGGAGATGCGCCGACGCGGTCACCAGACCGACGTGATCATGGTGACGGCGGCCCGGGACGTGTCGACCGTACAGGCGGCGATGCGGCACGGGGCGCTCCAGTACCTGGTCAAGCCGTTCGCCTTCGCGGGCCTGCGCGCCAAGCTGGAGGCGTACGCGCAGCTGCGGCGGACCCTGGACGGTGGCGGGGAGGCCGAGCAGGCCGAGGTGGACCGCATCTTCGGCGCCCTGGCCACGCCCACCGAGCCCGGTCTGCCCAAGGGGCACTCCCCCACCACGGCCGAACTGGTCCGCCGGTCGCTGATGGCCGCGGAGGGGCCGCTGTCGGCCCAGGAGGTCGCCGAGCGGACTGGGGTGAGCCGCCAGACCGCCCAGCGTTATCTGAAGCTCCTGGAGCGCACCGGACGGGCCACGCTGACCCTGAAGTACGGCGACGCGGGCCGCCCGGAACACCGTTACGCGTGGGCGACCCGCGCCTGAGGGCACGGCCCATGGGGGCGGGGGAAGGAACCGTGCCCCCCTTCCCTACGGATGGCGGGCCGCCGTTTCTCGCCGAGGGGCGGATCTTCACACGATCCCGCGCCGGCATCCCGCCCTGGCGTACGCTCCTACGCCGCCCCCGCTCCGGTCAGCGACCGCACCTCCGTCTCCGCGTGCCGGGCCTCGTCGGGGCCCTCCGCCGAGGTGACCGTGCCGAGCCAGCCCGCGGCGAAGCCGAGCGGGATGGAGATCAGGCCGGGGTTCTGGAGCGGGAAGTACTGGAAGTCGACGCCGGGGAACAGCGAGTCCGGGCTGCCCGACACCACCGGCGACAGGACGACGAGCAGCACGGCCGGGACGAGCCCGCCGTAGACGGCCCATACGGCGCCCCGGGTGGTGAAGCCCCGCCAGAACAGCGAGTACAGCAGCACCGGCAGGTTGGCGGACGCGGCGACGGCGAAGGCGAGGCCGACCAGGAAGGCGACGTTCAGGTCCCGGGCGAGCAGGCCGAGAGCGATGGCGACGACGCCGATGCCGACCGCCGCGACCCGTGCGACCGCCACCTCGCTACGCGGTGTGGACGTACGGCGGCGCAGTGAGGCGTAGAGATCGTGGGCGACGGAGGCGGAGGAGGCGAGGGTGATCCCGGCGACCACCGCGAGGATGGTGGCGAAGGCGACGGCGGCGACCACCGCGAACAGCACCGTGCCCCCCGTGGAATCCGCGCCCCCGCCGAGATCGAGGGCCAGCAGGGGTACGGCCGTGTTCCCGGCCGCGTTGGAGCCGCGCACGGCGTCCGGTCCCACGATCGCGGCCGCGCCGAAGCCGAGCACGATCGTCATCAGATAGAAGCCGCCGATCAGTCCGATCGCCCAGATCACCGAGCGGCGCGCGGCGCGCGCCGTCGGCACGGTGTAGAACCGGGACAGGATGTGCGGCAGCCCGGCGGTGCCGAGGACCAGGGCGAGTCCGAGGCTGATGAAGTCGAAGCGCGCGGTCCAGTCGCCGCCGTACTTCAGTCCGGGCGCCAGGAACGACGAGCCGTGTCCGCTGCGCTCCGCGGCCGCGGTGAGCAGCCGGTTGAAGTCGCCGTGGAACCGCGCGAGGACGAGCACCGTCAGCGCGATGGTGCCGCCGATCAGCAGGACCGCCTTCACGATCTGGATCCAGGTGGTGGCCCGCATCCCTCCCAACGACACATAGACGACCATGAGCGCGCCGACGCCGACGACGGTCCAGGACTGTGCCGCTTCGCTGCTCCCGCCCAGCAGCAAGGCGACCAGACTGCCCGCGCCCACCATCTGCGCCACCAGATACAGAACGGACACGGTGACCGAGGAAGTTCCCGCCGCGATGCGCACCGGCCGCTCCCGCATCCGGGCGGCGACGACGTCGGCGAGGGTGAACCGGCCGCAGTTGCGGACCAGTTCGGCCACCAGGAACAGCACCACGAGCCAGGCCACCAGGAAGCCCACCGAGTACAGCATCCCGTCGTACCCGTAGAGGGCGATGAGTCCGCTGATACCGAGGAAGGACGCGGCGGACATGTAGTCGCCCGCGATGGCAAAACCATTCTCCATAGGGGTGAACAGCCGCCCCCCGGCGTAGAACTCCTCGGCGGATCCGTGCCGGTTGCGGCTCACCCAGGTGGTGATGCCCAGGGTGACGGCGACGAACGCGCTGAACAGCACCAGCGCCAGCGTCTGGTGGTTCTCCGTCACCGCGCACCGCCCCGCGCGCCCCTGGTCATCTCCTGGGTGTCCCAGCGCAGTTCGAGCGCGGCCCGGTCCCTGCGCAGCCGGGCGTGCCTGGCGTAGGCCCAGGTCAGCAGGAAGGTGGTGAGGAACTGCCCGAGCCCGGCCAGCATCGCCACGTTCACGGCGCCCGCCACGGGGCGGGCCATCAGGCCGGGCGCGGTGGTGGCGGTCACGACGTAGGCCACGTACCAGACGAGGAAGCCGCTGGTCGCGGGCACCACGAAGCGGCGGTAACGGCCGCGTACCTCCTGGAAGGCGGCGCTGCGCTGCACCTCGACATAGACGTCGGCCGCCGTGTCCGTGCCGCCCTCCCGGCGGGCGGGCGGCACGGGCGCGGCCGGTACGTGCGTGCCGCCTGCCTCGCCCCAGCCGGAGGCGAGCGCGTCGTACCAGGGATCGCCGTACCTAGCGTTGCTTGAGTGCATGCCCAAGCATGGACAGAACGGGAAGATCCCCGACTCTTCTTCTCCCGGCTCTCACCCCATCAGGTGACCGGTGGCGGGGGCGGTGCCACCGGTCCCGCGCGCCCCACCACCAGTTGCCGACGGGCGCGTTGGCTACGCGTCGATGCGGGAGCGGTCCAGCGTCGCCGCCGAGTTGGAGATGAACTCCTTGCGCGGGGCGACCTCGTTGCCCATCAGCAGGTCGAAGACGCCTTCCGCGGCCTCCAGGTCGGAGAGGTTGATCCGGCGCAGGGTGCGGTGGCGCGGGTCCATCGTGGTCTCGGCCAGCTGGTCGGCGTCCATCTCACCGAGGCCCTTGTAGCGCTGGATGGAGTCCTTGTAGCGGATGCCCTTGCTCTGGAACTCCATGAGCTTGTCGCGCAGCTCGCGGTCCGAGTACGTGTAGACGTACTTGTCCTGGCCCTTCCTGGGCTGGACGATCTCGACCCGGTGCAGCGGCGGCACCGCGGCGAAGACCCGGCCCGACTCGACCATGGGCCGCATGTAGCGGTGGAACAGCGTCAGCAGCAGGGTGCGGATGTGGGAACCGTCCACATCGGCGTCGGTCATCATGATGATCTTGCCGTAGCGGGCCGCGTCGATGTCGAAGGTACGGCCCGAGCCCGCTCCTATGACCTGGATGATCGCACCGCACTCGGCGTTCTTGAGCATGTCCGTGACGGACGACTTCTGTACGTTGAGGATCTTGCCGCGGATCGGCAGCAGCGCCTGGAACTCGGAGTTCCGCGCCAGCTTGGCGGTGCCCAGCGCGGAGTCGCCCTCGACGATGAACAGCTCGCTGCGCTCGACATCGTCGCTGCGGCAGTCGGCGAGCTTGGCGGGCAGGGAGGACGACTCCAGGGCCGTCTTGCGGCGCTGGGCGTCCTTGTGCTGGCGGGCCGCGATCCGGGTACGGGCGGCGGCGACGGCCTTCTCCATCACCACGCGGGCCTGCTGGGCGGCGTCCCGCTTGGTGGCCGTCAGGAACGCCTTCAGCTCCTTGGAGATCACGCTGTTCACGATCCGGCGGGCCGCCGAGGTGCCGAGCACCTCCTTGGTCTGCCCCTCGAACTGCGGTTCGGCGAGACGGACCGTGACGACCGCGGTGAGGCCCTCCAGGGCGTCGTCCTTGACGATGTCGTCCTCGGCCACACGCAGCAGCTTCTTGGCGCGCAGCACCTCGTTCATGGTCTTGGTGACGGCCTGCTCGAAGCCCGCCACATGAGTGCCGCCCTTGGGCGTGGCGATGATGTTGACGAACGACCTGAGGGTGGTGTCGTAGCCGGTGCCCCAGCGCAGCGCCACATCGACGCCCAGCTCGCGCGTGACCTCGGTGGGGGTCATCTGGCCGTGCTCGTCGAGGACCGGGACGGTCTCCTTGAAGGTGCCCTGGCCGGAGAAACGGAGGACGTCGCAGACGGCCTTGTCGGTAGCCAGGTACTCGCAGAACTCGCTGATACCGCCGTCGAAGCGGAAGGACTCCTCACCCTTGCTGCCGCCCTCGCCCAGGCCGTACTCGTCGCGGACGACGATGGTCAGGCCGGGCACGAGGAAGGCGGTCTGGCGGGCGCGCTGGTGGAGGTTCTCCAGGGAGAGCTTGGCGTCCTTGAGGAAGATCTGGCGGTCGGCCCAGTACCGCACGCGCGTGCCGGTGCGGGTCTTGGGGATCTTCTTGGCCTTGCGCAGGCCGCTCGTGGCCTCGAACTTCGCGTCGGGGCCCAGCGCGGCGAAGGCACCGGGCACACCGCGCCGGAAGCTGATCGCATGGGTGTGGCCGCCGCGGTCGACCTCGACGTCCAGCCGGGCGGAGAGGGCGTTGACCACGGAGGCGCCGACGCCGTGCAGACCGCCGGAGGCGGCGTAGGAGCCGCCGCCGAACTTGCCGCCCGCGTGCAGCTTGGTCATGACGACCTCGACGCCGGAGAGGCCGGTCTTGGGCTCGACGTCGACGGGGATGCCCCGGCCGTTGTCCCGGACCTCCACCGAGCCGTCGTCGTGCAGGACGACCTCGATGTGGTCGCAGTAGCCGCCGAGGGCCTCGTCGACGGAGTTGTCGATGATCTCCCAGAGGCAGTGCATCAGGCCACGGCTGTCGGTCGAGCCGATGTACATGCCCGGGCGCTTGCGGACGGCCTCAAGCCCTTCGAGGACGAGCAGGTGCCGCGCGGTGTAGTTGGAACCGTCCCGGTCTGCTCCTGCCAGCAGCGCTGTGGACGGCACGGACGTCTCGGCGGTCACGCGGTTCGCTCCTCGCTGAATTTCAAGTGAGGCCCTGGTGGGTAAGGGCCCGGCTTCGGTCGCCGCTCAGAGGGTACCGAGGCCTGGTAGAGCCGTTGTAACGCCACCCTCGTCTGCGGTTTCAGCCTAGTCCAATGTCGCATGCGTGTTCGATCCCTCGATGGGGTGAAGTACATATCACGTTCCCTTCGGGGCATGAACCATTTAGGCTCCGGGCACGTCCTCATGAACAAACCGGCAACCCAGCCGGGAGGACAGATGATGACCGACTGCGCGAAACCGTAAGACACACAGACACGTAATACGGCACATTCGCCGCCAACCGGCAGCAGACAGCCGGCCTCGGAAAGATTTTTCGAGGAGAAGCCCCGAGCGGGAACGTTTTGGGCCTGGTTGGATGTTGACCCTGGTACGACAGCTCGTCGAGCTAGAGAAGAGGCGACGTGACTACTGTTCTGACCCCCGCGAGCCCGCTGACGGCCGCTGACCGCTGCGACCGCTGCGGCGCACAGGCATACGTGCGCGTCGTTCTGCTCAGCGGCGGCGAACTGCTCTTCTGCGCCCACCACGGCCGCAAGTTCGAGCCGGAACTCAAGAAGATCGCCGCTGAGATACAGGACGAGACGGAGCGGCTGACGTCCGTTCCCGCTTCTGCTTCCGAAGAAGAGCGCTGACACCTCGGACCACGACGAGCCGATCCGGCACAGGCCGGTGCACGGGCGGCTGCCCCTCCCGTCAGGTGAGGGGCGGCCGCCCGCGCTCGTGGTCCCGGTTCCGGCTCAGGCGCCGTCCTGGGGCACCCGGCCCGCGCGGTCCCACCCCAGCCTGGTCAGCATGTCGGACACCCTCGTGTAGACACCGGGGCTCCCGGCCCGCCCACAGCCGCTCCCCCAGGACACCAGGCCGATGAGCCGCCCCTGTGCGACCAGCGGCCCTCCGCTGTCCCCCTGGCAGGCGTCCCGCCCGCCCAGCACCTCACCGGCGCACAGCATGCTGTCCGCCCGGTACTCCCCGTCGCCGCCCCCGGGATAGGCTCGCTCGCACAGGGCGTCCGAGAGCACATGCAGCCGCGCGCCCCGCAGCCCGTCGGCGTACTCACCGGCGCCGGTGGCGTCCCCCCAGCCGTAGACGGTGGCCGCCGTGCCCGGCTCATATGCGGGATCTCCCGCGGCCGCCATCGCGATGGCCGAGTTCTCCGGCAGTGACTCCGCGAGGGTGAGCACCGCGAAGTCCCCCGCGTTGCTGTCGCTGTCGTAGCCCGGGTTCACCCAGGTGTCCCGGACGGCTATCTCGCGTCCCTGGGCCGTCCGCAGATCCGTGCGCCCCGCGATCACCTTGAGGTCGGTCACCTGCTCCACGGGCCCGCTCAGGACCTCCTCGTCCAGGCAGTGGGCCGCCGTCACCACGGTGGTCGGACCGACCGCCACACCGTCGCAGAACTGGCCCGCCCGCGTACCCCCGAACCGGTCACGGCTGGACAGCGCCACCGTCCAGGGACTCTGGGACACATCGACGGGAAACCCACCGACGACGACGCCCTCGGCGGTCACGGGGGCCGCGGAGACCAGTGGCAACACGGCCGTGGCAGCGGCAAGGACCAGCGGCCGGGACAGGGCCCGGACAACGGACTGACGCATGCAAGCTCCTCACTCCGGGGTGGTCATGGGACACCCAGCGTGATTCACCCCGCACAGCCCCGCACCCCGCGCGAGCACGCGAAAGGCCCGGCCCCACTCGGGGGACCGGGCCTTCGTCGTCGTAGGACCGACTCGGTACTACTAGTCCAGGTAGTCGCGCAGCACCTGCGAGCGGGACGGGTGGCGCAGCTTCGACATGGTCTTGGACTCGATCTGGCGGATGCGCTCACGCGTGACGCCGTAGACCTTGCCGATCTCGTCGAGGGTCTTCGGCTGACCGTCGGTGAGACCGAAGCGCATGGAGACGACGCCCGCCTCGCGCTCCGACAGGGTGTCCAGGACCGAGTGCAGCTGCTCCTGGAGGAGGGTGAAGCTGACCGCGTCGGCCGGGACGACGGCCTCGGAGTCCTCGATGAGGTCACCGAACTCGCTGTCACCGTCCTCACCGAGCGGGGTGTGCAGCGAGATGGGCTCGCGGCCGTACTTCTGGACCTCGATGACCTTCTCCGGGGTCATGTCGAGTTCCTTGGCCAGCTCCTCCGGGGTGGGCTCGCGGCCCAGGTCCTGGAGCATCTGGCGCTGCACACGCGCGAGCTTGTTGATGACCTCGACCATGTGCACCGGGATACGGATGGTGCGGGCCTGGTCGGCCATCGCGCGGGTGATCGCCTGGCGGATCCACCAGGTGGCGTACGTGGAGAACTTGTAGCCCTTGGTGTAGTCGAACTTCTCCACCGCGCGGATCAGACCGAGGTTGCCCTCCTGGATGAGGTCCAGGAAGAGCATGCCGCGGCCGGTGTAGCGCTTGGCCAGGGAGACCACCAGGCGGAGGTTGGCCTCCAGCAGGTGGTTCTTGGCGCGGCGGCCGTCCTCAGCGATGATCTCCAGCTCGCGCTTGAGCTTGGGCGCCAGCTTGTCGGAGTTGGCGAGCTTGTCCTCGGCGAAGAGACCGGCCTCGATGCGCTTGGCCAGCTCCACCTCCTGCTCGGCGTTGAGCAGGGGGACCTTGCCGATCTGCTTGAGGTAGTCCTTGACCGGGTCGGCGGTGGCGCCGGCCGCGGCGACCTGCTGGGCGGGGGCGTCGTCCTCGTCCTCGTCGGACAGTACGAAGCCCGCGCTCTCGGTGCCCTCGGGCTCCTCGCCCGCCTTGGGCTCCTCGAGTACCTCTTCCTCGATCAGCTCGGCGTCGTCCTTCTTGGCGGCGGCCGTCTTCTTGGCAGCCGTCTTCTTGGCGACGGTCTTCTTCGTGGCCGCCTTCTTGGCGGTCGTCTTCTTCGCGGCCGCCTTCTTGGCGGGCGCGGTCTCCTCGGTGGCCTCGGCGACTGCGGGGTCGGCCTGCGCTGCCGGAGCAGCGGTGCTGGCGGTGGCCTTCCTCGCGGACACCGTCTTCGCCGCGACCGTCTTGGTGGCGGTGCGCTTGGCCGGGCTCTTCGCTGCGACGCTCTTTCGGGTGCGCTTGGGCTCTGCGGCACTGACCATCAGCGTCACACCCTCTTCCTCGAGGATCTGGTTGAGGCTGCGCAGTACGTTCTTCCACTGAGTGGCCGGAATCTGGTCAGCTTCGAAGGCCCGACGCACGTCATCGCCGGCGATCTGCCCCTCAGCCTTTCCCCGCTCAATGAGCGCCATGACAGAGACGGACTCGGCGATCTCCGGCGGGAGCGTACGGGATGTGCTGGCCGACACGAACAACCTCTCGGAACGTTGGAAAACGACTTCCGGCCCTGTCCGTTACGGACAGGAACCGACCACCGGCTTGGGGATGGGCCGACGGCGCGGGCGGGGCCGGGGAAGATGCACAGCGCCGTTTACGGCGTCCGTATTCCCTCCGCGGCTGTCACCTCTTAGGTCATCGCGCTGTCTCCACGAGTGTTACGCCCAATCTGCGTGGCCCGAGTCACACCCCGTAAGCACTCAAAAACGGTCAGACATGGGCACAGGGTGTCGGCCCTCGCGCAGCCGTGATCCGCCCCGGCGGCCCGCCGGGTGATCGCCCCGGGCACCGGGGGGCGCTCGCGCCGTCGGACCCCGCAGGTCGGGAGGAGCCCTGCGGGGTCCGACGGAGGAGGGCGCCGACCGGGCGGTGGCGCAGGAGGGGAGACGCCTTCAGGCCGGGGCGCCCGCGACGGAGGGTCAGTGCTCGCGCGGGGCCGGCACCACGCGCTCCACCTCGGGGTGGACCGTGAGCAGCTGGCGCATGGCGGCCTCGGCGGCCCCGCCGTCGCCGGCGGCGAGGGCGTCGACGATCCGCGCGTGGTGCGCCAGCGTCGTCTCGTTCGGCCGGTCGCAGCCCGTGACCGGGCCGCCGGAGACCTGGAGGGCCGCCGAGACGATCCCGGACAGGTGTTCCAGCATGCGGTTGCCCGCGATCTGGATCAGCAGCGAATGGAACTCGGCGTCGGCCCGGGAGAAGGTGAGCGCGTCGCCCTGCCCCAGGGCGTGGCCCATGATCCCGACCATGTCGGAGATCCGCTGCTGGACGTCCTCGCGGCCGTGCCCGGCGGCCAGCCGCGCCGCGAGCGGTTCGATGGTCCACCGCAGCTCGCTCAGCTCCCGGCGCTGGTCGTCGCGCTGCGGCCCGAAGGCCCGCCATTCGATGATGTCCGGGTCCAGCAGGTTCCAGTCGCTGACGGGACGCACGCGCGTGCCGACGTTCGGACGGGCGCTGACGAGGCCCTTGGCCTCCAGGACACGGAGCGACTCACGGACGACGGTGCGGGATACCTCGAAACGCTGGCCGATCTCCTCGGGCACCAGGGGGCGGTCGGCACCCAGGTCGCCGGAGACGATCATCTGGCCCAGCTGCTGAACGAGTTGGCCGTGCAGTCCGCGCCCGCGGCTGCCCGCGGCCCGGCGGCCCGCGCGGGCCAGCTCGGGGTCGGCGCCCTCCCAGGCGGGCGCTCCCACGCGGTCGGGGGCGGGAGCCTCCGCGTAGGGGTAGCGGTCGATTTCGCCCGGGCCGGTGAGACCAGAGTCCGTGGGACGGGCGGGGGTCATCATGGTGTGCGCAAGGGTACTCACGCATCCTTTGTCGGCGCCGTCTCCAACTCCCTTGAGGTCTTTGGTGAAAAGCACACGAAAGGGTGATCGCTCACTTCGTCGCAATTGACGCCTTATCGGAAAGAAATGGGCGCTCTCGGGGGAGTTGCGCACAGGTCGCAGCCGGAAGATGACGAAGGGTGGTCATCGGACTCTGCTGCGCACGGTCATGAACAGATATGCGCAGAGCAGAGCGGTCAGCGACAACATCAGGGCACCGCCCACAGGTTGGGCGACCATCCGCGCGGCAGCCGCCACATACCGCTCACCGCCGAAGGGCCACTGCGACAGCAACACCTCACGCAACCGCATCGGCCACCCCGTCGCGGCCCGCACGGACGGCCCTTCCAGCAGTCGCTGCACGAGCGGTACGACGAGGACCGGGACACAGACCACCGCCGCCAGCCCGGCGGTCGTGGACCGGAAGACCCCGGCCGCCAGCACCCCGGCCCAGGCGCACCCCACCACGAGCCCGATCCAACTCGCTCCAAGGGGCAGCCAGTCCGCGGGAACCTCGGCCAGCTCCCGTCCGTAGAACAGATAGAGCACTTCGGCGTCGCAGCCCACGGTGAGGACGGCCAGGACCAGCGCGGTGGCCGCGGCGACGAGGAGCTTGGCGGCCAGCAGCCCCAGTCGGCGGGGCACGGTGCCGCGATCCGCCGCCAGCGCGGGGTGGCGGAACTCGTCGCCGAAGGCCAGCGCCCCCAGCAGTCCCGCACCGAGCGCCGCGGGCGGCAGCGGCAGCTCCCGGGGCCAGGCGGCGAGCAGACGCTCCTGCGGGGTGTGCCCGATCCGCGCGAGGACCAAGGCGGTGACCACGGACACGACCAGCACCGCGGCGCCAGTGAGGAAGAGGGTGCTGATGCCGGTGGCCCGACGCAGCTCGTAGCGCAACGGCCGCAGCGGGCTGGGCGCGGGGCGGACGGAGATGGGGGGCGGGAGGGATGTGGATGCGGCGAGGGGTGTGAGGGGGGTGGGGCGCTGGGGGTTGTGGGGCTCTTGTTGCGCCGGAGGTTCCTGTGGCTGTTCCTGGTCTTGAGCCTCTTCCTGCTGTTCGTGTTCCTGTCGCGCTGGCGGCTCTTGAGGCTGAGGGGCTTCAGGGGACTGCCGTTGGGTATCGGTCGAGGCGCTCACTCCCGCTCCGGGCCCCATGTCTCCCGTCTCGTCGGCGAGTTGATGTACGAGAACGCCGTGCCGGAACGCGGTCTCGCCGACGTCGGCGCAGCTACTGCCGTACACCGAGAGGCGATTGCCGCCCTCCCGTACGACCTCGACCGACCGGTGCGCGGTGCGGGCTTCCTTCGTGAGCAGGGCGGCGAGGCGGGCCGCGTGGGGGCTGCGCACGGCGACCCGGGGGCGCAGCCGGGTGCGGGCGAAGTCGGCGGCGTGCTGGTCGGCGACGAGTCGGCCCCGGTCCAGCGTCACGACCCGGTCGGCGGTGCGAGCGGCCTCCTTCGGGTCGGCGGTGGTGAGCAGGACCGTGCCGCCCTGTGCGGCGTGTGCGCGGAGCGTGCCGTACAGCCAGTGGCTCTCGCGTGTGGTGAGACCTTCGGCCGGTTCGTCGAGGACGAGCGTGTGCGGGTCGGCCAGCAGCGCGCAGGCGAGACCGAGGCGGCGGTCCATTCCTAGCGAGAGTGTGCCGATCCGCTCGTCGCGCAGGCTGACCAGGCCGACGACCTCCAGCACCTCGTCGGCACGCCGGACCGGAACTCCCGCGGCGGCGCACAGCATTCGCAGATGGCCCCGGACGGTGCGGGCCGGATGGCCCGGCACATCGCCGAGCAGGACGCCGACTTCGCGCGACGGGTGGGCGATGCGGTGCAGCGGGCGGCCTCTGAAGTAGGTGACTCCACGGCCCTGTTGCAGCTCGAGCATCAGCCGCAGCGCCGTCGTCTTGCCCGCGTCGGCCGCTCCGAGCAGCGCGGTCACCTGGCCCGCGTGCGCCTCGAAGGAGACGTCGTCGACGGCGGGGGCAAGGCCCTTGCGGGGGTTGCTGGTCAGTCCGAAGGCCTGGATCACTCACAGCAAGATAGCGCCCTATGTCCGGTTTTTCGGGCACCGTGACCTCGCTCCCCGAGCCGGGGTGGCGGGTGACGGGTCGGTCCGGCGGGCGGTGCTACACCTCGGGCCGCAGCATCGGGGGATTGAGCAGTGTGGCCCCACCTGCCCGGAACAGCTGGGCGGGACGGCCGCCCTGGCGTGTGGTCGTGCCGCCGGTGGGGACGAGGAAGCCCGGGGTGCCGGTGACCTTGCGATGGAAATTCCGCGGGTCGAGCGCCACGCCCCACACCGCCTCGTAGACGCGGCGCAGCTCGCCCACAGTGAACTCGGGCGGGCAGAACGCGGTGGCGAGGGACGAGTACTCGATCTTGGAGCGGGCGCGCTCCACCCCGTCCGCGAGGATCTGGCCGTGGTCGAAGGCGAGCGGGGCGAGGGTTTCGCCGTCGCGTCCGTATCCGGCCTGCTGCAACAGTTCCTCGACCGGTGCCCAGCGCGCGTTGCTGGCGTCGCCTCCGGCGCGGGGTGCGGGCAGGTCGGGGGCGAGCGCCAGGTGGGCGACGCTGACCACCCGCATCCTGGGGTCGCGCTTGGGGTCACCGTAGGTCGCGAGCTGTTCCAGATGTGCGCCGTTGTCCTGGGCGGGGACGGCGGGGTCATGGACCCGCAGACCGGTCTCCTCGGCCAGCTCACGCGCGGCGGCCTGCGCCAGGTCCTCGTCGGCCCGTACGAAGCCGCCGGGCAGTGCCCAACGCCCCTGGAACGGGGGCTCGCCCCGGCGTACCGCCATCGCGCAGAGGGCGTGGCGTCGCACGGTCAGCACGACCAGGTCCACGGTGACGGCGAAGGGCGGAAAGGCTGACGGGTCGTAGGGCATGTGGCGATCATAGTCGTCTGCCTGACGATAAACACTCCCTTCATCAGCCGCATCAATGGCCGGTCCACCGCGTTTCGACCGGGCCGCACGGTTCGCTCCCGTTGGTCGTGCGCTGTGCCCGTCCTACGAGGTCGTCGGGTGCCCCGCGGAGGGTCATACGCCGAGTTGCAGTCCGTCCGCCGCCTCCTCGACCATGGCGAGGCCGAGTCGGCTGACGCGCACGGAGAAGGGCGCGCCCGCGACTCTCAGTCCCCGCAGTCCGATCTCGCCGAGGGGTGCGCTGCGCAGGGGCCGCAGTGTGACGGTGCCGGACGGGGCATCGGGGCGGATACCCGCCAGGGACGTCAGCAACAGGATCCCGGCGGCCGCGGAGGTCGCGGCCGGTCGGCAGGCCGCCGGGTGGGGCAGGGGGGCACTGCCGTCGGTGCGCCGCTCCCCCGCGTACATCTCGGGCAGCCGGTACTCGAACGCCTCGGCCGCCGCGAGGACGCCCCGCAGCAGTCCGCCGGCCTCCTTCTCGTATCCCGCCACCGCCAGGCCCGCCACGGCGGTCGCCGTCTCCCGCACCCGTACGGCCCCGGCGCGGTGGCCGAGCGGGTTGTACGCCGCTTCCCGCACCCCCAGTCCGCGCAGTCCCCAGCCGGAGTCCATGGCCGGGCTGCCGAGCAGCCGGGCGAGTTGTTCGCACTGCACGGCGTCGAGCAGCCCCGGCGCGTACGTGCCACCCCCGAGCAGGCCGGTGTCGAGGAGGTGGGCGGCGGCCGAGCCGAGCTGGGGCAGCGGGCGGCCGTCGGGTGCGCGGGCGGCGGCGGGCCGTCCGCCTCCCGGTGTGTCGATCCAGAAGTCCTTCCGGAACGCCGCCCGTAACGCTCGGGCCCACTGCCGTAGTCCGGCGGCGCCGGGTCTGCCGCAGGCGTCGAGCAGATCGGCTCCGAGCAGGGCGGCCCGGTGGGCGTGTGCCTGTGTTTCGCAGCGGGCGTGGCCGCCCGGCCTTGGATCGCACAAGTACACACCCTCGCCCACGCTGCTCCGCAGCCAGTCCAGACAGCGTTCGGCCGCGGGCAGCAGTTCCTCGGTCTCGGTGTCGGGCAGGCCCCAGCGGCGGGCCTCTGCGAGGAGCGCGGGGAACAGCAGGGTGGCTTCCGTCCCCGTGCAGCCCGGTGGCAGCTGGGGGCCCGTGTCGCGGTGCGGCCCGGGGATCATGCCGGACTGGGGGCCGGGGCCCGTGCGTTGGCTGCGGGCCAGGGTGCGCAGGGTGCCTGCGGCGAGGCGGGTACCGAGGGGCAGGGCCATCCGGGCCGCCGCGAGCGCCTCGGCCGGGGCCAGGCCGCAGCGCCAGGGTGCTCCGGCGGCGAGGTGGGTGTCGGCGGGGTGCGCGGGGTAGCGGACCAGCAGTCCCTGGAGGTCCGCGATACCGGCGCGCATCAGCGCTTCGGCGCGGTGGTCGTCGCCCGTCACCCGGGCCGCAGCGAGGGGACTGGTGGCCGTCTGTCCGGCCGCCCGGAGGGGCCCCGCGCCTTCCGGGCGCACTCTGAGTTCGACGCTGGCACTGCCGTGCGGGGGCAGTTCGAACTCCCAGCGCAGCAGTCCGGCGGAGGCCAGCGCGTCGGTGGGCGGTGGGTCGGCGGTGACCGATGCCGCGCCTGTGGGGCAGGACCAGCGCAGGCCGGAGTCATGGACGCTGGCGGGCAGTTCGGGCCCCGCGCCGCCGGACGCGATGGCGCCCAGGAGTGCCAGGTCCGTGCCGAGGGCGACCTCGACGGGCAGCCGTAGCGGGCGGTTGGCGGCGCTGTGCAGGGTGATCCGTTCGGTGCCGTCGGCGTGCCGGTTCCGTTCGACGAGGAGGTCCGGGTCCGGTCCGGTGTGCGGCGAGGCTCGCACGGTGCCCACGAAGCGGGCTCGATCGGCTCCGGCCATCCGGGCCTGCACGGCGAGCGGTTCCCGTCCGGCCACTCGGAGCCGGCAGCGGGAGAGCACTCGGCGTCCGGCCCGGTAGAAGCCTTCGAGTCCCCGGCCGGTCAGCTGCCCGTGCTCGGCGGACACCGCCAGTCCCGGGAGGGCGACACAGATGAGGGCGTTGTGCGCGGGGGGCAGCTCGACGGTCGGGGGTGGGCCCGTGCGGGGGTTCCGTCCGGGTGTGGCCCCGGCCTTGGCTGGTGTCGGGAGACTGTCCTCCTTCAGCGCATGGATCGTCCTCTTGCCGCCCTGGGGATGTGATGTGCGGTCGTCGTCGGCGGCGGAGGGCGGAGTCGGCTGGTGCATCGGGCGGCTTCCTCTGCGCTCTGTGTGCCTCGGAGGTGCTGGGCGCCTGGCGGGGGCTCCGGGAGGACATGGAGGGTGCGACGGGCGGCCCTGCGCGGGCGTTCCACCACTCAGGTGAACGGAACCGCGCTCGTCCAGGTCACGGCCGCGCCACTCCACACCCGACGAATCGCGGCCCAGCGCCGCCCCGTCCTCGCGCGCGTCCCCACCTGTGTCCTCTCCCAGCGGCTCCGTCCGACGGGGAACGCGGAGGCCGGATGCGATCATGCTTCCCCCTCGGTGCCGCCGTTCACCGGCGTCCCGTCTCCGGTACGGCTGCCGCGACGCTGCCGGGCCGACCGGAGCACCGAGGCATGGGGCCGGGTCCTTCCGGTGCGGGTGTCGGACGGCCTGGTGCGTCCGGCCCGGCCGCCGCCCGGGCGGGTGTCTCCTCCCGGCGGCTGTGGGCCTGGGGCGGTGGAACTCGGCCCTGACGCGACGTCTCCGGGCCGGGCCCGCCGCGCGGAGGCCGCCTCCGGTGCCTCGTCGGTGGTGACGTCCCGGTCTTCTCGTTCGGCGCGCAGGCAGCGTCGTACCGATTCCGGGTCGAGGCCCTCGTTGACCGCCTGGTGGAGAAGCCGGGCGAAGAGGTAGTCGGGGTCGGCGCCCAGGGCCATGGCGAGGGCCTCGCGTGCCTCGATGTCGTCGCCGGTGGACCAGGCGACCCAGCCGGCCAGGGTGAGCGGCGCGGCGGCGTGCTCGGTGTAGGAGCCGACGCAGCGCCGGGCCAGGGCCCGCCAGAGGCGCATCGCGGGACCGGCCTCGTCTCCCTCCATCCACTCGGCGGCGCGGTCGCGGGTCGTACGGTCCTGGAGTCCGAGGATCAGGGTCGCGGCTTCGTCGTGGCTGATCAGTTCGTCGTCACGGAGGTCTGCCTGCGGGGTGCCGGAGACCGGCGGTGCCGCGGCGAGGCGGGCCATGAGCCGCGCCGCCAGTTCCAGGGTCTCCTCCGCGACCCGCTCACGGCTCGTCTCGTCGAGGATCCTCCGCACCAGGGTGAGGCCCGCGGTGTCGAGCGCGGCCTCCTGTGCCGGGACGAGGGCGGTCTCCCGGGGCAGCAGCCGGGCGCGCAGCTCCCGGAGGGTGCCCCGCACCTGGAGTCCGGCGTAGGTGGCTGCCGCGGCCAGCACGGAGGTGCCGGGCAGGCCCATCGGTGCTCCCTCGGGCGGGCAACAGCCCTCGATCTCGCAGCAGTACGACCAGAAGCGGGTGTCGGAGATGCAGAGGGCGTCGATCACGGGGACGTCGAGGTGGCCGCACTCGATGCGGAGCTGGTGAATGAGTGGCCGCAGTCGCTCCATGACCTGGCGGCCCGTTTCGCCGGGCGAGGGTTCCTGGCAGACGTAGGCGACCATCTGCTCGGGGCGTGTGCCCCTGCGCTCGCTGCCCTTCACCAGGCCGTGCGCCAGTTGCCTCACCACGGACGGCCAGTCGTCGGGGTTGGTCGGGATGCCGAGGCGGGCCCGGCCACCGAACCGGCCGCGTCCGCCCTGGTCGTGGAGGGCGACCAGCACGATGCTGTCCTCGGGACGGTACCCGAGCAGGTAGGGCAGGGCGTCGGCCAGCTCGGCCGGGGTGCGCAGGGTGATCTGGTGGGGGGCGAGGTCGCCGTCGTAGGCACTGTCGTGATGTGTCATGCGTCGACGATCTCGCGGACTACAAGGTTCCGCTTGGGTCTGTGGATAACTCCGATCAGGGACGCGTCAGGACGCGTCGATCGAGGTCCGACGCCACGAATCGGGAGAACGGGTGATGAGTTCTCGGGCCCGAGAGATCAGCCCGCCGACGCCAGGACCAGCGGAAGCACCTCCTTGCCCCCTGCCCGGCGGAGGAGGCGGGCGGCGACGGCGAGCGTCCAGCCGGAGTCGGTGTAGTCGTCCACGAGCAGCACGGGGCCCTCGGCGGTCCTCAGCGCGTCTGCCAGTTCGCCGGAGACGGTGAAGGCACTGGACAGCGCCCTGACGCGCTGGGCTGAGTTGCTGCGGCGTGCCGTGTGCGCGCCGTCCGGCCCCGTGTACGTCAAAGTGCCCAGGAAGGGGAGGCGGCCGACGCTCGCGATGCCCTGGGCGAGGGAGCCGACCAGTTGCGGACGGGTCAGGGACGGCACGGAGACGACGCCCACCGGCCGGGCGGAGGCGTCCGGGGCGTTCGACGCCCAGCCACCCGGGGAGCGCGCCCAGTCGGCGAGGACCGCCACCGCCGCCCTGAGGACGTCGTCCGGGACGGGCCCGTCGGACGCGTTCTCGGCCAGCAGGGGGCGTAGCCGGTTGCCCCAGCCGATGTCCGAGAGGCGTCCCAGGGCCCGGCCGGTGGAGCACTGTTCCTTGGCGGGGATACGGCCCTTGAGTTCGATGCCCAGTGCGGGCAGCCCCGTGGGCCACATCCGGCGCGGCTCGACCTCCACGCCCGGCCGGTCCAGCTCCTTCACCGCGCCCGTGAGCGTCTCCGCCGAGACCGAGGGATCGGCCCAGGCTCCGGCGCAGTTGTCGCAGCGTCCGCAGGGAGCGGCCCCTTCGTCGTCCAGTTGCCGCCGCAGGAACTCCATCCGGCACGCGTCCGTGCTCACGTAGTCGCGCATGGCCTGCTGCTCGGCGGTGCGCTGGCGGGCCACCCACGCGTACCGTTCGGCGTCGTAGACCCACTGCTGGCCGGTGGAGATCCAGCCGCCCTTCACGCGCTTGACCGCGCCGTCCACGTCGAGCACCTTGAGCATGGTCTCCAGGCGGGTGCGCCGCAGGTCGACCAGGGCCTCCAGGGCGGGCACGGACAGCGGGCGGCCAGCGTCGGCGAGCGCCGCGAGGGTCTGGCGTACCTGTGCCTCGGGCGGGAAGGCCGTGTCGGCGAAGTAGCGCCAGATGGCCTCGTCCTCCTTGCCCGGCAGCAGCAGCACGTCGGCGTGCGCCACGCCGCGGCCCGCGCGCCCCACCTGCTGGTAATAGGCGATCGGTGAGGACGGCGAGCCGAGGTGCACCACGAAGCCCAGGTCTGGCTTGTCGAAGCCCATGCCGAGCGCCGAGGTGGCCACCAGTGCCTTGACCCGGTTCTCCAGCAGGTCCGCCTCGGCCTGGAGCCGGTCGGCGTTCTCCGTGCGCCCCGTGTACGAGGCCACCGGGAAGCCGCGCTGCCGCAGGAAGGCGGTGGCCTCCTCCGCCGCGGCCACCGTCAGCGCGTAGACGATCCCGGAGCCCGGCAACTCGTCCAGGTGCTCGGCGAGCCAGGCCAGACGGTGAGCGGCGTCCGGCAGCCGGACCACGCCCAGCCGCAGGCTCTCCCGGTCGAGCGGCCCGCGCAGCACCAACGCCTCCCCCGCGCCCGTGCCCAGTTGCTCGGCGACGTCGGCGGTCACGCGCGCGTTGGCCGTCGCCGTGGTCGCCAGCACCGGCACGCCGGGGGCCAGCTCGGCGAGCATCGCCCGCAGCCTCCGGTAGTCGGGCCGGAAGTCATGTCCCCAGTCGGAGATGCAGTGCGCCTCGTCGACCACCAGCAGGCCGGTGGTGGCCGCGAGCCTGGGCAGCAAGTGCTCGCGGAAGTCGACGGAATTGAGCCGCTCCGGGCTCACCAGGAGGACGTCGGTCTCACCCCGCTCGACCTCCTGGTGGATGGTGTCCCACTCCTCCGGATTGGCGGAGTTGATGGTGCGCGCGTTGATCCCGGCCCGCGCCGCCGACTCGACCTGGTTGCGCATGAGCGCCAGCAGGGGCGAGACGATCACCGTCGGTCCCGACCCCCTGCGCCGCAGCAGGGCGGTGGCGACGAAGTACACCGCCGACTTGCCCCAGCCGGTGCGCTGGACCACCAGGGCGCGTCGGCGCTCCCGCACCAGGGCCGCCACGGCCTGCCACTGGTCCTCCCGCAACCGCGCCGGACCTCCAGGGTCCCCGACCAGCTCGGCGAGGATGGCGTCGGCTTCGGCCCGTAGCTCCAGATCGTCCATGTCCCCATGCAACCCGATGACACTGACAATCGGCCACCTCGACGGTGATCGACTCCGACGCGTCGCCCGCCGCTCCAGCGGGTAGGGATATAAGCCACTCAACACCCCATAAGGATCGGTGACCTCAATTGCTCGTTGCCGCATCCCAGTTCGACAGGAAGAATTGAAGTCCGCTCCCCGCACGGCTCGGCACCGTGATCCGGCAGAGCCTCGCTGCGGTGTGCGTTCCCCCGATTCCCATGACGCCCGCAGTGTGGGCGCGTAGCCGAAGGGAGGATCGTGACCTTCGGATTTGCTCCGTCCTCCGCGGCATCCACGTCGACATCCGCCGACCTGTCCGCCGCTTCCGCGAACCCCGTGGCCCGCATGCTCGAACCCGCGGAGTGGGCGGCCGCGGGGATCCCCTTGCTGCGCAACCCGCGCGAGGTCGTCAGCGGACTGCACGCGCGTCATCGGCCCAGACCGGCGACCGCGATCGTCGCGGTCCTGGACCCGGACGAGCGCCTGCGTGCCAGCGCCTCGTTCATCCGGCGCCCGGCCCCGGCGGACGGCTGGATGTTCCGCAACGCGCTCCTCTCGCAGCTGCGCCGGGTCATACCGCACGACCTGCGCCGCCGTACGCCGGTGCGCACGGCCGTGCTGCTCTACTGCCGCGAGGGCGACGCGCGTTGGACGGAGGAGGACGGCGCGTGGATGTGGGGGCTGCGTGACGCCTGCACGCTGCACGGCCTGCGCTGTGGGGCGTACATCACTCTGACCCGCGACGGCTGGCAGGTGCTCGGCGAGGGGCGCGGCGGACGCCGTCCCAGCGCGGACTCACCGCCGGAGCCCTTCGCGACCTCCGAGGCACCGCCTCCGCCACTGCGTACCGGCGGTGCCGCCTCGGAGGTCCTGCGCCGCGCGGCGGCCCGCTGAGCCGTCCCGGAGCTGCCCTGGCGCGGGAGCATCACGCCCCGCGCAGACCAACGGCGGGCTTCCTGTTCGTACGCGATGAGCGAGTGCGCTCCGTGCGCCGGATGCGGAATCCGTCACTGGGCGCGCGGGTGCGCCTGTACGACGGCTGCGGAGGGACCGGCCGAAGCGGGCCAGCCGCCCCGCACCCTCCGTTTTCGAGACACCGGGACCGGGACCGCACAGCCGCGCCCGGCCGATCCGGAGATCGGCTCCAGGCACGGGCACGTCACCGCTCCGGGAGGGGGGGACGGAGCCCAGGCCGTTCGGCGCGCATGCCGAGGCGACCACCGTGCTCCTGCCGCGACACCAGCCCGCAGCCGCCACCCGGCAGCCCTTGCGGGCGTGCCGGGAGCGGCTCAGACGCCCGCGCCCAGTACGGCGTTGATCTGCTGCGGGTCGCCGCAGACGATCAGCAGGGCACCGGCCCGGCTGAGGGCAAGCGGGAGGGCGGCCGCGGCGACGGAGTCGGAGCCGCCGTTGACGGCGACGACCACGACCGGCCGGGACGCGGCCCGCTCGGCGACGGCGGCATCGGTGTAGAAGACGTCGTCACCGGCGTCGTGCTGCGCCCAGTACGACGTGTCTCCGAAGGACAGTTCATGGGCGGCCCACGGGTGCGGTTCGCCGGTGGTGATCACCAGCACGTCACCCGGGGTGCGCCCGGACTCCAGCAGCAGGTCCACGGCTTCCTCGGCGGCGTCGAGCGCGCCGGCGGCGGTGGCCGGGATGAGCTGGATCTGCGGAGTCCGCGAAGCCCCGCCGGAGGGGGCGGGGGCTACGGGGCCCGACGCACCGGGCTTGGCCGCAGCCACGTCACGGGGCGTCCGCCCGACCGGCGGCGCGGGCCGGTGCGGACCGGGACGGCCGGGACGCGGCGGAGCCGCGGGGCGGGGGCCGGGTACGGGACGAGGGGTCGGCGCGGTACGGCCACTGGCCGGAGTGGCGCGGGGACCCTGGGCACTCTCGTGAATCTGAGGCTCCTCGGGGATGAGAGGCATGAGCTGATGTTAATCAAACGTTGGTGCGGCTCGCGTCGGCGGGTGGCACATACGTGCGAGCGGAATCGTCAGAAATCGAAGCCGAGCTGGCCCTCGATCTCCGGAACGCTTCCCTCCGCCCAGCTGCGGACCTTCTTGAGGTGCCGCCACTGGGGCAGCGCATCAAGATACGCCCACGACAAACGGTGGTGCGGGGTGGGTCCCCACTCCGCCAGTGCGGCCTTGTGCACGGGCGACGGATACCCGGCGTTGTCCGCAAAACCGAAGTGTGCATGTTCGACACCCAGTTCGGCCATCATTTTGTCGCGCTGCACCTTGGCGATCACGGACGCCGCGGCGACCGCCACACAGGACTGGTCGCCCTTGATCACCGTCCGGACCCGCCAGGGAGTTCCGAGGTAGTCGTGCTTGCCGTCGAGGATCACCGCCTCCGGGCGGACCGGCAGGGCCTCCAGGGCGCGCACCGCCGCCAATCGCAGCGCCGCGGTCATGCCCAGGCTGTCGATCTCCTCCGGCGAGGCGTGCCCCAGGGCGTACGACGTCACCCACTTGTGGAGTTCCAGGGCCAGATCGGTCCGTCGCTTGACGGTGAGCAGCTTGGAGTCGGTGAGGCCTTCGGGCGGTCGACGCAGTCCGGTGACCGCCGCACAGACGGTCACGGGGCCGGCCCAGGCCCCGCGGCCCACCTCGTCGACACCGGCAATGATCTTCGCTCCGGTCGTGGCCCGCAGGGAGCGTTCGACGGTGTGAGTAGGCGGTTCGTACGGCATGGCGCCCTTAGCGTACGCCGCCCGGAACTCCCGGCGACACCCCGGTTCCCCTGACCCGCTTCGAACCCCGAGCGGCTCCGCCTCACTCCCCGGCCGGCCGTAGCAGCGGCACCATCAACTGATCGACCAGTTCGCCGATTTCCGGGTCGCTCCATTCGCAGCCGCACATCTTCGATCGGTACATCATCATGGCCGGTACCGCGTCGCAGACGTAGCCGTTCGCCGCGTCGGCCCGGACCTCTCCCCGCTCGATGCCGCGGACGATGACATCGCGCAACAGCTTGACCGTAGGCTCCACGACACCGTCGATGATGACGCTGTGGAACCGCTCCGCCTGGAGGTTGTCGCATTCGTGAATGACCGACCGCAGGGCGAGACCGGTGCGCGAGAACATGGCGTCGCGCGCCTGCCGACAGAGCGCGAGCAGGTCCTCGCGGACGCTGCCCAGGTCCTGCGCCGCTTCCAGACGGGGCAGTCCGGCCTGTAGCGCGTCGGCCACGAGGTCCTCCTTCGACGGCCAGCGGCGGTACACGGCGGCCTTGCCGGTCTGGGCGCCGGCGGCCACGCCCTCCATCGTGAGGCCGTTCCAGCCGACCGTACTGAGCTGCTCCAGCGCGGCGTCGAGAATCGCACGTTCGAGCACGGCACCGCGCCGACGGGGAGTGGCCGCCTGAGCGGAGGCGGCCGTCCAGCGCGAAGTAACCATTCGATTGTCTCCAGCGAACAGTGGAAGCGGGGGTTCCGGGGATGCGGTGTTCGCCGCGCGAGGACGGCGGGGGACACGCAATGCCGGCGGGGCCGGAGTGAACGGTTGCGTTCACTACCGGGGACTCACTACCGTGAGAACGACAGTGAACGCAGCCGTTCACTAAAGCGCTCGTGGGGGACCCATAGTGACAACCTCTCAAATCCTTCAGGACACCAAACCGGGTGCGGCTCGTCGGCAGGGGCGTCCCGGCATCGCACTCACCGTCATCGCGGCCTGCCAACTCATGGTGGTACTGGACGCGACGATTGTGAACATCGCGCTTCCGCACATTCAAGACGCGCTCCAGTTCAGCACGACCGATCTGACGTGGGTGGTCAGCGCGTACACCCTCACCTTCGGCGGTCTGCTGCTGCTGGGCGCCAGGGCCGGTGACATCCTCGGCCGCCGCCGGGTCTTCATGACCGGGATCCTGCTCTTCACCTTCGCCTCGCTGCTCGGCGGACTCGCCCAGGAGCCCTGGCAGCTGCTGGCCGCCCGGGCGCTCCAGGGCGTGGGCGGCGCGATCGCGTCGCCGACCTCGCTCGCCCTCATCACCACCACGTTCCGTGAAGGGCCGGAGCGAAACCGCGCCTTCGGTGTCTTCGCCGCGGTCTCCGCGGGGGGTGGCGCCATCGGCCTGCTCACCGGCGGCATGCTCACGGAATGGCTCGACTGGCGCTGGGTGCTCTTCGTCAACGTGCCCATCGGTGTGCTGATCGCCGTGCTCACCCCGCTCTACATCAACGAGTCCGAACGGCACCCCGGGCGCTTCGACATCGCGGGTGCCCTGACATCGACGCTGGGCATGGCCTCGCTCGTGTACGGCTTCATCCGGGCGGCGGAGGAGGGCTGGCGGGACAACCTGACCGTCGGGTCCTTCGGTGCCGCGCTGGTGCTCCTGCTGACCTTCGTGTTCACCGAGATGCGGGCCAAGGAGCCGATCACACCGCTGAAGATGTTCGCGGAACGCAACCGCTCCGGCACGTACGTGATCATGCTGAGCCTGGCCGCGGCGATGTTCGGGATGTTCTTCTACATCGTGCTGTTCGTACAGAACGTGCTCGGCTACAGCCCGATCAAGGCGGGCCTGGCCTTCCTGCCCGTCACCGTCGCGATCGTCATCGGCGCCGGTCTGTCGCAGCGCTTCCTGCCGACCCTCGGACCCAAGCCCTTCATGGTCGGCGGCTCGGCGCTGGTGGCGGTCGGGCTGGTGTGGCAGACCTTCATCAGCCCGGACAGCTCGTACGCCGGTGGTGTGCTCGGCCCCATGCTGGTGTTCGGCTTCGGAATGGGTCTGAACTTCGTGACCGCGACGGTCACCGCGGTGTCGGGGGTCGCCCCGCACGAGGCGGGTGCGGCGTCCGGCCTGCTCAACGCCACACAGCAGGTCGGCGGGTCGCTGGGGCTGTCGATCCTGACCACCGTCTTCGGCACCGCCAGCAAGAACGAGGCGGAGAAGCAGATCCCGCAGTTCCTCGCCGAGAGCACCCCCGAGCAGCAGGCGGAGTTCGCGCGGACACATCAGCTGCCCGCGCCCTGGGGCCACGAGGTGCTGGCCCAGGGGATCTCGACGGCCTTCGTCCCGGCCGCGGCGATGGCCGTGCTCGCACTGGTCACCGCCTGGCTGGTGATCCGGGTCCGCAAGAGCGACCTGGAAGCCCTCTCCGGTACGGCTGGCCCGATGGCCGGGTGACCGACGCGTAGGGCGACTGCCTGCCGTGCCTGGCTGCGGACGGGCGGCGGCGGGAGGGACGGCAACGGGACGAGTGGGAATGGGGCGGGTGGCGGCGGCACACGCCGACCGGCGCCCGCTTCCGACCGGGGCCGGTCCCGCCGCCAGGGCACCGGCGATCACGAACAGCACGAGCACAGCCACCCACCACCCCTCCATGACACCCCCACTCGCCCACAGAAATCCACCGGTCGCACCGGTTGCACCGGTCGCACAGCGGATGTCATCACAACGAGCGGGCAGTCACGGAGAGTTCCCACCGCACACGGAAAGTCGCGACGCGTTCCCGGTGCCTAGCCCTGCGCGGCGGTCGGCATCCAGTCCGGGAACGACTCCGTCCGCTCCGCCCAGGCGGCGGGCGGCGCACCCGCCTTCCCCGCGGCGACGACACCGCCCACGATGGCGCAGGTGGTGTCCACGTCCCCACCCACCTGGGCGGTCGTCCAGAAGGCGGTCTCATAGTCGCTCAGGGACCGGGCGGCCGACCACAGCGCGAACGGCACCGTGTCGTGCGCCGTCGTACGCCGTCCGCAGCCGAGCACCGCCGCGACCGTGGCGGCGTCACCGTAGTCGAGCATGTCCCGGGCGCGGCGCAGTCCCGCGCCGACGGCGCTCTTGGGGACGAGGGCGATGACGCCGTCGAGCAGCGCTTCGGCGCTGGGCGGTCCGCCGGGGGCCGCGGCCAGCGCGGCGGCGGCAGCCACGGCCATGGCGCCGACGACGGCCTCGCGGTGCTGGTGCGTGGGATAGGCCGAGATCTCCGCCTGGTGTGTGGCCTGCTCCGGATCGGAGGCGTACCAGGCACCCAGCGGGGCGATCCGCATCGCCGCGCCGTTGCCCCAGGACCCCTGTCCGTTGAAGAGCGCGGCGGCCAGCTCCCGCCAGTCGCCACCCTCGCGCACGAGCCGCAGCAGCCGGTTGACCGCGGGACCGTACCCCCGGTCGAAGTCATGGTGCTCGGCGAAGGAGCGGGCCAGGGCGTCCTGGTCGATGCGGTGGTGGGCGGCGAGGACGGCGACCACGGAGCACGCCATTTCCGTGTCGTCGGTCCACTGCCAGGGTGCGGCGGGCAGCTCGCGGCGCTTCAGCAGCGGATAGTTCACCGGGACGAAGAACTGTGAGCCCAGCGCGTCTCCCACCGCGAGTCCGCGCAGGCTGGCCAGGGCGCGGTCCAGGCGCCGGTCGGAGGAGGAGTCAGCGGTCATCGCTCTGCCACTCTATCCGGTGATCCCGTACGGTTCCGGGTCCCGCCAGCGTTCGAACGGCCGGTCGAGCACGTACTTGCCGTCGTCTCCCAGAACGAGCATCCGCACCTCACCGTTCCCCGGATTGGACAGCGACTCGAACTCCGCGACGGTCCAGTGGAACCAGCGCATGCAGAACAGGCGCATGGCCAGGCCGTGGGTCACTATCAGTACGTTCGGCGGGTGGTCGGGCGCCTCGAAGCTGCGGAACAGGCTCTCCAGGAAGCCGCCGACCCGGTCGTAGACGTCGGCGCCGCTCTCCCCCTGGGCGAAGCGGTAGAAGAAGTGCCCGTAGGCGTCCCGGTACGCCTTCTGGAGGCGTACGTCGTCCCGGTCCTGCCAGTTTCCCCAGTCCTGCTCCCGCAGCCGGGGTTCCTCGCGCACCCGTATCCGCTCGGGGTCGAGGCGGAAGGCGTGGAGGGTCTCGTGCGTACGCCGGTAGGGGGAGACGTAGACGCTGACGCGTTCCCGCCCGAACAGCTCGCGCAGTTGTTTGCCCGTCTCCTCGGCCTGCCGTCGGCCACGCTCGGTCAGGGCGAGCGCGTGGTCGGGCTCGCGCTCGTACACGGAGTCGTCGATATTGCCCGTTGACTCGCCGTGCCGGACAAGGACGATGCGCCGTGGTCGTGCCATGCCGGAAACCCTAGATCGACTGACGGCGGGTCGAGCACCCGTACGGGCTCCATACGGCGTAGGTCACACATTTTCTCCACCGTCAGACGGTCCAGGTCGGCTCCATGTCGACGATGTCGCCCGTGAGGGCGGCTATGTCCGCCTCGGTCTGTGCGCGCAGCGCGAGCCGCTCCACGCGCTCGGTGCGGTACTTGCCGTGCTCGGCGGCCGACTTCCACATCGAAAGGATGAGGAACTCGTTGCCGGGTGCCTCGCCGAACAGTCCCCGGACCATGCCGGGTGAACCGGCCATCGCGGGGTTCCAGACCTTCTCCTGCATGAGCGTGAAGTGCTCGGCGCGCTCCTCGTGGACGCGGCAGTGGGCCACACGGATCAGGTCCGCGTCCGTGAAGCGCGGTTCGAAGCCGGTCTTCACGTCGAAGCGGTGGTCGAACAGGGTGGCCTGCGCGTCCTTGAAGGTGCCCGACTGGGTTGCCGCGAGCCGGTCATGGGAGCGCGCCATGAACGAGTCGTAGAAGGCACGGCTCTCCCAGAAGGCGAAGACGTGCGCCACCCCCGGGCGCCCGCGGCTCCAACCACCGCCCTGCCCCCGGAATCCCGGCTCCCCCAGAAGCCCCGCCCACTTTCGCTGCCCCCGCTCGAAGCCGCGGCGGTCCACCACGGTGCAGCGAATCCACTTGACCAGCACCGCGCCATCGTAAGGCCAGGGGACGTGGCCTCGGTCACGCTCAGGCGGAGATCACGCGGGCGGTACGGCACGCGCGCGTGGCAGGATGGACAACCAGCCTGATATGTCCGCCAATTGGCGCTGAGGCACACGGAGAAGGGGGAAGTCCGGTGAACGGCCTCATCAAGGGGATCCACAAGGTCGAGGTCTCGGTGAAGTGGGATCCCAGTCCGGCGGGGCAGCCGCCCACCGATCTGGACATAGTCGCCGCGACCTACCACGCGACGGATCCGTACGGCGATCCCGCCCATGTGGTGCACTTCGACAGCCGTTCCCCCGACGGCACCATCCATCTGAACCGCGACAGCAAGGACGGCAAGGGCTTCGGCTGGGACGAGGTCCTGACGGTGGAGTTCGACCGGATCGACAAGCGGTACGCGCGCGTGGTGGTCGGTGTCGTCATCCAGCAGCGCCCCGGTCCGCGGACGTTCGTCAGCGTGATCAACCCGGCGCTGCTCATCCGCGAGGGGTACACCGACCTCGCCACGGACGACTTCGGTGCCGTGCTCGGTGCGACCGCGGCGACGGTGGCGGAGTTCGTTCGCGACGACTCCGGGGCGTGGGACTTCCGTCCGGGCGTCCACGGCTTCGAGGACGACCCGGCCTCCTTCACCCGCGTCATGGGGGCGCACCGCCGCCCCTGAACCGATGACGAGGAGGGCACCGGCCTCGTGACCGGCGCCCTCCTCCTCAGGGACTACTTTGCTGGCCGAGAGAGGGGCCCGTGAGGGACGCTGCGGATGTGATCGAGCGAGAGGCCGCCGTTCGGGCTGTCGAGGACCAGCTGGAGCGCGACTGTCAGCGGTGGCGGGCCACGGGTGTGGACGCGATGCGGATGGCCGTGGTCGACGTCGAGGAGCACGAGCTGGTGTGGATCGTCTCCTGGACCTCCGAGGAGTTCATTCGCACTGGGAACCCTGAGTTCATGCTGGCCGGTAACGGGCCGTACCTGGTCGACCGCGTCGACGGCGGACTGCACCAGATCGGCGTCGTCTCCGCGGTGACCGGGGAGTGGGAAACCGACTATCGAGCCCGGATACGTGGGCTCCCGGTGCGCACCGCCGTAGACGATCTGCACGACGCGCTGCGCGAAGTCGCCGCCGGGCGCGGACGCTTGCACGCGGTGCGGACGCTGCGCCAGAAGCTCCCCGTGCTCTCGCCCGCGGAGGCCATCGCATACGTGAGCGGCTTGCTGGACGGTGACGTACCCGAGGGTCTCCTGGCCGTCGCCACCAAGGAACTCGTGGAGCCTCTCAACCCGGTGTTTGCCGTGAAGACGGTCCTGAGCGGTGCAGCGATCCGAGCCAGTCGGAGACCCGAGGGCTGACCGGAAAGCCAGTCGGCCGGGGCGGCGGGCGGCGAAAAGGCACGCTGAGCTACCGCGACGCCAGCGGGGCGCCAGCCCTAAGGCTGGCGCCCCTTCTGGTGTCAGTGATCAGCGGTCACGTCGAGTGTCGTGGTCGACGTGCCCCCCGTTCGCTCTCAGCTGCAACCGCTCGTCGAGCCGCAGCCCTCGCAGATGTAGCAGGAACCGGCCCGCTGCATCTTCGTGCCGCAGGAGAAGCACAGGGGGGCGTCGGCCTGGATGCCCAGCTGCATCTCCACCAGTTCGGCGCTGGTGTGGGCCTGCTGCGGGGCGGGCTTGGCCGCCTCGGTCTCGGCCTTGGGGGTGGCGACGGCCTTCAGGTCGGTCTGCCGGGGGGCCGACTGGGCCAGGCCCTCGACGTCCATGTCCTCGTCGTCGAGCGGCTCGTAGGAGCCGGTCTCCAGGTGACGCTGGCGCTCCTCGGCGGAGTGGATGCCGAGCGCCGAGCGCGTCTCGAAGGGCAGGAAGTCGAGCGCCAGGCGGCGGAAGATGTAGTCGACGATCGACTGCGCCATCCGCACGTCCGGGTCGTCCGTCATACCGGCGGGCTCGAAGCGCATGTTGGTGAACTTCGAGACGTAGGTCTCCAGCGGCACGCCGTACTGGAGGCCGACCGAGACGGCGATGGAGAAGGCGTCCATCATGCCCGCGAGGGTCGAGCCCTGCTTGGACATCTTCAGGAAGACCTCGCCGAGGCCGTCGTCCGGGTAGGAGTTGGCGGTCATGTAGCCCTCGGCGCCGCCGACCGTGAAGGACGTGGTGATGCCGGGGCGGCCCTTGGGGAGGCGCTTGCGGACCGGGCGGTACTCGACGACCTTCTCGACCTTGGTGGGCTCGACGGCGGTCGAGGCCTCGGTCTTCTCCTCCGCGGGCTCCTTCTTCTTGGCGGAGAGCGGCTGGCCGACCTTGCAGTTGTCCCGGTAGATGGCGAGCGCCTTGACGCCCAGCTTCCACGCCTCAAAGTAGATCTCCTCGACCTCCTCAACGGTCGCCGTCTCCGGCATGTTGACCGTCTTGGAGATGGCGCCGGAGATCCAGGGCTGGATCGCGGCCATCATGCGGACGTGGCCCATCGGGGAGATGGCGCGCTCGCCCATGGCGCAGTCGAACACCTCGTAGTGCTCGGGCTTGAGGCCGGGGGCGTCGATCACATTGCCGTGGTCGGCGATGTGGGCGACGATCGCCTCGATCTGCTCCTCCTGGTAGCCCAGGCGGCGCAGGGCCTGCGGGACGGTGCCGTTGACGATCTGCATCGAGCCGCCGCCGACCAGCTTCTTGAACTTGACCAGGGCGAGGTCGGGCTCGACACCGGTGGTGTCGCAGGACATCGCCAGGCCGATGGTGCCGGTGGGCGCGAGTACGGACGCCTGCGAGTTGCGGAAGCCGTTCTTCTCGCCGAGGCGGATCACGTCCTGCCAGGCCTCCGTGGCGGCGGCCCAGACCGGGGTGTCCAGGTCGTCCATGCGGACGGCCGTGCCGTTGGCGTCGGAGTGCTGCTTCATGACGCGCTTGTGGGCGTCGGCGTTGCGGGCGTAGCCGTCGTAGGTGCCGACGACCGCGGCGAGTTCGGCGGAGCGGCGGTAGGCCGTACCCGTCATCAGGGAGGTGATGGCACCGGCCAGGGCGCGGCCGCCGTCGGAGTCGTAGGCGTGGCCGGTCGCCATCAGCAGGGCGCCGAGGTTGGCGTAGCCGATGCCGAGCTGGCGGAACGCGCGGGTGTTCTCGCCGATCTTCTGGGTGGGGAAGTCCGCGAAGGAGATGGAGATGTCCATCGCGGTGATGACCAGCTCGACGACCTTCTGGAAGCGCTCGGTCTCGAAGGACTGGTTGCCCTTACCGTCGTCCTTCAGGAACTTCATCAGGTTCAGCGAGGCCAGGTTGCAGGACGTGTTGTCCAGGTGCATGTACTCGCTGCACGGGTTCGACGCGGTGATCCGGCCGGACTCGGGGCAGGTGTGCCAGTTGTTGATGGTGTCGTCGTACTGGATGCCGGGGTCGGCGCAGGCCCAGGCGGCCTCGGCGATCTTGCGGAAGAGCGCCTTGGCGTCGACCTCCTCGATGACCTCGCCGGTCATCCGGGCGCGCAGCCCGAACTGGCCGCCCTGCTCCACGGCCGTCATGAACTCGTCGTTCACCCGGACCGAGTTGTTGGCGTTCTGGTACTGGACCGACGTGATGTCGTCGCCGCCCAGGTCCATGTCGAAGCCCGCGTCGCGCAGGACGCGGATCTTCTCCTCTTCCTTGACCTTGGTCTCGATGAAGTCCTCGATGTCGGGGTGGTCCACGTCGAGGACGACCATCTTGGCGGCACGCCGGGTGGCGCCACCGGACTTGATGGTTCCGGCGGAGGCGTCGGCGCCCCGCATGAAGGAGACCGGGCCGGAGGCGTTGCCGCCGGAGGACAGCAGTTCCTTGGAGGAACGGATCCGGGAGAGGTTCAGGCCGGCGCCGGAGCCGCCCTTGAAGATCATGCCCTCTTCCTTGTACCAGTCGAGGATCGACTCCATGGAGTCGTCGACGGACAGGATGAAGCAGGCGGACACCTGCTGGGGCTGGGTGGTGCCGACGTTGAACCAGACGGGGCTGTTGAAGCTGAAGATCTGGTGCAGGAGGGCGTAGGCCAGTTCGTGCTCGAAGATCTCCGCGTCGGCGGGCGAGGCGAAGTACTTGTGGTCCTCACCGGCCTTCCGGTACGTCTTCACGATGCGGTCGATCAGCTGCTTCAGGCCGGTCTCGCGCTGCGGGGTGCCGAGGGCACCGCGGAAGTACTTGCTGGTGACGATGTTGACCGCGTTCACCGACCAGAAGTCGGGGAACTCGACGCCACGCTGCTCGAAGTTGACCGAGCCGTCGCGCCAGTTGGTCATGACGACGTCACGGCGCTCCCACGACACCTCGTCGTACGGGTGCACGCCGGGAGTGGTGTGGATGCGCTCGATACGCAGTCCCTTGGTGGCCTTCGCTCCCTTTGCCCGGGAACCTCGCGCTGCCGGACCGCTCGCCGTCTCTGTCATGCCGCCTCCCTGTACGGGCGAAAACGCCCTGAAGTGCCCCGATGTTCCCGTGGCACGGTGTTCTGTCTGGTGTTGCGGGCACCCTCTGGCCGCTGCCCGCAACAGGTCTTCGATCGCCGCCGACGGATCAGGGGGCCGAGCCCGCACTCCTCGTCGGCCCCGGCCCGCCGGTCAGTCGGCGGCGCCCGCGGGCTCGGGGACCTGCCCGGTCCCCCCCGGCCCGCTTCCGTCTTGCCGGCCCCCGTCGGCCACGTCTTCGTCGTCCGTGGCAGGGTGTCCCGTCTTCTGCTCCCTCAGCTCCACGATCGCCGCCTCGAAGTCCTCGAGCGAGTCGAACGCCCGGTAGACGGAGGCGAATCGCAGATAGGCGACGAGGTCCAGTTCCTGCAAGGGGCCGAGTATGGCCAGCCCCACCTCGTGGGCGGCCACCTCGGCGCTACCGCTGGCCCGCACCGCCTCCTCGACCCGCTGGCCGAGCTGGGCGAGCGCGTCCTCGGTGACAGGCCGTCCCTGGCATGCCTTGCGCACACCGTTGATGACCTTGGTACGGCTGAAGGGCTCGGTGACTCCGGACCGCTTCACCACCATGAGCGAACACGTCTCCACGGTCGTGAAACGACGGGAGCAGTCCGGGCACTGGCGGCGCCTGCGGATCGACGTGCCGTCGTCGGTCGTACGACTGTCGACGACGCGGCTGTCGGGGTGCCTGCAGAAGGGGCAGTGCATGTACTCCAACCCTCCTCACAGCAGACTCAATAGCCTCGCTGGACCCCAGGGGCCCCACGAAGCAGCCACCAGCATAGGCGATCGTCGCGGGCTCCAAGACCCGGGGGACCACAACTTCTGGGCTGCTGTTGCCATCCAACCACTAGATGTGGGGATTGGCCCGTACATCCGGACCTATCGCGCGTGTCGCCCACGCATGGGAGTCGGGTGGCCACCCTGTGCCAGCAGGCCATCGCCCGGGCTCGACCGCGACCCCTCCGCTCCCGGCCGTATCGCGGCGCGGTTTACGGGGATACCGTGAGCGCCATCGGGAAGAGGCGTGGGACTCTCGCGCAGATCTTCCGTGCGGACGAGGGCCGGTGCCCGGTTGACGGGACACCGGATGGCAGACTGGGGCGCGCCCCGGCAGGGGCGCCGCCTCGGCGGGGAAGCGTACAGCAATGAGCGCTTTTGTCTGCACGGCGGCGCGTCACCCATACACCTGGACACGTGATTAAGTACGGCGATTCGCGTTTTTTCACTCGAACGTGTGTTTGGCGCAACCTTTCGAAAGCAACTACCGTTGTGCAGCAGGGAGACCATCGAGAGGGGCCGACGTGACCACCACCGCAGACAGCGCCACCATCACCGCCCAGGACCGCTCCCAGGGCCGACTCGAGCCGGTGCATGCCATGAACGAAGCCGTGAATCCCGAGGGGCACAAGCGCTCCTTGCCTGGCCGACCTCCAGGCATCCGGGCGGACAGCTCCGGGCTCACCGACCGGCAGCGCCGGGTGATCGAGGTCATCAGGGACTCCGTGCAGCGGCGCGGTTACCCGCCGTCCATGCGGGAGATCGGTCAGGCGGTCGGCCTGTCCAGCACGTCCTCGGTCGCACACCAGCTCATGGCGCTGGAGCGCAAGGGCTTCCTGCGCCGCGACCCGCACCGCCCGCGTGCCTACGAGGTGCGCGGCTCCGACCAGGCCGCCACCGTGCAGCCCACGGACACCGCGGGCAAGCCCGCCGCGTCGTACGTGCCGCTGGTCGGCCGGATCGCCGCCGGTGGCCCGATCCTCGCCGAGGAGTCGGTGGAGGACGTCTTCCCCCTCCCCCGGCAGCTGGTCGGCGACGGTGAGCTGTTCGTCCTCAAGGTCGTCGGCGATTCCATGATCGAGGCCGCCATCTGCGACGGCGACTGGGTCACGGTCCGTCGCCAGCCGGTCGCCGAGAACGGCGACATCGTGGCCGCCATGCTCGACGGCGAGGCCACCGTCAAGCGCTTCAAGCGCGAGGACGGCCACGTGTGGCTCCTCCCGCACAACTCGGCGTACGAGCCCATCCCGGGCGACGACGCCACCATCCTCGGCAAGGTGGTGGCCGTTCTGCGCCGCGTCTGACGCCGCGGTCGGCGGGCCGTCGACCCGCCCCCTCCTGACCAGGCCCCGGAACCCCTGCGCCGGTTCCGGGGTCCTGCTGTGTGCCCGGACGATCGGTCCGGCCCGGCAGCCCGTATCAGGCCTCCGTCTCCGCCTCCGCCTTCTGTGCCGCCGCGTCGATGGCCGCCAGCGACCTGCGGACCTGGTTCGGGTCCGTCGTGTACCAGAAGTCGGGCATGGACGCCTTGAGGTAGCTGCCGTACCGGGCAGTGGCCAGCCTCTGGTCGAGCACGGCGACCACGCCGCGGTCCCCCGAGGCGCGCACCAGCCGACCGGCGCCCTGGGCCATCAGCAGGGCGGCGTGGGTGGCGGCCACCGCCATGAAGCCGTTGCCGCCGCCCTCCTCCACGGCCTTCTGCCGCGCGCTCATCAGCGGGTCGTCGGGACGCGGGAACGGGATCTTGTCCATCACGACCAACTGGCAGCTGGGCCCCGGGACGTCGACGCCCTGCCAGAGGGAGAGCGTGCCGAACAGGCACGTCCTCGGGTCGGCGGCGAAGTTCTTGATCAGCTCGCCCAGGGTCTCCTCGCCCTGGAGGAGGATCGGGAACTCGGGGACCCGGGAGCGCAGCTCCTCCGCGGCGAGCTGGGCCGCCCGCATCGAGGAGAACAGCCCCAGGGTGCGTCCCCCGGCCGCCTGGATCAGCTCCGTCAGCTCCTCCAGCATGTCCGCCCGGTCGCCGTCCCGCGCGGGCCGCGACAGGTGCTTGGCGACGTACAGGATGCCCTGCTTGCGGTAGTCGAAGGGGGAGCCGACGTCCACGCCCTTCCACTGCGGTACGTCGTCGCCTTCCGTGCCCTCGGGGGCGAGCCCGAGCGAGGCGCCGACGCCGTTGAAGTCGCCGCCCAGCTTCAGGGTGGCGGACGTCAGGACCACGGAGCGGTCGGCGAAGAGCTTCTCGCGCAGCAGGCCCGCGACGGACATCGGTGCGACGCGCAGGGAGGCGCCGAAGCGGTCGTGGCGCTCGTACCAGACGACGTCCCACTCGGAGCCGTTGACGATCCGCTCCGAGACGTCGTGGACGGTCTCGACGGAGGCCAGCGCCTGCTTGCGGACCGCGTCCTCGTCCTGCACGGACTTGTCGCGGGTCGCGCCGATGGCCGAGATCACCGTGCGGCAGGCGTCGCGCAATGCCATCAGGGCGTAGGCGAGGTCCTCCGGGATCTCCTCCAGACGGCCGGGCAGGGCCAGCTCCATCAACCGCTCGAAGCCCTCGGCGGCGGTCTGGAGCTGGTCGGCGGCCTTCTCGTTCACGAGCTTGGCGGCGCGGCGCACCGCGCGGTTGACCTGCCCGGGGGTCAGCTCACCGGTGGCGACGCCGGTCACGCGCGAGACCAGCTCATGGGCCTCGTCGACGATCAGGACCTCGTGCTGGGGCAGTACGGGGGCGCCCTCGATGGCGTCGATCGCGAGCAGGGCGTGGTTGGTGACGACGACCTCGGCGAGCTTGGCGCGCTCCCGGGCCATCTCGGCGAAGCACTCGGCACCGTAGGCACACTTCGAGGCGCCCAGGCACTCCCGCGAGGAGACCGACACCTGCGCCCAGGCACGGTCGGAGACGCCGGGCGTGAGGTCGTCCCGGTCGCCGTTCTCCGTCTCGTCGGACCAGTCACGCAGGCGCAGCAGGTCCTGGCCCAGCTTGCTGGTGGGCGCGGCCGCCTCGAACTGGTCGAACAGGCCCTCCTCCTCGTCCTGCGGGACGCCCTCGTGCAGCCGGTGCAGACAGAGGTAGTTCGACCTGCCCTTGAGCATGGCGAACTCCGGGCGGCGGCGCAGCAGCGGGTGCAGCGCGTCGACGGTGCGCGGCAGGTCGCGTTCGACGAGCTGGCGCTGGAGCGCCAGGGTCGCGGTCGCGACGACGACCCGCTCCCCCTGGGCGAGCGCGGGCACCAGGTAGCCCAGCGACTTACCGGTGCCGGTGCCGGCCTGGACCAGCAGGTGCGAGCCGCCGTCGATCGCGTCCGCGACGGCTTCGGCCATGGTCACCTGGCCGGGGCGCTCCGTGCCGCCGACGGCGGTGACGGCGGCGTGCAGGAGTTCAGGGAGTGAGGGCTTCGTCATAGCGCGACCACCCTACGGCCAGGCACTGACAAACGAGTGATCGTGGCGGGAGGGAGGGGTGGGATCAGGACCTTCTGTTTGACGCGGTGATCGGGTGGGGCCGGGTGACGACCGGTCTCGGACCGCTCGTGATCGGCTCACAACCACCCTTGTCTGGCTGCCTGCCACGCCAGCTGCATCCGCGTCGTCGCTCCGGCCAGTTCCATCATGCGCTGGATGCGGCGCTGGACGGTCCGGCGGCTGAGTCCCATCTGGGTCGCGATCGCCTTGTCGGCGACGCCCGCCGTCAGCAGGGAGAGGAGCCGACGGTCGGTGGCGGTGAGGGGGTCGGCCGCGCCGGAGCCGTCCGTTCCGGAGACGGTTCCGCTGTCGTCGACGACGAGGGGGACGGCGTCCTCCCAGTAGCGTTCGAAGAGGGCGATCAGGGCGGCGAGCAGGTTGCTGTCGCGGACCAGCGCGGCGGTGGGCACCTCCGGGTTGCCGTGCGGCCCGCCGGGCACGAGCGGGCAGATGGCTATGGCCCGGTCGGCGACGGCGAGGCGCAGTGGCAGGTGGGGGACGGCCCGCGCCATCTCCCCGGCCCGTACGCCCTCGGCAACGTTGTCGATGGCGCCGTCGTCGTCGAAGAACGCCTTCTCGTAGAGCACCCGGTAGCGCACCCCGCGGGCCAGCGCCTCGTACTCGGCCCTGTTGCTGCCGGACGGCATCGCCACGTACTGGGCCTTGCAGAACCACAGCATCTCCTCGCGGGCCCCGGCCTGGATCTGCCGGAGGTGCTGGCGGAGGGCCTCGGCGCCGGTGATGACCTCGATGAGCTGGCCGATGTCCTGGCGGCGCATGGTCTCGCGGTAGGTCTCCAGCAGTGCGGAGGCCTCCGCGCGGGCGAGGTCGAGGGCGTCGGAGCCGCGTTGCAGGCGGGGCATGAGCGCCACGTCGGGGGGTGTGGGGCGGTAGTGCGGGGGCAGTCCGTCGCTCTGGCTGACCATGCCCTTGGCCATGAGGCTGCCGAGGATGGCGTCGGTGTCGGTCCGGGGGAGGCCGCTGCGGTCGGCGAGTTCCTGGGCCGAGGAGCCTCCCGCGGTCACCAGCAGGCGGTACACGGTCTCCTCGGTCTCGGTGATCCCGGCAGCCTGGAGCGTCAAGGCGCCCTCCCGCAGTTCGACGCTGTTCGATCACGCCAATCGTTGAACACCGTACAACAATGGGCTGTCGTGGCTCACGGCGTGGGCGTGCGGCCACCGGGTCGGTGACCGCACGCCCGCCCGGGGAGGGGTTCCCGGGCCTCAGCCGCGGTGGGTGTACGCGCGGGTCACGGTCTGACTGACGGAGTTCCCGGCGGCGTCCTTCGCGGTGACGCGGAGGGTGACGAAGGTGTCGCCGCGGAGGGCGGCCGGCTTGCTGACGGTGGCGGAGAAGGCGTTGCCGCCCTTGCTCCTCACCGGGGCCCTGGTGAACGTCCGGCCGTCGTCGTAGGAGACCTCCACGCGCACGCTCACACCGCGCGGCGTGCTCAGTCCGTCCTGATTCCGGACCGTCACACCGAGGGGATACGAGCGGCCAGGGCCCACGGCGTTGCGCACGTCGACGGGCACCTCGTAGTCGAGTTGGAGCAGTGGCAGCCGCTTCGCCTCCCCGGTGGTTCCGGAGCGGAACGTCCAGGAGGTGTCGGTGGCGGTGGCGTGCCGCCATTCCTCGGAGGTGCGGCCGGTCTCCAGGCGCAGCCGGTACTCGGCGTCCGCGGACGGCACCTCGATGTCCCGCCAGGCGTCGGCCGCGTCGGTCAGCTTCTCCCCGTCGCGGAAGAGTTCGAGGTTGGCCGTGTCCGCCGACGGTGCCTCGCGGACGCCGATGCCGCCCCCGCCGCCGCTCGTCAGCCGGGACCAGTGGCCCGCCTCGGCGTCGGTGAACTCGGGGACGCGCAACCGCAGTACGTCCCCTTCGCGCGTGGAAGGTGTCGCGGTCCCGCGCGGGATGGACGGGCGGACCACGGCCCCTTGCCAGGTCTCCTTCAGGTGCTCACCCGCCCGGTAGGTGCGGAAGGTGTCCCGCAGCCCGTTGCTCAGCGGCCGGTCCACGTCCCCGGAGGTCTGGTGGTGCACCACGTGCTGCCACTCGGTGTCCCCGGCGCTGACGTACTCCGTGCGCTCGAAGGCCGTCGGTACGTGACGGGTGTACTGGAGCCAGACGAAGTCCTGGTAGGGACGCCGGGCGAAGCGCTGCTCGGCGGCCCAGGCGTTGCCGCCGTTCTCGGCGTAGACCGACCGTACGACGGCGCTGTTCTTCTCCGAGACGGTGTGGATCACGTGGTGCGGAATGCGCTGCGGGGACACCTGCATGACGTCGTAGAGGTACGGGCTGCGGGCGGTCCCGCTGATCGCGACGGTGGTGGTGCGCTCGCGGACGCGTGCCAGCAGTTCCGCGCCCGCCCCGGCGCCGATCCTGATGGTGGGCAGGTCAAGGCGCTCCCCGTCGGGGGTCCACCGGGACCAGGCGTTGTCCATGAAGTGCACCAGCATCAGGCCGCGGGCACCGGCGGCGGCCGCCTGCTCGGCCAGGCCGACTTCGTCGAGGCCCTCCTCGTCGGTCACGACGGCGAGCTTCCCGCGCGCCCCGCGGAAGTCGGGCGCGGAGGTCGTACCGGCGGCCACCGCCGTGATCCGTTCGCCGCGCTGGTCGAAGAGGGGCGACTGCGGCATGTAGTAGGCACCGAGGTCACCGCTGCCGCCGACCACCGCGGCGTTCAGCAGCGGGGCGACGAGCTGCCAGCGCGAGGCGAACTCGAAGGTCCCGTCGGTCACTTCGGCGGTCGGGCTGACGTAGAGGCCCGCCACGCTGTCGAAGTACATGGTGCCGTCGATCCAGCCGTGCCCGTCGATCTCGCGGTACGTCTGGAAGTGCAGGACACCGCGCTGTTCGGCGGGTCGCGGGGTGCGGATCTCGACCTTGGTCGTCCGGCGGGGGTCGATGACGGCGGTCGTGTCCCTGGTGACCTTCACCTCGGGCAGGACGACCTGCCGCAGCACCTCCCCGGCGCCGGTGCTCTCCATGCCGCCGGAGACGATCTGGTACGTGCCCTCCTCGACCTCGGCCACGGCGTTCTCCCGGTCGGTGTACTCCACGAAGCCGTCCGCGCCCCAGATCATGGGCAACGACTCGACGCGCCGGCCGTCGGTGTCGTAGGAGACGACCTTGAGCCGGTGCACGGGGCCGCGCATGGTCAGGCTCAGCGTGGTGCGGAGGGTGACCGAGCCGTCGGCTGCGGTCGCGGTCAGGTGGCCGTAGTAGTCGCCCTGGTCGGTGCGGAACGGGTCGACGGTGAGCGGGACCTCGGCGGTGGCACCGGCCGGGACGGTGACGGACGGGGCGCCCAGGACCAGCGCTCCGGCGCCGGGTTCGCGCCCGCCGCTGGTCGCCAGTGCGGCGCTGAGGCCGAGTGTGACGCTCCGGCCGGACGTGTTGGTGTAGTGGACGGTCCGCGTACGGGTTCCCGTGTCGCCCCGGTCGTAGGAGCCGAGGGCGAGGGTGCCGGTGGCGGTCACGCGGGCCCGCGCCGCCGCCGCGAGGTCGACGCGTCCGCCGCCCTGCTCGGTGACGCGCTGGCCGGGGACGGTGCGGGCGGTGTTGATCAGGACGTCCTTGATCCGCTCGGCCGTCCAGTCGGGGTGCTGCTGGGCCAGCAGGGCGGCGGCCCCGGCGACGTGCGGGGCGGCCATCGAGGTCCCGGACGCGGCGACGTACGCGCCGTCGACGACCTCGCCCATGGTCGTGCCCGCGGCACGCGCCGCCACGATGCCCACACCGGGCGCCGTGACATCGGGCTTGACCGCGTCGTCACCGGGCCGCGGTCCACGGCTGGAGAACGGGGCGAGGGAGTCGTCCCGGTCCACCGCGCCGACGGTCAGCGCGGCGTCCGCGGCGGCGGGCGCCCCGATGGTGCCCTGGGCGGGGCCCGCGTTGCCCGCGGCGACGACGAACAACGCGCCGGAGGTCTCGGAGAGCCGGTTCAGCGCCCGGCTCATCGGGTCGGTGCCGTCGCTGGGCACGTCGCTGCCGAGGGACATGTTGATGACGTCGGCGCCCTGGGCCACGGCCCACTCCATGCCGTCGATCACCTGGGACTCGGTGCCGTAGCCGTCGTCACCCAGGACCTTGCCGATCAGCAGGTCGGCGCCGGGCGCCACGCCCTTGCGGCTGCCGTCGGCGGCGGCGCCGGAGCCACCGACGATCGAGGCGACGTGCGTGCCGTGGCCGAAGGCGTCGCCGGTGCCGCCGCTGCCGGAGAAGTCGACCGCCGAGCTGATGCGTCCGGCCAGGTCGGGGTGGGCGGCGTCGGCTCCGGTGTCCAGGACGGCGACCTTGACGTCCTCGCCCCGGAAGCCGCTCTTCCACACCTCGGGGGCGCCGATCTGCGCGGTGCTGCGGTCCAGGGCGGCACTCACCCGGCCGTCCAGCCGGACCGTGGGCGTACTGGCGGCCGTCCGGGACAGCACGCCCGGGGCGGGGACGAGCCGCTTCCAGAAGGCGCCGAGGTCCTCGGCGGGGACCCGTACGGCCTCGGCGCCGATGGTCTCCAGTCGGCGTCTGGGTGCCTCGTCGTCCGCCAGTGCGGTCAGCCGCCGCAGGATGGCGTCCGGCACCCCGTCGGCGTCCTCGACGATCAGCGGCAGCACGTCGGTGTGTGCCTCGTCGTAGCGCTGGTCGACCAGCGAGGTCACGTCGAACAGGCCCCGGTCCAGCCGTCCGGCCGTGACCAGTTCGGCCGCGTCGGAGGGGAGGACGGTCAGTCGTCCCTCCTCCTCGATGGTGCGGAAGAGCACGCCCCGGCGGCCCTCCCCCGGCTCCACCGAGGCGGTGCGCCGACCGTCGGCGCCGGTCACCACCGTCACACGGTCGCCGGTGATCAGACGCACCGTGGCGGTGGCACCCGGCCCGGCGCCGACGCCCGCCGACGCGTCTGACCCGGCGCCACCGCCCGCCGACGCTCCCGACCCGATGCCAGCACCCGCCAAGGTGACCGTCGCTTGTCCTGCCGTCGTCGCCGGGCTCTCGGCCGTGCCCGCCGCCACCGGCGTCACGGCCCCGACGGTCAGGGTCAGCCCCGCCGCCACGGTCGCCGCGAGGCGCATCCGTCTCATGAGTGTCCGTGCCTTCCGTCGTACGTTCACGGCGCGTTGACGCCGCGATCCGCGGTTGTCCATGCGGCCGTGCGGTGCCGTTGGTCGCTGCACAGAATCCGTCGTGGCCGGAGGCGGTGTCACCGGTTGCCCGGTGGCACAGGTGCGACATGTCGCAACGGCGACAGCAAACACCCCGGGGCCGCGGCGAGAAGCGTCGCCAACCCGGCAAGTCGGCCCAATCCACGGCTGATTGCCAGGTCAGACGCCTTGTAGCCGAACCGTTGCCGTTCCGTCGGCAGTCACCCACAGCGAGCGCATAGTGTGGGGGGCCGTTCCCGGCCACTGGTGGTCCCGGCCGGTTCGGCGCGTCCGCCGCGCCGGGTCCGCGCGGGGACCGGGGCCGCGGCGCCGACACCGTTCACCTCAGGGGGAGTCACACCATGCGATCCATACGTCCGTCGTTCACCGCTCGCCGGGCCAGGAGCACGCGCCGCAGAACGTCCCCCGTGCTGGCCGCCGTGGCCCTCGTCTCGACGGTGGCGCTGACGGCGACGGCCTGCGAGTCGGGCGACGCGGACGTGGACGCTGCGGCCTCCGCCGCTGCCGGGGCCGACGACAAGTTCCAGCTGCCGGACGACATCAAGGACCGGCTCAAGGAACACGGCATCGACATCGACAAGTGGCGGGACGGCGCCTGGAAGGACTGGTCCAAGGACGACTGGCTGCGCGAGGCCGACGACTTCATCAACCCGATCATCGAGGACCTGTGGGACCCGGACCGGATGCGGGAGGCCGAGGAGCCCGACCAGGAGGTCGACAACGACATCTCCGGCGACCAGGGCGTGACCGACCCGACCCCGGCCCCGGTGGAGGCCGAGGCCGTCCCGGCGTCGTACCACTCCAACGCCCCCGAGGCGGGCAAGGTGTTCTTCGACTCCCCCGAGGGCACGATGGTCTGCTCGGCCACCGTGGTCCAGGACCCGGCCAACCCCGGCAAGTCCAACATGGTGTGGACGGCCGGCCACTGTGTGCACGCGGGCAAGAGCGGCGGCTGGTACCGCAACATCGCGTTCGTGCCGTCGTACAACGACTCGGGCCTGTCGGCGGCGGACCTGGCCGGCGCCACCAAGGAGGAGGTCGCCCCGTACGGCGTCTGGTGGGGCGACTGGGTGCAGACCTCGGACCAGTGGATCGAGCAGGGCGGCGCGACCGGCGGTGACGGTGCCCCGTACGACTTCGCGGTGCTGCATGTGACGCCGGAGGAGGGCGCCGGCGGCAAGTCGCTGGAGGAGATGGTCGGTTCGGCGCTGCCGGTGGACTTCGACGCCCCGGCCGTGCCAGAGGTCGAGAGCATCACCGCGACCGGCTACCCGGCGGCGCCGCCGTACGACGGTCAGACGCTGTACCGGTGCCAGGACAAGCCCGGGCGGCTGTCGCTGAACGAGACGGACCCGACCATGTACCGCATCGGCTGCACCATGACCGGCGGTTCGTCGGGCGGCGGCTGGGTGGCCACGGGGTCGGACGGCAAGCCCGCGCTGGTGTCCAACACCTCGATCGGCCCGGTCACCGCGGGTTGGCTGGCCGGTCCGCGCCTCGGCGAGGAGGCCAAGGGCGTGTTCGACGCGGTCAGCGAGAAGTTCGCCGGTCAGTGACGTTCCGGTAGGGGGCGCGGCGGCGGGTGTGTCACGGAAACCTTCACGGTCCCGCCGCCGTTCGACCCCACCCGCACGGCAAGATGATCCGGCCAGAACATGACACCTACGCGTTCACACAAGCGTTCCAACGGGGGTTACCGCACCATGCGTTCACCATCCACGCCCTGCGCCGCGCACCGCGGCAGGCGGCGCCGTCTGCTCACCGCCGCGGGGCTCGTCGCCGCGCTCGCGCTCACCGCGACCGCCTGCGGCGGCTCCACCGACGACACCTCCGACGGCGACCCTGGAGCCGCGGCTTCCGCTTCTGGCGCCGCGGACGGCGCCGACGGCGGGGTCGCCATCCCGGGCGACATCAAGGACCGGCTCAAGGAGCACGGCATCGACGTCGACGCCTGGAAGGACGGCGGCTGGAAGGACTGGGACAAGGACAAGTGGCTCAGTGAGGCCAAGGACTTCGTCAACCCGGTGATCGAGGGCCTCTGGGAGCCGGAGCGGATGCTGTCCGCCCAGGAGGCCGACAAGACGATGTCGGTGAAGGAGGCGTCCGCGGACCAGGGCGTCAGCGACCCGGTGCCCGCCCCCGTCGAGGCCGAGGCCGAGCGGACGCCGTACCACCAGAACGCGGCCCCGGTCGGGAAGATCTTCTTCGACTCGCCCGAGGGCTCGATGGTCTGCTCCGGCACGGTGATCAAGGACGTCAACCATCCGGGCAGGTCCAACCTGGTGTGGACGGCCGGTCACTGCGTCCACGCGGGCGGGGGCGGCGGCTGGTACCGCAACATCGTCTTCGTCCCGGCCTACAACGACCTCGGCAGGTCGGAGGCGGAGCTGACCGGCGCCGCCCCGCAGGAGATCGCCCCCTACGGCAACTGGTGGGCGGACTGGGCCGCGACCTCCAACGGCTGGATCGAGGGCGGTTCGGCGTCCGGCGGCGCGGGCGCGGCGTACGACTACGCCGTGCTCCATGTGCAGCCCGAGCAGGGCGCCAAGTCGCTGGAGGAGACCGTCGGCGCGGCGCTGGACGTGGACTTCTCCGCCCCGGCCGCGGCCGAGGCCGGGCAGATGGGCGCCTGGGGGTACCCGGCCGCGCCGCCGTACAACGGTCTGCGGATGTTCAAGTGCCTGGACGCGCCGGGCAGGCTGTCGCTGAGCCCTTCGCTGCCGACGATGTACCGCATCGGCTGCACCATGACCGGCGGCTCCTCCGGCGGCGGCTGGTTCCGGGTGGTCGACGGCGAGACCAAGCTGGTCTCCAACACCTCGATCGGCCCGCTGGACAACACCTGGCTGGCCGGACCCCAGCTGGGACGGGACGCACTGGCGCTGTACGAGAACATGAGCGAGACCTACGGCGGTCAGTGACCGCACACCGGCACAACGGAAGGCCCGCCCCTCGCACCGAGGGGCGGGCCTGTTTCCGTGGTAGCCCGGCTCAGAGGGCCGCCGCCGGGACGTACGGCGCGAGTTCCGCGGCCAGTTCCTCGTGCACCCTTACCTTGAGCAGGGTGCCCTCCGCGGTGTGCTCCTCGGAGATCACCTCGCCCTCGTCGTGGGCGCGGGCGACCAGCTTGCCGTGGGTGTACGGCACCAGCGCCTCGACCTCGACCGAGGGCCGGGGCAGCTCGTTGTCGATCAGCGCGAGCAGCTCCGGGATGCCCCGGCCGGTGCGCGCCGAGACCGCGAGGGAACGCTTCTCGACCCGCAGCAGCCGCTGGAGGACCAGCGGGTCGGCCGCGTCGGCCTTGTTGATCACGACGATCTCGGGTACGTCGGTGGCGCCGACGTCCCTGATCACCTCGCGCACGGCGGCCAGCTGCTCCTCCGGGTCGGGGTGCGCGCCGTCCACCACGTGCAGGATCAGGTCGGCGTCGCCGACCTCCTCCATCGTGGAGCGGAACGCCTCGACCAGGTGGTGCGGCAGGTGCCGGACGAAACCGACGGTGTCGGCGAGGGTGTACAGCCGACCGCTCGGGGTCTCGGCCCGGCGCACGGTCGGGTCGAGGGTCGCGAACAGGGCGTTCTCCACCAGCACGCCCGCGCCGGTGAGGCGGTTGAGCAGGGAGGACTTGCCCGCGTTGGTGTAGCCCGCGATGGCCACGGAGGGCACCTTGTGGCGACGGCGCTCCTGCCGCTTGATGTCGCGGCCGGTCTTCATGTCCGCGATCTCCCGGCGCATCTTCGCCATCTTCTCGCGGATCCGCCGCCGGTCCGTCTCGATCTTGGTCTCACCGGGGCCACGGGTGGCGAGCCCGCCGCCCTTGCCGCCGCCCATCTGCCGGGACAGCGACTGACCCCAGCCGCGCAGCCTCGGCAGCATGTACTGCATCTGCGCGAGCGCGACCTGCGCCTTGCCCTCTCGGGACTTGGCGTGCTGGGCGAAGATGTCGAGGATCAGGGCCGTACGGTCGATGACCTTGACCTTGACGACGTCCTCGAGGTGGATCAGCTGGCCCGGGCTCAGCTCACCGTCGCAGATGACGGTGTCCGCGCCGCTCTCGATCACCACGTCGCGCAGTTCCTCGGCCTTGCCGGAGCCGATGTAGGTCGCCGCGTCGGGCTTGTCGCGGCGCTGGATCACGCCGTCGAGCACCAGCGCGCCGGCGGTCTCCGCGAGCGCCGCCAGCTCGGCGAGCGAGTTCTCCGCGTCCTGCACGGTCCCCGAAGTCCAGACGCCGACGAGGACGACCCGCTCCAGACGGAGCTGGCGGTACTCGACCTCGGTGACGTCCTCGAGCTCGGTGGAGAGGCCCGCCACCCGGCGCAGGGCCGCGCGCTCGGAGCGGTCGAACTGGTCGCCGTCCCACTCTCCGTCGATCTCGTGGCTCCAGGCGACGTCCTCTTCCATCAGGGCATCGGCCCGAAGACCTTCGGGGGTGGTGTGCGCGAGGCGCTGTGTGTCCTGGGAAGGGGAAGAAGAGGAGGTCATTGGGTCCTTACGTCGATGGGGATTCCGTTTGCGGTGACGGGGCCGGAGCCGGGGCTCCGGACCTGGTCCGTCGCATTCCACAACGCACGAGCGCCCCGGGAGATTCCCGCGGCCCGTGGCGCGAGGGGCTGGACCGCGCCGCCGACCTGATGATGGTCGCACGGCACGCCCCGTCTCGTCACCGGGTTATCGCCGCTCCCGCTCGGTGGCTAGGGCCTCGCCCTCGACCCGGGGTCCGGCAGCTTGGCCGCCGTGCCCTGCTTCCAGTCCGGGTGCCCCGGCATCGGCGGGGTCTTCTCGCCGTACAGCCAGCCGCGGAAGAAGCCGGTCAGATCGCGTCGGGTGATGTCCGAGGCCAGCTGGACGAAGTCGTCGGTGGTGGCCGTGGAGTCCTGGTGACGGCTCACCCAGGCCCGTTCGAGGCGTTCGAAGGCCGTGTGGCCGATCTCCTGGCGCAGGGCGTAGAGGACCAGGGCGCCGCCGTCGTAGACGTTGGGCCGGAAGATGCCGAACCGGTCGCCGTCCTTGGGCGCCCTGGGGGCGGCGGGCGCTCCCCCGGCGGCGCGCCAGCGGTCGGAGGCGCCGTAGGCGGCCTTCATGCGGGCGGCGAGCGGGCGGTCGCCCTTCTCCGCGGCGTACAGGGCCTCGTACCAGGTGGCGTGGCCCTCGTTGAGCCAGAGGTCGGACCAGGTGCGGGGGGTGACGCTGTCGCCGAACCACTGGTGGGCCAGCTCGTGCACCATGATCGAGTCGACGTACCACTCGGGGAAGGCCGGGTTGGTGAACAGCTCCTTCTCGAAGAGGGAGAGCGTCTGGGTCTCCAGCTCGAAGCCCGTGGCGGCGTCGGCCATGAGGACGCCGTAGGTCTCGAACGGGTAGGGCCCGACCTTCTCCTCCATCCACGCGATCTGGTCGGGCGTCTTCTTCAGCCACGGCTCCAGCTGGGCGCGGTGCTGGGTGGGCACCACGTCGCGGACGGGCAGCCCGCGCGGGCCGGTGCGGTGCAGGACCGTGGAGCGTCCGATGGAGATCTGCGCCAGCTCGGTGGCCATGGGGTGCTGGGTGCGGTACGTCCAGGTGGTGGACTTGCCCGCGCGTACTACGGCGCTGCGCAGACCGTTGGCGACGGCCGTGTGGCCCTGGGGCGCGGTGACCCTGATGGTGAACATCGCCTTGTCGGAGGGGTGGTCGTTGCACGGGAACGCCAGGTGGGCGGCGTCGGCCTGGTTGGCCATGGCGAGCCCGTCCCCGGTGCGCACCCAGCCCCCGCTGCGGCCGCCCTTCGCGGGCACCGGGTCGCTGGTGTGCCGGACGGTGATCCGCATCCAGCTGCCCTCGGGCAGTGGGGCATCCGGCGTGATCACGAGGTCCTGGCCCGCGTCTGCGTACTCGGCGGGCATGCCGTTGACCTCGACGGAGGCGACCTCACCGCGGTCGAAGTCGAGGTTGACGCGGTTCAGCGCGGTGGTGGTCCAGGCGTCGATGGTGGTGACCGCCTGGAGCGGCTTGCCGTTGTCGCCGGAGTAGGTGAAGGCGAGATCGTACGACGCCACGTCGTACCCCGGGTTGCCGAGGTGCGGGAAGAGCCGGTCGCCGACGCCGAGCGGGGTCGGTGGGGCGCTCGCGGCGACGAGGCAGACGGAGACGGCGGAGGCGAGCAGCGCCGCCTTCAGCCGTCGGCGGGTCCTGGGGGTACCGGTGCGGGAGGTGAGCTGCATGCCCCACGGCTATCAGCGCGCGCGTACCGCACGTCGCCGACGCGCGCCGGGCGCACCCGAACGGGGTGCGGGAGTCGGGTCAGGAGGCGGAGGCGGGGTGCTGCGCCCGGCTCACGTCGTACACGCCCGGCACGTTCCGCATGGCGCGCATCAGGGCGGGCAGCAGGGCGGCGTCGGGCAGTTGCAGGGTGTAGGTGTGGCGGACCCGCTGCTGGCTGGGGGGTTCCACGGTGGCGGAGACGATCTCGGCGCCCTGGAGGGCGATGGCCTCGGTGAGGTCGGCCAGCAGATGCGGGCGGCCGAACGATTCGGCGAAGAGCGTGACCCGGCATCCGGCGGTCTCGTCCTCGGTAGCCTCCGCCCAGCGCACGCCGACCTCCGCGCGCCCCGCGCTCTTCATGCGCGCCACCGCCGGGCACTGCACGCGGTGCACGGTCACCGCGCCCCCGCGCACGGCGAAGCCGGAGACCTCGTCGGGGGGTACGGGTGTGCAGCAGCGCGCGAGCCGTACGCTCGCGCCGGGCAGGTCCACCAGTGCGCCGACGGAGGCGGACCGTACGGCGACCGGGTCGGCGACCCCGCCGGTCCGGGAGCCGGACCCGGCCGGGGCGCCGGTTTCGTCCAGATCCCGGGCGGCGCTCGCGGTGGCGGTCTCGTCCAGATCGCGGGCGGGGCTCGCGGTGTCGTTCTCGGCGGTCACCGGGTGGGTCGCGAGCCACCGCTGGATGGCGATCCGCGCGGCGGGGGTGTGGGCGTGCTCCAGCCACTCCCTGGAGGGCTCGGATGCCGGGTCCTGGCCCATCAGGAGCTGGACGGTGTCCCCGTCCCGCAGCACCGTACTCAGGGTCGCCAGTCGGCCGTTGACGCGGGCGCCGATGCAGGCGTGCGCGTCCTCGCCGTACTGCGCGTACGCGGCGTCCACGCAGGTGGCGCCCTCCGGCAGGCCGAGGGTGCCGCCGTCGGGCCGGAAGACGGTGATCTCACGGTCCTGGGCGAGGTCCTCGCGCAGCGTCGACCAGAAGGTGTCGGGGTCGGGAGCCGCCCGCTGCCAGTCGAGGAGGCGGGAGAGCCAGCCGGGGCGGGTGGGGTCGGCGCGCTCGCCGTCGCCCGGATCCTCGGTGCCGGGCGTGTAGGGGTTGCCGAGCGCGACGACGCCCGCCTCGGCGACCTTGTGCATCTGGTAGGTGCGGATGAGGACTTCGGCGACCTGGCCGTCCGGGTGGGCGACGGCGGTGTGCAGCGACTGGTACAGGTTGAACTTCGGTACGGCGATGAAGTCCTTGAACTCCGAGACGACGGGCGTCATGCAGGTGTGCAGCTCGCCCAGGACGCCGTAGCAGTCGGCGTCCTCGTTCACGAGCACCAGCAGCCGCCCGAAGTCGGCGCCGCGCAGCCGTCCGCGCTTGCGGGAGACGCGGTGCACGGAGACGAAGTGCCGCGGCCGGATGAGGACTTCGGCGGTGATGTCGGCCTCGCGCAGGACGGCGCGCATCTCCTCGGCGATCGCGGTGAGCGGGTCGTCGGCGCGGGCCGCGTTCTCGGCGATCAGCTCGCGCGTGTGCTCGTACTCCTCGGGGTGGAGGATGGCGAAGACCAGGTCCTCCAGCTCGGTCTTGAGCGCCTGTACGCCGAGCCGTTCGGCGAGCGGGATGAGGACGTCCCGGGTCACCTTGGCGATCCGGGCCTGTTTCTCGGGGCGCATCACACCGAGGGTGCGCATGTTGTGCAGCCGGTCGGCGAGTTTGATCGACATCACCCGGACGTCGTTGCCGGTGGCGACGAGCATCTTGCGGAAGGTCTCGGGCTCGGCGGCGGCGCCGTAGTCGACCTTCTCCAACTTGGTGACGCCGTCGACGAGATAGCGGACCTCCTCGCCGAACTGCTTCCGCACCTGATCGAGCGTCACATCGGTGTCCTCGACGGTGTCGTGGAGCAGGGACGCCGTCAAGGTGACGGTCTCGGCGCCGAGTTCGGCGAGGATCAGCGTCACGGCGAGCGGGTGCGTGATGTAGGGCTCGCCGCTCTTGCGCATCTGTCCGCGGTGCGAGGACTCGGCCAGGACGTAGGCGCGGCGCAGCGGTTCGAGATCGGCGTCGGGGTGGTGGGCGCGGTGGGCGTCGACGACATGGCCGATGGCGTCGGGCAGCCGGTCGCGGGCGCCGGGGCCGAGCAGCGCGGCACGGCCCAGCCGACGCAGGTCCAGCCGTGGACGAGCCCTCCTGCGGGGGGCTGTTGGCACCACGGGGCCTGGACTCGCAGGGTTTGTGGCCTCCGCACTCATGGGCACCTCCGGCTGCGTGGACCGGCGGACGGGGCGCCCCAGGGCGGACACGGCTCAGGGGATGGCGACATCTCCCCGTCCGGGCCGGTGCTTGATGCTATCGAGCCCACCACGCGCGACTGACCGCCTCTCGCCGAGCGTGAAACGGATCACCCATTCGAGGGAAGGTTTGGACGTTTACGGCCGTTTCCGTCCTGCCCGGTACGGCCCCCGGCTCGAACCGGCGTACGCCCGAAGGCCGTTCTCAGCCCAGCACCCCGGCCAGCCACTCCGCGTCGAACTCGCCCTCGGCGACGATCACCGCGGGACCGGTCATCTCGATCTCTCCGTCGGGCCGCTCCGTGATCACCAGCCGACCGCCGGGGACGTCGACGGTGTACGTCGCCGGGGTGCCGGTGACGGCCGGGTCGGCGCCGTCCCGGCGGGCGGCGGCCACGGCCACGGCGCACGCGCCCGTGCCGCACGAGCGGGTCTCGCCCGCGCCGCGCTCGTACACCCGCATCGCCACGTGCCGGGGGCCGCGGTCGGCCACGAACTCGACGTTGACTCCCTGCGGGTACACGGACGCGGGCTGGAACGGCGGCACCTCGTGCAGGTCCCCTGCGTGGGCGAGGTCGTCCACGAAGGCCACCGCGTGCGGGTTGCCCATGTTCACGTTGCGCGCGGGCCAGCTGCGCTCGCCGACGCTCACGGTGACGTCCCCCTCGGGGAAGAGCGCTCTGCCCATGCCCACCGTGATGTCGCCGTCCTTGGCGATGTGCACCGTCTTGACGCCCCCGCGCGTGGCGACCGCGAGGTCCCCTTCGGTGACGAGCCCGGCGTGCTGGAGGTAGCGCGCGAAGACGCGGACGCCGTTGCCGCACATCTCGGCGATCGAGCCGTCGCCGTTGCGGTAGTCCATGAACCACTCCGCCTCGGCCGCCAGCTCCCGGGCCTCGGGGTGGGCCGCGGACCGCACGACGTGCAGCAGTCCGTCGCCGCCGATGCCCGCGCGGCGGTCGCACAGGGCCGCGACGGTGGCCGGGGGCAGGTCGAGGGCGTTCTCCGGGTCCGGGACGATCACGAAGTCGTTCTCGGTGCCGTGACCCTTGAGGAAGGCGATCCGCGTGCTCATTCCTCGATCGTACGGGTTGACCACGACAACCCGGCGGGGAAGAGCGGGGGCGGGGGTCAGCGCAGCCGGGCCACGCGCCACACCGCGAGCATCACCACGGCGGCCACCACCACGACGTAGGCGAGGGCGACCCGCCAGTCGACGCGGCGGCCGGAGCCCCGCTGGGGCAGACCGGGCCAGGTGTAGCCCACCTTGCGGGCGGCCATCATGCCCCAGCCCGCCGCGCACGAGCAGATGAGCAGGCCCAGCATCGCGATCATCGCGCCGCTGTCGCCGAAGTCGAAGGCGAGCGGGAAGGCGAACATCAGGGAACCGAGCGCGCCCAGACCGACGATCGGCGCGAGCTGCCAGATCCGCATCCGGCGCTGCGGACGCAGCTCGACCTCGACCTCGGGCCCGCCCACGAACATCTCGTCCGGTTCGGGGCCGTCGGCGGTCACACCGCCCTGGGTGTCGTCGGGCCCGTCGGGGCTGAGCCGGTCGTCGTCCGGCCCCGCCATGTCGGCGCCCACCGCGTCCGCGGCGCCGACGTGCTCGGAGATGTGTTCGGCGTTCTGCGCCGTGTCTTGTGCGGTGTCGCGAGGGCCGGCCTCCATCGCCACGCGCCCTCCCAACTAGGACTTCACTGGTCGATCGCAGCTTGATGATGGCACGGCCTCCGAGGCCCCGATGACGGCCGGAGCGTCCCGATGCCATGACGTGATCAGGCTGTAACCGGTCGTTCGACCAACGTCAGTGCGCGCCGCGGAAGTTCCGTGAGATCCGTCTCGGCCCCACTGAGCCAATGCACCCGGGGATCGCGCCTGAACCATGAATCCTGACGGCGCGCGAAGCGCTTGGTGGCACGGACGGTCTCCGCCCGGGCCTCTTCCAGGGTGCACTCCCCGGCGAGCGCCGCGAGTACCTGCTGGTAGCCGAGGGCGCGCGCGGCCGTACGCCCCTCGCGCAGGCCTTGCGCCTCCAGCGCCCGCACCTCGTCCACGAGCCCCCGGTCCCACATCCGGTCGACGCGGCGCGCGATGCGCTCGTCGAGTTCGGGGCGGGTCACGTCCACGCCGATCTGGAGGGTGTCGTAGACGGAGTCGTGGCCCGGGAGGTTGGCGGTGAAGGGCTGGCCGGTGATCTCGATCACCTCCAGGGCACGGACGATCCGGCGGCCGTTGCCGGGCAGGATCGCACGCGCGGCCTCCGGGTCGGCGGCGGCGAGCCGGGCGTGCAGGGCGCCGGAGCCGCGCAGCGCGAGTTCCTCCTCGAGCCGCGCCCTGACCTCGGGGTCGGTGCCGGGGAACTCCAGGTTGTCCACGGCCGCGCGGACGTAGAGGCCGGAGCCGCCGACGAGGACCGGCCAGCGCCCGGCCGCCAGCAGCGCGTCGATGCGCTCGCGCGCGAGCCGCTGGTACTCCGCGACGGACGCCGTGACGGTGACGTCCCAGACGTCCAGGAGGTGGTGGGGGACTCCGGCGCGCTCCGCGGGCGTCAGTTTGGCGGTCCCGATGTCCATCCCCCGGTAGAGCTGCATGGAGTCCGCGTTGACGACCTCGCCGCCGAGTTGCCGGGCGAGGAAGACGCCCAGATCGGACTTTCCCGCCGCGGTGGGTCCGACGACGGCGATGACTCGGGGGGCGGGGGCTGCGCTGCTCACCGCACCAGTCTCCCAAACCTCCACCGATGGCCTCGAACGGGTTACGTGACGGCCCGGGTCCGGCGTCGTTGCCCGTTGCGAGGTTCTCGCCGCCGGTTTCGCGCGGGCGGCGACCCGGGCGACGCGATCGGTCGCTCCCCCAGGCGCTCGGCTTCACCGGGGCAGGGGGGCTCTCATGGCGACGCGGGATTCTTCTCGCACGAGTAACGTATGGAGCTGATATGGGCGTTTTTGCACGACTTCTCCGGAGGTCGAAGGTGACGGAGGAGGCGGCGACCGCCGAGGCCGGGACCGAGACCCGGGAGGCCGGTTCGACGACGGACGAGGCCGAGGTGCCCACGGGGACGGCGGAGCCGAGCGAGTCCGCCGTGGCCGAAGCGGTCACGGTCGTGGAGGACACGGCGCAGGAGACCGCCGAGGGCAGCGGCGGCGACGGCGTCGACATCCCGAAGCAGCAGTCCGCCCAGGCGGCGGCCGACAACGAGGCCGGTGAGGGCGCCCGCACGTAACTGCCCGCGAGGGAAGGTGAACGATGGGTCTGTTCGACAATCTGAAGGCCAAGCTCAACCCTGCGAAGGACAAGGTCTCCGGCCTCGCGCACCAGCACGGGGACAAGATCCAGCACGGTCTGGACAGGGCCGCCAAGGCCGTCGACGAGAGGACCAAGGGCAAGTACAGCGACAAGATCCACACGAGGACGGGCAAGGCCAAGGGCGCCATGGACCGGCTCGCGCACAAGGGCCACGACGGCTCGGGCGAGGGCCCCAAGACCCCACCGGCCTCACCGCCGCCGACTTCCTGATCCGCTCAGCCCCCATCCCGTATCCCATCCACCCGCGGACGGCCGCGGAGCCCCTCGCTCCCGGCCGTCCGCCGTTCCACGGCTCGCGCGGCCCTCTACGGCCTGACCGGTCAGGGGCTGATCTGCCCAGGACCGGGCCGTTCAGGACCAGGTCGCCACGATGTACCCCACGCCGTACGGCGCGCCCTCGTACAGCAGGGCGCCGGTCAGTCCCGCTTCCTCACCCGCGCCCGCGAGGACCTGCCATCCGGCGCGCCCGGACGCCTTCAGCTCCCGCGCCAGACCGCCGTCAAGCGCCTTGAGGGCGGCGATGTCCGCCGCCCCCAGCGCACGCGCGACCTCCCGGTCGAAGGGCTCCGCGCGCTCGTCGAGATAGCCCGGTGCCTTCAGGGTCCGGCAGGCGCTGGCGTCGGCCATCACCAGCATCGCCACCCGCCCGGCCCGGGCGGCGACTGCCCTTCCGACTTGAATACACCGCTCGGCCCCGATCGGTTCCCTCAGCCCGAGCCCTTCCATCGGGGCATCGGCCCACCCGGTGCGCTCCAGCAGCCACGCGCCGACCGCGAGCGACGCCGGAAGCGTCACGGCCCCGGCGTCGGGCTCCCCGTCCGCCCCCAGCCGTACGTCGGCGTCGACCCCGAAGCCCCGGAAGGAACCGGGTGTGCCCTCGGCGTACGAGCGGGTGCCGTCCGCCCCGGCGTCGCCGTCGTCCGGCCCGACCACGACCAGCAGATCCGGGCGGGCGGCGGCCAGCACCCCAAGGGCGTCCGTGCACGCGGCGCGCGCGGCGTCCAGCTCGGGTGCGGCGCCCGCGGCGACCTCGGGTACGAGGAGGGGCGGACAGGGGCAGACTGCGGCGGCGACAAGCATGATCCGCAGCGTAGCTCCGGGTACCGGGCGCCGGGGTCGTCGCCCCTCCGACGAGCGGCGAGCCGACGACCGCCCGGCGGAACGGTCAGTCGCAGCCGCAGCCCCCGCCCGCCGCGACCGGCTGCGGAGCCGGGGCGCCGATCTTCGGCAGGCCGAGCAGCACGCCCTTCGGCTTGGCCGCCTCGGTGTTCCGCTTCTCCCAGGCGTCGCCCGCGCGGGTGCGCCGTACGTCCAGCACCGGGCCCTCGGCGAGGAGGTGGTGCGGGGCGGCGTACGTCACCTCCACGGTGACGACGTCGCCGGGGCGGACCTCCTGCTCGGGCTTGGTGAAGTGGACCAGGCGGTTGTCGGGGGCACGGCCGGAGAGGCGGTGGGTGGCGCCGTCCTTGCGGCCCTCGCCCTCGGCGACCATCAGCTCCAGGGTGCGGCCGACCTGCTTCTTGTTCTCGTCCCAGGAGATCTCCTCCTGGAGGGCGACCAGACGCTCGTAGCGCTCCTGGACGGTCTTCTTGGGGATCTGGCCGTCCATCTCGGCGGCCGGGGTGCCGGGTCGCTTGGAGTACTGGAAGGTGAACGCCTGGGCGAAGCGGGCCTCGCGGACGACGTGCAGGGTCTGCTCGAAGTCCTCCTCGGTCTCGCCGGGGAAGCCCACGATGATGTCGGTGGTGATCGCCGCGTGCGGGATGGCGGCGCGGACCTTCTCGATGATCCCGAGGTAGCGCTCCTGGCGGTAGGAGCGGCGCATCGCCTTCAGGACGGTGTCCGAGCCCGACTGGAGCGGCATGTGCAGCTGCGGCATCACGTTGGGCGTCTCGGCCATGGCGGCGATCACGTCGTCGGTGAAGTCGCGCGGGTGCGGCGAGGTGAAGCGGACGCGCTCCAGGCCGTCGATGGCGCCGCAGGCCCGCAACAGCTTGCTGAAGGCCTCGCGGTCGCCGATGTCGCTGCCGTAGGCGTTGACGTTCTGGCCGAGGAGGGTGATCTCCGAGACGCCCTCGGCGACCAGGGCCTCCACCTCGGCGAGGATGTCGCCGGGGCGGCGGTCCTTCTCCTTGCCGCGCAGCGCCGGGACGATGCAGAAGGTGCAGGTGTTGTTGCAGCCGACGGAGATCGACACCCAGGCGGCGTAGGCGCTCTCGCGGCGCGTGGGCAGGGTCGACGGGAACGCCTCCAGCGACTCGGCGATCTCGACCTGCGCCTCTTCCTGGATGCGGGCACGCTCCAGCAGGACGGGCAGCTTGCCGATGTTGTGCGTGCCGAAGACGACGTCCACCCAGGGCGCCTTCTTGACGATGGTGTCCCGGTCCTTCTGGGCCAGGCAGCCGCCGACCGCGATCTGCATGCCGGGCCGCTTGGCCTTCTTCGGCGCGAGGTGCCCGAGGTTGCCGTAGAGCCGGTTGTCGGCGTTCTCGCGGACGGCGCAGGTGTTGAAGACGACCACGTCGGCGTCCCCGTCGGCGCCCTCGGGCGCGCGCACGTACCCGGCGTCCTCCAGCAGTCCGGCAAGACGCTCGGAGTCATGGACGTTCATCTGGCATCCGTAGGTGCGGATCTCGTACGTCATGGTGCTGGGAACGTCCACTGCCGGGCTCCGGTCGCTGCTGCTGTTCATTCCTTCAGAGTAGGCGTTCCGCGGACACGCCCGTCCCGCCCGTCACGACTCCCGTCCGCCCGGGGCCCACCCCTGCCGGCGCAGTACGGCGGACACGTCCGGCGCCTCGTAGTGCGCGCCCTTGAGCACCTTGCCGTCGGGGCGGCGGTCGACCCGGCCGTCGGGGCCGAGCTTGGTCATGTTCGAGCGGTGGATCTCGGCGATCACCTGGTCGAGGTCTATGCCGTGGACGAGGGCGGTGCCGTAGGCGACGTAGACCACGTCGGCCAGCTCGTGGGCCAGCCGGTCGAGCGGGCCGGTGACCGAGACCTCGGCGACCTCCGCGGCCTCCTCGGCGAGCAGCTCGCCCCGGTGCCGGGCCAGCTCCGGGGACACCTCGGTAGGTCTGCTGCGGGCGTCCAGACCGAAGGCGAGGTGGAATGCACGGACCAGGTCGGCGGGCGAGGAACTCATACGGCGACTCTAACGGCCCCCTCCGACAACGCCCCGGGCATCGCCCCGCGCGGGCCGGGCGCGTGGCTGCCCCGCTTCCGTGTGACGACGCCCCTGGTCAGCAGGGCGGGCGGGCTGGCAGGATCGCCCGCATGTCCAAGGTGTTCCCCCGGGTCGGCGGGCGCTGGGCCCTGCGGAGCGCGGTCGCCGGTCTCGTGGCGTTCGGGTTGCTGCTGTGGTGGCTGCTGCCGCTGGGCGAGAATCCCCCGAGCGGGACGATCACCTTCAGCACCGGAACACCGCGCGGCGTCTACCAGAAGTACGGCACCCTGCTGCGCTCCGCGTTCGACGAGGACATGCCCGATCTGGCGGTGCGGCTGGTGACCAGCGACGGCTCACAGCAGAACGTCTCGCGCGTGGCGTCCGGCAGGGCCGACTTCGCCATCGCCGCGGCCGACGCGGTGGAGACGTACCAGCTCGACGGCGGCCCGGGCGCCGACCGGCTGCGGGGAGTCGCACGGCTGTACGACGACTATGTGCACCTCGTCGTCCCGCACGGCTCGGACATCGAGTCCGTCGCGGACCTGGAGGGCAAGCGGGTGGCCATAGGGCTGCCGCGCTCGGGTGTCCGGCTGATCGCGGAACGGGTGCTGAAGACGGCGGGCATCGACTCGCAGGAGGACATCACCCCGCTGCCCGACGGCATCGACACCGGCCCCGACCGGCTCCGGCGCGGCGAGATCGACGCGTTCTTCTGGTCGGGCGGGCTGCCCACGGACGGGCTGCGGGAACTCGCCGAGACGTTCGACTTCCGGCTGGTCCCGATCACCGCGGAGTTCGTCTCCGACCTGCACCGGCAGGGTCCCGGCACCCACTACTACCGCGCCACCAACATGCCGCAGTCGGCCTACCGCCCCGGTCAGCAGGAGGCCGGGACCGTGCCGACGATCGCGGTGTCCAACGTGCTGATCACCCGCAAGGACGTGGACCCCAAGCTGATCGAGTGGGTGACCCGTACGGTGCTCGACAGCCGCGACGGCATCGGCGCGCACGTCCACTCCGCCCAGCTCGTCGACCTGCGCACCGCGATCTACACCGACCCGCTGCCGCTGCACGACGGCGCGCGGCGCTACTACCGCTCGGTCAAGCCGTAGACCGGGGCGCGGGCACGCCGTAGACCGTAGCTCCGGGGCACGCCGTAGACCGTCCGTTCCGCGGCGGGACCCGCTACACCACCGGCCCCGACCGTGGCACGGTCACCGTCACCTTCAGCCCGCGCGGCTCGCCGGACCCACTGGGCACATGATGGTCGTAGGCGATCCGGCCGCCGCCCGCCGAGAGGAGGGCGCGGGAGATGGACAGGCCCAGGCCGGAGCCCTTGACGTTCTGGTGGCGGCCGCTGCGCCAGAAGCGGTCGCCGATCCGGGTCAGCTCCTCGTCGGTCAGACCGGGTCCGTGGTCGGCGACGACGATGGTCGAGGTGCCGCCGTTGGAGGTGACGGCGACCTCGACGCTCTCGCCCTCCGGCGTGAACTTCACCGCGTTGTCGATGACCGCGTCCAGGGCGCTGGACAGGGCGACCGGGTCGGCCCACGCGGTGGTCGCCGGGCAGTCCCCGACCAGCCGTACCCCCTTCGCCTCCGCGGTCGGCGACCAGGCGGCGACGCGCTCGGCGGTCAGCGCGCCGATGTCGGTCAGCCGCAGGTCGGGCGCGGAGTGCTCGGCCAGCGCCAGGTCCAGCAGGTCGTCCAGGACCTCGGCCAGCCGGCGGCCCTCGGCGCGGACGGACGCGATCTCCTCGTTGCCCTGCGGCAGTTCCAGTGCGAGCAGTTCGATGCGCAGCAGCAGCGCCGAGAGCGGGTTGCGCAGCTGGTGCGAGGCGTCGGCGACGAAGGCGCGCTGCTGCTCCAGGACGTCCTCGACGTTGTCCGCCATCTCGTTGAACGACCGGGCCAGCCGTCTGAGTTCCGGCGGCCCGCTCGCCACGGCGACCCGGGACTTCAGCCGACCGGTGGCGATGTCGTGCGTGGTGGCGTCCAGGACGCGTACGGGGCGCAGCACCCAGCCGGTCAGCCGCAGCGCGGCGCCCACGGCCAGCAGCATCGCGGCGATCTCGCCAGCGCCGATGACCAGCCAGCCGTACAGGGTCCGGGAGCGCATCTGGTCGGTGGGGGAATCGGTGACGACGACCGCGACGACGTCACCGTCCCTGATGACCGGCGAGGCGACGACCAGGCGGCGGTGCTGCCAGGGCCACACCTGCTCGGGGTCGTCGCTGCGGCGGCTGAGCAGCGCCTCGTCGAAGGCGGCTCGCACGTCGCCCTCCTGCGGCAGGAGCCAGTCCACCGGGGCGTTGGCCATGGGCGTGCGGTTGCGGTAGAAGACGCCGATCCGGATGCCGTAGACCTTGTGGTAGCTGTCGAGTTCCCGGCTGAGGGTCTCCAGCCGTTCGTTCGGTGGCGCGGGCGGGGCTCCACCGGGCGTGTCGGTGACGAACTGGGCGAGGGCGGCGAAGAACGCCGTGTCGTCGATCCGGTCGACGACGACCTTCTGCTGCTGTGCCGCGGCCACGCTCACGGCGAGCGGTACGCCGAGGGCGAGCAGGACGGCCGCCATCAGGACGATCAGCAGCGGCAGGAGACGTGTGCGCACCCTGCCCCGCTAGGCGGCGGGCTCGACGAGCCGGTAGCCGACGCCCCGCACCGTCTCGATCAGCGCGGGCATGCGCAGCTTGGCTCGCAGGGAGGCCACATGCACCTCGAGGGTGCGTCCGGTCCCCTCCCAGCTGGTGCGCCACACCTCGCTGATGATCTGCTCCCGGCGGAAGACGACGCCGGGGCGCTGCGCCAGCAGGGCGAGCAGGTCGAACTCCTTGCGGGTCAGTTGGACGACCAGACCGTCCACCTTGACCTGGCGGGTGGGCAGCTCGATGTGGACGGGGCCCAGCCGCAGCGCCGTGACGATGCCCGCGGAGATGTCCTCCTGGACGGTGCGTCTGCTGACGGCGTGGATGCGCGCCAGCAGCTCTCCGGTGTCGTACGGCTTCACCACGTAGTCGTCGGCCCCCAGGTTGAGGCCGTGGATGCGGGAGCGGACGTCGGAGCGGGCGGTGACCATGATCACCGGGATGGCGGTGCGCTTGCGGATCTTGCTGCACACCTCGTAGCCGTCCTGGTCGGGCAGGCCGAGGTCGAGCAGGACCACACCGAACCCGGCGCCCTCGGGGACGAGCGCCTGGAGGGCCTCCTCGCCGCTGCGGGCATGGGTGACGTCGAAGCCGTGCCGCGCGAGGACCGCGGACAGAGCGGCGGCGACATGGTCGTCGTCCTCGACTAGGAGCAGTCTCATCCTGGCCCCCTTCACTTCATCGGCGAGATGGATCGTCGTCATCGTCCGTACCGGCCCCGCCGGTACAAAAAGCACCCACGCGCGCGTGCGCACAGGGCAGTCACGCTGATGGACGACGAGGACGTCAAGAGGGTTCCGGCCACGGGGCGGTTCCGTTATCCGGCCGATACGGGGGCAGGTCATCGGCGCTACGAGCCGTGTCCGGCTGCTATCGGATCGTGATACTCAAATTCGCCTCAGATGTAATGACGCAGGTCGCATAGGGTAGCTACTGTCCTCCGAAACCGAGGAGGACGGAGCCAGCAAGCGATGACCGAAGTATCGGTGGCCAAGGAAGACGTGGCCGCGACCGGCGAACTGGTCGTCCTGAAGGGCGTCAACAAGCACTTTGGCGCGTTGCACGTGCTCCAGGACATCGATCTGACGATCGCCCGCGGCGAGGTCGTCGTGGTCATCGGGCCCTCCGGGTCCGGGAAGTCAACCCTGTGCCGCACCATCAACCGCCTGGAGACGATCGACTCGGGAGCGATCTCGATCGACGGCAAGCCGCTGCCCGACGAGGGCAAGGCACTGGCGCGGCTGCGGGCCGACGTGGGGATGGTCTTCCAGTCGTTCAACCTCTTCGCGCACAAGACCGTGCTCGAGAACGTGATGCTCGGCCAGATCAAGGTCCGCAAGGCGGACAAGAAGAAGGCCGAGGAGAAGGCGCGCGCGCTGCTGGACCGCGTCGGCGTCGCCACCCAGGCGGACAAGTACCCCGCGCAGCTCTCCGGCGGCCAGCAGCAGCGGGTCGCCATCGCGCGTGCCCTGGCCATGGACCCCAAGGTCATGCTCTTCGACGAGCCGACGTCGGCCCTCGACCCGGAGATGATCAACGAGGTCCTCGAGGTCATGCAGCAGCTCGCCCGTGACGGCATGACCATGATCGTGGTCACCCATGAGATGGGCTTCGCCCGATCGGCCGCCAACCGCGTGGTGTTCATGGCGGACGGCCGCATCGTCGAGGAGGCTGCGCCCGACCAGTTCTTCAGCAATCCGCGCAGTGACCGTGCCAAGGACTTCCTGTCGAAGATCCTGCACCACTGACGGCGCTGGTCGCCCCCGCGGCCATCCCGCGTCACCCGCACCGACGGTTCTCTCTTCATCAGGCAAAGGATGTTCACCATGAAGCTCCGCAAGGTCACCGCCGCGGCGGCCGCCGCCCTGGTCCTCTCCCTCACCGCGACCGCCTGCGGTGGTGACGACGGCGACGACAGCAGCACCGGCTCGGACTCCGGCGGCGGCAAGATCAAGATCGGTATCAAGTACGACCAGCCCGGACTCGGCCTGAAGGAGCCCGACGGGTCCTTCTCCGGCTTCGACGTGGATGTGGCCACGTATGTGGCGAAGGAGCTGGGTTACGAGGCCGACCAGATCGAGTGGGTCGAGACCAAGAGCGCCGACCGTGAGAACGCCCTCTCCCGCGGCGACGTGAAGATGATCGCCGCCACCTACTCCATCACGGACGAGCGCAAGGAGAAGGTCGACTTCGCCGGCCCGTACCTGCTGGCCCACCAGGACCTGCTGGTCAAGGCGGACTCCGACATCACCGAGGCCACGGACCTCAACGACAAGAAGCTGTGCTCCGTGACCGGCTCCACCTCGGCGCAGAACGTCAAGAACGACTTCGCCCCGAAGGCCCAGCTGCGCGAGTACGGCACCTACTCCGAGTGCATCGCGGGCCTCCAGAGCGGCGCCGTCGACGCCGTGACGACCGACGACTCGATCCTCGCGGGCTTCGCCTCGCAGGACCAGTACGAGGGTCAGTTCAAGCTCGCGGGCCTCAAGCTGAGCAACGAGAACTACGGCATCGGTGTGAAGAAGGGCGACACCGAGACCATGAACAAGATCAACGAGGCGCTGGAGAAGATGGTCAGCGACGGCGCCTGGGACACGGCCGTCAAGGAGAACTTCGGCCCGGCCGACTACAAGAACGAGCCGGCTCCGGAGATCGGCAACATCGTCCAGTAATGGTCGGCGTTCATCCGTGAAGGGCGGCGTTTCCCCGGGAACGCCGCCCCGTCACACGGAGTCCTCACGGCACGCCGCCGTCCGCCGCGATCACGGCGGCGGCGCGCCCGTCCGCCACCACACACCCGGAAGCGCGGGAGATCGTGTTCGACTTTCTTTCTGAGTATGACAATCCAACCCTGTTGGGTGCCTTCTGGGTGACGGTGCAGCTCACCGTGTTCTCGGCCATCGGCTCCCTGGTCTGGGGCACCCTGCTCGCGGCGATGCGGGTCAGCCCGGTCCCGCTGATGCGCGGGTTCGGCACGGCCTACGTCAACATCGTCCGGAACATCCCCCTGACGGTCATCATCGTCTTCACCTCGCTCGGCCTCGCCGACATCTTCGGCGTGACGATGGGCGCCCCCGACGACTTCAAGCTCCAGGGCTTCCGCCTCGCGGTGCTTGGCCTCGTCGCCTACACCGCGGCCTTCGTCTGTGAGGCGCTGCGCTCCGGCATCAACACCGTCCCCGTCGGTCAGGCCGAGGCGGCGCGCGCGCTCGGGCTGAGCTTCACCCAGGTGCTGTCCCTCATCGTGCTGCCGCAGGCGTTCCGCTCGGTCATCGGCCCGCTGGCCAACGTCCTGATCGCCCTCACCAAGAACACCACGGTGGCGGCGACCATCGGCGTGGCCGAGGCAGCCCTGCTGATGAAGGAAATGATCGAGAACGAGGCCCAGACCGTGCTCATCGGCGCGATCTTCGCCTTCGGTTTCGTGGTACTGACCCTGCCCACCGGCCTGTTCCTCGGCTGGCTGAGCAAGCGACTGGCGGTGAAGCGGTGACCTCGGTTCTCTACGACGCTCCCGGCCCCAAGGCCAAGCGGCGCAACATCATCTTCTCGGTGGTCTTCTTCGGCCTGCTCGCGCTGCTGCTGTGGTGGATCTGGTCGGTGATGGACGACAAGGGCCAGCTGGAGTGGTCCTTGTGGAAGCCCTTCACCGAGTCGCAGGCGTGGACGACGTACCTGCTGCCCGGACTCGCCGACACGCTGAAGGCCGCCGCGCTCGCCATGGTCATCGCGCTGCCGCTGGGCGCCTTCTTCGGCATCGCACGCATGTCCGACCACCGCTGGGTGCGTGTCCCTGCCGGTGCGGTGGTCGAGTTCTTCCGGGCCATCCCGGTGCTGCTGCTGATGCTGTTCGCCAACGAGTTCTACGCCCGCTCGACGGACGTCAGCAGCGCGGACCGGCCCCTGTACGCGGTCGTCACCGGCCTGGTCCTCTACAACGCCTCGGTCCTCGCGGAGATCGTCCGCGCGGGCATCCTGGCCCTTCCCAGGGGCCAGACGGAGGCCGCCCAGGCGATCGGCCTGCGCAAGAACCAGACGATGACCAGCATCCTGCTCCCGCAGGCCGTCACGGCGATGCTCCCCGCGATCGTCACCCAGCTGGTCGTCATCGTGAAGGACACCGCGCTGGGCGGCGTGATGATCGGTTTCACCGAGCTGCTGAACGCCCGGGGCACGCTCGCGGCCAACTACGCCAACGTCATCCCCAGCTTCATCGTGGTGGCGGTCATCTTCATCGTCCTCAACTTCCTCCTCACCAGCTTCGCCAGCTGGCTGGAGGGCAGGCTGCGGCGCAGCAAGCGCAGCACGGGGGCGGTGCTCGGCGCGGAGGACGTCGAGGAGCTGAACGCGGCCGAGATCGGCGGCAGCTACGGCACCGGAGCGGAGAAATAGCCCGTCCAGGGGTCTGAGTGACCTGAGGTGCATCCCCGGAGGCAGTGGCATGATCGCCACTGCCTCCGTCGCTTGACGCGGGCTGCGGCAGTGGGTTGCATACGTTCTGTGATCGTGCACCCTGCTCCAACCTCTTGTTCACATACGTCCCTGGGGACACCGCCACGGGCAGGGGGCGCCGCGCCGTGGACCCGGTGATCATCGTCGGGGCGGGGCCCGTGGGGCTCACGCTCGCACTGGCACTGGCCCGCCAGGAGGTGCCGTCCGTGGTCCTGGACGAGGGGCCGGGCAAGGACGAACCACGGCTCGCCCGCACCGTCGTGCTGCGCGAGGACACCGCCGCCCTGCTGGCGCGGCTCACCGGGATGCCGATCGCCGAGGCGGGCGCCCATTGGGCCGGATGGCGGTCGATGCGGCGCAAGCAGGTGATGCGCGCCTTCCATTTCGACCCCGCTCCCGGCGCCGACACGGACGACGCCGACACCGACTTCGGTTTCGGCTCCGCGGACCAGCCCTCGGGCGAGCCCGCCGAGGCCGCCGGACCGTCGCCCCTGCACATCGCCCAGCACCTGCTGACCGGGGCCCTGCGCGCCGCCCTCGCCCGCGAGCCGCTGGCCAGGGTCGCCGTCGACAGCCGCCTCGACGCCGTCGAGCAGGAGGCCTCGGGCGTCACCGCGCACACCCGCGGCGCCAACGGCACGTACTGGCGGGGCAGTTATCTGGTCGGCTGCGACGGCCCCCGCTCCACCGTGCGCAAACTCCAGGACATCCGCTTCCCCGGCCGTACGGCGGTGGAACGTCACGCCGTCGCCGCACTGCGCGCGGAACTTCCCTGGCCCGGCCAGGCGTTGCTCCACCGGATGCCGCCGTGGCGGACGTCGGGACCCTCGGGCGGGGAGGTGACCGCGCGTCCGCTGCCGGACGGCGTCTGGCGGCTGGACTGGCTGCTGCCGCCCGGCAAGGACCTGGTCACGCCCGAGCTGCTGGTGGCGCGCGTCCGGGAGACCCTGGCGGGCTGGACGGGCGGGGCCTCACCGTCGTACGCACTGCTCGACACCGGTGTGCACACCGTCCACCACCGGCTGGCGCGACGCTGGCGGGTCGGCCGGGTGTTCCTCGCCGGGGACGCGGCGCACTGCCTCGGCGCGCTCGGCACCCAGGGGCTCGACGAGGGACTGCGGGACGCCGACAACCTCGCCTGGAAGCTGGCGCTGGCCTGGCACCACGGGCCTAAGGAGGCGCTGCTGGACAGCTACCAGACCGAGCGGCGCGCGGTCGTCGCCGCCCGGCTGCGCGCCGCCGACCAGGCGCTGCCGATACTGCGCGGCGGCAAGGGCCTGCGCGCCTACGTCCCCGGCACCGCCCGGGGCCACGACGCGCTGCTCAGCGACGGCCATCTGGGGCGCGGGGCGCTCGGCGCGCCCGGGTCGTACGCCCCCTCACCGCTCACGCCCCAGCACCTGGAGGCGGAGGTCCCCGTCGACACCCGGCCGGGGGCGCCGGTCATCGATGTGCGGGTGACCGCCGAGGACGGCTCCTTCGTACGGTTGCGGGACCGGCTCGGCCGCGGCGCGCTCCTCGTCGTACTGATCGCGCCGGGTACGGGCGTGTGGGAGCGCAAGCACTGGGTCACCGCCGGGGTCATGCCCCGGCTGGCCGCGGCGGTGCAGGCGCTGCCGCACCCCGCCGAGCTGCTGGTCGCCGAGAGCTACCCGGGTGCGGCGGCACACACCGTGCTGCTCGTCCGGCCCGACGGCCACCTGGTCACCGCGCTCGGCGGGGTGCGTCCGGCCGACCTGTACTCGGCGGCCGAGGCGGCCCTCGGCGGCCCCGTGGCGGACCGGGCGACCGCGGCGACGGAGGCGGGGGCCGCGGCCGGATCGCGCTGACTTCCCGATGTTGACGCCGAGTTGACCGGAGTGCGGCGCCGTGCTGTACTCCGGCTCATGACCGACACCTGTGTGCGCCTGTGGCGGAGGGTCCATATGGACCTCATCCGCTACGCGGGCTGCGTGTGTCGTCCGTCCTGCTGAACTCGCACCTTCTCCACAGCGCGGCCGAGCCGCCGCGCCCTCTCACGCGAACGCTTCCAGGACGGTACCCGTGTCTGTCACACCCGCTGTTTCCACCTCCGCCTCCGCTCCCACGCAGGCGGACCTCCTCGATTTCGTACGGCGCACCGCCGCCGACGCCGAGTTGATCGCCTCGCTCCCGCTCGACCCCGAAGGCCGCACCTGGGTACGGCTCGACGGGCCGGGCGGCAGCGAGGCATGGCTGATCGGCTGGCCGCCCGGCACCGGTACCGGCTGGCACGACCACGCCGACTCCATCGGCGCCTTCACCACCGCCGCCGGGGTGCTCAGGGAGCACTCGTTGGCGGCGCGGCTGCCCACCGACGGCTGGCGAACCCTCGAACTCACCGAGGGCGTCGACCGGGAACGCCTGCTTCCGGCCGGGCGGGGCCGGTCCTTCGGCAGGCACCACGTCCACGAGGTGCACAACGACTCGGCCGACCGGCACGCCGTCTCCGTCCACGCCTACCATCCGCCCCTGCCACGGATCCGCCGCTACAGCCGCAGCGGGCAGATCCTGCGCCTGGAGCAGGTCGAGCGTCCGGAGGACTGGCAGTGAGCGGCACGCACGAACGGCCCGTCGGAATCGACGAATTGCTGGAGCGCGTACGTGCCGGGTACGGCCGTGTGGAGCCGCTCGAGGCGTACGAGGCGGCGCGCAGCGGCGCGGCGCTGCTGGTGGACATCCGGTACGCGGCGCTGCGTGAACGGGACGGCCTGATTCCCGGTGCCCTGGTCGTGGAGCGCAACGAGCTGGAGTGGCGGCTCGATCCGCTGGGCGACCACCGGGTGCCCGAAGCCACGGGTCACGATCTGCGTGTCGTCCTGGTCTGCAACGAGGGCTACGCCTCCAGCCTGGCGGCGGAGTCCCTGCACCGGCTGGGTCTGCGCCGGGCGACCGACCTGGTCGGCGGTTTCCAGGCGTGGCGGGCTGCGGGGCTGCCGGTGTCCCGGTAGCGCTGGTGGCAGTGGCGGTGGCGGGTCAGATCTCCTCGGGGCAGTACAGCGGCGCCGTGTCCGCGTTGTCCTTGGTGATCAGCCGGATCGGGGTCTTGGCGATCTTCTCGGCCCGCCAGTCGCGCAGCAGGGCGATGGTGTTGGTAACGGCCAGTTCACCGGTGTCCCCGGCCGAGTTGGAGACCGTCGCGGACAGGCGGCCCTCCTCAGGGATCTTCGTGCGCGGACAGGCAGGGACACGGGCAGGCCGCCTTTTCGAGCCGTACGACTGGACGGCCGAAGCTAACCCCGTCGCAAACCGCCCGACCCCTTCCCGGCGCGCACACTAAGCCTGCACAACGGGCACCCGCGCGGTCCTGACCCGCTCCGCAGGGCGCGTCAGTACCCCTCGCCGTCCAGGAACTCCGTGTCCTCGCCCTCCTCCTCCAGCGCCTGCCGCACCACCCGCAGGGCCATGCCCTCGGGGTAGCCCTTGCGTGCGAGCATCCCGGCGAGGCGGCGGATCCGCTTGTCGCGGTCGAGACCCCGGGTGGCACGCAGCTTGCGGGCGACGAGTTCGCGGGCGGTCGCCTCCTCCTGCTCGGAGTCGAGCTGGCCGACGGCCTCGTCGATCAGCGCCGAGTCGACGCCCTTGGTGCGCAGCTCCCGCGCGAGCGCGCGCCGGGCCAGCCCCCGGCCGTGGTGCCGGGACTCCACCCAGGCGTCCGCGAACGCGCTGTCGTCGATCAGCCCGACCTCCTCGAACCGCGACAGCACCTCCTCGGCGACCTCGTCCGGGATCTCCCGCTTGCGCAGCGCGTCGGCCAGTTGCTTGCGTGTGCGCGGGGTCCCGGTGAGCAGGCGCAGGCAGATCGCCCGAGCCCGCTCAGCCGGGTCCCCTGAGGACTCCACCTTCTCGGCCCTCGACGAGAAGAAGGCGCCCCCGTCCTCTGTGTCCGCCTCTGAGAAGCCACGCCTGCGGCGCCCACGCGCCCCACGGCGCCGGCCACCGCCCGAGTCCGGGTCCCGGCGGCCGTCGTCGGGGCCGGAGGCGTCGCCGTCGTGCCCTTCGGGAAGCGGGCCGTCCCCGCGTCCGTGGTCCCCGTGCACCGGACCGGTGCCGCCTCCGATGCCCCTCCCCCGTGGGGCACCGGAGGCCGCGTACTCGTACTCGGCCCAGTCGGTTCGTCGTGTCACGGGTCAGCTCTTGGCTGCGGCGGCCTTGGTCTTGGCGGCCTTGGCCGTCGCCGGGGCCGGGGCCGCCTTGGCGGCGTCCGGGGAGGCGGTGACCGCGGCGTCGGTGCCCGGCTCGGCGGCGGGCTCCTCCGGTCGCACGCCGACGCCCAGCTTCTCCTTGATCTTCTTCTCGATCTCGTTGGCCAGGTCGGGGTTGTCCTTGAGGAAGTTGCGCGCGTTCTCCTTGCCCTGGCCGAGCTGGTCGCCCTCGTACGTGTACCAGGCACCGGCCTTGCGGACGAAGCCGTGCTCCACGCCCATGTCGATCAGGCCGCCCTCGCGGCTGATGCCCTGGCCGTAGAGGATGTCGAACTCGGCCTGCTTGAAGGGCGGCGCGACCTTGTTCTTGACGACCTTGCAGCGGGTGCGGTTGCCGACCGCCTCCGTGCCGTCCTTCAGGGTCTCGATGCGCCGGATGTCGATACGCACCGAGGCGTAGAACTTCAGGGCCCGGCCACCGGTCGTGGTCTCCGGCGAGCCGAACATCACGCCGATCTTCTCGCGGAGCTGGTTGATGAAGATCGCGGTGGTCTTGGACTGGTTCAGCGCGCTGGTGATCTTCCGGAGCGCCTGGCTCATCAGACGGGCCTGGAGACCCACGTGCGAGTCGCCCATCTCGCCCTCGATCTCCGCGCGCGGGACGAGCGCGGCGACGGAGTCGATGACGATGAGGTCGAGCGCGCCGGAGCGGACCAGCATGTCCACGATCTCCAGCGCCTGCTCGCCGTTGTCGGGCTGGGACAGGATCAGGTTGTCGATGTCGACGCCGAGCTTCTTCGCGTACTCGGGGTCGAGGGCGTGCTCGGCGTCCACGAAGGCGACCTGGCCGCCCGCCTTCTGGGCGTTGGCCACCGCGTGCAGGGTCAGGGTCGTCTTGCCGGAGGACTCCGGGCCGTAGATCTCCACGACACGGCCGCGCGGCAGGCCGCCCACGCCGAGGGCCACGTCGAGGGCGGTCGACCCGGTCGGGATGACCTCGATGGGCTCCTTCGACCGCTCGCCCATGCGCATGACCGCGCCCTTGCCGAATTGTCGTTCAATCTGTGCGAGCGCGGCGTCGAGCGCCTTCTCGCGGTCAGTGCCTGCCATGGGTTCCACCCGGTTTGCTTGAGTCGATCGCTTCACGTCCAAGACGCTAACGCCTGCCACTGACAATGCGCCCCGACGCGGGTCCGGCCTGTGGATAACCAGGGGGCATCTCGCCCCGAACCGGGACGAAATCCCCGTCAGGAAGCCTGCCGGAGCCTCCATAAGAATGGATGTTCGATTTTCGTGTCAAGCGCACCACGCGGCACTCTCGGCCCCCCGTTCCCCGTCCCGCGGCCCCCCGGCACCGCCCCTCAGGCAGGCCGCTCCTCGGACCCGGCCGCCGGTTCCCGGGCCCACAGCTGACGCGCGCGCGTGGCCAGCCGGGGCCCCGGCACGCGCCGCCGGTGCCCCTGGACTCGGGGGTCGTCGGTGACGTCGTACCGCTTCACATAGGCCCCCAGGAAGGCCTGGAGCGTGGCGACGGCCGGGATGGAGATCAGGGCGCCCACCGCGCCGAGGAGCGCGGTGCCCGCGATGACCGAGCCGAAGGCGACGGCGGGGTGGATGTCGACGGTCCTGGAGGTCAGCTTGGGTTGCAGCACGTAGTTCTCGAACTGCTGGTAGATCACGACGAAGACCAGCACCCACAGCGCGTACCAGGGATCCACCGTGAAGGCGATCAGCATGGGCAGGGCACCCGCGAGATAGGTGCCGATGGTCGGGATGAACTGCGACACCAGCCCGACCCAGACGGCGAGCACGGGCGCGTACGGGATGTCCAGGAACGCCAGCAGCACATAGTGGGCGGCGCCCGAGATCAGCGCCATCAGCCCGCGGGAGTACAGATAGCCGCCGGTCTTGTCGACGGCGATCTCCCACGCGCGCAGCACCTCGGCCTGCCGGGCGGGCGGCAGCACCGAGCACAGCGCCCGCCGCAGCCGCGGCCCGTCGGCGGCGAAGTAGAACGAGAACAGCGTGACCGTCAGCAGCTGGAACAGTCCCCCGAGCACCTGCGCGGAGACGTCCAGGACGCCGGTGGCGCTGTTCTGGACGTACTTCCGCAGCCAGTCGGAGTGCAGCAGGCTGTCCTGGATGTCGACGCGTCTCAGCTCGGTGCGGAAGGTCGTGTTGACCCAGTTGATGACGGAGTCGAGGTACTCCGGGAACCCCTCGATCATCCTGATGATCTGACCGGCGAGCATCGAGCCGAGCAGGGTGACGAACCCCGCGACCGCGACGACCAGGCCGAGGAAGACCAGGAAGGTGGCGAGCCCCCGGCGCATCCCCCGCGAGGCCATCCAGCTCACCGCGGGTTCGATGGCCAGCGCCAGGAAGAACGCGATGAGCACGTTGAGCAACAGCCCGGTGAGCTGGTGGAAGGCCCAGCTGCCCAGCTGGAACAGGGCGACGAGCGTGAGCGCCAGCACCATCGCGCGCGGCAGCCAGCGGGGCATGCGCGCGCCGGGCGCGGCGACGCCGTCGACCCGGGGCCGGGCGGACGGCGTCGAGGAGTCGGAGGGATCGGCCTGCGCGGTCTCGTCTATGGGTGCCACGGTGCAAGTCTCGCCCACGCGGGCGGTGATCGGTGCCGTGCCGCGATCTTCGTGACGGGTCAGCGCCTCTCCCGTGGCACGTTCATGACCGAGCACACCACGCGCCACACCTCCTTGGCCTCCCAGCCCGCGTCGAGCGCCTCGTTCACCGTGCGTCCGCCCAGCTCCGACATCACATGATCGCGCGCGAACGTCTCGGCGTACCCCGCACCGAAGTGCTCCGCCATCCGCTCCCAGAAGACCGTCAACCGCATGACACCAGTATCCCGCCCCTGAGTGGGGCCCGGCCGGGACCGCCTCCCGGCACCCCGCCACCCCCTACGGTCGCTCCATGGCCGAAACCGGAGCATCCCCACTCCCCCCGGCGCGCTCCCCGCTCTTCCGCGCCGAGCACTTCGTCTGGCTCACCGCGCGGGTGCTGGAGCAGCGCCTGTTCACGTACCACTTCCTGAACGGCACCGCGGACCCCGTGGAGACCGCGCTCGACGCCTACCGCAACGACGACGGCGGTTACGGCCACGCCCTGGAGCCCGATCTGCGCGGCCCGGTCAGCCAGCCGCTGCACACCGCGCGCGCCCTGCGCGTCCTGGACGCCATCGGACGCTGCGCCGGACAGCGCATCGAACGCGTGTGCCGCTACCTGACCACCGTGTCCACGCCGCAGGGCGCGCTCCCCGCCGTCGGCCCGAGCCAGCGCGGCTACCCCGCGGCCCCCTTCGTCCCCCTCCTCGACGACCCGCCCGGCGACCTGCTCACCACCGGAGCGGTGGTCGGCCTGCTGCACCGCAACGAGGTGTGGCACGCCTGGCTGTTCCGCGCCACCGACTTCTGCTGGCAGGCGGTCGAGTCCCTGGAACGCTCGCACCCGTACGAGATCGAGGCCGCCGTCACCTTCCTCGACTCCGTCCCCGACCGCCCGCGCGCCGAGGCGGCCGCCGACCGCCTGGGCCGTCTGGTCCGCGAGCACCGCCTCGCCGTCCTCGACCCGGACCACCTCGACGCCCACCCCGTGGCACCCGGCTATGCCCCCGACGAGCACCACTTCCCCCACGACTACGCGAGCAGCCCGCGCTCCCTCGCGCGCGCGTGGTTCACCGACGACGAGATGGCGTGCTCCCTGGACTTCCTCGCCGCCGCCCAGCAGGAGGACGGCGGCTGGCCCGTCACCTGGCGCCGCTGGGCACCGACCACGGTGACGGAGGCACGCCCCATGGTGACGATCGAGGCACTGCGCACCCTCAGGTCCCACGGCCGCGCCATCGGCTGAGCCTCACCCGCCCAGCGCCCGCACCCCCGCCGTCACCACCACGGCCGCCGCGACGACCAGCAGGAACGGAGCACGCAGCACCAGCGCCACGGCGGCTGCGGCCAGCCCGGCCGCCCGCGCGTCCAGCACCAGCACCCGCCCGTCGGCGAACGTCTGCTGAGCGGTGAGGGCGGCGAGCAGCGCCACGGGCAGCAGGGCGGCGAGCCGCCTCACCAGCGGCCTCTCCAGCACCCCGGCAGGGATGAGCAGCCCACAGAGCTTGACGACATAACACCCGAGAGCCGTCACACCGACGGCGATCCACACGTTCAACGATCCTCACCGCCCCGGCGCCCACGCGCCCACAGCACCACCGGCGCCGCGAGCGCCGAGACCAGCACCGGCACACCCGCGGGCAGCACGGGCAGCAGCCCCAGCCCGAGCACCACGGCAAGCCCCGCGACGGCCCGCTCGGCCCCACTCCTCAGCATCGGCGCCAGCAACGCCAGGAAGACCGCGGGCCCGGCCGCATCGAGCCCCCATGCCTCCGTGTCCCCGATGGCCTCGGCCCCCAGCGCACCCACGAGCGTGGTGACGTTCCACAGCACATAAAGACTCAGCCCGGTGACGACGAACCCGATCCGCGCGGAACGCCGAGAGGGCTGCGCCAGCGCGACGGCCGCCGTCTCGTCGATCACCCACTGAGCCGCGAACGGCCGCACCCCCCGCGGCAACGACAGCACCTGCGAAAGCCGCAACCCGTAGAACGCGTTCCGCACCCCCAGAAAAAGGGCCCCCGCCGAAGCCGCGAGCCACCCACCCCCACCGGCGAGCGCCCCCACCAACGCGAACTGAGAAGCACCGGTGAACACCAACAGACTCAGCGCACAGGTCTGCCACACGGTGAGCCCACTACCGGCCGAGGTCACCCCGAAGGCGAACCCGGACAACCCCACCGCGACACCGACGCCCAGCGCGTCCCGCACCACACGGGCATCACCGCGCGTATCCACGACAACCGTCTGATCAACCACGCCCCGGACGGTAGCCGCGCCCCTCACGCCGGTTCTTGTACGTTCTTGCGCTCCCGCTGATAGGCACCCGGAGGCACCCCCACGATCCGGCTGAAGTGCCGGTTCAGATGCGACTGATCGCTGAATCCCACCGCCACGGCGGCCTCCGCGGGCGCCGTCCCCGCCTCCAGCAGCCGCCGGGCCCGCTCCACCCGCGCATTGGTCAGCCAGGCATGCGGAGGCATCCCATGCACCTCCCGAAACGCCCGCAACAGGGCGAACGGGCTGGTCCCCAGCTCCCCCGCCAGCCGCTCCAGACTCGGCGGCGCCGCCATCCGCGCCTCCAGCACCTCCCGGGCCCGCCCCGCGTTCCGCGCCCCCGCCGACCGCACGTCCCGCCGGGGCAGAGCCCCACCGTTCGCCCAGAGCAACCGCGTCACGACAACCCGCAACAAGGTGTCCGCGGCCAGCGCGTTGCCCTCCTCGGCGGCCCGCAACACCTGATGCACGACCCTCACCGCATAAGGATCATCGACGACGGGCCGCACGAACCCCACCGCACCCCGCAACGAGGTCGTCTCAGCGGCAATCGCCCCGACCACCGCACTCGACGGATACACAGCCCCGTACCGCCACCCCTCGGGCACCCCCGCCCGCCCGGTGTGCGGCGTATCAGGATTCACCAGAGCCAGCGCCCCGGCCCCCGCGTACTGGTCACCCCCACCATGATGAAAGACCTCCACCCCGTCCACCACGGCGGCGATCACGAACTGCTCGTGCGTATGGCGCAGGAACGACTTCCGCACATACCGAGCCCGCAGCAGATCGACACCGGGCAGCTCCTCATACCGCCAGTGCCGCGCCAGCTCCCGAGACTCCATGCCCCCATTCTCATGGACCCGCGAACCCCTGGCCGGGCCCCGCCCCCGACCGCCTGATGCGCCACGCGCACCCCCACCCACGCGCAGGTGCCGCCGCAGGCACACCACACCCCGACGTATCCGCAGGTCAGCCGCATTGTCAGTCCCGAGGTGCAGGATGGACACATGGTCAGCGACGCGCAGGGCCCCCTGGACGCCTTCTCCCCCGCAACCCGCGGCTGGTTCACGGGCGCCTTCCACGCGCCCACCGCGGCCCAGGCAGGCGCATGGCAGGCCATCCACCAGGGCTCCGACGTCCTCGTCGTCGCTCCCACCGGCTCCGGCAAGACCCTCGCCGCCTTCCTCGCCGCCCTGGACCAGCTCGCCTCCACTCCCCCGCCCGCCGACCCCAAGAAGCGCTGCCGCGTCCTGTACGTCTCCCCCCTCAAGGCCCTCGCCGTCGACGTCGAGCGCAACCTCCGCAGCCCCTTGACCGGCATCCGCCAGGAGTCCGTCCGCCTCGGCCTCCCCGAACCGGAGGTCAAGGTCGGCATCCGCTCCGGCGACACCCCCGCCGCCGAGCGCCGCGCCCTGTCCACGCGCCCCCCGGACATCCTCATCACCACCCCGGAATCCCTCTTCCTGATGCTGACGTCGGCCACCCGCGACGCCCTGACCGGCATCGAGACGGTGATCCTCGACGAGGTCCACGCGGTGGCGGGCACCAAGCGCGGCGCCCACCTCGCCCTCTCCCTGGAGCGCCTGGACGAACTCCTCCCCCGCCCCGCCCGCCGCATCGGCCTCTCGGCCACGGTCCGCCCCGTCGACGAGGTGGCCCGCTTCCTCTCGCCCCGCCGCAAGGTCGAGACGGTCCAGCCGGAATCGGGCAAGGAGTTCGACCTCTCGGTGGTCGTCCCGGTCGAGGACCTCGGCGAACTGGGCGCCGCCCCGGCCACGGACGGCTCCGAGGGCGCCGAACGCCCCTCGATCTGGCCCCACGTCGAGGAGCGCATCGCCGACCTCGTCCAGAACCACCGCTCCACGATCGTCTTCGCCAACTCCCGCCGCCTCGCCGAGCGCCTCTGCAACCGCCTCAACGAGATCGCCTACGAACGAGCCACCGGCGAGACCCTCGACGAGCACCACGCCCCCGCCCAGCTCATGGGCGGCTCGGGCGCCGCCCAGGGCGCCCCGCCCGTCATCGCACGCGCGCACCACGGCTCGGTCTCCAAGGAGCAGCGCGCCCTCGTCGAGGAGGACCTCAAGGCCGGCCGCCTCCCCGCGGTGGTCGCCACCTCCAGCCTGGAGCTGGGCATCGACATGGGCGCCGTGGACCTGGTCGTCCAGGTGGAGTCCCCGCCCTCCGTCGCCTCCGGCCTCCAGCGCGTCGGCCGCGCGGGCCACCAGGTCGGCGCGGTCTCCACCGGCGTGGTCTTCCCGAAGTACCGCGGCGACCTGGTCCAGTCGGCGGTGGTCACCGAACGCATGCGCACCGGCGCCATCGAGTCCCTGAGGATCCCGGCCAACCCCTTGGACGTCCTCGCCCAGCAACTCGTCGCCATGACCGCGATGGACACCTGGCACTTCGACGACCTGCTCGCCCTGGTCCGCCGTGCCGCCCCCTTCGCGGCCCTGCCCGAGTCCGCCTTCACGGCCGTCCTGGACATGCTCGCGGGCCGCTACCCGTCCGACGCCTTCGCAGAGCTGCGCCCGCGCGTGGTGTGGGACCGGGTCACCGGCACGATCACCGGCCGCCCCGGCGCCCAGCGCCTCGCCGTCACCTCCGGCGGCACGATCCCCGACCGCGGCCTCTTCGGCGTCTTCCTCGCCGGAGCCGACCCCAAGAAGGGCGGCGGCCGGGTCGGCGAGTTGGACGAGGAGATGGTCTACGAGTCCCGCGTGGGCGATGTCTTCACCCTGGGCACCAGTTCCTGGCGCATCGAGGACATCACCCGCGACCGCGTCCTGGTCTCCCCCGCGCCGGGCGTACCGGGCAGGCTGCCCTTCTGGAAGGGCGACCAGCTGGGCCGCCCGCTGGAGCTGGGCCGCGCGGTGGGCGCGTTCCTGCGCGAGGTCGGCGCGCTCAGCGAGGAGGACGCCCGCCTCCGCCTGCTCGCGGCGGGCCTGGACGCCTGGGCCGCGGACAACGTCCTGTCCTACCTGGCGGAACAGCGCGAGGCCTGCGGCCACGTCCCGGACGACCGCACCATCGTCGTCGAACGCTTCCGCGACGAGCTGGGCGACTGGCGGGTCGTCGTGCACTCCCCCTTCGGCGCCCAGGTCCACGCCCCGTGGGCACTCGCGCTGGGCGCCCGCCTCTCCGAGCGGTACGGCATGGACGCCCAGGTCATGCACGCCGACGACGGCATCGTGCTGCGTCTGCCGGACGCCGATCTGATGGGCCTTGACCTGCTCGACCAGGAGCCCGTGAAGGGGGGCACGGAGTACGACGCCGACCAGGCCCCGGTCGGTGCCGCGGACGTGGTCTTCGACAAGGGCGAGGTCGACCAGACCGTCACCGACCAGGTCGGCGGCTCCGCCCTGTTCGCGTCCCGGTTCCGGGAGTGCGCCGCCCGCGCGCTGCTGCTGCCGCGCCGCAACCCCGGCAAGCGCACCCCGCTGTGGCAGCAGCGCCAGCGCGCCTCACAACTGCTGCAGGTGGCGGGCGAGTTCGGCTCGTTCCCGATCGTCCTGGAAGCCGTCCGCGAGTGCCTCCAGGACGTCTTCGACGTCCCCGGCCTGGTCGAGCTGATGGGCGACCTGGAGTCCCGCAAGGTCCGCCTGGTCGAGGTCACCACCCCCGAACCCTCCCCGTTCGCCCGCTCCCTCCTCTTCGGCTACGTCGCCCAGTTCCTGTACGAGGGGGACTCCCCGCTCGCCGAGCGCCGCGCCGCCGCGCTGTCCCTGGACTCACGGCTGCTGGCCGAGCTGCTCGGCCAGGCGGAGCTGCGCGAGCTGCTCGACGCCGAGGTGCTGACCGAGCTGGAGCGGGAACTCCAGTGGCTCACCGACGACCGCCGCGTCAAGGACGTCGAGGGCGTCGCCGACCTGCTGCGGCTCCTCGGCCCGCTCACGGACGCCGAGCTGGCCGAACGGGGCGCCGAACCACAGTGGGCGGGGGAACTGGCCGGGGCCCGCCGCGCCATCCGGGTCCGCATCGCGGGCGCCGACCACTGGGCGGCCGTCGAGGACGCGGGCCGCCTCCGCGACGCCCTCGGCACCGCCCTGCCCGTGGGCGTCCCGGAGGCCTTCACCGAACCGGTCAAGGACCCCCTCGGTGACCTCCTCGCCCGCTACGCCCGTACCCACGGCCCCTTCACCTCGGCGACCGCCGCCACCCGCTTCGGCCTCGGCGTCGCCGTCACCGACGGCGCCCTCCAGCGCCTCGCCGCGAGCGGCCGGGTCGTCCAGGGCGAGTTCCACCCGGCGGGCATCGGCCAGGAGTGGTGCGACACGGCCGTGCTGCGCCGGCTCCGGCGCCGCTCCCTGGCGGCCCTGCGGCACGAACTCGAACCGGTGCCGCCCCCGGCGCTCGCCCAGTTCCTCCCCCAGTGGCAGCACATCGGCAAGGGCCACAGCCTCCGCGGCCCGGACGGACTGGTGCGCGCCGTCGAGCAGCTCCAGGGCGCCTCCGTCCCCGCCTCCGCCCTGGAGAAGCTCGTCCTCCCGTCCCGCGTGCTGGACTACTCCCCGGCGATGCTCGACGAACTCACGGCGTCCGGCGAGATCGTCTGGGCGGGGGCGGGCGCCCTCCCCGGCAAGGACGGCTGGGTCTCCCTCTACATGGCGGACGCGGCCCCCCTGCTCCTCCCGCCACCGCACCCGCTGGAGCTGACCGCGCTCCACCAGTCCGTCCTCGACGCCCTCTCCGGCGGCTACGGCCTGTTCTTCCGGCAGATCGCCGACCAGGTACGCGCCACCACCCACCCCGACGCCACCGACCCCCAACTCGCCGACGCCCTCTGGGAGCTGGCCTGGTCCGGACGGCTCACCAACGACACGCTCACCCCCATGCGCTCCTTGCTGGGCTCCGGCCGCACCGCGGGTTCCACGGCCCACCGTGCCAAGCGCACGGTCCCACGCGGGCGTTACGGCTCCCTGACCGCCGCCGCACGTCCCGCGTCCCGCAGCGGCCCGCCCACCGTGGCCGGACGCTGGTCCCTGCTGCCCACCCGCGAACCGGACACCACCGTGCGCGCCCACGCCCTGGCCCGCACCCTCCTCGACCGGCACGGCGTGGTCACCCGGGGAGCCGTCGCCGCCGAGGGGGTCGAGGGCGGCTTCTCGGCGACGTACCGCATCCTGTCGGCCTTCGAGGAGACCGGTCAGGCCCGGCGCGGCTATGTGGTGGAGGGCCTGGGCGCCGCCCAGTTCGCGATGGACGGCGCGGTGGACCGGCTCCGCGCGGTGGCCAACGCCCGCGACCGCGGCGCCGCCGCCCCGCCCCCCGCCGACTTCGGCGACGGCTTCCCAGCGGACGCGGCCATGCCGACCGCCACCTTCCCCGAAGCGGAAACCGAAGCCGATACCGGTGTCCGTGCAGACGCCCCAACCGACCCCTTCGCCAACGACCCCTTCGCCACCCACGACTTCGGCGCCCCCGACCCGTTCGCCCCCTCCCCCGACGGCGGCTACGACACCCCGTCCGCCCATCCCTCCCCGGGCGACTACGTCTCCCCGCGCGACTTCGCACCCCAGGGCACACCGCCCTGGCAGAACGGCTCCCGCTCGCCGTACGACACCCACCGCACCCGCGCCTCCGCCACCTCCCGAGCGGTGGTGCTGGCAGCGGCCGACCCCGCCAACGCCTACGGCGCCGCCCTCCCCTGGCCCGAGCCGCCGGACGGCGCGAGCCACAAGCCGGGCCGCAAGGCGGGCTCGATGGTGGTCCTCGTCGACGGTGAGCTGGCGCTCTACATGGAACGCGGCGGCAAGACCCTCCTCGCCTGGCCCACCGATCCGGACACCGCACCCACCGACGATCCACGCCTCCAGGACGCCGCCGAGGCCCTCGCCACCGCCGCCCGCGCGGGCTCACTCGGCACGGTCACGGTCGAGCGCGTCAACGGCACCCCGGCCCTGACCTCCCCCATCGGCACCCTCCTGGAAGGAGCGGGCTTCATCGCCACCCCGCGCGGCCTGCGCCTGAGAGCCTGACCGGAGCCGAGCCACCCGCCCCGCCGTGTCACCCTGGACCCATGCCCGAAGGAGACACGGTCTGGCAGGCCGCGAGACGGCTGCACGGCGCGCTCGCGGGCAAGGTGCTGACCCGCTCCGACCTCCGCGTCCCGAAGTACGCCACCGCCGACCTCACCGGCCGCAGGGTCCTGGACGTCACCCCACGCGGGAAGCACCTCCTGACCCGCGTCGAGGGCGGTCTCACCCTGCACTCGCACCTGCGGATGGACGGCTCCTGGAAGGTGTACGCGCCCGGCCAGCGCTGGACGGGCGGCCCCACCCACCAGATCCGTGCCATCCTCGGCACCCCCGACCGTACGGCCGTCGGCTACCGCCTCCCCGTCCTGGAACTCCTGCGCACCACCGACGAGGACCGAGCCGTGGGCCACCTGGGCCCCGACCTCCTCGGCCCCGACTGGGACCCCGGCCACGCCCTCACCAACCTCCTGACGGATCCCGACCGCCCCCTCGGCCAGGCCCTGCTCGACCAGCGCAATCTCGCGGGCATCGGCAACGTCTACAAGAGCGAGCTGTGCTTCCTGCTCGGCATCACCCCCTGGCTCCCGACCGGAGCCCTCCCCACCGACCAGGCAGCACGCATGGTCGCCCTCGCCAAGAAGCTCCTGGAGGCCAACCGCGACCGCCCGGTCCGCTCCACCACCGGCCGCCGCGGCCAGGACCTGTTCGTGTACGGCCGCGCCCGCCGCCCGTGCCTGCGCTGCGGAACCCCGATCCGTGTCGCCGACCAGGGCGACGGCTCCCGGGAACGCCCCACCTATTGGTGCCCCACCTGCCAGCCCGGCCCGGCCCCGGCCCCCGGCAGCCCCCAGGCCCACCGAGCCCGACCGTCGAACCGCCCGAGCCGCCCCCGCCCCACCAATTGACGACCCGTCAGAAACAGCCGTACGTTGCCCACATGGCCGCCGAGCCGCACAACCCGACCCGCGAGCCCCACGCCCCCACCCCCAAGGCCCCCGCCCCCGTACCGGCTCCCGCCCGCGGGGCCCATGACCCCACCCCCAGCGCCTACGACCTCACCGGACGCACCGCCTTCGTCACCGGAGCCGCCAGCGGCATCGGCCGCGCCTCGGCGGTGCTGCTGGCGCGGGCGGGCGCCACCGTCCACTGCGCGGACCGCGACGCCCAGGGCCTGCACGAGACGGCGACCCGCATCAAGGCGCTGGGCGGCACCGCCCACCCGCACCACCTCGACGTCACCGACCGCGACCGGCTCGGGGAGGCCGTGGCCTCCTGCGGACGCCTGGACGTGCTGGCCGCGATCGCCGGGGTCATGCACAGCAGCCCGGTCCTGGAGACCAGGGACGAAGACCTCGACCGGGTGCTGGAGGTCAACTTCAAGGGCGTCCTCCACGCCTGCCAGGAGGCGGTCCGTCTGATGCTGGCCCACAGGTCCGGAGGCAGCATCGTCACCATGGCCTCCGGCGCCGTCGACACCGGCGCCCCGGGCCTGCTCTGCTACGGCGCGGCCAAGGCGGCGGTCGTGCAGCTGACGAAGACCCTGGCGGCGGAGGTCGGCAGGTACGGCATCCGGGTGAACGCGGTCGCCCCGGGCTGGATCCGCACCCCCATGACCGACCGCCCGGACAGCGAGACCCAGGCGCACACCGAGGCACGCATGGCCCGGATGTCCCCGCTCGGCCGGGTCGGCGAACCGGAGGACGTCGCCCATGCCGTCCTCCACCTGGCGTCCGACGCGTCCGCCTTCACGACGGGCCAGATCCTCCGCCCGAACGGCGGGGTGGCGATGCCGTGGTGATCACCCCTCCTCAGCCCGCCGCGCACGAGGAGCCGCACCCGCCTCCCCACCACCACTGCCCGCACCAGCCGCACCAACCTCCCCCGCCGAAACCGCAGCCGCACCGGCACCGGCACCCGCACCCGCACCCGCACCCGCACTGAAAGCCTCATCAGCCCGGGAATCACCCCCCACACCCCGCCCCAGCCTCTCCCCCCGCCAAGCCGCCCCCCACCTCCCCACCTCGACGGCCCCCACCGCCCGCCCCTTCGCCACACAGTGCACCGGCAGCAGACTCAGCCCCCACCCCCCGGCCCCGACCGCCCCCTCCACCAACCCGGCCTCCGGGGCCACCGCGAGCCGCGCCGCGGCCCACCACCACACCGCCCCCAGCCCGGCAGCGGCCCCCCACCGCGCTATCCGCCCGACCATGGCCCCGCCACCTCCAGCCCGACGCAGTGCTGCCCGACGCAGTAGGCCTTCCTCGCCCCACAGGGACGACGCTAGAGAGCCACCTCACCGGCGGGGAGGGCGCACCAGCGGCACAACGGCGCACCGCCCACCACCGCTCACCACCGACCGCTCACCACGTGCACCGACCGGCCTCGGTACGCGACCCGCCTCACGCGTGCTCCGCCTGGAACATCCAGTGGTGCTTCTCCAGATCCGCCGTGATCCCGATCAGCAGATCCTGCGACACCGGATCCGCCTCCGCGGTCGCCCTGACCCGCTCCCGCATCCGCGTGATCACCGCCCCCAGCGCGTCCACGAGCACGCCCACCGCGTCGGTGTCCCTGATCCAGCCCGCTGCCACGGCATCGATCCCGCTGTCGGAGGCGACTGTCGAGGCCCGCCCGTCGGGTGGGACCCCCAGCGCCGCGGCGCGCTCGGCCACGGTGTCGGAGTGCGTTCGCGCGGTGTCCACCACCTCGTCGAGCTGGAGGTGCACGGACCGGAAGCGCGGCCCGACGATGTTCCAGTGGATCTGCTTGCCCATCAGCGCGAGGTCCACCAGATCGACGAGTGCGCCCTGCAAGGCCTCGGAAACGGTCTTCAGATCCGGTTCCGGCAGCGGGCTCTTCACGACGTACATCCGCACCTCCGTTGGGGGGCCGCTCGGTCACTCCACGATGACCGCGGCCCTCCGATCCGGCAAACGGACCAACGCGAAAACCCCGACCCAGCTCCTCCGGTCCTGCCCGGAGGAGCCCCGGTCGGGGCCTCGTACTCTTCGTCAGCCAGTGACTCGTCGGCGCGCTCGCCGGGGAGTCGTCACGCGGCGACCACGTCCACCGCTTCGGCGGGTGCCTTGATGGTCACCCGTTCCGGTGGCACACCGGTCACCGAGACGGAACCCAGCATCGGACGAACCGGCGTGGGCACGGGCTCGCTGGGGGTGGCCGCAGCGGACTGCGCCAGCTCGGCGAGGGCGAGTTCGTCGCTCACTTCCCGCATCAGTTCGGACATCCGTACGTCCAGCGCGTCGCAGATGGCGGAGAGCAGTTCGGAGGAAGCCTCCTTCTGCCCCCGCTCCACCTCGGAGAGATAGCCGAGTGAGACTCGGGCGGACGAGGAGACTTCGCGCAGAGTACGGCCCTGGCGTTGGCGCTGCCGACGCAGCACGTCACCCAGCAGGCGACGGAGCAGAATCATCGGTGGCTCCCTCCTCGGACCGCGTAGCCGCATCCTTCACGCCCCACCGTACCGCCTTGCGCCGCGGCCGTGCGGGGAGCGATGTCGTGTTCACTCAGGGCTGCAAACATCAAAACCCCCCGTTCTGTTCCGTATCCTGTGCCCGCTCATTCCCGGTCTGTTCGCCCGTGATCTCCTGAAGGAGCAGGGCGAGTACGCTCCGTACACTCTCTCTACGAATTTCCGCCCGGTCGCCGTTCAACCGCAGCGCCCGCACTTTTCCGCCAGCGGCGGAACCGGGAACCGGCTCGACGGGCCCTTCGACGGCGACGTAGACCGTCCCGACGGGCTGCCCGTCCTGCGGGTCGGGGCCCGCGACCCCGGTCGTCGCGATGCCCCAGTCGGCGCCGAGAGCCTTCCGCGCTCCGGCCGCCATCTGGGCCGCGACCTGCGGGTCCACCGCTCCTCGCCGCGCCAGCAGGGTGGCGTCGACGCCGAGCAGTTCATGCTTCAGTTCGGTGGCGTAGGCCGTCACCGACCCCCGGAAGACCTTGGACGCCCCGGGGACCGCCGTGATCTCCGCTGCCACCAGTCCGCCGGTCAGCGACTCGGCGACGGCGACCGTCGCGCCCTGCACGCTGAGTAGTCGCACGACTTCGGCGGCCGTGGAACTCACCCTTCCGTCTCCTCCAACGCAGCCTTGCGCTCGGCGATTCCGCGCCGGCGCAGCACAATGGCCTGTCTCACATAGTCCAGCCCGGTCACCACGGTCAGGACGACCGCCGCGGCCATCACCCACCACCGCAGCGTGGCCAGCCACCCCGTCAGCGCCAGCACGTACATGCCCACGGCGACGCCCTGGGTGAGCGTCTTGAGCTTGCCGCCCCGGCTCGCCGGGATGACGCCGTACCGAATGACCAGAAAACGCAAGAGCGTGATCCCGAGTTCCCGTCCGAGGATCACCGCCGTCACCCACCACGGCAGATCGCCCAGCGCGGAGAGACAGATCAGCGCCGCACCCATGATCGCCTTGTCGGCGATGGGGTCGGCGATCTTCCCGAAGTCGGTGACCAGGTTGTACGTACGCGCCAGATGACCGTCGAACAGGTCGGTGATCATGGCGATGGCGAAGGCCGCCCACGCCAGCGACCGCCAGGCCGGGTCGTAGCCGCCGTCGGCCAGCATCAGCGCGATGAAGCCGGGCACGAGCAGCAGCCTGAGCATGGTCAGGAGGTTGGCGACGTTCCAGACGCTGGCCTGGTTGACGGCCGCGGCCGCCAGTTTCCCGCCCCGCGCCGGACGACCGTCGTCCTCCGCTCCCTGCTCACCGCCCCCGACCACGGCCGCCCCCTTGGGCTTCGGCGATCCGCCGACGGACTGCGCCCGGGAGGAGCCACCCGCGGCGGATGCCGGTGCTCCGGTCATCTGCCCGCCTCCTCACTGCCGCCGGGCCCGCCGACGAGCGAGCCCGGCAAGGGCTCGGCCACCAGGTCGACACCTTCCGTACCGACCACCTTCGCCTCGACCATACGGCCGACGCGCAGGCCTGCGCCGCTCGTGAGCAGCACCTGTCCGTCCGTCTCCGGCGCCTGGTGCGCACCGCGGCCGTGGACGCCCTCCTCGGGGTCGACCGACTCGACCAGCACCCGCACGGTTTCCCCGAGGCGCTCCTCGGCCCGCTGCGAGACCAGTTCCTCGGCCAGCCGGGAGATGTGGGCGAGCCGTTCGGCGACGACGTCCTCGTCGAGCTTGCCGCTGTAGGTCGCGGCCTCCGTGCCCTCCTCGTCGGAGTACCCGAAGACGCCGATGGCGTCCAGCCGCGCGCCGTTCAGGAAGCGCTCCAGTTCGGCCAGGTCGGCCTCCTTCTCGCCGGGGAAGCCGACGATGAAGTTGGAGCGCACCCCGGCCTCGGGCGCCTTGGCGCGGATGGTGTCCAGCAGTTCCAGGAAGCGGTCGGTGTCGCCGAAGCGGCGCATCGAGCGCAGCACGTCGGGGGCGGAGTGCTGGAAGGAGAGGTCGAAGTAGGGCGCGATCTTCGGCGTGGAGGTCAGCACGTCGATCAGGCCGGGCCGCATCTCGGCGGGCTGGAGGTAGCTCACCCGCACCCGCTCGATGCCGTCGACCTCGGCCAGCTCCGGGAGCAGCGACTCCAGCAGCCGGATGTCGCCCAGGTCCTTGCCGTAGGAGGTGTTGTTCTCGGAGACCAGCATGATCTCCTTGACGCCCTGCTCGGCCAGCCAGCGGGTCTCGTTCAGTACGTCGCTGGGGCGGCGGGAGATGAAGGAGCCGCGGAAGGAGGGGATGGCGCAGAAGGAGCAGCGCCGGTCGCAGCCGGAGGCGAGCTTCACCGAGGCCACCGGGGAGCCGTCGAGGCGGCGGCGCAGCGGCGCGCGGGGTCCGGAGGCGGGGGCCAGGCCGTCGGGCAGGTCGACGGGGCCGTGCCCCGGGAGGGCGACCTCCGCCGCGGACTCCTGCCGCTCGGCGGGGCTGATCGGCAGCAGCTTGCGCCGGTCGCGCGGGGTGTGGGCGGCGTGGATGCCGCCGCTCAGGATGGTCTGGAGCCGGTCGGAGATGTCGGCGTAGTCGTCGAAGCCGAGCACGCCGTCGGCCTCGGGGAGGGCCTCGGCGAGTTCCTTGCCGTACCGCTCGGCCATGCAGCCCACCGCCACGACGGCCTGGGTTCTGCCGTGTCCCTTGAGGTCGTTGGCCTCCAGGAGGGCGTCGACGGAGTCCTTCTTGGCGGCTTCGACGAAACCGCAGGTGTTGACGACGGCGACGTCCGCGTCCTCGGCGTCCTCGACGAGCTGCCAGCCGTCCGCCTCCAAACGGCCTGCCAGCTCCTCCGAGTCCACCTCGTTACGGGCGCAGCCAAGGGTGACCAGTGCGACGGTACGGCGTTCAGGCATGGGCTCAAGACTACTTTGTCCGACTGACAGCCCACGTCGACGGGGCTGGACCACCCTCAAGGGCGCGTCCAGCCCCGCACCGCACGGCACCGGCTAGCCGACCTGCGGGTCGCCCTTGGTGTACGTCAGCCGCTCCACGGCACCGGGCTGGAAGTCGTCCTCGATCTTCTTGCCGTTGACGTGCAGCTCGATCGCCCCGGCGTCACCGAGGACGAGGTTGATCTTGGAGCTGTCCTGGAAGGTCTTGGAATCCCCCTGTTCGAGGAGTCCGTCGAACAGGAGTCGGCCGTTGTGGTCCTTGGCCGAGATCCAGCTGCGGCCGTCGACCGCGGCGACCTGGACGGTGACCTTGTCGCGGGGCGCGGCAGCGATGGCGCTCTCGGTCGGGTCGGGCTTGGGGTCGGCGGGCTTCTTGGTCGCGGCGCTCGGCGACGGCGACGTGCTCTGCTCGGGCGCGCCTCCCTCGGCGACCTGCTGTCCGGCGCCGCCGTCGGACTCACCCTTGAACGCGGTGAACGCGACGAAGCCGACGACGGCCACGATCGCGGCGACCATGGCGGCGGTCCAGTTGGGTCCCCGTCGCTCGGGCCGGATGCGCTCCGCCTCGAACATGGGTGCGGCCGGGGTGGGGGCGGGGCGCCCGCCGTGGTCGGCGTCGTACTGGGCGAGCAGCGGGGCCGGGTCGAGGTTCACCGCCTTGGCGAGGGTCCTGATGTGCCCGCGGGCGTAGACGTCCCCGCCGCAGGGGGCGAAGTCGTCGGCCTCGATCGCGTGCACGATGACGATACGGACCCGGGTGGCGGTACTGACGTCGTCGACGGTCAGCCCGGCGGCGATGCGCGCCTGCCGCAGGGCACGGCCGATGGAGGGTCGGGCTTCCTCGGAAACGTCTTCGAACGGACGCTCGTCTTCAGGGGAGTTGCCGATGGACACGGGGGCGCCTTTCGAGCGTGTAGCCACCTGCTGGAGGTTCAGTCTAGGGGGGGTGCGAAAGGGTGAGGCAACCGGGCGGAGGGACTTTGTACGCCATCGGAATGGCCGGTCATGCCGATGGTGGGTGAGATGCCTTTCGCTTCCCTCAACTTGACGTGCGTCACAGGGAAACGGTTGCTCACTGATCCCTTACGGGTGAGTCACGATCCTGCATCCGGCCGAAACCGTGTCCGCCGTTCAGGCATCGGCCCGCTCAGCACAGGTCCGCGCACCGGGCCACCCGCGAGAGCCGCACGAGGGACACCGGTCACCGTCTCCCTACGCGTCAGCCTCCCCACGAATGACCGCCAGCACACCGTCCAGTTCGTCGGGCTTCACCAGGACGTCCCGCGCCTTCGAACCCTCGCTCGGGCCGACGATGTTCCGCGACTCCATCAGGTCCATTAGCCGCCCGGCCTTCGCGAAGCCGACCCGCAGCTTGCGCTGGAGCATGGAGGTCGACCCGAACTGCGTGGAGACGACCAGCTCGGCCGCCTGGCACAGCAGGTCGAGGTCGTCGCCGATGTCCTCGTCGATCTCCTTCTTCTGCTTGGTCCCCACCACGACGTCGTCCCGGAAGACGGGCGTCATCTGGTCCTTGCAGTGCTGGACGACGACCGCGACCTCCTCCTCGGTCACGAACGCGCCCTGCATCCGGGTCGGCTTGTTCGCGCCCATCGGCAGGAACAGCCCGTCACCCTTGCCGATCAGCTTCTCGGCGCCCGGCTGGTCGAGGATCACGCGCGAGTCGGCGAGCGAGGAGGTGGCGAACGCGAGCCGCGACGGCACGTTCGCCTTGATCAGTCCGGTGACGACGTCCACCGACGGCCGCTGGGTGGCCAGCACCAGATGGATGCCGGCCGCCCGCGCGAGCTGCGTGATCCGCACGATCGCGTCCTCGACGTCCCGGGGCGCCACCATCATCAGGTCGGCCAGCTCGTCGACGATCACCAGCAGGTACGGGTACGGCTGAAGCTCCCGCTCACTGCCCTCGGGCGGCTTGACCTTGCCCTCGCGCACGGCCCGGTTGAAGTCGTCGATGTGCCGGTACCCGTAGGCGGCCAGGTCGTCATACCTGAGGTCCATCTCCCGTACGACCCACTGGAGCGCCTCGGCGGCCCGCTTCGGGTTGGTGATGATGGGCGTGATCAGGTGCGGGATGCCCTCGTAGGCGGTCAGCTCGACGCGCTTGGGGTCGACCAGGATCATCCGGACGTCCTCCGGGGTCGCCCGCATCATCACCGAGGTGATCAGGCAGTTGATGCAGGACGACTTGCCGGACCCGGTGGCACCGGCGACCAGCATGTGCGGCATCTTCGCCAGCGAGTGCATGACGTAGCCGCCCTCGACGTCCTTGCCGAAGGCGACCAGCATCGGGTCGTCGTCCTCCGCCGACTCCGCGAGCCGCAGCACGTCACCGAGGTTGACCATCTCCCGGTCGGTGTTCGGGATCTCGATGCCGACCGCCGACTTGCCGGGGATCGGGCTGATGATCCGCACGTCCGGGCTGGCGACGGCGTACGCGATGTTCTTGGTCAGCGCGGTGATCCGCTCGACCTTCACGGCGGGGCCCAGCTCCACCTCGTAGCGCGTGACCGTCGGCCCGCGCGTGAAGCCGGTGACCCGGGCGTCGACCTTGAACTCGGTGAACACCGTGGTCAGCGACTCGACGATGGCGTCGTTGGCCGCGCTGCGCGCCTTGCCGGGCCCCCCGCGCGTGAGCAGGTCCAGGGACGGCAGCGCGTAGGTGATGTCACCGGAGAGCTGGAGCTGCTCGGCGCGCGAGGGCAGCTCGCGCGTGTCGGGGGGCGGCGTCTTGGTGAGGTCCGGGACCTCCGACCTGAGCTGCTGCGGCTTCGGCTGCTCCGCCGGCTGGGGCCGGGCGGCGGGCACGGGCGTGGGCGCCGGGGTGGTCTCCTCGCGGTCGCCCGCGCTCACCCCCTGGGTGAGGTCGGCGACGACCGGGGACGGCGGCATCCCGTGCAGCACCGCCCCGTCGAGTGCGGCGGCTGCCGCCGCGGCGACGTCCACGGCGTCCATCTGCCGCTCCATGTCCGGCTGCGGCACCGCGGACCGCCTGGGGCGCCCCCGACGCCGCGAGAGCGCCTCCTCCTCGGCGCGGTCGGGGTCGTACGACTCCGGGGCTGGGCCACGCCTGCGGCCACGCGCGGGCAGCGCCTCGCGCCACTGCTCCTCGTACCGCGCGTCGTCCTCGCCGAGCGGCTCGTCCGCGGGATCCGGGATCAGCCCCAGCCTCATCCCGAGCAGCCGCAGCCGCTGCGGGATGGCGTTGACCGGGGTGGCCGTCACGACCAGCAGCCCGAAGACCGTCAGCAGCACCAGCAGCGGTACGGCGAGCACCTCGCCCATCGTGAACGTCAGCGGGGTGGCCGCACCCCAGCCGATGAGCCCCCCGGCGTCCCTTATCGACTGCATGCCGTCGCTGCGGGCGGGCGAGCCGCAGGCGATGTGCACCTGGCCGAGCACGCCGATCACCAGCGCCGACAGACCGATCACGATCCGCCCGTTGGCCTCGGGCTTCTCCGGGTGCCTGATGAACCGTACGGCGATCGCCGCGAGCAGGATCGGCACCAGCAGGTCGAGCCGCCCGAAGGCACCGGTCACCAGCATCTCGACCAGCTCGCCGACGGGTCCGCGCAGATTCGACCAGGTGCCCGCGGCGACGATCAGCGCCAGGGCGAGGAGCAGCAGGGCGACGCCGTCCTTGCGATGCGCGGGGTCGAGGTTCTTCGCGCCCTGCCCTATGCCGCGGAACACCGCGCCCACCGCGTGCGCGAGGCCGAGCCAGAGCGCGCGGACGATCCGGTAGACGCCGCCGGTGGGGCTGGGTGCCGGTTTCGGCGGCGGCGCGGCCTTCTTGGCCGCGGCCTTCTTGGCGGGCGCCTTCGCGGGCGCCTTCTTCGCGGCGGCCTTCTTCGCCGGAGCCTTCGCGGAAGCGGCGGCCTTCTTCGCGGGCTGCTTCTTGGCTGCGGAGGAACGTGAGGCCATGGAAGTGAGGTTACCGGTGGACCCCCCACCCGACACGCCTGCCCACCGCTTCACCCGTTCGTGTCGCGTCCCGAGCGTCCCAAAGCTGACGCCGGTTCACCGCGACGCCACCGGGCGTCGGCCCGGCCAACCTCCGGGCGGCGGGGGCCAGTTCTACGACGGCATGGAGGAAGCCCCGCCGACGCCGGGTTCCAGGGCGTCCAACGCCCGCCGCAGGCCGGTGAGTTTCCGCTCCAGATGCGCGGCCGTGGCGACCGCGGCGGCGTCCGCCGACTCGTCGTCGAGCTGCTTCGACAGCGCCTCGGCCTGCTCCTCGACCGCCGCCAGCCGGGCCGACAACTCGGCCAGCAGACCGGCCGACTGCTCCTTGCTGCCGCCGCCGACTCCGCCCTTGCCGCCGCCTTCCAACTGAAGCCGCAGCAGCGCCGCCTGCTCCCGCAGCTGGCAGTTCTTCATGTACAGCTCGACGAACACGGAGACCTTGGCCCGCAGCACCCACGGGTCGAACGGCTTGGAGATGTAGTCGACCGCGCCCGCCGCGTACCCCCGGAAGGTGTGGTGCGGGCCGTGGTTGATCGCCGTGAGGAAGATGATCGGGATGTCCCGGGTCCGCTCCCGCCGCTTGATGTGCGCGGCCGTCTCGAAACCGTCCATCCCCGGCATCTGCACATCCAGCAGAATGACCGCGAAATCGTCCGTGAGCAGTGCTTTGAGCGCTTCCTCCCCGGACGATGCCCGCACCAGCGTCTGATCGAGCGCGGAGAGGATCGCCTCCAGCGCCAGCAGATTCTCCGGCCGGTCATCGACCAGGAGGATCTTGGCCTTCTGCACCATGGCCCGCCCTCCTCGCCCCGGCGTGGGGCCTCCCCTGTCCGCAGGACTTGGCGTGACGCCGCCCGGCGCCACCCCTGGGGACGACTCCCTTGCGCCGCCCGTCCTCGTGCCGGTCATCGTAGCCGCACCCCGCCTGTCGCCACACCCTGTCACCGCGATGTCACTGTGCACGTAGCAGAAACGTAGCGGGAGACCAGAAGGTTCCCCGAATTACGCGCTTCCACACACCCTCCACCACACTGAGTCAACAACTCCGCGCACAAGTCGAGGGCTTCCGCCACACCTGCACGCGCCCCGAACGTCACCTTCACTCCTGCCGCATCCACTGCACCATCACCGACAGCAGGTGATCGGGGTCGACCGGCTTGGTCACATAGTCCGAGGCACCCGACTCGATCGCCTTCTCACGGTCCCCCTTCATCGCCTTCGCGGTCAACGCGATGATCGGCAGCCCGGCGAACTGCGGCATCCGGCGGATCGCGGTCGTCGTGGCGTACCCGTCCATCTCGGGCATCATGATGTCCATCAGTACGACCGCCACGTCGTCGTGCTGCTCCAGGACCTCGATGCCCTCCCGGCCGTTCTCGGCGTACAGCACCGACAGTCCGTGCTGTTCCAGGACGCTGGTCAGCGCGAACACGTTGCGGATGTCGTCGTCGACGATCAGCACCTTCTCGCCGCCGAACCGCAGGCCCCGCATCGACCGCGGCGTCTGGTCCTGCTCGATCGCCGTCGCCTGCTCGAGCTGCCCCTGCGGCAGCGCCCTCGGCTCCTCCGCCGCCGCCCGGCGCCGCCGCCGGAAGAGCGCCGCCGCCCCGTTCTGGGTCTCGCGGTACGACTTCACCTCGGCCGGCGTCTCGATCTCCACGTCGGCCAGCTCGGGCGAGGGCGCCATCAGGTCCCCGGGGCCGAGCGCGGCGACGGGCTGCTGGTAGCCGTGCGGAGGCAGTTCGCTCGGGTGCAGCGGCAGGTACAGCGTGAACGTCGAACCGCGTCCCGGCTCGCTCTGCGCGTGGATCTCGCCGCCGAGCAGCTGCGCGATCTCCCGCGAGATGGACAGCCCGAGGCCGGTGCCGCCGTACTTGCGGCTGGTGGTGCCGTCGGCCTGCTTGAACGCCTCGAAGATCACCCGCATCTTGCTGGCGGCGATGCCGATCCCGGTGTCGGTCACCGAGAACGCGATCAGCCCCGCCTCCGGATCGGTCAGCGAACCGGCCTCCAGCAACTGCTCCCGGATCGCCTGCGGGACGTCGTCCCGCGCGGGCCGGATGACCAGCTCCACGGAACCGGAGTCGGTGAACTTCACCGCGTTCGACAGCAGGTTGCGCAGCACCTGGAGGAGCCGCTGCTCGTCGGTGTGCAGGGTGGCGGGCAGCTCCGGGGAGACCCGCACCGACAGGTCCAGGCCCTTCTCCGCGGTCAGCGGCCGGAAGGTGGCCTCCACGTAGTCCACGAGCTGGACGAGCGCGATACGCGTCGGGGAGACGTCCATCTTGCCCGCCTCGACCTTCGACAGGTCGAGGATGTCGTTGATCAGCTGGAGCAGGTCGGAGCCCGCGCCGTGGATCGTCTCGGCGAACTCCACCTGCTTCGGGGTGAGGTTGCCGTCCGCGTTGTCGGCGAGCAGCTTGGCGAGGATCAGCAGCGAGTTCAGCGGCGTACGCAGCTCGTGCGACATGTTGGCGAGGAACTCGCTCTTGTAGCGCATGGAGACGGCCAGTTGCTCGGCGCGCTCCTCCAGGACCTGCCGCGCCTCCTCGATCTCGGTGTTCTTCACCTCGATGTCGCGGTTCTGCTGGGCCAGCAGCTCCGCCTTCTCCTCCAGCTCCGCGTTGGACGCCTGGAGCGCCTTCTGCCGCTGCTCCAGCTCCGCCGAGCGCAGCCTCAGCTGCTCGGTCAGCTCCTGCGACTGCTTCAGCAGCACCTCCGTCTTGGTGTTGACGGAGATGGTGTTGACGCTCGTCGCGATCATCTCGGCGATCTGGTTGAGGAAGTCCTTCTGGATCTGTGTGAACGCCGTGAACGACGCCAGCTCGATGACGCCGAGCACCTTCCCCTCGAAGAGCACCGGCAACACGATCACCTGCGCGGGCGGCGCCTCCCCGAGCCCGGAGGAGATCTTCAGATAGCCGCTGGGCGCGTTCTCCACCAGGATCGTGCGCTTCTCCTCGGCCGCGGTGCCGACGAGCGCCTCACCGGGCGCGAACGACGTCGGCATGGAGCCCATCGAGTAGCCGTACGACCCCAGCATCCGCAGCTCGTAGCGGTCGTCGTCGTCCGCGCCCTGGTCCTGGCCGTCGACCACCGGCATGGCGACGAAGAACGCGCCGTGCTGCGCGGACACCACCGGCGTCAGCTCGCTCATGATCAGCGAGGCCACGTCCTCCAGGTCGCGGCGGCCCTGCATCAGCGCGGAGATCCGCGCGAGGTTGCCCTTGAGCCAGTCCTGCTCCTTGTTGGCGATCGTGGTGTCGCGCAGATTGGCGATCATCTTGTTGATGTAGTCCTGAAGTTCGGAGATCTCGCCGGAGGCGTCCACGTCGATCTTCAGGTTGAGGTCGCCGCGGGTCACCGCGGTCGCCACGCGCGCGATGGCGCGCACCTGCCGGGTCAGGTTCCCGGCCATCTCGTTCACGGACTCGGTCAGGTCGCGCCAGGTGCCGTCCACGTCACGCACGCGTGCCTGCCCGCCGAGCTGCCCCTCCGTGCCCACCTCACGGGCCACGCGGGTGACCTCCTCGGCGAAGGAGGACAGCTGGTCGACCATCGTGTTGATGGTCGTCTTGAGTTCGAGGATCTCCCCGCGCGCGTCGATATCGATCTTCTTCGTCAGGTCACCCTTGGCGATGGCCGTGGTCACCATGGCGATGTTGCGCACCTGACCGGTCAGGTTGGACGCCATCTGGTTCACGGACTCGGTGAGGTCCTTCCAGGTGCCCGCCACCCCTGGGACGTGCGCCTGACCGCCCAGGATGCCGTCCGTGCCCACCTCACGTGCCACCTTGGTGACCTGCTCGGCGAACGAACTCAGCGTCTTGACCATGGTGTTGAAGGTGTCGGCGAGCTGCGCGACCTCGCCGCGCGCCTCGATCGTCACCGTCCGCGTCAGATCACCGTTGGCGACCGCCGCCGCGACCTGGGAGATGTTCCGCACCTGCACGGTCAGGTTCTTGGCCATCAGGTTGACGTTGTCGCTGAGGTCCTTCCAGATGCCCACGACGCCGGGCACGTGCGCCTGCCCGCCGAGGATGCCCTCGGTGCCCACCTCGCGCGCCACGCGCGTGACCTGCTCGGCGAAGGACGACAGCTGGTCGACCATCGTGTTGACGGTGGTGACGAGTTCGAGGATCTCGCCCTTGGCGTCGACGGTGATCTTCTTCGACAGGTCGCCCTTGGCTACCGCGGTCGTGACCTCGGCGATGTTGCGCACCTGGATGGTCAGGTTGTTCGCCATGAAGTTCACGGACTGCGTGAGGTCCTTCCAGGTGCCGGAGACCCCCTGCACCTCGGCCTGGCCGCCGAGGATGCCCTCGGTGCCCACCTCTCGGGCCACCCGCGTGACCTCTTCGGCGAACGACGACAGCTGGTCCACCATCGTGTTCAGGGTGTTCTTCAGCTCCAGGATCTCCCCGCGCGCGTCCACGGTGATCTTCTGGGAGAGGTCACCCCGGGCCACCGCGGTAGCGACCTGCGCGATGTTGCGGACCTGGCCGGTCAGGTTGGACGCCATGCCGTTCACGGAGTCCGTCAGGTCCCGCCAGACGCCCGCGACGCCCGGCACCTGCGCCTGCCCGCCGAGCCGCCCCTCGGTGCCCACCTCACGGGCCACCCGGGTCACCTGGTCGGCGAAGGCGGAGAGCTGGTCGACCATCGTGTTGATGGTGTTCTTCAGCTCCAGGATCTCCCCGCGCGCGTCCACGTCGATCTTCTGCGACAGGTCACCGCGCGCCACGGCCGTCGTCACCTGGGCGATCTGCCGCACCTGGGAGGTCAGGTTGCCGGCCATGAAGTTGACCGAATCGGTCAGTTCCTTCCAGGTGCCGGACACGCCGTCCACCCGCGCCTGACCGCCGAGGCGCCCCTCGGTGCCCACGTCCCGGGCCATCCGCGTGACCTGCTCGGCGAACGACGACAGCTGGTCCACCATCGTGTTCACGGTGTTCTTCAGCTGGAGCATCTCGCCGGACACGTCGACGGTGACCTTCTGCGACAGATCACCGTTGGCCACGGCCGTCGTCACCTGGGCGATGTTGCGCACCTGACCGGTGAGGTTGCGGAACGCCGTGTTGACGGAGTCCGTCAGGTCCTTCCACGTCCCGGCCGCCCCCGGCACCTGCGCCTGGCCGCCCAGCTCACCCTCGACACCGACCTCGCGCGCCACGCGCGTGACCTCGGCCGCGAACGCGGAGAGCTGGTCCACCATCCCGTTGACGGTGTTCTTCAGCTCCAGCATCTCCCCGGCCACGTCCACGGTGACCTTCTGCGACAGATCACCGCTCGCCACCGCTGTCGTCACCGCGGCGATGTCCCGCACCTGGGTGGTCAGGTTCCGGAAGACCGTGTTGACGGAGTCCGTCAGGTCCTTCCACGTCCCGGCCGCCCCCGGCACGTTCGCCTGCCCGCCGAGCCGCCCCTCGCCACCGACCTCGTTGGCGACGCGGGTGACCTCGTCGGCGAAGATCCGCAGCGTCTCGGTCATCTGGTTGATCGTCTCGGCGAGCTGCGCGACCTCGCCCCGCGCGGGCACGGTCACCTTCCGCGACAGATCACCGCTGGCCACCGCGGTCGTCACCTCGGCGATCCCCCGCACCTGGGCCGTCAGGTTGCCGGCCATGGTGTTGACGGAGTCGGTCAGCTCCTTCCACACCCCGGCCACCCCGGGGACCTGGGCCTGACCGCCCAGCTCGCCCTCGGTGCCCACCTCGCGCGCCACCCGGGTCACCTCGGAGGAGAACGCCGAGAGCTGGTCCACCATCGTGTTGACGGTTTCCTTCAGCTCCAGCATCTCCCCGGCCACGTGCACCGTGACCTTCCGGGACAGATCACCCTTCGCCACCGCGGTCGTCACCAGCGCGATGTCCCGCACCTGAGCCGTCAGCCGGTACGCCATCGTGTTGACGGACTCCGTCAGGTCCTTCCACGAACCCGACATCCCGCGCACCCGGGCCTGCCCGCCCAGCTTGCCCTCGGTGCCCACCTCGCTGGCCACCCGCGTGACCTCGTCGGTGAACGTCGACAACTGGTCGACCAGGTTGTTGACCGTCCGCCCGACCTTCAGGAACTCGCCCCGCAGCGGATGCCCGGTCCCGTCCGGCGCCTGCGTCCGCAACTCCATCCGCGGCGACAGATCACCCTCCGCGACCGCCGACAGCACCCGGCCGACCTCGGAGACCGGCCACACCAGATCGTCGACCAACGCGTTCGAGGCGTCGATCGCGGCCGCCCAGGAACCCTCGCTGGCGCCGGTCTCCAGCCGCTCCGTGAGTTTTCCCTCACGCCCGACCATCCGACGTACGCGCGACAGCTCACCCGTGAGGTGGAGATTCCGGTCGGCCACCTCGTTGAACACGGCGGCGATCTCGGAGATCACGCCGTCGCCGGACACCGTGAGCCGCTTCCGGAAGTTGCCGTCCCGCATGGCCACGAGAGCCGCCAGCAGGCGGTGCAGGGAGGCCGTGTCGACCTCGGTGACCCCGTTCCGGCCGCCCTTCGCGCGCGTCCTCGTGCCCCGCGTCGCTGCGCCAGACTCCACTGTGTCCCTCCCGCAGGGGTCGACCATCGCTGCTGTGCCCAGGTGCTGCTGCCCGCCGTACACGGATCACACTCGGCCGGTCCGGACCTTCACCTCAAGCCTGCCCAGTGTTTCACCCATGCCGAACCAGGCCATAACAGTTCGGCAGCTTCGCACATCGTGCGCACACCCTCCGGGCGGAAACACTGGTGACCGGCATCCGCATGGACGGCGAAGGTAAGTAACCTTGCATGCGGCTGTCCAGCCGCGCCGGTCCGTCCGGCCTGGGCGGTGGCACGGATACGAGCGGGCATCGGAGGGGCGGCCGCACACATGACCACCGGACTGATCCCGGGGGGACAGCCCCCGGACCCCCGGCCGACGGGCATCCTGCCGTCGCAGACGCGACGCGAGCCGGTCGATCCGGGGGCGCAGCACGTTGAAAGCAGGTCGAGGAGTTCCGTGATCACCGCGCGCGCGGCCGCCAGCTTCGAGCCCGTGGGGCGCTCGGTCGCGGCGGCCCGCTCCTTCGTCCGCGACACGCTCCAGGGCTGGGGCTTCGCGGACATCGTCGACGACGCCGTCGTCCTCACCAGCGAGCTGGTCACCAACGCCGTGGTGCACGCGGGCACCGCCGCGGACGTCCTGTGCCTGCGCTCGGAGGACGGCGTACGCATCGAGGTAGCCGACCGCTACCCCGAACGCGAGGTGCCCCTCCAGAGCGCCGCCGTCAACATGGGCAGCCCCGACCGCGAGGGCGGCCGCGGACTCCAGCTGTGCGCCGCCCTGGCCGGCCGCTGGGGCGTCGAGTACACGCCCACCCACAAACAGGTCTGGTTCCAGCTGGACCTCCCGCAACGCTCCGTGGGCACCCGCAGCGCCGGACCCACGCTCCCGCCGGACCGCCTGCCGCTCGCCGACGGCCGGGTCCGCGTCGCCGTGATCCAGATCGACCGCGGCGGCGCCATCACCGCCTGGAACGACGACGCGGACGACCTCTTCGGCTACCCCGCCGAACAGGTCACCGGCAAGCCCCTCACCGACTTCGCCGCCTGGCCCCACACCCCCGGCACCAGCACCGGCATCGCCGACGCGCTGCGGCTGTCCCGCTGGGAGGGCAGCTACGGCATCCGCGCCGCCAACGGCCGCGTCATCCCCGTCTACGCCTCCCACCTCCGCGTCCGCGACACCTCCGGCGACCCCTCCACGGTCTGCCTGCTCGTACGGGACCACGAGCGAGCCGTCCTCCAGACGCCCACGCGCGTCACCGCCGCCCCCGACACCGGCGGCGCCTCCGAGACACAGAGCACCGACCCGTTCGAGGTGTTCATCGGCTCCCCCGCCCCCGACGACCTGGACGGCCTCCTCCAGCGCACGGTGGAACGCGCCCGCGACATGCTCGACGGCGACGCCGCCTTCCTCCTCCTCGCCACCGACGACGAGACCGAACTGGAGGTCCGCGCCTCCACCGGCCTGCCCTCCGCCCGCCAGCGCTTCGCCCGCGTCCCCGTCGAAGGGGGCTCCGGCCGCTACGGCTCCGCCCGCATGCCCGCCGTCCACGACGACCTCACGGCCGTCTCCGGCGCCGTCCCGCTGCTCAACAGCACCGGCATGCGCTCCGTCGTCACCGTCCCCCTCAAGGTGGAGGGCCGCCTCACCGGCTCCCTCGGTGTCGCCGCCGAGGCCCCCGGCCGCTACTCGAACGAAGAGGCGCTGCGCCTCCAGTTCGCCGCGGACCGCATCGCCCTCGCCGTCGAGTCCGCCCGCCTCGGCGAACTCGAACGCCTGCGCCGCGGCTCCCTCAGCTTCCTCGTCGAGGCCTCCGACCTCCTCGCGGGCACCCTGGACCGCGACCAGACACTCGCCCTGATGGCCCAGATGACGGTCCCGACCCTCGCCACCTGGTGCGCCGTCTACACCATCGCCGACCAGGCCTCCGACCCGTACCTCTCGTACGTGCTGCACGAGGACGAGGAACTGATCGACGGCATCAAGTCCCTCCTCTCCAAGATCCCCCCGCCCGACCCGGTGCCCACCCCCGGTGCCCGCGTCTGGACGGCCCCCGCCGAGGTCGCCCACCAGGCCGCCCTGCGCACCTCCATGCGCAGCCTAGGCCTCGGCGAACCCGCCACGGTCAGCTCCGGCATCGGCACCACCCTCGCCACCGCCCAGGCCGTCGGCGGCGAGACCGTCGTCCTCCCCCTGGTCGCGCGCAACCGCGTCATCGGCATGCTGACCCTCGGCAAGCCCACCGACGACCACTTCCGCCAGGAGATCCTCGAACTGGCCGAGGACCTCTCCCGCCGCGCCGCCCTCGCCCTGGACAACGCCCGCCTCTACTCCGAGCGCACCGCCATCAGCCAGTCCCTCCAGCGCAGCCTCCTGCCGCCCGAGCTGCCCCAGATCGACGGCGTCGAGGTAGAGGTCATCTACCGCGCGGCGGGCGAGGGCAACGAGGTCGGCGGCGACTTCTACGACGTCTTCCCCATCCGCGACGGCGCCTACGGCTTCGCCATCGGCGACGTCTGCGGTACGGGCCCGAACGCGGCGGCCGTCACCGGCCTCGCCCGGCACGCCCTGCGCCTGCTCGCCCGCGAGGGCCTCAGCGGCCCCGCCGTCCTCCAGCGCCTCAACTCCGCGATCCTCGACGAGGGCGCCCGCAGCCGCTTCCTGACCCTCCTCTACGGCGAGATGCGCCCGCAGGACGACGGCAGCGCGGAACTGAAGGTGGTCTGCGCGGGCCACCCCCTCCCGCTCCGCCTGCGCCAGGACGGCTCGGTCGAGGCCGCCGCCGAACCCCAGCCGCTCCTCGGCGTCCTGGAGGACCTGGAGTTGTACGAGCAGACGGTGACACTGGACCCGGGCGACGTCCTGCTCTGCGTCACGGACGGCGTCACCGAACGGCGGGAGGGCGCCCGCATGCTGGGCGACGACGGCCTCGCCGACGTCCTCACCACCTGCACGGGCCTCACGGCGGGCGCGGTCGCCGCCCGCATCATGCGCGCCGTGGAACGCTTCGCCTCCGACGCCCCGTCCGACGACATGGCCATCCTGGCGATGCGCGTACCGGCCCCGCACAACGCCTGAGCACACGAAGAAGGCCCCGCCCAATCGGGCGGGGCCTTTCTCAATCTCCGAGCCCCCAAACGGAATCGAACCGTTGACCTTCTCCTTACCATGGAGACGCTCTGCCGACTGAGCTATAGGGGCCGGTCACCTGCCGGGGCTTCCCCCGCGGCAACGGAATAGATCATACCCCGAACGGACCCGTGCTCCTAACCGACCTGCAACAGCCCACCCAGGGCATTGCACGCGGAAGCGATCCGCTGCATGTCCCGCTTGGTCAAGTTCGCGTCCACCGGCAGCGAAAGCGTCTCGTCCGCCGCCCGCTCCGTCTCCGGCAGGGACACACACTGCCGGAATTCCGGCAACCGATGCACCGGCGTCTTCACCGGCACCCGGCAGTCAACTCCCTTGGCCCGCAGGGCCCGCGCGAAAGCGTCCCGATCGGGCCGCCCATTCCCGGGCACACGCACCACGTACTGCTGATAGGTGTGCCCCACGCCCCCTTCGGGCGTACGCACCCCCTTCAACTTCCCATCCAGATAAGCGGCTCGCTGCCGCCGCTGAGCAACCTCGTCGTACGGCGCCTCGGACTCCCCCTGCTCCAACACCAGCAGCCCGTGCCGCTGCCCGACCGTCCGCAGCAGCCCCACATCAGCGGGCCGCCCGAAACGATGTACGACAACGACCGCCGACGTCCGCGGAGTTACGACCGCCTCGACCGCCGACGCGTCCAGGCAGTACGTCCCCGGATCCACCTCGGCGAACACCGGCCGCGCCCCGGCCAGCACCACGGCCTCGGCAACCTCCACGTTCCCGAAGGCCGGCACCACGACCTCGTCGCCGACTCCGATGCCGGCGGCCCTGAGCATTGCAGCAGTACCCATGTGGGGATGCTCGGCGCGCGACATGAACGTCAAGTGACGCACAACAAAAAAGGGTTGGACCCGAAACCGAAGTTCCGGGTCCAACCCTTCTAATAATTGTTCGGCGGCGTCCTACTCTCCCACAGGGTCCCCCCTGCAGTACCATCGGCGCTGTAAGGCTTAGCTTCCGGGTTCGGAATGTAACCGGGCGTTTCCCTCACGCTATAACCACCGAAACACTATGAAACAATCAACCGTTACGGCTGTTCATGGTTTCAGAACCAACACAGTGGACGCGAGCAACTGAGGACAAGCCCTCGGCCTATTAGTACCGGTCAACTCCACACGTTACCGTGCTTCCATATCCGGCCTATCAACCCAGTCGTCTACTGGGAGCCTTACCCCATCAAGTGGGTGGGAGCCCTCATCTCGAAGCAGGCTTCCCGCTTAGATGCTTTCAGCGGTTATCCCTCCCGAACGTAGCCAACCAGCCATGCCCTTGGCAGAACAACTGGCACACCAGAGGTTCGTCCGTCCCGGTCCTCTCGTACTAGGGACAGCCCTTCTCAAGACTCCTACGCGCACAGCGGATAGGGACCGAACTGTCTCACGACGTTCTAAACCCAGCTCGCGTACCGCTTTAATGGGCGAACAGCCCAACCCTTGGGACCGACTCCAGCCCCAGGATGCGACGAGCCGACATCGAGGTGCCAAACCATCCCGTCGATATGGACTCTTGGGGAAGATCAGCCTGTTATCCCCGGGGTACCTTTTATCCGTTGAGCGACGGCGCTTCCACAAGCCACCGCCGGATCACTAGTCCCGACTTTCGTCCCTGCTCGACCCGTCGGTCTCACAGTCAAGCTCCCTTGTGCACTTACACTCAACACCTGATTACCAACCAGGCTGAGGGAACCTTTGGGCGCCTCCGTTACCCTTTAGGAGGCAACCGCCCCAGTTAAACTACCCATCAGACACTGTCCCTGATCCGGATCACGGACCCAGGTTAGACATCCAGCACGACCAGACTGGTATTTCAACGACGACTCCACAACCACTGGCGTGGCCGCTTCAAAGTCTCCCAGCTATCCTACACAAGCCGAACCGAACACCAATATCAAACTGTAGTAAAGGTCCCGGGGTCTTTCCGTCCTGCTGCGCGAAACGAGCATCTTTACTCGTAGTGCAATTTCACCGGGCCTATGGTTGAGACAGTCGAGAAGTCGTTACGCCATTCGTGCAGGTCGGAACTTACCCGACAAGGAATTTCGCTACCTTAGGATGGTTATAGTTACCACCGCCGTTTACTGGCGCTTAAGTTCTCAGCTTCGCCCCACCGAAATGGAGCTAACCGGTCCCCTTAACGTTCCAGCACCGGGCAGGCGTCAGTCCGTATACATCGCCTTACGGCTTCGCACGGACCTGTGTTTTTAGTAAACAGTCGCTTCTCGCTGGTCTCTGCGGCCACCCCCAGCTCACGTCGCAAAGACGATCACCAGAAATGGCCCCCCTTCTCCCGAAGTTACGGGGGCATTTTGCCGAGTTCCTTAACCATAGTTCACCCGAACGCCTCGGTATTCTCTACCTGACCACCTGAGTCGGTTTAGGGTACGGGCCGCCATGAAACTCGCTAGAGGCTTTTCTCGACAGCATAGGATCATCCACTTCGCCACAATCGGCTCGGCATCAGGTCTCAGACTTAAATGGTGCACGGATTTACCTGCACACCGTCCTACACCCTTACCCCGGGACAACCACCGCCCGGGATGGACTACCTTCCTGCGTCACCCCATCACTCACCTACTAACCGCTTGGTTCAGCGGCTCCACCACTCCCCTCAACTCCGAAGAGATCAGGGCGGCTTCACGGCCTTAGCATCACGATGCTCGATGTTTGACGCTCCACAGCGGGTACCGGAATATCAACCGGTTATCCATCGACTACGCCTGTCGGCCTCGCCTTAGGTCCCGACTTACCCTGGGCAGATCAGCTTGACCCAGGAACCCTTAGTCAATCGGCGCACACGTTTCCCACGTGTGAATCGCTACTCATGCCTGCATTCTCACTCGTCAACCGTCCACAACTCGCTTCCACGGCTGCTTCACCCGGCAGACGACGCTCCCCTACCCATCACAGCAGGCGTTAGCCCTCATGCTGCAATGACACGACTTCGGCGGTACGCTTGAGCCCCGCTACATTGTCGGCGCGGAATCACTAGACCAGTGAGCTATTACGCACTCTTTCAAGGGTGGCTGCTTCTAAGCCAACCTCCTGGTTGTCTCTGCGACTCCACATCCTTTCCCACTTAGCGTACGCTTAGGGGCCTTAGTCGATGCTCTGGGCTGTTTCCCTCTCGACCATGGAGCTTATCCCCCACAGTCTCACTGCCGCGCTCTCACTTACCGGCATTCGGAGTTTGGCTAAGGTCAGTAACCCGGTAGGGCCCATCGCCTATCCAGTGCTCTACCTCCGGCAAGAAACACACGACGCTGCACCTAAATGCATTTCGGGGAGAACCAGCTATCACGGAGTTTGATTGGCCTTTCACCCCTAACCACAGGTCATCCCCCAGGTTTTCAACCCTGGTGGGTTCGGTCCTCCACGAAGTCTTACCTCCGCTTCAACCTGCCCATGGCTAGATCACTCCGCTTCGGGTCTTGAGCGCGCTACTACACCGCCCTATTCGGACTCGCTTTCGCTACGGCTTCCCCACACGGGTTAACCTCGCAACACACCGCAAACTCGCAGGCTCATTCTTCAAAAGGCACGCAGTCACGAGATGAAAGCAAGCTTCCATCCGACGCTCCCACGGCTTGTAGGCACACGGTTTCAGGTACTATTTCACTCCCCTCCCGGGGTACTTTTCACCA
>NZ_JAGPXL010000090.1 GCF_018070565.1 Streptomyces sp. B93
GGCGCAGGGTGGAGCCCGTTTCGGTGGTGGGCTCCTCGTGATGGTCGTTCAGGGTGAGTTCCGCTGGTGGGGTGTCCGCGTACCAGGGGATCAGGTGGTGGATGCGGGAGGGGGACGGGCCCGTCACTCGGACGGCGTCCGCGTGGAGGGTGGTGGGCAGTTCTGTGGCGCCCGACGGGGTGAGGGGGCCGAGGCCTTGCCAGCCCTTGCCGGGGACGTGGGCCTCCACCGTGCCTGTCGTGCCCGGGTCGGTGAGGGCGGTGACCGTGGAGAGGGGGCGGGGGCGGGGGAAGTGGAGGGTGCGTCCGTCGGGGGGGCGGTTCGGTTCGCGGGTCAGGCCCGCCCAGCTCTCGTATGACTTTTGGGCCCGGGTCAGGAACGGATCCAGGACGCCCTTGCCGACCGTCACCGGGGCCGCGTCGATGCGGGTGCGCAGTCGGTCGAGGGTGCGGTACGACGTCCAGGCCGTTGCCGTGTCGCCCCGGCGCTGGGCGTCCAGCATGTCCAGGGCCGTCACTCCCGCCTCGCCGTAGCGGGCCAGCTGGCTGGTCCAGGGGGCCGTCTCGGTGGCGAGGGGGGTGCGGGAGAGGCGGTCCGGGGTCTCGCGCATCACGGTGAAGGCGGTGCGGAGGCGGTCCGTGGCCTGGGTCTCGGGGGCGAGACGGGTGCGCCAGTACGCCTCCAGGAGGGGGCGCAGGTACGCCGACTCCTCGTCGTCGAGGACCGAGGAGGCGTCGTTCCCGGCGAGGGCCGCGAGGGCCTGTTCCTGGTGGGCGTCGCCCGCGGCCAGGTCGGCGATGGCCGCGCGCCAGGACTCCTCGGGGGCGTAGGCGCGCGGGTTCCAGGCGTAGTCGGCGGCCGTGAACAGGGGGATGCGGGAGGCCGCCGCCTGCTGCATGGCGTGGGCGAGCAGGCCTGCCGAACCGGCGGCCACGGCGGGGTGGCGGCCGGTGTAGGGGCCCAGGAAGAGGCGGTCCTGGGCGTAGTCGTTGACCGGGTAGTTGTCCATGGTGACCAAGGGGTGGCCGAAGGCCTCGCGGGTGGCGGTGAGTTCGCCGCCGGTGATGGTGCGCGGGACCACGCCCACGCCGGTCCACGCCACCTCGACGTCCGGGTCCAGCTCCCTCGCCAACGTACGTCGATACGGAGTCGTACCGTCCTGGTAGTACTCCGTCGGCATCAGCGACAGCGCCGTTGAACCCGGGTGGTGTTTCGCCAGGTGGCGGGCGACCGCGTCGGCCACGCGCGCGTGCGCCCTCGCCGCCGCCTCCGGGCCGGACCCGAACCGGTCCGCGTCCGCCTCGCAGTGCCACTCGCTGTAGCTGACGTCCTGGAACTGGAGCTGGAACGCCCGGAAGCCCAGCGCCCACATCGCGTCCAGCTTGCGGTTCAGGGCGGCCACGTCGGCGTCCGAGGACAGGCACATCGACTGGCCGGGGGCCACCGCCCACGCGAGCGTGACGTGGTTGCGGCGGGCCCGCTCCGCCAGCTCCCGGAACTCCGCGCGCCGCTCGGCCGGGTACGGCTCACGCCAGCGCGCCTGGCGGCGGAGGTCGTCGCCGGGGGCGTAGAGATAGCGGTTCTGCTTGGTCCGGCCCATGAAGTCGAGGTGGGCGAGCCGTTGCTCGTGCGTCCAGGGTTCGCCGTAGAAACCCTCCGTGGTGCCGCGTACGGCGGTGCCGGGCCAGTCGCGGATCTCGGCGCCCGCGATGGTGGGTGTTCCGGGGGTGATCAGTTGGCGCAGGGTCTGTACGGCGTGGAAGAGGCCGTCCTCGCCCGCTCCGGAGAGGGTGACGGTGCCCGGGGCGACGGTGAGGCCGTAGCCGCCGGTGGGGAGGGTGTGGTGGGTGTCCCGGCCGGGGCGTTCCGCTGACGCCCGGACCGCCAGGGCGCCCGGCGGGCGCGGGTCGGTGTCGCGGAGCATGGCGATGCGCCGGGCTCCGGCGGAGCGCAGTAGTGCGCGCAGGGCCTCGACGGTGTACGGGTCGGCCGAGCCGTCGGTGATCAGCACCGTCTCCTCGGTGACCCTGGCGGGGGTGCCGGTGTGCCGCATGGATTGGGGGCGCGGCCAGACGGTCGGGGCGGCGGCGTCGGTTCGGGGTGCGGGGGAGGTGGGGGTGGTGGGGGAGGTGGTGCTGTCGGGGGGCGGTGGGGCGGCGACGGCCGCCGGGGCGGTGCCGAGCATTCCGGTGACGACGGCGATCGCGAGCACCGCCGCACGCCTCCTGCGCCGCAGCTGCACGGGCCCCCTCCCTGGTCCTCGTCCGGCACTGCCCACCGTGGTGTCTCCGGGGCCACCGAGCCCACCATCCGTGCGGCGAGGGTGTCAACGGAGGTGGCCGTGATGTCGTATTTGATCCACTCTGGGGGAGTGGCGAGGTGGGAGGGAGGGCGTGGAATGTGATGAGAAGTGCGTTCTCCGACATCGAGGCGTCTGGGGACGCGTCCGCTGGGTAGGGCTGCGGGTACCCCATTCGACTCGACGAGGAGAACCCGTGGCCGCATCCGCGCACCTGCTTCTGGACGCCCTCTCCAAACGCCCGGCGGAACCGTCCGCCGAACCCGTCCTGCCCGCCCAGCCCGAAGCCCCCCATGTGTGCGTCTTCAGCGCCGAGGGCCCCTGCGCCCAGGCACCCCTGACCAGCGAGCCCCCGCTGCCCGACGCCGAACCACTCACCAGCGAGCCGCCGCTCGCCGCCCCGGACGCCGACTCCACGAGGCCGTAGATGACAGCGCCCCGCCCGGTCGAACCCCTCGACGAGCCGCTCGACGACGACTTGGCCCGGCTCGCCGAGTCGCACGGCGTGGCCACCTCCTACCAGCCCGCCCCGGACCGCACCGTCGCCGCCTCCGCCGCCGCCGTCATCCGCACCCTGCGCGCCCTCGGCGTCGACGCGAGCACCCCCGACGCCGTGCGCGCCGCCCTCGCCGACCGGCGCCGCGAGAACGCGACGCGGCTGCTGCCGCCGACGGTCGTCCGCTGGGAGGGCGAGGACGGGTGCGCCGCCCTCGCGGGGCTGCCGGACGGAACCCGGCTGCTGATCGAGACCGAGCAGGGCGAGACCCGCGCCGACGCCGGGCAGCTCCCGCCCGGCGTCCACCGGCTGACGGCCCGGGCACCCGACGGACGGACCGCCGAGGCCCAGCTGATCGCCGCCCCGGCCCGGCTGCCCACCCCGGCCGGACGCTCGTACGGACTGCTCGTCCAGCTGTACTCGCTGCTCTCCCGGCGCTCCTGGGGCATGGGCGACCTCGGCGACCTCGGCGAGCTGGCCGGGTGGGCGGGGCGCGCGCTCGGCGCCGGGTTCGTGCAGGTCAACCCCCTGCACGCGGCCGTGCCCGGTCCTCCGACCGACCCGTCCCCCTACCGGCCCTCCTCCCGCCGCTTCCCCGACCCGGTGCACCTGCGCGTCGAGGACGTGCCCGAGTTCGCCCACCTGTCCGACGCCGACCGGGAACAGGTGCGCGCACTGCTCGAGCGGGCCGGGCGGCTGCGGGAGGACGTGCTGGACAAGGGCGCGCTGATCGACCGGGACGCGGTGTGGGAACTGAAGCGGGAGGCGCTGGAACTGCTGCGCGCCGTACCGCTCGGACCCGGCCGCCGCGCCGCCTACTGCGACTTCCTCGCCCGCGAGGGCCGGGCCCTGGAGGACCACGCCACCTGGTACGCCCTCGCCGAGGTGCACGGCCCCCGCTGGCGGACCTGGCCGGCCGGGCTGCGCGACCCGCGCTCACCGGAGACGGCACGCGCCCGCGCCGAGCTGATGGACCGCGTCGACTTCCACTGCCGGCTCGCCTGGCTCACCGACAGCCAGCTCGGCGCGGTCCAGCGCACCGCCCGTGAGGCGGGCATGCCGCTCGGGATCGTGCACGACCTCGCCGTGGGCGTCCATCCCGAGGGCGCCGACGCCTGGGCGCAGCAGGACCACTTCGCCGCCGGGATGTCGGTCGGCGCGCCCCCCGACGCCTTCAACGCCCACGGGCAGGACTGGGGCCTGCCGCCCTGGCGCCCCGACCGGCTCGCCGCCTCCGGGTACGCCCCCTTCCGCGCCCTGCTGCGCGCCCTGTTCCGCTACGCGGGCGCCGTGCGCATCGACCACGTCATGGGCCTCTTCCGGCTCTGGTGGGTCCCCGAGGGGCTGCCGCCCACCGAAGGCACCTACGTCCGCTACGACGCCGAGGCGATGCTCGCCGTACTGGTGCTGGAAGCCTCCCGCGCGGGTGCCATGGTGATCGGCGAGGACCTGGGCACCGTGGAGCCGGGGGTGCGCGAGGCGCTGCGGCGGCGCGGGGTGTTCGGCACGTCCGTGCTGTGGTTCGAACGGGACTGGGAAGGCGACGGCCGCCCCCTGCCCCCCGACCGCTGGCGCGCCGACTGCCTGGCCACCGCCACCACCCACGACCTGCCGCCCACCGCCGCCCGCCTCAGCGGCGAACACGTCGAACTCCGCGACCGGCTCGGCCTGCTCGGCCGCCCCCTGGAGGCCGAGCGCGCCGAGGCCGCCGCCGATACGGGGGAGTGGCTCGCCCTGCTCACCCGGCTCGGGCTGCTGCGGAGCACCGGCGGCGGCATGGACGCCTCCTCCGAGGAGGCCGAGGTGCGGGCCGTCCACGACTATCTGCTGCGCACCCCGGCGCGGCTCATCGGCGTCTGGCTGCCCGACGGGGTGGGTGACCGGCGGCCGCAGAACCTGCCGGGGACGTGGGACGAGTATCCGAACTGGCGGCTGCCGGTCGCCGACGCGGCGGGGCGGCCGGTGACGCTGGAGGAGTTGGCGGAGTCGGCCCGTCTGCGAGGGCTGGTGCGAGGGATGGCGGGCGGGGGGCGGGGGGAGGAGCGGGGGGGGGAATGGGAGGTGGAACCGGGGGTGGAACGGGGGGTGGAACGGGGGTGCTGACGTCGCCGCCCGGCCGGGGGCGGCAACCTGTACGGCACCCCGGGCGCGCGGGCCGATCCGGCGTTCGCTACTTTTGCACCGTGGACAAGAAGAACGCCCTGCGCGCCGGCGCCCTGGCCTCCGGCACAACGCTGATGATGCTGCTCATGTCGTCCCCCGCGCTCGCGCTCAGCCGCGACGACGGCGACGACCCCGGCACGGGCCTGAGCGTCGTCGAGACGCTGGGCCTCTATGTCGCCCTCCCGATCGCGATCTTCGCGGTCATCGCCGGTCTGGTGATGGTCCTCGACCGGTCGCAGGAGAAGCACCGGGTGACGTCCAAGAACATCAGGACGAAGAACAAGGCCGCCGCCAAGGCCTGATCCGGCACTTGGCGCCACCTGCCTGATCTGACCAAGGGCGCCGTCCCCGTCGTCGTACGTGTGTTTGTCGTACGGCGGTGAGGACGGCGCCCTTGGTGTGCTTGCGGGCGTTGGCGCCGGGCGTGGCCCTCAAGGGCTCGGTGCTGTCAGGTACCGCTGGATCGTGGGGCCGAGCCAGGCCTCGATCTCGCCGCGGCTCAGCTGCTCCGCCGCCGGGATGCGCAGGACATAGCGGGTCAGGGCCAGGCCCAGCAACTGCGTCGCGACGAGGGCGGCCCGCGTGGGCACCTGTTCCGGGTCGGGGCACGTCTGCCGCGCGACCGGCAGCACCTGCTCGCGGAAGATGCCCTGCATCCGCTCGGCTCCGGACTTGTTGGTGATGCCGACCCTGAGCAGGGCGGTGAGCACCTCGTTCTCCTCCCACTGGGTGAGGAAGTGCGCCACCAGGCCCCGTCCGGCCTCCTCGCGGGGCAGGGCGGTGAGGTCGGGCATGCGCAGATCGACGCTGACGGCCGCCGCGAAGAGTCCCTCCTTGTTGCCGTAGTAGCGCATCACCATCGACGGGTCGATGTTCGCGTCCTTGGCGATGGCGCGGATGGTGGCGCGCTCGTAGCCGTCGGCGGCGAAGCGTTCGCGGGCGGCGTCGAGGATGGCGGTCCGGGTGGCGTCGGAGCGGCGGGGGGTGGGGGGAGGGGTGGTAGGGGTGGCGGAAGTGGCGGGGGTGGCGGAAGTGGTCGGGGTGGTGCGGGTGCGGTCTGGCATGTCAACGAGCGTAGGCCTACGGGCGTGGGCCCACAAGTGTTGGCCACGTCTGCGCCGCCGTTCGTGCGGGTCAACGCTTGTGGGCCAACAGCTGTTGACTTCACCCTCTCCGCCCCGCTACTTTCATGGCCAACAGACGTTGACCAACAAGCGTTGACCAACGGTCGTTGTCACCCAGGAGGCCCTCATGAACGGCACCACTGGCACCAACACCCCCGCCGTCATCGTCATCGGTTCCGGCCCCACCGGCCTCCTCCTCGCCGGGGACCTGGCCACCGCCGGAGTCCCCGTCACCCTCGTCGAGAAGCGCCCGCACAAGATCAGCAACCTCTCCCGGGCCTTCGCCGTGCACGCCCGCACCCTGGAGCAGTTCGACGCCCGCGGGCTCGCCGACGAACTGGAGGCCACCGGGCAGCGGCTCCAGCGGCTCCGCCTCTTCGGCCGCCTCACCATCGCGCTCGACTCCCTCCCCTCCCGTTTCAACCACCTCCTCATCACCCCCCAGTACGAGGTGGAGAAGCTGTTGGAGCGCCGTGCCGTCGAGGCCGGGGTCGACTTCCGCTACGAGACGCGGATGACCCGGCTGACCCAGGACACCGACGGCGTCACCGTCGAACTCCGCGGTCCCGGCGGCGAGGAGAGCAGCCTTCGTGCCGCGTACGTCGTCGGCGCGGACGGTATGCGCAGCGCCGTGCGGGACGCGATCGGGCTGACCTTCCCCGGGCACTCCGTCATCCGGTCCGTCGTCCTCGCGGACGTCCTGCTCGCCGAGAAGCCGGAGACGCTGCTCGCCGTCAACGCTGTCGGGGACGCGTTCGCGTTCATCGCGCCCTTCGGGGACGGCTACTACCGCGTCATCGGCTGGCACCGCGGCCGGGATGTGGCCGACAGCGAGCCCCTCGACCTGGACGAGGTCAAGGAGATCACCAGGATGGCGCTGGGCACCGACTACGGCATGCACGACGCCCGCTGGATGTCCCGCTTCCACAGCGACGAACGCCAGGCGCCCGCCTACCGCGTCGGCCGGGTCTTCCTCGCCGGTGACGCCGCGCACGTCCACACCCCGGCGGGCGGGCAGGGCATGAACACCGGCCTCCAGGACGCCGCCAACCTCGGCTGGAAGCTCGCTCAGGTGGTCACCGGGCACGCGGCCCCCGCACTCCTGGACACCTACCACTCCGAGCGCCACCCCGTCGGCAAGGCGGTGCTGCGCAGCAGTGGCGGCATCGTCCGCCTCGCCATGGCCAAGACTCCGTGGACCCTCGTCCTGCGGGCCGCGATCACCACCGTCCTCGACACCGTCGCCCCGGCCCGCCGCAGGATGCTCGGCCAGCTCACCGGCATCGGCTACCGCTACCCCGCCCCGCGCGGCGCCCACGCCCTCACCGGCACCCGCGTCCCGGACGTCGCCCTCGCCGATGGCGCCCGCCTCTACGAGGCCCTGCGCGGCGGCCGGTTCGTGCTGATCACGCCGGACGCGCACGAGGACCCCGCCGGCCGCGACGGGCGCCTCGCCGTGGCCCGCTGGGCGAGCGACCGCCGTACGGCCCTCCTGGTCCGTCCCGACGGATACGTGGCCTGGGCCTCCGACTCGGCCACCGCGACGGACATCGACGCCGCCCTCGCGGCCCACGTCGGTTGAACGCCCGGCCGGGAGCCGGCCCTCAGCCGGCTTCCGTCGAGGCCAGCAACTTTCTCAGCAGGTCGGCCAGTCGGTCGGCCTGCTCGTCGTCCAGGCCGGACAGCGCCGACGTCTGGAGCGCCAGCCCCGCGCCCACCGCCTCGTCGACCACCCTCAGGCCCTGCTCGGTCAGCGTCACCTTCAGGCCCCGGCGGTCGTGGGGGTCGGGGGAGCGGCGGAGCAGGCCCGCGCGCTCGAGCTTGTCGAGGCGGCCGGTCATGCCGCCGGTGGTGAGCATCAGGGTGGCGGAGAGCTGGCGGGGGGAGAGGGTGTAGGGCTCGCCGGAGCGGCGCAGGGTCGCGAGGACGTCGAACTCGCCGCGGGAGATCCCGAAGCGGGCGTACGCCTTCTCCATGGCGTCGCCCATCGCCCGGGAGAGCCGGAAGACCCGGCCGAAGACCTCCATGGCGCGGGTGTCGAGGTCGGGGCGTACGGCGGCCCACTGGTCGATGATCGCGTCGACGGGGTCCCGGTCGGGTTCGGTCATGCGGGGAGTATCCGCCGTCCCGAGAGTCGGTCGCAAGTAAGCCACTTCTGAGTAAGCCGCTTCCTGAGTGAGCCGATCGCCAGTAAGTCACTTGACGCTGATTAGCTTAGAGCTAAGCTAATCAGTATCGGTCTACTCCGAAGGGTGTGCGCCCATGACCTCCCCGTCCGCCGCCAACCGCCTCGCCTTCACCCTCCTCACCGCCCTCGCGCCCATTTCCTGGGGCACCACCTACGCCGTCACCACCGAGTTCCTCCCGCCCGACCGCCCCCTCCTCACCGGCATGCTGCGCGCCCTGCCCGCCGGGCTGCTGCTGCTCGCGCTCGCCCGGACGCTGCCGCGCGGCGCCTGGTGGTGGCGGTCGGCGGTGCTCGGCGTGCTGAACATCGGCGCGTTCTTCCCGCTGCTGTTCCTGGCGGCGTACCGGCTGCCCGGTGGGCTGGCCGCGGTCGTCGGCTCGGTGGGTCCGCTGCTCGTGGTCGGGCTGTCGGCCGTACTGCTCGGGCAGCGGCCCACCGCCCGTTCCCTGGTCACCGGGGTCGTCGCCGCGTTCGGCGTCAGCCTCGTCGTGCTGAAGGCGGCCGGGGCGCTGGACGCGCTCGGCGTGCTCGCGGCGCTGGCCTCCACCGCGTCGATGTCCGCCGGTACGGTCCTCACCAAGAAGTGGGGGCGGCCCGAGGGTGTCGGCCCGCTCGCCCTCACCGCCTGGCAGCTCACCGCGGGCGGTCTGCTGATCGCGCCGGTCGCCCTGCTCGTCGAGGGTGCACCGCCCGCGCTGGACGGGCGGGCGCTCGGCGGCTACCTCTACCTCGCGCTCGCCAACACGGCCGTCGCCTACTGGCTCTGGTTCCGCGGCATCGGCCGCCTCACCGCCACGCAGGTCACCTTCCTCGGCCCGCTCTCCCCGCTGACCGCGGCCGTCGTCGGCTGGGCGGCCCTCGGGCAGGCGCTCACGGCGGTGCAGGTGGCGGGGATGGCGGTGGCGTTCGGGGCGACGGTGGTGGGACAACTCCCCAC
>NZ_JAGPXL010000091.1 GCF_018070565.1 Streptomyces sp. B93
GAACCCCACCGGCGCCGCCCGCCGCCCCACCAACACCCCCGTCACGACGATGGCCACCACCAAAACCCCCAACACGACCAACACCATGACGCCCTCCCCACCCATGTCCTGCCTGAAGTGGCGAGTCTGTCAGACGGCCGGTCAAAGAAATTGACATGGGTGATCAGCTGCGGTCGAGTGTGGTCGCATGGTGGACGAACGGGTGATCGGTTACGTCGAGGGCTACGGGCCCGGGAGTTACTTCACGGGGCGGCGAGAGCTCTTCGACGCCCAACTGCACGGCGACCTTCAGCGAGGAATCTCGCGGATCAAGGACAAGGACGGCAGTTGGGTCTCCGACGCGATCGTGCTGAATGGCGGCTATGAAGACGACGCGGATGACTGGTACTCGGTGCTCTACACCGGAGCTTCGCGAGATAAGGACAAGTACACAGAAGGCGGCGTAACTAAGCTCAAGTGCAGTCAGTCTTGGGATTATCGGGACAATGCCGCCTTGAAGTTGAGCTATGAGAGAGGCCATCTCGTTCGCGTCGTCAGGGGCTATGAGGGAGAGAAGCGGTACTCGCCCGGCAAGGGCTACCGGTACGACGGCCTCTATGAGATCACCGATGTCCGCACCGCGATTTCCAAGTCACCGGCACCGGACGGCTCCGAGATCGAGATTTGCCAGTTCGACCTCGAACGCATCCCTGACTCCCTCCAAGAAGTACCCGGCGTGGAACGCCACACCGTCGAAGCGGTGAGGAGGGAAGAAGAGGAGAGGGAACGAGACACCGAGAAGTTCCCCGGCGTCCGCTCCTCCTGGGTGCAGCGCATGGTCCGTGACAGCGCACTGATCAGACGTATCAAGAAGCTGTACGACCACGAGTGCCAGATCTGCGGTCTCCGTCTGGTGGACCCGGACGGTAAGCCTTACAGCGAGGGCGCTCACATCAAGCCGCTGGGCAAGCCACACTACGGACCTGATGTGGAGCCGAACGTCCTCTGCCTGTGCCCCAATTGCCACGTCCTGCTGGATGTGGGGGCCGTGGTGATAGAGGACGACTGGTCCATCGTCTTGCAGGCCGGACTGTTCGGCGTCAACCCGCGGTCAAAGCTCAGGGTGCACCGAAGCCACAAGGTGCACCCCGGCTATGTGCGCGACCACCGGGAGCGGTGGCAGAGCGCGCCCACAGCCGATCAGCCCGCCCCGTGACACTCCCCATAAACCCGCCCCGCCCCGCACCAGCACCCGGCCCCCCGCTCCGGCGGCCATTCCACGGCGCGGCCTCGGGCCGCGAGGGTCGTTGCGTACTGGGGGAGCAGGGTGGGGTCGCCGGGTGAGGTGCCCTCTGAGGCGGCGAAGGCCTCGTAGGAGGGGACCGTGCCGGTGACGGTGCCGAGGTTGGGGGTGCCGGAGGAGGCGAGTTCGCGCAGGGAGGCCTCTATCGTCGCGAGGTGCTCCTCGTGGGACGGGTACTCCGTGGACAGGGAGGGGTACGCCGACACCAGTTCCGCCAGTTCGTCGGCGGGCCAGTGGAGGATCGCCACCGGGAACGGGCGGGACAGGGCCTCGCGGTAGGCGCCCAGCTCGGCGCGGAGGCGGGAGATTTCCGCCTCCAGTTCCGCCGGGTTGTCGGAGCCGAGGGACCAGACCCGCTTGGGGTCGTGCAGTTCGTCCAGGGACACGGGCATCGAGTGCAGGGTGTCGGCGAGGGTGTCCCAGTCGTCGTGGGGCCGGCCCAGCATGCGCCGGACGCGGTGGCGGCCGAAGAGGAGCGGGTGGGTGGAGGAGGCCGGGGGTTCCCCGGTGCCGGCCAGGAGGAGCGCCGCGCCCTGCGTGAAGGTCTCCTCCGCCGCCTCCAGCTCGTCGTGCGCTTCCAGGGCCTCCGCCGCGATCACCCACGCGGCCGGGTCCCTCGGGGCGGTCGTACGGATGCCGTCGATGATCGCTCGGGCCTCCGCCTCGTGGCCGTACTCCCACAGGTTCGACGCCTTCAGGGCGCGGACCAGGTGGGGGTTGTCCAGGGCGTCGGACGACGACAGCAGACGGTCGTAGAGGGTGGACGCGGCGGGGCGGGCGTCGGCGAGTTCCAGGTGGGCCGCGGCCCGCAGCAGCAGGGCTTCGGCGTCCTCGGGATACAGGGCGGCGGTTCGCTCCAGGCGGGCCGCTTCGGCGTGGTGGTCGACGTTCTCGGCGGGCGTGTCGGGGCGCATGGGGGACACCGTACTGCCGATCAGCGACAGAGGTCCGGCCTTGGGTGGTGCGTGGGGCTGGAGGTCTCGTGCGGTCGGCCTTATCTTGCGGCGGCGGGTTCCGTCCCGGCCCCGAGGGGGTCTCGTATGCGCGTCTCCGTCGTACGGCACCGTGACCGGCGTCGGCGTGCCCGCTGGCGGCGGGTGTGGTGGGGCGGCGGGGAGGTGCTCGTCACCGTCGGGGCCGTGCTGATGCTGCTCGTCGCGCACCAGATGTGGTGGACCAACTGGCAGGCCAGGGGGAGCGCCGAGCGGGAGGTGCGGGCCCTTGAGCGCACCTGGAGGGACTGGGAGGACCGGGGGGACCGGGAAGACCGGGGGGACCGGGAAGACGGGACGCGCGCGGATTCCAGGGGTTCGGAAGGTTCCGGGGACTCCGTCGGGGAACCGTCCGGGGACGGGGGCGGGGAGGCCCCTCAGCCACCGCCCACCACCCCCTCCCCCTCCCAGGCCTACGCCATCCTCGGCATCCCCCGCCTCGGCCTCCGCGTCCCCGTCGCCGAGGGGATCGGGAAGGCCGACGTGCTGAACAAGGGGTACGTCGGTCACTATCCCGGCACCGGGCAGCCGGGGCGGGCCGGGAACTTCGCCCTCGCCGGGCATCGGAACACGCACGGTGAGCCCTTCCGGCACCTGGACCGGCTGCGGCGGGGGGACGCGATCACCGTGGAGACCGCGGACGCCCGTTACACGTACGTCGTCGGGCGGACGCTGCCGCGGACCTCCGCCCGTGATGTCGGGGTCATCCGGGACGTACCGCGCAGTGCCGTCCGGCCCGGGGCGGGGTACCGGGAGCCCGGGTACTACATCACCCTCACCACCTGCACCCCCGTCTACACGTCCCGGTACCGGCTGGTGGTCTGGGGCACGCTCGCAGCCATGGCGCCCCGCGCCCGCTGACGGTCCAGTACGTGAACGGGGTCTTGCGGAGTGGACCGCCTGCTTGGAGGATCGACCAGTCCTCCGACGGTCCTCGGGTCACGGGCCGCACCCCTGGTCGGCAGGCGTCGGTGGGACACCCGTGATCCAGGGAGGCCATGATCATGAAGCTGCTGCGCGTCGGTACGGCGGGACAGGAGCGGCCCGCGCTGCTCGACGCCGGAGGGGTGCTGCGGGACCTGTCGGGCGTCGTGCCGGACGTCGACGGGGCGCTGCTCGCCGACGAGGGGGCGCTCGGGCGGGTGCGGGACGCGGCGCGGAGCGGGGAGCTGCCCGTGCTGGACCCGGCGGGGCTGCGGATCGGGCCGCCGGTGGCGCGCATCGGCAAGGTCGTGTGCATCGGGCTGAACTACCACGATCACGCCCGGGAGACCGGCGCCCGGCCGCCGGCCGAGCCCGTCGTCTTCTTCAAGGCCGCGGACACGGTCGTGGGGCCGAACGACACCGTGCTGGTGCCGCGCGGGTCGGTGCGGACGGACTGGGAGGTCGAACTGGCCGTCGTCGTCGGGCGTACGGCGCGGTATCTGGAGTCGGCGGAGGACGGGCTGGCGCATGTCGCCGGGTACGCGGTCGCGCACGACGTGTCCGAGCGGGAGTTCCAGATGGACCGGGGCGGGACCTGGGACAAGGGCAAGAACTGCGAGACGTTCAACCCGCTCGGGCCGTGGCTGGTGACCGCCGACGAGGTGCCCGATCCGCAGGCGCTGGGGCTGCGGCTGTGGGTGAACGGCGAGCTGAAGCAGGACGGTACGACCGCGGAGCAGATCTTCCCCGTGGGGGAAGTCGTCCGGTACGTCAGTCAGTTCATGGTGCTGTACCCCGGTGATGTGATCAACACCGGGACGCCTGCCGGAGTCGCGTTCGGGCAGCCCGAGCCCAAGCCGTATCTCCGGGCGGGGGACGTGGTCGAGCTGGAGATCGACGGGCTCGGGCGGCAGCGGCAGGAACTGAAGGACGCGTAGGCGCCGCACTGGCTGGGGGAGGGGTGCGCCGTCGCGCCGCGGGGGTGCGGGGTGCTCCGGCGGGTGCGGGTGCGGGTGCGGGTGTGGCCCGTCGCGCGGTTTCCCGCGCCCCCAACAGGTCGGCCCCGCTAGGCCAGTAGTGCCGCCAGGCGCGCCCACGCCTCCCTCGGGAGGGTGTCCCGGGGGCCGTCGTCGATCAGTTGGAGGGCCACGTGGTCCGCGCCCGCCTCGTGGAAGGCGTCGATGCGGTGGCGGATGCGGGTCTCGTCGCCCCAGGCGTACACGGCGTCGATGAGGCGGTCGCTGCCGCCGTCCGTCAGGTCGGCGTCGGTGAAGCCGAGGCGGCGGAAGTTGTCGGTGTAGTTGGGGAGGGCCAGGTACATGGCCAGCGCCTCCCGGGCCAGGGTACGGGCGCGGGCCGGGTCGGTCTCCAGGATCACCTTCAGCTCGGGGGCGAGCAGCGGGGCCTCGCCCAGGATCTCGCGGGCCCGGGCCGTGTGCTCCGGGGTGACCAGGTACGGGACGGCGCCCGCCGCGCGGTCGGCGGACAGCTGGAGGGTCTTCGGGCCCAGCGCGGCGAGCACCCGGCGCCCGGCGGGTACCCCGGCGGTGTCGAGGGCGTCCAGGTAGGCGACCAGCGACGAGTAAGGGCGGCGGTACTGGTCGGCGAGCTTGGCGTGGCTCACTCCGAGGCCCAGCAGGAAGCGGCCGGGGTGGGCCGCCTCCAGCTCGGCGTACCCGGCGGCGCTGTCGGCGGGCTCGTGCTGCCAGATGCTCTGGATGCTGGTGCCGACGGTGATCCGCGTGGTCGCCGCGAGGAGCGGGCCGGCGTTGTGCGGGGCGCTGCTGCCGCCGAGCCACAGGGCGCCGTAGCCGAGCTCCTCCAGCTCGGCCGCCGCGTCGGCGAGTTCGCCGCGCCGGTCGGGGTCCTCCGAGCGCAGGCCCACGCTCCAGATGCCGTAGCGGCCGAGCTGTTCCTTCAGTGCGGCGTCCATGCGGTCCCTCCGGTTGGCTTGACGGCTGTTCAGCACTGCCAACCGGAGGGGCACGGGCGATCATTCCCGCCGGACGGGTGTCAGATCTCGTCCTTCAGGAACTCCTCCAGCGCCTCCACCACGAAACGGTGGTCCTGGAGCTGCGGCAGCCCGGACACCGTCACCGTGCCGATCACGCCGACGTCCGCGACGGTGACGGGGAAGGAACCGCCGTGGGCCGCGTAGGTGTCCGGGTCCAGGCGCGAGGACTCCTCGAAGGTGGTGCCCTTGGCGCGGTGCCGGGCGCCGACCAGGTAGGAGGCGGAGCCGTAGCGCTCCACGACGCGGCGTTTGCGGTCGATCCAGGCGTCGTTGTCGGGGGTGGAGCCGGGCAGGGCCGCGTGGAAGAGCTGCTGGCCGGAGCGGCGGATGTCGATGGCGACCGGGGCCTGCCGCTCCCGGGCCATCCGCACCAGCAGCAGACCGAGCGCCCAGGCGTCGTCGTAGGTGAAACGGCGGAACACCAGGCGGCGTTCCTGCGCCTCCAACTCCTCCACCGACGGGGTCAGTTCGGGGGTGATCCTCGGGGTCGCGGCGGGGTTCGCCGGGTGCTTGTGGGCCGTCACAGTGTCACCGTCACCTTCTCGCGGGCCGAACGACGGGCTGCTTCGAGTACGTCGAGGGCGGCGGCCGCCTCCTGCGCGGTCACCGGGTTCGCGGCGCCCTCCCGGAGCGACTGTGCCACGGCCGCGTAGTAGGCGGCGTAGTCGCCGGTCAGGGTCGGGACCGGGCGGCCGCCGCCGGTCAGCGGGGACTCGCCGGAGCCGATACGGCCCCACATCGCCTCGGGCTCGACGCCGAAGCCGGCGGCGGTGCCGGGGCGGTCGCCGTCGCGCAGGGACGCCTCCTGCGGGTCGAGGCCGTACTTCACGTAGCCCGCCTTGGAGCCCAGCACCCGGAAGCGGGGGCCGAGCTGGGCGGTGGTGGCGGAGACGTAGAGGTGGGAGCGGACGCCGGTGGCGTGCGTCAGCGCGATGAAGGTGTCGTCGTCGGTCAGGGCGCCGGGGCGGCGGACGTCCGTCTCGGCGTAGACCTCGGTGGCGGGGCCGAAGAGGACCAGGGCCTGGTCGACGACATGGCTGCCGAGGTCGTACAGCAGACCCCCGATCTCCGCCGGGTCGCCGGACTCGCGCCAGCCTCCCTTGGGCTGGGGCCGCCACCGCTCGAACCGGGACTCGAAGCGCCATACGTCGCCCAGTTCGCCGTCCGCGAGGAGCTGGCGCAGGGTCAGGAAGTCGTTGTCCCAGCGGCGGTTCTGGAAGACGGAGAGGAGCAGGCCGCGCTCCTCGGCGAGGGCGGCCAGCTCACGGGCCTCGGCCGCCGTGCCCGCGACCGGCTTGTCCACGACGACCGGGAGACCGGCCTTCAGGGCGGTGGTGGCGAGCGGGACGTGCGTCTTGTTCGGCGAGGCCACGACGACCAGGTCCAGCTCGTCGGCGCGGTCGAACAGCTCGTCCGCGGTGGCGGCGGGCCGGACGTCCGGGAACTCGGCGCGGGCCTGCTGCTGCCGCTCCGGGTTCGAGGTGACCACGGTGTCCAGGACGAGGCCCTCGGTGGCGGCGATCAGCGGGGCGTGGAAGACGGAGCCCGCGAGGCCGTAGCCGATCAGGCCCACGCGCAGGGGGGTGCCGGGAGATGTGCCAGTCATGGGACCCACTTTCGCAACGCCGTTGCCAAAGTGCAAGCGGTGAGGAGAATGGGGCGGGTGAACAGGACGCGGAACGGGGAATCCCAGGGCAGGCCGACGGACACCGACCCGCTCGTACGGCGCGGACGCAACGACCCGCTCGCACGGCGCGCCCGCCACGACCCGCTCGTACGGCGTGGCCGCAACGCCGCGCTCGTGCTCGACCTGCTGCGGACCGCCGGGAGCGAGGGCATCAGCCGACTGGAACTCGCCGAGCGGACCGGGCTGACCCCGCAGGCCGTCAGCAAGATCACCGCGCGGCTGCGGGCTGACGGGCTGGCCGCGGAGGCAGGGCGCCGCGCCTCGACGGGCGGCAAACCGCGCACCGTCCTGCGGCTGGTGCCCGACGCCGGGCACGCCGTCGGCGTACAGCTGGACCGGGACGAGCTGCGGGCCGTGCTGGTGGACCTCACCGGGGCGGTGCTCGACGAACGGCGGACGCCGCTGGACCTCGGGGCGGGGGCGGAGGCCGTGGTCGCCGCGGTGGTGCGGGAGGCGGAGGGCCTGCGCGCGCCGGGTCCCCTGCTCGGCCTCGGGGTCGCCCTGCCCGGCCCCCTCGACCACACCAGCGGGGTGCTGCACCGCGTCACCGGGTTCCCCGAGTGGGACGGCTACCCGCTGCGGGACGCGCTCGCCCGGCGGCTCGACGGCGTCCCGGTCGTCGTCGACAAGGACACCAACGCCGCCGCCCTGCGCCTGGCGGTGGCCGACCCCGGCGACGGCGCCAGGTCGTTCGCCTACCTGCACTTCGGGGCCGGGCTCGGCGGCGGGCTGGTGATCGGGGGAGCCGTGCACCGGGGGGCGCGGACCGGGGCGGGGGAGTTCGGACACCAGGTCGTCCAACTCGACGGGCCGCTCTGCGGCTGCGGCAACCGGGGCTGTGTGGAGGCGCTGTGCCTGGCGGCCGTGGCCCGCGGGGACATCGAGGAGGCGGCCCGGGTCCTGGGCACCGGCACCAGCAACCTCGTCGCCCTCCTGGACATCGACCTCATCCTCCTCGGCGGCCGGGTCGTCACCGCCGAACCCGACCGCTTCGTCCGGGGAGTCAGCGCGGTCCTCACGGCCCGCGCCCACCGCACGGGCGAGCCCCCGGTACCGGTACGCCTCGCCCCCGGTGGCGGTCGCGAGGTGGCGGAGGGAGCGGCCCAGCTCCTGCTGGCGCCGCTGTTCGGACGGGGGGACGGCTGAGGTCCACCGGGTGGGCCGCCCTGGGCCGCGGCGATGACCGGCCCCACCTCACCCGGGGCCGGTCGCGGCCGGGACGCGGGTCCGCTCGGCGGAGTCTGGCGGCGAGCCGGACTTGGCGGGGGGCAGCCTCCCCCTCAGCGGGCCGCACCGGAGTGGGTCGCGGGGCGTGGGCCCGCTCGGCGGGCCGGATCGGCGCCGCCGCCCCTCCGCCGCCCCGCCGCGTCCTCGCGTCCGCTGATCGGGCGGATTCCTTGGGCCACCCGGAGCGGCCCCGGTGCCGCCGCCCGCCGG
>NZ_JAGPXL010000092.1 GCF_018070565.1 Streptomyces sp. B93
CTGCAACGTCGTCCGCCGCGCAGTGCGCGGACGACGTTGCAGACGTATGTGCTGCAGTTGCGTGATCTGATCACGGTGGCGCTTCGGGGGCAGGGGTCGGCTGGGGGTGGGGGGTCTGTGGTGTCGGCGAAGGATGTGCTGGTGACGGCGCCGGGTGGGTATGTGCTGGTGTCGGGTGAGGGGACCAGTGACGTGCGGGAGTTCGAGCGGCTGGCGGGGCAGGGTTATCGTGCCATGGACGCTGGTGATTTTCCGGGGGCGGCTGGTTTGCTGCGGCGGGCGTTGGATTTGTGGAGTGGTCCGGCGTTCGCGGATGTGCAGACGGGTGCGCGGTTGGAGATGGAGGCCAAGCGGCTGGAGGAGAGCCGTCTGTGTGCGCTGGACCAGCGGATCGAGGCGGATCTGCGGCTGGGCCGTCACCGCGAACTGCTGGCAGAGCTGACGGTGCTGACGAGCCGTTACCGGGCGCACGAGAACCTTCATGCGCAGTTCATGCTGGCGTTGCACCGGTCGGGGCGGCGGGGTGAGGCGCTGGACGTGTATCACAAGCTGCGGAGTACGTTGGTGCGGGATCTGGGGTTGGAGCCGTCGGCGCGGTTGCGTCGGTTGCAGCAGTCGATTCTGGTGGCGGCGCCGGAGGCGCCGTTGGGTGCGGAGGTGCCGCTGGCGCCGGTGCGGGCGGCGAGTGATGCCTGCTGAGGTCTGGTGTGCGGGGGGTTGAGGTTCTGCGGGGGGTGTTGTTCTGCGGTTTGTGCAGTCCTGTGGCCGGGGTGGTGAGCGGTGTCTGGTGTCGCTGTCTTGCGGGCTGCGCTGCGGGCGATGTCTCCTGCTGCACGGTGAAGGGCCGTGCCGTGCCGGGGTCTGTTGTTCGGCAGCGCATGGACTTTCTGCTGTTGCTGCCGAACTGAGTGGGTGTGGTCTGGGAGGCCGATGGCCGGCAGTACTGCTGGGTCGGCGGCAGAGCGGGTCCACAGCTTTATGCCCAGATGGTGTCGGAGGACTGGCAGCTGAGCTGCTCCGGCTGCGATGTCTACCGTTTCGGCGGCCGTGAACTGGACCGGAGTAACGGGCCGCGCGTGGTTGCGGGTTTCTTCCGGGAGGTCTTGCGGTGTTACGACGTTCCGCTGCCGCCTTCAGTGACCGGCTGATGGCCGGCAGGCCGTCAGGGTGTTGGTGGGGGGTGGTTGAGGGTGTCGTCGCTTTTGCGGACCTGTTTTGGTCTGTGCCGTGGGAAAGATCGCCGTTTTGTTGCGGGGCGGGGTATGTCACCGCCTGAAGAGACGCGGGTGGGTTGCCCCGCATGCTGAGGCAGATATCGCTGCGGCAGGACACCGGCCGCCAGGGGTATGGAGCGCGGAGGGAGGGGGGATCGGTGTTCGGTACGCCTGGCAGAGATCACCGCAGGCGCCCGCCCCGTCCCGGTTGCCGCCGCCGGCCGTGTGCGTGTGCCTGGACCGCGGCGATGGCCGCGGGGCAGCGCATCACGCACTGCAGCAGGGGGTTGGGTGAAAGCTTCCGGCTGGATGTCTGTCAGGGGGAGGCCTCCTCGGCGAAGACGGACAAGGCGATCTGGTATGTCTCGAAGGCGCGGGCCGCTCCTGCGTAGACGGCGAGGTGGATGAAGAGGTCGACGATCTCGTCTTGAGTGACGCCGTTGTTGAGCGCGATGCGCAGTTGCCCGCGCAGCGGTTCGAACGCGCCCAGCGTCGCGGCGATGGCGACGGAGACCAGGGAGCGGTCGTGTGTCGACAGTGCGGTACGGGTCCATGAGTCCCCGAAGGTGTGCACGGTGGCGACCTTACGGAAGTCGGCTCCGGAGGCCGGTTCGCCGGGGCTCATCGGGAGGTCCAGGCGCTGTCCCAGGAGTTTGCTTGCGGTGTCCAGCGCCTGTTCGTAGGCGTCGTCTGTACTCATCTGTGCTCCTTGTCGGCCGGTCGTGCGGGGTGGCGGGCCGGCGGTCCTGGCCGCCACGCGCCGTTCAGGGTTGGGCTGCGGGGCAGGTGGTTCCCCGACTCGCTGGGGGTTGCTGCTCGCCGGGCGGCGGGACGGCTGTTCGCCGCACGGGGCTGGTTTCCACGCTCGCACGGTGTGTGATTGGTCTGCTCGGCCGGGTGAACCGTCCGGGCTGCAGGGCGTGGATCGAATGTCCTGTCCGGGCCTGTGACTGCGGGGCTCCCTCATGGTCTTCGAGTGGGTCCCTGGGGCGTGGGCGGATCGGGGGAGCCGTGCGGAACGGGCTTCGTTCTCCGGCAGTGCGTCCCGCTGGGGTGTGACTAGCGGGTGCGGGTGATCGGCTTGTGCTCGAGGTAGTCGGCCGGACCGGCCTTGCCCTGCTCACGGCCGAGGCCGCTGGCTTTGGTGGCGGCCGAAGCCGTTGGGCGTTTCGTTCAGCGTGACGGTGCCGGTGCGCAGCCGGCGGGCGGTGGCCAGGGCGCGGCCGGGATCTGAGGTTAAGGTAGCGCCGGACAGGCCGTACGGGGAGGCGCTGGCGATGCGGACGGCGTCGTCATTGTCGTCGTAGGCGATGACGGCCAGGGGCCGGCGGGGCGGGGCGGTCGGCGCGGGCGGCCCGGGGGATCGGGTGCTTCGGCCGGGCCGCTGCCGCGTCCGCGCAGTGCCGTCAGGTGGTGGGGTAGTCCGTGGAACGGCTGACCTCGGCCCACTTGCGGGCCTCGGCCAGACGGCCTTCCTCCGAGTTGATCGCGATCTCCAGGGCGTCGCTGCCGAGCAGCAGCCGGCGCGGGGGCTCCTCGGCGTCCACGGCGCCGATGATCGCGCGGGCCATGCGGTCCGGGTCACCGGGCTCCTTGCCGGCGTAGTCCGCGAACCGGGCCAGCCACAGGCCCACGGTCTCCTCGTAGTCGGGGGTCACGGGACCGGAAGGCTCCGCGGCACCCGCGGCCCAGCCGGTGCGGATGCCGCCCGGCTCGACGATGGTGACCTTGACGCCGAACGGTGCCACCTCGTTCGCCAGTGCCTCGGAGAACCCCTCGACGGCGAACTTCGCGGTCTGGTAGGCGCTCAGACCCGGCGTACCGCCCACACGTCCGCCGATCGAGGAGATCTGCACGATGTGCCCGGACCGCTGGCGGCGCATGACGGGAAGGACCGCCCGGGTCATGTTGATTACGCCGTACAAGTTGGTGTCGACCTGCGCGCGGAACTCGTCCTCGGGAAAGTCCTCGATCGAGCCGCTGGTGGCGTAGCCGGCGTTGTTGACGACGACGTCGACCGGTCCGAACCGCTCCACCGCCTCGGCCACCACGCCCCGGGACTGGGCCGCGGAGGTGACGTCCAGCGCCACCGCCTCCAACCGGTCCGGGTGCCCGGCCCTCAGGGAAGCCAGCGCCTCCGGCTTGCGGGAAGTCACCACGACGTTGTCGCCGGCCCCCAGGGCCGCGAGCACCAGGGCCCTGCCGAGGCCCTGCGAGCCCCCCGTGATCAGCCAGGTTCGTGCCATGACGCGTGCCTCGTTTCGTCATCTGCTTCACCGCCCCGAACGGGACAGCAACTTCACTGTAGACAAAATCAGCCTAACTGCAACATCAATGATGCACTAATACTCAGTGTTACATCTCACGTGGTGATGTTAGTCGGTTAAGTAAAGCACGGGCGTAGAATGCCGGCATCATGAGAGCTGACGCCGCGCGTAACCTGACTGCCGTCCTGCATGCCGGAGCTCGACTCCTGGCAGAGGACCCGGGCGCCTCCATGGCGGCCATCGCCGCCGCCGCCGGAGTGGACCGCACGACCGTCCACCGCCGCTTCGCAAACCGTGAAGCCCTGCTCAGCGCCGTTTTCCAGGCCAAGCTCGACTCCGCCGAACGCGTTCTGGACGAAGCCCGCCTGGCCGAGTCACCCCTGCCGGTCGCCCTCCACCGCTACCTGGAAGGGATCATCCCCGTCAGTCGCGAATGGCCGGTCGACATGCGCCTGATGATGCAGAAAGACCCCGCCGCCTGGGCCCGCCGGGAGGAGCAAAGCGCGCGCCTTGACGCCTTCATCCGCCGCGCACTGGACGAGGGCTACCTACGAGCAGACGTCGACGCGGCCTGGGCGCGGACGATCCTGGACGAACTCGTCGACACCGTCGCTCACCGGTTCCCCGACCTGGAACCCCCGCAGGCCGCCGATCTTGTCGCCGCCACCCTCCTGAACGGCCTCGGCGCGACCTGACACCCCCACCCACCCCGGCACAGGACAGGCCCGAGGACCGCGACACCAGCATGCGGCCACCCCGCGTCCGACGACGGCGTCGACCTGTGAAGAACTGTCCCCTCGCCGCGCCCGGCCTGCTCGACAGGCTGGCACGGCGCGCCGGCGCGCGAGGCTCTCAGCTACTGCTGCTGATCTGGTCGGCGCAGTTCGCGTCGGAGGGCGTCCGGCGAGCGCCCCTCACGCAGATGCCACAGGGCCCACCCCCGCTTCTGACGCCCACCGCACTCCCGGCCTGCGTAGTGCTTCCAACTGTCCAGGAGCGGTCTTTCTGATCAGCGGTTGGTGCGCTGGCCTGCACTGATCAGTTTGTGGTGCGGCGGTGAGCCGGGGGGGGGCCGGTGGCTGCAGTGCTTGCGGGCGCTGCTGGAGCGGGGGTGTGGCCTGCGGCTCTGTCCATTGGCCGGGTCTGTTTCCGTAGTCGGTGGTGACGGAGGGTGTCGTCAGCCCGGGAGGATCCGGTGGCGGAGGAGAGGGAAGCTCGCGCGGCCCTACATCTGGCGCTTGACCAGCTTGGTTTTGTTGTTGACGCCTTCGGTACCGCCGTTGTGGTGCGGCAGGGTGAGGGCGGCGCCGGCTGCGGCGCGGTCCTTCCCGAGGTCCCGGGTGAAGGCATGCAGGCGGGGCAGGTCCTCGGCCTGGGCCGAGGTGATCCAGGTGCTCAGCAGGGTGGCAGTGCCGTGGGCGGGATCCAGCAGCACGGCGAGGTGGTGGATGAGGTGGGCCAGAGCGGTCATCTCGTGGCAGGCGGGGCGGGCGGCCTCGACACGTTCCCGCTGGTGGTCCTTCAGGCGGTCGGGCGGGTGAGCAGGTAGCGGGCGAGGCGCCGGGGCGAGAGTGCGGGCCGGTCGGCCTCGACGCGGCCCTGGTTGGTGTAGCGGACGAGCAGGTTCGAGCTGCCGGTGTAGCGCCGTCCCCGTCACCCATCTCCTGGAGGAGATGGGTGACGGGGACGGCCGGGTTCCCCAGCCGGCGTCGGCGTAGGTGATCGCGGTAGGGGTCCACGAGGGTGGGCCGGTACGTGGGGGCGCGGATGAGGCGCTCGGGCTCGGCGACGCGGTCGTAGCGCTTGACGGTGTTGAGAGCCGGGTTCAGGCGGCGCGCGCACTCCAGAAGTCCGACTCCGCGCTCGGGCAGGGCGTGGACTTGCTGCCAGCGCTCGCGGGTGGTGGCGGCCTGTCTCCCCTCGGCCGGGGGCGGGCCCGCTTTCGCCCAGCAGGTGCTGTGCGCGGCGACTTCTTTGCGGACGGCCTCGGCGTGGTTGTGCCACAGGTGCCAGCGGTCGCTGATCTGGACCGCGTCGGGCAGGGCTCGTCGGACCGCCTCGGCGTAGGTGGCCGATCCGTCCCGGCACACGGCCTCGATGCCCGGATGTCCGCGCAGCCAGGCTTCCAAAGTGGCGGCTTCGCGGCCGGGCAGTACCTCGATTCGCTCACCGGTCTCGGCGTTGGTGATGATCGTGGCGTAGCTGTGCCGGCGCCGCAGGGCGAAGTCGTCGGCCCCCATCACCCGCGGGATTCGCACCTCCGGCACGGGCAGCAGCCGCAGCAGCCGCAGGGCGGAGGCGTACGACACGGGCACGGGCAGAGATCGGGTGAGTCGGGCGGACGCCCGGCCGCATAACTCCACGCGGTCCGTATTGCTGCACCGCTTGGCGGGACGCCATCAGTCCGAAGCCCGGTACTGGAACGGCGGTAGGGGGTGGGCAGCCCCGGCACCTGCTCGACGAACGCTGTACGGGGACAGCTGTTGCGGTCGCGGAAGTACCGGCGCGCCCGCAGCCGGACGGTGACCCGGCGCGAGCGCAACGGCGGCCGGTCCAGGGGCGTAGAGACGCGCTGTCCAGGCGACGGGCCGGCTTGCGACAGTTCAAGGCACCGGCCAGGTTGCCGCTGGAGCCGGTCCGAAGGATGCCGCGGGCGGCGAGTGTGCCGGAGCCGGGATTCGGTGAAGCGCTGCTGTGGCGAGCCGTGCAAGGGGCCGTTGCCGCCCCACCCTGTGAAGGGCTCATGGGGTGCGGGTTCGGCTCGCTGTGGGCTCTGGTTCGTCGCGGTGCCTTCTGCCCGTGCGCGGGCCGCCCGGCGGGCTGCGTGGGCGGTGGTGCGGGGGGTGGTGGTGTGGGTGGGTGGTGGATGGGGTGGGTCCTGCATATATGAAACCGCCCAAGCGGTTTGTTAGTGTGGGGTGTGCGGTGTCCTTGCAGGGTGGTGTCCGTGCCGGGCTGGGTGGTGGTGTGTGCCGGTGCCCGGCGGGGCTGGGGGGTGCGTTGTGAGGGGTGTGAGGTGCCGGTGTCGTGCCGGCGTTCGGCGTCGGCGTTGCCCAGGAGGCAGCACATGGTCAAGCAGGAGCGGGCCGCCCGTACGCGGCGTTCGCTGATCCGGGCGGCGGCCGAGGTGTTCGCTGAGGTCGGGTTCGTTCCCGCGTCCCTGGGTGCCATCAGTAAACGGGCGGGGGTGAGCAACGGGGCGCTGCATTTCCATTTCGCCAACAAGAACATGCTTGCCGAGGCGGTGGAGGCGGAGGCCGCTGAGAGGGTGCGCCGTCTTATCGAGGCGGTCCGCGCGCGTCAGGGTGATCCTTTGCAGGCGGTCGTGGATGCTACTCATGAACTGATGGGTGCCTTGTCGAAGGACATTGTGGTGCGGGGTGGTTTCGGTCTGGCCGGGGACATCGCCCGGCGTGCGGAGTCCCCGCTGCGGCAGGAGTGGCAGCGGTGGGTCGAGGACGGGCTGCGCCGGGCCGCACGCGGCGGCGTGCTTGCTCCCGGGGTGGCGTGGGATGACGCCGCCCGTCTCGTTGTCGCCGCGACCGTGGGTCTGGAAGTCCTCGGCGGCGCGGACGCGTCCTGGCTGTCCCGGCAGAACGTCACGCGGCTGTGGGACCTGCTGCTGCCCCGGCTCGCCGACCGGCCTCATGCCGGTGCCCTGGTCTCTTCCGGCTCCCCGCCACCCGCCCCCCGCACCGGCTGACCCCCGCACCGGCCCCGCCCCGCACCGGCTGGCCCCCGCGCCGGTCCCGCCCCGCGCCGGCTGGCCCCCGCGCCGGTCCCGCCCCGCACCGGCTGGCCCCCGCACCGGCCCCGCCCCGCACCGGCTGGCCCCCGCGCCGGGCCAGCCTCGTACCGGCGGCGTCCCGCCAAGTGGTGTAGCCGCTCGGTCGTCGCGGCCTCGCAGGTCGCGGCCAGGTTACGCCGGTCAGCCCACGGGGACGGGCAGCCCGCGCTGCGCTGACCGGCTCACGCAGCGGCGCGGGTTTCGGCCGGGCCGGCGATCGTTGGTCGCTCGGACCGGCGCGGTCCGGATGGTTCTGCACCACTTGGCGGGACGCTACCCCCCGCACCGGCTGATCTCCGCGCCGGGCCGGCTCCGCAGCGGCTGGCCCGCCGTGCCGCCGTCGTGCGGCCTGGCCGCCGCTGCACACCAGCCACGCCGGCCCGTCCCGGCCGGCACCTCCAGCGTGCGCCGGGCCCGGCCTTCCTTCTTCCCTTCCCAGCCCTTGGTTCTCGTCTCCTCTTCGGGCTCCTGCTTCTTCTGTCTCCTGCCTCGAACTCTCATACGGGGTGCCCGGTTTTGTTCGGGATTTCGCGACAGTGTCACGTGCGGTCATCCGCGGTCCCGGCGGGGCCGGCTGGAGTGCAGGGGTTCAGGCGGGCCGGTGTGGCCGTGCTGTGCCCCCAGCGGTCCGTCACCTGTGCGCCCCCGCCCCGCTCTTGGCTGCCCGCCCGGCAGTGGGCGGGCCGTCCCCGTGCCGCGTAGGGCGGGGTGGCGGGTGGCCGGTGGCGGGGCGGGATGCGGCCGGGGCGGGGCGGGGTGGTGAGGTGTCGTCAGGGCCGGGGCGGTCAGCTGTCCGGGCGGGGTGAGGGGGCGCCTCGGGGG
>NZ_JAGPXL010000093.1 GCF_018070565.1 Streptomyces sp. B93
GCGCGGCGCCGCGACCGTGGCGTACGACCGAGGGGTCAGATGTCGCCGGGCTTGATACGGCCCCGCCACGCCCCGGACTCGCCGCCGCGCTCCTCGATGAACTCCTTGAAGCGCTGCATGTCGCCCTTGATGCGCCGGTCGATCGTGCCGGTCATGGCTCCGATCTTCTCCGCGGCGCCGCTGGGCTCCACGTCCATCACCAGCTCCACGCGGGTGTGGGTGTCGTCGACGCGCTCGAAGCGGACGCTGCCGCGCTGCCGGGTGTCGCCGGAGACGGTGCGCCAGCTGATCCGCTCGTCCGGCAGCTGGTCGACGATCTCGGTGTCGAACTCCCGCCGCACCCCGCCGAACTTCGTGGTCCAGTGGTTGTGGCGGTCGTCGAGCTGGGTCACCTCCTCGACGCCCTCCATGAAGTTCGGGAACTCCGCGAACTGTGTCCACTGGTCGTAGGCGGTACGGACCGGTACCCCGACCTCCACCGATTCCTTGACGGTGCTCATTTCTGCGGCCTCCTTGCTGATCGACGGCGACGGGCACGCGGCCCACCGCACGGACCTCGGCACAGGAGTGCGGGTACCCGGGGAGCGGGGCCGCTCACCCCGCGGGACCCGGTGTGATCGCGGGGCGCCGTCCGCCGGGTCACGATGTGATCACCGTCGCGAGTCCTCCCGACCCCCCCGACACCAGGAGCCCCCACCATGACGGACGTATCCAGCCAGGGCCCTCCCCAGGGCGACGACCGCAAGATCCTCACCAACCGGCAGGGCCACCCGGTCTACGACAACCAGAACCAGCGGACCGTCGGCGCCCGCGGCCCGGCCACCCTGGAGAACTACCAGTTCCTGGAGAAGATCAGCCACTTCGACCGGGAGCGCATCCCCGAGCGGGTGGTGCACGCCCGCGGCGTGACGGCGTACGGCTTCTTCGAGGCGTACGGCGCCTGGGGCGACGAGCCGATCGACCGCTACACCCGCGCCAAGCTGTTCCAGGAGCGCGGCAGGCGCACCGACGTCGCCGTCCGCTTCTCCACCGTGATCGGCGGCCGGGACTCCTCCGAAGCCGCCCGGGACCCGCGCGGCTTCGCCGTGAAGTTCTACACCGAGGACGGCAACTGGGACCTGGTCGGCAACAACCTGGGGGTGTTCTTCATCCGGGACGCCATCAAGTTCCCCGACGTCATCCACGCCCTCAAGCCCGACCCGGTCACCTTCGAGCAGCAGCCGCGCCGGATCTTCGACTTCATGTCGCAGACCCCCGAGGCCATGCACATGCTGGTGAACCTGTTCAGCCCGCGCGGTATCCCCGCCGACTACCGCCACATGCAGGGCTTCGGCGTCAACACCTACAAGTGGGTGAACGCCACGGGCGAGACCAAGCTGGTCAAGTACCACTGGATGCCGAAGCTCGGCGTGCGCAGCATGACCGAGGAGGACGCCGCCCAGGTGCAGGCGGACAGCCTCGGCCACGCCACCAAGGACCTGTACGAGGCGATCGCCCGGGGCGACCACCCGGAGTGGGAGCTGCTGGTGCAGATGATGGACGACCACGATCACCCGGAGCTGGACTTCGACCCGCTGGACGACACCAAGACCTGGCCCGAGCAGGACTTCCCGCCCCGTCCGGTCGGCCGGATGGTGCTCGACCGGATGCCGGAGAACTACTTCGCGGAGAACGAGCAGATCTCCTTCGGTACCGGGGTGCTCGTCGACGGCCTGGACTTCTCCGACGACAAGATGCTGGTCGGCCGCACCTTCTCGTACAGCGACACCCAGCGCTACCGGGTCGGCCCGAACTACCTCCAGCTCCCGGTGAACATGCCGAAGAACGTCACGGTGCGCACCAACCAGCGCGACGGGCAGGCGACGTACCACATCGACGGCGGCGCCGACCCGGTCGTGAACTACGAGCCGTCGATCCTGGGCGGGCTGCGCGAGGCGCACTACCCGACCCATGACGAACAGGGCCCCGAGATCAGCGGCCGTCTCAGCCGCAAACGCATCCCGCGCACCAACGACTACCAGCAGGCCGGGCAGCGCTATCTGCTGATGGAGCAGTGGGAGCGCGACGACCTGGTGCACAACTTCGTCACCCTGCTCGCCCAGTGCGACCGCCCGGTGCAGGAGCGGATGGTCTGGCACTTCCTGCTGGTCGAGAACGACCTCGGGCTGCGCGTCGGCGAAGGGCTCGGCATCAGCCCGCAGGACGTCGCCGGTCTGGAGCCGCTGGCGAGCCAGGACCTGACCGACGAGGACCGCGAGCGGCTCGCCAACCTGGGCAAGAACCCGCCGCGCGACGTGACCGGGCTCACCATGACGCACTGCGTCCCCGACGAGCGGCACGTGGTCACCCGCTGACCAGGCACGAGCCCCTTGAGGAAGCGCAGCACAGGAGGGTTAGCATATGAGCGCCACCTAGCTCGAAAGAGATACCTGTGACTGTCATCGAGGACTCGTTCACCAACTGGAAGAACCGCGAGGAGATCGCGGAGTCGATGATCCCGATCATCGGGAAGCTGCACCGCGAGCGGGACGTGACGGTCCTGCTGCACAGCCGCTCCTTGGTGAACAAGTCGGTGGTCAGCATCCTCAAGACCCACCGATTCGCCCGGCAGATCGCCGGTGAGGAACTCACCGTCACCGAGACCATGCCGTTCCTGAAGGCCCTCACCACGCTCGACCTCGGCCCCTCCCAGATAGACATCGGCATGCTCGCCGCCACCTACCGCGGCGACGAGCGCGGACTGAGCATCGAGGAGTTCACGGCCGACGCGGTCGCCGGAGCCACCGGCGCCAACAAGATCGAGCGCGGTGAGGGACGCGACGTCGTCCTCTACGGCTTCGGCCGCATCGGCCGCCTCGTCGCCCGGCTGCTGATCGAGAAGTCCGGCTCGGGCAACGGCCTGCGGCTGCGCGCCATCGTGGTGCGCGGCGGAGGCGGGCGGGCCCCCGAGGACCTCGTCAAGCGGGCCTCGCTGCTGCGCCGCGACTCCATCCACGGCCAGTTCCAGGGCACCATCACCGTCGACGAGGCCAGCGGCACGATCGTCGCCAACGGCAACGCCATCAAGGTGATCTACGCCAACGACCCGAGCGAGATCGACTACACGGCGTACGGCATCAAGAACGCCATCCTCATCGACAACACCGGCAAGTGGCGCGACCGCGAGGGCCTGTCCCAGCACCTGCGCCCCGGCATCGACAAGGTCGTCCTGACAGCCCCGGGCAAGGGCGACGTCCCCAACATCGTGCACGGCGTCAACCACGACACCCTCAAGCCCGACGAGCGCGTCCTGTCCTGCGCCTCCTGCACCACCAACGCGATCGTGCCGCCGCTGAAGGCGATGGACGACGAGTTCGGGGTGGAGCGCGGGCACGTGGAGACCGTGCACTCCTTCACCAACGACCAGAACCTGCTGGACAACTACCACAAGGCCGACCGCCGCGGCCGTTCGGCGCCGCTGAACATGGTCATCACCGAGACCGGCGCCGCCTCGGCCGTGGCCAAGGCGCTGCCCGACCTCAAGGCGAGGATCACCGGCAGCTCGATCCGCGTCCCGGTCCCGGACGTCTCGATCGCGATCCTCAACCTCCAGCTGGCCCGCGGGACCACCCGCGAGGAGGTCCTGGACCACCTGCGCAAGGTGTCGCTGGAGTCCCCGCTGAAGCGCCAGATCGACTTCATCACCGCGCCCGACGCCGTCTCCAGCGACTTCATCGGCTCCCGGCACGCCTCGATCGTCGACGCCGGAGCCACCAAGGTCGAGGGCGACAACGCCATCCTCTACCTCTGGTACGACAACGAGTTCGGCTACTCCTGCCAAGTCATCCGTGTCGTCCAGCACGTATCGGGCGTCGAGTACCCGACCTTCCCGGCCCCGCTGGTCTGACCCGGCCCGCGCGACCCGGCGCCCGCCGGGTTGCGTGCCCGCCGCAGGGGCGGACGATGGAAGCGGGGCCGCCGGTCGTGCGTGCCCCGCTTCGTCCACGCCCTCACGGAGGTGCCATGGCCAGGGACGACAACCGCGACATGGAGCGATCCCGGGACATGGAGCGTTCCATGGACCGTTCCGTCGACAAATGGGCCGACCGGCTGATGACCGGCGGCGGGACCATGGACCGCGCACAGGCCCGCCAGTTCGTCCAGAACGTCTACGAGGCCGCCCAGCGCGACCTCACCGAACGGGACGCGCAGGCCGAGTACGAACGCGAGGAGTGAGCGTCAGGTCTCAGTCGTCGCCGAACGGGACGACGAACCTGGCCAGGGTCCAGATGGCGAGGAGGTCGAGCGTCATCACGATGACGGACCACACGGGGTAGTACGGGATGAACATGAACTGAGTGATCAGGCTCACCGCCCCCAGCGCGATGCCGACACCCGCGCCCCAGCTCTTCCCGGCCAGCACGCTGAGACCGGCGGCGACGAGTCCGACGCCGATCACCAGGTGGAGCCAGCCCCAGGCCGTCAGGTCGAACCGGTACACATACCGGGACGATCTGAAGATGGTGTCGTCGGCGATGCCGCTCACACCGAAGAGGATGCTCAGCGTTCCGCTCAACTCCAGCGCACAGCCCGCGAACAGGGCGGGCCCTCCGCCCAGCGCCTGGGCCGTGGCGCGGGGACGCTGCCGGACACCGCCGGGTGTCTCTGTCATGGTTTCGACCTCTCTGGAGGGCCGGTCACTGCCGCCCTTCCCGGGCCCCGTGGGGCCACCTCGCCGTCCCGGACAGGCCCCAGGTTTCCCGCGACACCCGCGCCCCGCGACCGCAGCACGCTGTCCGGGTGAACTACCCCGGGCGTCAGCCGCGGCAGGACCCCCGTCGCCCGGTCAGGGGGACGGAGGGGTGAGACGGACGGGCAGGGATCGGTGTCCGTTGCTGATGAGGGAGTCCAGCGGGACCAACGTGCCGACCGGGACGCCGAGTTCCATCCGGCGGAAGCGTGTGAACAGCTCCTTGAGCGCCGTCGCGGCCTCCAGACGGGCGAGGGGGGCGCCGAGGCAGAAGTGGACGCCGTGGCCGAAGGCGAGGTGGTCCTTGGCGGCGCGGGTCACATCGAAGGCGTCGGCGCTCGGGCCGTGCCAGCCGGGGTGGCGGTTCGCGGCGGCGTAGGAGGCCAGGATCGCGTCGTGACGGGCGATGACCTGGCCGTCGGGCAGCTCGATGTCGGTGACGGCGTACCGCAGGGGCAGGTGGGTGACCGGGGGTTCGAGGCGGAGGGTCTCCTCGACGGCGTCGTTCCAGCCGGCTCGGCCCTCGCGGATGTGGGCGAGCTGGCGGGGGTGGGTGAGCAGGAGGGTGACGGCCTGGTCGATGAGGTCGACGGTGGTCTGGTACCCAGCGCTGATCATCAGCAGCAGGGTGTCGCGGAGTTCGGTCTCGGTGAGCCCTCGGCCGTCTCCTTCGTCGTCCCGGGTGGCGATGAGGAGGGAGGTCATGTCGTCGCCGGGCTCGGAGCGCCTGGTGGCGATGAGCCGGTCGAGGGCCTGGTAGAGCGCGGCCGTGTTGGCGCTCGCCCGTTCCGGGGTGAAGGTGGTGTCGAAGACACCGTCGACCACCTGGCGGAAGGCGCCCCGCTGGTCGCCGGGGACGCCCATGAGGTGACTGATGACGGCCATCGGCAGCGGGTGGGCGAGGCGTTCGCGCAGATCGACGACGGCGCCCGCGGGGTGGGTCGCGAGGTCGTCGACGAGGGCGGTGACGATGTCCTCCACGGTGCCGGTCAGGCGGGCGATCCGGTGGTGGGAGAAGGCGGGCGCGACCAAGCGGCGTAGCCGGCGGTGGTCGGTGCCGTAGGCGGTGAACATGTTGTGCACCGCGATCCACAGGGCGAGCGGCCAGCGCTGTACGACCTCACCGAAACGGGGCCAGTGCGTCCGGGCGTCCTTGGACACATCGCTGCTGGTCAGCAGTTGCTTGAGCACATCGGGGTCGGTGACGGACCAGGCCCGCACACCGAGGATGTCGACGAGGACGGCGGAGCCGTGCGCGCGTAACAGCCGGTGCTCGGCGTGGCGCCGGCGTCCGGTGGGGTCGAGGACGACGGGGGTGGCGGACCGGGACGTCATACGGGTCTCCTTCGGACGGCGGGAGCGGGGGCGCGTGGGAGGCTGCGGAGCCGACGCGCGCTGTAGCGGCCACGTCGTGGAGGTGGCACCCACGAAGGCGGTTCTACCCACGCCGAAACCGCCCACGACCGCGACCCCTGGTGCGAGGTCCACCACCGCCAGGTGCGTGCCTGGGGGCGACGGCGGGTGCCGGGCAGCACGCGGGGCCGCGGGCGGAGGAGGCGTGGGGCTACGGGTACGACTTTTCGCCCTTCGCCAGCATCGCTACGTACTTCTCGATCCGGCGCGCCCGGGTCTCGGCCCTCTTGGCGTCGTGTATCCGGTAGAGGATCGCGAAGCGGTTCTGCCGGTCCAGCGTCTCGAAGAACGCCGCCGCAGCCGGGTCGGCGGTCAGGGCCGCCGCGAGGTCGTCCGGAACCGTGGCGGTCCTCGCGCCGTCGTAGGCCGCCTCCCAGCGGCCGTCCGCCTTGGCGCGGTCGATCTCGGCCTGCCCCGGCGGACGCATCCGGCCCTGTTCGATCAGGGCGGCCACCTTGTCCCGGTTGATCTTGGACCACCTGCTGCGCGGCTGGCGCCGGGTGAACCGCTGGAGCCACCACTGGTCGTCGAACTTGGCCTTCTGGCCGTCGATCCAGCCGTAGCAGAGGGCCACGTCGAGCGCCTGGGCGTAGTCCAGCGCGACGATCCCGGGCCCCTTCTTGCGCAGCTTGAGCCAGATGCCGGGCGAGACGGCGTGGTTCTCTCCGAGCCACGCCTCGAACGCCTCGGCGGATTCGAATACGACGATCTCCAACTCCTGAGTCACCCCGGTAGCGAACCACACCCGGCCGATCTGGTCAGGCGTCGCCGGTGTCGGCCGGTGCCGGCTCACCGAGCATGGCGAGGGTCAGCACGCCGCCGGAGATGCCCCAGCCGCCGTCGGCGACCTCTTCGACCAGCACCATGGTGTTGTCACGGGCGCGCTCGCCGTAGATCTCGACGTACAGCTCGGTGGTGCGCGTGACGATCTTCTCCTTCTGCTCCGGGGTGAGGGTCTTCTCGGGGACCTTGAAGTTCGCGAAAGGCATGGCTGGTTGTTCCTTCTCTCGGTAGGGCGTTACAGGGAACTGTCCGCGGGGTGTGCGGCGGGCGGATCAGATGATCCCGCCGTTGGCGCGGACCACCTGTCCGTTGATCCAGTGGCCTGCCGGGGAGGCCAGGAACGCGACGACCTCGGCGATGTCGGACGGGGTACCGAGCCGCTCCAGCGGCGGCTGGGCGGCCAGGCGGGCGATGGTCTCCTCGTCCTTGCCGGCCAGGAACAGGTCGGTGGCCGTGGGGCCGGGCGCGACGGCGTTGGCGGTGACGTCCCGGCCGCGCAGCTCCCGGGCCAGGATCAGGGTCAGCGCCTCGACCGCGCCCTTGCCGGCGGCGTACGCGCCGTAGCCCGGGAAGGCCAGACCCACCACGGACGTGGAGAACGTGACGATCGCACCGCCGGGGCGCACCCGACGGGCGGCCTGCTGAACGACGACGAAGGTGCCGCGGACGTTGGTGCGGTACAGGTCGTCCAGGACGGCCAGGTCCAGGTCGGCGATCGGCGCCGTGTGCGCCCGCCCGGCAGCGTGCACCACGACGTCGACACCGCCGAACTCCGCCTCGGCCGCGTCGAACAGAGCCGCGACGGCGTGTTCGTCGGCGACGTCCGCGCGCGACGCCATCGCCTGGGCGCCGCCGTTGACGGCCTCCTTCACGGCGGCTTCGGCCTCGTTCCGGTGGTCGGCAAAGCCGACCACGACG
>NZ_JAGPXL010000094.1 GCF_018070565.1 Streptomyces sp. B93
CGACCGCATACGGTCGACCGCACCCCGTTCACCGCCCTACGGGTACGACACCACGGTCGACGGCACCGTCGAGGTCCCCGAGGTGGGCGCCCCGACGTTGTTGATGACGTGCGCGTACTGCCCGTTGCCGCCGAGCGACACGACCAGCAGGTTGTGGAACCGCACCCCCGCCGTCACCGGCGCGGCGAACCCGTGCTCCTGCACGATCGTCGGGTCGACGTTGTAGTAGCAGTAGCTGCCGAGCCCCCACCCCTCGTGCGTGGTGACTCGGTCGCCGACCCGGTAGGCCGCGTAGCCGCGCAGCGACCCGTTCTGGATGGCGGCCTGGTTGGGGGCGTCGTACGCCTTCTCGTTCTGGAAGAAGATCGTGCGGCCGCGCTGCCCGAACCACTGCACGTCGTACTTGTTGAAGTGCTCGACGAACAGGCCGGTGGCGAGCACGTCGTCACCGTTGACGACGACGCCGTAGTCGGCGCGGTTGGTCTCCCAGCCGACGCCGTCGCCGTGGTCGGCGCGCCAGATCCAGGTGTGGTCGATGATGGTGTGGCGGCTGTTGACGACGAGGCTGGTGGTGGCCTTGCCGGGCCCGGCCCCGCCGATGCGGATGAACACGTCCTGCACGGTGGTCGGGTTGGCGGAGTGGTCCCGGGAGGCGCCGGGCGGGCCGATCTCCACCAGGGTGGCCGAGTTGACGGGCCCGGCGTCGACGAGGAACCCGGCGAGCCGGACCCCGTCCACGTCGGCGACGGTCAGCGCGGTGACTCCGTTGTCCGGGATGAGCGTGGCGTACCCGAGGCCCAGCACCACGGTGTTCGGGCGGTTCACCCGGACCGGCTGGTCGAGGCGGTAGATGCCCGGTGTGAGGAGCAGGTGCAGCCCCTGCTCCAGCGCCTGGTTGAGGGTGGCGGCGCTGACGCCCGGCCGGGCGACGTAGAACTGGGTCAGCGGCAGGGAGGTGCCGCGCGGGGTGCCGTTGCCCCAGGTGACCCCGCGGGCGTTGGTCCGCTTCTCCGGCAGGAAGACCCGGAACTCGCTGCCCTGGAGGTAGAGGAAGGGCTTCTCGCGGGAGATGGGGGTGGTGGTGAGCGTGGTGTACGGCGGGTTGGGGAAGCTCGTCCCGGGAGCGCCCTCGACGCCGGAGAACACCATGTTCCACACCGCGTTGAGCCAGCCGCCGATCGCGCTGTCCCGGGTGTACCACTGCTGCTGGGAGTAGGGCCCGACCTGGCCGTCGATGCGGCTGTCGGCGATGTAGCCGCCGCTGGCCCAGCCGTAGCCGTCCGGCGCGAGGTTGAGACCGCCGCGGACGTGCATCCGGCGGAACGGCGCCGCCTGCGCGACGGCCCAGCGGTTGGTGCCGCTGACGGGCACGAGGGCGAGGTTCTCCGCGGAGCGCCAGAAGTTCTGCGTGGCGTTGCCGTTGAACCAGCCCGCGTCGACGGTGACATCGCCGTTGATGGTGGTGTCGTCGGGGGACAGGCCGAGCCCGGCGATGGAGGTGTAGAAGCCGAGCTGGGCGTTGAGGCCGTGGTACGTGCCCGGCTTGAACAGCAGGGCGTAGCGGCCGGTGCCGAACTGGGCCGACTCCTGCTGGCGGAAGACCTCGTCGAGTCTGCCCTGGATGTTCGGGGTGGACGGATCGAAGACCAGCACATTGGGGCCGAGGTCGCCGCCACCAGGGAGGGCGCGGGGCCGCTTGGGCTTCACGGTGGGGGCCGCGGTCGCGGGGGTGGCGGCGGCCAGTCCGGCGAGGACGGGCGCGGTCGCGGCGGCGGCACCGAGGACGGCGCGGCGGCCGACTGCGGAGGGTCCGGCGGAGGTCCCGGAGGGCTCGGCGGACGGCTGTTGTCGGGAAAGTGGGGGCATGGCGCGGCTCTCTCCTGGTTCAGGAAGTGAACGATGGGGAGTACGGGGAGCGCTCTCTCGCCGGGGAATGCTTCAGGCGTCCAACGCACCCGTCAAGAGGTGCGGCAGAGTTCGGCGAATGGTGTCCAAACCCTTGACGGACCCTGCGTTCACGGTTTAACTCACGTCCTAAATTAAGCCATGAGGGGAGCCCTTCCCGGTGTGAGGGGGGCGATTCCCCCGAAGGGACACCAGGAGCCATGCGCAGCATCCGAGCCGCGGCCGTAGGCGCCGTCACCCTGTCTCTCGCCCTCGCCGCGACGGCCTGCGGAGGCGGTTCGTCCACGGGCGGCGGGTCCAACGACTCGCCCAAGACGCTGACCTACTGGGCGTCGAACCAGGGCGCCAGCATCGAGATCGACAAGAAGGTCCTCCAGCCGGAACTCGACAAGTTCGAGAAGCAGACCGGCATCAAGGTGAAGCTGGAGGTCGTGCCCTGGTCCGATCTGCTCAACCGGATCCTGACCGCCACCACCTCCGGCCAGGGCCCCGACGTGCTGAACATCGGCAACACCTGGTCGGCGTCCCTCCAGGCGACCGGCGCGCTGCTGCCCTGGGACGAGGAGAAGTTCGCCGCGATCGGCGGCCGGGACCGCTTCGTCGACTCCGCGCTCGGCTCGACCGGCGCCGAGGGCCAGGACCCGGCGGCGGTGCCGCTGTACTCGATGGCGTACGCCCTCTACTACAACAAGAAGATCTTCGCCGAGGCCGGAATCTCCGAACCCCCCGCCACCTGGGACGACCTGGTCGCCGACGGAAAGAAGATCAAGGCGGCGGGCAAGCAGGTGCTGGGCGCCGAGGGCGCCAACCCCTCGGAGAACATCCACCACGTGTACGTCTTCGCCAAGCAGCACGGCGCCGACTTCTTCACCGCCGAGGGCAAGGCCGACTTCACCTCCGACAACACCGTCGCCGCGGTCAAGCAGTACGTCGACCTGATGGCGAAGGACAAGGTCATCCCGCCGGGCAACGCCGAGTACGCGCAGAACCAGTCCGTCAGCGACTTCGCCAAGGGCAACACCGCGATGCTGCTGTGGCAGTCCGCCTCCGCCAACCTCAAGTCCCAGGGCATGAGCGAGGACGACTACGGCATCGCCCCCGTCCCCGTCCAGTCCGGCACCCCCGGCGCCGGGGCCCAGGTCAACTCCATGGTCGCGGGCATCAACATGGCCGTCTTCAAGAACACCGACAACCTCGACGGCGCCACCGAGTTCGTGAAGTTCATGACCAGCGACGAGGAACAGAAGATCCTCAACACGGCCTACAGCTCCATACCGCCGGTCAAGGCCGCGCAGGAGGACGCCGCGTTCAACTCCCCGGCCAACGCCGTACTCAAGAACACCCTGGCCACCAGCGCCGTAGCCCTGCCCCAGGTGGCGGACGAGTCACAGTTCGAGACGACGGTCGGTACGGCCGTCAAGGAACTCTTCGCCGACGCCGCCGCCGGACGCCCGGTCACCACCGACTCGGTGAAGGCGGCGCTGGAGAAGGCCCAGCAGCAGATGCCCACGAAGTGACCCCGATGGCGACCACTGTCCCGGTGAAGACCGACGCCCCCGACGGCGGCGGACCCGGCGGCGAGAACACCCCCGGTGCGGCGCGCGCCCCGCGCCGCACCGGGCGCCTGCGCCGCGTCTCACTGCCGTACCTGCTCCTTCTGCCCGCCCTGCTCCTCGAACTCCTCGTCCACCTGGTGCCGATGGTCACCGGCGTGGTCATGAGCTTCAAGGAACTCACCCAGTTCTACATCCGCGACTGGAGCACCGCCCCATGGTCGGGCCTCGACAACTACGACCTGGCGGTGGACTTCAACGCCCCCGTCGGCGAGGCGCTGCTCCGCTCCTTCCTCACCACCTGCGTCTTCACGGTCCTGTCGGTCGGCCTGTGCTGGCTGATCGGCACGGCGGCGGCCGTCTGCATGCAGGACACCTTCCGTGGCCGGGGCCTCCTGCGCGCCCTGTTCCTGGTGCCGTACGCGCTGCCCGTCTACGCGGCCGTGATCACCTGGGTGTTCATGTTCCAGCACGACAACGGCCTGGTGAACCACGTCCTGCACGACCAGCTCGGCCTCACCGACAAGCCGTCCTTCTGGCTGATCGGCGACAACAGCTTCTTCGCCCTGCTGACGGTGTCGGTGTGGAAGGGCTGGCCGTTCGCCTTCCTGATCGTCATGGCCGGACTCCAGAACATCCCCAAGGAGCTGTACGAGGCGGCGGCCCTGGACGGCGCGGGAATGTGGCAGCAGATCCGCCGCATCACACTGCCGTCCCTCAGGCCGGTGAACCAGGTCCTGGTGCTGGTCCTGTTCCTCTGGACGTTCAACGACTTCAACACGCCGTACGTGATGTTCGGCAAGGCGGCCCCGGAAGCGGCCGACCTGATCTCCGTCCACATCTACCAGGCGTCCTTCGTCAGCTGGAACTTCGGCACCGGCTCCGCGATGTCGGTGTTGCTGCTGCTCTTCCTGCTCGTGGTGACGGGCGTGTACCTGGCGCTGACCTCAAGAGGAAGGAAGACGGCCGATGTCTAGCACCGGCGGCCCGATGGCCCCACCCCGCTCCTTCCTCTGGACCCGCCGGATCTTCCTGACGCTGCTCACCGGCTTCGTCCTGCTGCCGGTGTACGTCATGGTCTCCAGCTCCCTGAAGCCGCTCGCCGACGTCACGGGCAAGTTCCGCTGGCTGCCCAGCGAGCTGACGATCCGTCCGTACATCGACATCTGGTCGACGGTCCCGCTGGCGAGGTACTTCATGAACTCCCTGATCGTGGCGACGGCGGCCACGGTCTGCTCGGTGGTGATAGCGGTCTTCTCGGCCTACGCGGTCAGCCGCTACCGGTTCCGCGGCAAGCGCGTCTTCACGGTGACCGTGCTGTCGACACAGATGTTCCCGGGCATCCTCTTCCTCCTCCCGCTCTTCCTCATCTACGTCAACATCGGCAACGCCACCGGGATCGCCCTGTTCGGCTCACGCGGCGGCCTGATCCTCACGTACCTCACCTTCTCCCTCCCCTTCTCCATCTGGATGCTGATCGGCTACTTCGAGTCGGTGCCGCGCGACCTCGACGAGGCGGCGATGGTGGACGGCTGCGGCCCGCTGGGCGCGCTGTTCCGGGTCGTCGTCCCGGCGGCCGTGCCCGGCATCGTCGCGGTTGCGGTCTACGCCTTCATGACGGCGTGGGGAGAGGTGCTGTTCGCCTCCGTCATGACCAACGAGACCACCCGCACCCTCGCGGTGGGCCTCCAGGGCTACTCCACCCTCAACGACGTGTACTGGAACCAGATCATGGCGGCCTCACTGGTCGTCAGCGTCCCGGTCGTCGCGGGCTTCCTCCTCCTCCAGCGCTACCTGGTCGCGGGCCTGACGGCAGGAGCCGTCAAGTGACCCCGGCCCCCCGTTCCGAAAGGACATCCGTGACCATCGACCTCGCCGCACTCCCGCACGACTTCCTGTGGGGCACGGCCACATCGGCGTACCAGATCGAGGGAGCCGTGGCGGAGGACGGCCGGGCGCCGTCGATCTGGGACACCTTCTCGCACACCCCCGGCAGGATCGCGGGCGACGACCACGGCGACACCGCCTGCGACCACTACCACCGCTGGCGCGAGGACATCGCGCTGATGCGCCGGCTGGGCACCAACGCCTACCGCCTGTCGGTGGCCTGGCCCCGAGTCGTCCCGGGCGGCGACGGCCCGGCGAACGCGAAGGGCCTGGCCTTCTACGACGCGTTGATCGACGGCTTGCTGGAGGCGGGCATCACCCCGTCCGTCACCCTCTACCACTGGGACCTGCCGCAGGCCCTCCAGGACCGGGGCGGCTGGCCGGAACGTGAGACGGCCGAACACTTCGCCGCGTACGCGGAGGTGGTCGCGCGCCGCCTCGGCGACCGCGTCACCCACTGGACCACCCTCAACGAGCCCCTGTGCTCGGCGTGGATCGGCCACCTCGAAGGCACGATGGCCCCCGGCTGGACCGACCTCACGGCAGCCGTCCGAGCCTCCTACCACCTCCTGCTCGGCCACGGCCTCGCCACCCAGGCGATCCGGGCGGCGGCCCCCGACGCCCAGGTCGGCATCGTCAACAACCTCTCCACCATCCACCCCGCCACCGACACCCCCGAGGACAGGGCCGCCGCCCGCCGCATGGACGGCCACACCAACCGCTGGTGGCTGGACCCCATCCACGGCCGCGGCTTCCCGACCGACATGCGCGAGGTGTACGGAGTCGAACTCCCGGAACGCGAGGGCGACTCGGCGGCGATCGCGTCCCCCCTGGACTGGCTGGGCCTGAACTACTACTTCCCCCAGACGATCGCGTCCGACCCGACCGCCCCCGCCCCCCACGTCCGCCAGGTCCACCGCCCCGGCGTCCCCCGGACCGGCATGGACTGGGAGGTCGACGCCAGCGGCATCGAAACCCTCCTCCTCCGCCTCACCGAGGACTACGGCGCCCGCAAGCTGTACGTCACGGAGAACGGCTCCTCCTACCCGGACGTCATCCGCCCCGACGGCACGATCGACGACCCGGAACGCCAGGCGTACCTGCACTCCCACCTCGCGGCCTGCGCCACGGCGGCCCGCAAGGGCGCCCCGCTGGCGGGCTACTTCGCCTGGTCCCTGCTGGACAACTTCGAGTGGGCGTACGGCTACGACAAGCGCTTCGGCCTGGTCCACGTGGACTACCGCACCCAGGCACGGACGATCAAGGGCAGCGGACGGTACTACGCGGACGTGATCCGGGAGCACGGCGGGCGGGTGCGGCGGGCGGCGTGAGCCCCGCAGTTGTGCCGGCGGGCGCAGGGAAGCGTGCCCGCCGGAACAACAGCCCCGCCACGCCGGTCAGTTGGCCAACGACCGTCGTTCCACGTAAGCGACCTCCACCGACTCGATGTCGGAGACGTCGTGTCCGTCCTCGAAGGAGTCGTACTCGTTGAAGGTGCCCTCCTCGGCCTCCGTCTTCCCGGCGGCCAGGTGGGTGGCGCCGATGTAGGTCTGGCCGATGTAGTCGCCGTCCTCGTCGAAGGCGTTGACGACGACGGAGTAGTTGGCGAAGCCGTCGCCCTTGTTGGTGATCTCGTAGTCGAACTGGTAGGTCGCGTCGGTCGACGTGCTGTCGCAGTCGTTGTAGGAGAAGGCGTCGGTGTCGTCGCACTCCTCGCCGTAGACGTTGTCGTCGGTGACGAGCTTGCCGTCCGAGACCTCGACGTGGCCGGTCGGGTCGCCGCCGTCGTCGCCGTCGTTCACCGCCCACCACGCCCCGAAGCCGCCCCCGGCGAGCAGCAGTCCGATGACCACGCCGATCGCTATCAGTCCGCCCTTGCGTGTGCCGCCGCCCGCTGTCGGGGCCGGGTAGCCGTACGGCGGGGCGGTGGGAGGCTGCGGGGGCAGGGGGGTGCCCGGCTGGGTGGGGATGTGAGTCACCTGGGTGGGTGTGGGCGTGGCGTCTGGTCTCTCTGACGTGCTGTCGGTCATGGGACGGCTCCTTCTCGGGGCGGTGTGCGGCGTGGACGAGTGGTCGGGTCGTTCACGTGGGTGGATCGGACGGACGGGAGGCCACGCGAGTGCGGTGAACATACCCGCGATGGTCGGGGCGAGGAACACCCGGCCGAGCCCGTCCCCTCCCTGGATCGGACGCCGTCCGTCAGCCCGCGGTTTCGGGCTGCTGCGGGTGTGCTCCGCCCAGACGGTCTTGCCGAGTGCTGGTGGGGCCCGTGGCGCGCAGCTCCGCCACGAACAGCGTGCGGTCCGGGGGCGCAGCGTCCTCGTCGTTCAGCGCGCAGGCCGGGGCCGGCCGCCCGCGGCCGGCTGGCGGGCGCTGAA
>NZ_JAGPXL010000095.1 GCF_018070565.1 Streptomyces sp. B93
AGCACGTGAAGTGGACAGCCGAGTGCTCGACCTTGCAGGGAACAAATCACCTCTACCTGGTGAAGACACCCAAAGTAGGTCATGGGTAAAGCAGGCATACCGGAAAAACTCTAGGTGAACGCCCACTAAGACGTCGTTTCTTATGGCTGCGGCGCGGAGTGGGCAGTTTCAGGGAAGCCCAGTTCGTCCAGCAACGCGTCGAACAGCTCCTCCACGAAGGTCTCCTGTGCGCGTAGCAGTTCCTCGATCCGAGACTGCTGTGCCGTGACCTGGACACCAGCCGCTGAAGCCCAGTTGAGAGCGCCTTCGGCGTCGGCCGACACCTCTGCATCGAGCTCTGCCCGCTTATGTCCGATGGCTTCTTCGAACTCCGGAGTGGCTATCCATAGGCTCACGTCGTCCACGTCTTCGGGTTCCTCGACGAGGAGAGCTGCGGCGTTGTCCAGGTTGAGCCATGCCTGCCAGCGGTACCCGTCGGTGTCCAGGCCGGTCAGAAGGGCGACGCTGCTGTCGGAGACCTCGGCGGCGCAGGCCGGGGCACCGGTCCATTCGACCAAGGCGAACAGGTACCCGTCCTCCCAGACGCCTTGCTCCAACTGCAGAGTCTGCCAGCCGTCCGGTCGCGGCTGGCACTCATGCACGTCGTCCCGCAGCCCTGGGCCGGTGCTGCCGAAGAGTGGTGCTTCCAGCAGTGGGCGCTCGCTGCGCGCAAAGACCAGATGACCGGAAAAGCCCATGGAACCTCCTCGTCGAATACCAGCGCACCCTACGAGCTGCCACTGACACCACCGGCGCTGGCCGGCTGTTGCTCTCGACCGACTGGCTCACCGGATCAGTCGGCGGTAGCCGATGAGGGCTGCGGCTATGCCGACGAAGGCGAGGAAGTGCTCGGCCTTGCGCTCGTAGCGTCGGTGGAGGCGTCGGCAGCCGACCAGCCAGGACACGGTTCTCTCGACTACCCAGCGGTGGCGGCCCAGTCGCTGCGAGGACTCGACACCCTTGCGGGCGATGCGGTGGCGGATGCCCCGCGAACGGAGCCAGCGGCGCAGGTGGTCGTAGTCGTATCCCTTGTCTGCGTGCAGTTGCGCCGGCCGCCGGCGGCGCGGGCCGCGGCGGGAACGGATGGGCGGGATGCCGCGCACGAGCGGTTGCAGGCCCTGGCTGTCGTGCATGTTCGCGCCGGAGATGCCCAGCGACAGCGGCAGCCCATTCCTGTCGGTGACCAGGTGGATCTTCGATCCCAGCTTGCCGCGATCGGTCGGATTCGGTCCCGTCAATGGCCCCCTTTTGCCGCCCTGACGCTGACCGAGTCGATCGCGCACCGCGACCAGTCCAGCTCGCCTCGCGCTCCGAGCTCGTCAAGGATCACCCGGTAGAGCCGAGCCCAGACCCGGTCCCGGCTCCACTGGGCGAACCGGCGGTAGACCGTGGGCCAGGCGGGGCCGAACACCGGTGGCAGCTGCCGCCAGGTGCAGCCTGACGTCGCCACGAAGATGATCGCGGCCAGGGCCTCGCGGTCACCTGCCCGGCGCCGTCCCCCACCCTGCGGACGCTTCACCTCAGTCGGCGGCACCACCCGCCTGAACAGCACCCACAACTCGTCCGGCACCAGCCGCTCAACGAGATCCGTCATGCACGGCTCAACGAACGATCACGCCATAAGAGACGACGTCTAATGCCGCCGACACTGTGGCTGGGGAATGCGTGCACGGAGCACATGGTCGACCGAATGGACCTGCTCACAGAAGGGGACTACCGCGGCATCCTGTTCGCGATGAAGCGCCTGACCTGGCTGTTGAAAGATCACGACATACTCATCATCCCCCGCCCTGTGACGCAGGACTTCCTGGAGTACGTGACGCGCCACACCGGCACCGACCCCGCCACTCTCCGCGTGATCAGCCCCAACGCACCCCTGCTCACCTACCAAGAACTGCGCACGTCAAAAGTGTCCGCAGCACTCCAGGAACCGACCACTGAACCACTGACCTACCGGCCCTACATACACGACCGAGGCGCGGTCACGTTCGCCCAGCACATCGGCGTGGATGACGACAACGCGAGTAGCTCCTTCCTCGCCGAAGGAGGCGCCGAGCTCCTCAACAGCAAGGTCGCCTTCCGGGCGCTCGCAGCAAGCGCGGGCCTCCCTATCCCCGGGGGCATGGCCTGCCGTACCACTGGGGACTTGATACACGCCGTGAAACGGCTGCTGTCGCGCACCGGGTCAGTGATCATGAAGCGCGACCGGGCTGTCGGAGGCCACGGCAATGTCGTCATCACCACGAACGAGGACGTCCACGCGGTGGGCGCCATGCAGACCCTCCGCGTCACGGACACCTCCGACCTGACCGCACTCGTGACGGCTTCGGGCCTTGCCCAGACCTACGCCCCCATGGGAGAAGTCGTCGTGGAGGAGTTCCTTCCTGACTGCCGTTCCGTGTACGCCGAGGTGCACTGCCCCCCGCTGCCGGAAGAGCCGCATATCGTCAACACGGGCTCCCTGCGGACCGGCGAAGATCCGCCCGTCCTCGCCGGGCTCGAACTCCCCCTCGCTGACGTCTCCGACGACGTGTGGAAGGGCTTCGCAGACGGCACACTCCGGCTCGCCCGGCTGATGCAAACCCTTGGCTACCAAGGCCTGGCAAGCATCGACGCGATAATCTCGCCCGATGGCACCGTCCGGTTCAACGAGGTCAACGCCAGGTTGGGCGGCAGCACCCACCTCGACGCCATCGCCACCGTGCTCCTCGGCACCAACTGGGCCGACGACCACGTGTTGTTGAGCCGGTTCAGCGTCCCCGCACCACCCTTTGCCACGCTCGTCGAAGACCTGGCACACAACGGCCTCGCCTGGGACAGCGCAGTTCGAGAGGGAGTGGTGATCGCCTCTGACGACACCGAGGCCAGCGGCACTGTCGAATACGTCGTACTGGCGCCCACCTGGTCACGGTGCCGGGCACTGGAGGCAGAACTCCATGCCTACCTGGCAGAGAGCATGCAACTTGCCGAACACTGAACGGACAAGGGAAAAAACCACGAGATGTCCTACCGCGCTCTGGCCGGCAAGCAGACGCTTCTGTGGTCGTTCACCGTCGCAGCCGGGCGGTTACCGGTGGCGATGGCCCCGCTCGCGTTCATCTTCCTGGCGAAGGAAGCATCCGGCGACTACGCCCGTGGCGCGGTCCTGGCCGCCGGGTACACGGTGGCCGAAGCTGTAGGTGCCCCGTTCCTCGGCGCACGCCTGCGGAACCGCCCTCACCGGCGCGAGATCGCCATCGGGCTCCTGACGAGTGCTGTGTTCTTCGCCGGGCTGGCCGCTCTTCCTGATGCCCCTCTCGGAGCATCCGTCATCATGGCGGCGGCTGCGGGCGGGGCCGGGGCCGCGGTGCCCGGCGCACTGCGGGCCATGGTCGCCGACCTGGTTCCGGCCAAGGATCTGAATTCAGCACTCAGTTGGGAATCCTCACTGAACATGGCCGTGTGGGCGGCGTCACCCGCACTCGTCGCCAGCGCAGCTACCTGGTGGTCAGCCACCATCCCGTTCTACGCGTCCGCAGCATCTGCTACGGCCGCGGCAGCCTGCATCTTCGCGCTGCCAGAGCGGACCGGTAGGTCGCACACCGACGTGCCGCTGAAGGCTGTGGCGAGGCGGCTCACCGCGGCGTGGCCGATCTACCTCACCAGCGCCGCTGCGATGTACTTGCTGGCCACCGTCGAACTGTCCCTGCCTGCGCTGCTTGAGCACAGGGAACTTCCGGCCGCCGCCAGCGGGCCCCTGCTGACTGGATTCGCCCTCGCCAGCATCGTCGGCGGACTTGTGTACGGTCTGCGGAACTGGCCAGGCAGTCCAGAACGACACAGCACGATCTTCCTGCCTGCGACCATTGCCGCAGCCGCATCTGCCGCGGCGGTGCCTGTTCTGGGAGGCCTTGCAGTCGTGCTCCTAGCCGCAGGCCTGTTCCAAGCCGTAGTCCTCATCGCAAGGAATCTCTCACTACAGCGAGCCCTACCATCGGACCTGCACGCCGTCGGATACTCACTCCAGTACGCAGGAAGCGGGGTGGGCTACGGCCTCAGCGCCGGTGCAACCGGCGTTCTCCTCAACTGGACCAACCCCACCACCACCATACTCATCACCGCTGGCGTCACCCTCCTCCTCACGGCCGGATCCGCCCTCGGGAAACCCCACCCCATGGTCCGGGAACCCGAACGTGTAAGTCACGGGCCCTCACACGGGCTGTAGTCCCCCGCACCAATCAGGAACTTCCCCTGGCCCGCCCTCAAGAGTGCAGTAACTACCCACAGTGAGCCTTCGCAAATGCAGTAGATGGTCCGTCAGCGGTTGATTGCCGGTTCTTCGGTGCTCGAAGCCGTGGCGGACATGCGCTTCCCGACCAATGGCAGGCGTGACTCCGACGTTGTGGCATCTGACCACAGAGCCTCCGCGAGAACCCATTGGGGGAACCACGGGGGCCACTGCTACGTTCCTGGAGGCCGTGCAAGAGGGCGAGGAGGTGGCACCCGTGAACGCAGTATCGACATGGGTGCACCCCCGCCGGGGTCACGGTCGGGCGATACGTCGTCCGGGAGCGCCGTTCAGAGGTACTCCTGAAAGGCACGACCATGCACTTCACTTCTGAACTGCACCTCGAGGACCGCGTCCTCGAGCGCGAATCCACCCTCGGCGAGATCCCCAGGCATCCTGTGGACACCACCCGCGTCAGCACCGGCGCCGCTGATTCTGCTCGGCCAACCTCCCCTGGGGCTGCGCAAGACGTACCGCCGACTGGTGGCCCGGGCCCGGCACTCCCCGCGACGGAGGGCCTCGCGACGGCCACCATCGAGCTTCCCGGAAGCGGCGACCGGCCCCGCTGGCCCGCCGCCGAGCAGACCCGCGCCGACCGGCGCCGGGCGATGGAGGCCGGCGAGCCGGTCACCGACGCATCCTCATCCTCCCCCTGGTCGAAAAGGCGGTCCCGGAATGGCAGGCCGCCCTGGACGCCCTCCTTTCACTGCCCGAGATCGGCGGCCCAGTCGGGTACTCAGGAGGCCGATCTCCAACGGGATCCGGCTGGCGGTAGTCGAGCCGCGTATCTCGGCCGCTGCCCTCAGGCCGAGCTGCTGGCGTTCTTCGACTTCCCCGCCGAGCACTGGATCCGCCTGCGGAGTCGAGTCCACCCAGCAGCGATGGCGGGGCCGTGAATACACCCCACCTCGTCCCCCTCGTCCGCCTAGGAGCCTGCTTCAAACGCGGCCAGCTCGTCGAACGCCCTGAGGCGGTGGCGGCGTGAACACCCTCGTGGCCCAGGCCATCAGCACCAGGCGGCTGGACCTGCTGCCGCTGCACGTCGAGCATGCCGAGGAGATGGCCGAGGTGCTGTCCGCGCCAGCCTTGCACACCTTCACCGGCGGCACTCCCGACACTGCGCAAGCCCTGCGCTCGCGCTACCACCGTATGACCGCAGGCTCTCCCAACCCGGCCATCTCCTGGCTGAACTGGGTGATCTGGCTGCGTGACGACTCCTGCCTGACGGGCACCGTCCAGGCGACCGTCAGCCGTCCGGTCACGGCCACATGGCCGAGATCGCCTGGGTGGTGGGGACCCCGTGGCAGGGAAGAGGCATCGCTCGCGAAGCGGCTCGAGGACTCGTCGGCTGGCTCAGCCAGCAGCCCGTGCAGACCGTCATCGCCCACATCCACCCCGAACATCGGGCATCCGCTGCCGTCGCCACTGCCGCCGGGCTCACACCCACCGACGAATGGCACGAAGGTGAGATCCGATGGCACCGCAGTATCAGGCGACAATGATCCACAGGTCCCGGCTATTACTCACTGTAGTGGTGTGCCCAGCCTTTGTGGGCCGGTGAGGGGCAGGGCGGGGGTACTGGCCGTTCTTCAAAGCGCTCGCATTCGAGGTGGTCCTATAAAGACGGACCTCCCACCCGAGGGAACGAAATTTCGACACGCCGATTCTTCTGCCGACCTGCTTCGGTGGTGTTGGGAACGACTGGATTCCGTTCGCCCAAGCCCCGCACTTGAAAGGTTACGCGGATAGAACCAAGTGCGTTCGCTAGTACCATATGGACAGCTTCTGCGCGCTGCTGGGACAGCGTCTCACCGTGCGCAAACGAGCCGAGATCGTCTGTGTAGCCGTACACCTGTACCGTCTGCGGACTCTGTTGTCTGATCTCCTCACCGACAGAGGCAATGCGAGAGACTGCTGACGAACCAAGACGGGCACTGTCCTTGGCGAAAAGCACCTCGGCCTGAAGGCGCACCGTGACCTCGCTGCTTGTCTCCTCGCGGTGCTCGGCACCGCTGACGTCCTCCACCACGCGACTGATGCCAGCCACTGGCGAACTGATGTCGAGAACCTTGGGCGGGGCCAGTCCTGCATCAGCGGCTAGCTCTCGGCCGGAGATGCCGAGTTGGCCATGCATATGCGCGGGGCCCTGGGTGACCCCACTGGGCGACGGTACGGCCCAGGCCACGGCGTCGAGCACGACCGTCCAGGTAGTCAGCGCCGCGAGAAGAAGCAGCGCCGGTCCAACTCGATGTGAGCCCATGTGGCTTCTCATCTCAGCCCGAGATCTGAACGTTGGCAGTGTCGAAGGTCGGCAATTGGATCGCAACCCTCGTGGTGCTTTCCGGTGGTGCTGGGAACTGCATGAAAACGTGGGCGCTCTCACCAGCCCTGAGTCTTGAGACCCCGGTTGTCGTGAGAGGACGCCCCTCGGTGTCGCGGAGTACGTAATAGCGCTTCCCGGCAGAGAAGTCCACGAGAGTCGCTCCGCCCAGTGAGTAGCCGTGGCGCAGGACATCGAGTTCATTGCCGCGTAAAGCAGCAGGCACCGTGATCGTCTCCGATCGCTCATTGCGCAGTTCGCCCCGGACAGTGAGATATCGAGAAGCCTCTGGGCCTTGACCCGGAATCTTGGACACGGGCTATGCGGCTTGGGCGAGGGTAGTTGATGTTGTGTCGAGTGCTGCCTCGTAGGCGATGGGACTGCGTTGTCCGAGGTGGGAATGACGGCGTCGGGTGT
>NZ_JAGPXL010000096.1 GCF_018070565.1 Streptomyces sp. B93
AGCCGGACCGGGCCCCCGCCCCCGCGCCGGTCGGCGCCCCCGACGGCGGCCCGGTCCGGCTGGCCGGAGCCCGGGTGCCCATCGGCCCCGGACCCCGCGTCGCCGACGCCCGTGCCGCCGCCGTCCAGGCACCCCCGGCCGAAGCAGGCCTCGCCGCCTCCTGGGCCAAGCCGCACCCCGGCGTCAACGGCGCCGACCCGGCCGTACCCGGCGCCGCCGACCGCACGGCCGCGGCACCCCCGGCCGCGCCGGACCCGTCGGCCACCGGCTGGCGCCCCTGGCGGTTCCGCATGTCCAACGACGTCTGGGGCACCCCGGCCGTCGCCGGTGACCTCGTCTACGTCACCTCCTTCGAGGTGCACGCCCTCGACGTCGCCTCCGGCAGACGCCGCTTCAAGACCCGGGACGTCGCCTGGTCGATGGCGGTCGCCGACGGCCGTATCCACGCCTCCGACGGGCCCACCCTGTACGCCCTCGACGCCCGTGAGGGCACCGACCTGTGGCGGCTGTCCACGGACGCCTGGGTGTACGCCCTCAAGGCCGAGCGGGGCACCGTCGTCACCGGCACCCGCGGCGGCGGCGTACAGGCCTGGGAGGCCTCCAGCGGGCAGAAGCTGTGGGAGGTCACCGGCTGCCAGACCGACTTCGAGACACCGGAGGCCGGACCCGCCCTGCACGACGGCACGGTCTTCGTCTGGCAGGAGGCCCGGCTGCGCGCCCTGGACGCCCGCACCGGCGACGAGCGCTGGTCCTACCCGATCGGCGACGCCGCCTCCTGCGGCGGGGTGCCGGTCCGGGTCACCCACGCCCCCGACGGCCACGTCTACGTCTGCGCGGGCACCCGCGTCATCGCCGCCGACGTCGCCACCGGCCACGTCCGCTGGCACTTCGAGGCGCCCGCGGTCTTCCTCAGCCCGCCGGCCTTCGTCCCCGGCCCCGCGGTCACCGGCGGCGGCGTCTACCTCGCCGACTACCTCGGCACCGTCTACGCCCTCGACGCCACCGACGGCCGTGACCGCTGGCGGATCGCCACCGAGGCCCGCGCCGCCACCGACCCCGTCCTGGTGGCCGGGGGCCACGTCCACGTCGGCAGCGGCACCGGCCTCTACACCCTGGACGCGGTCACCGGCACCCCCAAGTGGCGCTTCCAGGCGGGCGGCGACATCGTCGGCACCCCGGCAGTCGCCGAGGGCCGCATCCACTTCGGCTCCACCGACCACCTCCTCTACACCCTGAAGGCCGACGACGGCCGACTGCGCTGGAAGCTCGCCACCGGCGGCGAGATCACCGGCTCCCCGGTGGTCAAGGACGGCATCGTGTACGCGTGCAGCAAGGACCGCTGCGTCTACGCGCTGGACGCGGAGAAGGGCACGGGCACGGCACGCGGCTGACCCCGCCCCGGGCGCGGGACGGCCGTAGTACCGGAGCGCTGGCGGGACGGCCGTCGTGCCGGCGTACGGAAGGGGGCCCGGACGGCGGCCGTCGTCCCTGACGGTACGCCGGGTACGGTCCGGTCGCCATGCGGTGACATGGCCGTGACAGACCGCTGGCTAGGGTGTGGGCCATGCAGATTCGGGGGAGCGCACTCAAGCTCACAGCGGTGTCGGCGCTGGTCGTCCTGACACTGACGGGATTCTCCACGGGCCGCGGCCACGGCAGCTCCGGAGGCGACGGCGACTCGGGCGGCGGCGGATGCAGCAGCTCCGGCCAGGACCACGACAGCTCGTCGTCCGTCGGCAAACACGACGACGATGACGACGACTACGACGGCGGCAGCGGCTCGGGCGGCGGCGACGCCTCCGGCGGCAGCGCCGAGACCCCGGCACTCAACGCCGCGGCCGTCGAACTGGTCAGCTGCGCCACACCGGAACAGCCCTACGCGACCGTCGAGGTCACCAACCCCAACACCACCGACGGCGTCTTCACCGTCAGCCTCACCTTCGAGGACGCCACCGGCACCGGCATCATCGCCCAGCACCAGGCCGTCGACGTCCCCGCCCTCGACACGGCCACCGTCCGGATCGACCTGGGCAGCGCCGAACCCGAGGCGGCCGACGTCGACCACTGCGAGGCCGACGAACTGGCCCCCGCGGTCGCCTGACCACCCCAACCGCCCCTAGGACGCCCGGCGTTCAGGGCGCGGACGGCTCGATCTCCCCGGCGAAGACGATCACCTGGTCGATGAGGCTCCGCCGCAGATGGACGACGTCCGTGCCCGCCAGGCGGGGCCCACCGTCCGGCGTGGTGAACACCCACTGGTACCGGGCCCACTCGTCGGGCATGTCCACCGCCGAGCAGCGCACCATCGTGCCCGTCCCCGCCGGGTGGCGCCGGATGTCCAGCACGAACCGCTCGACCGCCTCGATGCCCTCACTGCGCCCGAGCGGCCCCCAGAAGACCACGTCCGAGGTCAGGGCCTGGGAGAGCAGGGCGGTCACATAGCTGTCGTCCGAGGCGTTGAACGCGGAGATGAACGTGTCGATCGCCGACCGCGCGGTCTCTTCCTGCATGCCCCAGTAATACCAGGCGTTTCCCGCACACACTCACCGCGTACGGAACTCCCCGCGCCGCCGCCCCCCGAACAACTCCGCCTGCCGCCCGGCCGGCGCGTTGCCGAGCGCGACCAGGTGCGGCGCCTGCGCGAACAGCGCGGCCAGCGACGCCTCCCGGGACGCCCACAGGGCCCGCACGGTGCCCTCGACGGCGGCGCGCGGATACCCGGCGATCACCGTCGCCCGCGCCACGGCCGCGTCCAACGCCCCACCCGGCTCCGTCACTTCCGACACCAGCCCGATCTCCAGCGCACGCCGCGCCCCGATCCGCTCGGCGGCCCCCATCAGCGCCATCCGGGCCACCTCCCCGTACGGCATCCGCGCCGCCATCAGCATCGACTCGTATGCGCTGACCATCCCGTAGGTGGTGTGCGGGTCGAAGAAGCAGGCCGTCGGATCGGCGACGAGGAACTCGCACTCCCCGAGCAGATAGAAGGCCCCGCCGCAGGCGACCCCGCACACCGCCGCCACGACCGGCTTCCACAGCCCGTTCGCCTTCGGCCCGACCCCGAGCAGCGGATCGTCCACCATGTACGGTGACGAGGGCTGCGGCACGACCACGTCCCGGTCGATCCCCGAACAGAACGCCCGCTCCCCGGCCCCGGTGAGCACGACGGCCCGCACGGCGTCGTCGTGCCGGAACTCCCGCCAGGCGTCGGCAAGTTCGCCGGCCATGGCCAGATCGAGGGCGTTCAGCCGCCCGGGCCGGTCCAGGGTGACGACCGCGACCCCGGACCCCTTGTCGACCCTGACCCCGAGACTCATGACGCCCGCTCCAGAACCCACTGCGGAAGCCCGCCCTCCGGGAACACGGCCCGGACCCGGGCCCCGATCCGCACCCGCTCGGGGGCGAGCGAGTTGATCGGCGCCCCCGGGGCGGCGACCAGATTCCCCACCACCCGGATCCGCGGCGCCTCCTCCAGCGCCACCACGATCACGACGTACGGCGCCAGCTCCGCGTACCCGGGAAGCAGCGGCGGATGCGGAACGGCGTACGACCAGACCCGCCCCAGCCCGCCGACGGCACGCCACTCGGTGCCGAAGGACTGGCAGTGGGGACAGCAGGGCCGGGGCGGGAACCGGAGTTCGTGGCAGTCGGCGCAGGCCTGGACGCGCAGCTCACCCTGGGCGGCGTAGCGCCAGAAGGGGGCGCCGTCCCGGTCGACGACGGGCTCAAGCATGAGAACCTCCCTCATTTCCTGAGCAGCAGGGCCGAGGTGGGGACGCCTTCCCCCGCGGTGACGAGGCAGGTGGCGGCGCCCGGGACCTGGGCGGTGCTGGTGCCGCGGAGCTGTTTGACCCCTTCGTTGATGAGGTTGAACCCATGGACGTAGGCCTCGGAGAGCCCTCCGCCCCCGGTGTTGAGGGGCAGCCGCCCTCCGGTCTCCAGGGCGCCCCCTTCCGTGAAGGCCCCGCCCTCCCCGCGCCCGCAGAAGCCGTACCCCTCCAGGGAGAGCAGGACGAGCGGGGTGAAGGCGTCGTAGATCTGGGCGACGTCCACGTCCTGCGGGGTGAGGTCGGAGTGCTTCCACAGATGCCGGGCGGCGGTCCAGGCGGGCCCGGTGAGGGGATCGTCGTTCCAGTAGTTGACCATGCCGTGATGCTGGGCGGGCAGCCCCTGGGCGGCGGAGTGCACGTACACGGCCGGCCGACGGCAGTCACGCGCCCGCTCCCGGGACACGACGACACAGGCCAACGCCCCGTCCGTCTCCAGGCAGTTGTCGTAGAGGCAGAGGGGCTCGCTGATCCACCGGGAGGTCATGTACATCTCGCGGGTGAGGGGACGGTCGTACATGATCGCGGCGGGGTTCTGGTTGGCCCGGTTGCGGCAGGCGAGGGCGATGTTGAAGAGGTGGTCGCGGGTGGCGCCGTACTCGTGCAGGTATCGGCGGGCCAGTACGGCTATCTCGTCGACGGGCCTGAGCAGCCCGAACGGCCGGGTCCACTGGGCGGGCGTGGGGAGCTGGACGGCGGTGTTCGTCCAGGGCCGTGGCCCGCTGCCCCGCTTCCGGGACCGCCAGGCGACCCCGACCGTGGCCTGCCCGGCGGCGATCGCGGCGGCGAGATGTGCGACGGTGGCGCAGGAACCGCCGCCCCCGTAGGGGACGCGGCCGAAGCAGGTGAGGTCCCCGAACCCGACCGCCTTGGCCAGCTCCACCTCGTCCGTCTCCTCCATGGTGTACGAGGCGAGCGCGTCGACCTCGCCGGGCGCGATCCCGGCGTCGTCGAGGGCGGCGAGGACGGCACGGCAGGCGAGGGTGCGTTCGTCGTCGTCGAGGCGGCGGGCGAAGGGGGTCTGCCCGATGCCGACGATGGCGGTGGCGTCCTTGAGACCGGGCATGACGGGCACCTCCGCGGACGGGAACCAGGCGGCTGACACACCGTCAGATTACAGCTAATCTGACGGTCAGTCAGCTATGCGTCGGAGGAGGCGATGCCCGATGGAGGCGGAGCGCGGCGAGGACATCGACGAGGGCCGGGGGACACCGGGCACCTGGAACACCATCCCGGAGCTGATCCACTCGGCCGCCGAACGGTACGCCGACACCGAGGCGGTCGTGGACGGCCGCACCCGCATCACCTACGCCGAACTGGGCGCCCGCGTCGACCGAGCCACGGCCGCCTGCATGGCCCACGGCGTCACCCCCGGCGACCGGGTGGCGGTCTGGGCCCCGAACTCCCTGGACTGGATCGTCGCGGCCCTGGGCGCGGTGTCGGCGGGCGCCGTACTCGTCCCCCTCAACACCCGCTTCAAGGGCGCCGAGGCCGCTGACATCCTCCGCAGAAGCCGCACCCGCCTGCTCTTCGTCACGGGCACCTTCCTGGGCACCTCCTACGTCGCGGCCCTGCGCCGGGCAACGTCGTCGCAGGGCCTCCCCTCCCTCCGCCAGGTCGTGGTCCTCTCCGACGACGCCCCACCCGAGTACGCCACCTGGAAGGACTTCCTGGCCGGCGGCGAGGCCGTCAGCACCCCCGAGGTGCGGGCCCGGACGGCCGGCGTGACCGGCGACGCCCTGTCGGACATCACCTTCACCTCGGGCACCACCGGCCGCCCCAAGGGCGCGATGATCACCCACGCCCAGACCCTCCGGGCCTTCGACACCTGGTCCGACCTGGCGGGCCTGCGCCACGGCGACCGCTACCTGATCGTCAACCCCTTCTTCCACACCTTCGGCTACAAGGCGGGCGTCCTGGCCTGCCTGACCCGGGGCGCGACGATGATCCCCCAGCCGGTGTTCAACGTCGACACGGTCCTGGCCAACATCGCCTCCGAGGCCGTCACGGTCCTCCCCGGCCCTCCCACCCTCCTCCAGTCCCTCCTCGACCACCCCACCCGCACGTCCCACGACCTGCGCTCCCTCCGCCTCATGGTCACCGGCGCGGCGGTCGTCCCCCTCAGCCTGGTGGAACGCCTACGGCACGAACTCGGCGTGGCCACCGTCCTCACCGCCTACGGCCTCTCCGAAACAACCGGCATCGTCACGATGTGCCGCCGAGGCGACGCCCCAACGGCCATCGCCTCAACGTCCGGCCCCCCGATCCCCGGCACGGAAATCAAGGTCGTAGGCACGGACGGCAAGCCCCTGCCCCCCGGCCAACCGGGCGAGATCCTCGTCCGAGGCTTCAACGTCATGCGCGGCTACTACGAGGACCAGTCGTCCACCGCCGAGGTCCTCGGCCCCGACGGCTGGCTCCACACCGGCGACGTCGGCGTCCTGGATGACACCGGGCGCCTGCGCATCACCGACCGCATCAAGGACATGTTCATCGTCGGCGGCTTCAACGCCTACCCCGCCGAGATCGAACAGGTCCTGTGCACCCACCCGGACGTGACGGAGGCCGCGGTGATCGGCATCCCCGACCCCCGCCTCGGCGAGGTCCCCAAGGCCTACACCGTCCGCGCCCCCCACTCCACCCTCACCGCCGACGACCTGATCGCCTGGTCCCGCCGGGAAATGGCCAACTACAAGGTCCCCCGAGAGGTGGAATTCGTACGCCACCTCCCCCGAAACGCCAGCGGCAAGGTACTGAAGGCGGAACTGAGGGCACGGAGCGGCGCTGACTGAAGGCCCACTGACTTGCTTACCGTTGGGGCCGCCCGCTTCTTTGCCAGTGTCGTGCTTCCGCGACCCGGCCTCAAGGGCGCTCCGCTACGCTCCGCGTCGGCTGCGCCGATCGGCCTGCGGCCGCCCCTTGACCCCGGCCCGCTCCAGCCCGGGTGAGAAGCGAGCGGACGGCCCGGAAAGACGGGGGGCCAGGCCGTGTTGGCCATGCGGGTGGGCTGCGTGGCGGGCCGGGGTTGAGGGGGCGCGTCGGCGTCTCGCCTGCACGCCGGGCGGGTTCAGCGGGTGGCGGCCCGGTGGGCGGTTGCGCGTCAGGCGGGTGGCGGCACGCCGGGATGGGCTTGGCGGCTATCGG
>NZ_JAGPXL010000097.1 GCF_018070565.1 Streptomyces sp. B93
GTGGGGGGGGCTGGTGGGTGGGGTGGGGGTGCGTAGTGTACCGGGCTGCGGGGATGGGGGGTGGGCAGGAGGCTTTTCTGGTCGGGGGCGTGATATTTTCGGCCAATTCCTCAGGGGTTCCTTCGGTGTTTCTCGAATTCCCGCTGGCCCGCTGTCCGGTCTTTGAGGATTACTCAAATGCCGCTGAAGGAACCGATGCCTCCGGTCGGGTTCGGATAACGTGCGACTCCGCCGACGACTTTCCGCCATCGGGAGTGTCCGACGACGAACGGAGGGAACCATGGAGATTCAGGTCTTGGGTCCGCTGTGTGCCGCCGTGAACGGGGACTCGATCGTCCCCACCGCGGGTAAACCCCGGCAGGTTCTCGCCCTGCTCGCCCTGTACCCGGGCCGTGTCGTGCCGGTGTCGACGCTGATGGAGGAGATCTGGGGAACGGATCTGCCGCAGAGCGCGATGACGACCTTGCAGACCTACATCATGCAGCTGCGCCGCTGCCTGGGCACCGCGATGGGGCCCGGCGCCCCGGGCGCGGCGAAGAACGTGCTGGCGACCCGGCACGGCGGCTATCTGCTGCAGATCCCGCCGGAGTCGGTGGACGTGCACACCTACGAGCGGCTGGCCGCCGAGGGGCAGGAAGCCTTCGACGAGGGCGACGACGAGCGGGCCGCCCGCAGTTTCCGGCAGGCGCTGGCCCTGTGGCAGGGACCGGCCCTGGTGGACGTACGCCTCGGCCCGGTCCTGGGGATCGAGGTCACCCGGCTGGAGGAGTCGAAGCTGGTGACCACCGAGCGGCGTATCGACGCCGATCTGCGGCTGGGCCGGCACGCCGAACTCATCGCCGAACTCACCGACCTGATCGCCCGTCACCCCCAGCACGAGGGCCTGCACGCGCAGGCGATGGTGGCGCTGTACCGGTCCGGGCGGCAGGCCTCGGCCCTGGATGTGTACCGCAAGCTGCGCGAGGGACTGATCGAGGAACTCGGTGTGGAACCCTCACCGCAGTTGCAGCGCCTGCACCAGGCCATGCTCTCCGTCGACCCCGCTCTCGACGTGATGGCCGGACCGCGCCGCGGCTCCACCTTCGACCGCTACGCCGCCTAGACCCCCGGCCCCCGGCCCGGCACCCCCCGGCCCGGCGTGCCCTGTCTGGCCTGGTCCCCGTCGCGGGCCGCCGTGTCCGGCGGCCCGCCCGGGACGCCCCAGCCCTCTCTCACCCGGCGCCGTCTCTCGCCCGGTGCCCTCGCTCGCCTGGCGCACCGTCCGGCCCGGTGCCCTCTGTCGCCCGGCGTGCCGTCCGGCCCGGTGTCCCGGCGCGGCCGGGCCGTGCCAGAGCGCCGGATGCTGTCCCCCGGCCCGCGCAGTGCGGCCCGGGGGCGCACCGTCCGGCACCGGTTACCGGGTGGCCCAGCCCGCCGGAGGGAGGCGGCCTGCAAGTCACCGCCGCCGAACGGAAGGGGAGAGGGGCCCCGTACACGCCCCCCGGGCCCCTGCCGGGCACGGGCGTGTCCGCTGTGCCCGTGCCCGGCACCCACCAGGGGCGGGCCCGGGCGCGCCGCCCGGCCGGACGCGGGCATGCCGGTGCACGACCTCCCGTAGGAGACCAGAGACCAAGAGTGTCGGGGTGGCCGCCTATCCCGCACCCGGCGGTCTTCTCCCGCCCCGCCACAGGGGGCCCTGTCCGGGCCGGGCCGGGGGAGTGGCCGTCACCCGTGGGTGCGCTGGCCGTTCGCAGCCGCCCGGCACCACGGCTGCGGGCAGCCCCCACCCGCCCCCGCCCCGCCCGCACCTGAGCCCCTCACGCACCCTCAGCGCTCCGCCCGCAGTCCTTGCGGGTCTCCCGCGGACACCTGCCCCTCGGCCATCGCGGCCGGACCGCCTGCGGCCGTGAACAGCCCGCCCCTGTGCGCCGGGGCGGCCCCGCCGCCCTGACCGGCTCGCCCCGCAGCGCGGGGCTCCAGCCGGGCCGGACCGACCACAGGCCATCCGGACCGGCGGGTCCGGATGGCTACACCACTCGGCGGGACGCCACCCTCGCCCCCATGCCCCGCTCTGCCGTCCGCCGCGCCCGCCCGTCCCTCCGTCCCGCTTCGCCTTGCTGCCCGTGCCCCGCACTCACCCCGCCGCCAGCGCGGCCGTGTGCACCCTGGCCATCCCGGCCCCCCGGCCATCCCGGCCGCCCGGCCCCCCGGCCATCCCGGCCGCCTGGCCCCTCGGCCGCCCGGCTCCCCGGCTCCCCGGCTCCCCGGGCCGCCTGTCAGCCCGCCCGCCCGGACGGTGGGCCGTCCCGGCCCGCCGACCCCCGAGCGCGGCCGGTATCCCGGTGCGGGCGGGGTGCGGGCGGGTGTGGCTGGCCTCGGCCCGGTCTCGAGTGTGATTCGAGGCCGGCCGGTGATCCTCGAACCCTGCCCCTTTGTGGCATGACATGCGCAGGAAACGAAGGGGGCGGGGACGCGAAGGAGGAGGCCATGTCGGACGAACCGCCCGTGCGGCTGTACTGTTTCGCGCACTCCGGAAACGGCGTGTCCGTCTTCGACGGCTGGGCCGCACACACCGGCCCCGGCGTCGAACCCGTCCCCGTACGCCTGCCCGCCGCCACCGCATGGCCCACCGGGCCGGCACCGGCCACCCGGCAGGCACTCCTGAACGCGACGCTGCCCCAGGTCACCCCCACCGGTGCCGCCCCCTACGCCATGTACGGGCACGGCCTGGGCGCGGTCATCGCGCTGACCGTGGCCCAGGCCCTCACCGAGGCGCGCCTGCCCGGCCCCTGTCTCCTCGCCGTCGGCGCCTGCGCACCCCCCACCCCACCCGGCGGGCACATCAGCGACCACGACCTGCTGCACCAGCTCGGCGGGCACATCCCGCCCGCCAGCGACGAGGGCGTCTTCCTGCGCGCCATGCTGCCCGTGCTGCGCGCCGACCTGGAACTGGCCCGGTCCCTGCACGAAGCCGCCCGCCGCCCGCTCAGCACCGGCCCGCTGACCACCCCCCTGCTCGTCGTCGCCTCCCAGAGCAACCCGCTCGCCCCGCCCGCGGCGGCCGACGGCTGGCACGCGTGGACGAAGGGACCCCGCTGGCAGCGCACCGTCCCCGGCCACCACTTCTTCGTACGCGGCGGCCGGCAACTGCCCCGGCTCCTGGGCCGGGCCTGCCGCGTCGCCCGCCGACTGGCCCAGGAGCCCGCGCCCGCCGGCTGACACCCAGGCCGCCGCCACCCCGCCCCGGGCCTGCCCCGCACGCCCGAGCCGCCCCCCCGGGCGGGTGTGACGCGCCCCTTCCCTTCTCCGGCCGGCGCACTGTGACGAAACGAGGTGTTCAGATGTCTGGTGAGCGTTCCGGCACCGCGGCACACCGCATCCGGGTGGCCGCCCCCGCCGGCGTGGTCTACGCCGTGCTGGCCGACACAGCCAAGATGCCGCTGTACTTCTCCCCCAGTGTCCACGTCGAGCGCCTGGCCTACGACGGCGAACACGAACGCCTGCGGATGTGGTGCCTGATGGACGGGCAGCTGAAATCCTGGACCACCCGCCGCCACCTGGACCCCGTCACACACCGCATCGAGTTCCAGCAGGAACGCCCCGCCCTGCTGCCCGCCCCCCTCAACGGCGTGGTCAGCCTGCGCCCCCTGGGCCCCCACGACACCGCCCTGGAACTCCAGCCCACCCCCAACGCCGCCCTGCCCGCCCTGGACGAATGGCTCCGCAGCGCCGCCGACCTGAAGAAATTCTCCGAACACTTCAGCCGCCTGGACGACCTCGTCCTCACCTTCGAGGACTCCCTGCGCATCAACGGCCCCGCCGAACTCGCCTACGACCTCCTCTACCGCGCCGGCCACTGGCCCGCCCTCCTGCCCCACCTCGCCCACGCCACCCTGAGCGAGGACACCCCCGGCGTGCAGCGCCTGACCCTCAAGACCCTGGCCCAGGACGGCCTGCACACCACCGAATCGGTACGGATCTGCTTCCCCCACGCCGGCCGGATCGTCTTCAAACAGACCACCTGCGCCCCGCACCTGGCCGCCCACATCGGCGAATGGTCCGTCACCCCCGACGCCACCGGCGTCACCCTCACCTGCTGGCAGAGCGTCGTCCTGCGCGAGGAACACCCCGCCACCGGCCCCCACCCCACCCGTTCCGGCTCCGGTTCCGCTCTGGCCGGCACCCGCCGCCGGGTGCGCACCGCCCTGTCCCGCACCAGCACCGCCCTGCTCGCCGCGGCCAAACAGCACGCCGAAACCGCCGTCCGCATGCTCTGACCCACCCGGCACCCCCTCACCCCCCTCACCCCCTCACCCCCACACCTTCTTCTCGCGCCCCCGCGGCCAGCCCCGCCCCCGCCCCAAGGGGGCTGGTGCCGCGGGGGCGCGAGGCATGAGTGCGCCCCGCGGGCCCGCCTCCAACCCTGCTCGGACCCCGCTTCAGATCCACTCGGAAAAACGGCCCTTGTCCCCGTACGGCCCCTACCGTGCCTGTACGTGCCACCGGCCACCGCCGCCCGGACCGGCGAGCACACAACCCGCCCGCCCCGCCCCGCGCTTTCCCGGGCGGCTTTCGGCCGTACCCGGCGCACCCTGCTGCACCCGCCCCCCGCAACGGGAGTACGATCCCGCACCCCTGCTACGTGTACGCCCCGCGCCCGCGAAAGGAGGCATCAGGGCTGACGGCGCCGCGCCCCGCGCGCCCGCCGCACCCGCACACCATGACCGGTCACCCTCTCCCGCACACACCGCTGTCCGTCCTCGTCGCCCCCGGCCCCGCCGCCCCCTTCGCACCCTGGGACCTGCACCTGCGCGGCCCCCTCGACACCACCCGCCTGGAACACCTCATCGGCCAGGTCACCGCCGACGACCCCGCCGGGCCCGCCCTGGAACACCGGCTGCTGCGCCACGGCCCCGACCGCCACACCCTGCGCCTGTACGCCCCGCAGACCGCGCCCGCCGCCGCCGTCACCGGCCGTCTCGCGGGCCGTCTCGCCGACCGGCTCACCGCACCCCACCCCCACCGCCTCACCCACCCCACGGGCCCGGGGCGGCCGTTGACGCCCGCTCAGCGCGCGGCCCTCGCCCACGGCATCCCCCACCGCTTCCAGGCGATGCTCATCCAGCCCGCCACCCCCTGGGACCAGGACAGCCTGCGCGCCGCCCTGCACACCGTCCTGACCGCCCACCCCCAGCTGCGCTTCCGCCTGCACCCCCTGCACGGCTGGCACCCCGGCCCCGCACCCGCTGCCGGCCTGGACCCGCTGGTGGTGGGGGAGTTCACCGACGAAGCCGCCTTCACCGCCCTGCTGGAGGCGACCGGACGCACCCTCGACGCCCGCACCGGCATCCAGCTGCGGCTGCTGCTGGCCCGTGACCGCCGCCCGGACCGGGCCGAGCGCGGTGACCGGATCGCCCTGGTCGCCCACGAACTCGCCGTCGACGCCGCCTCCTGGCACATCCTGCGGCACGACCTCACCACCGCCCTGACCCACCACACCACCACCCCCGCCCAGGCCACCACCCCCGCCCAGGCCGCCCCCGCCCAGGCCACCGCCCTGGCCGGGGCTGCCGCCTCCGCCCAGGCTGCCGCGTCCGCCGAGCCTGCCGAGGGGCCCGCGTCCGCCGGTGACGGCCTGGACCGCTGGATCGCCGAACTGCGGCACCTGGCCTGCGATCCCGTGGAGGCCCGGCACTGGAGCCTGGTCGCCGAACGCACCACCCACACCCGCACCACCCACACTCACACTGACACCACCCGCACCACCGCCACCGCCGCCGCCCCCCGGCCCCCCCGCCCCCGTCGCACCCAGGGCCCTGCACCGGCACGCCCGCCCCCTGGCCACCCCCGCTCCCGCCCCGGTCGGCGCCGCCGCTTGCGTTTCGGCTCCTGTGCTCGCGGCCGCGGGGCACCTCCAGGCCGCTCCCGCCGCGCAGGCGGGACAGCTGCGGCACGCCCGGTTCACCCTCGGGCAGGACACCACCCGGCAGATCACCCGCACCCTGGCCCGCCGTCTGGCCCTGCCCCCCACGCAGGTCCTGACGGGCGTGTTCGCACTCGCCCTGGCCCGCTGGCAGAACACCGACGAGGTCAGCTTCGACATCCGCAGCGACCCGCGCACCCACCGCCCGCACCTGCGCCGCCAGGTGGGCCGCCTGGCCGACCGCTACCCCGTCCACCTCGCCGTGCCGCCCGCGCCCACCGCGCTGGCCCAGCTGAGCGCGCTGGCAGCGGCGCTGGCCGCCAGCGCGGGACGCGCCGACGGGCAGGGTTTTGGCGCCTGCCGGGAGTTCAGCCCCGACCCGGGCTTGCGCCGCACCCTGCGCGCCCTGCCGCCCGCCCGCGCCTGCCTGACCCTGCACCCGCCCGGGCAGAGCCCCTCCGTCCCGGCCCGGCCGCTGACCGGGAACCCGCCCCGCTCCACGGCCCACCCGCTCCAGGTGCACGCGGCCCTCACCGGCGGCCGCCTGCACCTCGGCCTGGACTGGACCAGCGGCCACGACGGAGCCCTCACCGACGCCGAGGCCGCCGCCCTCACCCAGCACCTGCGCGGCCTGCTGGAGGAACTGGCCGCCGCCCCCGCCCCCCTCACCCCCGTGCGTGAGGCCACCCCCCAGCAGGCGGCCCTCTACCGCAGCAGCCAGGCACACCCCGGCACCGGCCGCCACATCGAACAACTGGTGTGGGACTGGCACGGCCCCCTGGACCTGCCCCGCTTCACCGCCGCCTGGCAGTGCGTCTGCGACCGCGAAACGATCCTGCGCACCGCCTTCACCCCCACCACCGGCGAGGTGCGCCTGACGGTGCACCCGCACGCCGCACCCGAGATCACCCGCCGCACCCGCACCGACGGCGACTGGGACACCCTCCTCGAACACGACCGGCTACGCGGCTTCGACCTGCACCGCCCCGCCCCCCTGCGCCTGACCCTGCTGCCCCCGCCCCCCACCCCAC
>NZ_JAGPXL010000098.1 GCF_018070565.1 Streptomyces sp. B93
GGGGGGGGGGGGGGGCGGGGGGGGGGGGGGGGGCGGGGGCGGGGGGGGTGGCGGGGGGGGGGCGGGGGGGGGGGCCTGCGGTGGGATGCCGGTGCCGACCGGGGCCGGGGCGCCGGGCCACTCCGGGGTGGACTCGGGGGCGTTCGGGGCCGAGCCGTTGTGCATGGTCAGCGTCGGGTTGTCGTCCGGCAGCGGCGGTACGGCGGACAGGTCGTACCCGCACGCTCCGCAGAAACGGTCACCCGACTCGAGCGGCTCCGCGCAGCTCGGGCACCTCGACAGGGCGCCCTGCTGGGGCATCTGCGACATCAACTACACCCATGTCCGGGGGCGGTAACGATTGGCACGTTCCACCAGGTCGATCCTCTCCTCGCCGCCCCGGGCCAGCCGGGCCAGCGTGCGGTACGAACGCTCCAGGCCGAACCTGAGGCCCCGTTCGTCCAGGCCGCTGCCGAGCAGCGTCCGTCCCCCGGCGGCCTGGGGCGGGACGGAACCCTGGCTACCGGAGAGTATCCAGTCCAGCGCGCAGCCGAGCACCTCTGTGGCCAACTGCTCGCGCCGCGTCGGGTCAAGACCGTACGCCTCCAGCGCCTCGACCTGCTCGGCGGCCGCGGTCAGATCGTCCATGAAGGGTACGGCGCCGGTGACCTCCGTGCGCTGCCGCAGCCGCGCCCGCACCGCCGCCACCCGGGCGGCGACGTAGTGGATGGAGCTTTCCGGAACCGACTCCAGGGTGTGTACGGCGCCGCGCCGGTCGCCCGTCGCCAACCGCACGCGCGCCAGGCCGAACGCGGCGCTCACCTGGCTCGGGTCGGTCGTCCACACCAGGCGGTAGTACTCGGCGGCGTTGTCCAGCTGGCCCAGCACCTCCGCGCACAGGCCGAGCGCGAGCTTGGGCGCGATCTCGCCGGGGAAGGCGTCGTAGATCGCGTCGAAGGCCAGCGCGGCGCCCTCCTCGTCGCCGGTCACCAGCGCGGCCACGCCGCGGTACCAGACGACCCGCCAGTCGTCCGGATGCTCGTCCTCCAGCCGGTCGAGGGCGGTCAGCGCGGGCGCCGAGTCGCCGTTCTCCAGCCAGGCCCGGAGCTGCCGCAGCCGGGTCTCGACCGACGGGGCCGGAGCCGCGGCGAGGGCGCCGAGCAGTTCGGTGGGGGCGGTGGCCATCAGGCCCGCCAGGAAGCCAGCGTTGGGGTCGGCGGGGTCCACGCGGGGGACGGGGAGGGCCAGGGCGGCGGTGCGGGTGCCGACCGGCTTGACCAGGGTGCTGGGGGCAGTGGGCGTGGCGCTGGGAGGGGTGGGCGTGGTGCCGCCTGCCGGGAGTGCCGGGGTGGTGTCGCGGCGGGGGCGGCGGGCGCCCAGGCGGGAGACCTCGCCCTCCAGGCGGGGGAACAACTCCGTGTCCGGCACCCGCAGTTCGGGGCCGAACAGCGTCGACAGCGCCGGGCGGGCCCGGCCCGTCTGGAGTGACACCACCTCGCGCAGGACGCCCGTCAGCTGCTCGGCCATCTCCTGTGCCGAGGCGAACCTGCGGGCCGGGTCCGGGTCGGTGGCGCGGACCAGGAGACGGTAGAAGGATTCGTACTGGCGGAAGACCTCGATGCTGTCCGGGTCGGGAAGGGAATCCACGAAGACCGTGGTGTAGCCCTGGAAGTCGAAGGTGAGCACGGCCAGGGTGCGGGCCACCGTGTACAGGTCCGACGCCACCGACGGGCCCACCTCGGCGACCTCCGGGGCCTGGTAGCCGACCGTGCCGTAGATCGCCGACTCGTCGTCGTCCATCCGGCGCACCGCGCCCATGTCGATCAGCTTGAGCTGGTCCTCGGTCTGGATGGCGTTGTCGACCTTGAAGTCGCAGTAGAGCAGGTTACGGCTGTGCAGGTGGTCCAGCGCCTCCAGCGCCTCGATGCCGTACGCGCAGGCCTGCTCCACCGCAAGCGGGTCGCGTCGGCCCCCCGCGGTGCGGCGGGCGTTGGCGATCTCCTTGAGCGACTTGCCGCCGACGTACTCCATGACGATGTAGCCGTCCAGGGAGCCGGTGCGCTGGTCCAGGTGCTCCACGAAGTTGTAGATCCGCACGATGTTCGCGTGCTCGATCTCCGCGAGGAAACGCCGCTCGGAGATCGCCGCGGCCATCGCGTCCTGGTCGCCGGTGTCCAGCAGGCCCTTGAGGACCACCCACCGGTCGGAGACCGCGCGGTCCACGGCCAGGTAGATCCAGCCCAGCCCGCCGTGCGCCAGACAGCCCGCGACCTCGTACTGGCCGTGGACGACATCGCCCGCCTTCAGCTTCGGGACGAAGGAGTACGGGTGGCCGCACTTCGTGCAGAAGCCCTCCGTACGGCCCGGGCGGTCACCTCTCGCGCGGCCCACCGGCGCCCCGCAGTCCGAGCGCGAGCAGAACCGCTTGCGCTCCGGCACCATCGGGTTCTCCAGCACCATCTCCCGCGGGTCCGGCCTCGGCACCTGCGGGACCTGCACCAGACCGGCCCCCAGCCGGCCCCTCGACGAGGAGGCCGCCGTGGAGCCCGAGCTGCGCACCGACACCGAACGGCCGGTCGGCCCGCCCGACAGCGAGCGCGACAGCCTGCCCGAGACCGAGCGGCGTGACTTCGACGACTGGGAGGACGTACGGGAGGACGTACGGGAACTCGTGCGGGAGCTGCTGCGGGAGCCGTTGCCGGAGCTGTTGCGGGAGCCGGCCGAGGCCCGGCCGCCGCCCGTGATGCCCGTCGGGGGTGAGCCGACCTCGCCCATCGGGGACACGACCGGGGCGAGGCCGCAGGTGTCGCAGTACAGCTCGCCGCCGCCGACGTCCTCGTACGAACCCTCGCAGCCCGGCCGCTGGCAGGTCTGTTGTGCCTGGCTCTGGCTCTGGCCCTGATCCTGACCCATGGGTGCCTGACTCATGACGCCGCGTCCCCCTTCTCGCTCGTGCGCCCCGTCCTGTCGCTCATGCCACGGTCCTGTAGCTCATGTCCCGGTCACCTTCGGTCCCGTGGGCCGCTGAGGAGTTCCGCCGCCGCGTGCTGGTAGCGCAGCACCGCCTCCTCGGCCACCCGCAGGTCGCAGGGCGCGCTCCACAGCATGCGGCGCGCCTTCTCGTACCGTTCCACCAGCATCGGGTCCTCCGCCAGGCCGTGCCGGGCGACCTTCGCCTTGTACGCGTCCAGCCGTCCGCGCAGCTCGGCGCGGACCGCCAGGGGCGCGGTCACCGCGGTCAACGACTCGCGGGCGCGCAGCAGTTCGTCCTCCGCCTTGCGCTCCAGGGACTCCAGGAGCGGGGACAGGCGGTGCCACTGGCCCTGGCGCCGGTACTCCGCCGCCGTCGCCAGCTGTTCCTGGAGGGCCGTGGGCGGGCCGCTGACCACCGGGACCTCCGTCGCCGCGATCTTCGCCAGGACCTCGCCGCGGGCGGTACGGGCCTCGGCGAGCGTGCGGTCCGCCCGTGAGAGCACGTCCCGCAGTTTGATCAGCCGCTGCTCCGCGTCCTTACGGACCTCCAGTACGGCGTCGATCTCCCGGCGGACCTCCTCCAGCGCCCGCGCCTCCCTGTCGTACACCGTGGTGTCCGGCCGACCGCCGCCCGGCGCCGAACTGCCCTGTGCGGGACGCCAGAACGCCAGCGGGTCCGAGACGACCTGCTCGCGCAGCGAGGTGAGCGTGCGCGTGATGCGCTCCAGGTCGTCGCCCGCCGGGTGCTCGCCCGGGCGTACGCCCACGGAGTGCGCGAGCTGGCGGGTGCGCTGGAGTTCCGCGGCGAGTAAATCGATCCGCGCGGGCAGCGCCGACCAGACCGCGTCGGCCGCGACGACCATGTCCAGCGAGGTCGCGTACAGCTCGTTCATATGGTCGACGAGTGTGGTGAGGGAGTAGCTGTGACTCAGCTTGCCCGTGCCGTGCAGCGTGGGGGCGCCGGCCGTCGCCGTGGCGCTGCCCGCCACCGTGACGGACTCGCCGCGCAGCAGCTCGGTCAGCTCCGCCAGGTCCTCGCGGCTCGACCAGCGGCGGCGGGCCCGGATGTCGCGGGCCGAGCGCAGCGCGTCCGTGTAGGCGTCGAAGTACGTCCACAGCAGCGTGATCGCCGCCTCCGTGGACGCCCAGCGCTCCTTGGTGACGCCCGTCAGGTCGGCGCCCTCCAGGAGTCTGCGGCCCGCGTGGTCCTGGAGGGCGAGGAGCGAGGTCTCGATGGCCTCGTGCTCCGCGCCGAGCCGCGCCAGCGCACGGTCCACCTCGTCCCGGTCCAGTACCGGCCCGGTGGGTCCCGCGCCCATCGATCACCTCTCGTCGCTGTTGTGTCCCGTGGTTGTGGTGGGGGTTTGGGGGTGGGTTGTGGGTGGTGGGGCTCTACCTGTAGCGCGGTACCGGTGGCGTTGCCGAGTCCGACCTCGAACCCAGCGTCGCCGAGAGCCAGTTGTCGTACGACCTCTTCCAGCCGCCGTCCTCGCGGTAGTCCTCCAGTATTCGGTTGACCCGGCGCACCAGATCGTCCGCGCCCTTCTTCATCGCCACGCCGTAGAACTCCGTGGTGAAGGTGTCGCCCTTCAACATCACCGTCGGGTCCTGCGCCGCCTGGCTCGCCGCGAGCGCGCCGTCCGTCACCACCGCGTCCACCTCGCCCAGTTGGAGACGGACCAGGCAGTCGAGCTGGTTGGGGACGGTGAGGGAGATGTCCGCGGAGGCGGGCAGCTCACCGGACTTCTTGTCCGCGTCCAGCTTCTCGTACGCCGTCGAACCGTCCGCCGAGCAGATCCGCTGGTCGGCGAGCGAGTCGTCGTAGCCCTTGATCGGGGAGGACTTGGGAGCGAGCACCTGCTGGCCGGTGACGAAGTACGGGGCCGAGAAGTCGACCTGCTCCAGGCGGGAGCAGGTGATCGTCATCGTGCGGACCACCATGTCGACCTGGCCGCTCTGGATCGCGGGGACGCGCTGGTTGGTCGGGATCGCCTTGAACCTGATCTTGTCCGGGTCGCCCAGCAGTTCCTGGGCGATACGGCGGGCCAGGTCGATGTCGAAGCCCTCCAACTGGACGTCCGCGTCGGTGTTGTTCGGGTCGCGGTAGCCCCAGCGGTAGCTGTTCTGGTCCACGCCGACCGAGAGGTGCCCGCGCTCCTTGATGGCCTCGATCGCCGGGCCCTCGGCCGTGGAGGGGGAGAGGCTGAGATCCTGGGGGTTGTCCTCGCACGCCGGGGCCTTCGCCTGGGTGCCCTCGGCCACTCCCTGGCCGCCGGTGCCCGTGCTGCCGTCGACGGGTGGCTGGGTCAGCGGCAGCAGCAGGACGATCAGCGTCGCCAGGGCGCAGAGGACCGCCATCGCGCCCACTCCGCCCCAGCCCCGCAGGCCGGTCCGCAAGCGTTTCGCGTGCATTTTCACGCCCCCTCTCACCGGTACTCCGAAAGCCTGCGGCCGATGCCGAGCACCGCGCCGGCCGCGCCCAGGACCGCGAGGACGGCCGCGCCGACGGTCAGACCCGTCATCGCGTCCAGGCCGTCGGACGCGGACTGCTTGAACTCGTTCTCCTCGTGCGCCAGTGCCGTGCGCAGGTTGGCGTCGACGTTGTCGAAGCACTCACGCGTCGGCTTGTCGGCGTTCGAGCCGATGATCTTGTTCAGTGCGGCCTGGTAGTCGCCCGCGTCGTCCGCGCCGCGGGCGGCCTCGTGGCGGGACTGCCACTCCTCCATGTTGCCCGTGGCCGACCGTACGGGGGCCTCGCCGGAAGCGTCGTCGGCGAGGTAGTCGGCGGCGGTGAGGTGGGTGGCCAGGTCCTTCATCGACGCCTTGAACGCGACGTCGAACTTGTCCTCGAACTCGCCCGGTTCGACCTCGACGGTCTCCGCGCCGCGGCTCACCAGGGTGAGATTCTCGTTGGCGCGGGCCTTGAGGGAGGCGATGCGGGCGTCGTGCAGGACGTTGAGGGAGCGGACGCCGTGGTCGTAGGAGTCGTTGAGGTTCTGGCGGGCCACCGTGTGGGCGATCACCAGCCAGAGCAGGACGACCGTGGTGGCGGCGGTCGCGGCGACGAGGCCGTGGTTCAGGACGCGGTTCGTACGCTGGTAGTTGCGGTGCTGGGTCCAGGCGAGGGCGGCCAGGGCGAGGACGCCCAGGGCGATCGCGGCCCAGGGGTAGGGGGTGGCGCTGTCGTAGTCGCCGCGCAGGCGTTCGTTCTCGGAGGTGTAGAGGTCCTCCGCGGCCGGGAGCATGTCCGTCTGCATCTTGTCGTTCGCGTAGCGCAGGTAGGCGCCGCCGAGGGGGTAGCCCTGGCGGTTGTTGGCGCGGGCGCGTTCGATGAGCCCCTTGTACTCCGGGAGGAGGCGGTTGAGCTTGGCGATGGTGGCCGCGGCGGGGGAGTCGGGGTCGCTGTTGTTGGCGGCCGTGACGAGTTTGGCGGCGGCCGTGCGGATGTCTTCCTCGTAGCGGTCCCTGGAGGCCTTGGTCTCCTGGCCGCCGGCCAGGAAGCCGCTGGAGGCGGCGGTGTTGGCGTCGGCGAGGGAGCGGTAGATGTCGGCGGCGGCGGAGCTGAGGGGCTGGCTCTTGTTGAGGACGTCGTCGGCGGCGGTGGCCCGGGTTGCGGTCTGCCAGGCGGTGACGGTGCCGAAGGCCATGACGAGGAGGGCGAGGACGGCGCCGATGATGCGGAGGCGGCCGGGTTCGGTGGTGGCGGCTGCGCGGAGGCGGTCTGCGCCCTCGGCGAAGGCGGTGCGGCGGGGTGGGGTGGGGGG
>NZ_JAGPXL010000099.1 GCF_018070565.1 Streptomyces sp. B93
GTGGGGGCGACGGTCGGCGGGCGGCCGAGTGAGGGGGGCGGTTACGGGGCGGCCGGGGCGGGTGAAGTTCCGGGGCGGCCGGGGGCGGGTGACGGTCACAGGGAGGCGGGGGGGCTGATGACGGTCACAGGGAGGCGGGGGTGAGGTCGCGGGGCGACCGAGGGCGTGCGCCGTCAAGGCGCGGCGAGGGCAGGCGCCCTCAACGCGCGGCCCCTGCGCGGGCACCGGTCAACGCACGGCCGAGGCGCGGACGCCCGACATCGCACGGCCGGGAGGCGGACGCCCGACAACCCGCGGCCGAGGCGCGGACGCCCGACAACCCCCTGCCGGGACGCGGACGCCCATCAACGCGCGGCCGGGGCGCGGGTGAAGCAGCAGTCGCCGCACAGGCCGCCGCCGGGGAGCCGGTAGTACAGGCAGCAGCTGCGGCGCCGGAACGCGGTGCCGGTGAGGGTGCCGGTTCCGGCGAGGCGGGGGTCGGTGAGGAGCCGCCGGGTCAGCGCGCCGGAACGGGCGGCGACGTCCGGCCGCCCCTCGGCCCGCGCCCAGCGGTCCAGCCGACGGGCGGCGCCGGTCAGCGCGGAGGCCGCGTTGCCCCACAGCAGCCCGGCGGCGACCCGGTGCCGGGAGCGCACCGCGGCGGCCAGCGGTTCCAGGTGGGCGTCGAGGACGGCGGCGGCGACGGTGGCCGCGTCGCCGGGCAGCGGGCGCACCTCGGTCAGCCACAGGTCGTCGGGCGCGCTCGCGTCCGGGTCCCAGCCCAGCAGCCGGGGACCGAGGTCGGGGATCCGCCCGTACACGGCGGCCGAGCCGAGCGCGACCGACCACAACCGGGCCGCGAGGCCGAGCTGGGCCACCGAGGCGGCGATCCGCTCCTCGGGCGCCGACAGCGCGCGGGCCACCTTCCGCACCCGGAAACCGAGGCGATCCCGGTAAACATCCGACGTGGTGGCGCCGTACGCCTCGGCGAGGGGCACGGGACCGGGGCGCGGGGCGTGCGCCAGGTCCGCGACCGTCCTTAGGACGAAGTAGGCGCCCAGGGGGCGCAGGGCGCGCAGTTCCGGGTCGAGTTCGGCTTCGGGGTCCACGAAGAGCAGTAGTACCAAGTCCCTTAGGGGGCGAGGGCAGGGGGTACGGCGCCGGTGTCACCCGACCTGGGGATGACGGGGGCGGGGTCGTACTCCATCGGCAGTAGGACCCATTGCCTGCTCAGGGACGACGACGGGAACAGTTCTGGACGGCATTGTGTTGCCTATGGAAGCCGACCGTTCGCCGCGCCGGGTGAAGCGCACCCGCCTGACGCTGAGGAGCCGCCCATGAGCGCCCTCGCGCTGTCCGTGCTGCTGTCGCTGGTGTCCGCGGTCGCGTACGCCGGCGGCGCGATCGTGCAGGAGCGCGTCGCGGACACCTCTCCCCCGGCCGAGGAGTACGCCCCGCTGCGTCGCCCCGCCTGGTGGGCGGCGGTCGCGCTCAACGGCCTCGGCGGTCTGCTGCACGTGGCGGCGCTCGCCTACGGCCCGCTCAGTCTGGTGCAGCCGCTGGGCGCGCTGACGATCGTGTTCGCGCTGCCGATGGCGGCGCTGTTCGTGCGCCGCAGGGCCGGGGCGACCGCCTGGCGGGGCGCGATCATGGCGACGGTGGGCCTCGCGGGTCTGCTCTCCCTGGTCGGCGCCTCCGACAACCTGTCCCTGAGCGGCGCCCAGCAGGCGGCCGTGTTCCTGGTGACCGGTGGTGTGGTCGTGACGCTGATGGCCGCGGGCCGGGCGGTGCACCGGCACCCCGCCGTGCGCGCGATGCTGCTCGCCACCGCCTCCGGTATCGCCTTCGGTATGTCGTCGGTGTTCACCAAGACGGTCGCGGTCGACTGGACCGGCGGTCTCGGCGTGGCCGACCTGCCCTCGCTCGCCGCGATCGCGGTGCTGGCGGTCGCCGGACTGCTGCTGTCGCAGGCCGCCTACCGGGGCGCCGGACTCGCCGCTCCGCTGGCCACGCTGACCGTGGTGAACCCGGTCGTCGCCGCCGCGGTCGGCATCACGATGTTCGGCGAGACCTTCCGCTACGGCACCACCGGCACCGTTCTCGCGCTGAGCTGCGGCGTGGTGGCCGCGGGCGGGCTGATCCTGCTGACGACGGAGCGCATCCAGAACCCGGAGGCACTGTCAGAGCCGCCGCAGGACGCCCCCGCGGCGGAGACCGACGACGAACTGGTACCGGAGGCCGACGACGAGCTGGCCCCGGCGCTGCGGGAGCAGCTGCGCGGGGAGGTCTTCGTCCCCCGGCCGGTCTCCGAGGCGGCCCACGAGAACCGGGCGCCCGCGGAGGACAGCGGCCGGGTGCCGCTGTACTACCCCTCCGGCTACGGCTCCCCGTTCGTCCCGGTGCTGATCCTCGACCGGCACCGGGACCGCGTCAGATCCTGACGCCCCCGGCCCGCAGATAGGCGACCGGGTCGACGTCCGTACCGAAACCGGGCCCCGTCCGCACCTCGAAGTGCAGATGCGGGCCCGTGCTGTTGCCGGTGGAACCCGCGCGGCCGATGCGCTGGCCGGTGCCGACCTGCTGCCCGGTCTTCACGGAGATCGCCGACAGATGGGCGTACTGGGTGTAGCGGCCGTCGCCGTGCCGGACGACCACCTGGTAGCCGAAGGATCCGCCCCAGCCCGCGCTGACCACCTGGCCGTCCTTGACGGACTTCACAGAGGTGCCGGTGGGCACGGGGAAGTCGACGCCGGTGTGGTAGCCCTTCGACCAGGACGAGCCCGCCGCGCGGTACGGGGTCCCCAGGGAGCCGCTGACGGGGGCGACCAGGGACTGGGACGCGCGCTCCTCGGAGCGGGACGTGGTCTTGGGCTCGGTGGTGCGGGTCTCCTTGCGTGGGGCGGTCTTCTTCGTGCTCTCCTGCTTGCTCTGCTTGCCCTTCTTGGCGTCGCTCTTGGTGTGGCTCTTGGCGTCGCTCTTGGCGTCCAGGTGCAGCCGCTGGCCCGGCAGGATCAGGTCGGGGTCGGCCCCTATGGCCGCGCGGTTGGCGGCGTACAGGCCCTGCCAGCCGCCGCGGACGCGGTGCTCGTCGGCGATGCCGGAGAGGGTGTCGCCGCGCACCACCGTGTACATCTCGGCCTTGCCGGCCCGGGACTGCGGCGTGGTCTGCGGCTGGACGTCCTGGACGGAGGTCTTCGCCTTGCCGGACTTCTTGGCCGAGGGCGCCTTGGCGGGGCTGACGTCGGGGCTCTCTCCGCCGCGGGTGAGTCCGGCCCGCGTCGAGCACACCGGCCAGGCGCCGGGCCCCTGTCCGTCGAGCACCTTCTCGGCCACGGCGATCTGCTGGTCCTTGGTGGCCAGGTCGGCGCGCGCCGCGTACTGGGTGCCGCCGAAGGCCTCCCAGGTGGACTGGGTGAACTGGAGGCCGCCGTAGTAGCCGTTGCCGGTGTTGATGTCCCAGTCGTTGGAGGACTCGCACGCGGCGACCTTGTCCCAGGTGTCGACGTCGGCCGCCTGGGCGCTGCCGGTGCCGACGAGGGGGAGGGCTATCCCGGCGCCGCCCGCGGTCACGGTGAGTGAGGCCCGGTTGATCCTGTTCGGCTGATACCGGCGGTGCCGGCCGCGTACGGCCATGGAAACGCCCCTTCGACAAGCGTCAGGAGGGCCCAAAAGTATGCGTCTTCAACAGGTCACGACAAGAGAGCAATTCGGCCTCCCGTCACTCCAAGTGGCGTAAATCCGTCTGCGGTTGGCCGGAACGGTCGGGCACGCGCTGAGACCTCGGCGATCGGCGTGCGTACTGATGTCCGTCGGCGCCTCCGGACATGCGGCCGGGGTACCGGCACGTCAGGATGGCCGGGAGGGCAATACTGGCGGCACACGGCAGTACGCCCGGCACGAACGGATCCACTAGGAGCAGGCGGTATGAGCAGCAAAGCCCAGATCGGCGTCACGGGTCTCGCGGTCATGGGCCGCAACCTCGCCCGCAATTTCGCCCGCAACGGCTACCCGGTCGCGGTGCACAACCGGACGGTGGCGCGCACCCACGCCCTCGTTGAGGAGTTCGGTGAGGAGGGCGAGTTCATCGCGGCCGAGACGGCCAAGGAGTTCGTCGACGCGCTGGAGCGCCCGCGCCGACTGGTGATCATGGTCAAGGCCGGTGACCCCACCGACGCGGTGATCGAGGAGTTCGCCCCGCTCCTGGAGCCCGGTGACATGATCATCGACGGTGGCAACGCGCACTTCGCGGACACCCGGCGCCGGGAGCGCGAACTGCGCGAGCGCGGCATCCACTTCGTCGGCACCGGCATCTCCGGCGGCGAGGAGGGCGCGCTGCACGGCCCGAGCATCATGCCGGGCGGCTCGACGGAGTCGTACGACTCCCTGGGCCCCATGCTGGAGAAGATCTCCGCGAAGGCGGCGGACGGGGCGCCCTGTGTCACCCACGTGGGTCCGGACGGCGCCGGGCACTTCGTGAAGATGGTCCACAACGGCATCGAGTACGCCGACATGCAGCTGATCGGCGAGGCGTACCAGCTGCTGCGCGACGTCGCCGGGTACGAGCCCGCGCAGATCGCGGAGATCTTCCGCACCTGGAACACGGGGCGCCTTGACTCCTACCTGATCGAGATCACCGCCGAGGTGCTGTCCCACGTGGACGCGGCGACGGGCAAGCCGTTCGTGGACGTGGTGGTGGACCAGGCCGAGCAGAAGGGCACCGGCCGCTGGACCGTGCAGATCGCGCTGGACCTCGGGGTGCCGGTGTCCGGCATCGCGGAGGCGGTCTTCGCCCGCTCCCTCTCCGGCCACGCGGCGCTGCGCGAGGCCTCGCGCGGGCTGGCGGGCCCGAAGGCGGCGCCGCTGGGCGAGGCGGAGGCCGGGGCGTTCGCGGACCGTGTCGAGCAGGCCCTGTACGCCTCGAAGATCGTCTCCTACACCCAGGGCTTCCACGAGATCGCCGCGGGCAGCGAGGAGTACGACTGGGACATCGACCTGGGCGCCGTCTCCGCGATCTGGCGGGGCGGCTGCATCATCCGGGCGGCGTTCCTGGACCGTATCCGCGCCGCCTACGACGCCCGCCCCGACCTGCCGAGCCTGCTGTCGGACGAGACGTTCGCCCAGGAGATCGCGGCGGCGCAGGACGACTGGCGCGAGGTCATCATCGCCGCGACCCGCCAGGGCGTCCCCGCTCCCGGCTTCTCGGCCGCCCTCGCCTACTACGACGCCCTGCGCGCCGAGCGCCTGCCCGCCGCCCTCACCCAGGGCCAGCGGGACTTCTTCGGCGCGCACACCTACCGGCGGACCGACCGCGACGGCTCCTTCCACACGCTGTGGGGCGGAGACCGGTCGGAGGTCTCGGCCTGACCTTCCCCACGGCGGTCAGGTGAGCGGCGGTCCCGGTTCCGGGTTGGGCACCGGTTCCGGGCCCGGCGGGATGGGCGACGGGTCGGGCCCCGGGAGGGGGCTGGGACCCGGGCCGGGGCCGGGCGGCGGCTGCGGGACCGGGCCGGGGCCGGGCGGCGGGTAGGCGGGGGAGGAGTCCAGAGCCAAGGAA